>NZ_JABEQC010000002.1 GCF_013041605.1 Vibrio plantisponsor | reverse complement strand
TTGGTAGACGCACCAGATTTAGGTTCTGGCGCCGCAAGGTGTGAGAGTTCAAGTCTCTCCTTCCGCACCATCATAATAGAACCCAGCTTAGGCTGGGTTTTGTTTTATCTGTCATCTGTGAACAACTTCCGCTCCTGCTTATCTCTTCATTTCAAATCACCACAACTTTAGAAAAGCTTGAACCAGTTCGTTGAAGACGGTTGCTCCTCCTTTAGATCTTCTTATCTCTGCGAATATTCCTTCGTGAAGACGGTGACTATAATAATGAAGCTTTGCTAGGTATAAAAAATCCAGCCGAAGCTGGATTCTTTATTAACACTAATATACTTGCTATTAGCCAAGTAGAGCCAAAGCAGAGTTTGGTGCTTGTTTTGCCTGTGCCAATACCGTGCTTGAAGCTTGAGAAAGTATTTGTGACTTAGTTAATGACGTTGTTTCTTTCGCAAAGTCAGTATCTTTGATTCGGCTCTTAGAAGCATTCACGTTTTCGTTAATGTTTTCTAAATTGCTGATGGCATGGTTAAAGCGATTCTGGAACGCCCCCAACTCAGCTCGATGGCTATCAACGAACTTCAGTGCCGCATCAACAATTGCTACTGATTGCTGAGCACCACCAACGCTTGTCACGTCGATATCTTTAACAGTGACATCTTTACCTTCACCAAAGCCCAATTCACCAGCAAGGCTGCCACCAAACGTCGCTTGGCCTTCCACTTTGTCTGCCGCGGTAAACAGCTGTAGTTTACCGTCTTCATCGACAGAAGCTTTCACCATGTCTGTTTGACCATTAATGTAAGTGGCTAACTCTTCAATATCGTCGCCTGTTTTCGCATTGATAGAGATGGTTTTCTCACCTTCATATTTGTCATTAAGAGTAATCGTTAGATCATTGCTTCCTGACTTAACAGCCCAGTCTTTACCTTGACCGTTTTCTGCTTTGTAGCTAACACCACCCATTTTCTGGTTGTCACTGCGCATATTGTTTAGTGAAAGCATCACTGCTTCACCGCTATCTGCGCCAATCTGGAATGATTTAGTATCAAAGGTACCATTGAGTAGCTTACCACCAGCAAATGATGTGGTTTCCGCGATACGGTTAAGTTCATCATTCATTGCGGTGATTTCTTCTTGAATCGCTACGCGCTCAGACTTCGAGTTTGAGCCGTTCGCTGCTTGCAATGATAAATCACGAACACGTTGTAGAATGTTCGTTGTTTCATTCATTGCACCTTCAGCAGTTTGAGCAATAGAAATACCATCGTTCGCATTACGCACAGCAACATCAAAGCCTCGGCTTTGAACATTCAGACGGTTTGAGATCTGTAGACCTGCTGCGTCATCTTTTGCACTGTTGATCTTTGAACCTGACGACAAACGTTCCATTGACGTTTGCTGAGCAGATGTCGCACTGTTCAAATATCGCTGTGCGGTCATTGCTGACACATTAGTATTTACGTTCACTGACATAGTTATCTCTCCTAGATTTTTCTGCGAAGCGGAACTTCGAATGCGGTTTCCGACGTCTCGAAAAACCAAAATGTTCTCTCAAAGTTATCTCTGTTAGCGGCCCACAAGAGAATACCTTTAGAAAAATTAAGGATTTAGCAAATATATGCGACGCAACTGACAAAGAATAGTCAGTTCTATAGGATGCAGATTAGATAAACGTAAGGGTTAACTTAAAAAGATAGGGGTTGGTGCTGGGAAAAATGACAAATTACAGTCAAAAGAAAAGCCCCTTTCCTTTGAGAGAACCGGGGCTGTTTGTGGTAGCCATGCCATGTGGAGATCAAGAGAAATGAACACATTTAGGCTTACCGGGGCGTATGTGTATTATCCGGTGGCAGACAGGGTGTAGATTGAGAGAGCCTGCCACTTTCTAATAAACATACTTTGCCAAAGGGTCTTCAATACATGCCTACGTCTAGACTTATTAATGAAGAGTCCTAAAACTACTGCAATAGTGTAATTGCAGAGTTTGGCAACTGTTTCGCTTGAGCGAGAATTGAGGTACCCGCTTGTTGCAGAATTTGAGATTTAGTAAGTTGCGTTGTTTCCTTCGCAAAATCTGTATCTTTAATGCGGCTCTTAGACGCTTCAACGTTTTCTTGGATGTTTGCCAAGTTACTAATACTGTGGCTTAAACGGTTTTGCTTCGCACCTAAGTCAGCACGTTGTGAATCAACGTATTTCAACGCCGCGTCGATAATACCAACAGCGTTTTGAGAACCTCCCACTGTTGTTACATTAATGTCTTGTACTGTTGTGTATCTGCCACTTTCAGTGTTCAAACCAAGTTCACCAGCCAGACTACCGCCAATGTTGAAGTCTTGTGCTAGATCTGGTTCTGCAATGAAGATTTGTAGCTTGCCATCTTCGTCTACTGATGCTTTGAACACGTCTGTTTGACCATTGATGTACGTTGCAAGTTCTTCGATATCGTCACCGACTTTAGCTTGAACGCTTACCGTCTGAGGCTCACCGTCTTTACCCGTGAACTCGAAAGTCAGTTCATTTGCGTTGGCAGGTACGCCCCAATCTTTTGTTTTGCCCTGCTCTGAAACGTACGCCATACCACCCATACGAGGTTCATCAGCACGGATACTGGTTAGGCCCATGATGATTGCTTCACCAGAACTAGAACCGATCTGGAATGATGCCTCACCAAATGAACCGTTAAGCAGTTTACGTCCACCGAATGATGTTGTTTCTGCGATACGGTTTAGTTCGTCTTGCAGTGCAGACACTTCTTCGTTAAGCGCTTTACGCTCAGATAAAGAGTTGGTGCCGTTCGCAGATTGCAAAGATAGGTCACGCATACGTTGTAGGATGCTGGTTGACTCATTCATTGCACCTTCTGCAGTCTGTGCAATCGAAATACCATCGTTGGCATTGCGCATTGCTACATCCAGACCACGAGACTGAGCAGTCAAACGGTTAGAAATTTGTAGGCCCGCTGCATCGTCTTTCGCACTGTTGATGCGGTTACCAGACGACAAGCGCTCCATAGATGTGTTTAGCTCGCCAGTCGCTTTGTTTAGATAACGCTGCGCAGTCATTGCCGACACGTTGGTATTTACATTAATGGTCATAGTTTGCTCTCCTATCGAGTCCGCAAGTATTTTGCGAAGCGGTCAGCTTTACTCTTTGGAAGCACTGACCGTAAATAACTTGCTAAATCTGCAACATGTGCCGATTTAAAAAATTGTTTAATTAACACTGATATTATTAATTCAATATGTGTGCCAACTTTGAAATTCAGTTTAATTATTTTTTAATTAAATAAATTTCAATTACTTAGCTAACAACCCTATCCAATGCAACCGGAACATCTAGAGATTCATAGCCTGCGGCAATAAGTATTTGCCGCGTATTTGCCGCTTCGGCATTGATTGTTTTCTCATCAATAAATCAGCGGAAATCGTTGTTTTATTAATCACATTTCACTTTGCTCATATGGCATTGCACATATGGCATTCAAGTTAGATGTAATTAAACAGGGTTAAATCTTTGGTTTTACCGAACGCTTGCTGAGACGCTTGCAGAGCTCGGGAGTTTTCGTTGAATTCAATCACTGCTTCTGCGTAGTCCAAGTCTTCAAACTGACTTTTTGACTTCGCTAAGCTGATTTTGAAATCTTCATGTTGCTCTTCTTGAATATCTAAAGTGCTCAAACTAGCACCGATATTGGTGTGCGATTTATTCAAGTGAATAAAGGCTTTATGTAGTTCCTCTGTCACTTGATGTAATTTCGCTGTCGAAGAAGCATCCGCGACTGAACTTGATGAATACTCAATCGCGTCTTTAAAGCTGTCGAAAATACTGAAGGTTTTACGTGGCTCGAGGGTGATAGAGTCACCTTTGGTGATCTGCCCTTTAATCGCGATGGTTAACCCTTCAAACTGGATACCAGTCTTGCCGTCAAATTCATCGGCCTGCACAATGCTGCCGTTTCGTTCAAGTTGATAACCAAACTTGCCGTTATCCATATCAACAAATGTCACTGTGTAGTTCGAGTTATCATCAACGTTGCTGTTGGTTGCACGCTCAAGCAATAACTCAGAACCTTCTTGCAAAGCGTAATTCGGTTCGTAATCACCAAACGGGTTCTCAATCTCCATAAAGATTTTGCTACCCGGAGTGTTAAACGGAATTTCCAAGCTATTAGAAATCTTCATTTTTCGCTGATAATCATCACCGGAATAAGTGACGTTACCAGCATTGTCGCGAAAGAACGGCTGATTCTTTGGTTTGGTACCAGCAAAAATATAGTTGCCCATCTCATCCTGAACATTCGCAAGGTTAATGAAGTTATTGGAAATCTCCTGGATCTGACGAGCTATAGCGCCGCGGTCTTCTGGTGAAAGAGAACCGTTAATCATTTCCATGACATTACGCTTGGCTTTATCAGCAAACTCTTCCGCATTACTAACAATCACTTCCTGATGCTCAAGACGGTTTCTAACCAAAGTAATGGCATCCAAATATTGGCGTAATTGCTCTTCTTGCTGAGTCACGTTCTGAATATAATGTGTCGCGAGCGGGTTATCCGCAGCCGACAATAGCTTCTTACCTGACGCTAATTGCGCTTGGTTATGGTGAACTTTCGATTCCTGACGACGCATGTCGTTTTGCACAGATTGATAGTTATGGAAGCTAGAAATTCGAGTTAACATTTAATCTCCCTCCTATCTCAACTGCAAAATAGTGTTAAACGTATCGTTTGACGCTTGGATGATACGAGACGAAGCCATATAGGCTTGTTGAAACTTCATCATGTTTGCCGCTTCTTCATCCAGGTTTACCCCAGATACGGAAGCAATACGTTCTTGTGCTGACTGCTTTTCTAAACGAGAAACGTCCGTCAGACGTGAAGCAGTCGACAGCTTCAAACCAAAATCTGTATTGAGGTTGTGGTAGAGATCGATAATGGTGGAGTTGTTATCGTTCATCTCTTTATTGGTCTGAACGTTGATCATTTTACGTAGGTTGCCGTTGTCACCTTCTGAAGCAACAAGGTTTGCCGTAAATTTATCATCCGGCAATGCTCCGCCGGAGAGTTCAAAAATAGTGCCTTGAACTTCAACAGGGCCTGAAGGTGGATACTCTTGAGGCTCCAGTAAAATGTTGCCTTTTGTATCGGTAACAGCAAACTGATCACCCAAAGGAGAGATCACCACTTCAAACTCACGAACAGCACCTGCTTCAAGAATTTTGAATTTCGCTTTACCTTGGGCAAGCGTGGTCGAAGCTTCATAACTCTGAGCGGCAATTTTTGCCGGATCGTTGGTGATTAGCTTAATCTCTTTGGCACCATTACGAGTTGGGCGAAGTATTACGCGCTCACCTGTTTGTGGGTCATTGTTGATTTGAATTCGCATGCCATCGATGAAAATATTGCCGCGATTTTCCTCAACGATAACTTGTTCACCGCTTGGACGCGTGACCACATAGTCACTGCCGTTGTATGAAAGTGAATACTCACCACCAGTGAGCTGGCTGAGATCATCAATGTAAACAGCAATGTCTGCTTTTGAATCGGCAGGAGTAACCACACGCTCACGTGCGGCAACATCTGAGTTCACATCGGTAAAAATGTTATGACCGACATCACCACGCAGATCCAAACCTTGCCATTGCAACTGATTGACTTCATAAGAAAACGATGTCGCTAAACGGCCAATTTCATCCATAATGTAAGGGATGTGTTCGTCACGCATATCCATCAATGCGCCAATTTTGCCGCCGATGTCTTTTGCCGTTATCGGTTTAATGCCATTACCTTCGACCATAGCAAGACGACGCTGTTTAACGTCCGGATACCCATCCATCATTTTCAACTGGCTGGCTTCTGTGCCGGAAACCAAGGTGTGGCCATTACCGATGTGGATGTTAAATCCTTCCGCATTTTTACGAGGCGTAACGGTAACGTTGGTGTACTCAGAAAGTTCTGCCACCAGCTTTTCATGCTGGTCCATTAAATCATTGTGAGGGCCTGGCACTTTCATCATCAGACGCTGCAAATCGCGGATTTCAACGGCAATTTGGTTAATACGTTCGATACCGACATCAAGACCTTTGTTAGTCACATCGTACTGACGACGCACTGTCTCATGGAAATCGTTAAGGTTTTGAGAAATCAAATTGGCTTTCTCAAGCACCACTTTGCGCGCACCCACGTCATTCGGGGAATCAGCAAGTGACTTCACCGCATCAAACCATTCGTTTAGGTTTTCTGGAATTTTTTTCGACGCAACGGAAGAGAGCAATTTGGATAACATATCGAGGTTCTGCTCGGTATCGCTCTTAAACGCATATTCGGAAGTGGCAATGTTCAGCTCTTTAACGGCAAACTGATCCCACGAGCGGCGAACATTGTCCACATGTACGCCCATACCATAGGTTTGTCCGCCGTATTGGCGAGGCATATTGGTCCCTTGGATCACAGACTGACGGCTGTAACCCTCTGTATTAACATTAGAAATGTTATGACCTGTTGTATTGAGTTGTCTCTGAGCGGTTAATACGCTTTGCGTACCCACATTCAGAAGATCAGACGCCATACTGCCCCCAAAAACTATAAAAACGTCAGTGTTCACTGACTATCTACAGGGTATAAAGCAACATGTATGCCAGTTTTATTTATTGGAGGTAACTCGAGGAAATATAAAGAAGAAATAGGAAATGAGTTAAACAAGAAAGGCAAAAAAGCCGGAGTACTTTCTCCGGCTTTCACTATTTATAGTTCGCCCATCTGGTCAATTTGCGATTTCACTCTCAACACTTTGTCAGCGTACTCAGGATCGGTTGCGTATCCCGCTTTATGGATTCCTCGAATGAACTCTTCGTTGCTACCTTGGTGATTGAGTGCCGTAGTGTAACGAGGGTTCTTTTCTAGGAAACGAACATAATCATTAAAGCTGTCTTGGAAAGAGTTATACGAACGGAATGCCGCTTTTTCCATAACTGGCGTATTGTGGTGGTACTCCAAAGTTTGAGTTGCTACTTTGTTTCCTTGCCAACTGCGATCCGCTTTAATGTTGAATAAGTTGTTGCTGCTACCACGGGCATTTTTAACCACTTTCTGCCCCCAGCCTGTTTCTAATGCTGCTTGAGCAATCAGTAGAGAGGCATCAATGCCCAACGCTTTTGCCGCTTTATCAGCATAAGGCTTCAATGAAGAAACAAATGAACGTGGTGATTCAAAGTTTGCCGCCTGTTGAGCCTCTGCGCCACTAGCCGTAGCACTACCAGCCATCGCGAGATCATTGTCTTCACTCATTTCAGCTCGGTTTGCCTGTGCTTCGCGAGAGCGCTCTACACGGCGCATCGCTTCTTGGAAGCCATCTTCACCGCCAGCTTGTGACTTCTCACCAGCAGACAGTTGCGCCACAATCATATCCGCTAAACCAAGCGAACCCGATGAGCTCAGTTCACTGGTCATTTGCTCATCTAGCATCTGACGATAGAAATCTTCATTCTGACTGTTAAACAGTTCCGATTTGAAGCCAGAGTTGGCATCACGCATCGACTTCAGCATCATGTTGGTAAAGATCGATTCAAACTGACGAGCTGCCGCAGTTAACGCTTCTTTTTCTGAGTTTTCATCACCACCCACAGCCTGCTTACGCAGTTTATCTAGGCTGGCAATATCGTGAATAAAACCAATATCGTTAGAGTTATTAATCATCTTAAGCTCCTTAGATAATGATCAACTGGCCTTCAATAGCACCTGCTTGCTTAAGTGCTTGCAAGATTGCCATTAAATCTGAAGGCGCTGCGCCGACTTCGTTTACTGCACGTACAAGTTCATCGAGAGTCACACCCGGCTCAAGTTTAAACATCTTGCCCTGCTTCTCTTCTACTTCGATAGTCGAATTAGGAACAACCACGGTTTGACCACCAGAGAAAGCATTCGGCTGACTGACATTTAGATTCTCTTTAATTGCCACTGTCATACCACCATGAGTCACTGCCGCAGGTTTTAGGCGAACGTGCTGACCGACAACAATAGTACCAGTGCGGGAGTTAACAATAATTTTTGCCGAACCGTCTGCTGGGTTAAATTCTAAGTTTTCAATCGCAGAAAGAAATGCCACTCGCTGGCTCACATCACGAGGTGCACGAACGCGAACTGATGCAGCATCTACCGCTGATGCCATTTGAGGACCAAGGAAGTTGTTCACTGCATCTGCCATACGTTGAGCAGTAGTAAAATCTGATTCCAGCAAGTTGAAGGTAATAAAATCGCCGCGACCAAATGGTGTTGGAACTTCACGCTCGACAATCGCACCACCAGAAATCATACCCACCGCTGGGTTATTACCCACGACTTTTGAACCGTCCGCACCGGAGGCACTAAAGCCGCTAACAACTAAGTTACCTTGTGCCACAGCGTAAACCTGACCATCCAGACCTTTTAGGAAGGTCTGCATCAATGTACCGCCACGTAGACTTTTCGCTGAACCGATAGAAGATACGGTAATATCAACCGTTTGACCTTGCTTAGAGAATGCAGGCAAATCAGCCGTCACGATTACAGCGGCAACGTTTTTAGTTTTTGGCTTAGTGCCAGGTGGCAATTGAATGCCGAAGCTTTGCAGCATGGCGTTGAAGCTTTGATCTGTGAAAGGTGTGGATTCCCCCGTACCCGGCAAACCAGTCACCAAACCGTAGCCCACCAATTGGTTACTACGCACACCTGCTACTTGAGCAACATCTTTGATGCGAGCTGCGTTGGCGCTTGCTGTCACTAGCATCATCAATAACAAAGTGAGTTTTTTCATTGTGGGTTACCGTTAACGTTAGGTCTGCCGACCTGAGTTCAAAAAACAAATGAGGCCAATTAGGCCTCATCGATATCAACTTAATTCTGTCAATTCTTCGACTGTAGAGCTTAATCTACAGAGACACATTAAAAAATCGTGCCAAGAATCCAGGTTCTTGCATATCTTGGTTCGTTCCTGTACCAGAATATTGAATTCGAGCGTTAGAAATACGGGTTGAAGCAATGGTGTTATCAAAATCAATGTCGTCTGGACGAATAGTGCCGCTTAAACGAATGTACTCATCACCAGTATTAAAGGTTAACCATTTTTCACCACGAATCACTAGGTTACCGTTTGCCAGTACTTCAATCACTTCGACTGTGATCGAACCAGAGAGACTGTTGCTCTGGTTAGCTTCTGCACTGCCGCTGAATTTATTGTCATTCTTTAACGCATACGAGAAGTTGTAATCGCCGACGGTTAAGTTTTGCCCACCGACGGCAAGAGGATCCATCGATGCGTCATTCGATTTTGACAAATCAGCATCAGCACTTTTTGCCGCTTTGGTTTTCTCATCCAAGGTCACCGTAATGATGTCACCGATGCCACGAGGTTTAGAATCATCATATAAGCTGGTCGTGGTCGCGAGGTTAAACAGTGAACCCGTCTCTGCTGCATAATGCTCAGGTTTAGCTTTAGGGTGAATCGGCGCCCATGCAGGATCGCCAGCAACAGGATCTGTACGTTTACGTAGCGTATCAACTAGCCCTGAATCACTTTCAGCAGACTTGTCACCTTCAACCGCATCCACGACCGTAGTTCCGGCAGTCACATCCGAAGTTTCGATCTCTTCTGGCAATAATCCACAGCCAGAAACAGTCAAAACAAAAATTAGGCTAAGTAAACGTTTCATCATCACTATCTCTCAATCACTCTATATGAACCAAAGTTAACCGTTATCCGGTTATAGCTGTTGGTTCGCATAGCTCATCATCTTGTCTACCGCAGAGATCACTTTCGAGTTCATTTCGTAAACACGTTGCGCTTCAATCATATTAACCAACTCTTCCGTAACGTTAACGTTTGAGCTTTCCAACATCGATTGACGAATACTGCCTAAGCCATCCAAACCTGGGACACCCTCTTGAGGGTCACCACTTGCCCCTGTCGGCAAGTAAAGGTTCTGACCAATCGGCTCTAAACCACCTGGGTTAATAAAATCTACCGTGGTGATCTGACCTAATACCTGGTTGTCTTGCTGACCACGAATACGTGCTGAAACCTCACCGTCATTACCGATAGTGATTGAGATTGCATCTTCAGGAACCACAATTTCTGGGTCTAGCGGATAGCCCGCACCTGAGGTCACAATTACACCTTCATCGTTGAGAGTGAACTGACCGTTTCGTGAGTAGCCGATGTTGCCATCCGGCATCAGGATTTGGAAAAAACCATCCCCTTCGATCATCATATCAAGGCTGTTGGTTGTCGTTTGTGCGTTACCGTTAGTGTGTACCTTTTGAGTCGCCACTACTTTAGAACCCGCACCTAACATCAAACCACTTGGCAATTCAGTATTCTGAGATGACTGACCGCCAGGTTGGTTAATATTTTGATAGAACAAATCTTCAAACACGGCACGACTTTTTTTGAAACCAATCGTCGAGGCGTTCGCTAAGTTGTTCGAGATCGTAGCAATATTGGTTTGCTGCGCGTCGAGGCCTGTTTTACTTACCCATAATGCCGGCTGCATACTAATTTCCTTTCAATTGGTTAGCTCATACGAAGCAGAGAATCGGACGATTTGTCCATGTCTTCTGCCGTGCTCATCATTTTGACTTGCATTTCAAACTGACGCTGTAACTCGATTAGGCTGGTCATTTCACCTACCGCATTGACGTTACTGCCTTCTAGGGCTCTGGTCAGAATTTTCACATTGGCATCTGCATCGTATGCCGCGTTTGGATCTTTCGCGCGGAAAAGACCATTTACATCTTTGTATAAATCTTGGTTGTTTGGGCGAACAAGTTTGATGCGGTCAACAATTTCCATAGCATCTGCCGGTGCGCCTTGTGGGCGAACTGAGATGGTACCGTCGTTACCGATTTCAACTTTTGCCACAGGTACCGGCAAAGTAATTGGTGCACCGGTTTCACCAAGCACCAAGTGACCATTGCCGTTGAGCAAAAGACCCGTTTGGTCGATTTGCAGATTACCGTTACGAGTTAAACCTTCAGCGCCGGTTTTGTCTTGAACAGCAATCCAACCATCACCTTGAATGGTGACATCCAAATCACGTCCCGTTGTGATCACGCTACCTTGCTGGAAGTTGTTTCCAGGGCGCTCAGTCATACTGAACACTCGGCTAGGCAGACCATCACCGTATGCTTGCATTGAACGCGCTTGTGCTAAGTCAGCACGGAAACCTGTTGTGCTTACGTTGGCCAAGTTATTCGCTCTTAGCTGCATAGCTTGCATATTTTGCTTTGCGCCACTCATGGCGAGAAACAATGCACGGTCCATAATTTGCTCCAAAATTCATCTGTTACGACTTATAAAGCAATAGGTGTGCCAAGTTTTATTTTTAATATAAAACAGAAAGTTACTGTAAATAGAAGGGATATTACTGGGAGGTTTGCCGCGGCAATGTGGCAAGCTGGCAATCCTATCAAGCCAGCGTTGCCGCTGGCTTGATAGACCAGATGATCATATATACGAAGTTCGTATTATCGAATCTGCAGGATGTTTTGTTGTAGCTGGTTGTGAACTTCTAGCGCACGTGAGTTTGCTTGGAAGTTACGTTGAGCAGAGATCAAATCCACTAACTCTTGGGTCATATCAATGTTTGATTGCTCTAGAGTACCGTTGTTGATGGAACCGAAAGAGCCTTTGTTTGATTCGCCCCAGATCTTGTCACCAGAGAACTGAGTTGAATCCCATTGAGTACCACCTTTTTTATCCAGACCTTGTTCGTTAGATACACGTACTAACGCAACTCGGCCTAGGGTGATGTTTTCACCGTTTGAGTAAGTGCCTAACACGCTACCGTTTTCGTCAAAGTCGATCTTAGTTAAGAAACCCGTTGTTGCGCCATCTTCATCGAACTTAGTCAATTCAAACGGCGCGGCAAACTGAGTTGCTGAATCAAGACCAAAGGAGAGTGTTTGGTTTACATCTGCGCCATTTAGGTTTAGCGGGTTAGCACTTGCGCCTAGTGGTTCAGAAACAATTGGCTGCCCGTTATTTAAACTTGCCAACGTACCGTCATTGTTAAATCTCATGGTGTGACCGACTTGACCACTTGCGGTTGTTGCATCACCGCCAGTGATGTTCAAAGGCTTTTCACCTTCTTTGTCTGTCACTGTGTAATAAGTTTGCCACGTATTTGGCTGACTTTGGTCTTTCAAATAGTACGTAGTTAGCTTATACGACTGGCCCATTGAGTCATAAATGGTCGATGACGTTGAGCGGTTGTAAGTTTCTGGATCATTGTAGTCAAACAGCGCTGGATCTTTCAGCTCGCCGTTTGCAGGAAGGTTTACACCTACCTCAATGTTTGCCGTTTGTTTTGGCTTACCAAACTCTGCTGGAATGTTCATTGGCTGTGGTTCATAAGAAAGCACATCGCCAGTATCAGGGTTTACTTGATAGCCCAGTAGGAACTCATCATTCGACGTCACCATGAAGTTGTCTTTGTTCAGGTGGAAAGCACCGTTACGCGTCAACTCATTTTGCTGTGGAATAAGGCGATCTTTAGATACCGCGAAAAAGCCAGTGCCAGAGATGCGTAAGTCCATTGGGTTGTTCGTATAAACACTTGAACCTTCATGGAATTGCTGGGCAACTTTATTCGCTTGCACACCACCACCAGGAGTGGTTTTAGCGTTGGTAAATAAAGAACTTGAGTAAACATCACCGAACTCCGCACGTGACTCTTTAAAGCCGAATGTGTTTGCGTTCGCAATGTTGTTACTGGTTGTGTTCAGGTCTAACTGAGCTGCGGATAAACCGCTAAGAGATACATATGACATTCCAAATTCTCCTATCTAGCTAGCATTCTATGCTTTGCCAACTTCAAGTACTTCAGCAAGTTTCACTGGTGATGTGAAACCAGCTAGATTGAGTAGTACGTTACCATCACCTTTACCAAGCAGAACACTATTGACGTTAGCGTAAGTAGATACGCCAAATTCAGTACTTGTTCCATCTAGTAGACCAGCTGCTTTCACTTTGTATTTGCCGGCCGGCAATGGATTACCGTTTTGATCTTTTCCATCCCATTCGACACGGTTGTCACCGGCCGGTTTAGCTCCTACGTCCATAGTACGAACTAACTGTCCCATTTCGTCTTCGATACGAACAAATAAATTCTCTACCGAACTTGGAAGCTTAACCATTGCCGCCATGCCTGCATCATCTTTCTTAACGCCTGCAGCACCTGGTACCAATACATCACGACCTACCAGTGACGATGCCTGCAAGGCTTGGTTTGATGTCATTGCCGAGTTCAAACTCTCAAATTGAGTGTTCATCTTGCCAATACCATCAACCGTCGCAAATGATGCCATTTGCGCAATCATCTGGTCATTGCTAACCGGCTTAAAAGGATCTTGTTGAGAAAGTTGCTTCGTGAGCAGGGAAAGAAAATCTTCTTGTTTAAGATCTTGTTTACCTGTGGTCTCATTCGGTTTCTTCTGATCTTGAAGAGCCTTCAGCTGGTCAACATAGGACAAGCCGCTTTGACCAACGTTATCTATTCCGGCCATACGCTAACTCCTTATCCTTATTGACCCATCTGCAGCGTACGCAGCAGCATTTGTTTACTCGCATCTGCAACCTGTACGTTCGTTTGGTATGAACGTGATGCAGAAATCATATTAGCCATTTCTTCCATTACGTTAACGTTAGGCTTGTAGATATAGCCCTCGTCATTCGCAAGTGGGTGGTCAGGGTTAAACTCCGCTGATAGCGGTTTATCACTTTCCACAATACCTAACACTTTCACAGGCACGTTTGGGTCGCGGTTAAAACGTGCTTTACTCAACTCAGCACCGAACACTGCGTGACGCGCTTTATAAGTATCTTCAACTGAGCTGCTGATACTGTCCGCGTTAGCAAGGTTACTTGAGGTTGTATTTAGACGAACAGACTCTGCACTCATCGCGGAACCTGTCACATTGAACACATTAAATAAGCTCATCTAAATTACTCCCCTTTAATTGCTTTCGTTAAGTTCTTGAATTTACTTCCTAAGAAGTCAAGTGATGCTTGGTGGCGAATCTGGTTTTGCATAAACAAGTTACGCTCTAAATCCACATCCACCGTATTGCCATCACCAGTGTCAGGTTGAGTTGGAACGCGGTAAAGCATTTCCCCTGTCACAGTCGTAGAGGCAGGAATGTGCCGACCATCCGTACGGCTAAGACCAATGCTTGCCCCCGAACTTGCCGCCTGCAAAGCCTTTTTGAAGTCCATTCCTTTCGCCTTGAACCCAGGTGTATTCGCTTGAGCAATGTTAGTAGAGATAACCTCTGCATTGCGTTCACGAACACCCACCGTGTGCTGGTGTATGCCGAGTGCGTTGTTGAAAGAAATAGCCATACTTTGCCTCTTAAATTAAGAACTGACCGTTAGTCATAGATTAAAAGCAATTAGCGTACCAACTTTTAAATTTGCCAATTCACAATTAACCTTTTCTTGTGTTGCAACCTTTAGCTTGCAAAAAAACAGTTTGCAAAAAGCACGCCGTTTTTGGCAGTAGCAAACTTATAAATTTAGAGATTTGGAATGTCTCTCTTTAGGTATAGAACAGAGAACCAGAAAGGAAAGAAAAAGCCCAGCGCTTGGCTGGGCTTTAGAAAATAATGGGTTTGAAGCTTATGGCTTATTTGAGCTTATAGATGATGCCTGGGTTACAACGCACCATTTCAAACTTGTCCGTTAATCCGGTTAAAGACTCTGATGCACCGAGCAACAGATAACCACCGGGATTTAGGTTGTTCGCCATCTGATTCAACACTTTCGCTTTCATATCTGGCGAAAAGTAAATCAATACATTTCGACAGAAAATGATGTCGAACTTACCAAGCAACGCATAACTTTCCATTAAGTTTTGCGGACGGAAGTTCACCAGACGTTTGAGGCTATCTTTAACCTTCATGCGTCCATCACCTGCATCCTCAAAGAATGCACGCCGGCGCTCAAGAGACAACCCTCGCCCCAAGGCGAGATTGTCATACACACCGGCACGACACATATCCAGCATGCTTGCTGAGATATCCGTTGCCGTGATCGATACGCTTGGAAGCAAACCAGGGCGACGCTGTTGAGTTTCAAGAATGGTCATTGCCATTGAATACGGCTCTTGACCTGAAGAACTCGCCGCCGACCAGATTTTGATAGGGCGTTTTTTTGCCGCCATTTCCGGCAGTAAACGCTCAGCAAGCACAGTAAACGGATACGTATCACGAAACCATAAGGTTTCGTTGGTTGTCATCGCATCAACTGCTGCCACACGCAAATCACGATTTCTCCCTGTTACGACATCACGCAACAGATCAGATAAACTAGCCAACTTATATTTAGTTACAAGTGGACTGAGACGACTTCTCACCAAGTACTGTTTGCTGTCTCCCAATACGATACCGCATTGAGATTCCAGAAATCGGCAAAAGTCGCGATATTCTTGATCGCTTATAGTAATAGCAGTCATTCATTTCTCTTTATTTTACTAGCGCAGCCTTCACCGCATTACCAAGCTCGTCAGGGTTAAACTTAGCGATAAATGCGTTCGCACCTACTCGTTCAACCATAGCTTGGTTAAATACCCCACTCAGTGATGAGTGCAGTATAACGTAGAGATCTTTTAATTCATTATGTCGGCGTATTTCTGCCGTTAAGGTGTAGCCATCCATCTCTGGCATTTCAATGTCCGAAATAACCAAAGAAATCTGGTCATAAATACTACCTTCTTTTGCCATTTCTAACAGCTTTTGATATGCATCCTTACCGTCTTTGGTCAAAATACATTCAAAGCCGATTGATTCAATTGCTCTCTGAACCTGCTTACGAGCTACTGTCGAGTCGTCTGCAATTAAAATACGACGAACAATCGCCTTTTCTTGTTCAGCTTCCGCAATATCATGACCGATACTAGCATCCATCTCTTCGTTAACTGGTGCGATTTCTGCAAGGATCTTTTCTACGTCGAGAATTTCAACCAGTTCGTTATCAATATTGGTTACTGCTGTAAGGTAGTTTGCTTTACCTGCACCTTCAGGCGGAGGCAGAATAGCTTCCCAGTGCATATTGATTATACGTTCAACCGAGCTTACTAAAAAAGCTTGAGTTGTACGGTTAAATTCCGCGATGACAACAAAACTTTTTTGAACATCTTGAGTAGGACGGCCACCGATAGCCAAGCTTAAATCAATAACAGAAAGCGTTTGACCACGAATATGAGCAACACCTTTAACTAGGTGATGCAAGTTAGGCATAGCAGTCAATTTAGGACATTGTAGAACTTCTTTGACTTTAAAAACGTTAATGCCATAACGTTGGTGTCCGTTAAGACGGAAAGTCAGTAATTCTAGTCGGTTTTGGCCGACAAGTTGCGTACGCTGATTCACAGAATCAAGAATACCCGTCATAAGCACATCTCCATCTCAAACTTATGTTCATAAAAAAGTGGTAGTCTACTACACGCTATGAAGAAACGAGAGACACGAACAATGCATCCGAAGACCTGTTTACATCTACATTCCCTATCTAAGTGTAGAGCTTTATATAATATTTTTTTTAACTCTATCGGTTTTTTGTTAGCTTTCTTTAGTCTTTCTTTGTTTGCAGCGACTCCAGAACAAGTAAAAATGATTCAAAATGCCGCTGAAAACCATGTTTTGAACAGTGTTGAGGTCGCCGAAGGCGGCGAACTCGTAGTGAGTGCCGCAAATATCGATGACCGTATATTTGCCACCGATTGTCCCAACACTCTCACAACTTCATCGTCATCCAGTAATTCGTCAGCTAGTAACATCACCGTACTAGTCGAATGTGAACCGGATAACTGGAAAATCTATGTTCCCGTTCGCCTAACAATGCGAGTTCCGATGGTTACCGCTGCTAATCATATTAGCAGAGGACAGGTTTTAACAGAAAACGATATAACTATCAGTATGGTAGATCTGCTGCGCTTTAGACGGCAAGGTTTTTCCTCAATAGAGCGAGTGGTCGGAGCAAAAACCAAGAAAAACGTGAAGTTAGGTGATGTTATCGAACAAAATGATATCTGTGTGGTATGCCGAAATGACAGTGTACTTATCCAAGCAAACGCCAGTGGTATGAATATTACTACTAAAGGAACAGCATTATCTGACGGAAGCTTCGGTGAACAGATAAAAGTGAAAAATGATAAATCTAACCGTATAATAGATGCGCAAGTCAGTGGTATTGGCGAAGTAACCGTTCAGTTTTAGTTACTTAGCAATAAAATCGTTAATTTCGTCACGAAGCCATAAAATTGCTAAAGTTATTCTTCTACATGTCGATATTGACAGTACAGATTCATATTTAAAAAAAGGCTCATTTATGGCAGGCATTGATAACATACGCTCAGGGCATTCGTTAAACACAACGAATCGAACCCCTGCTCGTTCTAATTCAGATGCATCTTCATCAACATCAAGTGCAACATCCCGTGGTGCTGTTAAGCAAGATTCTGTATCGCTTAGCCATCAAGGAAAGGCCATTGGTGAACTGCATAACGACATGACGACGACCCCTAGCTTCGACAGCGCCAAAGTCGCTGCGATTAAAGAGGCGATCGCAAACGGATCTTATGTTGTTGATTCAGAGAAACTGGCCGACAATATGATCAGATTTGAAAAAGAATTGGGTGGCTTTAACTAGCCCGGTTCGGTTTATAGGCAATTTAAGTTATGGCAGCACTAAAAGACTTGATCGAGTTCCAACTTAAAAACGCACAAGATTTATCGGTGCTGTTGGAAAAAGAGAAAATCGCAATTACTTCTCGTGTATCTACGGATATCGAAGCGCTTGCCAAACAGAAAACCATTTTGGTTAACCAACTGCAAACGACAGATCAACGAATTGCTGCTCATCCTCATGTCTCGAGCCTGACAGAGGATAGCTACCTCAATGAGTTAACCAATCAAATTCGTTCTGTTATTCACGACTGCCAACAAGCCAACTTGATTAATGGCGAAGCGCTGAATCGCGCACAACTAAGCTTTAATAAGCTCAATAACATGATGCAGCAAAGCTTGGGCAAAGTAGGCATGACTTATAGCGCAACTGGCCGCACTCAATCCGTTTCGACATTAGGTACCAACCTTAAGGCGTAACTAACACGTCTTCGCGACAGACGGCAATTGAAACAGAAGATAGAAAACAGAAAAGCGGCAATATTTGCCGCTTTTTCGTATGCCGATTTTAAGTATCTGGAGAGTGATAATTAAAACGAGAATAACTAATTCACAGATAGTTAGAACAAAGTTTGCTGACGTTTTTCTGGTACCTGCTGAACTTCACCGTAATCACGAAGCATATTCATTTTATTAATATCTAGACGTAATTCCGTTACATAGCTGTCGCCAACTTTATAGCTGCGAACCACTTCAGCACCACGGATAACACCATCAACTTCACCGCTAGTACGTTCAGTACCAAGACGCTGATCGCTTAGCTCAGCACGGCCGCTAACACGCATACCATACACTTGTTCAGCCAACTCGCGGTAAGCATCAATTTTTGAAGCTCGCATTGCTCGTACGCTCTTTTCTTCAACATCACGGCCTTTTTGCTCACTGATACTTGCGTATCCAACCGCCGTTAGCCAATCATCCGCTCTTGTTGTTTGAAGAGGCTGACAGCCCATCATTACTAACGATGTCACTAGGACCAATAACCATTGTTTCATTATAAACTCCTATGGACGCAGAATGACTGTATAAGGTTGCTTCATCGTTGGATCAGAACGAATCAGAACACCATCTTGAGTACGCATGCTGTTCAAGGTATCTAAATCTCTACCGATGCGATCAGCAGGTAAGAAACCTTGTGCAGTTGCTACAACAATACGAGATTGCAAACCAACAACACGAGCATTAACCAAAACGCCACCATCTTGACGAAGCATAGTGCCAGTTAACACATATTGGATTTCTTGCTCTTGAGCTAAGTCTTTCCAGTCACGGCTAAAGGCGAAGTCACCTTGCTGCGTGACTTGAATCGTCCCTGTGGTTTTATAGTCAACAACCTTGAAACCACGGCGTTGGAACTGATAAATAAAGCCTTCAGATACCGAATTACCCAACCAGTTTGTTGCATCCATATTTTGCAGATCAACAAATGAGGTCACGGCAATAGCATTACGAGCTGTGATACTCGTGTTCGATATCATTAAATCTTCAGTCATGCTCTCTACGAAGAAATCCAAAGTATGTCTTGGGCTCTCCATCAACATAAATTGCGAACCCGAATACGGCTCTTTTCCGTTATAAATCGGGGCATAGGCACAAGCAGTCAAAAAAACTGCAGGCACTAAAGGAAGCCATTTTTTCATTCTCTTCATCTCCAGATATACTAAGGCATCGGTTCCATTTCACTCTCACTGATGAAACTGGAACACTCTTTGCTTTTCTAAATTCGTCTACTATTCAGAAATGCGATACCTACATCAGCTACGAATTAATAAGCAAAATTTATACCTAACTGGTAAATTATAATGAAAAAATTTATTTATTGTTTAATTTCAATACTTTCAGTAACACTAAGCATACCCAGAGCTTATGCAGAATGGTATGAAGTGACAGGTACTGCCGCAGTTGTTTCGACAGAAAGTGCCGCCCGCCTCCATGCATTAGAAAACGCCATTTATAAGGCGGTAAAATTTGCCGGGGCAGATATTGGCAGTATCAGCAATTTAATGCCGCTATTAGAATCGGAACGTACCGAATACCAGTTTTCAAACCACGAAGTCCGTTACATTCTGGTTGAAGAGACGATTTCCAAAAGTGATGTAATGAGTATTCGTGCTCGTATTGATATTTATCCTTCGGCAACTGGTTGCCAGCAAAACCAATATAAAAAGACCTTCTTAGTTGGCAATATTGATTTAGCATCACCACAACAAGCGGTCATGGGGCAGATTTATAGTCTGGGTGATGATTTTGCTGAAGTGGTGAACCGTCAAATCGCTCAGGAGTCAGGAAGTTTTGTCTCTGTCGGCACAACTAATTATGACATCAATGCTCGCAACCCAGAACGCATTAAAATGATTGCTCAAGATACTGGCGCACAGTACATCATTGGCGGAGTGATTACGGACTTGACAGCAACCATCGACCAAAAGCTTCTACAAGACGATGTAATCAACCGTCAATTCGCTTTGGAAATGAAAGTGTTTGATGGCAAAACTGGCAGTGAAGTATTTAAGCAAAACTACCGTGAAGTTGCTCGCTGGCCTTTTGCAAAAACCAGCCAAATAGATACCCGCAGTGCGCGTTTTTGGGCTTCAACATATGGCGATATGTTACTGAGAGTCAGCCGAAATATTATGTTGGATCTGGAATCAGAGATTTCCTGCAAAATTACGCTTCCAGAAGTTGTCGCAAAATTTGGCAACACCATAACCATGGATCTAGGCCGTATTCATGGCGTTCAAGAAGGTGACAAACTTCAGCTTTGGCATACAGGCGCGTTCATAGACCAGAAAGGTTTGCCACGTAACAAAGTTACACAGAGCGACATCACTCTAACGGTGTCTCGTGTTTACGAGAACGATGCAGAACTTGTAATTGACCAACCAGAACTGCTTTCAAGTGTTCAAATTGGCGACGTTATGCACAAACAGTATTAAAAGTATTTTTCAGAGGTTAACTTATTCAAATAATTGAGTAATATAAGAGCCCTGCTCCCGTGGCACAGCTGGATAGCGCGGCCCCCT
The DNA here is from genome assembly GCF_013041605.1 of Vibrio plantisponsor. GTDB lineage: Bacteria > Pseudomonadota > Gammaproteobacteria > Enterobacterales > Vibrionaceae > Vibrio > Vibrio plantisponsor. The sequence goes on along the minus strand of NZ_JABEQC010000002.1, from coordinate 423,218 downwards.
CCTAAGGGGCAGGTCTCAGGTTCGAATCCTGTCGGGAGCGCCAAATAAAACAACGCCTTAGCTAACATTCAAGCTAAGGCGTTTTTGTTTATGTTCGCACATTGGCCACAACTACAGGCTGTATAACGTTCAATTGTTATTTAAAAATGAATAGTAGAAACCGCCGTACAGCATTATTAAGTAACCAAACCGATTCGAGTTGTCAAAGTCAACGCTCTGATCATCTGGCTGATATTAAAATCCAGTCAAACTTCCTCCGTTTCTAACTATGGAATAATTACTTAAATAGTTTTATGAAAAATATTTCTTAATAAACTCTTCAATTGGCATTGGTTTTTCAAAATAGAAGCCTTGATATTGACCAATTCCTCGTTCGTACAAGTAATTGAACTGTTCTTGGTTCTCAACACCTTCAGCAAGAAGCTCGGTGTCTGTAGTTTTGGCAAGATTGATAATGGCATCCAATACAAGAGTACTTTCGCCATTTGATATTGTGTTTATGAAGGTACGATCGATTTTGATGATATCGATTCTGGTGTTTATTAAATACTTCATGGAACAATGACCGATACCAAAATCATCTAAAGCAATTTTAACCGGATTTGGAGACAACTCGCTCTGGAGTTTTACTACATCCTCATACAAACAATCCGAATCAAACTGAATTGCGCAGACGTTGAATCCAAGATGGAAGTCGTTGTGTCTTAGGTATTCAATATTACGTAAATGCAGTGAACACTTGTTCATTAACATTCTAGTAATGTCTTTAATTTTTCCATTAGCTTCAACTTCATCGATGAATTCAATTGGAGGAATCACTCCCTTAGTCGGATGAATCCAGCGAACGAGCACCTCAGCACCTGTCAATGTACCGTTTATGTCAAAAACGGGTTGGAGATATGGATGAAACTGAGAACGCTTGATCGCTTTATCAATATCCCAGTAGCTCGCTTTAAACCTATCAAATATTGGAGAGCTTCTGTTTACTACTACCAAGTAGGCAATAGTCCAAAATACGATGATGAAGCCATGATTCATGATGAAATAGGCTAAGAATGAATACAACTTCAAATTAAAGTCGACTTTGTACAACTCGCCATTTAGCAAACTATTTTTTTTACTTTCAACTCCGCTCTTGGATAAGGAAGCATTTTCAAGTTTAATCAAAACATCGTATTCAGAGTAATCATCCATTAACTCTGTGACAGCCTCTGGATAAAAAGCAAAGTACGTGGCATATCTTGGGGTATATGAAATTTTAAGTAAGATGGCTCCTGAATCCTTTGGTATCAAATAGTCAGAATAAGGAGCTTTAGGAAGATAGAACAGTCTTATACTGCCCGTTTCTTCAGTCTGAGTCTGAACTTCTTTTCCATTCAAAGACAGAGCAGAAGAACAACTAATCATATTCTTATCTGTAACACCAATACTTCTAATATCTCTATTGAATAGCAATAACGCTGAGTTCTTCTGCAAAAATGTGGCACAGTCCTTCAATGGGATATCACGACTGATTTTATCTTGATAGTAATTAATATTTTCATCGACGATACTTCGCAGCTCAGTAGACACTTCGCCAGCAACTTCTTGAGAGTCGAGGTAGTACTTAGCAAATGACAAGAGTGTTATTAATGACAAGCCTGCAATGTAAATGTAGTTCTTTGTTGATCTCTTAAGCTTCATCTTAACTCTCAATCTGCCTTCAAATAACCAAAAGCAATTAACTCAACTAAGGCAGGCTCATCCATAAGTACAATCCCAGTCTCTTAATTAGAATCCCATTATATACCTAGAAACAAATCACACTTTCATTATGCAACGGAAGTTACAGATACAACATTTGCGTGATTTTTAATCAAAACAACAGTGCAATGCAAGTAATGATTCTCATTTTTGATAAAAACATGAACTAAGTATACTTATACTGAGAATGTTACTAATAACTTGACCAAAAACACACTAATCAGCACCACTTGTTAGCAAACCGTAAAAACTTAGTTAAATGTGATTAAACGCGCTTTCCGAATATTAGCTAAACAGTAATTGGCTTTGCATAGAAAATCTGCAACTTTACATATTTTTAAAAGATAGTGAGTTGAAGTAGTTTAAGAGACGAGTAAATCTAAAAAAACAAATAACGTATTTAGTCTGTGTAAAATATTTAAAGCCAAAGCAATGTCCATACTTAGTCTAAAAACGTCCTTTTTTGATGCACCACATCGAAATTATCACATTGAATTAATTGAAAAATATCCCATATCGACTTTGAGCACAGACAATTTTCGTTCCTCGTTAGGCAGTAAGTATTAGGTTCGGATCCTGTCGGGTGTGCCAAGTCTTTCAAAGGCTTAGTAAAATTTATTACTAAGCCTTTTACATTAGATATTGATGTGTGTTTCTCGCTGTACTTACAATATTATTGGTTAGTTTAAAACGAACATGCAGATCGAAGGACGCTAGAGAATGGAAACGGATAAGCTAGAACAACGCCAAGTATTACTCAATGGTTTAAACATCACTATCAGACCTATTACGCCTGAAGACAATAGTGCGATTGCTGACGTCATTCGTAACAGCTTCATTGATAATAAAATTGACCATCTAGAAGGTGTAAGCTTGCACGATCCGGCTTTAGCCAGTCTGAGCCACGCCTATACCTCTGAAAAGTCTGGTTATTGGGTAGCAACACTTAATGATCAAGTGGTTGGCGGTGTTGGCGTTGCACAGCTTTTAGGGGCTAGTGAAGAGTATGGCGAAATGCAAAAGTTGTACTTGGATAAATCCGTGCTCGGTATTGGTCTTGGAAGATGTTTAATTGATTTATCGATTAAAAAAGCGAGAGAGTTTGGGTACAAATACCTATATTTAGAAACACTGGAAGAGCTGAGCTCTGCAGTCTCTTTATACGAGCAGTTTGGTTTCGAACATATAGAGGGGAGTATTGGTAATACCGGGCACGGCAGTTGTGAAATTTGCATGCTCAAAACCCTTTAACACTTCAGATATATTCGTTAAAACAAAAAGACTAACCATGTTGAGTTAGTCTTTTTATTTTAGAGTGCTTCGTCGTCGGGTGAATTAACGGAAATTGCAACTTAACGCATTGATATTGTTAGCACTCATATGAGCTTCACAAGCGTTTTCACTTGCCTGTCCCACTAAATCAACGTTTTGATTTGATACCGCCTGTATATGGTGGACGTTTTGGCTGATCTCGGCAGTAACCGCACTTTGTTCTTCCATGGCTGATGCAATCTGAATCGATTTGTCCTCAAGTAACGACATCATATCAATCACACTAGACATAATAGACTGGACACTTTGCGCTTCTGTATTACACCGTTGAGATTTATCTTGGTTGGTCATCATGGATTTTTGCCACGTTTGCATTGAGTTCTGAAGATTGGTTACCGAACTTTGAATGTTTTGTGTGGCAAGCTGAGTTCTTCCGGCCAAGGTTCGAACTTCATCAGCAACTACAGCAAAGCCTCGACCTTGCTCACCTGCCCTTGCCGCTTCAATCGCTGCGTTCAATGCCAACAGGTTGGTTTGATCTGCAATACCTTGAATTTCAGCCATAACTCCAGATATCTTGTTGGTGTCTTCCACAAGCTGAAGCAAACTTTGAGCTGCCGCGCCTATGTCTTCCGACAACTCATTCAAATTTTCACCATTCCTTGTTAATGTTTCTGCCGCATTGCCACACTTATCTTTGACTTCTCGCACGTAATCACGTGTGTCTAAAGTTGCACTGTTTACTTCTTGTATTGATGCGTTCATTTGCGTGGCTGCAGTAGATAGCTGCTCTAAAAGCTCACTCTCGGCTTTCAAACTTTGTAAGGATGATTCACTGGTTGATTTTAGCTGCTCAGAAATATTCACTAATGCCTTGCCGGAATCCAAACTTCTTCCCAAAATTGTCCTGATTTTGGCTAACTGAATATCCACATTATAGGCAACTTTTCCGCTTAGCCCTGTGCCACAAAAAACGACTCGAGAAGGACTATTTACTATATCTGCTTGTTTATGAATCAAGGTTGGCAGTTTGACTATTTCATCAAAGAATAGACCGCTGAAAATAATTAACGCCGCTAAAACTAACGCAAACATTGTCATTCCTGCTATCCAATAGGCGCTACCCAACAAAGCTATTGCGACTATCGCAGCGACAGTTCTTTGAAATAAAATGTGTTCGGTGACAGGAAAAGGTTTCTTTCCATTATTAATACGCTGATACAACCGCTCCGCAGAAGCAATATCCTTGCGTGACGGGCAATGTCTAACAGACTGATAACCAATAATTTTGTCTTTGTCGTAAATAGGTGTAACGAATGCATCTACCCAGTAGTAGTCCCCATTCTTACAGCGGTTTTTTACCATTCCTCGCCAGCTGTTGCCTTTCTTTAGCTGCCCCCACATATCTGCGAAAGCCGCTTTAGGCATATCAGGATGTCGAACAATGTTGTGAGGTTTGCCAATCAGTTCTTGAGCGGTAAAACCCGCCACACGGCAGAACTCATCATTAGCATAAGTGATGATACTGTTTGTATCCGTTGTTGAGACCAAGAACTCCGATTGGGAGAAGGTCACTTCTTTTCCTTTATGAGTAGACATAGCCAATTGCGTCCTTACTTGCTCATTTTTATTATAAAAAAACTGACAACTTCTATTACGTGTATTCTTTTCAGTCCCTGAATCACTCGTCCTTAGTAATAATTTACACAATAATTACAATATAGTTACGATAAAACATTCCATGTGGTAAACGTTGAAAATTGTGACAAACATTAACCTTACGTCATAGCTGTTACATAAGTGACATGTTGATCATCAACTTTAAACGTAGTCTATGTTCTGAAATCTATTCAACCTTGTCGCGGATAAAAGAACAAAGTTTCATCTCGCAGAATCCTGACTCAATTTTGATATAAAAAATAAACATTCAACTAGACTGTTTATTCTCGTTATTCGGGATTTCATCTAAAATTACTATTAATAAAAATATTGATAACCCTAAGACTCTTGCTGCTTCTAGGTGATCATTAAACTCTTCCGATTTTCGGTACCACTAAGTGCTGAAATTAGAGAAAGAAACCTGCCATCTAGAGCCCATCAAGCTGTAAGGGAAACCGTTAGCCTATGAAGAAAAGTAACCTAGAAACCAATACTGGCCACCGATTTATCTCTAAAGCTAAAACGGCTTATAAGATTCATATTCATACTCCCGATGATAGTGTTTTGCACAGATCGGTCGGTTACATACGTCTAGGAGAAACAAAAGGCCTGAAAAAGGCGATTAAGCTGAGAAACGAATTAGGCAGAGATATGTGGGGCAAGCATTGGCGACGCATATTGAAAGACCCGTATCTGATGACGCGTTTACCTCATAGCTTAGAGCCTAAAATTATCTACAAACCTCGCCCAACAAGCGATAACCCAGATAGCCGAGATGCTTGTTATATTGCGGCTTGGCGCGATTACGACAATAAAGGTAAATGTACCTTTAAGAGTGTGGTTTGCTCTATCAATAAACACGGCAAACTCGCCGCTTATACCAAAACGAAAAAAGCGCTATTAGAAGCCCATAAAGACTGTTTGGATATTCTTATTTATATGGGACGTTTGAGCAGTATTGATTTGAAATAATCTCGATTAAACTGAGTAACTCATTGCTATCTAAAAAATTCCCGAACACCAGAAAACGAAAAAGCTGTGGTTGTTACGCCACAGCTTTTTTCATCACTCAATAAATGACTTATTGTGCGTTAGCTTCACGCTCTTCGATAAATGCTAGCGCCATCTTGATACGCGTAATAACACGTTCTTGACCAATTAGCTGCATTACGGCGTCTACAGAAGGTGATTGACCGCCACCAGTGACTGCTACACGTAGAGGCATACCAATTTTGCCCATGCCGATTTCAAGTTCTGCACATACTTGTTCAATCACTTGATGTAGAGCTTCTGTTGTCCACTCAGTCAGTGCCTCAAGTTTGCTTAGCGCAAGCGCTAGAGGCTCTTTTGCTACGCCACGTAGATGCTTCTTAGCCGCACCTTCTTCAAACTCAGAGAAATCTTCATAGAAGTAGCGAGACTGCTGAGCAAGCTCAACAAGTGTATGACAACGCTCACCTACAAGGCTCACGATATCTGCTAATGCTGGACCGTTAGCCTTGTTGATGCCTTGGTTATCAAAGTGCCATTCTAGGTGCTTTGCCACATACTCAGGATCTGAAGACTTGATGTAGTGGTTGTTCAACCAAAGTAGTTTGTCAGTGTTAAACGCTGATGCTGATTTAGAAATCGCATTCAGGCTAAACAAGTTAATCATCTCTTCTTGAGTGAAGATCTCTTGGTCGCCATGACCCCAACCTAAACGAACTAGGTAGTTGATCAACGCTTCAGGCAAGTAGCCTTCGTCACGGTATTGCATTACAGATACCGCGCCATGACGTTTAGACAGCTTAGCGCCATCGTCGCCTAGGATCATTGCACAGTGAGCAAACGTTGGAACTTTCGCGCCAATCGCTTCGTAAATGTTAATTTGACGAGGCGTGTTGTTGATGTGGTCTTCACCACGAATAACGTGAGTAATACCCATATCGATATCGTCAACCACAACACAGAAGTTGTAAGTCGGAGAACCATCAGTACGGCGGATAATCAGATCATCAAGTTGGTCGTTACGAATTTCGATACGGCCACGGATCTGGTCATCAAATACTACGCTGCCTTCTTTCGGGTTGCGGAAACGAATAACGCAAGGGTCACCCTCTTTCGCTGCTGCATTCACCGCTTTGATTTTAGGGTGGTTCGCATCGTAACGAGCCATTTCTTTATTCGCTTCTTGCTCAGCACGGATCTCGTCGAGAAGCTCTTTAGACGCATAACATTTGTAAGCTTTGTCTTGAGCTAGAAGTTGATCGACCACTTCGTTATAACGATCAAAACGTTTTGTTTGGTAGTAAGGACCTTCATCCCATTCCAAACCTAACCAACTCATACCTTCAAGAATCGCATCTACTGCTGCTTGAGTAGAACGTTCAAGGTCAGTGTCTTCAATACGTAGAACAAATTCACCACCTTGGCTTTTTGCGTATAACCAAGAGTAAAGTGCTGTACGTGCACCACCAACGTGAAGATAGCCCGTAGGACTTGGGGCAAAACGAGTTTTAACCGTCATTTGACTTCCTTAGATATAAAAACAACAGTGGCACATTAAGCCACTGCGACTGAAAGGATAAAATTTGGCGCCATTTTACCATTGATGACTAATTCCACAATGGAAGATTAATTCATATTCAACCTCGTTTGAGAAAGACGAGTAACAAACGACGTTTATTATTTCGCCACACAGCTTGACCTTACCTTTAGGTCAAGGTTTATGCTTTTCTTACTGTCGATTGGAGGAAAAGAAAATGGGCCATTACGCATTACCTTTATCAGGCTTGAACTGCATGGGTTGCGCTCGAAAAGTTGAACGTCAACTCAACGCTGATTTTACGGTTGAAATCCAAACCCTATCACCCACTTTTATCGAGTTGGATGTCAACTCTCCGCTCGAAAAGGTCATCGACAGTATTGAATCGCTGGGCTATCGCGCAGGTAACACTCTGCAATTTAGTCTGCAAGGGTTAAACTGCGGCAATTGTGTAAATAAGCTCACTAAGCATTTGCAGGCCTTTGACGATATAGCTCGTCTGAATGTTTCCAAAGAATCTCTAACACTGATTACTTCAAGCTCACACGAAGAAATTATCAACCGAGTGGCAGAGGTTGGTTACCAAGCGACTCTCATCAACGCACCTCAAGTTGATGAAGAAGAACAAATTGAAGTAACCGCAGATGAGCCTGCTCAGCAAGAGAAAATTGCAGAGCCTAAAGCCGCTACTGAAGAGCAAGCATCGGCTGAACCAGAGCCTGCTGAGCTAACAACCCAAACTGATGATTTAGTAAATACTCACTTACTGATTAAAGGTATGACGTGTGCCAGCTGTGTTTCATCTGTAGAGAAATCCTTGCTTTCGGTTCCAGGAGTAGAAAAAGCGCAGGTAAATCTGGCTGAACAAAGTGCTCTAGTCATTTCAAATCAAGATGTCACATCGGCATTGGTGGCAGCAGTCAGCCAAGCAGGATATCAGGCTGAATGGGTCGATGACCCAGCCGAGCAACAAAAGAAACAACAACTCCATTTAGACAATATCCAGAAAGAACATAAACGTAATGCGTTTCTTGGTTTAGTCATGGGTGTGCCTTTAATGGCCTGGGGTGTATTCGGTGGCAACATGATGATCCAAACCACCAGCGACCAAATGGCTTGGGGTGTGGTGGGATTACTGTGCCTAGCACTTTTATCTACCGCAGGAAAAGGATTTTTCACCAGCGCATGGCAAGCATTAACTCACCGCCGTGCCACTATGGATACACTCGTTGCCTTGGGCACAGGTGCAGCTTGGTTCTATTCAACACTGGTCGTCATTGCGCCAAACTGGTTCCCAGATAATGCTCGTCACGTTTATTTTGAAGCGACAGCAATGATCATCGGTTTGATTTCTCTCGGTCATTACATCGAAGCCAAAGCCAAAGCCAAAACTACGCAATCACTGCAAGCTCTAATTAATTTGCAACCACAAAAAGCCACTCTGGTTGTAACCAATAACGGTGAGACGACAGAGCAAACTATTGCTATCGCAGATATCAAACAAGGGATGACTTTACGAGTAAAACCGGGTGAACAATCTCCGGTCGATGGCGTGGTATTAGAAGGCAGCTCTTATGTTGATGAATCCATGCTGACTGGCGAACCGATTCCTGTACATAAATCGGCTTCAAGTCATGTTTCAGCAGGCACCATCAATCAGGATGGTAGCTTATTGATTGAAGCTACTGGCATTGGTTCACAAACCATGCTCTCGCGCATTATCAAGATGGTTCGTCAGGCTCAAAGTAGTAAACCAGCCATCGCAAAAATGGCTGACCAAATTTCGGCGGTATTTGTTCCGACCGTGGTGTTAATCGCGATTTTTTCTGCGCTAATTTGGTACTGGTTTGGCCCTGAACCGAAAGTCAGCTACATGTTGGTTATTGCAACTACAGTACTGATTATTGCTTGTCCTTGTGCGCTTGGTCTGGCGACACCTTTGTCTGTAACGGTTGGCGTGGGTAAAGCGGCTGAAATGGGAATATTGATTCGAGATGCCAACGTTTTGCAATCTGCCAGCAAAATCAATACGGTTGTGTTTGATAAAACAGGCACTCTTACTCAAGGCAAACCGAGCGTTCAACAACTTGTGGCTTTTAATGCAGACAAACAAAAGGTGTTGAGTCTCGCTTATGCCTTGGAATTACAATCAGAACATCCTTTAGCTAAAGCAGTGTGTCTGTATGCCAAAGAAAATGAAATCACGGCAGCAACGATTGAAAACTTCGTTAACTCTCGTGGTCAAGGCATACAAGCAGATTATCAAGGCCAAACGGTACATATTGGTTCTGTCGGTTACTTCCAGTCTCTAGAAATCGATCTAGCCGAAGCACAGCAAACGCTTGATGAGTTCTCATCAAATGCTTGGACACCGGTTGCTATTGCTCTCGACAAACAACTGATTGGTCTGTTTGCGATAGCCGATCCTGTAAAAGAAAGTGCATCACAAGCAATTCAGGCGCTTAACGAGATGGGAATTCATACCGTGATGCTGACAGGTGATAACCAAAGCGTAGCGAATTCTATCGCCAGCAAACTGGGCATAAGCCAAGTCATTGCACAGGTGTTGCCAGACCAAAAAGCTCAGCATATTGAAGCACTACAAAAACAAAACCGTATTGTTGCTATGGTAGGTGATGGCATTAATGACGCGCCTGCTCTTGCTCAAGCAAATATTGGTATCGCAATGGGCAGCGGCAGTGATGTAGCGATAGAAAGCGCGCAAATGACACTATTAAACTCATCACCGTTATCAGTAGTCAGCGCCATCGAGCTATCACAAGCCACCATTAAAAACATGAAGCAAAACTTGTTCGGTGCGTTTGTTTATAACACCTTTGGTATCCCTATTGCAGCGGGTGCGCTCTATCCGGCATTTGGATTTTTACTCAGCCCAGTAGTGGCTGGGGCGGCTATGGCGCTGTCTTCCATTACGGTAGTGAGTAATGCTAACCGACTACGACTCGTCAAAACACGCTTTCACTAGTCGATTAAAAGTAAACATAGCGAATCGCAATTGAAGGTAGTCATTAACGATTAAATGGAGCGCTCTGAGTATAACTAAGCTAATCTCTTCTAAAGTAAGGTTTTTATCCTAGTTTAGAATTGGAATAGGAAACAGCATGTTTGGCATTACTCAAACGCTTCGTTGGTTGCTACCTTTTGTTATCTTTTCTGCTCATGCAGAACCTTTGTACTGGAACGCAACAAACGGCAAAGTCAGTCTCACCATTATTGGCTCTGTGCATGTAGGGGAACCATCCATGTTTCCATTACCTGATGATATCTACCAAGCACTCAATAACAGTGACGGGCTGATTGTCGAATCAGACACAACCCAGCAACAGCAAATCGTCTATCCCCCAGCGTCCAAGCAAGCAGCACAAGTTCTGTCTCAAGAGCAGTTATTCAATCTTGATCACATCGCCTCTGAGTTTGGACTGAATGTTGAGCAATTCCATACACTTCCGCCATGGAGTGCCGCTCTATCACTTCAGTTCTTACAATTACAAAAACTCGGCTACGAAACAAAAGATGGGGTCGACCTTCATCTGATGCAAAAAGCGATAGAAACTAAGGTTCCATTGGTACCTTTAGAAACGATGCAATTTCAGATTGATCTGCTAACCCGTCAGCCAGAAGACGGCAAAGAGTTGTTGGTCAGTATTATCGAAGAGTGGGAAAGCAATGAAACTATGACTCACTGCATGATAGAGAGTTGGAAAGCGGGCGATAGACTGAACCTTGAAAAGATGATGCATCTGACTGAGATGTCACCAGAAATGGAACAAGCTTTTGTAACTGAACGCAACCAAGATTGGGCCAATAAAATAAGTTCAGGCAAGTTCTTACCTAATTCAAAAGGTCAATATGTCATGATTGTTGGCGCGCTTCACTTAATCGGTCAACAGAGTTTTATTGAACTGCTGGAAAAGAAAGGTTTCAACATCACACAGAAGAACCGAAGCCAAAAAGCAAACTGCGAGTTCTTTTAACGCAGCCTAGTTAGCCTAGTTCTTAATGATTATTGGTATCCCAAAACGACAAAAGCCCAGCATTTCTGCTGAGCTTTATAAATATGGTCGATGAAGAGCCAGATCCTGAACATCAGGCGAACCCCACTCTAGTTCGAATCCTTAAACAACCTGAAACGGAAAAGGCTCCAGTCTTTCGACTAGAGCCTTTTCTAAATATGGTCGATGAAGAGCCAGATCCTGAACATCAGACGAACCCCACTCTGTTCGAATCCTTAAACAACCTGAAACGAAAAAGGCTCCAGTCTTTCGACTAGAGCCTTTTTCTAAATATGGTCGGTGAAGAGGGATTCGAACCCCCGACCCTCTGGTCCCAAACCAGATGCGCTACCAAGCTGCGCTATTCACCGAGAACGGGGCGTATATTACGGATTCTGTTTGGTTACGCAAGTCATTTAATTAACTTTTTCTTAATTTCAGTTCGTTCGCTCAAAAACCAATCAACAAACTATAAAATGTGACCAAATACACAGCTAAAGAAACATTCACACAACCTATCAATCACAATTGATCCAGATCAGTGTCGGTTTTTTATCCAGAATTTAACTTATGCAATGTCTTAAGCACTTCTAGAGGAAATACTATGGACTTATGGTTAGATCTCCTGTTCGGTAATGCAGTTGGGTTATCTTCAATGCTGGTTATATTCGGCGCTATAGGACTGATGCTGTTTTACGGCAGCTATTTCATCTACAAAGTACTGAATGACAAATCTCCTCACTAGATCGCTTAGCATCTATTTTTAAATAGAATCACGCTTTGCACCGGAGTTGATCGCTTGTCTGCTCCGGTTTTTTATTGCCCGCAATTTGCTCCTAATCGAGCTGACTACTTTGTTAGCTAGACTCTTGATCGGCTATCCCTTGGCTAGTTCAGTGACTTCCTTGCAAGCTTGTCCCAGTGATACATCACAAACACGCTTTGGCTAGACAAACAGAACTGGTTGCTTGAGCAGTCTTGATTGTTATACTTCCGAGATTCCATGATTAATTCGAGATAGCACTATGTCTAACGATGACTTCGAGTCTCAAGATGATTTCGAACTATTTCATCAAATGATGGGTGATGTAAAACCGATCAAGCAAGATACCGCCGAACTTAGTAAGTCTTATCAGGTTACTGAGGCCCAACTCGCTAAACGTGAAGCCGCCATTACCCATTCAGAAAATGACCCTGATTATCTTTCTATTGACCATGCACCGATGCTAAAACCAGACGACCACGTCGAGTTTAAACGTGATGGTGTTCAGGATGGTGTCTACAAAAAGATGCGTTTGGGTAAGTACCCGATTCAGGCTCGCCTTGATTTGCACCGCAAGACTCTCAAACAAGCTCGTGAGGAAGTGGTAGCCTTCGTTAATCAATGCATGCGCATGGATATCAGAACCGTGATTATCGTTCATGGCAAAGGAGAGCGTTCTAATCCTCCCGCATTGATGAAAAGTTTTGTCGCGCACTGGTTAACTCAAATGAAAGAAGTGCAATGTATTCATAGCGCACAGCGCTTCCACGGCGGCACTGGCGCACTTTATGTCTTGTTTAAGAAAAGCGTTGAGAAGAAAAACGAAAACAGAGAGCGCCACCAGAAACGGCTTGGCTAAGCATAGATACCTGTTAGAATGCGCCCTCATTCGTTTTTTTGAACACATAGATTCGTTTTCAAAAGAAAAAGCCGTTGTGAAACGTTACAGGAGACAACATGTCACAATCTGAAGGCAAACGCCTAAACAAATACATCAGCGAAACAGGTTACTGCTCTCGTCGCGAAGCCGACAAGCTCATTGACCAAGGTCGAGTGACCATCAATGGTAAGGTGCCTGAGATGGGTACCAAAGTCACCGATGATGATGAAGTGCTGATTGACGGTAAGTCACTTCGCAACAAAGAAAAGCCTATCTATATCGCGCTCAACAAACCTACCGGTATCACTTGTACGACTGAACGAGATGTTCCGGGGAATATTGTCGATTTTATCGGTCATAAGAGCCGTATTTTCCCTATCGGCCGCTTAGATAAACCTTCAGATGGCTTGATTTTCCTGACTAACGATGGCGACATCGTTAACAAGATCCTCCGTGCTGGCAATAATCACGAAAAAGAGTACGTTGTTCGTGTCGATAAGCCAATTACACCTGATTTTATTAAACAGATGTCTTCTGGCGTCAGAATTCTCGATACGGTGACCTTGCCATGTAAGGTAGAAATGGAGACCAAATTTTCATTTCGTATTGTTTTGACTCAAGGTCTCAACCGCCAAATTCGTCGTATGTGTGAAGCCTTAGGGTATGAAGTATTTAAACTGCGCCGTGTACGTATTATGAATATTTCTTTAGATGGCATTCCAAACGGAAAATGGCGCTATCTGACTGACGCTGAAGTAGCAGAGATTCTGGCGATGTGTGAGGATTCTACTGGTACTGAAGAAGCTTCAAAAGTCGACGCTAAAGGACACAATATCCGCAAAGCGACAGATGCGAAACTGTTCGATAGCCGAGAAGAAAACCGAGAATCAAAAGCTCGCAGAAACCAGAAAGCGAGCTATTCTAAAGACAAAACTTATCAAGGTCACAATGCTGATACCTTCCGCCATGCGCCAAACTCAAAGAAAGGAAAAGCGAGAAGTGAGAGTCAAGGCAGAGCCCACCAAGGTAAACCTCAACATAGCAAACCGAATCAGCAAAGTGCGAGAGGCAACAATAAGCCTTCAAACACACCTAGAGTTGGTGGAACTTTAGGTTTGAAGAAGTAAGAACTCGGCAACAATAAAAAACAAAAACAGAAAAGGGAGCCTAAGCTCCCTTTTCTTTTCAGTAACCTAATTTTCAATAACTTAAGTTACTTAGTACCAAAAATCTTATCGCCTGCGTCACCAAGACCCGGAACGATGTAACCTTTGTCATTCAGTTTTTCATCAATCGCCGCAGTGTAAAGCTCAACATCTGGGTGAGCTTTTTCTAGCGCTTCAATACCTTCTGGTGCAGCAACTAGAACCAATACCTTGATTTGGTTACAGCCTTTCTCTTTTAACAGATCGATAGTTGCGATCATTGAACCGCCAGTAGCCAGCATTGGGTCAACAACTAGCGCAATACGCTCTTCAATGTTTGAAGCAAGTTTGTTGAAGTATGGTACTGGCTCTAGAGTTTCTTCATCACGGTAAATACCCACAACACTGATACGAGCGCTTGGGATATGCTCTAGAACGCCATCCATCATGCCTAAGCCAGCACGTAGGATTGGAACTACCGTCACTTTCTTACCTTTAATTTGGTCAACCGCTACAGGACCGTTCCAACCATTAATGGTCACTTTCTCAGTTTCAAAGTCTGCAGTTGCTTCGTAAGTTAATAGACTACCGACTTCCGTCGCTAACTCACGAAAACGCTTAGTGCTGATATCACCTTCTCTCATCAAGCCTAGTTTATGTTTAACAAGAGGGTGTTTAACTTCAACAACTTTCATTTCCATCTCCGGCACAATTTAAATAAACCTCGGGATTATACACCTATTTTTTCAACTTTACCGACCAAAAATCGCGATAAAAAACTGACGCAAACGTTTTCCTTTTTGTTTTAAGCCCTGTAGAATAGCGCCGTTTTCATATCCAACTAGACCGAGGAACTTCCCCGTGAGCGGTAACAAGACTTCACTTAGCTACAAAGATGCTGGCGTAGATATCGATGCAGGCAATGCACTTGTTGAACGAATTAAAGGTGCTGTAAAGCGTACTCGTCGCCCTGAGGTAATGGGTGGCATTGGTGGCTTTGGTGCATTGTGCGAGCTTCCAACCAAATACAAACAACCTGTACTTGTTTCTGGTACAGATGGTGTTGGTACCAAACTTCGTCTTGCTTTGGATATGAAAAAGCACGACACCATTGGTATCGACTTAGTGGCTATGTGTGTAAACGACCTGATTGTACAAGGTGCTGAGCCACTGTTTTTCCTAGATTACTACGCAACAGGTAAGCTGGATGTAGACACAGCAGCTGACGTTGTTTCTGGCATTGCAGATGGCTGTGTTCAAGCTGGCTGTGCTCTAATCGGTGGTGAAACTGCTGAAATGCCTGGAAT
This sequence comes from Vibrio plantisponsor, assembly GCF_013041605.1. Classification (GTDB taxonomy): domain Bacteria; phylum Pseudomonadota; class Gammaproteobacteria; order Enterobacterales; family Vibrionaceae; genus Vibrio; species Vibrio plantisponsor. Next base: position 407,909 of record NZ_JABEQC010000002.1, on the reverse strand, counting down.
GTATGAAGGCGAAGATTACGACGTTGCTGGTTTCTGTGTTGGTGTAGTAGAAAAAGAAGACATCATTGACGGTACTAAAGTCTCTGTCGGTGACGCACTGATTGCTGTGGGTTCTAGCGGTCCACACTCAAACGGTTACTCTCTAGTTCGTAAAATTCTAGAAGTTTCTGCAGCTGACAAAAATGAGCTTCTTGAAGGTAAAACGATTGGTGAACACCTTCTTGAACCAACTAAGATTTACATCAAATCTGGTCTTAAACTGATTGCTGAACACGACATTCACGCTATTTCTCACATCACTGGCGGCGGCTTCTGGGAAAACATCCCTCGCGTACTTCCTGAAGGTACCAAAGCGGTTATTGATGGTAAGAGCTGGGAATGGCCTGTGATCTTCCAATGGCTACAAGAGAAAGGCAACGTAGATACTCACGAAATGTACCGTACGTTTAACTGTGGTGTTGGTCTAATCATTGCCCTTCCACAAGACCAAGCTGAAGCTGCGGTTAACCTTCTAAAAGCAGAAGGCGAAAACGCATGGGTTATCGGTGAAATTGCAGCAGCTCAAGCTGGTGAAGAGCAAGTAGAGATCAATTAATCCATGAAGAGTATTGTTGTTTTAATTTCAGGAAATGGTACCAATTTACAAGCGATCATCGATGCTTGTGAGTCAAGCATTAGTGAAGGCAGAGTAACGGCTGTTTTTTCGAATAAAGCAACTGCTTATGGCTTAGAGCGAGCTAAAAAAGCAGGTGCAGCGGCAGTATTTGTCGATCCAAAAGAGTATGAGACTCGTGATGCTTACGATCATGCCCTGATGGAGCAAATTGATGAATATAAGCCTGACCTTATTATTTTAGCGGGCTATATGCGTATTCTGAGTAGTGAATTTGTACGTCACTACTTAGGACGTATGATCAATATTCACCCTTCACTGTTACCTAAGTACCCAGGTCTGAATACTTACCAGCGTGCTATCCACGCGGGTGATGAAGAACATGGCACCAGTGTTCACTTTGTGACTGAACAGCTCGATGGTGGTCCCGTGATTCTTCAGGCAAGAGTGCCTATTTTTGATGAAGATACTGTAGAGATACTGACAGAGCGCGTTCAAAATCAAGAATATCGTATCTACCCGTTAGTAACTCAGTGGTTCGTTGAAGGCAGACTTGAGATGATTGAAGGCAAAGCGTTCTTAGACGGCGAGCCTTTAGGCATGCACGGTTATGCTAGCGAATAGACGCTAGTTAAAGCTTAGATTTAAAGCTAGCAAAAAGGGTTGATACTGCATCAACCCTTTTTTCATGTTCGTTTTTTATGTTCAGCTTTTCACTCAAGCGGCTCTGTAGGCGCTTGGTTTCCTGGCTTAGGCGCCGCAAATGCTACGTCGGTTAAATCAGCACTGTTACTTTCGAACAGTTCACCATAGTGAAAAATATTAAATTCACCCGGCTTCATTCTTTGCCACTGCTCGTTTCCGGTTAAAGGTTGAGTGGCAATCACTGAGACCACATCATTCGGAGTCGTTTCTTCCTGAAAGTTGATTTCAATATCTTCATCCAGCAAAGCTGCTCGGCCAAATGGCGCTCGACGAGTGATCCAGTAAAGATGATTAGTGCAGTATGTCATCAGGTATTCACCATCAGACAGCAACATATTGAACACACCTTTCTCTCGAAGTTCATCGCAGCGTAAAGAGATATAGCGGAATACCGCGTGCATATCTTTCGGTGGTTCGGGATAGCGATTCTCTAACTTATCGAGTAACCAGCAAAATGCGGCTTCACTGTCTGTTTCTCCGACAGGACGATGACGACCGGTTGGCAAATCTTCGTAATCAGTGAGTTGTCCATTGTGAGCAAAAGTCCAATAGCGCCCCCACAACTCACGGGTAAATGGGTGTGTATTCTCCAAATTGACACCGCCTCGATTGGCTTGTCGAATATGGCTTATCACCGCGCAGCTTTTGATTGGGTATTCTTGGACTAACTGTGCAATCTTGGATTGGTAACTAGGATTAGGATCTTTAAATGTTCGAAAGCCTTTACCTTCATAAAACGTGATACCCCAACCATCTCGGTGTGGTCCAGTATTACCGCCACGTTGAATCAAACCAGTAAAGCTAAAACAAATATCAGTCGGGACATTGGCGCTCATTCCGAGCAATTCACACATCTTAACTCTCTCTCCTACTACCCTAAAACTCCTGACTACTGATCATGTTTCGAGCTGGCCTTTATAACTTGTGATAAAAACCAGCCCGATGAACATCAATTATTCCATTTCTTTTTCAATAAGCTGAATAATGATGTGGATAATTTTGATGTGTACTTCTTGGATACGATCAGCATAACCAAAATGCGGTACGCGAACTTCAACATCCGCAATACCTGCCATTTTGCCGCCGTCTTTACCCGTCAAAGCGATCGTTTTCATGCCTTTCGCTTTTGCAGCTTCGATCGCTTTTAAAATGTTGCCTGAGTTACCAGAAGTCGATAAACCAAACAGTACATCACCAGCAGAACCAACCGCTTCAACATAACGAGAGAAAACAAAATCATAACCGAAGTCGTTACTCACACATGAAAGGTGGCTTGGATCAGAAATAGCGATACCAGGGTAACCAGGGCGGTTTTCACGGTAACGACCTGTTAACTCTTCAGCAAAATGCATTGCGTCACAGTGTGAGCCACCATTACCACAAGACAGCACTTTACCGCCTTGTTTGAATGAATCAGCAATAAGCTTAGCAGCAGCTTCAATTTGAGCGATGTTGTGATCGTCACTCAAAAATTTGTTCAACACTTCAGCGGCTTCTGTTAGTTCACTTCTAATTAGATCCTGATACATAGTTATTCTCTTCTTAAATCTGCTTGCAGATGAACTCTCTTCTTCGAGAGCTAGGACACTATTGAGTTTACCCAAACCTGTGATTCTGTCGATAGATAAGCCTCAATAATTGCACTATGAGAACAATTTTCATCTCTCTGGAATCGAATCAGAGCGCACACTTTAGACTATTCACTCTACTTAGATCACTTTTTGAACATTTAATGGTTTTACATTTTATTAATAATTCATTTACACTTTACTGGTTAGACCACTTTAACAACTTCAGAAAGCTCATAAAAAATGAATGCTGAAAACTCGAAAAAACAAACAGCATGACTATAAGGACATTAACATGGACATCTTGCTCTCAACATTAGGGTTCTTTGCAGTACTCGGCGCTTGCTTGTATCACAGAACTTCCTTGTTTGTATCACTCGCGGCTCTCACCATCACTATGCTGGTGCTCTCGCTATTTGGCCCAGTAGGGATAATCGGCTGGAGCTTATACTTGGCCGCAATCGCGCTTTTTACTGTTCCTTCTATTCGCCAAGCTGCAATTAGCGCAAAGGCGTTAACCGTATTTAAAAAAGTACTTCCTGCTATGTCGCAAACAGAAAAAGAAGCGTTAGATGCAGGTACGGTATGGTGGGAAGCAGAGCTGTTCAAAGGCAAACCGAATTGGCAGCAACTGCACGACATTCCTGCGCCGCAGTTAAGTGAAGAAGAACGCGCTTTTCTTGAAGGGCCTGTGAATAAAGTCTGTGCCATGGTCAATGACTATCAAGTGACCCACGAACTGGCAGACCTTCCTCCAGAGGTTTGGCAGTACCTGAAAGACAACAAATTCTTCGCCATGATCATTAAGAAAAAATACGGCGGCTTAGAGTTTTCGGCATATGCGCAGTCATTAGTTCTGCAAAAACTGACTGGGGTATCTGGTGTACTTTCATCAACCGTGGGCGTACCTAACTCATTAGGTCCGGGCGAACTACTGCAACACTACGGTACTAAAGAACAGCAAGACTACTACCTACCTCGACTTGCACAAGGTAAAGAAATCCCATGTTTTGCGCTAACCAGCCCAGAAGCAGGTTCAGACGCGGGTTCAATTCCGGATTTCGGCGTTGTCTGCAAAGGCCAATGGGAAGGCAAAGAAGTGCTTGGTATGAGACTGACTTGGAACAAGCGCTATATTACTCTTGCACCAGTAGCGACCGTACTGGGCTTAGCATTTAAATTACAAGATCCAGAACACCTACTTGGTGAGAAAGAAGACATTGGTATCACTTGTGCCCTTATTCCAACCAATCTAAAAGGTGTGGAAATCGGTAACCGCCACTTCCCGCTTAACGTTCCATTCCAGAATGGTCCTACTCGCGGTAATGACATCTTTGTTCCGCTAGATTTCATTATCGGTGGCCCAGATATGGCAGGCCAAGGATGGAGAATGTTGGTTGAGTGTCTGTCGGTTGGACGTGGTATCACTCTACCGTCAAACTCAACTGGCGGTACAAAAAGCGCGGCGTTGGCAACAGGTGCTTATGCGCGTATTCGTCGTCAGTTCAAACAACCTATCGGTCAAATGGAAGGTATTGAAGAGCCATTAGCACGCTTGGCAGGTAACGCGTATGTGATGGACGCGGCAAGTAATTTGACCGTTGCAGGTATCGACCTTGGTGAGAAGCCATCGGTAATTTCTGCCATTGTGAAATACCACTGTACCCATCGTGGTCAACGTTCAATTATTGATGCGATGGACATTGTCGGCGGTAAAGGTATCTGTTTAGGTCCTTCAAACTTCTTGGCGAGAGGTTATCAAGGTTCGCCAATTGCAATTACGGTAGAAGGCGCAAACATTCTGACTCGTTCAATGATCATCTTTGGTCAGGGCGCGATTCGCTGCCATCCTTATGTATTGAAAGAGATGGAAGCCGCTCACTCTGAAAGTTCGAATGCTGTTGAGCAGTTTGACAGAGCATTGGCAGGTCACGTTAGTTTTACCACCAGCAACTTAATTCGCAGTATCTGGTTAGGTCTAACCGATGGTATCGGCTCTTACTCACCAACCAAAGATGCGACACAACGCTACTACCAACAGCTAAACCGTTACAGTGCGAACTTAGCGCTTTTAGCTGACATATCTATGGCTGTTTTGGGCGGTTCTTTGAAACGCAAGGAGCGTTTATCTGCTCGTCTTGGTGATATTTTGAGCCAGCTATACATGAGCTCAGCAACCCTGAAACGTTTTGAGAACGATGATCGTCCGGTTGAAGATTTGCCATTGGTTCATTGGGGATTACAAGACAGCTTGAAACAAACAGAAGTCGCGATAGATGAGTTTCTTGCGAACTTCCCGAACCCTGTGATCGGCAAAGTACTACGTGTCTTAATTCTGCCTTTTGGTCGCGTTCGCAAAGGACCAAACGACAAACTGGACAGCAAGCTGGCGCAAATACTGCAAACACCAAGCGCAACACGTACACGCCTTGGCCGCAACCAGTATTTAGCCCCTACGGCACATAACCCAGCAGGTCGTATTGAACTGGCGCTAAGCGTTATCCTTCAAGCTGAACCTATTTTCGATAAAGTATGTAAGGCGCTTGATAAACGTTACCCATTCACTCAACTCGATAAAGTTGCAGCAGAAGGGTTAGCTAACAAGATCATCAATGAACAAGAAGCAGAACTTTTAATCGAGGCTGAAAGCCACCGCTTGTACACCATTAATGTTGATGACTTTGCACCTGCGGAACTTGCGGCAAAAAAGACAAAAACCAAACTGGAACAAGTCGCTTAGATAAAAATTAAGCAAAAAATCACATCAGTTAAAACGTAAAAAAGGGAGGTTTAACCTCCCTTTCCTTTTATCCGCTCTGTATTATTTCTTCGGCATATTGAGCTGCATTTCAGGCAGCATTTCCTTACGAGCTTTAAACTTACGCATAAAGAACCAGCCTACCAAAGCCAGAAGAATCACAACTACATTGCCAATAGCGATATAAATAATATATTGAGTACGTCGTTCTTCTCGCACCTTTTGCAACAAATGCTCTTGAGCGATTTTACGGCGCTGTTCTGCTTCCGCTTCTTGCATCAATCGAGCTTGTTCAAGATCGAGCTCTTGAACCACACTGTATGTACTCTCTTTAATCGGGAAATACAACGGACGCTTAGAAGCCAAATCGGTAGCATAAACACCACCTTCCCACGCGTAGTTACCCAAATCTCCATCATAAGGAACCGTGAGCGTCATTTTTAATGATTCAGGCTCGGCAACGCCTTCAACAAGAAACTCTTTATTATCGGGCGATTGATGGCGAATATGCGCGGCAAGCGAACCGGGCTCAATCATGCCCTGCTCACCACTGATCACCACCTGATGAGGTTCGTTCGCGACACGCGACTGAATAAAGCTCGAACTGAGTGGTGATGGGTACACCAGCACTTCCTGTTCAAGCGCGCGTAAAAACACGCCATTACCAGAAGTAATTCGCACCCGATATTTGCCAGGTTCCGGCGTAATATTAAGCTTAACCGTAAAAACGCCATCTCCGGGCTTTTCATCTAAATCTCGCCCATCATCAGCAAACTCACCAATCACTGTTGGTACAGGTCGCGCCTCTTTTACTAAGCTCTCTTCATCTTCAATATATTTACGAAAAGTAACTTTGAGATTCACCCTTTCAAGGAAATCTTTAAGCAGAAGAGGTTTGTCATCTGAAGTTAAGCGAGCCGTGAACTTCATTTCCTCGCCTTGATAAATTCGGGTTGGAAAGGTATCTGAGGTCAATTGCAGATGTGAAATCAGCTTTACATTGTTTTTAGGCGACACTTTACCTATCGCTTGCCAAGGCCCCGGCATAGGATTGTCGATAGAAATGATGTCCATCGTCGGTTCTTGATACCAACGTACGTTATCTGGATTTCGCGTCGCGTAATACTTCTTACCGTCAGGACGAACCAAGACTACGGGCTGAGAACCTTGCTCTCGGTAGATGACAAACGTTATTTGAGTGATGGTAGGATCAACACGAAATCGGTTATCTAACAAAGAAAGTGAGGATTCACGGCTAGCGAAAGTATTCAAACTCAAGAGGAGCCCCAAAAGAGCAATTCCAATCCTCAACATATCATCTCCTAAAATAGACCACTCTTACTGACGCCAAAGACAAGAGCCACTCTTCGCGACTAAATCTAAACGCTCTTGATGCGCTTCTATTTCATCGGCGGTAGCCATCAATACCTTTAGCGCTTTTCGTCCACTTTCTACTCGTTTAATCGATGCAGCACCATTGTCGCCTTCGGTTTGTGAGCCAGCATTAAACTGGAGCGACGTTTGACCACCAGTCATCAACAAATAAACGTCAGCAAGAATCTCAGCATCGAGTAAAGCGCCGTGCAGCGTTCGGTGCGAGTTATCTATGCCATAACGTTCACAGAGAATGTCCAAGTTGTTGCGTTTGCCGGGGAAGATTTTCTTCGCCATGGCAAGGGTGTCGGTGATTTTGCAGATCTGTGAGGTTTTAAGTGAGCTGCCACCTAACTTAGAAAATTCATAGTCCATGAAGCCGACGTCGAACGGCGCGTTGTGTGCGACCAATTCCGCGTCTTTAATAAACTCCAGAAATTCTTCATGAACATCACGATATTCCGGTTTATCAACCAAGAACTCATCGGTAATACCGTGAACTTCAACCGCTTCATCTTGAATAGGTCTATCCGGCTTGAGATAAACGTGAAAATGGCGTCCGGTGAGTTTTCGATTGACGATCTCCACCGCACCGATTTCAATGATTCGGTGGCCTTCGTAATGTGGACCACCTTCTAGGTTCATACCCGTGGTTTCGGTATCGAGAACCACAATGCGGTCGTATTCAGAATTGCTGCTAGTATTCATAAGGATATATATGTCAGACTATGCCAAATGTGTGCGTAACCCAATAGTATCAAATCATGAAGAAACAGGTGGAAATTTTCACTGATGGATCGTGTTTAGGCAACCCTGGCCCTGGCGGTTATGGTGTTGTTCTTCGCTACAAGAGCAACGAAAAGACCCTAGCAAAAGGCTATAAGCTCACCACGAACAACCGCATGGAAATGCTCGCAGCCGTTGTTGCGTTGCAAACTCTCAAAGAACCTTGCCATGTTATTCTCACCACAGACAGCCAGTACGTGCGTCAAGGTATCACTCAGTGGATCCACAACTGGAAAAAACGCAACTGGAAAACCTCTGCCAATAAACCGGTAAAAAATGCGGATCTCTGGCAAGCGCTTGACCATGAAACAGCTCGCCACCAAGTTGACTGGCACTGGGTAAAAGGTCATGCAGGACACAGAGAAAACGAAATGTGTGACGAACTAGCACGAGCGGCAGCTGAAAACCCAACAGAAGAAGATGTAGGTTATCAGCCTGAATAACTTCTATTTTTCATCGTGTTTGATGCGGTAGTTTACTCCAACAGGAGAAAGCCGCCGTTTCAAACGCCAGTGCGGTTTAATCGGTTTAAGTGGATAAGTACGCTTACGGGCAACAATAAAATACAAGCTACAAAACGTTGAACCAAAATCCCCTCTGCCATTTTCCAACCAAGTCCAGAATGTGCGGTACCTCTGCATCGGAAACAGTGCATATTGGTCACACTCAATCACCTGATAGTTCAGCAGCCCTAACCAGTCTTTAACTCGATTTGGTGTGAACATTCGACCGCTCCAAGGCAAATTATTTTTGCGCCACGGCATTAAGCTCGCAAGACCAGTAAAACTGATAGGATTAAAACCCGTGATAATAATGTAGCCATCATCAATCAGTACTCTGTCGACTTCTCGCAACATACGGTGCGGGTCGCTACTATAATCCAGTTGATGTGCAAGGATGGCTGTATCGATGCTTTTTTCGAAGAAGGGCAAATCGAAATCATCGGCGATCACTGTATGCAATGGATTTGTTTTGTCTAAATGGACTTGATGTTGAATATTGCAGTTACAACTGGCAAGCTCGCAACTCAAGCCGCCCAGCTTTAGCATATGATAACCAAATAGTTTCGGGCACCACTCATCGAGCCGTGTTTGGATAGACTCACTAACCCATTGACCATTTTTCAATTGAGACCAAGAATGAGGCTTCTCAATTTTTTTTTCGCTGCGTGCTGGTTTCATCGCTAACCCGCTTCACCAAGGTGACTGGAGACAACTCATGTTACAGATCAAAAGCATACCTGCATTTAACGATAATTACATCTGGCTGATTCAAAATAGCGACAACCGTTGCGCTGTTGTTGATCCCGGCGATGCAACGCCTGTTCTGGCTTATTTGGAACAACACCATCTCACATTAGAAACGATCTTAATTACCCACCATCATAAGGATCATACAGGCGGAATTCGCGAGCTTGTTAAGCAGTATCCGAATATCGAAATCATTGGCCCAAGTGATGACCCAGTGCCTTATTTGACCCAAAAAGTCACCGCAGGTGACCAAATTGAATTGTTTGATGAACGTTTCTGGGTGCTGGGATTGCCGGGGCATACTTTAGGTCATATTGGCTATGCAGGTGATGGCAAGCTGTTTTGTGGCGATGTGCTTTTCTCCGGTGGTTGTGGCCGAGTATTCGAAGGCACCATGGAGCAGATGTTTACTTCGTTAGAAAAAATTCTAGCCTTACCAGAAGAGACCGAAGTGTATTGCGCTCATGAATACACCGCGAGCAACATCGCTTTTGCTATTGCAGTAGAGCCAAATAACGAACAGTTACAAATTTATCGTGATGAAGTGATTCGTCTTAGAGCTCAAAACAAATCGACCATTCCGACCACACTAAGAAAAGAGAAATGGATAAACCCCTTCTTGCGTACAAGAGAAGCAAGCGTAATCAAGTCGGTAGCAAATCGAACCGCGCAAAATGATCCTATATCAATATTTACCGCATTACGCGAATGGAAAAACGATTTTTAGGAATTTGCCACTTGTCAGGGTAATAAATAGGCAAGTATTATCTCCAGCCATTTACTGAAAAGATTGTTTTGCATGCGAGTAAAAACCAGCTGTCTGTTGGCTCTCTTATTGGCGGGGTGCCAACTTAACCAGACAGCAGAACAAACCACACAAAACGAAGTTGAAGTAAACACGCCTCAACAGCAAGTCACTAAGAAAAAACCAACGGTAGCACCGAAACCTGCATCCGTTGAGCGCGTTGTTGAACCTGTCGTGATTACGCCACAAGAACAAGAAGATGTCTGGCAACGTATTGCCATGCAACTGACTATGGGTATTCCCAAGCAAAAATCGGTTGATTACTACCGCACTTGGTACCTGAAACACCCAAGCCATTTACAAAAAGTGGCTGAGCGTGCACAACCATTCCTATACCTCATTACCGAGAAAATTGAGCAAAGAGGCTTACCCCTTGAGCTAGCCCTTTTGCCAATTGTAGAAAGTGCGTTTGATGCTTTTGCTTATTCACACGGTAGCGCAGCAGGTTTATGGCAGTTTGTGCCTGCAACAGGAAAAATGTACGGCCTTGAGCAGAACTTCTGGTACGACGGTCGTCGCGATGTTGATGCATCAACCGATGCTGCTCTGACATACTTAACCAACTTAAGTAAGCGTTTTGACGGTGACTGGCAACACGCTATCGCGGCTTATAATAGTGGCGGCGGTCGAGTTTCCAGTGCTATTCGCAAAAACAAAAGCTTAGGGAAACCTATCGATTTCTTCTCACTCGATTTACCTGAAGAAACCAGCGGTTATGTGCCAAAACTACTCGCACTTGCTGACATCATCGCTAATCAGGAAAAATACGGTATCCAACTTCCTGCCATTGCCAACAAACCCGTGCTGAAGTTAGTTGATCCTCAGGAACAACTCGACCTTGCTATCGCGGCAAAATATGCAGGCTTGGATGTTAAAGAACTTCAAAGCTACAACCCAGCATACAATCAATGGGCTACCGCACCGAACGGTCCATTCCAACTACTTCTGCCAGTCGATAAAGCAGACACCTTCCTAGCGAATGCAGCAAAGCACCGTGGAGAAGGAATGAAGTTAGTTCGATACAAAGTGAAAAGTGGCGACAGCCTGAGTGTGATTGCCGCACATCACAACACCACAACTAAAGTAATTCAGACTGCCAATAACCTTTCAGGCAACTCTATCCGTGTTGGACAATATTTGATGATTCCAACATCGGTGAAAGATGAGAAAGCGTATGTTCTGAGTGCCAATAACCGTCTGCAGAAAACCCAATCCATTGCCAGAGGCAAATACAAGCTGACTCATACTGTTGCCAGAGGTGACAACCTATGGACAATCGCTCGTAAACACAATGTGTCGACCACTGCACTGGCTAAATGGAACGGAATGGGGCCAAGAGATACCTTGAGTATCGGGCAGAAGCTGGTGATTTGGAAAAATAACACTGATGGCGCGATCATCCGCACGGTTTTCTATAAAGTGCGTAACGGCGATACACTCAGTGCAATAGCCAGCAAGTTCAAAGTGAAAACAGCAGACATAGTGAAATGGAATGACTTGTCTAATAACAAATACCTGAAACCAGGTCAGAATCTAAAACTCTATGTCGATGTCACTAAGGTTAGTGTATGAACCCGTCCAGTAATCCTTTAATTATGCTGGTGGATATTTTCCGTTCACCTCAAGATTGCTTTGCTGCACTGTATGAAAGAAGTGCATGGGGATGGCAGCCATTTATTGTACTGCTGATCACCCCGTTCCTATTCTGGGGAGCTTATTTTGCAAATGTCGATTTCGAATGGCTTAAAGCTGGCTTATCCGCTCAGATGGAAGCGACGAATCCTGATCTTATTCACTTACTGGAAGCTGATACTTTACTGGCGAGTGAAATCATCAGTGACGTTATGAGCCGCACGCTGACTATCGTTCTTCTGGCGCTTTGGTTTAACCTTGCAACCCGTCAAGGCTCAACAAAATTAGGTTTTTGGAAATGGTTTGCAGCAAGCTCAGTTGTCATTTTTCCAGCCGTTATCGGCGATCTAGCCAGCTATGCAAGCATGCTGCTAAAGCATGGACAAGTGATGAGCTACGCAGCCGATCTCAACAGTGTGAATGGATTAATTAAGCTGCCGTTAACCAATCCTTGGTCACCCTTTACCAGTTCATTCCCTCTGCTACTGCCTTGGTACATTTTCCTAGGTTACGCCGCGGTCATTACTTGGACGCAAATAGAGCGCGCTCAGGCAATCGTTATTGCTACCTTGCCTTGGGTTGCTTACTACGGTATCTGGGCTATCACTATTGCAATAAGCTGAAGCTAAGCAGTAAAGGGGTATGATCAGAAGCGTCCGATTCGGGCGCTTTTGCTTTTTCTAGCTTTAAGCCCCGATAAAACACATGGTCCAAGGGCAAACCGCTGATAAAACGCACTCGGTTATCAGGAGAAAAAACGACTTCACTCAGCCCTAAAGAAGTCAGTACCTGCTTCATCACACTCATTCTCTCTTCACTCCAGCTATTGAAGTCTCCAGCAACAATGATGGGGCCAGTATGCTGACTCAATTCATTGGCTAATGCCTGTAACTGAAGTTGGTATTCATCTGTGCCATAGGTGAAGTTAACCGCATGTAAATTCACGACTGCGAGCACTTGCCCGTTACTGAGAGGATATCGAGCGTAGATTCCCGATTTAGGAAGTCTTAACCAAGGTTCCATCGCTGTATAACCACAGGCTAAGTTAGGTGTCGTCCGAGCCAGATTAATGACTCCAGCAGACTCCCCCATCACTTTAAAGGCGTTGACTTGATTACCTTCCCACCCTTGCTCTGACAGCCACTGTTTTAATCCTGTGTTCAGGCTGGCCTCTTGCAGCAGCAGTAACTGCGCATCTGAACTTAAACGGCTAAGTTCTTCACTCCAGCCCTCTCTGTTCTGCTTATAGATATTCCACACTAGAAGGCTCAGCTGACCTTGTTTGTCTAAAGGCAAAGCATTGTCGTCCTGATAGCAGACTAACGGTTGTCCAACGCTGTTTTCACCCACGGTGATCAGTTGAGGGTGTTCTGGAATGTTAAAAACCAGCTTATAACCAGAGAAGACTATCGCTAGACAACTCAATAAGCCCAATAACAGCAAATAGCGCTTTTTCATAACAAGTACAGGTTAGGTGTAAAACTCATAGTAGGGAAAGAAGATATCTGAATTTCACTGGCGGCGAGATGGAAAAAGAGGAGCATTCGCTCCTCTTCTTTTAAACTGCGTCTTCGTCTTCTTCGCCAGTACGAATACGGATAACACGTTCGACATCAGTAATGAAAATTTTACCATCACCAATTTTGCCTGTTTGAGCGGTTTCGATAATAGTATCGACACATTGGTCAACGACATCTTCGTTAACCACAATTTCCAGCTTCACTTTTGGCAAGAAATCGACCATGTATTCAGCACCACGATACAGTTCCGTGTGGCCTTTTTGACGACCAAAGCCTTTGACTTCGGATACCGTCATACCCGTAATACCCACTTCAGCTAACGCTTCACGAACATCATCGAGTTTAAATGGCTTAATAATGGCTTCAATTTTTTTCATGTTCATCCCTTAAACTTGTATCAATGCTCGGCATTATCCGCTAGCCCTTGAAAACAATCAAATAATTAAGTCGCTTTATACTTATTTCAAACTTGCGTAGTAAGCGGCTAAGTTAGCAATATCTGCATCGTTCAACATAGAAGCTTGAGCTTGCATTACAGGTGCAAGTCCACCCGTACGCTGACCCGCTTTATAAGCTTTAATAGAAGACACTATGTATTGTTCACTTTGTCCTTTGAGGTTTGGATATCCCGGAATAACCGCAATACCATCCGCACCATGACACGCTGCACAAACCGCTGATTTTGCTTTACCAGCAGCCACGTCTCCAGCGACTGCATTACCCGCTAGAAGTCCAAGACCTAAAACAACACTCAATGCTAATTTATTCATTGCTCTTCCTTATGTTATTGAATTTTCTTTTTATATCACTGCTACTACTAGGGTTAATTCTGGCACGAAAATTAACGCTTGTCCCAAACCAGCGTGCAATCTTGCCCACTGAAATCACGATCAACAAACAAATTTGCCACCGCAACCACTTTATCTTGATACATGAGTATCGGCGTGCGGCGTCTTAGCCAACTCGGCACACCGTATTCCTGAAAGAGCTTTTTCAACTTTCTTGAGCCGATCCTTCCTACCGGACATGCACTTAATCCTTCCGGGTTAAAGCTCACCCACAAATCTTCCACCTTTTCTGGCAGTCGAATTTCACCCTTATACTGAGTAAGATTCAAAGCGCCCAAGCCATCGGGTAATAGCAGATTATGTTCAAGAAAAATTGGGCTTTTCCAATCTGATATATCACGACTCTCTTCAACACAATATAGACGATTATCAAAACGGCGGATCTCACGCTCACCAAGTTTCAGTTTTGGATTGGCGTCAGCTGTGGCTAAAGCGACTTCCAGCCAAATCATCTCTGTATGTTTACGGCTTGGCATCACCATTTGATGATTCGCTAACCATTGGCGAATGATTTGCCGCCGAACACCATCACTTTTCGCACTCAACGCATCAAGCTTCAAACTTCCGTCTTCATAAAGTGCTTGTACAAGTTCATCTCGTAAGAGTTCATCAAGCAAAGCTTGTTGCTCAGCACATAACTCCGCACTACGTTGAACCGCTTGGTGAATCGATGGCCAACGCTGACTGAGAATAGGTGTAACTTGGTGACGGATGAAATTGCGCTCGTAGCGAACATCATCATTACTTTCATCGGTTACCCAAGTTAGATGATTCTTCGCCGCAAAAGCCTCTATATCAGCGCGTTTGACACTCAATAGCGGTCGTAACATCAAACCGTTTGAAAATGGTGCAGAAGGAGCCATAGAAGCCAACCCTTTTGGCCCACTCCCCCGTTTAAGGGCGAGTAAAAAAGTCTCTATCTGATCATCTGCATGCTGACCTAACAGCAGTACATCATTCTCCTGTACATGTTTAGCTAAAACCGCATAACGAGCATCGCGAGCAAGCTTTTCAATACTCTCACCGCATTGAGTATCCAGATGCACTCGTTCTACAGTCAAAGGGATAGCAGAGTCATCACACCATGCCTGACAACACTCAGCCCAATGATCTGCATTGCGGCTCAAGCCATGATGAACATGCACTGCCGCAATTGATGCGCCGGATTCATCGCGAAAACGAGCGAGCAGTGACAACAAAACACGAGAATCAACACCACCACTCAAAGCGAGCACAAAACGGCGGGAAGAGTATGCATTCAACTGTTGGCAAAAGTGAGAGTACAAATCGAACATAGTAGGTTTATCAACCAGTAAGGCCATCAACAAGAAACTGTGTTTAAGTGTAACGTTAAGCCAGATAAACAAAAAGGGTTGGAATCAATCCAACCCTTTAGCAAAGCAATCAGCTTTAGTTACTACTTGTTCTGAGCAACGATTAGCAGTAACCGTAGCTCAGCAGACGTTGGTAGCGACGTTCTAGTAGTGAATCTGTATCCAGATTTTCTAGATCGGCTAACTGACGTAGCAGTGTTGCTTTCATGTTCGCAGCCGTCTCTTCGTGGTTACGATGCGCACCACCCAGAGGCTCTTCAATGATTTCATCAATCAGTTCTAGCTCTTTCAAGCGAGGAGCAACAAGACCCATAGCTTCTGCTGCTTGTGGTGCTTTATCTGAATCGCGCCATAAGATTGATGCACAACCTTCTGGAGAGATTACTGAATACGTAGAGTATTGAAGCATGTTTACATAGTCACCCACGCCGATAGCCAATGCGCCACCAGAACCGCCTTCACCAACCACGTTACAGATAACAGGCACTTTCAAACCTGACATCACTTTGAGGTTTCTCGCGATAGCTTCAGACTGACCACGCTCTTCAGCACCAACACCTGGGTAAGCACCAGCAGTGTCAATGAAAGTAATGATTGGCATGTTAAAACGCTCAGCCATTTCCATCAGACGCAGTGCCTTACGGTAACCTTCAGGCTTTGGCATACCGAAGTTACGCTTTACTTTCTCACGAGTTTCACGACCTTTTTGATGACCAATAATCATCACTGGACGGTCTTCTAAACGAGCGATACCACCTACGATAGCTTTGTCATCTGCAAAAGCGCGGTCACCTGCCAGTTCATCAAACTCAGTAAAGACATGTTCAATATAATCAAGCGTGTAAGGACGCTTTGGATGACGCGCCAATTGCGCTACTTGCCATGCACCTAAGTCGCCAAAAATTTTCTTTTTCAGCTCTAAGCTTTTCTTTTCTAGTTGTGCAATTTCTTTGTCGAGGTCAACTGAGTCGTTACCACCGTGACGAGATACGTCACGCAGTGCCTGAATTTTAGCTTCAAGTTCGGCAATTGGTTTTTCAAAATCTAGAAAATTTAGGCTCATCTACCTATCCTTTTTTACTCAGCATGCCTTTGGCATTGCTGAATTTTAGTTAAATTCAAGTTCTACCTGATCACTGCCAAGTAGCTGTTGCAATTCGTCTAACAATGTATCGCTAGGTGTGACACGCCATTCTGTACCAAGTACTAGACGCGCTCGCGCATCAGGGCGCTGGTAGTATACATTGACAGGAACCGTTCCTGCTCGGTGAGGCGTAAGTATTTCACTAAAACGCTCAAAAAACTGCTCATCAATTTGAGATTGTTCTATCGATATTGATAAGCCACGGGCATATTTTTCACGTGCGCTGCCCATGTCCATGACTTCGCGCGCCGACATTTTAAGGCCACCATTGAAGTCATCAAAGCTGACCTGTCCAGAAATGACCAAAATTTTATCTTTTTCTAGCAATTCTGCATACCGCTCAAGGGCATCGGAGAATAACATTACCTCCATGCGACCGGAACGATCATCTAAAGTCATCAGACCAATGCGCGTACCACGTTTGGTTGTCATCACTCGAGCAGCAATCACTAAACCCGCAACCGTTATCGATTGATCACGTCGTGTCGGTGTTGCCTCATTTAACCGACAGCTTGTATATCGATTAAGTTCCTTCAAATAGGCGTTAATTGGGTGCCCTGTCAAATAAAGCCCCAAAGTTTCACGCTCACCTTCTAGCCAAACTTTCTCTGGCCACTCAGGTACTTGAGTATATTTTTGTTCAACTTCTTCAGGTGCATCTGTCAGGACACCGAACATGTCAGCCTGACCAAATGCTTCAGCCTGATGGTGTTGACTCGCTGATTTCACAGCATCATTCAATGACGCCATCATAGCAGCACGGTGTGGACCTAATCTGTCTAGAGCCCCAGCCAAAATCAGTTTTTCTATCACTCGTTTGTTCACCCTTTTCAGGTCAATACGAGCACAGAAATCAAACAAGTCTTTGAAGTAACCACCTTTGTCTCGCGCTTCTTGTATCGCTTCAATTGGGCCTTCACCTACCCCTTTGATCGCACCAATACCATACACGATGGCACCTGTTTCATCGACGTTAAAGCGATATAAGCCAGAGTTAATATCTGGCGGAAGCACTTTAAGCCCCATTCGGATACATTCATCCACCAAGCCAACGACTTTTTCTGTGTTATCCATATCGGCGGTCATTACCGCTGCCATGAACTCCGCAGGGAAGTGCGTTTTCAGCCATAGTGTTTGATACGATACTAAAGCATAGGCTGCCGAGTGCGATTTGTTAAAGCCATATCCAGCGAATTTCTCTACAAGATCGAAGATTTTCATTGACAATTCGCCATCAACGCCGTTTTTGATCGCTCCCGCTTCAAATACTGCACGCTGCTTTGCCATCTCTTCTGGTTTTTTCTTACCCATTGCACGGCGCAACATATCTGCGCCACCAAGGGTATAACCAGCAAGAATCTGGGCAATCTGCATTACCTGTTCTTGATACAAGATAATGCCGTAGGTTGGTTCAAGCGTCTCTTTGAGAGATTCATGCTGCCAGGTTTCATCCGGATAGGAGATCGCTTCACGGCCGTGTTTACGGTCGATAAAGTTATCTACCATGCCTGATTGCAACGGCCCCGGACGGAACAGTGCCACCAATGCGATGATGTCTTCGAAACAGTCAGGCTGAAGACGTTTGATCAAATCTTTCATACCGCGAGATTCAAGCTGGAATACCGCAGTGGTTTCTGAATTCTGCAACACTCGGAAGGATGCAGGATCATCTAATGGAATCGACTCGATGCGAACAGGCGCTTTCCCCTCTCTCTCCATTCGAGGGTTAATCAAGCCCAATGCCCAGTCAATGATGGTTAATGTTCGTAACCCCAAGAAGTCGAACTTAACCAGACCCGCAGTTTCAACATCATTCTTATCAAATTGAGTAACAGGGAAATTACCCTCTGAATCGGCGTAGATAGGCGCAAAATCAGTAATTGTGGTTGGCGAAATTACTACGCCACCAGCATGTTTACCGGCATTTCGAGTACAACCTTCTAGGATTCGGCATTTATCAATCAGCTCTTTGACGTCTTCATCTGAGTTATATAACTCAGGAAGTGCGGGTTCAGCCTTGAAGGCTTTTTCCAGCGTCATACCCGGGTCTGGCGGAATGAGTTTTGAGATACGATCGACAAAGCCAAACGGGTGACCAAGTACACGTCCCACATCGCGGATAACCGCTTTTGCCGCCATAGTACCGAAGGTAATGATCTGTGATACCGCATCACGACCATACATTTCTGCCACGTGATCAATAACTTGGTCACGCTTATCCATACAGAAGTCAACGTCGAAATCGGGCATGGATACACGTTCTGGGTTCAAGAAACGTTCGAACAGCAAATCGTACTCAAGTGGATCCAAGTCTGTAATTTTCAGGGCATAAGCCACCAAAGAGCCTGCACCAGAACCACGCCCCGGTCCTACCGGAATATCGTTGTCTTTGGACCACTGGATGAACTCCATTACGATCAGGAAGTAACCCGGGAAACCCATGTTATTAATTACTTCAAGCTCAACTTTCAAACGTTCATCGTATTCAGGACGGCGCTGAGCTCGCACTTCTGGGTCAGGGAACAAGAACTCTAAACGATCTTCCAAACCTTCTTCTGATTTTTTAACCAGATATTCAGTTTCCAGCATTCCTTCTGTTGGGAATGCTGGGAGGAAATATTCACCCAACCGCACGGTGACGTTACAGCGCTTAGCGATTTCAACCGTGTTTTGCAGCGCTTCTGGGATATCAGCAAATAGCTCACACATCTCTTCTTCAGAGCGTAAATATTGCTGTGGGCTATAGAGTTTCGGTCTGCGCGGGTCTTCTAATGTGTAGCCATCGTGGATAGCCACGCGGATTTCATGTGCGTCGAAGAACTCTTCTGTCAGAAACACCACTTCGTTCGTGGCAACAACAGGCAGTCCTTCTTTTTCCGCCACTTCCAAAGCAAAGTGAAGATAGCTTTCTTCATCCGCACGGCCTGTTCTTATCAACTCAATATAAAAATGGTCAGCGAAGTAGGTTTGATAAAACTCGACGCATTTATCCACCAGTGGTTGGTTACCTTTAAGCAGAGCTTTACCAATCTCACCCTGTTTGGCTCCAGATAGAATAATCAAACCTTCTGCGTATTTAATTAGCCACTCTTTATCAATCACAGGTTGGTGTTGAACATGCCCACGCAGATAAGCTTCTGAAATAAGAAGAGTCAGGTTCTTATAACCAACATTATTTTTCGCCAAGATAGTAATTCGGGTCAGCTCATCACCAAACTCTTCTGAGCGCATTGTGAAATCCGCACCAATAATAGGTTTCACACCGCAGTTGTGTGCGGTTCCGTAGAACTTAACTAAGCCACACAAGTTGGTAAAGTCGGTTAATGCCATAGCAGGCATGCCCATTTCAGCCACTTTTTTAACCAAAGGAGGCACTTTTGACAGGCCGTCAACCATGGAGAAATCACTGTGAATGCGTAAGTGGATAAACTTAGGGTCTGACATTCAATTCTGTCCTAGATACTCAATATTCGCTTTTATTGGGATGTATTCTACGTCAATACCAAACGTATTGCAGGGCTTATTCCAAGCCTAACGCGCGTTTAACGGGGCCAAAACTTCTGCGATGTTGCTCAATTACACCGTGTTGTTCAATCGCCTCAAAATGCGCTTTGGTTGGATAACCTTTGTGTTTAGCAAAACCGAACTGCGGAAATTCCTTGTCTAACTGTTCCATTTCCTGATCGCGAACGACTTTTGCAATGATTGAAGCGGCACTGATCTGCGCCACTCGTAAGTCACCTTTGACAACGGCAATCGCGTCCATAGGTAACTGAGGAACTTTATTACCATCAATCAGTACTAAATCAGGCTTAATCCCCAAACCTTCAACCGCACGTTGCATAGCAACCATAGTGGCTTGAAATATATTCAGTTGGTCAATTTCTTTGGGGCTACAACGCCCAACTGACCAAGCGAGGGCTTTTTCTTTGATTTCAGGTAAAAGCGCAAGACGTTTTTTCTCGCTCAGTTTTTTAGAATCATTCAAGCCTTCAATAGGGTTGTTAGGATCTAAAATCACAGCGGCAGTCACCACATCTCCAACGAGCGGCCCTCTTCCTACTTCATCCACACCGGCAATCAACTGATAGCCTTGTGGTATTTCAAACGGAGGTAACTCTTGAGCAGGCTTCTTCGCTGAAGTTTTATTTGTCGACATAATTACGCTTTCTCTATTAATTTCAGTACAGCGTGAGCAGCTTGTTCATCTGCCCCTTTGCGAATCCATTGATGCATTTCGGCAAATTTTTCCAGCATCGCTTGATTGTCACCATCCAAAAGTTGGCTGACATGGTGCACCAAATTTTCAACGGTACAGTCGTCTTGCAGCAGTTCTTTCACCAGCTCCTGCTCGGCTAATATGTTCGGCAGTGACACATAAGGTGTTTTCACTAATCGCTTCGCCAAGAAATACGTCAATGCATTAACGCGGTAACCGACAACCATAGGACGTTTTAAAAGCATACATTCCAGCGCCACTGTGCCAGAAGCCAATAACACCGCATCTGAAGCGGTAATGACATTACGCGCAGTATCATCCACCAGCACAAAATCGAGTTCCGGAGCCGTCTCTTTCCAAGCGGCTTCGAACTGCTCACGACGCTTCTGGTTTACAAGCGCGACAACAAAACCAAGATCCGGATATTTTTCTCTTAATTTCTGACAGGTTTCGATAAATGGCTGAGCAAGCATTTTCATTTCACCGCCACGGCTGCCTGGCAGAACAGCAAGCCAACGACGAGATGAATCCAGACCTAATAACTCTTGTGCTGGTAGCTTGTCGTTTTCAAGAGGGATTGAGTCCGCCAACGTGTGCCCGATGAATTCACAAGGGACATTAAATTTATCGTAAAAGGCTTTTTCAAACGGCAAAAATGCTAATACAAGATTGGTCGCTGCTTCAATTTTAAAAATACGTTTTTGGCGCCAAGCCCACACTGACGGACTGACATAATGCACAGTTTTGATACCCGCATTTTTCAAATCCAACTCAAGGCGTAAGTTGAAGTCTGGCGCATCGATGCCCACAAACACATCTGGCGGGTTAGAGGTGAAATACTTAACCAGTTCAGCTTTGACTTTCAGTAGACGAGATAAGCGGCCAAGCACCTCAACTAAGCCCATTACAGACAACTCTTCCATATCAAAGAGTGACTCACACCCTTGAGCTATCATTTTCGGACCACCAATACCGACAAACTCTGCGTCTGGGTATTGCTGCTTAATTGCTTTGATAAAGCCTTCACCTAACGTATCGCCAGACATCTCTCCGGCAACAATACCTACGCGCAGCGGCTTTCTCGCTTCAGACATACTTTTAGCCTTAAATTATGGAAGAATGTGAGCATAGCAAATGAATATCGCTAGCCTTAAAACACAAAAAGACCGCAGCATTTAAGCTGCGATCTTTTCCAATCGTCAGTTCAATCGCAAATTAACGAATGATGCCACGTTCCGTCGTTTCCAAAATGGAAATGAAACGTTCCACAGCAGGCCACTCTTGCGCAATCTCTTTCAACACTGGCAGCACTTCTGCTTGAGTTTTACCTGAGCGGTAGATCTCTTTGTACGCTTTTTGAATGGCGCGAATCTCTGCTTTTTCAAAACCGTTACGTTTTAAACCTACTAGGTTTAAGCCGAAAGGCGTTGCATGGTTACCCTGTGCAAGTACGTATGCAGGTACGTCCTGAACAACCGCAGAACAGCCACCAACGTAAGCATAAGCACCAACACTACAGAATGGATGAATGGCAGATAGCGCCATTACGCCAGCGTAATCTTCGACAGTTACGTGTCCTCCAAGGATCGCATTGTTACCAATGTGAGTATTGTTGCCAACAACACAGTCATGAGCGATATGCGCGTTAACACAAAGTAGGTTGTCATTACCGACAATAGTGGTTGCTTTGTCTTGTACCGTTCCACGATGGATTTGCACCGCTTCACGGATCACATTGCGATCACCGATAACTACTGTCGTATCTTCGCCGCCGTATTTCTTGTCTTGGTTTTCTTCGCCAATAACAGCATGAGGGAAAATACGGTTCTCTTTACCGATAACCGTATTACCTTTGATAACAACATGCGACATCACTTCTGTGTTGTCGCCAATTTTCACGCCAGAAGTGATGTAAGTAAAAGGTCCAACAGTTACGTTTGCACCAATCACCGCACCTTCTTCTACTACTGCGCTTGGATGAATTTTTGCTGATTCGTGAATCATCTTAAAACTCTCTACGTGCACATTTAAGTTCAGCAGAACATACAACTTCACCGTCTACTTTCGCGACACCATTAAACAGAGCGATACCACGACGTTCTTTCAAGAATTCCACTTCGATAATCAGTTGGTCGCCCGGAACAACTGGCTTGCGGAATTTTGCATTATCGATACTTGCGAAGTAGTAAAGTTCATTTTCTTTCGATGCGCCAAAAGATTTAAACGCTAGCAAACCTGTAGCTTGAGCCATAGCTTCAAGAATCAGTACGCCAGGGAAAATCGGTAGCTGTGGAAAATGACCAGTAAACTGAGGTTCATTTACTGAAACGTTTTTAAGGCCAACCAGATATTTGCCTTCTTCGTAATCTGTTACGCGATCAATCAACAAAAACGGATAGCGATGAGGAAGTAGCTCCTGAATTTCGGTGATATTCATCGTTTTCTTTTCAGTAGTCAAAGTCATATTCCTATTCATTAAATTTTCAAAAAATCTTTTCGGCATTATAGACGAAAAAGACTCGCACTTTGCGAGCCTTATCGACAAAGGTCTGTAAAATATGCCTTTAAGCGTCGTTTTTTTGCGCTAATTGCTTTTCAACTTCTTTAAGACGCTTGTTCATCTCGTCAATACGATGAACACGAGTCGCAGTCTTACGCCACTCTTTGTTTGGTTGTAAAGGAATACCTGACGAGTACATGCCTTTTTCTTCGATGCTGCGCATTACCATACCCATACCCGTGATGGTGACACCATCAGCAATAGTAATGTGGCCGTTAATAACACTTGCACCGCCAATAATGCAGTACTTACCAATGTGAGTGCTTCCGGCGACAACTGTACCACCAGCCATGGCTGTACCATATCCGATGTGCACGTTGTGAGCGATTTGAAGCTGGTTATCTAAAATCACGTTATCTTCGATAACGGTATCGTCTAGCGCACCACGGTCGATAGTGGTACATGCACCAATTTCAACACGGTTACCAATTCGTACAGAGCCGATTTGAGGGATCTTAACCCATTCGCCACGCTCATTCGCATAACCAAAGCCATCGGAACCAATCACTGTACTTGATTGAATCAGGCAGTCAGAACCGATTTCAACGCCATGATAAACACTGACATTCGCCCAAAGTTTGGTGTTGTTGCCCAATTTGGCATTTTTGCCAATAAAGCAGCCCGCACCAATCACCACGTTGTCACCCAACTCAACACCTGACTCGACCACAGCATTGGCACCAATCGAAACATTAGTACCCATAACTACGTCTACAGCGACAACGGCACTTGCAGCCACACCATTTTCAGCCGGTGCAGGCGTCAAATCTAACGCTTGTGCTACCTTAGCAAAGGCAACATAAGGGTCAGCAACAACCAACACATTCGACGGACACAGCGATCGCTCTGACTCTTTCACCATTAACACTGTCGCTTTTGATTCCGCTAAGTGTTTGCTGTATTTAGGATTCGACAAAAAGGTCACATCGCCTTCTTGTGCGCTGTCCATCGGAGCAACACGATAAACGACAGCATTGCTATCACCGTGTAACTCACCGCCAGTAATTGCTGCTAATTCAGCTAAAGTCAGTGTTTTCATGTTTAAATGCTATTTTTATCTATAAGAGCTAGTTATTTGATTGCTTTGATTACTTTTTCTGAAATATTGAATTCAGGCTTACCGTATTGCATAGCACTGATATCAATGATCATATCGTAACCTTCTTTCTCAGCCACTTTCTTCACAGCATCTTGGATTACTTGGAATAGCTTTTGTTTTTCTTCCGCTTCACGTTGAGCAGACGCTTTGTCCAGTGCTTGAGCTTTGATTTTGTAAGTACTATCCAACTGACCGATTTCGATACGCAGTTTTTCAACTTCATCTTGGCTCATGAGAGAAGAGTCACGCTTCAGTTTTTCAATCTTGGTTTTAGCTTGTGCTTGAATGCTTTGAAGCTCTGCCGCTTTATCTTCAAACTCAGCTTTCATTTTTTGCAGCACAACTTCACGCTGCGGCAATGCTTGGAATACTTGCGCAGTATTGATGTAACCGACTTTTTGCGCCGCTTCAGCTGCATTTGCGAACATTGATGAGCTAAGAACAAGAAGACTAACACCAGCAGCTTTCATCATATTTTTCAAAATACTTTCCTCTATTAGAACGTTTTACCGATGGTGAATGTGAAGAACTCTTCATCATCCCCTTCGTAAATTTTTATCGGCTTAGCCAACGAGAAGACCAGAGGGCCCATCGGTGACATCCATTGTAGTGCAACACCATAAGATGAACGATAATTGGTTGGGTCTGAGTAATCATAATAGTACTCGTTACCATAATCTGCGCCGCCTTCACGGTAGTCAAATTCTGTATCCCAGACACTTGCCATATCGAAGAAAATGCTGGTGCGAATTTGGCTACGCGCTTCATCCGATGCAAATGGTGTTGGAACGATTAACTCGATACTACCTAATGCGATCGCGTTACCACCAACAGATTCATCTGAGGCAATATCCGAACCATTGTTGGAACTCGAATAATCACGATATACCGCTTTCGGGCCAGCTGAGTTTGAACCAAAACCTCTTAGACTGGTGAAACCACCCGCATAGAAGTTTTCATAGAATGGATACAAGTTGTCGTTACCATCCGTCTGACCATAACCATTACCATAACCCAATCGACCGCGAAGCAACAACGCAAACTCATGTTTCTTGGTTAATGGGAAATATTGGCGTACATCATACTGCAGTTTAAAGAACTGTGCGTCAGAGCCAGGTACGGTCATTTTATAGAAAGCACGTTGATAGTTACCCGCGGTCGGAAAATAACCTTTATTCAGGTTGTTACGCGTCCAAGATAGGTTGATATCAAAGTCATTTATTACCAAGCTTCCATCGCTATCAATATTGCTTGCCTGTGCAATCAGGAAGCGCTCAACTTGCAAGTAAGGAGACAAATTGCCGAGCTTGTTGTGGGTATATCCCACGCCAAATTCGAAGCGGTTTAGTTCATCAAACGGGAACCCCCAAGTCAGGTTGGTACCATAACTTTCATTGGTATAGTCAACAATACCCGCTTCCGACGCTTCAAATTGGTTGTAAAAAACTTTACCGCCTAAGCTCACACCATCGAGGTTCCAGTATGGGTCGCGATACTCTAATGTGACGTTCTTTTGGTAATCGTTGGTCATAGCGCTAATACCAACGCGGTTACCCGTACCAAGGAAGTTGTCTTGTTGCAGACCAACTTGGAAACTCACTCCCGACTCAGTACCGTAACCAATACCGAAGTTGACACTACCAGAGTTGGCTTCTTTAACGTTATAAACTAGGTCAACTTGGTCTTCGCTGCCCGGTACTCGAACGGTTTGTACATCCACGGTTTCGAAGAAACCTAAACGACTTAGACGAGCTTTACCCGTGTCTATCGCTTTCGAACTTAACCAACTGCCTTCCATTTGACGCATTTCACGACGAAGGACTTCATCACGAGTCGCATTGTTACCAACAAAACGAATGTCGCGCACATAAATACGCTTGCCAGCTTCTACGTTGACAACTAGGGAGACTTCTTTGGTTTCGTCATTAAACTCTGGAATCGTACGAACTTGAGGATACGCGTAACCAGCTTCACCAAGAACGCGCTTTACGCCCTCTTCAAGCTGAGTAACAGCAGAACCGTTATAGGTTTCACCATCTTCAAACGGAATCAGTGCATTAAACTCATCGTCTTTGCCGATAAGTTCACCACGGAATTTTACACCCTTGACTGTATAAGGTTCACCTTCAGTCAGGTTCAACGTGATATAGACACCTTTCTTATCTGGAGAGATAGAAACATTGGTCGATTCAACCTGAAACTTTAAGTAACCACGATCAAGATAGTAAGAACGAAGAGCCTCAATATCACCAGCTAGAACCTGTTTCTGATACTTATCATCAGAAAGGAAGTTCCACCATGCAACATCAACATTGAGGTTAAAACGAGACAAAAGCTCTTCGTCAGAAAAGACTTCGTTACCGATAAAGTTGATCTGCTGAATTTTTGCAGACACACCTTCAGTAAAAACAAATTTCAAATCGGCACGGTTTCGAGGAAGAGGAGTGACCACAGCCTGAACGGTCGCGTTATATTTACCAACACTGTAGTAAAAGTCTTCAAGACCTTTCTCAATGTTGCTTAACGTGGTGCGATCTAATGCTTCACCCACTCGAATACCTGAAGCATCGAGGTTTTGTTGAAGCTGCTCTTCTTTAATGGCCTTGTTACCAGAGAAAGAGACCGTTGCTATTGTCGGGCGTTCTTTCACCTCAACAACCAGCACGTCACCGTCTCTTAGAACTTTGACATCCTCAAAGTTACCAGATGCGTATAGCGCTTTGATAATCCCTGCAACATCTTGAGAGTCGACAGAATCACCGATACGAACAGGCATTTTCAACAAAGCTGCACCAAGTGCCACACGTTGCAATCCGTTGATCTGAATGTCCTGTACAACAAAATTTTCGGCACTGTTCGCCGACACGCTGGTTGCGAGCAGTGTCGCGAAAAGGATCTTTTTCATTGCCATATGTATTTGAATTATTCCTTACTACAGCTTTTGCCTAGTGCTAATCAATCACAGGCGAGTAAAATCGTTAAATAATGCCACTGCCATTAAAGAGAAAATGATAGCCCCACCAATTCGATAGCCCATTTCTTGTACTTTTTCTGGTACCGGGCGACGGGTAATTCCCTCAATAGCAAAAAATAATAGGTGACCGCCATCTAACATCGGTAGTGGCACCAAATTTATAATCCCTAAATTCACACTAATCAGTGCTAAGAAGCCCAAGAAGTAAACCAAGCCGTAATCGGCTGTCGTTCCTGCACCTTTGGCAATCGAAATTGGACCGCTTAAATTATTCAGACCAACATCACCAACAATAAGTTTCTTCAACATATTGATGGTTAAACCAATAACTTGCCCTGTTTTTTCGACCGCCTTGCCAACCGATTCAAATACACCATATTGGAGATCAAAGCGATAATTTTCAGGCCATTCTGCGACTTCAGGTGCGATACCGGCAAAACCAATCATTTTCCCTTGAGCCACATTCTTTGCCTGAGGAGTCAAAACCAGAGATAACTCTTCACCTTGTCTATCAACTTTCAACCGAAGTGGCTTGTCAGGGCTGTTTTGGATAGCCGTTACAACCTGCTGCCAATCATTGATAGCATTACCATCAATGTGAGTCAGGACATCACCAACCTCAAGACCAGCAAGCTGACCAGCCCCCCCTTCAGATACACTCTGTAAAGACATATAGATTTCAGGGGTATAAGGTTTAAAGCCTAAGGCCTCCATAGCAGACTCTGATTCTGGATCAAAGTTCCATTCTGATAGGTCTAAAGTTTTAATTTCGTCGAATCCAACACCTTCTTGAGAAGACACCGACATAACCAGTTGCTTATCGCCGATATGGTCAATCAATCCCATGTTGACCGATTCCCAGTTCAGCGTTTCAACACCTGCTACGGATTTAATTTGCATGCCAGACTCAAGACCTGCTTGAGCCGAAATGGAATGAGGAACGACTTCGCCAATAACTGGCTTGACGGTTGGAACGCCGACAAGGAAAACCAGCCAGTAGGCAAAAATTGCAAAGAAAAAGTTGAATGCCGGACCGGCAGCAACAATAGCTGAACGTTTCCAAAGTGGCTTTTTATCAAATGCAAAGCACTGCTGATCATCAGGCACATCGTCAACACGCCCATCGAGCATTTTAACGAAGCCGCCTAGCGGAATCATTGAAATACTGTATTCCGTACCATCTTTGCCAATTTTGCTCCAGATGGACTTACCGAAACCAATAGAAAACTTTTCGACTTTGACGCCACACTTTCTGGCAACCCAGAAGTGTCCAAATTCATGTACCGCGACTAATATGCCAAGGGCAACGATAAAGGAGACAAAGTTCCACAAAATGCCACTCATAATATACGCTCTTTAAGTGCTTGGTTAGCTAGCTTGCGAGCCATTGTATCTAGCTCAAGTAGGCTTTCCAAGTCGTAGGAATGTAACTGGTTATTAGAGCCACAAGCTTGTTGCAACACGCGTTCATTAATCACTGCAATATCGGTAAAGCGAATTTGCCCTTTGAGGAACGCCTCCACAGCGACTTCATTTGCTGCATTTAATGATGTTGTTGCATGCTGTCCTTCATAACAAGCATCAATAGCCAATTTCAAACAAGGGTATCGTTGATAATCCACGTCCATGAATGTCAGCTCACTCAAACGAGTAAAGTCTAGAGGTTTTACACTCGCGCTAACTCGATGTGGATAAGCCATAGTGTACGCGATTGGCGTTGCCATGTCTGGTTCACCCATCTGCGCAATTACTGAGCCATCTTTAAACTGCACCATGGAATGAATCACCGACTGAGGGTGAATCAACACTTTTAACTGCTCTCTTGAAGCGTTAAACAACCATTTCGCTTCGATATACTCCAAACCTTTGTTCATCATGGTTGCTGAATCAACGGAAATCTTAGGCCCCATAGACCAGTTTGGATGAGCAATCGCCTGCTCAGGGGTAACACTTGCTAACGTGCTGATATCACTATAGCGAAATGGACCACCCGAGCCTGTCAGCAAAATGTGAGACACCCCATTTGAAGTGAGATCACAGCGACCTAGCTGAGACTGCACCTCTCTAGGTAGACACTGGAAGATAGCATTATGTTCACTATCGACAGGTAAAAGTTCAGCACCATATTGTTCAACGGCATCAATAAACAACTGGCCGGACATAACAAGCGCTTCTTTGTTGGCAAGTAATACTCGTTTACCAGCTTTAACTGCTGCCATCGTAGGCACTAAACCCGCCGCACCTACGATAGCGGCCATAACCGTATCGACCTCGCCCAAAGAGGCGACATGACACATAGCATCAACGCCATAGGACACTTCGGTACGAAGGTTAAGTTCAGACAACTGTAAGGAAAGTTCTTGCGCAGCTTTAGCTGTCGCCATCACAGCATATTGTGGCTTCCAAATCAGGCATAGCTCACGCATTTTTTCTACGTTAACGCCTGCCGCCAAAGCAACAATTTGGAATTGTTCTGGATTTTCTTTAACTACTTTAAGTGTGCTAGCACCAATAGAGCCCGTTGCACCAAGAATCGTTAACTTACGCATAGCAAAACCGTTGTTAATAATAGGAATAGGCAAGACGCGCTTGCCTATCTGTTAAAGCATGAAGTAAAGAAAAGCGAAAACAGGGAAAGCAGCTGTCAGGCTGTCTATACGATCAAGTATACCGCCATGCCCTGGAATAATATTGCTACTGTCCTTGATACCGGAAACGCGTTTGAACATACTCTCAACTAGGTCACCAAGCACAGAAATAACCACCGTGACTAAGATGGTGAATAACATGACAGGCACAGATGTGAACTGAATACTAAACAAATCGGCAAATATCCAACCCACCAACATAGCAGCAATAACACCACCGACTAGGCCTTCCATCGTTTTGTTTGGACTTACAGCAGGCGCCATTTTGTGTTTACCGAAGCTTTTTCCAGCAAAATAGGCTCCGCTATCTGCAGACCATACGATAAAGCAAACAAACAGAACTAGACGAGCACCGTGATACGAATCGACTGCAATATTTTCGGCGCGAAGGAAAATTACACTCCAGAAAAACGGGATCAATGTAAGAAGACCAAACAAGTGGCGCAACACATTAGAATTTTCCCACCATGGGCGAGATTTAGGATAACTAATGGCTAGGAAACTGGAGAACACCCACCATAAACTACCCACGATAAGTAACAAGAAATGAGAATCACTGAGAGAATGAAACCAAGCTTCGTCTGGAGCTAACCAAAAGTAACTTCCTACCCCAACGATAACTGTGGGGACTAAGGCAAGGTAACGAGAAGA
Organism: Vibrio plantisponsor; assembly: GCF_013041605.1. Lineage (GTDB taxonomy): Bacteria > Pseudomonadota > Gammaproteobacteria > Enterobacterales > Vibrionaceae > Vibrio > Vibrio plantisponsor. The sequence goes on along the minus strand of NZ_JABEQC010000002.1, from coordinate 377,421 downwards.
AGCATTTACAAACTGTGTCCATTCCCATGAACCAATAAAAGTCACCGTTGCCAATGCAACCATGAACCAAGGAAGAGAGAGATAAAAAATGGCTAAAATCACCAAAGGTGCAAGTATGAGCGCTGTAATTATTCTTTGCTTCAAACTTTAAAATCCTATTTTATTTTTCCATCAATGCCTTGATTTGTTCACCAGTGCAGCCAAAACGACGCTCACGATTAACAAACCAAGTCACTGCTTCAACCAAACTTTCCTCACCAAATTCTGGCCAGTAAGTTGGAGTGAAATACAGCTCAGCATAAGCCAGCTGCCACAGCATAAAGTTACTGATGCGACATTCACCGCCAGTACGAATCATTAAATCAACTTCAGGAATATCTGACATAGTCAAATGTGCGCGGATAGTTTCCTCTGTAATATCAGAAGCAACCAACTCACCTTGTGCAACTTTTTCTGCAATACTTCGAGTTGCTTGAGTAATATCCCATTGACCGCCGTAATTTGCCGCGATGTTGATCAACATGCCTGTATTATCTTTCGTCAGCTCTTCTGCTTGAGCAATTTTATTTTGCAAGCGTTCACTAAAACGACTCTTATCACCGATAACACGCAGGCGTAATTGATTTTTATGCAATTTCTTAACTTCAGTCGTTAAGACCGTCATAAACAATTCCATTAGCACCCCCACTTCTTCTTCAGGGCGACGCCAATTTTCACTGCTAAATGCAAATAAAGTGACAGCTTGGATTCCTAAACGTGCGGCAGTAGAAATTGTTTTACGAACGGATGCCACACCATTCTTGTGTCCGAAAACACGAGGTTTACCCTGCTCTTTTGCCCAACGGCCATTGCCATCCATAATGATTGCGATGTGTTGTGGTAAAGCTTCTGGAGAGAGTTGCGAATTTTGCATAAGGAAGTTTTGACGATAAAAAGATGGTGAAGAGTAGCATAGTTAAACGCTGTGCTGCGAGCACAGCGTTTATATCATTGAAAGTTATGAGAGATTAAACTTCCATGAGTTCTTTTTCTTTTGCTGCAAGAACTTCATCGATTTTCTTCACAGCAAGGTCTGTCAGTTTTTGGATCTCGTCTTGAGCTTTACGATCTTCGTCTTCAGAGATTTCTTTATCTTTAAGCAGAGCTTTAAGATCGCCATTCGCATCACGACGAATGTTACGCACTGCAACACGACCACCTTCTGCTTCACCACGTACAATCTTAACTAGGTCGCGACGACGCTCTTCTGTTAGAGGTGGAAGTGGAACACGGATAATCGTACCTGCAGACATAGGGTTTAGGCCCAAGTCTGATGCCATAATTGCTTTTTCAACTTTTGGCGTTAGTTCTCGATCAAATACAGTGATTGCTAGCGTACGTGCGTCTTCAGCAACAATGTTTGCAACTTGTGTTAAAGGCGTTGGAGCACCGTAGTACTCAACAGAGATGCCAGAAAGTAGGCTTGGGTGAGCACGACCAGTACGAACCTTAGAAAGGGTGTTCTTTAATGCTTCAACACTTTTGTCCATACGCTCTTGAGCGTCTTTTTTAATCTCATTAATCACAATTTCACCTTAATTCTTATTTCATCTAGAGAGTGATTATACTTAGGCGCTGATTAGCGTACCTTCCGCTTCACCCATAACCACACGGCGTAGTGCGCCTGGTTTGTTCATATTGAATACGCGGATTGGCATGCCGTGATCACGAGCCAATGTAAATGCCGCTAAATCCATTACTTTCAATTCTTTCTCAAGAACGTCGTTGTAAGAAAGTTTATCATACAACTGAGCGTCTGGGTTAGCCACAGGGTCAGCAGAGAACACACCGTCAACTTTCGTTGCTTTTAAAACGATGTCTGCTTCGATCTCAATACCACGTAAACACGCAGCAGAGTCAGTCGTAAAGAATGGGTTACCAGTACCTGCTGAGAAAATCACAACTCGGCCACCACGTAGTTGGCTGATAGCGTCTGCCCAGTTGTAATCGTCACATACACCATTTAATGGAATTGCAGACATTACACGAGCGTTCACGTAAGCACGGTGAAGTGCATCACGCATTGCCAAACCATTCATTACTGTTGCTAACATACCCATGTGGTCACCCACAACGCGGTTCATACCGGCTTTAGCAAGTCCAGCACCACGGAACAAGTTACCGCCACCGATAACAACACCCACTTGGACACCAAGCTCCACCAGTTCTTTCACTTCTTGAGCCATACGGTCAAGAACGGCTGGATCAATACCAAAACCTTCTTCACCTTGAAGCGCTTCACCGCTAAGTTTTAACAGAATACGTTGATATACTGGTTTAGGGTTCGTTGTCATGGACTTTACCTTCCAAAGAGAGTTGTTGATTAACAGTCATGAATAAGCTTACTCAAGTAAGCACATTCGTCACGGCTAAACAGCTTGCCAATTTATATAAGTTCGAGCGTTATACAAATGAGCGGTTATTCACCGGCTTATTCGTGAAAAGACCGCAGCCTTGGCTACGGTCTTTTTATAAGCAATTCGCTAAGGATTAACCTTTTTGAGCCAATGCTACTTCTTCAGCGAAGCTTAGGCCTTCAGCTTTCTCGATACCTTCACCTACTTCTAGGCGAACGAAAGTAACAACAGAAGCGCCACGCTCTTTAAGGATTTCACCAACAGATTTCTTAGGTTCCATTACGAATGGTTGACCAGTCAGAGAAACTTCGCCAGTGAATTTCTTCATGCGGCCTTCAACCATTTTCTCTGCGATTTCTTTTGGCTTGCCTTCGTTCATAGCGATTTCAACTTGAACTTCACGCTCTTTAGCAACTACGTCTGCTGGTACGTCTTCAGGGTTAACGTACTCTGGACGAGAAGCTGCTACGTGCATAGCAACGTGTTTTAGAGTTTCAGCGTCGCCTTCACCAGCAACAACAACACCGATCTTCTCACCGTGACGGTAAGTAGCTAGTGCAGCACCCTCAACGTATTGTACGCGACGGATGTTTACGTTTTCGCCGATTTTAGCTACTAGAGCAACGCGAGTTTCTTCGAATTTAGCTTGTAGTTCTTCAACAGAAGCTTTAGACGCTAGTGCATCTTCAGCAACTTGGTTTACGAACGCAGTAAAGTTAGCATCTTTTGCAACGAAGTCTGTTTGACAGTTAACTTCAAGAAGAACAGCTACACCATTTGCTTCTTTGATTGCGATAGTACCTTCAGCAGCTACGTTACCTGCTTTTTTAGCAGCTTTAGCAGCGCCAGACTTACGCATGTTTTCAATCGCTAGCTCGATGTCACCGTTTGTTTCAACAAGCGCTTTTTTACATTCCATCATACCTGCGCCAGTACGTTCGCGCAGTTCTTTTACTAGAGCAGCAGTAACAGCCATTCTCTATTCCTCAGTTAAATTCTGGATAAGGTAAAAATTGAGGGCCTACATTATCGGCCCCCAATACTAACTATAACCTAGCATATGTTTCAGTTTTTGACTCATACACTAAGTGAGACTCGGAGCCGCTATTATTCAGCTTCTACGAAACCGTCTTTTTCAGCAACTACAGCTACGTCTTTGTTACGGCCTTCATTTACTGATTCAGCCGCTGCGTTTAGGTATAGTTGAACTGCACGGATTGCGTCGTCGTTACCAGGGATAACGTAGTCAACGCCGTCTGGGTTAGAGTTAGTATCAACAACCGCGAATACTGGAATACCTAGGTTGTTTGCTTCTTTAACTGCGATGTGCTCGTGATCAGCGTCGATTACGAATAGAGCGTCAGGTAGACCGCCCATCTCTTTGATACCACCAAGAGATTTCTCTAGCTTCTCCATTTCACGAGTACGCATTAGAGCTTCTTTCTTAGTTAGTTTGTCGAAAGTACCGTCTGTAGACTGTGCTTCAAGATCTTTTAGACGCTTGATTGATTGACGAACAGTTTTCCAGTTAGTTAGCATACCACCTAACCAACGGTTGTTTACGTAGTATTGGTTGCTTGCAAGAGCAGCTTCTTTAACAGCTTCAGATGCAGCGCGCTTAGTACCTACGAAAAGAACTTTACCTTTTTTCTCGCCAACTTTAACTAGCTCAGCTAGAGCTTCGTTGAACATTGGTACAGTTTTTTCAAGGTTGATGATGTGAACGCGGTTACGAGCACCGAAAATGAATGGCTTCATTTTTGGGTTCCAGTAACGAGTTTGGTGACCGAAGTGAACACCAGCTTTCAGCATGTCGCGCATTGATACAGTTGCCATTATAAAATCCTCTATGGGGTTAGGCCTCCACATCCCCCATGCATCCGACTCCTAAGCTAATACTTGGAGCACCCCGGAACACGTGTCGGAATGTGTGTGATTTAAGATAAAAGTTTATGGAGCAAAATCTGATTCGCCTATAAAGAAGAAAACAGACCCTGATTCCGGCGCGCTTTATACCATATTTTTCACCTTTATGGCTAGAAAAAAATGCCAGCCACTTGTCAGTGGTTAACACTCACGCTGGTAAAATTTCATGGATATATGCTCTACGCTTAGAAGTCATTATAGGCGATCATAACAATTCTTATTTGAGTGTTTTCTTGCGCTTCCACTTTCCACTGATACAATAACGCGATTAGCACGCACCAAGTGCAAACACGAATATATAGAGTAAAGCCGATGTCTGTAAAAATTAAGAATGCTGAAGAAATAGAAAAAATGCGCGTTGCTGGTCGCCTAGCCGCAGAAGTTCTAGAGATGATTGAACCATATGTAAAGCCAGGTGTGACCACTGAAGAGCTGGATCAAATCTGCCATAAGCATATCACCGAAGTTCAAGGCGCAATCCCAGCACCTCTCAATTACCACGGCTACCCTAAGTCAATCTGTACATCGATCAACCACATCGTGTGCCATGGTATCCCTGCAACTCAAGATACTACTTTCGGTCAATTGGTTCGCCCAGCGGTACTAAAAGACGGTGACATCATTAACATTGATATCACTGTTATCAAAGATGGCTACCACGGTGACACATCAAAAATGTTCTTAGTGGGTGATGTATCTCCTGCAGATAAGCGCCTATGTATGGTTGCTCAAGAAAGCCTGTACTTATCACTGAAGAAAGTGAAGCCGGGCGTTCAACTTGGTGAAATCGGTACAACTATCGAGAAGTACATCAAAACCAACAATAAGAACAACCCTAGCACTAAGTTTTCTATTGTTCGCGACTACTGTGGTCACGGCATTGGTGCTGAGTTCCATGAAGAGCCGCAAGTGGTTCACTACAAGAACAGCGATCGCACCATCCTTCGCGAAGGCATGACATTCACTATCGAGCCAATGATTAACGCCGGTAAGTTCGGTTGTCGTTTAGATGATGAAGATGATTGGACTGTTTACACAGCAGACGGCAAGAAATCAGCTCAGTGGGAGCACACGATTCTGGTCACGGCGGACGGTTGTGAAATTCTGACCTTACGTGAAGAAGAATCACTACCTCGCTTCCTCGTTAACGCTTAAGCGAAATTAAAATTGAATACCGATAAAAATATCCCTGCTCTCAGGGATATTTTTTTATCTGTTCGTATCTGTTAGATTCATTTCAACACGTACTTAATTGTTATCTCAATAAGAGATACCAGCATGGATGCTTTCACTATGCCTTTTCAGTCTCCTTTAACTTTTTCTGATGAGCAACTGACCATCAGTGAGTTAAAACAACAGCTTGAACATTTTGCCCAATATCAAAAGCAAGAATTTTTGAACCACCACCCAGTGACCGATCTCGTTCTAGGACGTTCAGAGTATATGGATTTACTCCTGCATCGTTTATGGCAACATTTCGGCTTTATGAACATTCCGGAACTTGGCTTGGTCGCGGTAGGCGGATACGGGCGTGGTGAGCTTCACCCACTTTCTGACATCGATATTTTGATCATTTCGAACAACAAAATCGCTGAAGAGACAGAACGCAAAGTCAGTGAATTTATTACTCTGCTTTGGGATTTACGCTTAGAAGTGGGACACGCGGTTCGCACCGTTGATGAGTGTTCAGAAATAGGCCGTGCAGATCTAACGGTCGCAACCAACTTGCAAGAAGCTCGATTATTAGCAGGCAGTGAAGATACCTTCCACCGCCTGAAAATGCTGATTCATTCAGAATCTTTCTGGCCAAGCGAAACCTTCTACAAAGCGAAGATTCAAGAACAGCGTGAACGTCATGCTCGTTATCACGATACCACCTACAACCTTGAGCCAGACATCAAGTCGACTCCAGGTGGCCTGCGTGACATTCATACTCTAAGCTGGGTAGCCCGCCGCCATTTTGGCGCAACCTCGCTGTATGAGATGAGCCGCTACGGATTTTTAACCGATGCAGAGTATCGCGAGCTGGTTGAATGCCAAGACTTTTTATGGCGTGTACGCTTTGCCCTGCATATGGAACTTAAACGCTACGACAACCGCCTGACATTTGGCTTGCAGGCACAAGTTGCAGAACATTTAGGTTTTGTCGGTGAAGGTAACCGAGCGGTTGAAATGATGATGAAGGAGTTCTACCGCACGGTTCGCCGAGTAGCAGAACTCAACAAAATGCTGCTAAAGCTGTTTGATCAAGCCATCCTAAACAATGGTGAAGAGTGCGAACCCGTTATTCTTGATGAAGATTTTCAACGTCGCGGTAGCTTAATAGAAGCCAGAAAGCCGGCTCTGTTTCAAGCAAGACCAGAAACGATTTTGGATATGTTCCTCCATATCGCGAATGACTCAACTATCGATGGTGTCGCTCCTGCAACCATGCGCCAGTTACGAACTGCGCGCCGCCGTTTGAACAAGTTCTTGCATACCATTCCTGAAGCTCGCGAAAAGTTTATGGAACTTGTACGTCACCCTAATGCGTTGCACAGAGCATTCAGCTTAATGCACAAACTGGGCGTTCTAGCCGCTTACTTGCCGCAATGGAGCCAAATTGTTGGTCAGATGCAGTTCGACCTGTTCCACGCTTATACCGTTGATGAGCACAGTATCCGTCTTCTCAAACACATCAACACCTTTGGTGACCCAGCGAATCATGACAGACACCCTATCTGTTGCGAGATCTATCCTAAATTGCAGAAAAAAGAGCTGCTCATTCTTGCAGCCATTTTCCATGACATAGCGAAAGGACGAGGCGGAGACCATTCAGAGATCGGCGCGGTAGAAGCTTATGATTTCTGTATTGAGCATGGACTTTCAAAGCCAGAAGCCAAACTTGTCTCTTGGTTGGTGCTCAATCATCTGCTGATGTCTGTCACTGCACAGCGCCGCGATATTTACGATCCTGAAGTCATCATCGAATTTGCTAAAAAAGTGCGTGACGAAGAATACTTGGAGTATTTGGTTTGTCTGACGGTTGCTGACATTTGTGCAACCAACCCTGAACTTTGGAACAGTTGGAAAAGAACGTTACTTGCAGAGCTTTTCTATTCAACTCAACGCGCCCTGCGCCGTGGACTGGAAAACCCTGTAGATGTGCGCGACCGTATTCGCCACAACCAACAACTAGCTTCCGCTTTGTTACGTAAAGAAGGCTTTAGCAGCAGAGAGATTGAACTGCTGTGGCAAAGATTCAAAGCGGACTATTTCCTGCGTCATACTCACAAACAAATCGCATGGCACTGTACTCATTTACTTCGCCACAAAGATCCAACACAACCATTAGTGATATTGAGTAAACGTGCGCCTCGTGGCGGTACCGAGATCTTTGTCTACACCAAAGACCAACCCTCCCTCTTTGCCAAAGTGGTTGGTGAGTTGGACAGACGCAACCTTAACGTCCATGACGCACAGATCATGACCAGCAAAGATGGCTATGTGCTCGATACCTTTATGGTGCTGGATCAGAATGGATCCGTGATTGAAGAAGCTCGTCATCAGGCTCTCAGCAAGCACATTGTTAACGTGCTAAAAAGCGAAAGTGCTCTCGAACTAAAAACACGTCGACTGCCTCGCCAGCTGAAGCATTTTACAGTGAAAACCACTGTCGACTTTTTGCCGACCCGAAGTAAAAAGCGCACGCTTATGGAGTTCGTAGCTCTTGACACTCCGGGGCTATTAGCCACTGTCGGTGCTACCTTTTCCGAACTGAATTTGGATCTGCACGCTGCGAAAATCACTACAATGGGCGAACGCGCAGAAGACTTATTCATCTTAACCAGCCCACAAGGCAACAAATTAAGTGAAGAAGAAGAAGCTCTGTTACGAGAAAGATTAATCGAGAACGTCTCAGAGCTAGCACCAGATTGAAACTGTGATAAATAGCGATCTTGTCCACAACTTGATCTATTTAAGCAAAATCAGCTATCTAACACACTTCGAGGCTGCTACATTTACCTCAGGGTCTGTCTAAATTTCAAACTACGCAGATCCTATAAAATTGATGTAAAACACAAACCTAGAGGTCGCTTATGTTTCCACACCTCAATGGCTTAGGTATTCATGATCCTAGCCAGATAGAACGCTACTCTTTACGCCAAGAGGCGCAAAAAGATGTGTTAAAGATCTACTTTAAGAAGCAAAAAGGCGAATTATTCGCCAAAAGTGTAAAATTCAAATACCCAAGGCAGAAAAAAAGCGTTTTGGTTGACAGTGGAAGTCATCAATATAAAGAGATCACAGAAATCAACCGCAACTTAACGTTGATTATTGATGAACTCAACAAAATAACCCGACCAGAGACACCACAAGAAATCGATGTTAAACAGAAGATTTTGAAAGATCTTCGCCACTTGGAGAAAGTGGTCGCAAGCAAGATAGCGGAAATCGAAGCAGACCTCGACAAACTGTAAATCCAACGGTTATAAACAGAAAAGGTTCCCAGTGGGAACCTTAATTTTTCTAGCAGAATACCTAGAGACTAGGCCATCCATCCCGCCCAATAGCCAATCAATCCAAGGCTAATAGCGGACATCACACCCGCCACTAAATCATCAATCATGATGCCTAACCCGCCATGGACACGTTTGTCTAGCCAGCCAATTGGCCACGGTTTTACCATGTCGAAAAAGCGGAACAAAACAAAGCCTGTCACAAGCCATTTCCAATCGAAAACAGGCAGATTAAACAGCGGCACCACCAGCATTGTTATCCAAAAACCGGCAAATTCATCCCAGACAATCGAGCCATGATCATGCACTTTCATGTCATCGGAAGTAATTTGGCAAATTTTAATCCCTACGATACTGGCGACAACCACCACAGATACGTACAACCATAGAGGCAACTGCACAAGTAACAAGTAGAACGGCACAGAAGCCAGTGTACCCATAGTACCGGGAACAATGGGAGACAAACCGCTTCCAAAACCGGTAGCCAGCAAATGCCAAGGATTACTTAATGAAATGAGTGATTTAGGGTTCGTCATACTTCTACCTTATACATCAGCCTTGAAATGATCATATCCTTCCAGTGACCAATTCAGCTTTTTGCTTTTGTTGTGCAGTTCAAATGTTCCATGAGGTCGAATTTGACCAATACAGGTCACCTTGGTTCCCGTATGCGCAAGCACACTTTCAAGCGAACCTTTATTTTGCTCTGGCACTGTAAAACATAGCTCGTACTCTTCACCACTGGTTAAAGCGCATTTTTGAGCAACTGAGATATCACCAAGGAACTGCATGAGCTCTTTAGAAATAGGCAACAGGCTGGTATCAATAGAAGCGCCGACTTGTGAGCGATTCAAAATATGCTTTAAGTCTGCAATAAGACCATCAGAAATATCAATCGCGGACGAAGCAACGTTCAATAAAGCTTGCCCCGCCAAGACTCTCGGATGAGAAATATAATGACGTTTTTCCAGCTCCAAAGCGAAAGGTTCGTGTCTTTTCTCAGCATCAAGCACAACACTTAGCCCTGCCTGACTGTCACCCAGTTCACCTGTGACATAAATCCAGTCGCCTACTTTTGCCCCCGAACGGGTCAGAGCTCGCTTATCCGGCACAAACCCCTGAACCGTTAAGCTAATACTCAACGGTCCTTTGGTTGTATCTCCACCAATCAACTGAATATTGTAGTAATTGGCGAGGTCGAAAAATGCGTCACAAAATGGCTTGAGCCAAGCTTCATCAATAGAAGGTAAAGTTAACGCCATTGAGACCCAAGCAGGCGTCGCTCCCATCGCTGCTAAATCACTGATGTTTGAGGCTAATGCCTTGTGAGCCACCCAAGCAGGATTAGCATCCGCTAAGAAGTGAGTGCCCGCTACTAAGGTATCCGTACTAATAGCAATACGAACTCCTTCCGGTGCTTTCACAATTGCACAGTCGTCCCCAAGCGCGAGATGGACATCTTTACGCTGAGTTTGACGAGCAGAAAAATATTTATCGATTAGGTTAAATTCACCAAACATTCGGTCATTCCAATCCTGTCGAATAGACATCTGATATTCACGATATAAAAAAGGTCAGCAATTGCTGACCTTTATATGCTAAATCGAATTACGATTTTTTACGTACGTGCGGCGCTGCTTTATCAAGCACACCGTTAACAAACTTATGGCTATCTTCTGCTGCGAACACTTTCGCTAGCTCAATCGCTTCATTGATAACGACTTTGTAAGGTACATCATCACGACGAGTCATCTCGTACATTGCAAGACGGAGCAATGCTAGCTCCATCATATCCAGGTCTTGCATTGGGCGAGACACAAAAGGTCTTAGCTTGCTATCAAGTTCCATGTGGTTAAGCACGACACCCGCTAAAAGGTCGCGGAAGTAAACAACGTCAGTTTCTGGCGCAGCTAGAGCTGGTTCAGATGCGTGATGCTCTTCTTCATCATACTTACCATTTGATAAAAATTGCTCTTCAATTGTTGCAACATTATCTTTAGTAATTTGCCACGAATAAATAGCTTGTAGCGCAAATTGACGTGCATTACGACGTGCGGCTGGTTTCACACTGGCCCCCATTAGGAATCAATTTCAGAAAGAACGTTAATCATCTCAAGTGCGCTTAGTGCAGCTTCTGCACCTTTATTACCAGCCTTGGTTCCTGCGCGTTCAATAGCTTGATCGATTGTATCAACAGTTAGTACACCAAATGCCACTGGAATGCTAAATTCCATAGACACTTGTGCCAAACCTTTATTCATTTCACTACAAACATAGTCAAAGTGTGGTGTACCACCACGGATCACTGAGCCTAGAGAAACGATAGCGTCAAATTTACCTGTTTTTGCAACACGTTGCGCAGTAAGTGGCAGTTCAACTGCACCTGGGCAGCGAACCACAGTGATGTTATCGTCACTCACCTGACCGTGACGCTTCAAAGTGTCGATGGCACCAGACAATAGACTTTCGTTAATAAAACTGTTGAAACGAGAAATCACAATCGCTACTTTTGCATTGGGTGCTGGGAAACCACCTTCTATCACTTTCATAAGCTTTCCTTTAACTCTGGTTCATCAAGTGAGAATCGCCGGATTCTAGCATAAGTTTGTGAGCTATATCTAATGGAAATTGGCTCACGTAGTTATGAATAACCAACATTCAATCACTTGAATTAAAAATCATGATGAAATTTAACCCGCAATAGAAATCTATTACGGGTTCATTTTTAGTGCCTAGTTTTGGGATTATTCGCAAACGTATTCAACAACGTTCAGACCAAAGCCACCTAGTGCGTGATATTTTTTGTTTGGTGAAGAGAGCAAACGCATATCGCGAACACCCAAGTCCGCTAGAATTTGCGAGCCCACACCTACACGGCGTGACGTACCCTGCTTCTTAGCCATTGCTGGCGCGTCGCCGCAGTCTTGCTGCTCGAACATTTTGATACGGTGAACCAACAGCTCACTCGACTCTTCGTTACCCAGAATGACCAGAACTCCACCTTCTTCAGCAATGCGTTTCATTGCACTTTGCAGAGTCCAACTGCGATCAGAACTTCTGTTGCTGTGAAGAATGTCGGTAAACGTGTCTTGCAGATGTACACGAACTAACGGTGCATTTTCTGTTAGGTCGCCTTTTTGCATCGCAAAGTGAACTTGGTTATCGATGATGTCACGGTAAGTAACCAATTCAAAATCACCGTATTCTGTTGGCAGTTTGCACTTAGCTACCCGTTCAATCGTCGTTTCTGTGTTATTGCGATGTTCAATCAGTGCAGCGATAGTGCCGAGTTTAATACCGTGCTTCTCTGCAAAAATTTCTAGGTCAGGGCGACGAGCCATGCTGCCGTCATCATTAAGAATTTCCACAATCACAGACGCAGGTTCTAATCCAGCAAGACGCGCCAAATCGCAACCCGCTTCAGTGTGACCTGCACGAACTAAAACACCACCATCTTGAGCAGTCAGCGGGAAAATATGCCCCGGCTGTACAAGATCAGACGCTTTAGCATCTTTTGCCACTGCCGCTTGAACGGTGCGAGCGCGGTCTGCTGCAGAAATACCCGTAGTTACACCTTCTGCCGCTTCAATCGATACTGTGAAAGCAGTACTGTACTGAGCGTTGTTGTCTTGCACCATTGGTGGTAAGCCTAACTTTTCACAGCGCTCTTTGGTCATAGTCAGACAGATCAAACCACGGCCATGTGTCGCCATAAAGTTAATAATTTCTGGCGTAATGTGCTCCGCAGCAACGATTAAGTCGCCTTCGTTCTCACGGTCTTCGTCATCCATCAGGATAACCATTTTACCAAGGCGGATATCTTCAATAATTTCTTGTGGCGTGCTGATTGGCATTATTCTTATCCTATTGTTAGCCGCTTAGGCGACTTCCGTTAAGTCAATCGGGTTAAAGTAGAACAGAGTTAAGCAAAACCGTTCTGTTGCAGAAATTCCATCGTCAATCGAGATTCAGGTTGTTTTGCCTGCTCTCTCCCTTGCAGTAAACGCTCTAGATAACGCGCTAATACGTCCACTTCCAAATTCACTTTTCGTCCGACTTGGAACGAATCGATCGTGGTTTCCTGAGTGGTGTGAGGAACGATGGTCAGTTTAAATGCATTCTTACGTAAATCATTGACGGTCAGACTAATACCATCAACGGTAATTGAGCCTTTCTCTGCAACGTATTTATTCAGTTCTTCAGGTAATTCAACCCAGAATTCTATAGCTCGGCCTACAATGTTGCGCTCGACGATTTCGCCAACGCCATCAACGTGACCCGATACAATATGTCCACCAAAGCGAGTAGTTGGCAGCATAGCTTTTTCCAAGTTCACCTTATCGCCTGCTTTGTAATCGGCAAAGCCTGACTTTTTCAGTGTTTCCAGCGATAAGTCAGCGCTGTAACTCGTGTCATTAAAGTCCACGACAGTTAAACACACACCGTTAGTCGCAATACTGTCACCCAACTTAACATCAGACATATCCAATTTGCCGACATTGACAGTGATAGTGACGTCTTCGCCTTTTGGTGTGATTGCGGTAAGTTGGCCGACCGCTTCGACAATTCCAGTAAACATATGATTAATCTTTTCTTTTTGATTCTATTGGCTTAGGGACGGCGACAAGTCGAACGTCCGAACCCACCAGTCGGCAATCTTTAATATCAAGCTCCAGCACTTGCTGCATATCCGTTAAGCCAAACGCGCCGAATAAACCGCGACCGTCACTACCCATAATTTTAGGTGCCAGATACAAAACAAGCTCGTCAACCAATTGCTCTTCAAGCAAAGACTTTGCAAGCTTCGCTCCAGCCTCTACCCAAATATGGTTGATATTGTGCGTCTTGGCTAATGTCGCGAATGTTTGGCGCAAATCTAGCTGACCTGATTGGTTCACTTCAACGATAACTTCAGCGTTTTCATTACTGACTCGCAATACAGGAGAGTGAGACGCATACAGTGCTAACTGTGGATGTAACTTATTCTGTCTGTCCAAAATGACGCGAGCAGGTTGACGCAATTCTGCTTCAGGATAGTGTTCTTTTACGCTTTCAGGCAGCTCATTCCAACGCACGGTTAATGATGCATTATCATCAATAACCGTTTGGCTAGTAGACAGTATTGCGCCTGCTTGTGCTCGATAATTCTGAACGTTTTGGCGAGCCTGTTTTGATGTAATCCACTGACTCTTGCCGTTAGCAAGCGCGGTTTGACCATCGATACTGGCTGCCATTTTCAGTTGGACAAACGGCATGCCTGTTTGCATACGCTTAATGAATGCAGGGTTCAACGCTTTCGCATCACCTTCAAGCAAACCGACTTCTACCTCAATGCTGGCATCGCGTAGCATTTGAATACCGCGACCAGAAACTTGAGGGTTAGGATCTTGCATCGCACATATAACTTTAGAGACGCCAGCATTAATCAGGCCTTCAGCACATGGAGGTGTGCGTCCGTAATGAGAACACGGTTCTAAAGTGACATAAGCGGTCGCACCACGAGAGGATTCACCAGCCATACGCAAGGCATGAACTTCGGCATGAGGTTCACCTGCGCGGTAATGGAAACCTTCACCAACGATGGATTCGCCTTGGGTGATCACACAACCGACATTAGGGTTGGGAGCAGTGGTAAAGCGACCTTTTTGAGCGAGCTTAATCGCTCGCGTCATCATTTGGTGATCAAAAGGGGTAAACTTCGGCATCATCTATTCTTATTCAGGGAATTTCGAGCGCTGGAAATCAGTCTTCTAACTTGGCAATTTCTTCGCCAAATTCACGTACATCTTCGAAACTACGATAAACCGAAGCAAAACGAATGTAGGCAACTTTATCTAATTCTTTCAATGCATCCATAACAAGGTTACCGATTAGCTGGCTAGGCACTTCTCGCTCGCCAGTGGCTCTTAGTTTGGATTTAATCGTGCTTATTGCAAGCTCAATCGAATCGGCGCTCACAGGGCGTTTTTCTAATGCACGTTGCAGGCCGCCAATCATTTTATCTTCATCAAAAGGTTCGCGATTACCATTCGACTTAATGACTCTTGGCATCACTAACTCTGCGGTTTCAAAAGTAGTGAAACGTTCGCTACATGCAAGACATTGGCGACGACGACGAACTTGGTGTCCATCAGCCACAAGACGGGAATCGATGACTTTCGTATCGTTTTCAGAACAAAAAGGACAATGCATACCACCTCCATAGTAAGGTTCCGTTGACTTTTCGAGCAGAACGAAACCTTGGCTAGTTTACAGGAATCACTAATATTAAGAAAACAAAAAGGGGCGTTATACGCCCCATTTCAATGGATTAATTGCTTAAAATACAGAATATAACTGCAGTTCGAAAAGAGTAATTAAGCACGAGAAAGATAATTTGCCTTACCTACCCACTTGTAACTGGTTAGCTCTTCCAAGCCCATTGGTCCGCGTGCATGCAGTTTTTGCGTTGATACCGCAACTTCTGCACCCAAGCCAAACTGAGCACCGTCAGTGAAACGAGTCGAAGCGTTAACATACACCGCCGCAGAGCCCGCTGAGTTAATGAATTTTTCAGCGTTGAACAGATCATTGGTCATGATGGCATCGGAGTGGCTCGCATTGTGCTCACGCATGTGATCAATCGCTTCATCCACATTCTGAACCACTTTGACGCCTAAGGTGTAGCTTAACCACTCAGTATCAAAGTCGCCGTCTTGAGCATCGCGAATTTTTTCTGCCGATTGCATCAGGGCTTTCGCTTTCGCTTCTGCAACGAAGGTTACTTTGCCATTCAATTTCACCATCAATTTTTCAAGCAGTGATTGAGCAATATCCTGATGAACTAATAGTGTATCTAACGCGTTACACGCCGATGGACGTTGCACTTTCGCGTTTTCAATCACATCTACGGTTTTGTCCAAATCTGCACTTTGGTCAACGTAAATATGACTGATACCAAACCCACCAATAATCACTGGAATAGTGCTGTTTTCTTTACACATTTTGTGCAAACCAGCACCACCACGAGGAATGATCATATCCACGTAATCATCCAGCTTAAGTAGCTGAGAAACCAATTCACGATCCGGTTTTTCAATGTACTGCACTGACGCTGCTGGTAGCTGTGCTTTTTCTAGTGCGGATTGAATAACCTTGACCAACTCCATATTAGAGAAAAAGGTTTCTTTACCGCCACGTAGAATAGAAGCGTTACCTGTTTTCAAACACAAAGCCGCAATGTCGATAGTCACATTTGGTCGTGCTTCATAAATAACACCAACCACACCAAGCGGTACACGACGACGAGACAGCGACATACCGTTTTCCAGTACTTTACTGTCAATTTCGCTACCAACTGGATCATTAAGACTGATGACATTACGCACATCGTTTGCAATGCCCGTTAAACGTTCTTTATTCAGTAACAGACGATCGAGCAGAGCGTCCGATAAGCCTGCTTCACGACCTAGCCCAATATCTTTTGCGTTGGCAGCCAGAATGATGTCTGCATTGGCTTCAAGCTCATCAGCAATAATAGATAAAGCTTGGTTTTTCTGTGCTGTTGTCGCTGTAGCGAGTTGAAAAGCCGCATCTTTCGCCGCTTTTCCCATAATAGTTAAGTCCATGCCTATCCTCGATTTATTCTTGGATCACGACCATATCATCTCGGTGAACGACTTCTGAGCCGTAATCATAACCAAGGATGTCGATAATCATTTTACTGTGTTTGCCTGCAATTTTTGCTAGGTCTGAATTTGAATATGCTGCGATACCGCGTGCGACAAGCTTTCCAGCTTTATCAGTCACTCGAACCACTTCGCCACGGGAGAACTGACCATGAACACTCACAACACCTTTTGCGAGTAGGCTGCTGCCTTTTTCATTGACCGCTTTAACCGCACCATCGTCAATCACGATATCGCCTGAGGCAGATGGTCCGGCGAGTATCCAGCGTTTGCGATTTTCCAATGACTCTTCCAAAGGTAAGAAGCGAGTCCCTTGCGGTGCATCACTTAAAGAGTCAAAGATGACGTTTTCAGCACGACCTGCGGCAATTATCACTTCAATACCTGCTCGGCGTGCAATATCAGCCGCTTGCAGTTTGGTAGCCATACCACCAGTGCCTAAGGTAGTGCCACTGCCACCCGCGATTTTACGCAAGGTGTCATCAATGGTTTTGACCTCTTTAATCAGTTCCGCATGCGGATCTTTACGAGGGTCGGCGGTAAACAGACCTTTCTGGTCAGTCAGTAGCAGAAGTTTATCCGCACCACATAAAATGCCGACAAGAGCAGACAAGTTGTCATTGTCCCCAACTTTGATTTCACTGGTTGCTACCGCATCGTTTTCATTAACGACAGGGATAATGTCGTGTTCAACTAAGGCATTAATGGTGTCACGCGCATTCAAGAAACGTTCACGATCTTCAAGATCGGCACGGGTTAACAACATTTGACCAATCTTGATGCCGTAGATAGCGAACAATGACTCCCAAACTTGAATCAGCTGGCTTTGTCCAACCGCAGCAAGCAACTGTTTGCTCGACATTGCGTTGGGCAGTGCGGGGTAACCTAAATGTTCTCGGCCTGCTGCAATTGCACCCGAAGATACAATCACCACAGAGTGGCCATGTTTTTTCAGTTCTGCACACTGACGAGCAAGCTCGACCATATGAGCTCTATCAAGAGCCAGAGTGCCACCGGTAAGAACGCTGGTTCCTAGTTTTACAACGACAGTTTGCGCTGTAGTTCCGCTTTGCTGATTCGTTTTCATGCCTTCTTCTTCAAATTGAAAACAGTTAAGAGAAGATGTTTTAGCAATCAACTGCGTTGAGCACAAGAAGAAAAAGGTGCTAAATAGCACCTTTTACTTTCAGTAACATTCAAATAGCTAAAATCACACAAATTCTGCAGATTCTTCATGCATAGAAAGCGTTAAACCGAAACGCTCATCTAATGTTTGTTCTAGCTTCTTATGAAACTCTTCTTGGTTTTGGATAACGTCAGATAGCGCTGCTTGCGGAATCGCTTTTGCTTCCCATTCACCCGCTAAATTGTAACGTCCCGATTGATATTTTGCCTCATATCCGGTGTCAGTCTGGTCTAGTATCATCCACCATCCCCAGAATTCACGTTTTTCTGGCGCCTTTTTGTCATCCACACAAGCTGCTAGACAGTCAAACAAGTAGCTGCCTTCTTTACATTTTCCTTCACGTAAATAAGGGCCAATTGCTTTAAATGCGGACAATAATCGGTAGTGCGTCGGATTTTTCGTCCCTTCCGGCATAGGATTCTCCATTTCCATCGATAAGAATAAATATCACTACTATTTATATGCTTTTAAAAGCATATATTTAGTACAAATATTACTCTTAACTAATTTAGGAGAAATGTCACCTACAGAGTTCCTCTTGAAGCCACTTTATCGCCAAATCGAGGGATTGCTCATATCCTTGCGAAATTGTTTTGCTTTTTATCTGCTTAGCTTTGCCGCCTTGACTAAAAATCGCCGCAAGTTGGTTGTCTGAATGTGGCGAGACAGGATCGCCTTCCAATCCTAAAGCAAGAATCGGTACTTTCGTGCGTCGACTGCTCAAGAAGCCTTGTGTTTTAAGTGACCAAGCTTTTAATTGCCCAGACAAGCTATCAATGTCTACCGCTTCTTTACCTAGTCTCGATGCCAATACGTCGAGATACATTTTAGGCATTTGTTTGAGTTTGGTCGGGGAAGTCCACACATCATGGAGAGGCGCACCGATTGCGACACACGCTTTGACTTTTTCTTGCTCTAAGAACGACAAACGAACCATAGCATTGCCGCCAAAACGGAAACCGATTAAACCAATACAGAAATGGTCAACCCAAGGTATATCTCCCAGTTGGTTGATCACCGCCTGGTGCAGACAAGAAGTATCTTCCGTGAGTGGCCACTGGGAACTGTGACCGATAGAAGGCATATCTATGGTCAACATCGCGATATCGTGCTTTGCCAGATAATCACGGAACAAACGCCACATATCGGTCTGTAAGCTATCTAATCCTGCACTCACTATCACTACTGGATGAGGTTTATCAGTATTGGTCAGATGTAAGTAACCAGAAAACTTCTTATTTTGATAGGTGAAATCCAATTGCTTAACGATGTATTTGGTTAACTTAGCTGCTTCAGAATAGGCCTTATTGGCTAATACTTGAGCTTGCAGCGCCAAATTGTCATTTTTCAGGTGCGGATAACCCGCAATACTAAAACAAAGAGAAGCTTTGAAGAGTTCTTCCGCTGCATCATCTCCCTCTAATACAGACGCTGTTTTCTGATGCTTCATCCCAAGGCGCGTCCACTCAAATGCCCAGTTACCGTTATGGTATCCCATCACAGTATCAAGCCAGTCATCATCGGTACGTGAGTGTGTAGACGAAGCTATGCGAGATAATACTTCCTCTTGTTCGATGGGATTCACACCTTGCCACACCCACTGCAGACGGCGAACATTTCGGTACCACGAATACCCTTCGCTCTGCTTTTTCTGCTGCAGAAACTCTATATTACTAGGCATGTATTGAGTCAGTGCCGATGTTTCTTTCGCTTGTTTGCGTTTTACAAACAACGTCTCTGACAAGTTAATATTTGTATCATCTTCAGACATAACCCAGTCTCGCTTAACGAACCATTGATTAGGTTCATATAGTAATAAAAAAAATGACCCATGAAAGGGTCATCTTTGAGTAAATGCTATTTTTTAAGCAAAAGCTATTTTAAACAACAGCAATATCGGTTTATTTACGCTTGCGATTCACTGGCTCAACGAAAGACAACTGCATATCCCAAGGTTGTTCAATCCAAGTGTCTTGTTCGATATCTACGATGTACTCGTCAACCAAATCTTTACCTGCTGGTTTAGCACATACAGTTACGAACTTAGCTTTTGGATACATTTCACGAATCTTACGTGCTGTATCGCCGCTATCAACCAAATCATCGATGATCAGGAAGCCTTCTCCGTCATGCTCTGGTGCTTTTAGTACACTCATATCACGCTGGTGATCGTGGTCATAGCTAGAGATACATACTGTATCTACATAGCGAATGCCCAGCTCACGAGCAAGAATAGCTGCTGGTACTAAACCACCGCGGCTAACACCTAGGATACCTTTCCATTGTTCTGCAGGCATTTGACGCTCAGCGAGTTCACGACAATAGTTCTGCATATTGTCCCAAGTGATAACGAATTTTTTGCTCATTGTAATAAACCTAATTTAAAACATGTGAAGCGCAGTGCAGTTCACTGCGCCTATTGAATACTTAAGCGAAAATTAATTTAGCTAGGAAAACAGCTGTCATAAACCAAACGCTAGCTGAAATCTCACGCCCTTTACCGCTCAATACCTTGATTGCTGTATAAGAGATGAAACCAAGTACAATGCCTTCAGCAATTGAGTAAGTCAGAGGCATTAGTAAACAAGTCACAACAACAGGTGCAGCTTCTGTTAAGTCACGCCAATCAACACTTATAAGTCCAGACATCATCAAGATAGCAACGTAGAACAAAGCGCCGGCAGTTGCATAAGCTGGAATCATCCCTGCTAATGGCGAGAAGAATAATGCAAGAAGGAACAAAATGCCAACCACAACTGCAGTTAAACCTGTGCGACCACCTGCTGCAACACCCGCTGTACTTTCTACATAAGAAGTGGTGTTAGATGTACCTAACAATGCACCAATAGAGGTTGCAGTTGAGTCTGCTAGCAATGCTTTGTTCAAGCGAGGAATTTTACCATCTTTACCGATAAGGTTTGCTTTAGTCGCAACGCCTACCAATGTACCTGCAGTATCAAATAGGTCTACGAACAAGAAAGCAAAAATCACTGAAATCATGCCGATTTCAAATACACCAGAGAAGTCTAATTGAAGGAAAGTTGGTGCAATACTTGGTGGAACAGACATCACGCCATGCCATTGAACATCACCAAAAATCAAACCTAGACCAGTCGTAATTAGAATTGCAATCATTACCGCGCCTTTTACACCACGGTTAACCAGACCAATTGTCAGGAAGAAGCTTACTGCTGCTAGTACTGGAGAAAGACTGGTAAAATCGCCAACAGAAACAAGTGTCGCTGGGTTGTCTACTACGATTTTTGCATTTTGAAGTGCAATAAACGCAAGAAACAGACCGATACCCGCAGAGATACCTGTTCTTAATGCCATTGGGATTGAGTTGATGATCCACTCACGAATCTTAAATAGGCTCAAAATAATGAAAAGTACACCAGAGCAGAATACTGCTGCTAGAGCCACTTGCCATGTATAACCCATACCTAGAACAACTGAATAGGTAAAGAAAGCGTTCAAGCCCATACCTGGAGCTTGCGCGATTGGGTAGTTTGCAATGAAGCCCATAATGAAACAGCCAATAGCCGCAGCTAAACAGGTCGCCACAAATACAGCGCCCTGATCCATGCCTGTTGCAGATAAAATGGCAGGGTTCACAAAAATAATGTAAGCCATTGTCAGGAACGTAGTTATACCTGCAATGATCTCAGTACGCACGTTTGTGCGGTTTTCACTGAGTTTAAATAGCCTTTCCAGCATGATCGAGTCCTAATAAAGGTAAAAAGTAAACGGTTGCGTAAACGATTGGGCGCAGATTATAAAGACATCAGATCACAAATTCCAGACCGAATTTATTTTGATTTTGAAAGTACCAAGAACTACTTATGCATAGTTCTTCATAAAAATAAGTACATTTCAACAAAACAGTAAGAACTTGTTAAAGATTTGTAAGTGAACAAATTTAAAGCAAAAAAAACGCCACCTGAGATACAGGTGGCGGTGAATCACATTAACCACTCTTGGTTCACCAAGCTGTGGCTAAAAACAAATTCCAATATATGGGGGTGAACATTACTGTTCAAATCACATGCATTTGGTCTCACTCACCAAAGCGTGTGGGGTGTAACATTGCCGATCGACACAACATCTTTCATTAATATTACGAAGGTAAACTGGCTTCGAAAGCACCGCTTTCGGATTGGTTATTAATGTACCACAAAGAAAATATATTACAAACTAATAGTGAGTTAAATCACACATTCGCTATAAAACTTACAATAATTCCGATAATAAAGGTAATAAAATTACATTAATTGTGTTTTATTTTTGAAGTATATAGCAAAACAAGTGCAACTTATTGAGTAAATAAGTTATACATTTCGAGTTGCAACGCATTTATCTATCTACACTCCATAAAAATCCTTTTTCTTGCCACTACTAGATTCAACGACTCAATGGTATGCTGTCACACAAGTATTGCCCCATCAGACAGGTTTTTTCTCTACATATACAACCTTTCTTCACCATTTAATCGGGGTATAGATAAATAAAGGAGTCATCTATGTCTGAGTTTCATTCTGAAATTAGCACCCTATCACCTGCTCCAGTTTGGCAGTTTTTCGATAAAATCTGCTCAATTCCACACCCTTCGAAACATGAAGAAGCACTAGCACAAGCCATTATTGGTTGGGTAACAGAGCTAGGCTTGGAAGTTCGCCGCGATACAACAGGTAACCTGTTTATCAAAAAGCCAGCGACTCTGGGAATGGAGAATAAGAAAGGTGTCGTGCTTCAGGCGCATATCGATATGGTTCCTCAGAAGAACGAAGACACCGACCATGACTTCACTAAAGATCCAATCCATCCTTATATTGACGGCGAATGGGTAACGGCAAAAGGCACAACACTCGGCGCTGACAACGGTATGGGCATGGCGGCATGTTTAGCTGTACTAGCTTCAACCGACATCAAACACGGTCCACTAGAAGTTTTGCTGACTATCGATGAAGAAGCAGGAATGACTGGCGCATTCGGTCTTGAAGCGGGTTGGTTAGAAGGTGAAATTCTTCTAAACACCGATTCTGAGCAAGAAGGCGAAGTTTACATGGGTTGTGCTGGTGGCGTTGATGCTTCAATGAAGTTCGACATCAAACGTGAAGCGATCCCAAGCAATTTTGTCACTCGTCAACTAGTACTTAAAGGTCTGAAAGGCGGTCACTCTGGCTGTGATATCCATACGGGTCGTGGCAACGCAAACAAATTACTAGCTCGTTTCTTAGCTGGTCACGCTAACGAGCTGGATCTGCGCTTAGTCGAGTTCCGTGGTGGTAGCTTACGTAATGCCATTCCGCGTGAAGCATTCGTGACAGTGGCTCTTCCTGCTGAAAATGAAGCGAAGTTAGCCGAGCTATACAGCTTCTATACCAATCTAATAAAAGAAGAGCTTGGTAAAGTTGAAACTAACATTGTCACATTCTACGAAGCTCAGCCAACTGCTGTTGATATGTTTACAGTTGAAACGCAGAAACCATTTATTGCTGCACTAAACGCTTGCCCTAACGGCGTTATCCGTATGAGTGATGACATTGAAGGTGTGGTAGAAACGTCATTAAACGTAGGCGTGATTAAAACGGAAGAGAACCAAGTCACCGTACTTTGCCTAATCCGTTCACTGATCGATTCTGGTCGTAGTCAGGTTGAAGGTATGCTAGGGTCCGTCGCTGAACTCGCGGGTGCATCAATTCAATTCTCAGGCGCTTACCCAGGCTGGAAGCCAGACGCAGATTCAGAAATCATGCATATCTTCCGTGACATGTATGAAGGTATCTACGGCAATAAGCCAAATATCATGGTGATTCACGCAGGTCTTGAATGTGGTCTATTTAAGAAACCTTATCCAAATATGGACATGGTTTCATTTGGTCCAACCATCAAATTCCCACACTCTCCAGACGAAAAAGTGAAGATCGATACCGTCGGATTATTCTGGGAACAAATGATTGCACTATTGGAAAATATCCCAGCTAAATCTTAAGTTTTCCACCATAAAAGCCTGACATTAAGCCGAAGTTAACAACTTCGGCTTTTTCGCTTATGAACAAATATTTTTTGTCGATACGACCATTTTTTTTCATTAGCGAGAGATTAATCACTGCTGTTAGAGTGCGCGTCCTTGAAGTTCCCAGAGAAGTTCACCACACTCTATTCAGGGCATTACGTCTTCATGACGCATATGCGGGCTGTTCTCCAATTCAGCCTTAAATAAATTCCAAACAAAACACTAAGATACTGCGATGAAAGAAAAAATGACTGTCGGATGGCGAGAGAGACTTAGCCTTCCTGGGTTAGGTATTGAAAAAATTAAAGCGAAAATCGATACCGGAGCCCGTACATCTTGCTTACACGCATTTAAGTTAGAGAGCTTTACTAAAGAAGATAAACTTTGGGTTCGCTTCTGGATCCACCCAAATCAACATGATGTGGATACTGTGGTAGTTTGTGAGGCTGAAGTAATAGAAGAGAGAACAGTACGAGACTCAGGTGGTCATGAAGAATCTCGTTTCGTTATTAAGTCCGACATCAGTTTAGGCGGACAAACGTGGCCTGCGGAAATTACATTAACGAATAGAGAAAATATGGCATTCCGCATGCTTTTAGGTCGCACCGCGATGCACCATAGGATTATTGTTGATCCAACCGCATCGTTTTTAATTCCTTTTGAGGCACCCAAGTTATGAAAATTGGTATTCTGTCACGCAACTCTTCGCTATATTCAACCAAGCGTTTAATCGAGGCTTGTAAGCAGCGTGGACACGAAGTAAAAGTGATTGATGCTTTACGTTGTTACATGAATATCAATTCAGACAAACCTGAAATCCATTTTAAGGGTGAAGAGCTGGCTGGATTTGATGCGGTTATTCCGCGAATTGGCGCGTCAGTTACTTTTTATGGCACAGCGGTATTACGTCAATTTGAAATGATGGGTGTCTATCCAGCTAACGAATCTGTCGCTATCAGCCGCTCAAGAGATAAGCTGCGCTCAATGCAGCTGCTTTCTCGTAAAGGGATTGGTATGCCAATTACCGGTTTTGCGAGTAAGCCTGACGATGTTAAAGACCTGCTAGACATGGTTGGCGGTGCACCCGTTGTGATTAAATTGCTTGAAGGCACTCAAGGCATCGGTGTTGTGCTTGCTGAAACTCGTAAAGCAGCAGAAAGTGTAATCGAAGCATTCATGGGCCTGAAAGCGAACATCATGGTTCAAGAATATATTAAAGAAGCAGGCGGTGCGGATATTCGCTGTTTCGTCATTGGTGATAAAGTTATCGCAGCAATGAAGCGACAAGGGGCCGAGGGCGAGTTTCGTTCGAACCTTCACCGTGGTGGTTCAGCATCACTGGTTAAGATCACACCACAAGAACGTAAAACAGCTATTGAAGCCGCTAAAATCATGGGGCTCAATGTCGCTGGCGTTGATTTACTTCGTTCTGCAAGAGGACCATTGGTCATGGAAGTAAACTCTTCACCGGGCTTAGAAGGTATTGAAGCTGCAACCGGAAAAGATATCGCCGGTATGATTGTCGAATTTCTAGAGAAAAATGCGGCAAGTAAAAGGACTAAAACACGTGGTAAAGGCTAGAAAATATAAGAATACAGCATACGAATTTCTGGGGGAGAAGATTCCCCCAGCGACCAAGCAAGTCATCGAACTGGAAGGTGCGAAACTCTATACTCATTCGCCCCTTTCCATTCCTATCGAAATTATCCATGGCGCTTCACCGGGTCCGGTACTTATGGTTAACGCCGCCATTCATGGTGATGAACTCAATGGCGTTGAAATCGTAAGACAGCTTATCAACTCCATCGATCCTAAAAAGCTCAAAGGTACGCTCATTACCGTACCTATCGTGAACGTATTTGGCTTCATTCATAAATCACGATACTTACCAGACAGACGCGATCTTAACCGCTGTTTCCCGGGCAGTGACACTGGCTCATTGGCCTCTCGAATGGCGCATATCTTCTTTTCTCAAGTCGCGTTGAAATGTGATTACATTATTGATCTGCACACTGGCGCAATTCACAGAACAAACCTCCCTCAAGTTCGAGCAGACTTAAGCAACCCAGAAACACTGCGTATCGCTCAGGCTTTCGCGACGCCTGTAATACTGGATTCTCCGCTCAGAATGGGTTCTCTGCGAAGTGAAGCAGAAAAATCGGGGATCACGGTACTTACTTATGAAGCAGGTGAAGCCCTTCGTTTTGAGCCTATTGCAATCAGTGCTGGTGTCGTTGGCGTCAAACGCGTGATGCAAGCTATTGGTATGCTGAGAGCCAGCCGCAAGAAGTTGCCAAGCTCTGTGATTGCAAAATCGACCAGTTGGTTACGCGCAGAAGCCGATGGCATATTGCGTACGGTAGTGTCACTCGGCGATCGTGTAGAAAAAGGCCAAGTATTGGCTTACATTAACTCGCCTCTGGGCAACGTCGAAGTCGAAGTGAAAGCCAACAAAGGGGGTATTGTTATCGGTCAACAAACCCTGCCGTTAGTGAATGAAGGTGACGCAGTATTCCACCTCGCCTACTTTACTCAAGACGATGATATGGTGGAACAACTGGTTGGTGATTTCATAGAAGAAGTGATTGAAGTGGATTTAGAACCACTCACCACTGGCCAAATCATGCCTCCATCCCCAGCAGAATAAAGAGAACATTCAGTCTCTGTTCTTCATGCATAAAAAAACCTTGGTATCACTACCAAGGTTTTTTTGTTTCAGTTTGGATTAACCAAATGAAGCCCAGATAACCGTTGCCACTAAAATTGGGCAGACAAATTTCACATACCAAGGCCAGATTTTTCCAAAAGTACTTTGACGGAACTCTGGGAAGCCTTGCTCCAACTCTTTGAGCTTAGCGTTGCGATTCCATACCCAGCCACCAAACAAACAGAACATCAATGCTGCAGTCGGTTGTAAGTATTGCGTAGCCGTGGTGGCCACTAGGCCAAACAGTTCACCGAAGTTGTAAACAATCACCACACTGAATAGCGCGATTAAGCCACCTAAGACCCAGCTGGTTGGTGTGCGCTTAGTGTTAAAACGTTCTGATACCAAAGCGACTGGACATTCCAACATAGAGATTGAAGACGTTAACGCAGCAATCGTTAATAACAAGAAGAACACGATTGCAAATAACTGCCCCAGTACGCCTAGGCTATCGAACATTAAAGGTAGAACCGTAAAGACTAAAGTATCCGAGCTCAGTAGCGAACCATCTTCTGCGTATATCTGAACGCCTTTGTTCATAGCTACAAACATTGCAGGAAGGACAACAAGACCCGCAATAAAAGCAACACCTGTATCAACCAAAGTCACGTTCATCGCCATTTTCGGCAGATTCTCTTTCTTACTTAGGTAAGAACCGTAGATAAGCATTGAACAGCCACCAATGGTCAGAGAGAAGAATCCCTGCCCCATCGCAGCTAAGATCATTTTGCGATCAAAAATCTTTTCAAAATCCGGAACAAGATAGTGTTGCAGACCTTGCATAGCACCCGGCTGCATCATGATGTAGATGAACAGAACACCAAATAGAACAAACAGCGCTGGCATTAAGCGAGTTGACCACTTTTCAATACCTTGTTTTACGCCACCTTGAACAATCAAGATCGTGAGCACATAAAATACTAAAGTACCAAATAAGTTACGCTCAACGCTAAAGCCTTTAAACCAAGCAGTCGCACTTTCCATACCCAGCAAATCTGTAATTGCCCCAAGCATAAAGCAGATGATCCAGCCACCTACGATGCTATAAAACGCCAGCACGGCACTTGGAACACTCAAACCCAACCAACCGACTAATGCTCCAGCTTTCTTAGCTGTAGGATTAGGCGTCAGTGAGCGCATACTATCAACAGGGTTTGCTTGTCCTGAACGTCCAATTGCCATTTCAACCACCAGCATAGGGAACGCAACCACTAAAATGAGAACCAAATAGACTAACAGGAATGCGCCACCGCCATTACTGGCAGCCTGAGTGGGGAAACCCCAAATATTTCCAAGGCCAACTGCAGCACCTGCTGCGGCCAAAACAAACCCAAGGCGTGAACCAAAAGTTTCGCGGGTATTACTCGATGTCATTACTACTCACAAATATCACCAAACTAGTTGGCTAGTACATTAAATGAAATTGACTAGTGACACAATAAACACCAGTACAGTTTGCTGCTTTAATAAACAATTAATTGGCATTTATTGCGTAATAATTAATTTACACCGATTAAATGAACAGAACACTTGTTGAAATCTTGTACAACGTACTGATCTCGGCCGTTCTTCTTAGCCAAATACAACGCCTGATCAGCCTGATGAAACAATTCTTGATAATAAGCCATTGTCGGTTTTTCGATTTGAATACCGCCGATACTGATCGACAAAAATTCACGCCCTGCGACTGGGATATATGGATGTGGGATTCTTAGATTATGAACTGCTTCTTTCAACTTCTGACCATATTCACTGAGATCAAGAGGCTCATCACTGGCGAAGACAACACAAAACTCTTCTCCTCCAAAACGGGCAACTATTTTGTCTCCTTTGTACTTAATCGCTTCCAGTGCCTTAGCAACAGCCTTTAATGCATTGTCACCATCCATATGGCTTAGATTATCGTTGTACAGTTTGAAGTAATCGACATCCACCAAATAGAGTGCAATATGGCTAAAGTGGTAGTCATCAATAAAAGCCGTCAAACGACTTTTTAAATGGCGGCGATTAGATAGCTCCGTCAGCGGATCATGTTCGGACTGCCAACGCAGTTCTCGTCGGCTTACCTCTAAATCATTCATGATTTTGTTGATACTTCGAGCAAATCCTTTCATCTCCTTTGAAATGAAATAAGACTCATCGGGAATGAAACCACCTTGTGCTTGAAACTTCTCCAATACCAGATTGGCGTTAGTGATGGGCTTGACTAAAGACTTAGCCAACAGAAGATTGATGAAATAGAACATGATGGAAAAAGCCAAAAGTGCAAACACCTCTTCCCAAACAATAAAGCTTGGAATTTTGACTCGATGGTAAACCTTTATCACCACGCCGGAATTACCGCTGTAATCCAACTTAGAGATATAAGAAATATTCTCGATAGGATGAAGATTTAAGGTGTTACTTTCATTCACCAAAATATCAATCTGAATACCCGTCGCTTTATGCACCTCTTCCGCAAACTTCTTAGACAGCTTCTTAAAAAAGATCACATAACCCTTGTCGCAAGCTGTCGCATCACTCATACAAACTCGAGTGGTTGCAGCAAAATACGGCTCATGGTCAATAACAATGAAGCGAACTATCGCTTTGACAAAATTGGTATCAAGCTTCTTAGCTTCATTAAGGATGGTTGGGAAGTATTGCGTATAACGATCATCGTCGACCAGAATATTGGTGGTCACATCCAGTGTTTTACCCCATACGAAGGTTTTATCCGGTGCGAAGACAAAAAAACCATTAATGACTTGTGAGGTATAAGAATGAACACCTATGCTGTCTTCAACAAACTCCTCATTTGGAGACTGAATGAAATCAACCATGTCGTCCCACGCCGCATAGTCAACCATCGAATCCCCAAGTTTTAGTTGGGCGAATTCTATAATAGTTTCAACACGTTCGATTTCCTCTGCCTGTAGTTCTTCAGCTTGAGTAACATGACGATCGTAGGTCCAGATATATTTAAACCCGAGATAACAGGCAACAAAGCAAACCACCACAGATATAGCGGTAAATATCGTTATCCAACGAACACTAATATTGTTAAAAATCATCTCACCTACAAACACTACAAAGTAAAAGGAGCGCTTAATGCGCTCCTTTAGTTTAGATCGTAAATACTTGGTAGTTCTTTAGTTCAGGTATCTTTTTGTGCAATTCTTGCTCCTGCTCAACAATATCATCAAGGGATTCACACAGTTCTTTGCCTTCTTTTTCCACCGTAGCCTCATGCTCTCTCAAACGGGCTTCGAACTTCGCAGTTAGTTCACTCATGGTGTTGCCCAGTTCGGTCAGGTTTATCCCACCGCCCTGTTTCATCTTTTCAGATACTGCATCAAACGCGCTGGAGAAAAACTCCTGACTAAACATTGCTTTTGCTTTTTCAAAATCCTGTTGCCATTGCTGAGTCATAGATTCAAAGGTATTGGCGGGTAAAACGAAGTCTTCACCTTGGTAATAACGGCTTTCTACATCAGCAAAAAAATCTTTCATAGACTGCTTAACACCTTCAAATGCATTTGGTGCATCAAGGCTTGCTGCAACATCGTCTAGTAGGTCACTGGCAACATCCATTCCTTTCTGAGCTAACTCTTTCGCACGAGGAACTGCCGAACTGACACTTTCTCGGTAAGATTGGATTGCTTGTTGTTGAGAGCTGTCTAATTCAATTTGTTCACCATGAAGATAAAGACGGTTGCTACCATCCATCACAGCGGTATCGCCACTGGTTGTATGAATTTCAACACTGGAACCACTTAGATGAACTTCATTTTGCACATCGATCTTACATTGAGCAGCCCAAACAGAAGAGCTACACAGTAACGCAGCTAATAAAATTGTCTTTTTCATACCTGTCTCTCAGGTCTTGTGACCTTTAGAAATTAAATTTTGCTTAACAATATCGAATGTTGATTAGTGATACGTTAATGCCGTGTCAGTTATTATGCCCAAAGAGCTTGCCGTTGCAGATTTAGAGTAAATGGAACGCTTAAATACTCGCGTATCTTAAGCTAAATCAAGCTATAGAAAAAAGCTTAAAAGAAACTGAGCTGTTTAGATTGTTCTTCTGGTTTTAACATCACAGACAGCCCCAACAAGCGGATCTCTCGTCCTTTCTGACGTTTGAGAACATCACTGAGTAACTGCCTGAAATCATCCAGCTCCAACTGCGGGTGAATATGTTCTATGGTCGTAAGCTGAAAATCTGCGAACTTTACCTTAATCCCCTGTTTAATGATCGCTTTATCCGGACTCGCTTTTGATAAGCGAATATCGAGCTCAGGAAACAGCTTCCCTTCGATGACTTGCCAACACTCTTCATATGTCGAAATATTCTGACTGAAAGTACGCTCTACCCCTACAGACTTGCGCTCTCGTTCTACTACCACTTCCCGATTATCAATCCCATGACTCTTTTTCCATAACGATGCACCTAAGCGGCCAAACTTTCTCAGTAACTCACGGTAGTCACTGTTCTTGATATCTTCACAAAGAAAAAAGCCAGCTTGATGGAGCTTTTCTAAACTCACCTTCCCGACTCCGGGAATTTTCTCTAACGGCAACTTATCAACGGTAGATTGCACCTCTTCCGGCGTAACCACAAACTGACCGTTAGGTTTATTGATATCAGAAGCGACTTTAGCCAAGAATTTTATCGGCGCGACTCCCGCTGATGCCGTGAGTTCAAGCTCATTCCAAATGTCTCTGCGAATTGCCTGAGCGATCAACGTGGCACTTCCATGGCAGAGTTCGACATCGGTAACATCCAGAAAAGCTTCATCTAAGGATAGCGGTTCAATGATTGAGGTATAGCGCTGGAAAATGGCGTGAATTTTACGTGATACATCTTTATATACCGACATTCTACCGGGCACCACCAAGAGCTGAGGACACAACTTCAAAGCTTGAGCCGTTGGCATAGCAGAACGGACGCCAAATTTGCGCGCCTCATAATTACAGGTACTCAGAACCCCTCTTTGTTTCTCATGCCCACCGACAGCTAGCGGCCTGCCGCGATATTGCGGGTTATCACGCATCTCTACTGCGGCATAAAAACAATCCATATCAATATGAATGATTTTTCTCGTCGATTCTTGTTCCACACGCCACCAGACAACTGTACATAAATACAGTTATTGTAGAACCAATTTAAGCAAAACGAAAACAACTTTCTTACCCTGACAAAATACCGACACATAATCATCTTATTCCTACATATGCCAATTCTGTTCTCATGTATAAAAGGCCCCCTCGGCATCGATTTCAATCAAGGCAAAGTGATCAAATACACCATCAGTAGCGGTGCCAAATCCATGAAAGGTACCCTTGATGAGCAGATAAAAGTCGCGGATATGCGTCCTTACAATGCCAAAGAAGGTGGGCGAAACCAACTGGTTAGCGCCTAAAATCTAACGCCTGTTATCTAATGCCTCAGACCATACTCAAACAAAAAGGGTTCTATCTAACGATAGAACCCTTTTTTATTCAAAACTGCTGACACGTTTACGCGATGCGGTCTTTTTCCCAAGCAGCCAATTTCTCAGCTCTTGCAGCTTCACGAGCTTCTCGCTTTTTGCGTGCGTCACATGGCTCAGGACAATTACACACTTTCTCAATGCCAACTGCACCTAAACCACCACAGCTGCCTTTGACGACTTTTTTCTGGAAAATATAGCCGACCGCCATTGCTGCGATAACAGCCAGAAAGACGCCGAAAGTAATCAGAAACGTACTCATAATGACAAACTCACTTCTGCTATTTGCGGTTTAAGAATGGTTTGAATGCGCTTGAGAAGACTTCTTCAAAACCGTCATCCGTTTTCACAATCATAAACACAGGAATGTTATTTTGCTCTGCTATCTCAATGCCTTTGACTTCGCCTAGCACCATTAACCCCGTTGCAAGACCATCCGCTGTCATACAGGATTTATCTAATACAGTTACCGATACAACACGGTTGTTAATTGGGCGACCTGTTTGAGGATTAATAATATGCGAGTAACGCACACCATCACGCTCAAAGTAGTTACGATAGTCACCAGAAGTAGCAATCGCATAGTCACCCGGTTCGATGACCTCTTGAATCGTGCGTTCATCCACTGTCGGTTTTTCTACCGCGATACGCCAGCCAACACCTTCACGATTGACACCTTTCAATCGGATTTCGCCACCGACTTCCACCATGTAATTCGCAACACCCTGAGATTCAATATAGTCAGCAACCACATCCACACCCCAACCTTTGGCAATTGTCGAAAGGTCAACGTACAAATGAGGAAGGTCTTTACTCAGCATGTTGCCTTCAACACTCAAATGCTCAATACCGATGTTCGCTTTACGCTCAGCTAGCTCTTCATCGGTAGGAACCACTTCAGGACGCGCTTCTGGGCCAAATCCCCATAAGTTAACCAATGGACCAACAGTGACATCAAGAGCACCTAGGGTCACGCCATTAAGACGAATCGCTTCACGCACCACAGTTGCTGTCTGAGGTGAAACTTCAAACGGAGTTGTCTCTTGAAACTGGTTAAAACGGCTAAGCTCTGACGTTTTACGGTACGTTGACATCTGGTCGTTTACTTCTTCAAGTAAGCGGTCGATCTCTTTGTGCAAGTCTTCAGAAGACGGAATACCATCTTGTTGAAGATACTTAATGTTGTATGTGGTGCCCATCGTTGGGCCGCTTAAATGAACTTGCTCGACTGGTTTTTCACAACCAGCTAAAAGCAATAAAGAAGCTAATGCAACAAGCCAAGTTTTCACTTGTTTACTCCTATAGAGATAAGTAGATATAGAGAATCCATGTGTTATTAAGCACATAAACCTTACGAGATTCTCTATACAAACTTCAAAAAATTATGGCTGACTCAAATGAGTCAGCCATTAAATCAGACGCTTAGCGGAGATTAACCACCGAAGTCATCCAACAAGATGTTTTCATCTTCTACACCAAGATCTTTCAGCATGCCGATAACAGCTGCGTTCATCATCGGTGGACCACACATGTAGTATTCACAATCTTCAGGAGCTTCGTGATCCTTCAGATAGTTTTCATACAATACGTTGTGGATGAAGCCTGTGTAACCATCCCAGTTATCTTCTGGTTGCGGGTCAGATAGCGCACAATGCCATACGAAGTTGTCATTTTCAGCCGCTAGGCCGTCAAAGTCTTCCACGTAGAACATTTCACGCTTAGAACGAGCACCGTACCAGTAAGACATCTTACGCTTGGATTTCAGACGTTTTAGCTGATCGAAGATGTGTGAACGCATTGGAGCCATACCAGCACCACCACCCACAAACACCATTTCAGCATCTGTATCTTTCGCGAAGAACTCACCAAATGGACCAGAAATCGTACATTTATCACCAGCTTTTAGAGACCAAATGTACGAAGACATTTGACCCGGTGGTACGTTTGGATTGTTTGGCGGCGGAGTCGCGATACGTACGTTTAGCATAATAATGCCGAACTCTTCAGGGTAGTTCGCCATAGAGTATGCACGAATGATATCTTCATCTACCTTAGACTCGTAGCGGAACAGGTTAAACTTGTCCCAGTCGCCACGGTACTCTTCAGGCACATCGTAATCCGCGTATTTAACGTGGTGAGCAGGAGCTTCAATCTGGATGTAACCACCAGCACGGAAAGGTACTGATTCGCCATCTGGAATTTGTAGCTTAAGCTCTTTGATGAATGTCGCTTTGTTATCGTTAGAGATAACCGTACATTCCCACTTCTTAACACCGAAGATCTCTTCTGGAAGTTCGATCTCCATGTCAGTTTTCACTGCAACCTGACATGCTAGACGCTCACCTTCACGAGCTTCACCTTTAGTAATATGGTCAAGCTCAGTCGGTAGAATATCACCACCGCCAGATTTAATTTTTACGCGACACTGACCACAAGAGCCACCGCCACCACATGCCGATGACACGAATACGCCAGAACTCGCCAAAGCGCCAAGAAGCTTGCCGCCTGGAGAAGTAACGATCGATTTGTCTGCATCGCCATTGATTGAGATTGTAATGTCACCTGTTGGTACTAGCTTAGATTTAGCGAAAAGAATCACTAGAACTAGCGCTAGAACAATCAGAGTAAACATCACTACACCAAGAATAATGTCCATTGACTATTCCTTAATTGTTGCGGTTTACCCGTCTTACAGTTGAACACCAGAGAATGACATAAAGCCAAGCGCCATTAGACCAGCAGTGATAAAGGTAATACCTAGACCACGAAGACCTGGAGGCACATCTGAATACTTCATTTTCTCACGGATACCTGCAAGAGCGACGATAGCTAGCATCCAGCCCAAACCTGAACCGAAACCGTATACTACAGACTCTCCGAAGTTGTAATCACGCTGAACCATGAAAGATACACCACCAAAGATTGCACAGTTAACTGTGATCAGTGGTAGGAAGATACCTAACGCGTTGTACAGAGGTGGGAAGAAACGGTCTAAGATCATTTCTAGAATCTGTACTAATGCAGCGATTACACCGATAAAGGTAATGAAGTTAAGGAAACTTAAATCCACACCTTCAGCAAGCGCATCTGGTTTAAGAACGAGGTTGTAAACTAGGTTGTTCACAGGAACAGAAATGGTTAATACCACTGTTACCGCAATACCTAGACCAAATGATGTCTTAACTTTCTTCGATACCGCCAAGAAGGTACACATACCCAAGAAGAAAGACAGTGCCATGTTCTCGATGAAAATCGATTTCACCAGCAAACTAATATAATGTTCCATGACAACCTTACTCCTTCGCTTCTACTTGTTCAGGCTTGAAGGTACGAATCGCCCAAATCATAAATCCGATCAGGAAGAATGCAGAAGGTGCTAATAGCATCAAACCGTTTGGCTGGTACCAACCGCCATCTTTAATAAGAGGCAGTACTTCCATACCAAATAGCTTGCCAGAACCTAGAAGCTCACGGAAGAAACCAACACTGATAAGTACGAAACCGTAACCTAGACCGTTACCAATACCATCGATGAAAGACGGGATTGGGGCAGACTTCATTGCAAATGCTTCTGCACGACCCATTACGATACAGTTCGTAATGATAAGGCCAACGAATACTGAAAGCTGTTTAGATATATCGTATAGATATGCTTTCAGAATTTGGTCTACCACGATTACCAAAGATGCGATAACAGCCATCTGAACGATGATACGTACGCTGCTTGGAATGTGGTTACGGATTAGTGAAACGAAGAAGTTCGACAATGCAGTTACAAACGTTACTGCAAGAGTCATAACGAAAGCCGTCTCTAGTTTGGTAGTCACTGCTAGAGCAGAACATACACCAAGAACTTGTAGCGCGATTGGGTTGTTATCCAACACTGGCGCTAGAATGCTCTTTTTAAGATCTTTTGCGCTAGACATTAGTTAAGACCTCCGTCACGAACTTTTGCTAGGAAAGGACCAAAGCCCATATCACCTAACCAGAAGTCAAATGTATGTTGAACACCATTACTGGTTAGCGTTGCACCTGAAAGAGCATCAACACCATGCTCAGAACCTTGTGGTGCGCCACCTTTTACAACTTTAATTGCAGGTTTATGGTTCTCATCGAACAGTTTCTTACCTACAAATTGAGCACGCCAGTTAGGGTTTTCAACTTCACCACCCAATCCAGGAGTTTCGCCTTGTTCATAGTAAGTGATGCCAGAAACTGTATTACCATCAGTTTCAACCGCAACGAATGCGTACATCATAGACCATAGGCCGTTACCGTGAATTGGTAAAATTACTTTAGACACTTGGTCGCCATCTTTAACAAGATAAACGATACCTGTGTTTGAGCGACGAATAATCTTCGCTACGTCTTGCTCTGATGAAAGTTTAACTGAAGTTGCATTATCTTTTGCTGCTTTACGCTGGTCAAAAGTTGCTGCATTACCGTCAATAAAATCACCAGTATTTAGGTCAACTAGACGAGGTTCGATGTACTTAGAGTACAATTCAGGAACCTTACCTTGCTCAGTGATACCTGCTACTTGAACGATCTTGCTTTGCTTATCAAGCACAGCATTCGCTTTTTGCTTGTCTCGCAGGCCAACAGCCGCTGTCGATACGATGATTGAGCACACTAGGCTCAATGCGATAACAACAAACAGCGTTTTCTTAATGCTATCGTTATTACTTGCCATAGCGCGATAATCTCCGCTTGATGTTTTTCTCTACCACAACATGGTCGAACAGAGGAGCAAACAGGTTAGCGAATAGAATCGCTAGCATCATGCCTTCTGGGTACGCTGGGTTAACCACACGGATTAGTACACACATAGCACCAATCAAAATACCGTATGCCCACTTACCTTTATCTGTAAACGACGCTGATACTGGGTCCGTTGCCATGAAGAACATACCGAATGCGAAGCCACCTAGAACTAGGTGCCAATGCCAAGGCATGTTGAACATCATGTTGGTTTCAGAACCAATCACGTTGAACAACGTAGAAAGAGCAATCATACCGATCATCACACCAGCGATAATGCGCCATGAAGCAATACCCATGTAAACGATGAATGCCGCACCGATTGCTAGAGCAAGCGTAGACACTTCACCAATTGAACCTGGGATATTACCAATGAATGCATCCATCCAAGTGATTGCTTCACCTGTTGCAGCGTTCATCAGAGCACCGCTACCACCTTGAGTCCATTGACTAAGAGCAGTTGCGCCTGAGAAACCGTCCGCAGCGGTCCACACTAAATCACCAGAGATTTGAGCTGGGTATGCAAAGAATAGGAATGCACGACCTGCTAGAGCTGGGTTTAGGAAGTTACGACCAGTACCACCAAATACTTCTTTCGCCACAACAACACCGAAGGTAATACCTAGCGCTGCTTGCCATAGAGGTAGAGTTGGTGGAACGATCAATGCGAAAAGAATCGAAGTTACAAAGAAACCTTCGTTAACTTCGTGCTTACGCACCATACAGAACAACACTTCCCAGAAACCACCAACAATAAATACTGTTGCGTAGATTGGAAGGAAGTATGTTGCACCCAACAGCATTTTACTGCCCCAACCTGCATCAGACGACATAGTGCCGCCTAGCATTTCAGTCAGCCAGTAATGCCAGTTACCATCAATGATGGTTGCAAGTTGATCACTTGCGTACAAGTGATGAAGTGCAGAGATAGCTTGACCACCTGCGTTATACATACCCCAGAACATTGCTGGGAACACAGCTAACCAAACCATGATCATGATACGTTTTAAGTCAACGCTATCACGGACATGAGCGCCTCTCTTTGTCACAAGACCCGGCGTGTAAAACAGAGTTGCAGCAGCTTCATACAAAGCAAACCATTTCTCGTGTTTACCACCTGGTTCAAAGTGATGCTCGATGTCTTCAAGAAACTTTTTAAGGCCCATGAAAATTACCCTTCTTTCTCAATCTTATCGAGGCATTCACGAAGTAACGGACCGTACTCGTATTTACCAGGACATACAAAGGTACACAATGCTAGATCTTCTTCATCAAGTTCTAGTGCGCCAAGGCGTACTGCACTATCAGCGTCACCAGCACACAGATCACGAAGCAACAGAGTTGGCTCCATATCTAGCGGCATAACTTTTTCATAGTTACCAATTGGCACCATTGCGCGATCACTACCATTAGTCGTCGTTGTCATGTTGAACAACTGACCTTTGAATAAGTGACCCAAGAATGAGCGAGTAACAGAGAACTTGTTCTTACCAGGCATAGCCCAACCAAACAGTTCTTTTTCACGACCTTCGCGAAGAACAGAAACCTGTAAATGGTAACGACCTAAGTAAGCGTGTGGACCTGAAGCTTTAGTACCAGTCAGTACTGAGCCAGAGATCACGCGAACTTCGCCAGGCATCATTTCGCTATCCGTAAGTTGCTCTAGGCTTGCACCTAACACTGTACGAATCAGTCGAGGATTGTTTACGACAGGGCCAGCAAGAGAAATAACACGCTCGCTGTATAACTCACCAGTAAGGAACAATTTACCGACAGCGATAACGTCCTGGTAGTTAATGTACCATGCCACATTTTCTGCATTGACAGGATGCAGGAAATGCATGTGTGTACCAGCTAAACCTGCTGGGTGAGGGCCGTCAAAGACATGTTCTTCAACATTAGACTGAGTTGAGCGTGGTAAGCTAGTACCTTTTTTACAAACGTACACTTTACCGTCAGTCAAAGCTGAAAGTACATCAAGACCAGCAACGAAGGCTTCCGAATTGTCGTTGATGATAACCGTCGGCTCTGCTGCTAATGGATTAGTATCCATGGCAGTAACAAAAATAGCCTTAGTCGTCGAATCAACTGCAGGAACCTTGCTGAACGGACGAGTACGCAGCGATGTCCAAAGACCAGAATCAACCAATTGAGTTTTCACCGCTTCGCGGTCAAGACTGCTTAATTGATTCGCTTCAAACTTGTCGAACGTCACTTGGTCATCACCTGCAACTTCAATCACTACAGATTGAAGTACACGTTTTGCACCACGATTAATTTCAACAACTTTACCGCTGACTGGCGAAGTAAATTTCACTCCCGGATTCTTCTTATCTTCAAAAAGAACTTGAGCTTTCTTTACTTCATCACCTACGCGAACATGCATAGTAGGACGCATGCCGACGTACTCTTCGCCAAGCAAGGCGACTTTGTTGATGGCTTTGCCATCATTAATCACCTGGGAAGGAGTTCCTGCGATAGGAAGGTCCAAACCCTTTTTTATTGTAATCATACGCACTTGCACTACTTTATCGGGAAAAAGATTCATTCATTGCGCAAATTCGAGGCGGTGGTCATCCGTACTTCGACAGGAAGTGTGTAATGACAAAACTAAACCGTCTCTAGACACGACATTATTATATCTGTCCGCCTTGGTTATTTAATCACCAAAAGCGCAACATACTTTTAAAAATCACATTACAGATTTGAGATGAGATTTATCAAGGGCGGTAGTTTAGCACCTTTTACGAATACGATGCCATTCAAGATCTCTAGATTCGTGATTTTATTTGGGCACAAATTCGCTTAAAAGGCGCATTAATAATCATTATTTTGATATGTCGCACAATTATTTTCACCACCTGAATATAAGGGTTATTTTTTGCAATTTTTTTTGAAAAAAATTGTTTTCAGCCCCTTTATAGAATGGTGACTGTTTTAAAATTGTTAAACAATCATCCAAAATAAGAGCAATTAATGAGCCCTTATCTCATCACTATCCCCCCAAGCACATCGGACTATCTGGTGCTTTTTTCTTCAACTCATCCCACTCTTGTGGTGTGTAAGTATGTATCGCTAGAGCATGAATATGGTTGCTTAACTCTTCCGACAAAGTCTGATTGACTTGACGGTGACGCATAATCAAACGCTGCCCTTCAAAGCTCGAAGTAACAATCACTACTTTAAAGTGACTCTCTGAGCCGGGTGCCACATTATGCACATAGCTTTCATTCACAACCTGCAGATAATCGGGTTGAAATGTATCTTGCAGCTTAGTCTCAATGACTTGTTGAATCATAATGCTCCCTTCTTTCACACACTGATATAACAAAACCAACAAACAGTTTACTTTGGCGAGCTTTGCTTTGACAAACACAAACCATAGGTTCGACCAACAAATTGCCAGCGAAAGGTTTATGTTTCTTGATCATCGAGCATCTGAGACAATAATAGTGTCTTTAAAACTATCAATTAAACCGAATATGAAAACTGAGCTTTCGCTATTTGAACGCACGCTAACATTTCATCGCTTCCCTATTCGTAACAATGAGCTTCTACAAGCTTGGGATGCGGGTGATGAGTACTTGATCTCACACATTGAAGAACTAGAGCTAACCTCATCAAAACGCATTTTGATTTTAAACGATTCGTTCGGCGCTCTCAGTTGCTGGTTTTCTGCGCAGCACCAAGTGTTCATGATGAGTGATTCTTTCATTGCTCACAAAGCAACACTGGAAAACTTAAAACGTAACTCTTGCAATGACGTGACACTTCTAAGCACCATGGATGAGATACCTAACGAAATCGATCTGGTGTTGATGCAAATCCCTCGAAATAACCGTCATCTGGTGTGGATTCTGAGTAAACTTCGTCAATCTGTAGACGAAAAATGCCCCATTATTTCTGTCAACAAAGCAAAAGAGATTCATTCTTCAACACTGCAGTTGTTTGAGAAGTATTTGGGAGACACTAAGACATCTCTGGCATGGAAAAAACACCGCTTAGTGTTTTCTTTTGCCAATTGCACACCAGTACCCAACGTGGATGAAGAAGTTCGATGGGAAGTCGAAAACGAGAAAATGAGTTTAGTGAATCTTCCCAACGTGTATTCTGGAGAGAGCCTCGACCAAGGCGCGCGCTTGCTACTTGAACATTTGCCGAGTGAAGACCTCACAGACTTCATCGATCTAGGTTGTGGCAATGGCGTGCTATCGATAAAACTGGCGCGGTTAAATCCTAATGCCTCGATTACTTGTGTTGACGAGAGCTTTATGGCGGTGGAAGCGGCCAGACGCAACTTGAACAACAATTTGCAAACACAACCTGAGATAACTTGCATCGCTAACAATTGTTTAGATGAGTTTGAAACTGAGAGCGCTTCGTTTATCGTATGCAATCCCCCTTTCCATCAACAACAAGCGATCACAGACCATATCGCATGGCAGATGTTCTGTGATTCAAAGCAAGTTCTTAAAAAAGGGGGCAAATTATTGGTTATCGGCAATCGCCACCTCGGATACGATATAAAACTTGCTCGCCTTTTCGGTCACACACAAGTAAAGACTGTCGCTAGCAACAATAAATTTGTTATCTTACAAGCTACTAAGTATTAGGGTCTGGTGACCTTAAGCATGTTCCTGACATGCCAAAACAAACGAAAGGAATTGACCATGAAAAAACTGGTTCTCGCAGCTTCTATTGCTTTATTGGCCGCTTGCTCTGCACCTCAACAGCAGCAGATAAGCCTAAACCCTACGGCTGTTTTA
Source organism: Vibrio plantisponsor (assembly GCF_013041605.1). Taxonomy (GTDB): domain Bacteria; phylum Pseudomonadota; class Gammaproteobacteria; order Enterobacterales; family Vibrionaceae; genus Vibrio; species Vibrio plantisponsor. Next base: position 336,023 of record NZ_JABEQC010000002.1, on the reverse strand, counting down.
AGTAACAGTGATATTGTGACAAACAGCAAGTTCACTTTGGTTAGTAAAGACGTTCGCTCTGCGCAATATGTTGCTTTAGTCGATAGCGGCCGAAACAACATCGAACCTATTCATGCACGCCAAAACGTTCGTATCGCTTTGGAAAATGCACTTTCAAGCCAATTTGATTCTCAAGGCTTCACTATCACAGTTAACAGCGAAAACATGCTGACGCTTGAAATCCAAGAAGCCTTAGTGACTGTGACTCATACCATCATGGAAAATGAGATGAACGGTAAAGTTCTGCTACAACTGACCGCAGAAACACCAAAAGGTAAGTTAGTGAAGAGCTATACAGGTACAGCAAAACGTACCGGTGCTCTAAGCGCTTCAAATGAAGATATTGAACAAGTTCTGAACGATGTAGTGAACCTTGTTCTTAAAGAAATCGCAGCAGACACAGAACTACAAAACTACATGAAGGAGCGTTTCCATGGTTAAAAAACTATCCATGGTGAAAAGAATGTCCATGGTGAAAGGCTCTTTGGCAGCGCTCGCTATTGCAGCTAGCAGCTATGTTTGGGCAGGGCCTCAAGTTGAAGTTGAAACCACTTTAGGCACTTTCACCATTGAACTGAATGAAGAGCAAGCGCCAATCAGTGTTGCCAACTTCCTTCGCTACGTTGAAGACGGCAGTTATGTCGGTACTATCTTCCACCGCATCATCCCGGGCTTTATGGCACAAGGTGGCGGTTTCGATACCGACATGAAGCAAGTCAGCACCTATGCTCCAATTCAAAACGAAGCGAGCAACGGTTTACGCAATGACACCGCGACAATTGCTATGGCTCGTACCAACGACCCAAATTCAGCTACGCGTCAGTTCTATATCAACCTCGTTGATAACGATTTTCTGAACTACGGCCAACGCCCACCGGGCTACGCTGTGTTTGGTCAAGTAACTAAAGGTTTTGAAGTCGTTCAAAAGATGGCTCAACAACCTACTCGATCAATTGGCTACATGAAGGATGTTCCTGTAACACCTATCATCATCACCAACGCCACTCTGATTAAATAACACCTAAAGCTCCGATATATTCGGAGCTCTTTTTCCGACAAGGAAAGGTCCATGCAACAAGAAAATCAATCTCTCACTTGGGTTGAAACTATCCGCAGCTACTTCGATAAACGTCTGCTTTGGGTATTGATGCTCGGATGTTCCAGCGGTTTCCCTTGGGTGTTGATTGGCTCAAACATGTCTGGCTGGTTAAAAGATGCAGGTCTGACTCGAAGTGCCATTGGCTATTTCGGTAGTGTGTTTGCGGTTTACGCGATTAACTTTCTATGGGCACCCGCGGTTGACCGAGTCCGCTTACCGGTTCTGCACTCTCTTCTTGGGCAACGCCGCAGTTGGATACTCCTTTGTCAGGTTCTGATTTTAATCTGTACGTTGTTTATTGCTGGCGTAAACCCAGCGACAAACCTGATGCTGACATCCATGCTCGCCCTAGGTATTGCGATTGCTTCTGCAACTCAGGATATTGCGGTTGATGCGTTTCGTATTGATACCTTTCCGAAGTCGGAATCCAGTAAACTGCCACAAGCTTCTGCTATGGCAGTGATTGGTTGGTGGACAGGCTATTCGGTTCCCGGCTATCTGGCATTTATCAATGCTGATTCAATGGGCTGGAATGGTGTGTACTACGGCATGGCTGCCATCGTGGGCGTGTTGATTCTGTTTACCCTGCTGGTTGGCGAACCAAACACCAACCGTGAAGCGCTGCAGAAACAGGCTGAGCAACGACACAACAAAGTGGTCAACTCAAAGATATTGGCTTGGTTGAGTGTAACCGTACTGGAACCATTCATTGATTTCTTCCGCCGCAACGGTACTTCGGTTGCTATCACACTGTTGCTGTTCGTTTTCCTATTTAAGATTGGTGAAGCGTTCCTCGGCCGAATGTCTATCGCGTTTTACAAAGAAATCGGCTTCAGCAACGAACAGATTGGTTACTACTCCAAATTGATTGGCTGGGGTATTACTATGCTGTTTACCCTGCTTGGCAGTATGGTCAACGTACGCTTTGGTATTGTCCGCGGGTTGATGATTGGTGGTATCGCCATGTCAGCCAGTAACTTAATGTTCTCTTGGATTGCTCAGGTTGGTCCAAATGAACATCTGTTCCTTGCCACTATTATTGTCGATAACTTCACCACGGCATTTTCTACAGTCGCCTTCGTCTCCTTCTTAACAGTGATGACGGGGCAAGCCTTCTCTGCAACTCAATATGCTTTGCTAGCCTCATTAGGCAACTTCGGCCGCACCACACTGGCCTCATTCAGTGGCGAGCTGGCAGACTATTTAAATGACTGGTCGCTGTTCTTTATTCTGACCGCTTTGATGGTTATTCCAAGTTTGATCATGCTGTATACGCTGCGTCATTACTTTACAGACCTGTTAAACAAAGCAAGAGATCACAAAGAAGAACTGGTAGAAGAGAAAATTGTGAAATAAAAACAAGAGGGAACCTAAGGTTCCCTCTTTTGCATCCTATGAAAGATATCTTCTTAGCCTTGCCAATTGCTCGTCACTAGCCACGAGATTTGTACTCATCTTTTTCAATGCCGTGTTTCTTCATTCTTAGATAAAGCTTCTTGCGCGGAATTTGCAGATAGTTTGCCGCTTCGGCGACTCGCCCAGAGTAAAGGAAGAGAGCATCTTCAATGATCTGTTTTTCGTAATCATCCACCAGCTCATCCAAAGGCGAGGTCATTTCGACCTGATTATAAACTCTGTCTTTCCCCGTCAACTTAACAATGCCAATCGCGTACAACTCAGCCACATTACGCAGTTCGCGAACATTGCCCGGCCAATCATGGGCTCTGAGCAGGGATAAATAACTGGACTCGACCGCGGGTAACGATTTCCCCAGCTTGTTGCAGCTTTGTTTGAGGAAATAATGAAATAGAGCAGCAATATCATCCGGCCGCTGCTTGAGCAAAGGAACTTCAATCACTCCTTGATTCAGAAGGTAGTAAAGTTCTGGAAGCAGATGGTTGTTGGCAATCAGTTGTTCAGATTCCGCGCCCAAAATGGCAATGATACGTGTGCGAGGGATATTTAATCGCTCCTGATTGAGCAACACTTGAATCAAATGGCGCTGCATCTCATCGCTCATCTGCTCAATGTTATCCAGCAACAGGCAGCCTCCCGAACTCTCTTTGAGTTTATCGTCGAGCAATTCAATCGTAGTTTTGTTGCTGATAGCCAGCTCGGCAATAGGCTTTGCTTTGGCAGAACTCGACAACTGATGTATCAGATAAGCAATAGTGTGACGCCCTACTCCGGATTCACCACAGATCACAACGTGATTGTTCAACATCGCGTATTGGGCAATGTGGGAACGAATACGCTCAATCTGTGCTGACTTGCCTACCAGTTCCTTTTTCACACTGCGGGTTAAAGACAGTTTCTGCTCAATAAAATAACGACGCTGATCGATATGTTGTTTGATTAAGCCCAGCAGTTGCGGTGGATTGATCGGTTTTTCCAAAAAGTCACAGGCTCCGAGTTTCACCGCTTCCACCGCCATAGGAATATCGCCGTGTCCGGTAATCACTATGACGGGTATGCGCTCATCTATCGATTTGATCGCCTTTAGCACATCCATGCCGTGCATTTGTGGCATATACATGTCCAACACCACAACACCATTCCAATCTGGTGTAATCAAACTCAGTGCCGATTCCGGATTTAACAGTGCTTTTGATGTGATTCCAGCTATCGACATAAGATGAGTGTAGGAGTCGAGTACATCCTGATCGTCATCAATCAGTAAAACCGTGCTTTTAGTCATGAGGTAACTCCAAAACAACCATCGCCCCTTTATCTAAGTTGGAAGCGAGATAAATTTGACCATTCATTCTTTCGATCAGTGACTGACAGATGTTCAGCCCTAATCCTAGGCCAACTTCTTTTGTCGTCGTAAATGGAGTAAACAGCTTTCCAACCACTCCATGCTCAAAACCAGAACCACTATCGGTAATGGCAATGCGGTGAATTTTTTCATCACTGGAAAGTAGCACCAGAGAAACCGCTTTGTTCTGATGACTACTGGCCGCATCACAGGCATTGACCAGCAGGTTAATCAGTATTTGCTCAAGGCTCAGAGTCTCGCCGATAACGGAAAGTGTTTCAGGTAGTTCGTTATTCAGAACCACCTGCTGACGCTTGGCTTTGGTTTGAACCAGCAACATCGCTTGTTCCACCACCGAGTTTAAACTAAGGGCTTTCAATGGCTCGTCGCTACTGCTTCTGCGTGCAAAGTGGCGCAAGCTATTGACGATTTTCCCCATGCGCTCAGTCAGACTTTCAATCTGACTCAACGACTGCGTAATTTGCCCCGTTTCAGCCTGTTCCAACGCCAGTCTTGCGGTATAAAGGTAGGTCGACATGGCACTCAATGGTTGGTTTAACTCATGCGCAAGACTTGTCATGGTTTGGCCTACGACAGCCATTTTCGCCGCCTGAATCAGGTCGTTCTGGGTTTTCTTCAAATAGGCTTCCGCTCGCTGGCGCTCTTCAATCTCTGCCTGTAGCTGCTCATTATTCTCTAATAATGACTGTGTTTTTTCTTTGACGCGCTCTTCCAGCAGCCGGTTCGCATGTTCCTGATCGGTCACATCGGTAATGGTGACAATGACTTTATCGTGAAGACCTTGGTTAAACTTACGCAAGTAAAGCCTTAGATAATAAGGTTTGTCTTCGCACCCTAACGACAGCGTCACACTGTCGGCGCCGTTTTTAATCAACTTATCATCAGGGTTAAATAAAGCCTCAAGCCTTGGCTGTACATCTTCAGGGAAACAGCGCCATAACGTCTTTTTCACCTTACCGGACTCTAATTGCAGACTTGCCTGCGCACTTGGGTTGGCAGACTCAATTTCCCCATGCAAGTTACAGGTAATTAAACTGGCTTGAGTATTGTTGATAAGGCTCAGCGCATTGGTTCGTTCCATCTCTTCCACTTTCTGTCCGTATTGGATCAACTGCGCGCATAGGTTGCCTATTTCGTCTTTTCCATCCACCTCAATTGGATGACTCAGGTCATTGTTGATGATGGCATCTAAACTGTTACTTAAATTGGTCAGGCGCGCGACAATGCGGCGGTTAACAAAATAGTAGGTAAGCAACAGACTCATTGAGATAGACAGACCAAAGAACACCAGTAAAACTCTATGTCCATGCTGAATCAGCTGGGTTGTCTCTTTCTGAGTTGAGACAAACAGTTCGCCCGCATTGGAAACCAGAGTAGCGATATCCGAATGCTGATGATTGAGCTGCTCTTGAATGCGGCTTCCTAACTCATCTAGCCCTTGATGTAACTCCACCATCAAACTCAGGTTCTGATGATAAGGTCCGTTGAGCCGCAAGAGTTCATTCCACTCCCCTAACAACTGCTGATACGCAATAGAGGCAGGAAGCTGAAAAATGGACTGGCTGGCACTTTGTAACTCTTCCAGTCGATACTGGAGTACCTTCATACCGTTATCGACCTGAAGTTGATGAGTGGCATTAATCAGTTCACGAGCAAAATTGTACATCTGACTGCCGCTATCGATTAACGATTGAATCTGATTGATTTTGTTGAACAAGGCTTCGGTTCGCTCGGCGTTGTTCTTGCGTTCTAACTGCCACTGCATTTCCTGACGCAACGGAACCAGCTCCATCTCCATATCCTGATAAAGCCACTGTAACTGCTCGCCGAGCATGCCGATTTGGCGTGTTACATCGATTCGCTGGGACACAAGCGAACCGTATTGTTCGCTCATATTCTTAAGCTTCAAGTAACCATTATGAAGATTCACCTGTGCTGAATTCTCTTCTAAAGAATTCAATACGTTATCCATAATCCTCAGATCTTGATTCAGCTTTTCAACCTGCTCATCAAGGATGACTTTATTCTTTGCATTGCCTAACTGCTGTATTCTGCGGCGAATTTCAGAACTGCGGCTTTCTAATACATAACTCGCGTTGTATTTGGGGACACTCTGATCTAACACTTCGGTGATTTGATCATCGAGCCGACTCCAGGTAAACCAGCTAACGACACTGACCAGCGTGACAATCAGAGTGCTGCAACTGAACGCCAGCAGTAACTTTGACCCTATGGTGTGATACTTCGACAGACTCATGGTGTGGTCACTCTTAACAGAGACTTCAGTTGTTCATTGGCCTGTTGCTGATTAGCATCGATTTGCTTCTTCCACAAATGACTGAGCTCTGTCAGCAACATTGTTTTGGCGGCCTGCTGCGAGTCATCACTCACGTCTGCCAATGGGGATATCTGATTAACCACAGCATCTAACTCTTTTTCACTGATTGGGACAGAGAAAATTTGTTGTTCAATCTGCTTAATTTGAGCCAATACTTGTGGGTTATCTTGATAATGTTTGCGTGCGTTAATCAGTGAAAGCCAAGTATCTTTCAGCGCTGGCAGCCGTTTTGAAATCATCAAATCAAACAGCAGATTCATGCAATCTTCGCGTTGAATTAAGGTTGCCACAGATAGGCGCGTGAAACGGTCATTAAACAGGGAGTTGTCACTTAGGCCATGTTTGGCAAAGTCGTTCGAATCCATGTTGGTCTGAACCGCTTTTGACATCAGCAAATCAATAAACGCCTTGGCATAAATATCATTGTGTTGCTGCTTGACCAAGCCAACATAGGTCGGCATGAGAGTAAAACTCTCATCGTAGGCAAATTCTACGTGGTCAAACTTACGCTCAAGTATCAGAGCATAGCTGTCGATAGTCGGGCCAATGCCGAATTGTCCTTTGGCAACATAATCACTGACACCGAAGCTACGTGAAGAAATGGTAGCCATGTTAGCGCCGATATTGGTCAGTAAACGCCAGCCTTCCTGCCAACCATATTTGGCTAAAATACTTTCCACCATTAGCTGCGTGGTACCAGAACGCGCAGGTGTACTCATGGTTAAGTGGCCAAAATAGACCGGAGAAGTAAGGTCTGAAAACTGTTTCGGTTTAGGTAGCTGATGGGTTTGCAAGTAATCTCTATTCCAGACAATCCCTGCGCCAGAATAACCAATAGTGACCACTTGCCCTGCTGGCGGCAGCATATATGGACGCAACCACTCCGGAGCCTGAAAACGTTCCGGTAATGTGGTTAAACGTCCGTTTTCCGCTAGATGCTGCATCAGATAGGGAGAAGAGCTCAGTACGATGTCAATATTTTGAATATAGCTTTTACTCAGCATCTGAATACTGGATTGGGCGCGGCGATGAACCACTTGCACATCCACGTCTTGATACTGTTTGGAAAACTCATCAATTAAAGGCAATAAAGGCTCACGTGAAAACGTGGTTAGGATCACCAGTTCCTTTTCTTGTGCGCTTGCCAATGAGGCGTAAAGAAGAGCAATACCCAGCACAACCGTTCGACTTATCATCGAAAGTAAGTGGCCTATGGATGCTAAAAACCTTAAAAATTGTGCGTTCACTCAAATCTCTGCCAATTGGTAAAAAATAATTACTTCGTCGGTTGGGTCAACTGTGACGCAACTTGATTTGAATTTTATCAATAAATAGCCAACTGCCGCGCTTCAATTTCCCATTTTTGACCCGCAATAATGACTCAAACGTGTCAGTTTTGTCTCAAATCGCCGCTTTTGAGGCATTTGGCAGCTTGCTTAATGATGCTCCCAACGAACACCCCCTGTCTGGATGTCGTGAATAACGGAGAGCACTTTATGTTCAATTTTTTTAAAACTCGCCCTGACGCACCGCTCTTGGAACTTCCAAAAGATAAGATGCAAAAACTCTATAAGAGTTATCAGTGGCAGGTCTTCTCAGGCCTAATTTTTGGTTACGCTGTTTTTTATGTAGTACGTATGAGCCTTGGTGTGGTGAAAAAGCCAATGCTTGATGCAGGCATAGTGTCGATTGAAGAACTCGGTATCATGGGTTCTGCATTCTTCTTTACCTATGCATTCGGTAAATTCCTCAACGGTTTCTTATCTGATTACGCCAACATCGGTCGATTCATGTCGATTTCATTGTTGCTATCAGGTGCTACCGCAATCTTCATGGGAATGAACACCACAGCCTTCTTCTTTGTCCTACTTTGGGGCTTAAACGGCTGGTTCCAGTCTGTGGGCTCTGCTCCTTCATGTGTATCGCTGTACCAATGGTTCTCACCAAAACAACGTGGTAGCCGCTACTCGATTTGGGGTGGTTCTCGTAACATCGGTGAAGGTATCACTTGGATCTTAACGGCATCTCTAGTGAGCTATTTCGGCTGGCGTGCAGGCTTCGTCGGCGCTGGTATTGCGGCAATCGTAGCGTCTCTCATCATGCTTAAACTGCTGAAAGACCGTCCACAAACTTACGGTATGCCAGATCCAGGCACTGCATTTGGCGAAGGCACTGAAATTAAGAAAGCTTCAGATCCAAAAGAGACTCGTCGTGCACAGATGTTCATTCTAAAACAACCTGTTGTATGGCTAATCGCAGCGTCATGTGCAGCGATGTACATCTCACGTTATGCAATGTCTTCTTGGGCAGTACTGTTCCTACAAGAGTCAAATGGCTACTCACTGATCGACGCGGGTTTTGCAATGTCCATGTACCCGACTGCGGGTCTGGCTGGTGCAATTCTTTCCGGTATCCTTTCTGACAAAGTGTTCAAAGGTAACCGTAACATTCCAAACCTGCTGTACGGATTGGCAAACATTGCTGGTATGTGTCTGATGTTCTTCGGCCCAGACAACCGCATTATGGATGCGGTAGCACTAAGCATGATCGGTTTCTCTATCGGTGGTCTGGTTGTTTTCCTAGCGGGGCTAATCGCTTGTGACTTAATGCCTAAGAACGCTGTTGGTGCTGTAAAAGGTCTGATCGGTCTATGTTCTTACATCGCAGCTTCTGCACAGGAACTGATTTCAGCGTCACTGATCGAGATTACAGAAATCGATGGCGTGAAACATTACGACTTCGGTAATGCACAGTACTTCTGGTTGGCGGCTGGCGTGGTATCTGTATTCCTAGCTCTGACAGTATGGAATGCGAAGAAAGTCGTCGATATTGACGAAGTAGAAAACAAAAAATACCAAGCAACACCAAGCGTTTAATCGCGAATAAGAAGGAGCTGTTCGGCTCCTTCTTCCCTTCTTTTCCCTATCTTTATTGCCTTGTTATAGGATTCTTTTATGTGTAAGACCAAAATTGTCGCAACTCTAGGCCCAGCTAGCCAAACAAGAGAAAAACTGACTCAACTTATCCGCGCTGGAGTAAACGTTGTCCGCCTCAACTTCTCCCACGGTAGTGCTGAAGAACACATTGAACGCGCCGAGCTTGTTCGCACTATCGCCCAAGAGCTCAATACCACAGTCGGTGTATTGGTTGATCTGCAAGGTCCTAAAATTCGCATTGCCTGTTTTGAACAAGGCAGCATTCAGCTGACCGCGGGCGACAAGTTTATTCTGGATGGCCAGCTAGAGCCGAACTCAGGAAACCAAGAACGTGTAGGTCTGGACTACCCACAGCTGATTCAAGACCTCAATTGTGAAGACATCCTTTTGCTAGATGACGGTCGTGTCCAATTAAAAGTGCTTGAAGTGAACAAACAAGATGAGCTGGTAATCACTCAGGTGATCAACAACGGCAAACTGTCTAACCGTAAAGGCATTAATTTACTTGGTGGCGGACTTTCAGCTCCGGCACTAACTGAGAAAGATAAACAAGACATTCTTACCGCAGCCAAACTGAAAGCTGATTTTCTGGCGATTTCCTTCCCAAGAAACGGCGCTGATATTGATTATGCCCGTGAGCTGGCGGTGAAAGCTGGTTGTCACGCTCAAATCGTTGCGAAAGTGGAACGTGCAGAGGTAGTGAGCAGTGTTGAAGCAATGGATGACATCATTCACGCCTCTGATGTGATTATGGTGGCTCGCGGCGATCTTGGCGTTGAAATCGGTGATGCTCGTCTGCCGAATGTGCAAAAAGCGCTGATCACTCGCTCCAAACATTTAGGTAAACCTGTTATTACCGCTACGCAAATGATGGAGTCGATGATTGAGAATCCACTACCGACGCGTGCCGAAGTGCTTGATGTTGCAAACGCAGTCATCGACGGTACCGACGCAATTATGTTGTCAGCCGAATCTGCTGCTGGTTTATATCCGGTTGAAGCGGTTGAGGCGATGGTAAGAATCGCCACTGGCGCCGAAGAGCAAAGCTCATGCGCTCAAGACTGCTGGGACAAGCTGCAACACTTGTGCAACGACGCAGGAAAAAGCTTCGCGCTCTCTTCCATGATTTCAGCTTCAAAAGTGCATAAAGATCTTGGCGTTGCGATTATTACTCAGCACGGTGAAACGCCACTGCTGATGTCGAGATGCCAAAGTCAGGCGACCATTTGGGCGGTGTCAGACAAGCCAGATCTGCTGAGCAAGTTAGCTATTTTGCGTGGTGTCACTCCGGTCTACATGACCAACATTGAGAAAAATGCCGAGATTCTGGCTAAACAATTGGTTGATCATCTTTCAACACAAGCGAGTGAAAAACAGATCTCATCTCTGTTGGTGACGCAATTGGAATCTGTTGAAGGTGTCGGCAGCGTGAACGTTTGTCGTCTATTGCACCTGAACAGCAATGAAGATTTAGCAGCGTAAGTGTAGGGCTTAGCTGCTTTAGGTCGACACTTACTTGATGTCGCCAGACCCGATAGGTCCTACCCCCCGAGACCTTACCCTCTCCCTGCTCCACAGGGTATTTGGCCTGCTTCTAGAAGCAGGCCCTTTTTATTTGCATTTCTTACTCTTGGGCATTTATTCGTAGTCATCTAAATGAATGCGCGGTGCTCTTGCGGCATTCACCGCACAGATAAGAGCAAGAGTCCCTGCGAGCAAGAAACCCGTCTGGAAAGCATTAGAAATCACAGGCTGCGGTGTATTGAGTAACTCACTGAGTGAGCCTTCTGCACTGAAGTTCGGAATCAGTGAGTAAATCAATGTGCCAAACACCGCAGTACCCACAGAGGCTCCGACAGAACGGCTTAGCGACCCCATTGATGTGATTCGGCCTAGATTTTCTTTTCCAGCAATGGTCTGAATTTGCAGTTGAGTCGACGGCATAACCGTTCCGAATCCCAAACCACATAAGCAACCAAATAAACTCACAATATAAGGCCCGAAATCAAACATCGCCAATGAGAAAAATGCCAGACAGCTTAACGACATGCCCATCACCGGCATCCATTTAGGGATACCCGTTTTGGCGATAACCTTACCTGTAATATAAGAACCACTAATCATACCCGCAGACAACGGCATCAACAGTAGTCCAGCAGTCGCTGCGGAAGTATTAAGACCCACCTGAAGATAAATCGGTAAGAAGAACACCAATGAAAACAAGCACGCTGCAAATAAGAAGGTGGAAGTCAGTGGAATATAGATTTCTTTTTGCACTAATAGCCGCAAAGGAAGAAACGAGTGAGAAACCCTTTTTTGTTGCACAACAAACACAACTAGCAAGACAGCGAAAGTAGCGAGAAGCGTTAAACTGGTTGAAGAGTCCCACGGGAAGTAATGCCCACCAGCAGACAACCAATAAATAATCGCAGTCATCATGCTTGGAAATAGTATTAATCCAAAGAAATCTATCGGCTTTTTCTCGGCTTTACGGCTCACTTGTTCCAGTTTTGCTAAACGATACAGTGCAAATCCAATTAGGGGTAAGTTAAACCAAAACAACCAATGCCAAGTTAGATAGGTCACCACAACGCCGCCAAGCACAGGGCCACAGATACTGGATAAAGCAAACAAAGAGGCAAAATAACCTTGGAACTTGGCTCTTTGTCTAGGCGGAACATATTCACTAATCAAAGCTTGAGACAGGCTCATTAAGCCGCCACTCCCTAGCCCCTGAACAATTCGGCCAAACACTAAACCGTGCATACTCACTGCTAACGCGCAAACCACAGAACCAAAGGCAAAAATGCAGAGCGCAATCATCAGCATCTTTTTACGACCATACTGATCACCAAGCCAACCATACACAGGTACGGAAGCCGCACCCGCAAGCATATAACCAATTGCAATCCAAGATGAAAGCTGAATATTACCCAGATCTCTGACCATAACGGGTGTTGCGGTTGCTAACAGTGTTTGATCGATAGCCGCCAAAAACATCGGCAAAAAAACTGTGGTAAAGATGGTAAGAAAGGTTTTCTTATCTATCGGCTCCGCCATGGTATTCCTTCATTGATAACCAGTGCCAACATCATACACTGAAATAGCGTTTTATTAATCTGATAGCACCCAATGGGTTCATTTCTAACTTTGACATAAGCCACTGTATAAAAAGATTAAACCAACATATTTAATAAAAATAACTTGCACAAATTATTTTTAAATGAACAAAGAAACTCTTTCATTTCCTTCCTAGATTGAGCACAAAAAATGCCTAATAAACTCGGCCAAAAAGACAAACGAAAAACGCCAACACTCATATAAAACAAGGCTTACAAAACAAGTTTAATACCAACCATAAACCAACTGAATATTTAGCAACACATCATCTTCCAAGCTTTATTAACAAAACATGTTGGTTAATCGATCTGCTTCAAAAACAACAATTGAAAAAATTTAAGTGATAAAAATCACATAAAAAATGCAAAAAAATGAAATACAAATTTAGTTCATTTTTTATTTAAATTAATTAGATCTAACTCACAATGTTTATCCACTTTTGCAACTTTTCTCACTTTCAATTGAGATTTAAATCGCTATCATGCACCCAAATTGGACAGGCGGTAATCAAGCCGCTCCTGAATTGATACAAAACATAGAGAGTTACCCTTATGCGTAAATCACTTCTTACTCTTGGCCTATTAGCAGCAACTTCTGCTCCAGTTATGGCTGCTGATTACTCTGATGGCGATATCCACAAAAACGATTACAAGTTCCTACAGTTCAACTTAATGGGTGCTTTTAACGAATTACCTCGCTCTTCTGATACAGGTCATGACTACTTAGAAATGGAGTTTGGTGGTCGTTCAGGAATCTTCGATCTTTACGGTTATGTTGACGTTTTCAACCTTACAAGTAACCCAGGTAGCGACAAAGACGGCGCTGATAAAATCTTTATGAAGTTCGCGCCTCGTATGTCTCTAGACGCAGTAACAGGAACAGACCTATCTTTTGGTCCAGTTCAAGAGCTATACCTAGCAACGCTAATGGAATGGGGCGGTGGCGGTGCGACAAACTGCAACGACGATAAAAGTGTTTGTCTAGAAGGTGAGACGACAAACTCTCAGAAAGTTGGTCTAGGTTCTGATGTTATGGTTCCTTGGTTCGGTAAAATGGGCTTGAACCTGTACGGTACTTACGACTCTAACAAGAAAGACTGGAACGGTTACCAAATCTCTGTGAACTGGTTTAAGCCTTTCTTCTTCTTTGAAAACGGTTCATTTATTTCTTACCAAGGTTACATTGATTACCAATTTGGTATGAATGACGATATTAAAGAACTTAACACGACAAATGGTGGTGCTATGTTCAACGGTATCTACTGGCACTCAGACCGCTTCGCTCTAGGTTACGGTCTTAAAGGCTACAAAGATGTCTACGGCCTAAAAGACGGCGGTTGGGCTGGTAAAACAACTGGCTTTGGTCACTACATCTCAGCAACTTACAAATTCTAATATTTGAAGTCTAAATTGCTCGAAAGGCGCCGATTGGCGCCTTTTTTATTGCTTTCCCAGTCCTGCTCATTATCCTTAGCCGCAGAGATTATTTAGCGGTGGTTTTAGGGAAATATGAATATCGTCATTGTTGGTCCGGGTGCAATTGGCAGCCTATGGGCGTATAAGCTGCATCAGGCTGGACACAAGGTTTCCTTGTGGGGCACTAAACAAAACCAACAATGGATGTTGGCAGCAGATGATTCCCCTGAAATTCTATTTAGCTATAACCAACCACAGACTCTTATCGATGCGGATCTTTTACTGATCACAGTAAAAGCATGGCAGGTTGAAGCCGCCATAACTCCACTCCAACCCCATGTAAACAAAGATGCCATTTTGCTTTTTATGCACAATGGTATGGGTGCTGTAGATAACATCGTAGAGCTGATATTCGAATATCCGGTTGTCATCGCCACCACGACCCACGGCGCACTTAAAGTCGACGCTCATCATGTAAAACACACGGGAATTGGCCAAACTCAGCTTGGCGCTTTCAACGAAAAGGGCAGCCAGTGTACCTTTCTGGTTGACGTGTTGAACCACGCTTTACCGACAGTATCGTGGAACTCGAATATACGGTTTGCTCTGTGGAATAAATTAGCCATCAACTGCGCAATCAATCCCCTGACAGCCATTCACCAATGTCTGAATGGTGCACTAGCAGAAGAGAAGTTTCGTCCAACACTGGACGCTGTAATTGACGAGTTAGTGTGTGTGATGCAAGCAGAAGAGATTCCCGTCGACAGGAACCAACTGACAACCACCATCGACAATGTCATTCGCGCCACAGCAGCGAATAAATCATCAATGCATCAAGATATTTTCTATCGTCGTCAAACCGAGATAGACTTCATTACAGGCTACCTTGTACGTAAGGCTCAACAACATGGCATAGAAGTGCCAGCCAATAGTGAGTTGTATAAGCAAATCCAATTATTAGAAAAAAACGGAAAACATCATGACTAAACGCATACTTGTTCCTATCGCTCCGGGTACGGAGGAAATGGAAGCGGTAACCATCATTGATATTCTGGTACGTGCTGGCTATCAGGTCGTGGTTGCGAGTGCCGATTTTGAAGGCAAACTCACCATGAAGGCGTCTCGTGGCGTGACCTTAACAGCCGACTGCAAGTTGGTTGATATCGCAGATGAAGAGTTCGACGCTGTTGTTCTACCGGGCGGCGTACAAGGCTCCGAGAACTTCCGTGACAGCACCGTTTTGGTTGAAATCATCAAGCAACAAAAATACGACGGACGCCTAGTTGCTGCTATCTGCGCTGCGCCGGCAGTCGTTCTAATTCATCATGATCTTTTCCCAGGTGCGTTAATGACAGGCCACCCGAATTTTAAAGACCATATTCCTGAAGATTTATGGCGCAACCGTCGCGTCACTTACGATGTGAACAACAACCTTCTCACCAGCCAGGGGCCAGGTTCAGCGTTAGAGTTTTCTATTGAGATTATTGCGCTGCTTTCTGGCAAAGCGTTGGCTCGAGAAATTGCACTGCCAATGGTTCCAGTGCCACAGCTGAACTATGAAAAATACGGTGAGGCATAAATGCTGGATATCAACGACATTCGTGCGCAATTTCCAGCCCTGTCTCAGAACGTCAATAATGAACCCTTGGTGTATCTCGATAGCGCGGCAACCACTCAGAAACCTCAAGTCGTCATTGATGCGATTACTCATTACTACAGCGCGCAGAATGCCAATGTGCATCGCGGCAGTCATAGCTTAACCGCGCACGCCACCAGCCAGTTTGAAGCAGCAAGAGATAATGTCGCTCAATTTATTGGTGCGAAGAGCAGTAAGAGTATTATCTGGATTCGCGGCGCGACTGAAGCGCTCAATCTTATCGCTCAAACTTACGCAAGAAATACGCTCAAGGTCGGTGATGAAATACTGATTAGTGAGATGGAACATCACGCGAATATCGTGCCTTGGCAAATCGTCGCCCAGCAAACGGGTGCGACGATTGTAAAAGTACCAATGACGCAAGATGGCGAATTCGATTTAGCGACGTTTCATCAGTTGCTGACCACCAACACCAAGATCGTCGCATTAGCTCATATCACGAACGTGACTGGCTGCCGTCAACCGATTGAGGAAGTGATTCAAGCAGCTCACGATAAAGGGGCGGTTGTCGTTGTCGATGGCGCTCAAGGCATAGTGCATGAAAAAGTGGATGTCTCTGCATTAGACGCGGATTTCTACGTATTCTCTGGCCACAAACTCTATGCTCCTGCGGGTATTGGGGTCCTTTACGGAAAGCTAGATCTGCTAGAGGCGATGCCACCTTGGCACGGTGGCGGAAAAATGGTCGAGAAAGTGTCGTTCTCTGGCACCACTTTCTCAGGCTTACCTGGCAAATTTGAAGCGGGTACTCCAAACGTAGCCGGAGCGATTGCTTTAAGCTGTGCAATTGACTGGTATGAAAGCTTTGATAGAAATGCCATCGAAGATCATATTCATCAGCTCCAACACAAAACTTATCAGGCGTTAAGTGCTATCGAAGACATTCGCGTATTGGGCTACCAAAGCAATGCCAGTGTTTTAAGTATTGTTATGGATGGTGTTCATCATCAGGATTTGGCAACGTTGTTAGATCAACAGGGAATCGCTGTTCGTGCCGGACACCATTGTGCTCACCCTTTAATGGAAGCGTTTGGTGTAAAAGGGACAGTGCGAATTTCGTTTGGCATCTACAATACAGATGAGGATGTCGAACGCTTAATTGCAGCTATCGAAAAAGCTGTAGACATACTGTAAGTCCACCGCTTTTAGCTGTTTCTTTGCCTTATTCCTCCATTCAATTGGAACTATGTTCAGCTATTGCCAGACAGGACGTCTGGCAAAGTGTTGACGGACACAGGATGTGGCCTTCAACACGGTAGCTCGAAACAGAGTGGAAATTGGATGAAAGAGAGGAATATCGGCAAACGGGCTTTTTGGTGAGTTTTTTGCCTGTAGAAAAAAGTCACATAGCCACGACAGTGGCTATCAATAAATGAAACCTAAACAGCGATCTCTTTTACTTTATCGATGATAGCCTTCAACCCATTCCCTCTGGAAGGACTCAAATGCGTGATGAGTCCGAGCTGTTCGAAATATCCATCCACATCAAAATCTTGGATCTGTTGAGACGTTTTACCTTCAAAAGCGGCCATCACTAGGGCAATCAGTCCACGAACGATACGTGCATCGGAATCAGCGCAGAAATGCCAGATACCATTTTCTTGCTGGCTAACCAACCAGACTAAGCTTTCACATCCCGAAACCGTTACTTGTTCGCTTTTCATTTCCTCTGGCATCACAGGTAGCTTTTTGCCCCACTGAATCACCTGACGGTAGCGGTCTTCCCAGCCTTTAAACTGTTGCATGGTCTGCACTATATCTTCGCTGGTGATTTCTGTGCCAAAAGGTGAAGTCGGAAAAGCAGTCATGAACAATACTCCAGTGATTACTTACTGTGTTTCTGAATGATTTTTTCTACGATACGCGCAACGGCAACAAAACCGAATGTTGCGGTAACGACGGTAGCAGCACCAAAACCAGACGCACAATCCATACGTTTAGGACCTTCTGCGGTCGATTTGGTCGCACAGACTGAACCATCCACTTGTGGATACTTGAGATGTTCTGTTGAGAAAACACAGTCGATACCAAACTTACGCGCCGGATTGGTCGGGAAATTATGGTGCTGACGCAGACGATCTTTAATCTTCTTCGCCAAAGGATCTTGAATGGTTTTGGTCAGATCGGCCACTTTGATTTGCGTAGGGTCGGTTTGACCACCAGCGCCGCCAATCGTAATCACTTTGATCTTGTTGCTGCGACAATAAGCAAGCAAAGAGGCTTTTGCCTTCACACTGTCAATCGCATCCAGCACATAGTCATAATCTTTGGTCAGATACTCATGCTGGTTGTCAGGCGTGATGAAATCATCAATCAAATTAACTTTGCATTCAGGGTTAATTAGCTTAACGCGTTCTGCCATCACTTCAATTTTGCTCTGACCAACAGTGCCAGACATAGCATGAATTTGACGGTTAATGTTGGTCACACAAACATCATCCATATCAATCAGTGTCAATTCACCAATACCTGTTCTCGCCAGCGCTTCAACAGCCCATGAACCCACACCGCCAATACCAATAACACATACGTGCGCTGCACGCAGGATATCGACTTCGCTATTGCCATACAGTCGACGAGTACCGCCGAATCGTTGGTTATAGCTATCTGAGGCTGGAGTATCGAGTTCACGCATGACAACAATCCAAATTAAAGAGGGTTCAAAAAGAAAGAGTGCGATTTATACGCACTCTTAATATAAATGTCCAGACCATCACATCCAAACTCCGCCAAACTTGTTGGCGTTGCAGGCAGACGATAACTAGCAGGCTGAAAAGTTATTCCAATTTTTCGGGTGGTAATGCCCAAGGCGCCTGTAGTGGCGAGTTCTCAAGCCCTAACTTCCAAACTCGGCCAAAGTGTTTGTAGTGCCCAGCTTCAGTACCCGCTCTTGGTCCCATACCATGATAAAGGTCGAGATGGTTCTGTTTTACCGCGCCGCCTGTGTCTAACACAATCAGCAAACGTAATTGGTGAGCGCCAGACCAAGTGCCATCCGCATTCAACAAAGGCACTTCAGCCAAAATAGGTGTGCCCATCGGAAACAGAGTGCGATCGCCCGCTACCGATGCCATTGGTAATAAAGGAATACCTGCCGTGCCCGTTACTGGTGCAGCCGCTCTTGGTTGGAAAAAGACATAAGAAGGATTTTGTTCCAGAAGCTCTTTCACTGTTGCTTCATCATTCGAGTGCGCCCACTCATTGATGGCTTTGAGCGACATCTTTTCACGTTCAACCAATCCTCGCTCAATCAGCACTTTGCCAATGCTGATGTAAGCCTTGTTATTTTTACCTGCATAAGCGAAGTATTCTAAAGTGTCATCGTCACCAAAGTGCACAAAGCCACTGCCCTGCACTTCCATAATAAAAGGATCAATTCGGTTTGCCGCATATCCTAGCTCAAGCCCTTGTCCATCAAGTGCGCCATCATAGATTTGCGCTCGTGTCGGACACTCAATTTCACACTTAGGCATGCTGTGAACGGGATACTTAAAGGTTTCGTCAGGAGTATGACGCAGCTCTATCACCGGAGAAAAATACCCTGTGAACAAGACATTGCCTTTACTATCACCGCCGCCTAACTGAGCAGACTGGATACCAAACTGAGATAGCTGAGTAGTATCGCCACTTTCTATTACCCACTCGTTGAGCTTCTCATAGAGAGGGCCAAAGGTTTTAGCCATAGAAGGAGAATTGACAACCACTTGCTCACTTTGCTTGGCAAATTCAGTAAAGTCGCGCGGTTTATTCGATTCCACCACATCCACTTTATTCAGTGTTCTGGCAAAAGGTTCGTCTATGTATTGTTGCGCTCGGTCGGTCGGTTGAGCACAACCAAACAGAAGCGCTAAGCTGGCAAGAGAAAGAAGGCGTTTGTTCACTGAAGGCATCCCATATTGAATTCGACCGAAAGGATGACAAACTAACTACCGAAGCGCAATTGCGAAATTGTTAAATTAGTTTTTTCCTGACATTCGGAAAATGGGTTTGTAATGAGCGCTGGTTATCTGCTTCATTTCCGTGTTCTCAGGGTTCGTCATTTGAAACTTGTATTCCTGCCCCGCAACCTCGAAGGTTAAATAGTGTCCGTCGAAATCGTACCGCGTGGTATAAACACGCCCTTCCATCGTAATACCATCAGGACCAATTTCCAGCCTACGAGTTGAGTAATAGGCCACATCTTGCTCCACCCAGACTCCGTAAATCTCTTGTTTCGGCGCAAGGGTGCTTTTTATTCGGTCAATCACATTTCCGTAAAGAATCGCCGCTACAATACTTCCCAAAACCAAGAGTAAGATTAGGAAGAGTTCCAACCGTTTTCTATTTTTCACACCACTGCCATTCGCGGCAGTGTCTTGTTGTGAATTATTAAACATTTGGTCTCGATTTAATTTAGCTGCTTTAGGCATCGTATCTCTTACTTAGAACTTATTTAAATCAACACTGCCAATACAGCGTTACAAAAAATAGTCGCGTTAACCTACTAAAAACCACTTGCTCACAGATGAATAAAAAGTCATTATTCAGACATATTTAAACAACCATAAACATAAAGAGTGCCATCAGTGAAAATTCGTAGTACCGCTCTTGTTAAAGGCTTTAGACAATCAGCTCCGTATGTTAATGCTCACCGTGGAAAAACCATGGTTGTTATGGTGGGCGGTGAAGCGATTGCCGATAAAAATTTCGCGAATATTATTAGTGATCTGGCTCTGCTACATAGTCTCGGTGTCAAAGTAGTGCTTGTTCACGGCGCACGCCCACAGATAAATCAGATTTTAGAGACAAACAACCGCACCACTCCGTATCACAAAGGCATTCGAATCACTGATGAAGAAGCGCTAGGCTTGGTTATGCAAGCAGCAGGTCAGCTTCAACACGCGATAACCGCACGCCTTTCAATGAGCCTAAACAATACGCCAATGGCTGGCACACAACTCAATGTGGTCAGCGGAAATTTTGTTATCTCTCAACCACTAGGTATAGATGATGGTGTCGATTATTGCCACAGCGGGAAAATTCGTCGAATTGATATCGATGGTATTAACCGTATGCTCGACCAAGGTTCGATTGTCCTGCTAGGCCCAATTGCGAGTTCAGTCACTGGCGAATGTTTTAACTTGCTCTCAGAAGAGGTTGCGACACAAGTTGCGATAAGATTAAAAGCTGAAAAGCTGATCGGCTTCTGTTCTGAACAAGGCATCATGGACAGCGAAGGTAATTCGATTGCAGAACTGTACCCTGCTGAAGTGAATAACCTGATTGAGAAAATGGAAGCTGAAGATAATTCCAATGGTGAGGAGAGGTCGGGAACCCTGCGTTTCTTAAAAGCAGCCGTAGCCGCTTGCCGAGCTGGCGTTCCTCGTAGCCATTTGGTCAGCTACAAGGAAGACGGTGCGTTAATCCAAGAACTGTTTTCTTTTGATGGTATCGGTACACAAATTGTAAAAGCAAGTACCGAGCAACTTCGCCAGGCACAAATCGATGATATCGGCGGTATTTTTGATCTGATTCGCCCACTGGAAGAACAAGGCATATTGGTGCGTCGTTCACGTGAGCAATTAGAGCAAGAGGTTCACAAATTCACCATTATTGAAAAAGATGGTCTGATCATTGGCTGTGCAGCACTTTATCCTTATCCAGAAGAGGATATGGCTGAGATGGCGTGTGTGGCTATTCACACCGAATACCGCGATGGCGACCGTGGGGCTTTACTGCTTCGCCATATGAAGCAACAAGCTAAGTTGATGAATATAAATAAGTTATTTGTATTAACAACCCACAGCTTGCACTGGTTCAGAGAACAGGGGTTCATCGAGTACGGTGTCGATGCACTGCCAATGTCAAAACGTCAGCTTTACAACTATCAACGTCGCTCAAAAATACTCATTCTTAAGCTTTAGTCACATAAACATAATCAATCAATAGCAGATGCAATATTTATATCTGCTATTGATTGAATAATTAGTATATTAATTTGTATTTTAGATGTTCATTAATTAATCACTTTTCATACAGCACAGAGCTGTGTAAAATCTCGCCACTCGTGACATAGATCACCTTATTGCATTGAGTTGGAATTCTACCTAAGGGCTTAACTTAGGGAGAGCACGGATTGCTTCAACGATAAATAACTTATTGAAGAGCAAACTAATTTATATGAAAACCGTAATTTGTAATTCGCTACAAAGCTTCTGGGATATGGCAGATCATAACTTCCTAGAAGGTCTAGATGTACATTGCGTGTTTCCCGTCAGTGACTACCTAAAAAGCTTTATCTTAGGCTCACAAACGCGCTATAAGATCCGCAATATCACTTTTTCAAAAGCTGTTTGCTAACACCTTTTGTGGATTCGCTAGGCAGCCAAGGAAGGTTGCCAGAATCTCTGCCTACGTACTTATTAACTAAACATTAGTAACGACTCATTGTCTCAACCAGAACCGTGAAGTTACCCTTTTAAGCGTTCAACCAATCCACTCGCTCGTTCAGTCTTAAACTGAATACCTCGTTTCAGCACACCGATATCACAATACAAAGCCAGACGCTCTTTCGCTCGGGTGATACCTGTATAGATCAGTTCACGCGTCACTATCGGACTGTACTCTGGCGGCAAAATCATCGCAGTGAATTCAAACTCACTACCCTGTGATTTATGAATCGTCATGGCAAACGCGGTTTCATGTTGAGGAACTCGGCTTGGCAATACAGCTTTTACGCTACCATCAGGAAGCTCGAAATAGACCTTCAATCTTTGCTCGGCATCCTCTTCATCTCGCATACATATGCCTATATCACCGTTATACAAACCCAGGGCGTGATCGTTCAGTGTCACCATTACAGGGCGACCGTGATACCAAAGCTCCTGTTGAGTCTTGATCAAATTACGCGCCGCCAAAGCACGTTCAATACGATGATTCAGCCCCAGCACACCAAAGTCACCTTCGCGCACTGCACACAGTAAACGACTTTGACTGAATGCTTTTAATACTGCTTTGGCTTCACTTGCCATCGTTTCAAGCTGCAAGCTTTCAACAGCATCAGTTATGACATCAGCTTTGTTACGCTTACCTGCTCGTTGAAGATAAACAGAATAAGCGTCCACCAAAGATTTGATCATCTGGTTATAGTTGTCGCTGCTTAACGGGTAGTGGTTAATATCCGAGAAATCTTGATTCCAGACTTCATCCACCTTCGCGGCTCTGCCGCTGTTTATCGCTTTCGCCAATTGTCCAATACCGGATCGGGCATCAAAACGGTAGCTTTTTTGCAGCATACACAAGCTATCTGCAACGCTGCTGTGCGAAGTCTTGGAGTGGGTAGATGAAACTGAATTGCCCAAGGTGTGGAAGCCGGTCAGTTCAGAGAGCAACTTGCCTTGCGCGGCGCTGTATCCGTTATCAATAAATGAGCAGATATCACCCAACACTGCGCCCGCTTCAACGGAAGCAAGCTGGTCTTTATCACCAAGTAAAATCAAACGTGCATGGCTAGGCAGTGCATCGACCAGTTTGACCATCATGGAGAGATCCACCATGGAAGCTTCATCCACCACCAGCACATCTAAGTGCAGCGGGTTCTTGTTGTGATGACGAAACTCAGCGCTGCCCGGAATGGCACCAAGCAGGCGATGAATGGTACTGGATGTGGTTGGAATTGCGGACTTTAAGTCCGGCTCTACAGCTAAACTTTCTACCGCTTTACCGATAGATTCAGTTAAACGAGCGGCCGCCTTACCTGTTGGTGCGACCAACTTAATATTCGGTGTATGACCTTGCTGCTGCGATTGGCGAATTAAAGCTGCGAGCAATTTGGTGACTGTTGTAGTTTTACCGGTTCCCGGTCCTCCGGAAATGACTGCAAAGCGACGTGTCAAAGCCACTGCTGCTGCTACTTTCTGCCAGTTTAAACAACTGCTTGCTGGAACGAGCGTATTCAGCGGTTGAAGATCTTCCATTCGCTGAACGCTGGTTAGCACGGCATCGATTGCAGTCCAGTTCAGTTGGCCATCGTCGACCACATCAAGGAAATCACACACCATTCGCTGACGACTGACCTGAGAAGTCTCACTGCTTTTCAAGGCTTTAAAAAGAAAGCGGTAGTCGCGTTCAAATAATACATCGAGCAGCTCCCTGAGCTTTTGAGCTTGAATAGGCTTTTGTACATCAGTAGGCTTTAAGATCATCGGTGACCCAAAGCTCTGTAATCTGTGTGCCAGAGTGACTTCATAATGCCAGTAACGATGCAAATAGAGTCTCTGCCCATCAAACATCAGCGGAACAGCTTCCCCTTGCAAGCCAACCAGCTTTGAGTTTGGCAGAATTCGATTCCAATCCGCATTTACCCAAAGAGGATTCACCGCTAAAGCCGCTTCGCCATACAACCCCAGTTTAGCGGACAGATCAACGCTGCTGCCGTGACTGTCCCACAGAGCTAGACAAATATTGCCTTTACCCAGTTCCGCACTGACAGCTGCCACCAGTAAAAGAAAGGCACTTTTTTCCTCTGCACTCAACTCGTCGCCAGACAAAAGCGAAGCGACAAAACGAGCAAACTGGTAGTCAAGCTGGCGAATACTGCCCTGCTTAGCCAAACGCGCTAACACATCCAATGCTTGTGTGCTCATAATCCTAGCTCCATTTGCCCAGCAGAGTTTGTGCGTTCATCCGGCTCTTTACCTTGTATTAATAAATCCAGTTCTTCTAACATTGCTTGGCTTGGTTTTGCATTGAAAATACCGTGCTGCGCTTTGCCATTCATACCGCGCAGGAACAGATAGTAAACACCACCGAAGTGTTTGTTGTAGTCATAGTCCGCTAAGCGACTTTGTAAAAAACGGTGCAGCGCTAATGCATACAACTGATATTGCAGATCGTATCTGTGTTCTGCCATTGCTGAAGCCAAGCGTTCACTGTGGTAAGCCTCAACTTCATTGCCTAAATGATTCGATTTCCAGTCCAGAACATAGTATTTGCCTTCATGTTCAAACACTAAGTCGATAAAGCCTTTCAGCATACCCTGAACGGTGTAGAACCCCAGATCACCAGCTTTGGCAGAAAGAGGATCATGGCGTTGAATCACACGGTTTAAAGCTGGTGCGGTGAGCACTTCAATTGGCAACAAAAATTCCATCTCAACCAATCTCTGATGAGGCTGTTTTTGGTTAAGCAGTAACTTTTTACCATCTAGCGGAGTCGCCAACACATCGTCCACCAGCTTTTGGATCACTGGTAACCATTCCATCTCTAACTGTTCTAATTCCAGCAGATGACTGATGATTTTTGTGTTGTGCTCGCTGGTTGCAGATTCAGTGAACTCAACCTCTTCAAACACGGTGTGCAAGAAAGTACCGGGGCGCGCACCTCGCGGAAAAGTGAAAATAGTTCGTTCTATTTCCGTCTCTGTCAGGTCATCGTGTTCATCCGCAGAATCCACATCGAAACCCGCAATCTCAATTGTTGCGTCATGTTCTTTTTGATGGCTGCCCTGCTTCACCAAACCCGAGTAACTGGTAATACGCCAAAAACGGTCAATCTCACTTTGCAGCTCCCTGGCTTTAAGAGCTGGTAGTGTTTGTTCTGACGGCGTAAATACGGTGTCATATGCTTCTGGAGGCGAAGTAACTAAGACAGAAGATAAGTGTTTTGCATGGGTTTGAACGGACTGGGTCAGGAGATCAATCCCCCCTTCCTGCCCGTTTTGCAGCAGATAACCGATAGCGCTGTGATGAACACCCGTAGGCTCTTTGGTTGAGCGCCCATTACGCAGAGGGGCAACACCGATAAAACATCCATAAACCGAGCGGGTTAATGCCACATAAATCAAACGCAAATCTTCCGCTAAACGTTCTTTGTCTGCCTGTTGCAGAGCCTGTTTATCACCAGTGATATCCAGCAGAGTTTCACCGCTGGCAGTGTCGTAAAACTTACCTTCGCTCGCTTCTCGATAGCTGACCACAAACGGCAAAAACACCAACTCATATTCCAAACCTTTGGATTTGTGGATGGTGACGATCTGCACCAGATTTCTTTCTGACTCCAAACGTTGAATCGCTTCGTCATTACCCCCCATGCCTTGCTCGGCATCGGTGATCGTTTGAGCCAACCAACGTAACAAGCCGTGGTCACTATCGATATCTTGAGTGGCTTGTTGCAACAGTTCGCTGATGTGCATGAAATCGGTAAGATTTCGCTCTCCATCTGGCTCTTCCAGCCAACGTTCTGCAATATGACGCAGGCTTAAAACAGATCGAAGCATTGGCAGCACGCCACGCTCAAGCCAAAGCTGTCGGTACTGCTTAAACTCGTTAACGGCTTTTTCCCACTCGTTTTCATCGTTATTGAGTGCATCAAGCTGCTTCGAATTCAGCGCAAACAATGGCGATGCTAAAGCCGCGCGTAGCGCTCGGTCATTTTCAGGAGTAAGCACAGCTTGAAGTAAACGTTGAATATCTTGAGCAATTGAACTGGTAAACACGCTATCACGGTTAGACAGATACACACTGGCAATACCTTGTTTCGCCAGTGCTTCTTTAATCATTCGCCCTTCATTCCCCGTGCGAACCAATACGGCAATGTCACCCGCTTGAATCACTTTGTCTTTGCCACTCCTAAAGTGGGCCTGACCTTGCTGCGCCGCCGTTAAAATGGTTTGAATCTGGCTCGCTGTAGCCTGCGCCATAACATCCAAATAACTGCCTTTGGTAACTGGCGAAGCTTCCGTTTCTTGCAACCAATAAGTCAATGCGGGTTGTTTCTCGCCGTTTAACAGCCACTCTTTTTTAGCGGCGTACGGGTTTGGTTTAACAGGCAAGAAAGGAATATCAGCATCATAAATAAACGGGCTGTCAGCCAGCTCAAATACTTGGTTAACCGCCTCTACCATATCGGCGCTTGAACGCCAGTTGGTTCCCAAGGTGTAATGAGCAGCAACCTGATTACGCGCTTTAATGTAGGTAAAAATGTCCGCGCCGCGGAAGGCGTAAATCGCCTGTTTAGGGTCACCGATCATAAACAAGCCACACTCCGGATTGTTCAGATAAATGCGGCTAAAAATACTGTATTGCAGCGGATCGGTATCTTGGAATTCATCGATCATTGCCACCGGATAAAGATGGCGAATGCGCTCTGCTAGCAAGCCTTGCTCATCGCCATCGATAGACGCAGACAGTTGACTCAACAGATCATCAAACGACAACCACTGTTTGCTCGCTTTGGCTTTCGCCAACATAGTGCGGCAATGATGAATGGCGTGCGCAACTAAAGGTGCTTCAATCGTTATTGGCTCTGCTAAGAACTGTTCAATAACGTTAAAAACCTCAAGTTGAGGCGGATTACCTTTCTTAGATTTCTCTGCCAGTTTGCTTTGAGCAAACTCAAATAACGCTTCAGGCACCAGCAAATCATGAGTGGCTGAACTCGCCCACTGAGTCAGACTCTCGATACGTCTCAATAATGCATTTTGAGAGTTTTTATGCAGATCTGAGCCAGTAATACTTGGCTCAATATCCTCCAGCGCCGCAAGCCATTGCTTCTTGATAGCATCAATTTTCAGCAGATTGCTTTTATGCAGCTCCGCCAGATCGCCGTCCATCATAGGAGTGGTCAGTGACAATGGAATACCCGATAAATAGCCACCAATTTTTTCTAACAGTGCTGCGGGGGAAGACCACAAGCGTCGAACTTCGGCCACCAAATTTAATGGCAAAGGATAGAACTGACGACGCCAGTAGTCAGCGACGACTTGTGCTTTCAGATGGCTTTCATCGGTGACAAATTCATTGTTAAAGCGGCTGCCTGATTCAAAAGCATTTTGCGTCAGCATTCGTTGACAGAAACCATGAATGGTATAAACCGCCGCTTCATCCATCTGACGTTCAGCATCCAGCAGAAGCTTGGCTGCGTAAGCGTGATCCGCAAAATCGTTGAGTAAAGGTTCAATCACGGGGTCATCGCTGTGACCCCGAGAGAAGGCTAAGCGGGCATCATGAATACGCGCTCGAATACGGTCGCGTAGTTCAGCGGTTGCCGCTTCAGTAAAGGTCACCACTAAGATTTGCTCTACGGTTAAAGGTACTTGACGGCGAGTTTCTTCACTTCCATGTCCCAACAACAGGCGCAAATAGAGCCCAGCAATGGTGAAGGTTTTACCTGTACCCGCAGAAGCTTCTATCAAACGCGCTCCATGCAGTGGAAACGTCATGGTCTCTAGTGGCGTTGCTACGATACTGGAAGGAAGATTCATTCGTTTTTATGCCTTTCGTTAAACCAATAATTGTGTCGCAAAATTTATGTGATCTTGTTTAAGAATTTATATGTTGGTGAATGCAAGCGTCAGCGCTCAGATAGTTATGCGAGTAGCTTCACAGAACGCACCAACTTGGAACATTACACTGCACCCACTTAATGCAAACTTAGTTTATAAAATAACCACTTATAGTTTATACAAACTATCCGTTTTAAAACGCTGCCTGCATTAACACCGAATTATGGTCCCTCTGACCTGTGGCCGTACAGCGAACGCCCTACACCAATAATGATTTTCTGGCGGCCACTTATTCCTGTACTTCTGTTACTCACTTGCACTACCCACCGCATCAGCACTATCCACTAACTGCAACCTAGGTGCTTGTAGCACTAAGCAGGAAAGCAGCCGTGCCTGCTGAGCAAGTTCGTCATTCCAAGTTGGCCAGATTCGTGCGATATACGCGTTATTACCTTCACCAGTTGTGGCGTATCCGTCGTTAAAACATTCGGACATTTTTTTCAAAGATTTTTCTTCATCTTCTACCCATTTTCCGCGGCTGAATCCAGCTTCAATACAGGCTAATGCCGTTTTCGGGAAATAGGCGATGGGTGATGTCATTCCCAGATAAAACAGGCGGATAAGCTCATCCAGCAACTGTTTGGCCAGATCGCTGCTTTCAACCGGAGGCAGAATCTGGTGCACAACACCTTCTTTGCGATCATAACCAACCAAGTGAGTTTTGCTGACAATCCCCATAGCAGCGTGGCACAGGTGATCTATCCAAGCTGCCAACAAATCTTGTGACCGAATGGAACCACTGCGATAACGAACTAAACCGGATTGGAAGCGCTTGGTTAACCATCCGGTCAACTGAACTGGCTTAGACTCACCCAGTATCTGACTGGTGATATTGACCTCGAAATCATCCAGCGGTGACTGACATAAGAAGTGGATTTTCTCTAGCACCTCTTCGGTTTGAACGCGGTTTGCTTCAAACTCCAGTTCACCAAAAGCACCGACAGGCAATTTGCCCTGAGCACGTTGCTGTTGAATAAACTGCTGTAACCTTGCTTCTTTATCTGCCTGAACATCAACACTGAGCAACACATCAAGCAAACTATCGCGCAGCTGGTAGCTGTTCAAACCATCCAGTGCAAAAGGTTCATCATCTTCCATCACTGCTAATGGCGGTTCAAAAACCACTTTTAAGCGGCGATTGAAAAAATACTGCACCGGAAGTCGCCAAAAACGTTGTAACTCAACCAAATCAAGTTCTAACGGATAACTCACATCCAGTAAATAATCATCCAGCGGCAAATTAAATTCACCACTTGGCGTGCCCTGACGCAACGCTGCTGGCAGCCATTCTTTGGCGTAACTGCCCGCTTCACTTAAGAAAGTTTGTGGACTAAACGGCACCATAGTGTGAACAGTGGATATCTTATCCACCAGCTTTTTGCCTGAATCGTCACTTGGCAGCGCTTCATCACCCGCTAAACAATAGTTTTGCTGGCAGTATTCCAATAACTCACTCACCAGCACTGACGGTACGCGCTCAGTGTTGTCTTGAATTGAGCGACCAACATAGCTGATATACAGACTTTGCTGCGCAGAGAGCATAGCTTCCAGAAACAGGTATCTGTCGTCGTCTCGGCGTGAACGGTCGCCTCGTCGAGTCCGGCCGTTCATCAAATCGAAACCTTCTGGCGGCATAGAACGCGGATATACGCCGTCGTTCATTCCCAACAAGCACACAGCTTTGAAAGGAATCGAACGCATTGGCATCAGGGTACAGAAGTTCACTTGTCCGGCGAGGAAACGCTGACTCACGCGTGTACCCGACAGCTTGTTAGTCAGGTATTCACTGATGATTGCTGGCGCGATGTCTTCGTGATAACCGGCATCGGCCAGTTGCTCTTTAAGGGAAACCAAAGTATCGCGAATGGATTTCAGCGCCATTTCACCATCCAGATCGACAGCAAAGAAATCATCAAGCAGGTTGCTGAGTACTTCGCGCCACTCATCAATCGCTTGAGTTTGAGCCAACAACGTTCGATAACAACTGACCGTCTCAATAAAGTGCGCCAGTTTACCTGCCAGCTCAGCGTTCATCCCTTGCACCTCGTTATAAGGAGCGTAAGCGTGCTCGCCATGTTCAAACAGTGCTGTCGAAGCGGGCATCGCATAGCCCAATAGCATGCGAGAAAGACCAAATTGCCAGGTGTTCTGCTCTGTTTCTGGCAGCTCAAATTCTTGAGCGGTAGTACCATTCAGGCCCCAGCGAATACCAGACTCTTCCACCCAGCGTTTCGCCAGCTCAAATTCGTTATCATCAAGCTCAAATCGGCTCATCATGGCAGGGGTTTCCAGTAGCTCTAGCAGCTCAGACGCCAAACAGCGTGAGTGCGGCAAATTCACCAACTGGATGAATGCATTTAAGATTGGGCTCTCTTGGTTCGCGGTTCGGTCAGAAATCGAATACGGGATAAAACGTTCGCCGGGTGCATTACCAAACACAGCTTGAATATAGGGACTGTAAGCGTTGATGTCCGCCACCATTACAATGACATCACGCGGTTTAAGCGTTGGATCGCGGTCAAACATGGCTAACAGCTCATCATGCAACACTTCCACTTCACGCATTGGGCTATGGCAAGCATGAATGGTTAGAGAGCGATCTTGGCTGTTGATGGTCGGTTTGTGAGTGCTGCTATCAAGAATGTGATCATCTTGATGCTCTTCCAGATGCAAAATATCGGCTTGCAGCTGTTGCAACAACGTCTCGCGTGGAATATCGATAAACAGCTCATGCTCTTCATTATCATCTTGAGCCAACAAATAAAGATTATCGCGCCCCAATTTTCCCATTGAAGCCAGCAAGCTATTACCTACCGCACTGTTGATATGCAGTTCATCTTCGGCAACATTGCTTTCAATATCCCCTTTGAGCGGCGATATTTCGCCCGTCACTGAAAGTGTATGTTCGTTCAGAGCTAGCTGTTTGCGACGCTGGTTTTCGATTCGAGCCAGATATTTACGATCTCGAATATCTCCCCAGTAATACTGGCAAGGGTTGGTAAACATAAGGTGTACATCAATGTGTTCGCCTAATGCTTTTAATGCATCCATATAACGGGGAGGCAAAGAGGAGATACCAAAGATAAACAGCCGTTTGGGCAATTTCTCGAAAGGGACATGACCGCTCGCAAGAGCTTCAATAAAGCGTTGATATAAGTTTGCGCGGTGATAATGCGATTGCTGCTGATGAATGACGGTGTAGTCGTAAAGCTGTTTCCACAATATCGGTTGCCAAGGGTGCTCTTCACCAATCTCGTCAACCGTTTCGCCTTTCTCCCAAGCTTCAATCCAATCAGGTCGGTACACCAGATAGCCATCAAAAATATCAGCAATTTTTTCAGCCAGCTGATAGAGCTTAGACTGGTCTGCATCATCTTTGAGATAACTTTTCAGTGGTGAGAAAGCGTCCAACTCCAACTGAGTCGGTAACAACTCCATCAGTTTCCAGGTCATTGCCTCTTTGTTAAAAGCACTGCGCTTGGGAACATCCGGTAAAACATGGGTGAACATTTCCCAAATAAAGGTCGCTGGCAGCGGAAAATCGATGTTTGCCGCAACCCCGAGTTCCTGTGCCAAAGCCATTTTCAGCCACTGCGACATACCCGGACTTTGAACCAAGATTTGTTCTTTCTCAAATGGGTTTTCCAGAGGTGCAGCTTTGATTAAATGCACCAACAAGATTTTTAACGTATCGACTTTATTGGAATGGTAAACAGTAAACACAATTCACTCATGCAGTTCTCACCTAATAGCCGTTGAGATTAGCACAACTACCTGAACATTTATCTAAGCCAATATTCAAAAGGTTAACTATTCCTCACTCTCGCTTTTTACTTCATCAATTAGGTTTTTACTTCATCAGTGTTTAGCAGTAAGTTAACTTTATTCAGTAGCGTTCAGTTTAGTTAAACAAAATCATGAGCAATATTTCTCTCAAGCAAATCAAAGTGTTTACCACTATTACTCAGCACAAAACCTTAACCACGGCGGCTGAAGCACTGTTTTTGTCCAAGGCAGCGGTGAGTATGGCTCTGTCGGAACTGGAGAAACATATTGGCCATGCGCTGTTTGACCGAGTAAATAACCGATTGGTTCTCAATCAAGAAGGGCAAAAGCTCTTACCGCTCGCCGATGAGTTGCTCAGCCGCTCTAACGCTATCGACCAGCTTTTCGATGGTGATAATTCTTTATCTGGGCAATTGCGTATTGGTGCTAGTGACACTATAGGCAACCAAGTCGCACCCTACCTGCTCAGCCACTTTCGCCAAAAGTATCAACACCAGCAACAGAGCCTGTTCATTTCTAACTCTGCGCTGATTTGCGAAAAACTGGTCGACTACGAACTGGATATCGCTCTGATCGAAGGCAAAACATTGCACCCGCAACTGATTTCCACTCAGTTCAGCCAAGATGAAATGTGCATTGTCTGCTCTCCTAATCACCCATTGGCACAGCAAGAAAAAGTGACATTGCGAGATTTTGAACAGAGCGAATGGATGTTGCGCGAGGCAGGCTCGGGCTCAAGAGAGTTCTTTTTAAGGGCCGTTGCGCCACGTATTGAACATTGGCAGGAAGCCTTTCAGCTAAACACTACCGAAGCGATTATCAACTGTGTTTCGGCAGGATTAGGCTTTGGTTGTTTATCTAAACTGGCGGCGCAAACTGCGGTCAATGATGGTCGAATCAAGATACTGAATGTACCTCTGGATATGAAGCGACGTTTCTGGCTACTGGTACACAAAGAGAAATACCAAAGCCCGCTGCTCAAACATTTCATTGAGTTCTGTCATCAGTGGCATAAGAGTTCGGACACAGAAAACAACAGCAGAAAACCGCTTGATTGATGTATCAGCTTTGTTGTCCTCGTCTGGACATTTCATTATTAAAACTGTATAAACAGACAGTAATTCAAACACCAATTTAGAGGAAGGACCATGGCTGTCATCGTTAAGTACGTGGTGGAACGCAACGGAGAAGAGAAAATGACTTTTACCTCGAAAGCCGAAGCTGACGCTTATGACAAAATGCTGGATATGGCGGACGAGCTGTTCGAACTAATCGGTAAAAGTGAACTGATTGAAGATGAAGCGAAAACCGAAGAACTGGCTATGTTCTTAGCTCAGAACAAAGAAGACGTTTTGATCGCTTTAGGTGCAAAACGCAAACCAACACCACCGACAAAGAAACCAAAAGCAGTGAAAACGGAAGATGCCGTTGACGACGCTGCCTAAGCTTCCCTTGTAAGCTCGGTTGTTTAAGTTTGGTTTGAGAACCGCTGCCTAGTCAGCGGTTTTTTATTCCATTTAGAGAGATATATCTCCCAAAAGACAAAAGGTATCGTTCTACGGACTTATTGCTTTTTTACTCTTTTATCACTGAAAAACTCTCTTTATGATGACCATCAACAGATTATTAATGCAGCGACTTAGCTCAACAGGTTGTCTGCTATACCCCATTGAAAATAATACGGAGAGCAAACATGGCGTATTTTGCACTTGGCTTTGGTACGGCAACAAAAAACCGTGATGGAAAAATTATCGAAGCATGCTTCCCTGCACCGATTCTAAATCCTAGCGATGCATTAGTGACTAGCGTAGCAGCTATCGCAGGTTACACAGACGGTAACCAAGCAATTGAAATTACGGCTGAGCAAAGCGCGCAGCTTGCAAAAGCATTTGCTGAAAACGACCAAGCAGTTAACGCTTCATTTGCAGAAAAAGCGGCTAACTCATCACAACCTCTAGTACTTGTAGTACTCGCCGCAGATGAAAAACCTCAATCTGTATCTGAAGGTTTCCTTAAACTGCAACTTATTTCAAACCGCCTAGTACTGCCACACGGCACTGTGCTAGATGGTATTTTCGGTCTGCTGCACAACATCGCATGGACCAACGAAGGTCCGATTGACCTGCCAGAACTGACTGAGCGCCAAATCGAAGCTCGCCTAGCAGGCCGTGCTCTTACAGTCGATTGTGTAGATAAGTTCCCTAAAATGGTCGACTACGTGGTTCCAGCGGGAATCCGTATTGCTGATACTTCTCGTGTACGTCTTGGCGCACACGTGGGTGAAGGCACAACGGTTATGCACGAAGGCTTCATCAACTTCAACGCGGGTACGACTGGCGTAAGCATGGTTGAAGGCCGTATCTCTGCGGGTGTGCTAGTCGGTAACGGTTCTGACATCGGTGGCGGCGCATCCATCATGGGTACACTGTCTGGTGGCGGTACTGTGGTTGTTTCAATCGGTGAAAACTCACTTCTAGGTGCAAACTCAGGTCTTGGTTTCCCTCTAGGTGACCGTTGTACTGTTGAATCTGGCCTATACGTAACAGCGGGTACCAAAGTACGTATGCTGGACAAAGAAGGTAACGAAGTAGAGATCGTTAAAGCGCGTGATCTTGCTGGCGTATCGGATCTTCTATTCCGTCGCAACTCACAAACCGGTCAGGTTGAGTGCTTAGCAAACAAATCTGCGGTTGAACTGAACAGCGAACTTCACAGCAACAACTAATCTGTTGCTCTGAGATCGAAAAAGGCGCATTAAGCGCCTTTTTTATTTCTGTTGATTTTAAACCGAAAACGGATACTGAATTGGGTCGTGAAACTCGTACCCTGTCACTTCGAAGTCATCCAAAGTTACCCACGTTTCCAAATCTTCCAGTGATTTAATCTCTGGGTTGATATGGAATTTAGGTGCAGCAAGAGGCTCACGCTTTAACTGAACGTCTCGCATCAAGGCTAATTGGTCTTCATAGATGTGAGCATTCACAATCTTATGGAACGCCTGCCCCGGTTTCTTACCGGTTATTTGTGCCATAACAGCGAGGAAGACATAAACCTGAACCATGTTGAAGTTCAGACCAAGCGGGACATCGCATGAACGTTGCGTGCTATTCAGATACAGAGTGTCACCCAGCAAAGAGAAGTGATGACTGTACATACAAGGGCGCAAGCAGCCCATATGGAACTCACCTGGGTTGTAGAAATTCAGAATTTCACCGCGATCATCCACACCACGAGTTAAGTCATCCACGATTTTCTTAAGCTGATCGATATGACCGCCATCCGGCTTTGCCCACGCACGACCTTGTACGCCATAGACTCGTCCCATGTCATCTTCACCTTTACGGTAAGGATTGTTGAGCCAAGCTTCATTCAGGTTTGCATTGGCATCCCAAGTTTTAGTGCCTAACTTGCGGAAATCTTCCGCGTTATCATAACCGCGGATATAGCCAAGCAGTTCAGCAACTGCGGCTTTCCAGAAACTCTTACGCGTAGTGACCAGCGGGAACTGATTGTTGGCAACATCGTAAGTTAAATCAGCATTAATAACGGTAAGACAACGTTTACCAGTGCGTTCATTTTCAATCCAAACGCCTTCATCAACGATTCTCTGGCAGAGATCCAAATACTGTTTCACAAAATACCCTTACTTTGATTTTTTAACTTACTTATTCGCAACGCTGTCTTTGTATAGGCCACGCTTGTATGCCCACACCATCATCAGTACGCCCAGAATCACCATCGGAAGTGACAACAACTGCCCCATTGAGATGACACCACCGAGCAGCAGGCCAAGCTGAGCATCGGGCTCACGAACATACTCAACGAGGAAACGGAATGTACCATATCCAGCTAAGAATAGCCCTGAAACTGAACCAAGCGGACGAGGTTT
Source organism: Vibrio plantisponsor (assembly GCF_013041605.1). Classification (GTDB taxonomy): domain Bacteria; phylum Pseudomonadota; class Gammaproteobacteria; order Enterobacterales; family Vibrionaceae; genus Vibrio; species Vibrio plantisponsor. The sequence goes on along the minus strand of NZ_JABEQC010000002.1, from coordinate 300,643 downwards.
CTTGATAAACCAGTTAAGGATAAAGAACAGAACCACACCTTCAAGAGCCATCTCATAAAGCTGCGAAGGATGACGAGGTAATGGACCACCATTAGGGAAGACAAACGCCCAAGGCACATCTGTCACTCGGCCCCAAAGTTCGCTGTTCATAAAGTTACCTAAACGTCCCATGCCTAAACCAAAAGGTACAAGTGGGGCAACAAAATCGGCGACTCCAAAGAAGGTACGCCCATTCTTTCGCGCGTACCAAATCATTGCAGAGATAACACCGAGCAAGCCGCCATGGAAAGACATACCGCCTGTCCAGACTTTAAATAGGTAAAGAGGATCGGCTAAGAACATATCGAAGTTATAGAACAGAACGTAGCCCACACGGCCACCGATAATGACCCCTAAGAATCCAGCAAACAATAAATCGGATACTTGTTCTCGATTCCAAACACCGTCAGAGCGATCTGCACGACGATTGGCAAGCCACATTGCAAACAAGAAACCGACCAGATACATCATTCCATACCAACGTATGGAAATAGGGCCAATGGCGACCAGAACGGGGTCAATATTTGGGAACTGAAGATAACCCTGAGACATAAAATACGTTCTCTTCTACTTAGTGAAAAAAGGAATTACTGAACCAGCATGGTTACAGCAACAAACATAAGAAATACAGCAAAAATTCGTTTCAGCGATGCCGTCGGAAGCTGCGTCGACAACTTGGCACCAACACGTGTTGTCATCATTGAAGTCGCAGCTATAGCCACTAATGCAGGTAGATAAACATAACCCCAACTGTATTGAGGTAAGTCTGCCACCTGATATCCACTGACAACAAAACCAAGCATCCCAGAGACTGCAATGCCAAAACCGCACACGGCGGAAGAACCCACCGCTTTTCGCATTTCCACTCCGTGACGATTTAAAAACGGCACTGAAAGTGAACCGCCACCCACGCCAACAAGGCTAGAGACAATGCCAATTCCACCACCACACAACGCCGTGATCACTGCATTCGGCATGGGATGATGAGAGAGAACTTTAATCGAACGAAACATCTGCCAAGCCAGCATCATCACAATGATGCTGAATACTTTGGGAAGATATTGATTGGGAATCCAATCAGCGACCGTTGCGCCGAAATAGCCGCCAAACAAGACACCCGGCATTAACCATTTCACCGCGAACATGTCGACGTTGCCGAGCTTAAGGTGACTCAGCGCAGAAGAAAATGAAGTAAGAATAATAGTCGCTAAAGAGGTGGCTAATGCCATATGCATTAATATTTCGGAAGAGATGCCCGCCTTAGGTAACAGAAAAACCAACGCAGGAACAACGACTAAACCGCCACCAATTCCCAGTAGACCTGCAAGCACGCCAACAACAGACCCTAACACCAGTAATAGAGCCAGTAATTCGAAATTCACATTTAATTCCTATTTCTTGCCAGCGCGGACAAAACCTGCAAGCCCTTGTTCTTCAATATAACCTAGCATCATATTATAAATATCTTTGCCGTAAGGCTGCATCAACGCTTTGTCAGCAAGTTCAACTAATTGTGACATTTTTGCATTTCGTACAAGGTATTTGACCTTAGCTACATTGGAGGTGTTCATACTCAGTGTGGTATAGCCTAAACCGATAAGCAGCATAGAACCTATCGGGTCACCAGCTAATTCCCCACAAACACACACCGGAATATTGTGTGTGGTACAAATTTGCTGAATTTGCTTAAGCGCCATGACAACCGATGGATGCATTGACTCATAGACATCAGCAACGCGCGAATTGTTCCGATCTACGGCCAATAAATATTGAGTCAAATCGTTGGTACCGACTGAAACAAAATCAATTTTATCGGCAATCAGAGGAAGCAGATAGAGCATTGACGGCACTTCAACCATGATGCCAATTTCAGGCATGACAATGCTCGGGTCTAACTTCACCGCTTCACTATATGCTTGATGAATCAACTTGAGTGAATCATCTAACTCAGTGGTGCTAGAAATCATTGGCAGCAAAATACTGAGGTTATTGTGCGCTTTACTGGCGCGCATCATTGCCCTCAATTGGATAAGGAAAATATCAGGATGATCTAAGGTGAAGCGAATACCGCGCCAGCCAAGGAACGGGTTGTCTTCCTCTATTGGTAGATAAGGAAGCGGTTTATCACCACCGACATCTAATGTACGCATTACTACCCGTTTATCTGGGTAGGCATTGAGTACACTGCCGTATTGCTGAATTTGCTCTTCTTCTGAAGGGAAGCGGTGTTGCAGCAAAAATGAAAATTCGGTTCGGTATAACCCGACGCCATCGACCCCTTTATTGATCGCAATATTGGTATCGGCACTGAGACCCGAGTTCAACATCAGCTCAATGTGAGAGCCATCTTGAGTAATCGCAGGTTGGTCAATGACTTCATTGACCATTTTAGACAGTTCAGTTTCTTCGTTCGCCAACGCTCGATATTCAGAGAGAATCGACTTCGCTGGTGAAATAAAGATCTTGCCACTATAGCCATCAACAATACCGGTTTTACCGTTGATGTCTTTAAGGTTTAAAGACACCCCCATAACAGCGGGAATGCCTAACGCCCGTGACAAAATTGCCGCGTGCGAGTTAGCTGCCCCTTCAATAGAAACGACGGCTAATAATTTGTCTTTAGGGAGCGCAGCCAAAATGGTAGCGGTTAACTCACGAACCACCAAGATGATAGGTTGTTCTAACTGATGTTGTTCTTGCTCTGTATTGTGCAAAAAGAACAATAGACGTTGACCGAGCTCGCGAATGTCTTGCGCTCGTTCACGCAGATACACATCTGACATTCGAGCAAAACGGTTGGAGTAACTTTCCACCACTTGTCGCAACGCCCAATCCGCTCTGTCCCCTTTTTGAATCTGAGTTTTCAGGTCCTTGCGCAGCATAGGATCATTCAAAAGGTGAGTAAACAGATCGAAGATCGCCAGTGCTTCTTTGTTAATGTCACTGTCGAGCTTTTTACGCATTTTGCGAAAATCGCCCAGTGCACTCTCAATCGCCAGCGCTAACCACTCTTGTTCACGATCGATATCTAAGGTCGATGCAGGGTAGACTTCAGAAAGTTGAGGTTGAGTGTCATCCCACCAAAACTCGCCAATCGCAACCCCAGAAGAGGCCGCAACACCAGAGATCGAATGTTGCTTCTTCTTTGAAAGCAACCATTGTCCCTGAGTTTGAGCGTGCGCGACAATGACCGCAAGCTGAGCTGCTAACGTTACGAGGAAAGAAACTTCCATCTCGCTAAAAGAGCGAGGAGACTTTTGCTGAACAACCAGTACGCCAAGTACTTGTTTACGGTAAATAATTGGAGTGCCAAGGAAAGAGTGGTAAACCTCTTCCCCCAGTTGTTTGAAGTATTTGAAATTTGGGTGCTTAGACGCTTCTGCTAAGTTAATCGGTTCCGCTGAACGTTTGACTAAACCCACCAGACCTTCTTCGAAGCCAATATGAATTTTATCGCCTTTGAACTTCAAGCCTTGAGTCGCCATCAGTTCTAAACGTTGCATTTCTTCATTAGCAAGATAGACAGTGCAGCACTCTGTTGCCATAGCGCTGCACGTTTGCTTTACAAAGATATCTAACGCCTGATTGACATTCTCTACCTTTGAAACCTGTTCAACTATCTCCCTTAGCTGAGAAAGCATGTCTATCCTCTTCGATTTTTGCGTTTACCTTTAACCTTCCGCTCTCTAAACGGCATCGCTAATGAAGCAAACTCCTTCATTGCACGACGATATACATCACGCTTAAAAGACACCACTTGTCTCACTGGGTACCAGTAACTCACCCAGCGCCAACCATCAAATTCAGGGGAACTGCCACGTTGCATGTTAATCTTCGATTCATCACTTTCCAAACGTAGCAAGAACCATTTCTGTTTTTGTCCAATACAGACAGGTTGAGAATCCCAACGAACTAGGCGCTTTGGTAACTTATATCTTAACCAATGACGGCTTGTCGCAATGATTTTCACATCTTTCTTAGTTAACCCAACCTCTTCGTAAAGCTCTCTGAACAGTGCTTGTTCAGGAGTCTCACCTTCATCGATTCCCCCTTGAGGAAACTGCCATGAATGTTGTCCGTATCGTTTCGCCCAGAATACCTGACCATGGTTGTTACAAATCACAATACCTACATTGAGTCGGTAACCATCGCCATCTATCACTGGCAAACCTCTAGTAAAATCTGTAATTGTTCTGATTTTTCCACATATCCCCAATATGAGCAAACTTACTAGTGTGATTCACACGAGATTTATCGTCGACAACCCCTCAATAGAATAGTTTTTAATCAAAAAATAAGTTATCAACAAAAGAGTGGGAGCTAGACCACATTTATTCACGATTTCTGTGAATAACCATGTGAAGAAGACAGTGAACTGTGTAAAAAAAACATAACCCCAATAAATACCTAATAGATAAACAATATAGGAAATCCAATTTATTCCTTAATAAACATAAAGTTAAACTTAAATTTCAGATAACCAACTTAAAACAGCAGCCACTCTATTTTTTGATCACTTAGAAAGGTCAAAGATCAACCAATCTCACTGTTATCCACACTGCCAGAAAAAAATAGCTGAAAATAACGCCAGCATAGTGGTAAATGACTGTACAAACCCCTGTTTATTCATACATGAAGGTATTATTTCATCTGCTTTAATGTATTTTTTGTGGATAACTTGAGAAAAGATCATAATTTACTCACTATGTTCATTCTTCCATCAAGATCCTTTATTACCATATTTTTGTTACAATCGCCGTTTTCGTCATCAAAATTAGATTATTCAAACTCAGGCTATGAAACCAGAACCGAAAAGCGAACAAGAGCTATTAGAAAGAGCTTGGCAAATAGCAGGAATGAGCTATCAACAGTTAGCAGATGAAGCCAACATGATCGTTCCGCCTGATCTTAAAAAAGACAAAGGTTGGGTTGGTCAGTTACTGGAGTGGCATCTAGGCGCAAGTGCAGGTAGTAAACCTCAGCAAGACTTTGAAGATCTCGGCATAGAACTGAAAAGTATCCCTATCAGCTACAGTGGAAAACCATTAGAAACGACCTTCGTTTGCGTTGCTCCCTTAACCGGAGTTCACGGACTCACTTGGGAGAATAGCCATGTGAGAAACAAGTTGTCGCGCGTGCTTTGGATTCCTGTCGAAGGAGAGCGCGAAATCCCATTAGCAGAGAGACGAGTAGGTTCTCCGCTAATTTGGAGCCCCTCTTTGGAAGAGGAAGCGCAGCTAAAAGCGGACTGGGAAGAGTTAATGGAATTTATTGTGTTGGGCAATGTTTCGCAAATCACCGCTAAGCACGGAGAAGTACTGCAACTTCGCCCAAAGGCAGCCAACGGCAGAGTATTAACTGAAGCTTACGGCGCAAATGGAAAGCCAATTCGCACACTTCCACGCGGATTCTATCTTCGCACCCAATTCACCGCCAAAATTCTACAAAACTACTACGCGTAAGATGGTTTCAGCCACACTCTATTATTCGTGTTTTCTGAAGGTTAACTTGTTCATAGCTGTCATTCCCCCTATATGTGAAGAGGTGGCTTGCCTTGTCTGCTTCTTCCCTATCGAGCTAAGTGATAAATAAAATTCATTTCCGTTTCGACTCATTATTCGCTTATAGTAAAAATCATCTTATAAAAAGCTGTTTTAAATTCAGCGCTCTATACCACTCATCGTGGTTAACAGAGAACAAAAACAGCAAATCTCGAGTTAAACAAGGAAGTGCTATGCAATATACCAAACTGCCACACTCAACCTTAGAAGTGAGTAAACTCTGTTTAGGTACAATGACATTTGGCGAACAGAACACTCAAGCAGAAGCGTTTAGTCAGCTAGATTATTCTCTGGAACGTGGTATTAACTTCATTGATACCGCTGAAATGTATCCCGTTCCGGCAACGCTGGAAACTCAGGGAAAAACCGAAGAATTCATTGGTAACTGGATTGAGAAATCAGGCAAGCGTGAAAAAATCGTACTTGCTTCAAAAGTGTCTGGCCCAAATAGAAACGCACCGATTCGCGAGAATATGGCGCTCGATCACCGCAATATTCATCAAGCCATTAACGACAGTCTTTCACGCCTAAAAACCGATTACATCGACTTATACCAACTGCATTGGCCTCAACGCCAAACCAATATGTTTGGTCAACTGAACTATCCTTATCCAGATAGTCAGGAAGAGGTCACGCTAATTGAGAGCCTAGAAGCGTTGAATGATTTAGTGCGTATGGGGAAAGTTCGTTATATCGGTGTATCCAATGAGACACCGTGGGGGCTGATGACCTACCTGCGCTTGGCTGAAAAGCACGATTTACCTCGTATGGTCACTATCCAGAACCCTTATAGTCTCCTAAACCGCTCGTTTGAAGTGGGTCTTTCAGAAATCAGTCACTTTGAAGGTGTTAAGCTGCTGGCTTATTCTCCATTAGCTTTTGGTGCACTGAGCGGAAAATATTTGAACGGCGCGCGACCAAAGGGCGCTCGTTGCAGCCTGTTTGAACGCTTCCAACGCTACTTCACTCCTCAAGGTGTCAAAGCAACGGAAGCTTACGTGAACTTGGCTCGTGAGTTTGGTTTAGATCCGGCACAAATGGCGCTAGCGTTTGTTAATCAACGTCCATTTGTCGCTTCGACAATTCTCGGAGCGACAAACTTGGAACAATTAAAAGCAAATATTGATAGTTTGGATATTGAACTAAGCGAAGAACTGCTGCTTAAAATTCAAGAGATTGGTACTACCTATTCCAATCCATGTCCTTAACAAGTTGTTGGGGGCTAGAGCAGTAACTAGCCCCCTTGTATCACGTCGGTATTCGCAAACTTAAAACACGACGGATATGACGTACGTGGCGTTCAGCTTTGGCTTCAATAGGGACACTCACACCAATCGGACGACCGTCTGGTTGCAAACCAATATCTTTCAAAAGATGAACATTATGCCAAGGTAAGTCATAGCGGCTACGGCGTATTTTTCGCTTCCACTCTCTTTCTTCTCGACGTAAATCAGCGCGAACTAAAAGTGTTGCTAGTTTTATATAAAATGAGTGACTCATGGTATTTCTCCAGTTAGTTAAAGTACTTGATTAACAAGTAGACTGAGAGAAATAGCGACTAAGTTAGAAAGCATCGGTAAGACGCAATAAGGGTAGGACTACCTCTAAACTTCGCTGCTATTTCCGCAGCCTGATTTAGAGGTTACGGATTAACTAAATATCTTTGCCTTGTTTGCTGATTTTTCGGTCAGCGATGGACGCAGCCATATCCGCACCAATGAAGGCGGTATTGGATGCATTGCGGGCGCAAACAGTATGAACAGATATGAAATGTTTCATGATGCGCCTCCAAGCAAAATAGTTAATCCAAAAGTAGGTAATTTCAGTAAGCTAGACTTACGGTTAAATAGTATGCAACTCAGATAATAATTCAACCCCAAAGCATTAAAAAAAGACAAAATAAAACCATTCATCTATTCACGACGTAAATACAACAAGAGAAGTGTAATATTTCAATAACATTGGGCTAATGTGAAGAATTATTAACCAAAAAAAGAGGTCGCCTATTGGTAACCTCTCATTTATTCATTGATTACAGACCGATTATCCCGTGATTGAGATGCTGAATGCGGGTATATCCTCCTAAATAAGAAGGAAAAAACCGATCAATAAGTGCTATCTGTGATTAAGTTGTGCTTATTGAGCAGACGATACATAGTGGCTCGCGATACTCCCAGCTCCTTAGCGGCAACAGATACCTGTCCTGAATACGATTCCAACACAAGTAACAATGCATCACGTTCTGAGCGTTCTCGAATGCTCTTCAAGCTACGTTTTCCGTCACTGCGCTTAGGAAGCTCTAGATGAGACTCTTCAAGCACCACTGTATCCGACATCAATACCACGCGTTTTATCTGATTCATCAGTTCACGAACGTTACCCGGCCAATGATAACGAGTTAATACACGTGTCGCGTCTTCTGAGAAGCTTCTGGCTTGTGCGTTGTACTCTTTCGAATACAGTTGTAAGAAATGGCGAGCCAAAATAGCAATATCCCCTGCTCGCTCCTTCAAACTCGGCACATTGATACGCAGAACATTAATGTAGTGGTAGAGCTCTTCATTAAAGTTGCCATCTATCAATGCTTTTTCAATATCCGAAGAGTTTGCAGAAAGAATGCGAACATCCACCTCTTTCACTCCATCCGGAGTTTCGACTGTACCTTCTTGTAAAAATCGCAACAGATTCAATTGCTGACTCTTTGGCAATGTCAGAATGTCATTAAGCAATACAGTTCCGCCGTCAGCCTGCAACAAGATAGGCATTTCACTGCCATCGTTACCGATACCAAACAGTTCACTTTCAATTCGATTCTCAGGCATCGCACGGCAATTTACTGACAAAAACGGTTTCTGCGCGCGAGCTGACGTTTTATGGATAGCTTTCGCCACAGTCTCTTTACCCGTGCCACTTTCTCCATAAATCAAAATGCTGACATCAGTTGGACCAATTCGCTTAATTTGGTCACGAAGACGCTTAACTGGAATAGAATCACCAATCAGTCCCATATCGCTATTCGAGCCATAGTGAGGCCAAACTTTTTTCTCCAGCTTCAACATACCAAGCTGGTGACCAATAGTGCTTAATAGTTGAGTATCAGGAATTGGAGCAGTAAAGAAGTCGATACAGAAGTTCACAATAAACTGGCAGATGGTGTCAGAGCTGAGCTGAGATTCACGAATAAATGCCAACCAACGAACTTGCTTATGGTTGCTCACTAAGTTTGCTATGCCATTTAAGCTGAACTCATCATGACACAGGTCAACAATACCAATACAAGGCCCTGTTTCCGCAAACAGCGTATCAGCCTGACGAAGATCCGCGCACTGCGTGCATCTCCACCCTACTTGCTCTAAAACAGAAAGCCATGGTTCGTATGTGCCACCGACAACTATCAACGACCCCGGTACAGAGTCCATACGGAACTGATTAGCCATGAACTTATCCTTATTATTTAAATTCTTGATTTGCCACTGCTGTTTTACGCTCAGGCAACTGACGATACAGTAACGAGACTTAAGACATTAGTCTGTCTCATATATAAGACTAGTAAGGAAATGGAAATATTTCTAATTAAAACCTTAATGTTGATCGAAAAACTCGATTAAGAAGTTGATCATTAAAACGAATATGCGATCTAACCAAGCATCATTTCTAACGCTAAAAATACTCAGATATAAAAAAACCGCCCGAAGGCGGTTTTTATTAAACGACAATTTCAAGCAACAAATTATTGCTGTGGACGCATTGCTGGGAACAGAATAACGTCGCGAATCGTGTGTGCGTTTGCAAACAGCATTGCTAGGCGGTCAATACCGATACCTTGACCAGCTGTTGGCGGAAGACCGTGCTCAAGAGCAGTAATGTAGTCTGCATCGTAGAACATTGCTTCGTCGTCACCAGACTCTTTCGCATCAACCTGTGCTTTAAAGCGAGCATCTTGGTCTTCTGCATCATTAAGCTCAGAGAAACCATTCGCAACTTCACGACCACCGATGAAGAACTCAAAACGGTCTGTAAAGAATGGGTTGCTATCACTACGACGAGCAAGTGGAGAGATATCTGCTGGGTAACCAGTGATGAAAGTCGGCTGGATCAGTTTTGGTTCAGCTGTTTCACCAAAGATCTCTTCAAGAAGCTGACCACATGTCCAGAAATCTTCTACTTCAACGTGAACAGATTTCGCGATAGAAACCATAAGATCACGGTTTTGCAGATCTTCTTCAGTCAACGCTTGGATTTGAGCGTGGTTTGGATTGTAGTGCTTAATTGCTTCGAACATGCTCATGCGAGCGTATTTACCGCCGAACTCAACCATTTCGTCGCCATAAGGCATCGCTGTTGCACCTAGAACATTGATAGCGACAGTGCTTAGCATCTCTTCAGTCAGATCCATCAGATCTTTGTAGTCAGAGTACGCTTGGTAGAATTCCATCATTGTGAATTCTGGGTTGTGACGAGGAGAAAGACCTTCGTTACGGAAGTTACGGTTGATCTCAAACACACGATCAAAACCACCTACCACTAGACGTTTTAGGTATAGCTCAGGTGCAATACGCAGATACATATCGATATCTAGCGCGTTGTGGTGAGTTACGAATGGGCGAGCAGAAGCACCACCTGGGATCACGTGCATCATCGGTGTTTCAACTTCTAGGTAACCTTTCGAAGTCATGAAAGCACGGATAGCACTAACTAGTTTAGAACGAATGATGAATGTCTTACGTGAATCTTCGTTAACGATCAGGTCAACGTAACGCTGACGGTAACGCATCTCTTGGTCAGTCAGACCGTGGAATTTTTCTGGAAGTGGACGAAGTGCCTTAGTTAGCAACTCGTACTCATCCATGTTCACGTAAAGATCGCCTTTACCTGATTTGTGTAATGCACCTTTAACACCAATGATGTCACCGATATCTAGGCCTTGGTATTTCTCTTTCAGCTCTTTTTGTACATCTTTAGATGCATAAGCTTGAATACGGCCTGAAGTCTCTTGAATAACAAGGAATGGACCACGTTTTGCCATTACACGACCAGCAATAGCAACGATATGGTTTAGCTCTTCTAGCTCTTCTTTAGTCTTTTCACCGAACTCAGCTTGTAGATCACCAGCTAGGCTGTCACGACGGAAATCATTTGGATGACCATTCGCTTTGCAGCTCTTACGGATGTGCTCTAACTTGCTACGACGCTCTGCAATCAGCTTGTTTTCTTCTTGCGCGATTTGTTCTTGATTCATTTCGTTTTGAACAGCATCAGTCATTTTGCATGTACCCTGTATTGTCGGTAAAAAGCTTAAAGGCCAGATTTCAGGCTAGCTTCAATAAATTTGTCTAAGTCACCGTCTAGAACCGCTTGAGTATTGCGGTTTTCTACGCCGGTGCGTAAATCTTTAATTCTAGAATCATCTAGTACGTATGAGCGAATTTGGCTACCCCAGCCGATGTCAGACTTCGCATCTTCATTCGCTTGCTTCTCAGCATTCTGCTTCTGTAGTTCAAGTTCAAACAGTTTCGCACGAAGCTGTTTCATTGCTTGATCTTTGTTTTTATGCTGAGAACGGTCATTCTGACACTGCACAACCGTGTTGGTTGGAATGTGAGTAATACGTACCGCTGATTCGGTGGTGTTAACGTGCTGACCACCAGCACCCGATGCACGATATACGTCAATACGTAGATCAGCAGGGTTGATATCAATCGCAATATTCTCATCCACTTCAGGATAGATAAACGCAGAAGCAAACGAAGTATGACGACGACCGCCTGAATCGAATGGTGATTTACGAACTAAACGGTGAACGCCCGTTTCTGTGCGTAACCAGCCGTATGCGTAGTCACCAATGATACGAACCGTTGCAGACTTCAAGCCAGCAACTTCACCTTCTGACACTTCAATTACTTCCGTTTTGAAGCCTTTCGCTTCAGCCCAACGCAAGTACATGCGTAGCATCATTGAAGTCCAGTCTTGTGCTTCTGTACCACCAGAACCAGATTGAAGGTCGATATAGCAATCAGACGCATCGTGGTCACCAGAGAACATACGGCGAAACTCAAGTTGTTCTAACTTAGTTTCTAGTTCAGCGAGTTCAGGACCAATTTCATCAAATGTCTCTTGATCTTCAGCTTCAACAGCGAGCTCAAGAAGTCCTTCAACATCGTCGACACCTTGATCGAGCTGATTGATGGTTTCAACAACCAGTTCTAATGCAGAACGTTCTTTACCTAATGCTTGTGCGCGCTCAGGTTCGTTCCATACATCTGGTTGTTCAAGTTCTGCGTTTACTTCTTCTAGACGCTCTTTCTTAGCGTCATAGTCAAAGGTACCCCCTCAGGATATTAGTGCGCTCTGACACATCCTGAATACGGTTTTTAATTGGATTGATTTCAAACATTTTTGCTTAAGCTTTATGAGTAGAATTTAACCGGAGAATTCTACTTAAAAATGTGATGAAGATACAGGAAAAATTGGGGATATTTTGATTGGAGGATGAGCAGGAATTGAAGGTAGCGTGGAGCTATCTCTGCCCATAAAAAAGAGGCGCCGACCTCTGTTCGAAAACAGTATCAAGCGCCTCTTCTAAAGCGGAATTAAAGTTAAACCGTTTTTTGCTCTAACTCTGCTTTCACTGAACCACCAACGAATGTCATGACAATCATTGCAGCAACAGTCGGCAACAACCAACCCATACCCATGTCAAACAATGGTAGGAAGTTGAAGAATGAAACATCTAAACCAGACACTTTTGCCGCGTCAATTAATGCAAACAGCAGTGATACTAGAATCACCACACGGTATGCAGCTTGAGGATTAGCAAGCTTGGTGCGGATGAAAGTCAAGGCAACCAATGCAATCGCAACTGGGTATAGAGCGAATAGTACAGGTACAGAAAGAGCAATCAACTGAGCCAGACCTACGTTCGCCACTACTGCACACGCAACACCGTTAATCACAACCCATGCTTTGTATGAGATAGGCGTGTGTGTGCTGAAGAAATCAGAACATGCAGAAATAAGACCAATCGCTGTAGTTAAACAGGCAAGCAGTACGATCACTGACAATACCAACTGACCTTTATCGCCAAACAGTGCGATAACGTATTGGCTTAGTACCACACCACCGTTGTCTGCATTCGCAGCAACAGAGGCACTGGTTGCACCTAGGTAGAACAACGAAATGTAGACAAATGCCAGACCAGCCGCGGCAATCACTGCAGCACTGATAAGATATTTAGTGGTCGCCTTTTCTTCAGTGATACCTTTCGAGCGCAGAGCATCGACAATAAGGATACCGAACATCAGAGCACCGAAGGTATCCATAGTGTTGTAGCCTTCGAGGAAACCTTTGGTTAGCGGTTGTGTTGCGTACTCACCTTGCGCAGCAAGCATTTGTCCTTGTGGATCGATGAAAACACCCAACGCCAACACAATCAAACCAATGAATAACGCAGGAGTCAGTACTTTACCGATCACGTCAATTAGTTTGCCTTGCGACCATGAGAAGAACATCGCCACAGCAAAGAACAAAATAGAGAAAATCGTCAGATTAAGGTCAGCAAACAGTGGTTTTACCGCCATTTCATAAGCAACAAGACCTGTACGAGGTGCTGCAAATGCAGGGCCGATAATGATAAAGATAAGTGCTGCCATTACCAGAGACGCTTTCGCAGGTAGATGCTTGGTTAAGTGTTCCCAGCTGCCACCCGAAATAGCAACGGCAATAATTGTCACTAACGGTAGACCTACCGCAGTTAATAGGAAGCCACTCATTGCAGGAAACAAATGATCACCCGCTAATTGACCTGCTAGAGGAGGAAAAATGATGTTACCAGCGCCCAAAAAGAACGCAAAAAGCATAAAGCCTAAAGCCATAATATCTGTTAATTTTAAAGTCTGTTTCACAGATACCCCTTAATAATTATTTGTTAATGTAATACATCCTTCGCTTGAAAAACGGCTTTCCAAAGCTCAAGAGAGGTGGCGAATAATGACGAAACTATCATCACTTAGCAACCCATGAGCCAAAAACACCACATAAAACCATAGTAAAAGCAAAAACCCAGTTCATAACACTGGATAAAAAAACAAAACCAGAACAATTAACTATAAATTTACGACATAAAACCGACACCAAATAGAACAAAAATCTATACATTTATGCAACACCAGCGTTAGTCACTTAAATTTCAACAAATACCGATATTTTCATGAAAAGTAGCACGTTAAACACTAAAGGCTTTAAATTTAAGCAATTTTCAATTGAAGGCGGTCAAAGCGGCATGCCTGTCAGCACGGACGGAGTTCTTCTGGGAGCCTGGGCTTTCCAAGATTCTAAGTCTGACAACACGACTCCTTTTCATATCCTTGATATTGGAACCGGCACAGGACTACTGGCACTGATGTGCGCGCAACGATTTTCCAACGCTGAAATACATGCGATTGATATTGATCAGCATGCTTACCATGCTGCGAAACTCAATGTCAGTCACTCTCCTTGGGCTAAGCGGATTGTTGTTGAGCATGGCGATATATTAACTGCCACACCGAGCAAAACTTTCGATGCGATTATCTGTAATCCGCCTTACTTTAACGACGGTGAACACTCGCAACACGCTCAACGGGCGACAGCCAGACACACGAAAACCTTAGAGCACAAGCAGCTGATTCGGATTTGCTACCAACTGCTTTCTGAATATGGAACCGCCAGTTTTATTCTCCCTATGACGGAAGGTGAGCAGTTTATAACGCTGGCGAAAGAGGAAGGGTTCAACCTCACTCGGTTATGCAAAATTAAGCCGACTGCCAATAAGCCTGTCAGCCGCCTTTTATTTGAACTGCAAAAACAAGAAACAGACACTGAGCATTCAGAGCTGATCATTCGTGATGAATTAGGCTACACTCAAGCCTTCACCGAGCTAACACGATCTTTTTATTTAAAGATGTAGAATTAAAGATGTGATCTGAGTGACGATCCATCTATAATGTGCGCCCCTAATTTTTACTGGTCAGCGATTGCTGATCGGCTTTGACTGCTCAGTCCGAGCGCTTGCGGAGTATTAACAGTGATCAAATCTTTTGCTGACTTAGAACTGGATCCAAACCTCATTGAGGCTATTGAAGAGATGGGTTTCGAACGCCCTACTCAAGTTCAAGCTGAAGCAATTCCTCAAGCCCTCGACGGAAAAGATGTGTTTGCATCAGCCCCAACAGGGACAGGCAAAACAGCTGCGTTTGTTATTCCAGCGCTACAGTACCTACAAGATTTTCCACGTAAGAAAGCTGGCCCAGCTCGCGTTCTGATTCTGACGCCGACTCGTGAACTGGCACTGCAAATCACTGAGCAAGCGAAAGCTCTGGCGAAATACACTCGCATGAATATCTTCAGTATCACTGGTGGTGTTCAGTACCAAGAGCACGCCGATGTTTTAGCAACAACTCAAGATATCGTGGTTGCAACACCGGGCCGTTTATTAGAATACATTGACGCAGAACGTTTTGACTGTCGCGCAATTGAGTGGCTGATTCTTGATGAAGCGGACCGCATGCTTGATATGGGCTTTGGTCCAGTGGTTGATCGCCTATCTGCTGAATGTCGCTGGCGTAAACAGACCCTTTTGTTTTCAGCAACGCTAGAAGGCAAAGGTGTTGATGGATTCACTGCGGATCTGCTGAATGAGCCTGCAATTGTCAATGCAGAGCCGCCACGTCGTGAACGCAAGAAAATCACTCAGTGGTATCACCGTGCAGACGACATGGCACACAAGCTTGAACTACTGAAAAATATCTTAACTGAGCAGTCAGAACGCGCGATCGTATTCTTAAAAACTCGTGAACGTCTAGCTGAGCTTCGTACGGAATTAGAACGTGCTCAGATCCCATGCGTCTGGATCCAAGGTGAAATGCCACAGGATCGCCGTAACAACGCAATTGCTCGCTTCCGTGACGGTTCAGTTAATATCCTTCTGGCGACAGACGTTGCTGCTCGTGGTATCGACATTCCAGACGTAAGCCATGTGATCAACTTTGATATGCCACGAACTGCGGATGTTTACCTTCACCGTATCGGCCGTACCGCTCGTGCGGGTAAAAAAGGTAACGCGATTTCTCTGGTTGAAGCACACGATCAGCCAATGATTGAGCGTGTTGCACGCTATATCAAAGAAGAGATTAAAGAGCGCTACATCGAAGGCATGCGTCCTAAACACAAAAAACCAGTGTTTAAGAAGAAGAAACCTTCTGCTGTTAAAAAGAAAAAAGATACAGCTAAGAAGAAAGACACCACTAAAAAGAAAACTTCGGCTAAGAAAAGCAAATAATTCTGCGCGATGAATTCTGAACTATAAATAGAAGAAAGCCGATGCAATGCATCGGCTTTCTTTTACCTGCAATATGAAAAGAGCGACTGACTAGTCGCTCTTTATTTAGAAATCAATGTTCGCGTGTTGCGCGGAACTGAACTTCTGGTGAACGCTCTTGAGCCAAGTTCAGGTTAACCATAGTAGGCGCGATGTAAGTTAGGTTGTCACCACCATCTAACGCTAGGTTACTTTGGTTCTTACGTTTGAATTCTTCAAACTTCTTAACATCTGAACAATCAACCCAACGAGCCGTTGCTACGTTCACGCCTTCGTAAATCGCTTCAACGTTGTATTCGGATTTCAGACGTGCAACAACCACATCAAACTGAAGCACACCAACAGCACCAACGATCAGATCGTTGTTCTGCAATGGACGGAATACCTGTACAGCGCCTTCTTCAGAAAGCTGAACCAGACCTTTAAGCAGCTGTTTCTGCTTCAGCGGATCTCTTAGACGAATACGGCGGAACAGTTCCGGAGCAAAGTTTGGAATGCCAGAGAACTTCAGTTTTTCACCTTGAGTGAAAGTATCACCAATTTGGATCGTACCGTGGTTGTGAAGACCAATGATATCGCCAGCGTAAGCTTCTTCAGCGCGAGAACGGTCACCAGCCATGAATGTCACAGCATCAGAGATGTTCACCTGCTTACCGATACGCACATGGTTCATCTTCATACCTTGTTTATAGGTACCAGATACGATACGCATAAACGCGATACGGTCGCGGTGTTTAGGATCCATGTTCGCTTGGATCTTAAATACGAAACCAGTGAAAGAATCTTCCGTTGCTTCTACGATACGCTCGTTTGATTGACGAGGTTGTGGCGCAGGAGCCCACTCCGTCAAACCATCAAGCATATGGTCAACACCAAAGTTACCTAATGCAGTACCGAAGAAAACGGGTGTTAGTTCACCTTTAAGGAACAACTCAGAATCAAACTCGTGAGAAGCACCCAGTACAAGTTCAAGTTCTTCACGCAACTGCATGGCCAGATCGTCACCAATTGCAGCATCCAACTCAGAGTTGTCGATACCTTTGATGATGCGCTCTTCTTGTATGGTGTGGCCCTGACCCGTTGAGTACAGAATCGTTTCGTCACGGTGAATATGGTAAACACCCTTGAACTCTTTACCACAGCCGATCGGCCAAGTTACAGGAGCACAAGCGATGTTCAGCTCATTTTCAACTTCATCTAACAATTCCATTGGGTCGCGGATATCACGGTCCAATTTGTTCATAAATGTGATGATTGGAGTATCGCGCAGACGGGTAACTTCCATCAGTTTACGCGTACGGTCTTCAACACCTTTTGCCGCATCGATAACCATCAAACATGAGTCAACAGCAGTCAGTGTACGGTAAGTATCTTCCGAGAAGTCTTCGTGTCCCGGAGTATCCAGTAGGTTCACCAACGCATCACGGTAAGGGAACTGCATCACAGAAGTTGTTACCGAGATACCACGTTCTTTTTCCATCTCCATCCAGTCAGATTTTGCGTGCTGAGATGAGCCTCGTCCTTTTACTGAACCTGCGGTTTGGATTGCGCGTCCGAATAACAACACCTTTTCAGTGATGGTTGTTTTACCAGCATCCGGGTGAGAGATAATCGCGAAAGTCCTACGTTTATTGACTTCGCTTAGAAAAATCGGGTCTGCCATTTGATCATTCTTTTCGTTTGAGCACGGATTCAAGGTACAAACAACCACCTGCAAGGTGTTACTCGCACAAATCCGTTAGTTAATCGTGATTGGCGGGTATTTTCGCTGATTCTGCCTCTATAAACAATCAAAGCTTATATAAAGTGGCATTAACTGCTCGTTCAGCTTTGAAATAAACACAAAAAAATCCATTAATTTCAGTCAATTAAACCAAAAGCTTAAAACAACTTCTCGCCGCTCAATCAGTTTTGAAACACCCATGTCAGATAATCACATTATTTCTATTGAGAAGATTAACTAATTAACTTACTGTAATTTTTGATTTTATTTGTGAAGCAGGGACGGCACCGCAAAATGATGAGTCCTGTATGATTTCAAGATAAGTCAGCATTCAAAGTTAAACCAACGTTCATTATTGGAGATTAGATTATCAGCCAATATGGGCTATAACTTTAGAATAATAAAAGGACTTTTGGGCGAGATGGCTAAAACAAGACAACTCAATTCATTGGCATTTAGGCAAGCCAAAACCGTTTTCTTGGTATCAGTGATACTGGGGATATGTTTTAGCTTTTATCAAATTCTTGTCGACCTTCATCAAGAGCAGAAAAAAGTAGAAGAGAGCTACCATTTCAAGCTGATGCAAAGTTATGCCAACGCCAGTCTTGCCGCTTATCATCTAAATAATCTTCTTGCTGGCCAAGTCGCCACCAGCTTAATGGCCGACCCAGCTATCTATCGTGTAGAAATCATTGATGATTTCGGTGATACCTTAATTGTGCAGCAGCGTCCTATTCCGGATATGAATGAGTTTGTCAAACTGCTCTCCCAGTACTTCACCCCCGAAATTCCAACGTTCACCACCGATTTGCACAAACCAGAATCAAATGTATTAGTTGGCAGCTTAAGTTTTTCTGTTGACGGCACCTCGCTAGCAACCGAATTTATTAATAAAACCACGCATGTACTGCTGTTTGACCTGTTAAGAAATGTTCTGCTAACCAGCATCTTGCTGCTTTTCTTTTATCGCAAACTCTCTTTACCCATCATCAAATTAAACAAATGGGTTCGCTCGCTAAAAGACAAACAGCACATCACACTGCCTCCTGTCCGAGAACATAAGGATGAAATCAGTGAGTTGGCTTTCACTTTCCACAAGCTATGGAAAGACAGAGAAGAAGCGGAAGCGAAACTTAATTTACTGGCGTATTACGACAGTCTGACAGGGTTAGCAAACCGCAGCCTATTGTTGCAAAACCTGTCAGAGGCAATTGATAAAGCACGGCTTCTCAAAACAACTGGTGTGCTTTTTTATATCGACATTGACCGCTTTAAAACCATCAATGATTCGTTAGGCCACACCATCGGTGACAAATTGATCAAAGCGATTGCGCTGCGGATGGAGGCTTGGGCTAAAAAAGGTTATGTAGCCGCACGAATTGGTGGTGACGAGTTTGCTATTCTTAATCACGATGTTGCCGCTAGAGATATCGAGAGCGCTGCCAAGCAGCTACTTGCTTTGATTTCAAACCCCTACTTGATCGATGGCCACCAGCTCTACTGTACCGTCAGTCTTGGCATCACAACTTTTCCAGAGAACATAACCACAAACATTGATCTTCTGCGTCAGGCTGACACGGCTTTATACAGAGCCAAAGTTGGCGGACGAAATAATTATGTTTTTTACAGACCAGAGATGCAGGCGCAAATTGAATCGTTCTTAACAATAGAAAAAGGGCTGCATGAAGCGCTTTCAAACAACCAGCTTGAACTTTATTACCAGCCTCAAGTCGACATTCACCATAATATCGTCGGTGTTGAAGCATTGATTCGCTGGAATCATCCTCAAAAAGGTCTGTTACCACCGGGATTATTTATGCCTATCGCAGAAGAAACCGGACAGATCCTGCAAATAGGTAACTGGATTATTGAGCAAGCTTGTTACCAATATGCACAATGGAAAAAGGCAGGAGTGCTTCCTCCACATTTCCGCCGCTTGGCCATCAATATCAGCCCGTTACAGTTTGCTCAGGACAGTTTTGTAGAGTTTATCAATGACATTTTGCAGCAAGTTGAAATCTCAGGGGAACACATAGAACTTGAGATAACAGAAGGTCTGCTACTAGAGAACGTCGAAAGCTCAATCGAAAAAATGGCGAAACTCAAACAGAACCACATCAATATCTCTATCGACGATTTTGGTACAGGCTACTCGTCACTGCGCTACTTAAAACACCTCTCTGTCGACATGTTGAAAATCGACCGCTCCTTTGTGACTCAACTTCATTTGGATGAAAGCGATCAAGCGATTGTCGATACGATCCTCATGATGGCTCGAAGACTCAATTTGGAAGTGATCGCGGAAGGGGTAGAAAATGTAGATGAGCTCAACGCGTTAAAAGAACTAGGATGTGAGCAATTCCAAGGGTATCTGTTTGATAAGCCACTGCCAGTGAACGACATTGCGGAGCGTTTTCAAAGCAATAGCTATAAAGAGATAGCCAACCACAGTGACGTGATTCGTCTCGGTAACAAATAACCTCCAGCCGAGACGACTCACAGTTACGAGAAGAAGTAGTAACTCATGATGATGGCGTCTTCTTTACCTTTTTCTGTCGGATAGTAGTTAACTCGACGATCTATCTCGTTGAAACCGAGATTTTGGTAAAGATCAAACGCACGAGTATTACTTTCTCGCACTTCAAGCCAAGCACTCTCCGCTTTAATTTGTTCACAATGAGTAAGGAAAAACTCAGCCAGTTGCTTACCGTAGCCCTTCCCCTGCACTGCAGGATCAATCGCGATATTCAGCAAAGAAACTTCACCAACGATGTTTTGCGCATAGAAATAGCCAATCAACTTATCATCTAGCAACATACAAAAGTGACACGCACCACGGCTGTCTAATTGACGAATCATAGATTCTTTCCAAGGATGGCTGTGAGCCTGCTGCTCGATTTGCCACACTGAATCCAGATGTTGTTCTTCTATCGGTAAAAACTGAATCGACATAAAATTAATTCGCCTCGTAAGAACATATCTGCTGCCATAAATCGCGGCGGTGTTGGGTGTTACCGTCTACTTCGGACAATGGTGGTGTGTGGAGTTTTTTGATGCCGGAAATACTTGCGTCATCGCAACCAGCAAACCAGATCCACTCTAGGCTTGAGAGATCTACACTCGCCAGATTGTACAAATGAACATGTTGAGCTTGCTGCAAATCCACATTGAAGCTCTTCAACACTCTTTCAAACAGTGTCACTTCGCTTGGGGTTGGATAGTTTTCACTGACCAGCAACAATTTACACTCTTTGTCTAAGCCGACTTTCGAAGCTTGATAACCTTGTAAACGCTCAGGATGAACCAGCTCCCAGCTTTGAATTCCCATCGCTTGTAAGTATTGTTGCTCTTGATTAGGCATAGTAGTGATCAGTTCAGGCCTGTTGGCTAAGTAAAACATGATGATGTAAGCGAATGCTAACAAACTTCCTGTGGAATCACCACAGCTCATAGAGAGCGTAAAGCTATTAAGGCACCAGCCGAAATTGCTTGTTCAACAGGTGATAACTCGAATAGAAATATCTAGATAAATCAACAAAGGTAAAAAGTAAGAAGAAGCGGACGCTTCTTCTTAATGGAACGATTTAAGCGAGTTCATTAAACTCTGGGCAATATTCAATTAGCCCTTGGCGGTTATCGAGTTCGTTTTCCCACAATGCGACAATTTGAAATGCGTTCGCAGGTACTTCCCACTGGCATGTAAAGCCGAATTGATTGGCGGGTTTAAAACCAAAACGTTGGTAGTAATCAGGGTTACCAAGAACAACGCAGGCTGGATAACCCAGTTCACCAAGAGAAGCCAAACCTTCGTTAACTAACTCTGCACCAATGCCCTGTTTACGGTACTCAGCTTTCACAGCTAAAGGAGCCAAACCTTGCCAATTGAGGTGTTCACCAGCCAATGATACTGGGCTAAACATCGCGAACCCCACCACTTCGCCATCATCTTCACAGGCAACCAGTGACAGCGTGCGATTACCATTCTCGCGCAGAGCCATTACTAAGTTTGCTTCCGCTTCGGTATCAAATACCGATTTCAGTAATTGGTCTACAACCAGAATATCGGCTGGAGCCTCAGTTCGAATAAGCATTCACTACCTCTTTATGTGCGTTAGGTGCTTGCATGCCTTTATGCACAAAATCGGCCAGTTGGTGAAGTAAAATTTGCAAAGCTTTCGGTAATTGTTCCAAATCCACACTGTCCATCAAGTTTTTGACTTCTAAGCCTAGCTCGGTATCGCCTTCAATTGACAGTCTGCGCTGGAAAAATAACGTGTCCGGATCTTCTTTGCGACCTGCAATCAGAACCAGATCATTCAAGTTGCCGCTGAAACTCACATCTTCATCTTTAATGTTGTCTGCAACCACAAGCTTGTCGTCTTCATAGCTGACATACCAACACAAGTTCATATCGCGAATTTCAACTTTTAACCACTTGCCTTCGAGGAACTCAAAATCACCATCTTCAAGCGCTTCATGGAAGACCATTTTCATGCCATCGAGTAAGGCTTTTTTTTGCACAAACTTAGGCAATAAGTGGACTGGAGATCTCAAAATTGATGCTGCATTTTGAACTAGTTGAATACGAATGTTGTTAATCACGCCCTTTATCCGTTACCTTTGTCTTTGGAAAACTCATCATACGGGATGTGATAGTGGCGAACCCTGTTATGCATCAAGAAATTGTGCAACGCAGAGAAGCTTTTCTAACCGTGAAATCAACGTTATAGTTAGTACGTATCGCTCTTAAATAATTCTTATTGAACAATAAGCGCTTAAACACAGTTGGTAGTTTCTTAATGCCGTCGCAAATGCCTTCGCAACATTTACAGCACTGGTTCGCAAAAATAACGTCTAACAGTCCGTTCTTTTTTGCCATATTAGATGACCAACATAATTATGTCATGGTCAACGAAAGGTATTGTGATGTCTCGGGTTTAACCGCGACTGAACTGGTTGGTATGAATGACTCGCAAATTCTTGGCGAGCGATTTTACAACCACCTCAAAGGCTATTACCAAAGAGCATTCGATGGCGAAACTCTAGAAGCTGAAATGACACTCCATGACATCGACATGGAAATGAGTCTTCACTTCTCACTCTCTCCCATTTTCAGTGACAAAAAAGACGTGGAATACATTGTTTTCCATGCCATTGATACCTCTGAAAAACAAATCCTCATCCGCTCTCTGGAAGATTCTGAAAACAAATTTTCGACCCTGACCACTTTATTGCCGGATGGCTTACTGTTAGTCGAAGATGATTTCATTATTTCAGCTAACCCTTCAGCGGCGCGCTTATTGGGATTTGAAGATACCTCAGATTTTCTGGATGAAGAGCTGTCACGCTTATTTGTCGATGAAAAAACCAAAGGTGTGTTTAACGCTAAACTGGGTGAGCTTTTAACAGACAACCCACTGGTATGTTTAACTGGCCCTCGTTGTGGTTTTGAGCGCCGAGTACAGCTGCATGCTGGTACAACTCAAATATTGGGCAGCAACTCCCAGTTGATTTTGATTCAGGATGCTTCTCAAGCGACGAAACAGCTTTCAGCAACCAACCAAACAGATATCCATGTCGATTCATTAACAGGCTTGTACAACCGATTAGGTTTTACTAAACGCCTAGAGCATTTAATTCAAAACGACACGCCACTGGTGATGTTGTATTTGGATATCGATAACTTTAAGAATATCAACGACTCTCTGGGTCACCACATCGGTGACAAAGTCATTCAGGAAGTGTCGTCACGTTTGAAACGTTTACTGCCACAACAAGCAATTTTAGGCCATTTGGGTGGTGATGAATTTGGTCTGATTTTGCCAGAACCAGAACACAACCGCTCTGCTGAAATGCTGGCTGAACGTATTATCTCTCTGATCAACCAGCCGTTTGATTTGCATCACTTCAGTAAGCGCCTAGCCTGTTCGATTGGTAGTGTGCAATATCCGGGCGACGGTAACGACGCTCGTATTTTGCTGCAAAATGCCGATACCGCGATGTATGAAGCGAAAGATCGTGGCCGTAACCGCCTTATCAAGTTCCACGATCAGATGAACAAAGAAGCGCGCATGCGCTTATGGCTTGAGATCGAACTGCAAAAAGCTCTTCAGCAAAATGGCTTAGAAGTGTGGTACCAGCCAAAAGTGAATGCTCGTGATTTCAGCGTCAACGGCGCAGAAGCTCTGGTTCGCTGGAAACATCCTGTTGAAGGCTACATCAGCCCTGCGGCATTCATTCCTGTCGCGGAAAAAGCAGGTTTGATTGAACACCTTGGCCGCGTGGTCATGCGTGATGTCTTCGCCACGGTGAAACGTTGGAAACAACAAGGCATTCTTCCGGGACGAGTGGCGATCAACATCTCTCCAGAGCAATTTGGTAACCCACAATTAATCGACTATCTCGAGAAGCTGCTGCGTACGACATCGCTTGATCCTAGCTGTATTACTTTCGAACTGACTGAAAGTGCGGTAATGAGTGATAGTGAACACACCTTGCAAATGCTGAACGCAATCAAGAAGTTGGGCTTTAACCTCTCTATCGACGATTTCGGTACGGGCTACTCATCACTGGCGTATCTTGCAAGATTCCCTATTGATGAACTTAAGATTGACCGTGCTTTCATTACTGATATCGATACACTACCTAAGCAGATAACCGTAATTGAAAACATCATTAACCTTGGTCGCTCACTCAATTTATCTGTGGTTGCAGAAGGCGTTGAAACACAACAACAAGCAACCCTGCTCTCAAACCTGAATTGTCATTCAATTCAAGGGTTCCATTTCCATCGCCCACAGCCTAAACATGAAGTTGAAGAACTGTTCGCTAAGCACCGTCGTCACCGTAAATCACTCTAAGTGAGTAAATTTTTCCTTATTCACTGAAACCTGCCTTACATCAAATTGATATCCAGTGTTTATTCTTAAAATATGGTCACTTTTTCATAAAAATAAGTAACCGAGCAATGGAACTTCTCTGTCCAGCTGGTAATTTACCCGCTCTAAAAACAGCCATTGATTGTGGTGCAGATGCCGTGTACATCGGCTTCAAAGACGACACCAATGCCCGCCACTTTGCAGGGTTAAATTTCACAGGCAACAAACTGAACAAAGCTGTTCAATATACTCACGATCATGGAAAGAAAATCCATGTCGCATTAAACACTTTCGCTCATCCAGATGGTTTTGAACGATGGACTAACGCTGTCGATCAGGCTGCGGATCTTGGTATTGATGCCTTGATCGTGGCTGACGTTGCGATTCTTGATTACGCTGCGAACAAATACCCAGATTTGGAACTACACCTTTCGGTTCAAGCGTCAGCAACCAACGTCAAAGCCGTTGAGTTTTACCACAACAATTTCAACGTGAAACGAGTGGTATTGCCTCGCGTACTCTCTATCCATCAAGTAAAACAGCTTTCTCGTAACATTCCTGAAGGCGTAGACCTTGAAGTGTTCGCGTTTGGTAGCTTATGCATTATGTCGGAAGGTCGCTGTTATCTTTCCTCTTACATGACGGGTGAATCGCCAAATACGGTAGGCGCGTGTTCTCCGGCTAAATATGTGCGCTGGCAAGAAACTGAGTCAGGCTTAGAGTCACGACTGAATGAAATTCTTATCGACAAGTACGCAACGGGAGAAAATGCGGGTTACCCAACCTTATGTAAGGGTCGCTTTATGGCGAACATTGATGGTGAAGAAAAACGCTACCACGCGTTAGAGGAGCCAACCAGTCTGAATACGCTTTCGCTGTTACCTGAGCTTTTTGCAGCGAATGTTGCCTCGGTAAAAATTGAAGGCCGTCAACGTAGCCCTGCTTATGTAGAACAAGTGACGCGCACTTGGCGCGCAGCGATTGATCGCTACCTTGCTAATCCTCAAAGCTATCACGTAGAAAGTGCTTGGGATGCCACACTTGCAAACGTATCTGAAGGCACGCAAACCACGCTCGGTGCATATCACCGAAAATGGCAGTAATCAGTAGTAAGGGGAAATTATGAAATACGCACTAGGCCCGCTACTTTATTTCTGGCCAAAACAAGATGTCGAAAACTTTTACCAACAAGCTAAAGAGAGCAGCGCTGATATTATTTATCTGGGAGAAACGGTTTGTTCCAAACGTCGTGAGATGAAACCACAACACTGGTTTGATATTGCTAAAGAACTCTCTTCTGCTGGTAAACAAGTGGTTCTTTCGACAATGGCACTATTTGAAGCGCCAAGCGAAATCAACGTACTAAAGAAGTATATTGATAATGGAGACTTCGCGATTGAAGCCAATGACGTTTCTGCTATTCAGATGGCTCATGAGAAAGGAATACCTTTCATTGTGGGGCCTGCCGTAAATACCTATAACGCGTACGCATTACAGATCTTCTTAAAGCAAGGTATGACTCGCTGGTGTATGCCTGTTGAACTATCTCGCGATTGGCTTAACAACGTTTTGCTTCAGTGTGAAAAAATCGGTATTCGCAATCAATTTGAAGTGGAAGTCTTTAGTCACGGCTATCTCCCTCTCGCCTATTCAGCTCGCTGTTTTACCGCTCGTGCAGAGAACAAAGCTAAAGATGAATGCGAAACCTGCTGTATTAAGTATCCAACCGGTATTCAAGTCAGCAGTCAGGAAGGTCAATCCGTTTTCAACTTGAACGGAATCCAAACTCAGTCTGGCTATTGTTATAACCTGATGAACGACTTACCGAGTATGGAAGGTTTAGTGGATGTGGTTCGTTTAAGTCCTCTGGGTGTCGAAACCTTCCAGCACTTAAACAATTTCAAACAAAACGAACACGGTGGTCATCCAATCAAGTTAGAGAGTCAGCAATGTAATGGTTACTGGCATCAACTGGCGGGGCTGGAAGTAAAAAACATCTAGTTGAGTGACATTAAAAAAGCGAGGTTTCAACCTCGCTTTTCTGTATTTCAAATTAGACTCAGACAGACCTTACGGCTTACTTTGCCAGCTAATTTTCTGATGCTTCACAAGACCGGCAGACAGAATACACAGCACACCACCAAGGCCAGCGTAACGCACCGCAGTTTGCGCTTTAGCTTCAACTTTAGGTTTGGCATGAAAAGCAACGCCAAGACCGGCAGCTTCCATCATCACAAGGTCATTTGCGCCGTCACCAACAGCAACAGTATTGTGCATTTCAATATCAAACTGAGTCGCGAGCTCTTCTACGATATCCGCTTTAGTTTGAGCCGTCACAACATCGCCAAGCACCTTACCTGTCAGCTTACCATCAATAATTTCTAAGGTGTTTGATTGAGCATGATCTAAGTTGAGCATCGCTTTCAAATGATCAGAGAAGTAGGTAAAACCGCCAGAGGCAATCGCGGTTTTCCAGCCAAATGCTTGTAGCGTTTCAACCAGCTCTTGCAGCTCTTCCATCAAAGGCAGTGTTGAACGAACAGACTCTAAAATCGATTCATCGGCACCACTCAGTTTTCCTACACGCTGACGCAGGCTTTGTTCAAAATCGAGTTCACCTTGCATCGCACGCTCTGTCACTTCTGCAACTTCTTCACCAACACCTGCAAGCTTGGCGATTTCATCAATACACTCAATCTTGATTGCTGTTGAGTCCATATCCATGACAATCAAACCCGGTTTTGATAAATCAGGTACTTCATTGATGCGAGCGTAATCTAGGCCTAAGCCCTGTAAGATTTTCTCATGTTCACCCGTCAGCTCACCGGACATCAAAGCGACTTCATAAGGACCGACTTTCCACGCATCTATAATGGCGTTGAAATAACCGGTAAAGAAATCAATATCGTCAAACTGCTGCGCTGTTAAAAAGTGGCCAAAAACAATCCAGTTGGCTTTGCTTTTGTCTAGTTGACGAGATAAACGAGTTTCAGGCAGACGATTGATAAGAGACGTATGTTTTTTGATAGCTAGCATAATAGTTAAGGCATCCATGTCTTCGTATAAGCAGACGTTACCCTATTGCAATTTAAAAACGCAAGTCTCAATATGTGCAAAGTCTGATTTTCTTTGGATTAACTCGATTATGGACGGTTCTTTGTTCTCGTTTCGTATGGTTATTCGCCTACTAACCTTACTGCTGTTGATTGGCATGTTCGTTATCACAATTAAAAATAGTGTTGTGATCAGTAAAGGTAACGAACGTATTCAAGCAAACCAGCTAGAAACACTCACGAAGGTATTGATTACTCAAGCCTCGCTAACCGCAGGCAGAAGTATCGCAGAGCAGGATCAAGAGCGTCTGCTTAATCTCACCAATCAACTTGCCCAAGACCGCTTAGTATTTGATGCAACGATTTATGATTCTGAAGGTGTAAAACTCGCCTCCAGTGATTCAGCGTTAAGCGTAAGAGAAGTGCTTGGGTTGGATACACCTTTGCAAACGGCAAGTATTGGTCGCCAGCAACTTGTAGAGCCAGTAATGCATGATGGCAACCTGATCGGTTTTGTTCGCATTACGTTTGAGACCGGTAAGGTGACAGCAATTTCCGATCATCACTATCGTAAAAGTGATCGTTACATGTACCTAATGGTTATCATGAGCTTTATCAGTGGCGTGTTGTTCACTCTGCTACTGAAACGTAAGCCGAAGTCGAAAGGTGAAAACCTGCTGCTACAGAACGCGGAATAGCGTTTAGTTGAGAACGTTAGCTAAAACGCATCATATAAACAAAAACCTCAGCCAAAGCTGAGGTTTTTTCTTTTATTCAGAATAAATAAGCGCATAAATAAGAAAGCTTAGTAACCTTCTTGATCACCAATCAATACTGAATCTAATGCGATAAGCATCATGTCGTTGAACGTGGTTTGACGCTCTTCAGACGTGGTCGCTTCGCCTGTTTTGATGTGGTCAGATACAGTACAGATAGTCAGCGCTTTTGCACCGTATTCAGCTGCAACACCGTAGATACCCGCCGCTTCCATTTCAACACCAACGATACCGTATTTGTCCATTACGTCGAACATAGATGGATCTGGCGTGTAAAACAGTTCAGCAGAGAAAAGGTTACCCACTTTAACGTCGATACCGCGTGCTTTTGCAGCTTCTTCTGCCGCTTTTACCATTTTGTAGTCTGCGATTGCAGCAAAGTCATGGTCTTTGAAGCGAATACGGTTCACTTTAGAATCCGTACATGCGCCCATGCCGATAACGACATCACGTACTTTGATATCTTCGTTAACAGCACCACAGCTGCCCACGCGAATCACTTTCTTCACACCGTAATCTTTGATTAGCTCAGTTACGTAAATAGAACATGATGGGATACCCATACCGTGGCCCATAACAGAGATCTTACGGCCTTTGTAAGTACCTGTGAAACCGTACATAT
Source organism: Vibrio plantisponsor (assembly GCF_013041605.1). Lineage (GTDB taxonomy): Bacteria > Pseudomonadota > Gammaproteobacteria > Enterobacterales > Vibrionaceae > Vibrio > Vibrio plantisponsor. Next base: position 271,637 of record NZ_JABEQC010000002.1, on the reverse strand, counting down.
TACGTACGTCACACACTTGAACCACGTCTTCTAGGAAAGTTTCAGCGATGTATTTCGCACGTAGTGGATCACCCGGCATCAGTACAACGTCTGCGAATGCACCCATTTCAGCATTAATATGAGGAGTAGCCATTATCTTGTTCCTTATGATGTTAGGTGCTCGAAGTGCACCTTTACCAAACTGATAATTGGGGCTCAATGCTATCCTATTCACTAAGACAGAGACTAAGCCCCTAAGAAATTACAAAAAGTTCTTACCGTAATCCATTGGTGAAATACCAAAGTAGCTTGCTAGGCTTTGACCGATATCAGCGAATGTTTCGCGACGGCCTAATGAACCCGGAGCCACTTTCTTACCGTAAACAATCACTGGGATGTGTTCACGAGTATGGTCAGTACCTTGCCATGTTGGGTCACAACCATGGTCAGCCGTCAAGATCAGTACATCATCTTCTTGCATTAATTCTAGAACTTCAGGCAGACGCTTATCGAAATATTCGAGTGCTGCGGCATAACCTGCTACATCACGACGGTGACCGTAAGCTGAGTCAAAATCAACAAAGTTAGTGAAGACGATAGTGTCATCACCCGCTTGTTGAATCTGCTCTAGTGTTGCTTCAAACAGCGCAGGAATACCCGTTGCTTTCACTTTCTTAGTGATACCGCAGTTTGCGTAGATATCTGCGATCTTACCGATAGACACTACATTACCCTGCTTCTCTTCAACCAGCTTTTGTAGCACTGTTGCTGAAGGTGGCTCAACAGAAAGGTCGCGGCGGTTACCCGTACGCTCAAATTGGCCTTTACCAGCACCAACGAATGGACGCGCAATAACACGACCAATGTTGTAATCCGCCAGTTCTTCACGGGCAATTTGGCAAAGCTCAAGTAAGCGATCTAGACCAAAAGTCTCTTCGTGACATGCGATTTGGAATACTGAGTCAGCAGAAGTATAGAAGATAGGCTTGCCAGTCTTCATATGTTCTTCACCTAGATCATCCAGAACCTGCGTACCAGAAGCGTGACAGTTACCTAAGAAATCATCCAGACCTGCGCGAGCAAGAATGCGATCAGTCAGTTCTTTAGGAAAACTGTTTTGTTTGTCAGTGAAATAGCCCCATTCAAACAGAACAGGAACACCAGCAATTTCCCAGTGACCAGACGGAGTATCTTTACCAGAAGACAGCTCAGCCGCATGACCATAAGCACCAATGATATCTGCTTTATCATCCAATCCCGGAGCAAAACGACCAGTAGACTCTTTGTGCGCCATTGCAAGACCAAGCTTAGACAGGTTTGGCAATGTTAGTGGACCTTTACGATCAGTGTTGTCCGCTAAACCTTGTGCACATTGTTCAGCAATGTGACCAAGTGTATCTGCACCAACGTCACCAAAATCTTTAGCATCGGCCGTTTCGCCGATACCGAATGAATCTAAAACTAAAATAAATGCTCTTTTCATAACTCTTTCCTCACCAATCTTTCCTGAACGAACTACACATCTTCTGCACGGATCTGACGGTAAACATCAGGAGTTGGGACGTATTTACCACCGACTTTAATCGCATTTTGTAGGGCGTTTGCCGCTTCTTGCCACTGCTCTTCACTACGAGCGTGGATGAACGCTAACGGCTTGTTGCTATCTGCAACTTCACCAAGGCGAATGAAGTTATCAAAGCCTACTGCGTAATCGATAGTATCTGTTGCTACACGACGACCACCGCCCATACCAACCACAGCCATACCAATCGCACGAGTATCCATAGCCGATACCACACCCGACTGAGCTGCATAAACAGGTTTGATGATTTGAGCTTTATCTAAGTAGTTTTCGTAGTTTTCAACGAAGTCTGCTGGGCCACCAAGTCCTGCTACCATCTTACCAAAGCGCTCTGCTGCTTGGCCGTTGTCTAATACTGCTTGCAGTTTTTGACGAGCTTCAACACTGTCTTTGGCAAGTTTTCCTAGCACCAACATTTCAGCACAAGAAGCCATAGTCACTTCAAGTAGACGAGGGTTACGGTATTCGCCCGTTAGGAAACGAACCGCTTCACGGACTTCAACAGCGTTACCCGCAGAAGAAGCCAATACTTGGTTCATATCCGTTAAAATTGCTGTTGTTTTGGTACCAGCACCATTCGCAACCGCAACGATAGATTTTGCTAGTTCTTCTGACGCTTCATAAGTTGGCATAAATGCGCCAGAGCCTACTTTCACGTCCATCACTAATGATTCAAGACCTGCGGCTAATTTCTTCGAAAGAATAGAAGCAGTGATCAGCGAGATATTATCAACGGTTGCTGTGATATCACGTGTTGCGTACACGCGTTTATCTGCTGGCGCTAAATCACCAGTCTGACCGATGATCGCCACACCTGCTTGCTTAGTCACTTGACCAAACACGTCATTCGTTGGAGTGATGTTATAGCCAGGGATAGACTCTAATTTATCAAGAGTACCGCCAGTGTGGCCTAATCCACGACCAGAGATCATAGGAACATAACCACCGCAAGCCGCAACCATAGCGCCTAGCATCAGTGAAGTTACGTCACCCACACCACCTGTCGAGTGTTTATCAACAATCGGGCCATCAAAGTTCATATGGCTCCAATCGATAACCATGCCTGAATCACGCATTGCACACGTCAGTGCGATACGCTCTGGCATTGTCATTTCTCGGAAGAATACAGCCATTGCGAATGCTGCAATTTGTCCTTCAGAAACCGTGTTTTTAGCCACACCTTGGATGAAGAAGTTGATCTCTTCTGTGGTCAGGATTTCACCGTCACGTTTTCTGCGAATAATTTCTTGAGGTAAATACATTAGTGCCTCCCTAGCCCCGAACCAATTGGATGGGTAGCTATGGTTTTTTGCTATTTAGAAATGAAGATGGCGCTGTGCGCCATCTTGTAAAACAGAACGATTAGTAAGCCGCTGGATCAGCTTTCTCGTTTGTTACTTCTAATGTATTTAGTAGATTGGTTAGCAGGCTTGACGCACCGAAACGGTAGTGACGGCTGTCCACCCACTTGTCACCTAGGATTTCGTCAGCCATCGCTAGGTAATCACGAGCATCTTCAGCTGTACGCACACCACCTGCAGGTTTAAAACCTACAGTTTCAGCAACGTTCATGTCACGAATCACTTCTAACATCATACGTGCGTATTCAGGTGTTGCATTTACTGGCACTTTACCTGTTGAGGTTTTGATGAAATCCGCGCCCGCGTCGATAGAGATTTGTGAAGCTTTTTTGATTAGTGCTTCTTCTTTTAGTTCACCAGTTTCGATGATCACCTTAAGAAGAACATCAGAACCACACGCTTCTTTACATTGCTTAACTAGGTCAAAACCTACTTTCTCGTTACCAGCGATTAGAGCACGGTAAGGGAAAACGACGTCTACTTCGTCAGCGCCGTATGCTACTGCTGCTTTCGTTTCAGCCACTGCAATTTCCACATCGTCATTACCGTGTGGGAAGTTAGTTACTGTTGCAATGCGAACTTCTGGGGTGCCTTGCTCACGAAGGGTCTTCTTAGCAATAGGAATAAAGCGAGGGTAAATACAGATTGCAGCAGTATTGCCTACTGGGCTTTTTGCATCGTGACAAAGCTGGATTACTTTCGCATCCGTGTCATCATCATTCAGTGTTGTTAAGTCCATCAGTTTAAGCGCACGTAGTGCTGCTGCTTTTAAATCGCTCATTTCTAACTCCGATCAATATATTCAATTAGTTCACTACCAAGGCGACTGTCATACGTCTATTTTGATAGCCACAAATGAACGGACTTGGTTCCTTGAAGACTCGGTGAGTGTTTACGCTCACCAATTGCTATCCTTGTCACCGCACAGTACCCATTTGGGTCTATGGCACAACAATCTGTGATTGCGGTGTCTTACAGTTTCAGTTTCAGGCAGTGTCAGTTTTAAACATGATCTGTTTTAGACATTAGCTGCCTTTCAAAAACGCCGTAATGGTCAGCCTATCCAATTGGCTTCACTACGTCGTTTTGATATTCGCTTACTACCTTCGGCAAGTGAATACAGTATAGATATTTATCACAAAACTGTAGTCCCATTCGAAGAGCAAACGGTTTGTATCTCAAAAATGGTCAATTTCTGACATCCTTGAGACACAAGGCTTTTCAATGCAATCCATTACAAAAAATCACTTTTTGTCATGCCCTGAAAAGCAAAAACACCCCGCAGCAATATTCTTGCTACGGGGTGAGATTAAACGGCGTCTATATATCGTTCTCTAAATCAAATTAGAAAGAGATAAAGAAGCCAGCAATTGTTGCAGCCATCAAGTTAGATAGGGTACCAGCAATCACTGCTTTGATACCCATACGAGCGATATCGTGACGACGAGTCGGAGCTAGACCACCTAGACCACCTAGTAGAATCGCGATAGAAGATAGGTTCGCGAAGCCACATAGAGCGAATGAGATGATTGCTTGAGTCTTCTCAGACATCAATTGACCAGTTGCCGCAACTACTTGAGCGTTTTCACCCACGTATGGTACGAAGTTTAGGTAAGCAACGAATTCGTTTACAACAGTCTTCTGACCGATGAATGAACCTGCAATAGTTGCTTCTTCCCATGGCACACCGATTACGAATGCTAGAGGAGCGAAGATCCAACCTAGAAGAAGTTCTAGAGTTAGTTCAGGCATACCGAACCAACCACCTAGACCGCCTAGAATACCGTTAATAAGTGCGATCAGACCGATGAATGCGATTAGCATTGCACCAACGTTCAAAGCAAGTTGTAGACCTGCTGCTGCACCGCCCGCTGCTGCGTCGATAACGTTAGCTGGTTTGTCGTCGCCACCTTCAAGAGCATCTTCAATGTTCTCTTGTGGTTGATCAACTTCAGGGAAAAGGATCTTAGCGAACAGTAGACCACCTGGTGCCGCCATGAATGACGCTGCAACTAGGTACTCTAGTGGAACACCCATTGATGCGTAACCCGCAAGTACACCACCGGCAACAGAAGCCAAACCACCACACATTACTGCGAACAGCTCAGATTGAGTCATTTTTGGAACAAATGGGCGAACAACAAGTGGAGCCTCAGTTTGACCAACGAAAATGTTAGCTGCTGCAGACATAGATTCTGCGCGAGATGTGCCTAGAGCTTTCTGCAGACCACCACCTAGAATCTTAATTACCCATTGCATGATGCCTAGGTAGTAAAGAACCGAGATTAGTGCAGAGAAGAAAATCAGTGTTGGAAGAACACGGAAAGCGAAGATGAAACCGCCGCCACCGAATACTTCGAACATCTTGTCAGAAACAAGACCACCGAATAGGAAAGAAGTACCGTCATTACCGTAGTTAATAACGTTAGATACCCCGTTTGAGAAACCAGCAAGTAGATCGCGGCCCCATGGGACATAAAGTACAAATGCACCTAGTGCAAATTGGATAGCGAATGCGCCACCCACGGTTCTTAAGTTAATAGCTTTGCGGTTGTTTGAAAGTAGTACTGCGATTGCAAGTAAAACCAACATACCGACTAGGCTCATAAACGTACTCATAGTTTATGGCTTCCTTATAGTTTAATTTGGCGTGTTAAACATTGGGTTGTTTTCGGGGTGCGATTATACGCATCTCTCACAGCAAAAAGTAATATATGCATCACGCATTTTTAGGTAATGAGTCAACATTACATTCAAAAACAAGAAGCAAGTCACAATAAAAACCCAAAACAGAGGGGTTTTAACCTTATCAGCAACATGTAGCCAACAAATTGTAGCCTACATTCAATAAAATGCTGCAACCGTTTGCTCACAAAAGAAGAAGGCAAATTTTCGAATTTTAACGACACATTCTTGGCATTTATCACCCAAGTTAACGACAAACACTGATTTTATTTCAAACCAAAACATGAGCGTTTCATCACACTCGAATGTTACATTTTTCACTCAACCACACTACAAATTTGTATTCAAACGCACATTTAATACCGAGAAAATTAGAACAAGATTCATCCATACATATCCCCAATAAGTTGGCTTACCATTTGCTTAGTCAGCTAGACGCTATGAAAACAACGAATAGCAAAGCAATTAAATCGTCATTTTGCACTAATTTGGTGATTCAAATCACAAATTTGGTGAGCCTAATTTCTTGTAAACGCTAGAAATTAACAAATAAACATACATTTATGGCGAATTAGTTTCTTCCTTCACAAAAAAATGTGATTTGGTGTGAGGTATTCGACTTTTTTTTGCAGCGCAAACGATAAACTTATACACGATCAAACTAGCTCACCAATAATTCATTCAAACTATTGATATTTTGTTTTTGGGTTTGTTGGACTTTTGTTAAAGGTCAGCAGTCTCTCGTCTAGTACAGTGGTATTGCAACATAGGTATATAACAGTGAAAAAATCTATTATAAAAATCTCAGCACTTGCTTTAGCGGTTTCGTCATTTCACGTTTTCGCAGAAGCAAAACCAGCCGTAATTTATGATACAGCGGGTAAATTCGATAAATCGTTCAACGAAGCGGTATATCAAAATGGTGTAAAAGTGATGGCTGCGGAAGGTACTGAAGTTCGCGAATTTGAACCTCAAAATGAGGCGCAACGTGAACAAGGTCTTCGTCGTTTAGCAAGCCGCGGTTTTAGCCCAATTGTTGCAGTAGGCTTTAATATGGCGTCAGCTGTAGAAAAAGTAGCAACTGAGTTCCCAGACATTCACTTCACAATTCTTGACTCAGTTGTTGATAAGCCAAACGTTCAATCAATCGTATTTAAAGAACACGAAGGTTCATTCCTAGTGGGTGCACTTGCTGCGAAAGCGTCAAAATCAGGCGTAGTTGGCTTCGTTGGCGGTATGGATATCCCTCTTATCCGTAAATTCCAATGTGGTTATGAGCAAGGTGCTAAATACACCAACCCAAGCATCACTGTTCTACAAAACATGACAGGTTCAACACCAGCAGCGTTTGCTGACCCTGCAAAAGGCTCTGAGCTTGCGAAATCACAATTCTCTAAAGGCGTTGACGTTGTTTACGCGGCAGCTGGCGGTACTGGTCTAGGTGTTTACCAAGCAGCGAAAGATGCGGGCAAACTAGCGATCGGTGTTGACTCAAACCAAAACCACCTACAACCAGGCACAATGCTAACTTCAATGGTTAAGCTAGTAGGTGCTGCTTCAGTTGAAACTTGGAAAGAAGAAATGAACGGTACTTGGCAACCAGGTATCAAAGCTCTAGGTCTTAAAGAGAATGCGGTTGACTGGGCATACGACGATAACAACAAATCTCTGATCACTGACGAAATGAAAGCTTACATGGATACACTAAAAGCAGACATTATCGCAGGCAAAATCAAGATTCACGACTACATGTCTAACAACAAGTGTGAGTACTAATTTAGTTCTTAATACTTAGTTAAAACAATACGTTCCGTTTGGAAATGTCATACGCCGCTGCTTGCTCAGCGGCGTATGGTTTATTTGGCTGCTCGATCAAGCGCATCCATTTGAATATGGCCTTAGGGTCTGTTGACCTCATTAGTTCAGGAAGTTTTTACGTGACGCAATCTCAAAACTATGCCATCGAGCTTAAAAAAATCGATAAACGCTTTGGTGCCGTTCACGCGAATAAAGCTATCGATTTAAAAGTTCCAGCAGGTACGATTCACGGCATTATCGGTGAAAATGGCGCTGGTAAATCCACCTTGATGAGCATCATCTACGGTTTTTATACACCAAACTCAGGTGAGATGTTTGTCGATGGTAAACCATATAACCCTAACAACTCTCAGGAAGCGATTGCCGCAGGGATAGGCATGGTTCACCAACACTTTATGTTGGTTGATACCTTCACGGTTCTTGAAAACGTGGTTCTCGGCGCTGAATCAGGCTGGAAACTAGAAGACAGCTTAAAAGCTGCAAGAAAGAAATTGCACCAAATAGAAAAAGACTACGGTTTAGATGTTCCACTGGATAAATTGGTTGGTGACCTACCTGTTGGTTTGCAACAACGAGTTGAAATTCTTAAAGCTCTCTACCGCGATGCAAAACTGCTTATTCTTGACGAACCAACTGGCGTATTAACGCCTCAAGAAGCGGATCACTTGTTCGCGATTCTGGACAAGCTTCGCAGTCAAGGCACAACGGTTATTATCATCACTCATAAACTGCGTGAAGTACTGGCTATTACCGACAACATTTCGGTGATGCGTCAAGGTCAGATGGTTGCCGATGTCAAAACCTCAGACACCAACCGAGAAGAGCTTGCAGAGCTGATGGTGGGACGTAAAGTTCGCCTAAAAGTTGATAAGTCTGAAGCCAAACCAGCCAAAGAGTTACTGAAGGTAAACAAGCTAGGCTACGTCGATCACAGCGGTGTTAAGCGCGTCAAAGACATCAGCTTCTCAGTACGAGCTGGTGAGCTGGTCGGTATTGCTGGGGTATCCGGCAATGGTCAATCAGAGATCCTGTCTTTGCTATCTGGTATCTTGAAGCCAACTTCCGGTAGTTTTGAACTCAATGGACATACCATTTCTGTCGATAAACCGGCAGATCCTCAACAGGTTAGAGCTATGGGTGTCGGTCATATTCCTGAAGATCGCCACAAACAAGGCTTAATCAATAAATTTGAAGCTCAAGAAGCTTACATCTTGGGTTACCACAATCTACCGAAATACAACAAAGGCTTGCTGCAAGACAAAGCCGCTATTTCGAAGATTTGCCAAGAGAGTATGGATAAATGGGATGTTCGCCCGAATGATATCCACCTGAAAACGGCAAACTTCTCTGGTGGTAACCAGCAAAAACTGGTGATTGCCCGTGAAATGGAAGAGAACCCAGATGTCCTTCTGATAGGCCAACCTACTCGTGGGGTGGACATTGGCGCGATTGAGTATATCCACCAGCAAATCATTGCTAGCCGAGATGCAGGAAAAGCCGTGCTATTGGTCTCTGTTGAACTGGATGAAATCCTCAGCCTTGCCGATCGCATATTGGTTGTGTTTGATGGCGCTATTGTCGGTGAACTGCAAGCTCATCAGGCTGATGAGAAAACATTAGGTCTTATGATGGCGAACATTATTCCAGACCACATAAAAGAGAGTATTGCCCAAGGAGAGACGGCATGAGTCAGGCAAAAGTGCCCGCTTGGGTAACCATAGCGCTGTTACCTGCGATTAACGTTTTGGTCGCGTTTTTAGTTTCAGCTTTGTTATTTATCTATATTGATATCAACCCATTAGATGCCATCAAAGTCATGTGGACGGGCGCGTTCGGTTACGCTGAAGGCTTCGGTTACACCCTTTACTACACCACTGGTTTTATCTTTACAGGTTTAGCCGTTGCAGTGGCTTATCACGCAGGGCTATTCAACATTGGTGTGGAAGGTCAGGCATATATTGGTGGTCTGGGTGTTGGGATAATCTGTTTAACCCTCGGTGAATATGCACCTTGGTATGTGGTATTTCCTGTAGCGGTTATCGCTGGCGGCATTTTTGGTGCGGCTTGGGCGTTTATTCCTGCTTACTTACAGGCAAAACGAGGTTCTCATATCGTTATTACAACGATCATGTTTAACTTCATTGCAGCTTCGCTTATGGCATACCTTCTCGTTGACATTCTGAAGCCAGAAACCACGATGGCAACAGAAAGTCGCGTGTTTGCACAAGGTAGCTGGCTACCAAAAATGCACGAACTGTTTGCTGTATTTGGTATCAACGTTGCGCCAAGCCCACTCAACATCAGTTTTATTTTCGCTCTGTTGTGCTGTGTGTTTGTGTGGCTATTCATTTGGCACTCTCGCTGGGGCTATGAGATTCGCTCTATTGGCGCGAATGCGTCAGCTGCTTCTTACGCAGGTATTAACTACCTGAAGATAATCGTCATTACTATGCTGCTTTCTGGCATGTTGGCGGGCTTCTTTGGTATCAACGTACTGCAAGGTGAGCTTCACCAGATCAAACTGAACTTCGTAGAAGGGTTTGGCTTCACTGGTATTGCAGTAGCTTTGATGGGACGAAACCACCCAGTAGGTGTTGTTCTCGCAAGTTTACTGTTTGGCTTCCTCTATCAGGGCGGTGCTGAGCTGAGCTTCGACTACGGCGTTGACCGTAACATCGTTGTGGTACTGCAAGGTCTGGTGATTCTTTTCTCTGGTGCACTTGAGTACATGTTCAAACCTTCAATTGAACGCATTTATCTGCGCTTATTTGGCAAACAAGAACATGGAGTTGCGTAATCATGTTTGAAACCATCATTTTAATGGCTGATGCCACAATTCGTGTTGCCACCCCACTTATTCTTGCCGCTCTAGCCGGTATGTTTAGTGAACGTTCAGGTGTAGTAAACATCGCACTAGAAGGTAAACTTTTGGCAGCCGCTTTCGCAGGTGCTGCGACAGCTTACATCACAGGCTCAGCTTGGCTGGGTGTTTGTGCTGGGGTGCTAGTGTCTATTCTGCTTGCTTTACTTCACGGCTTTGCTTCGATTACACACCGTGGTGACCAAGTAGTCAGCGGTATGGCAATCAATATTCTGGCGACAGGTTTAACCGTAACTCTAGGACGTTACTGGTTCAATCAAGGCGGTCAAACACCAGCGCTTTCTGGCGATGCTCGTTTTGCACCAATAACATTACCGGGCGCTGATGCCTTACAAGATGTTCCAGTTGTTGGGCTCATTTATTCTGAGCTAATCAGCGGTCACTCGATTATTGAGTATGTGGCTTTAGCGGCAGTACCTTTGTCTTGGTATGTCTTGTTCAAAACTCGCTTCGGTTTACGCTTAAGAGCGGTAGGTGATTCTCCGGCGGCAGTGGATACAGCCGGTATTTCGGTTGCTGGCATGCGTTATAGTGCCATGGTGATCTGTGGCTTATTGGTAGGTTTGGCTGGCGTGTACCTCTCAGTAGGTCAAACTGCCCAGTTCATTCCTAACATGAGCGCAGGTAAAGGCTATATGGCACTTGCTGCTCTTATCTTTGGTAAGTGGCGCCCTGTGACAGCTATGGCAGCCTGTTTGCTGTTCGGCTTCCTTGATGCGTTGGCAATTCGTCTGCAAGGCGTTAGCGTAGGTGAGTTCCCTATTCCGGTTCAAGCCATCGAAGCGTTGCCATATATCTTGACGGTATTTCTACTTGCTGGATTTATTGGTAAAGCAGTTGCGCCAAAAGCAATTGGTGTTCCATATACCAAAGAGCGCGAATAACGATTTATTCTTTTTCCTAAAACAAAGGGAGCGAATTTCGCTCCCTTTTGCTATTCAGCAATCCGAAACAGCTCAATACTGTTTGCCCAAAGCTGAGATGCCAGTTGTTCTTTATTGGTGCCTCTCAGCGCCACCAACTCTTCTAAGACATGAACTAAGTATTTAGGATGATTCGCCTCGCCTTGCCTGCCGGATAACGGCATGTCCGGTGCATCGGTTTCTAAAACCAGAGACTCTATCGGTAATTGGCTGATCGCTTGTCGAGTTTTATTAGCTCGTGGGTAAGTAATCACTCCGCCTACACCGATTTTAAAGCCAAGGTCGATAAATTGTCTGGCTTGTTGTTCACTGCCGGAAAAAGCATGTAACACACCACCTTGAGTAAAGCGATGTTGTTTAATTAATTGCAGCAGTCGGTTATGCGTTTTGCGGCTATGCAGAATGACAGGAAGACGGGCGTGTTGTGCCATGGCTATTTGGGCAATGAAAACACGTTCTTGCAGCGAGGCATTGACCTCAACCATAGCGTCTAATCCACATTCGCCAACCGCAACACAAGCGCTTTCTCGCAGTGCTAATTCATCTTCTAACTGCTGCAACTGTTCATCGGAAAAGTGTTCAAGAAAATAAGGATGAAAACCGAGGGCGTATCGAAGGGTTGCTGGGTATTGTGCTGCGAGATTTTTCACTCGCAGCCAATTAAAAACACCAACAGATGGAATAAGGATTTTATCTACCTGAGCATGCGTTGCGGCGGACATTTGCTCCGGAAACGATGCGGCAAACTCATCAAAATCAAAGTGGCAATGAGTGTCAAACAGCCGCAGCTTATGATTTTTCAATGTCTTTGCCATGAGAAGGGTCTTTGTCATGACTCGGTTCTTTATCATGAATCGGATCTTTACGATAAGGAACGCAGCAACGTTTTTGATCTGGTGTCAAGCCCATGCTTTGGCACCAATCATCATAGCGTGCCAGCCATTTTTTAAACCAAGTTAGCATAACAACCTCATCTATAGGCTTATTGTTCTTCTCGTTTGAATACAAGCTCTGTTGCTGTCGATTCAGCGGCACAGTAGTAGTAGCCAGCAGTATCAAAAGATTCTAACTGCTTCACAGACTCAATATGGTTTTCAATAATGTAGCGTGCCATAATGCCGCGGGCTTTTTTAGCAAAGAAGCTGATCACCTTATATTGACCATTTTTGCAGTCTTTAAACACAGGAGTGATCACTTGGGCATCTAAAGCTTTCGGTTTAACGGCTTTAAAGTATTCATTCGAAGCGAGATTGATTAGCACATTATCTTCTTGTGCTTTAATCGCTTCATTTAGCTTATCGGTAATAATGTTGCCCCAGAACTGATAGAGATTGCTGCCACGTTCATTGCCCAGCTTAGTACCCATTTCGAGACGGTAAGGCTGCATAAGATCGAGAGGCTTCAACAAACCGTATAAGCCTGACAGCATACGCAGATGAGTTTGCGCATAATCTAAATCCGCTTCAGACAACGTTTCTGCTTCGAGACCAGTGTAGACATCACCTTTGAAAGCAAAGATCGCAGGGCGAGAATTGTCAGGTGTGAAGGTTTCGGTCCACTGCTCAAAGCGTGCCACGTTCAAACCAGCAATTTTGTCACTGACTTTCATTAAGTCAGCAATATCTTGCGGAGTCAGTGTACGGCACACTTTGATTAATTCCGCTGAATGCGAAGTCAACTCTGGCTGGGTAAAGCGAGTTGTTGGCAAAGGAGATTCATAATCCAATGTTTTTGCTGGAGAGACCACGATAAGCATAAGGTTTCCTTTATAAATTCTGTTGAGCTGACTTTTATTGCTTTTGAACGATAGCTTACAAAAAAAGCCATGCAGTGTCTGCATGGCTTTTCCAATCTATAACATCGGTACTATCTATTAGTGTACTTAGTTTGCTTTATTCGACTTCGATTGATCCCAGATTCCATCTTCAAGTTGAGTTTTTAGTTCTGGGTAGTCATTGGCATTAAAAGTCGGTACTTTGCCCGCGTCTAGCTGACGGTTGTAGTCTTTCGCAAGCTTAATTACGGTTCCAGACAGAAGCAGAATCGCAATCAAGTTAACAATCGCCATCAAGCCCATAGAAACATCGGCCATAGCCCAAACCGTAGGCAGTGTCGCTAACGCACCAAACATCACCATACTTAAGAAAATCAGACGAAATACAACTAAACCTTTCTTGTTGTTGTGCTCAAGGAATATAAGGTTCGTTTCCGCATATGAATAGTTCGCAATGATTGAGGTGAAGGCAAAGAAGAAAATTGCCATCGCAATAAACACTCCGCCCCAATCACCGACTTGTGAACTGAGTGCACGTTGTGTTAGTTCAATACCTGTAATTTCACCGTGCGGAACATATTCACCAGACACTAGGATGATCGCCATAGTCGCTGAACAGATCACGATAGTATCAACGAAAACGCCCAGCATTTGCACATAACCTTGAGACGCAGGGTGTGGAGGATAAGGCGTTGCAGAAGCCGCCGCATTCGGAGCAGAACCCATACCCGCTTCGTTTGAGAACAATCCACGTTTAACACCGTTGATCATTGCCTGTGCAATCGCATAACCAAGACCACCAGCAGCAGCTTGTTCAAAACCAAAAGCACTTTTGATGATCAGAGAGAATACCGCAGGTACTTTCTCTATATTCATGAACACAACCACAAGCGCAATCGCTAAGTAGGCAATTGCCATAAATGGAACGATAAGCTCAGCGGTACGTGCAATTTTACGAATACCACCGAAAATAACGAAGGCGGTAAGTAGCACAATACCTACACCCACCATCATTGGATCAAAGCCAAATGCATTGCTCATCGCATTTGAAATCGAGTTTGCTTGTACTGCGTTGAACACTAAGCCGAATGCAATGATAAGGAAGATTGAGAAAAGAACGCCCATCCAGCGCATACCCAAGCCTTTCTCCATGTAATAAGCAGGACCACCACGGTAGTTACCGTCCTTATCACGTGACTTATAAAGCTGAGCAAGAGTACTTTCTGCAAATGATGTCGCCATGCCTAGCATTGCAGTCATCCACATCCAGAAGATTGCACCAGGGCCACCAACAGTTAATGCAACGGCAACACCGGCCATGTTACCTGTACCTACGCGAGCAGCAAGGCTGGTACAAAGAGCTTGAAAAGAGGAGATACCAGCATTGTCAGCTTTACGGCTGTTTCTCAACACACTGAACATGTGCCCAAAATGGCGAAATTGGATGAAGCCTAAACGCAATGTGAAGTAAATACCGACACCGACAAGGAGATACACCAGTATCGATCCCCAAAGCAGGTCGTTCATTAAGTTAATTAAGTCTGTCACAAAAACCTCTAAAAAGAGTAAGTATTAGAACCTGAAAATAAAAGTTAGCACTTTAACTACACGCTCGCTGGCTGCGATTTGCTTTTATAATGGTGTGTAGTTCAGGAGAATGGCGACACCTAATCGGTTTAGGTATCTATATGATGGGCGAGAATGATGCAGGCAGGGTTGTTAAAAATCAATATGAGTTAAGTTGCATTTATGAGAATCCATCAGCGCTATTCGCACAAACAACCTCAAGCACACATCACACAAATAAAACATTACCATTACATTAATTAAACATCATTCCACTCATCAAACTTAGGTGATACACAATAAGTTAAAGCCACGTTCCCCCCTAAAGCTCTATATGCCCCATCACAAAATGAATTCACATTGCGCAAGTTGAAACATTTAGAAACTTAGCGACCAGACCTTAACCAACCGTTAGTCTCTCGGCCTAGTTTGATAACCTTTTTTTAACATCAGCCAATTATCAATAAATAAGAAACACGGTATCCAACCGGTTAAATAACAACCAACCCAATGCTAACAAAGTTTATATTCCTGGAAGAAATCCATAAAAATTTCATATCAATGAAACAAATGAGAAATAAATCATAGTTATTGTCCTTAAAAATATGATATTTAGAAAAAACTCCAGGAAAGGAGACAACCAGAAAGAGGCTTGCTTATGGATGACTTGCACTTCGATGAACTGTTAGATGCACAGATCGCAAAGCTCCGCACAAATGCGAGTAGCAGAGCGAAACCAGCTAAAAGGATGTGGCGTGAGATAGAAGCTATACGAGATCGAAAACGGTTGGAAAGAGAGTTATTAGAAATGGATGTCTGTCTAGAACTTGATGACCTCAAATTATAAATAGAAGAGGCGCCTTTATTGGCGCCTCTTCTATTTCTACACTTTGACTTTGTACATTTTTCCTAATTGCACTCTGTTTCGCTTTTTCTTACTCGACGAGCAAGCTGAGCGTATCTTTCCGCAATGGTTGATCCAAATACAGGGTCATCTTCATTGCAATTCCACTCCGATTCAACCTTCTGCCAATCTGCCACGCTAAAAGTCCGATTAATCAGCGGTAAAACGGTTTGTTCTTCCATTTCTAAATGTTGACGCTGTGAATTAATGAATTGCTCCAGCTGCTCCATGAATACATCTTGAGGAACAACTGCATCATTTAAGATCATCTCAACGGTATTCAAAAACTCATGGGTTGATTTGGATAATTGAGCATGTTCTTTTTCTAAATCCGAAACTTCTTCATGCTCCCCATAGTGCTGAATGTAATGCCGATAAAGAATGTCTTCTTTAGGGTGGTGGACACTTTCAGAATGCCTTGAAAGATAATCCACAATCTCCTTAACGAGGCTGTAGTTAATCGGTTTTTCGTCTTTAAGAAGCTGTAACTTTCCGCGCAAAATAGCCAACAGTCGAGTCATGTATCCATGTTCACGTCTGATTCTTTCAATCATCATTGTGCGTCTCCCTTACACAGTCATGTAGGTAAAGTCTATATAAGGAATGACTAATTCGCTTTGATTTTGGTCGAAAAAACAGCAACAAGAACAACCATTCATCACATCATTGATTCGAATCAAGAGTTGGTTGCCAATCAATTGGCATTTGCCCCAGTTGTTTGAGTATCTGATTTGTTTGCGAAAAATGCTTACAACCTAAGAATCCTCGATGCGCTGATAACGGTGAAGGATGCGGAGCCATAAGCACATGATGCTTGCTTCTATCGATCATCTGCCCCTTTTTCTGAGCATGAGATCCCCAGAGAAGGAAGATCACACCTTGACGATGTTGGTTTAACGCATCGATTACACGGTCAGTGAACGTTTCCCACCCCGTTTTAGCATGTGAATGTGCCTTCCCCTGCTCTACTGTCAAAACCGTATTGAGCAACAATACGCCCTGATCCGCCCAGCTTTTTAAATAGCCATGATTCGGGATCTGAAAACCGTCAATATCTTGAGACAGTTCTTTATACATGTTCACCAGAGAAGGAGGCGTTTTCACTCCCGGTAAAACAGAAAAGCACAAGCCATGTGCCTGATTCGGCCCATGATAAGGGTCTTGTCCGAGGATAACGACTTTGACGTCATCGAACTCAGTAAAGCGAAAGGCATTAAACACATCTTTAGCAGGCGGGAAAATAACTTTACCAGCGGCTCGCTCAGCTTCGACAAACTTCAGCGTTTGCTGGAAATATTCTTGTTCTTTCTCTAGACCAATGACGTCGTGCCAAGTCAAGGAATGGCTCATAACAGCTCCTGAGTATCAAAATAATTGCTTTATCTTATACCCATGAGCACAAAGTTGCAGCCAGACAGCACTGGTAAAATCGAATACGACAACACTGAAACATCAGATTTTAATCAACAATGTCGTAAACGATTCACAAATGTCATCAACACAACAAGCAGGACATCAACCTATCGACAAACAACTGATCTCTTCAGTAAGCCTTACTTGCAATGAGATTTACTTGGTTGCGGTGAGCGATGGTGGCCTCGACCTGTTACATGCCTATTAGGCACTGGCATACGGGCAGCAGGTCGAGCACTGAATGATGAGGTAACACAAACTGAAGAGAACATAATTGGGCATCCTTCTTTACAACGTTTCATGAAAACGTCATGAGAAAAGCATGCCAATATCGTGATCTCAAACGAACAATTTATACACTTAAATGGTGATCGCGCATTGTTTGGATCTCTAAATGCCAAATATCAGGATCAATTGTTTCTAAAATCAAAGGGATATTATCAAAACGAGGATCTTTAGAGATGTACTCAAAGCAATCCCAACCGATCTCACCTTTGCCCAATGAGTGGTGGCGATCCAGCTTGCTGCCTAATCCACCTTTTGAGTCATTAATATGCATTGCTCTTAAATAGTGCATACCGACAACACGATCAAACTCGGCAAAAGTAGCTTCACAAGCGGCAAAGCTACTTAAATCGTAGCCAGCGGCAAAGGTGTGGCAAGTATCGAGGCAAACACCGACACGAGATTTGTCTTCTACTTGATCAATGATTGCCGCCAACTGCTCAAAGCGCCAGCCTAAGTTCGTTCCTTGCCCTGCTGTATTCTCGATAACAGCAATAACATCAGGTACAGCTTTATGAGCAAGGTTAATTGACTCCGCAATAGTCGCAAGGCACTGCTCTTCAGACACAAGTTTTAAGTGGCTACCCGGATGGAAGTTCAGCAGTTTCAACCCGAGCTGATTGCAACGCTCCATCTCATCAATAAATGCTGCACGCGATTTTTCCAGCTTATCTTCTTCTGGCGCGCCCAAATTAATTAAGTAGGAGTCATGAGGCAAAATATAGTCAGCAGAGAAACCTAAACGCTGACATTGCTCTTTGAAACGTCTTATTGTTGACGCTTCTAGTGGCTTCGCTACCCATTGACGCTGATTTTTAGTGAAGATAGCAAACGCGTTTGCACCAATCTCTTTTGCTCTTAATGGCGCCTGATCAACACCACCAGCAGCGGAAACATGAGCACCAATATATTTGTTGCCAAGAGGCTTTACTTCTTTTGTCATTTAATCACTTTCTACTTTCAAATTGGCTTTTATAACTTACTGATTTGTTCTAGTTAGCTTGTTCTAGCACGTTAAAATGTAGTTTTATTACCACAAATAGAACAAATTTTAACCATAAAATATATTTTAATAGTTAAAATTTAATTGAATAATTATATTTATTAATCACTTATTGATTGATATCAATTTATTCACCTTAAACCAATTAAGGTTTTATGTTGTTTTTTGACCTATATCAATACTATAATCATGGATATAAAATATATAATACGAAGCTCAACAATAATTACGAAATTTAACACCAATAAATACCACTGAAAGTGGACTAGGAGATATTGATGATCCAAGGTATCCAAATCACTAAAGCAGCTAATGATGACCTACTTAACTCTATTTGGCTAATCGATAGTGAAACAAACGAAGCTCGTTGTGTTGCAGCATCTGGTAGCTACTCAGAAGATCAAGTTGTTCCAGTATCTGACCTTGGCGAGTACGAAAGCCGTGAAGTGGCAATCGAAACTCCAGCAAAAATTGAAGGTGGCCAACACCTAAACGTTAACGTTCTTAAACGTGAAACGCTGGAAGATGCAGTAGCACACCCAGAGAAATACCCACAGCTAACTATCCGTGTATCGGGTTACGCTGTTCGTTTTAACTCTCTAACTCCAGAGCAACAACGCGACGTTATCGCTCGTACTTTTACTGAATCTCTATAATTCAGTTTTGCAAATTAAAAAAAGCGGTGCTCTTAAAGTAGCACCGCTTTTTTATGCTTTGTTGGTAGAGAATCAGTCATGATTCTCTACCTTGTATTACTCGCCACGAACCTTGATTAGAAGCTTTCTCAGTGCTGCGAAGTCAACGTCCATCTCATCAGACAGAAGTTCCATAACAGCATGCTTAGCCAAAGGAGCTGGTAGCTCGATATCTGTACCTAAAATCTCATCTACCACTTCTTTGAACTTAGCTGGGTGAGCAGTACATAAGAACAGTCCTGTTTCACCTTGTTGAAGTTGCTGATCAAGTACTCGGTAAGCAATTGCGCCGTGTGGTTCACACAAATAACCCAACGCGTTCAGCTCTTTCACTGATTCCGCACTTTCGCTATCGAGAACCGCACCTTTACCTAAAGTTTCTAAGCCCCAATCTTTGATCTTGCATAGCTCTTCGATACGAGGCCAGTTGTTTGGTTGGCTCACATCCATCGCATTTGAAGTGGTCGCCACTGTTGGTTTTGGATCCCATTTACCCGTTTCTAGGTAACGAGGTACAGTGTCGTTCGCATTTGTTGCGGCGATGAAACGCTTCACAGGTAAACCCAGAGCTTTCGCTAACAGACCAGCAGTAAGGTTACCGAAGTTACCACTTGGTACAGAGATAACTAGATTTTCGCGCTCAGCTTTGCTCATTTGAGCCGCAGCTTCGAAGTAATAGCAGATTTGCGCCATTAAGCGGCTGATATTGATAGAGTTAGCCGAATTAAGACCTACTTTTTCACGCAGCTCAGCATCATCAAAAGCGTTTTTAACTAACGCTTGGCACGCATCAAAATCGCCATTGACCGCTACAGTGTGAATGTTCTTGCCTAGAGTACAGAACAGCTTCTCTTGAAGTGGGCTGATTTTACCTTTTGGATAAAGGATCACGACGTTGATATCTTCCATGCCGTAGAAAGCATGAGCAACCGCAGCACCTGTATCGCCAGATGTTGCTGTTAGAATCGTGATTTTTCCGCCATTAGATACAGCCGCAAGAGACTGAGCCATAAAGCGGCCACCAAAGTCTTTAAACGCAAGCGTTGGACCATGGAACAGTTCAAGAGCATAAACGCCATCTTTTACTGATTTGATTGGCGCTGGGAACTGGAACGCAGATGCCACCATCTCATTCACTTTCTCGCTTGGCAGTTCGTCACCAATCAAAGCAGATAGGATTTTAGTGCTACGAGATACGAAATCTTCCGCTAATAGCGCATCGATATCATCAAACTTTGGTAATTCCGACGGGAAAAATAGACCTTGGTTACGGCCTAACCCTTGGCGCACGGCTTGGCCAAAGGATACTTGTTCATCATTTTCTTTTATGTTGTAAAGCTTCATAGCTCACTTCCTGTAACTTTTGAACCGTTTTTGTCTAGACGACAAACGTGAACGAATCCTTCTTCGTTTTGTACGTAGTTTTGTTCCAGCCAACGCGCAACACGTTCGGCAACGTCTTTCTCTTTGCATACGCTAAATAGTGTTGGACCGCTACCAGAGATGCCTGTCGCCAATGCTCCAGCAGAAAGCGCATATTGGCGAGCCTTCGCAAAACCAGGCAGCAGTTTCTCACGATAAGGTTCTGCGATCACGTCTTTGATCATTTTCGCAGCTAACTCAGGCTGATTGGTGTGGCAGGCATGAATAAAGCCTGCCAAATAACGACCATGAGCGATGATATCTTGGCGGCGATACTGAGACGGCAAGATAGCTCGCGCTTCAGCCGTTGAAACCTTAATACCCGGATAAGCCATTACCCAGTACCAATCATCAAAGCACGGCACCTCTTGGCTGATAATGCCAAGCTCTTCCAACATCAGTTGGACGCCACCAAGGTAACAAGGTGCTACGTTGTCATAGTGAATGCCACCAGAGATCTTTCCTTCCATTTCACCCATTAATGCCAACAGTTCAGTTTCGTTTAATGGTTGATCATGGAATAGGTTGAGCGCATCCAGTGCAGCCACAATTGAACAAGCACTTGAGCCTAGACCAGAACCGATAGGCATGTTCTTCTCTAGCGTCATTTCAAGAGGCTTAAGCTCAACTTGTTTTTTCTCTAACTCACGAGCAAATACCGTCCAACAATCGTAAACGATGTTTTCTTTTGGGTTTTCAGGAAGCTTAGAAACGAAGCTGCCTGCTGTTTTAAGAGTAAAAGGCTCTGAGCCTGCTTTTACCTGAACTCGGTCGCCAAGCAGTGTTCCGTCAATCGGTGAAACCGCAGCACCCAATACATCGAAACCAACACTCACGTTACCGATAGAAGCTGGGGCGTAAACGACTACGCCCATGTCACTTGAACTCATTGATTAAATCCCTAATTTCCAGCCAAGCGTACGCATGACATCCGAGAATACACCTGCAGCAGTTACTTCAGTACCTGCACCGTAACCGCGTAGTACTAGCGGAATTGGCTGATAGTAGCGGCTGTAGAATGCCAGAGCGTTCTCGCCATCTTTAATTTTGAACATTGGGCCATTCTCATCGACCATCGCGATGTGCACTCGGCATTCACCTTCAGCGATCTCACCCACGTAGCGAAGAACTTTACCTTCCTCCGCCGCTGTAGCTGACAACTGTTGGAAATATTCATCCGCCTGAGGCAAGCGAGCCATGAAGTCTTCAACACTACCTGATGCATCAAAGCCTGGTGGAAGCGCTTGTTCTACTTTGATGTCTTCTAGCTCTAATACCATTCCCGCTTCACGAGCAAGGATAAGTAGCTTACGAGCAACATCCATACCTGATAGATCATCACGAGGATCAGGCTCTGTGAAACCTTTTTCTTTAGCAATCGTTGTTGCTTGGCTCAATGTCAGACCTTCATCTAACTTACCGAAGATGAATGAGAGAGAGCCAGATAAGATACCGTTGAATTTTTCCAGCTCATCACCAGCAGCAATGAGGTTCTGCAAGTTTTCGATAACTGGCAAACCCGCACCTACCGTTGTTTCGTACATCAACTTACGACGAGAGTGACGAGCCACTTCACGCAACTGATGGTAATACGCCATGCTTGCAGTGTTTGCTTTCTTGTTTGGCGTAACAACGTGGAAACCTGCCGCCAAGAAGTCTGTGTATTGATTTGCAATCGCTTCGCTAGACGTACAGTCAACCAGCACAGGGTTGATGATATGGTTACGGTTAACAAGAGCAATCAAGCGAGCTAGTGAAAACTCTTCAGACGCTGAGCCCATGCGGTCACGCCAGTTATCAAGTGGCAAACCTTCGCTATCAAGCAACAAGCCTTTGCTGTTCGCCAGACCACATACGCGAATCACTATACCTTTTTCCGCCAGTTTCGCTTGTTGACGGTTAATTTGATCAACTAACTCGCCACCAACACCACCTACACCGACAACGAATACGTCAAGGAAGTGCTTAGAATTAAATAAGTTTTCGTGACACGCTTTGATTGCGGAAGACACTTTGTCTTCTGGGATTACCGCTGAAATAGCACGCTCTGATGAACCTTGAGCAATCGCGACGATGTTAACGTGAGCTTCTGCCAACGATGCAAAGAACTGAGATGCCACACCGCGAGAGGTACGCATACCATCACCAACCAGAGTGATGATGGAAAGATCTTCTGTAAACTCGACAGGCTCTAAAAGACCATCTTTTAGCTCTAACTCAAACGCTTCAGACAGAGCTTGTTGAGCAAGCGTTTTATGCTCAGCTTCAATACAAAAACTAATGCTGTATTCAGACGATGATTGAGTGATCAGAACAATAGAAACGCCTGACGCAGACATCGCGCCAAATACGCGGCTCGCCATGCCAACCATGCCTTTCATACCTGGACCTGAAACGTTGACCATAGTCAGGTTGTTTAGCGTTGTAATGCCTTTAATCGCAAGATTGTCTTCACCAGTATCAAGACCAATTAAAGTACCCGGACCTTGAGGATTGAAACTGTTTTTGATTAGGCAAGGAATGTGGAATTGAGCAATTGGAGCGATTGTTTTTGGATGAAGAACGGAAGCGCCAAAATAAGACAACTCCATCGCTTCTTGGTAGCTTAGAGACTTCAACAAGCGAGCATCTTCAACTAAACGAGGGTCACAGTTGTAAACACCATCCACGTCAGTCCAAATTTCACAACACTCTGCTCGTAAACACGCGGCTAAGACAGCTGCAGAATAGTCTGAACCGTTGCGGCCTAGACAAACCAACTCGCCTTTTTTATTACCAGCAGTAAAACCAGGCATGATGTGTACGTGTTTTTCTGGAAGTGGGTTTAATTTGAAGTTTTGTGTTGAAACTTCCACATCAACCATAGCTTCTAAGTGATCGCCTTTCGCTAGCAGATACTTAACTGGGTCAATCAGGTTGGCGGCTAATCCTTTTGCTTCCATTACCGCTTTCATTAGCTGGATAGAAACACGCTCACCTTTACTGATGATACGCGCATTCACGTTGTCAGGGCACATACCCAGTAGGCTGATACCGTGCACGAACTGACGTAGCTGTGACATTGAGGTTTTGACTTGATTTTCATACGCAGCACCATCGATGTTTGGCAATACCGCTTTTACATCTTCAAATAAAGTGTTGAAAGACGATTCCAACTCTTTGATTTGTAGTTCTGCTTCTCCATTACGCATCGCGCTTTCAATAACTGCAACCAATTTATTTGTTGTTTTACCCGGTGCAGAAAGAACAACGGCAACGTCTTCCTGCTGAGCGTTATTGGCAATGATGTCTGCTGCCCGTAATAAACGGTCAGCATCTGCTAACGATGAACCTCCAAACTTTAGAACTCGCATCCCTTTACTCCAAGTCATTAAAAATAGGCATAAAAAAAGGCCTGTATCGGTGGGGGATACAGGCCTTCTTTGTAAATTTTACGCTTAGCAGCCTGCCCCAACACGCGTAATGTCGGTAATAATAATGGTGGTTGTCATCATTACTAGGCTGTTATTAAACATAGAAATCTTACTTCGTTTGTGTGTTTGCTTACCCCTACGTTTAACCTATTTTTTATCGCATAGTCAACGAAAAAGTAGTTTTTTTTTATGTTTCATTCTGATTAGTTAGCTAAGTCTCTAAAAAATCAACAATCATTATTTGAGCAAACAAAACCGACTAAGCAAATAACCAAATACTCTAACAACTCTCCTACCGACAATGCTTTTTGCACCTAGACTTTGTAAAGCGCAGTGGAAAAGTCATTTAAAAAATTTATAACTACAAGGGGGATATCATGAGACTTAGTCTTGGTATTACCTGCATGCTCATTGTTTTTAGTGCTCACTCCGAACAACTTCCTACTCTGCCTTCCATGCAGAAGGATTCTCCACATCGATTGTTTCTAACAAGTGAACAGATAACCAGCGAACAAAACAGAGATGAATTGGGTGGTTGGGATATCAACATTGATGGTGGATACGCCTATGCGATATTCAACGACATTGATATTTATGTCGGCGCCCGCATCAACCAATCTTACTCAGGCAACAACAGTTTTAGAGAGAATGGGTTGCTCAGTGGCGTTAGCTACCAGCTGACTGAAAAAGTCACATTAAGCAGTTCAGTACAATCCTATTTTTCGGATAAAAACAGTGAGAAAACCTCAAATATTGGAGCAGAACTGTCCAGCCGATTACAGCTTTCTGATGATTTAGATTTGCATGCCACTCTTGGCTATCAAGAGTGGCAACAAGGTGTTGAAGTGGGTTTAGGATTTCGTTTTTAACTTAAATCAAGCGCATGCTTAGAGAGTAAGATTCCATTCCAGTCGGCATAGATATAATCACCCGGCAACACCATTTGATTGTGCATAGTCAGGGCAACGTTCACTTTACCTACGCCTCGTTTCTCAGTTTTAAATGGGCAAGCATCTAGTGCTTTTATTCCTAAATCCATTTGCGAAAGTGCGACAACGTCTCGAACTGCGCCGTAGATAATCACGCCTTCCCAACCGTTATCAATCGCCATCATAGCGACCTGATCTCCCATCAGTGCTTTGCGGCGAGATCCGTGTCCATCCACCACTAGAACTTTACCCTTACCGTTCTGACTCAAAACTTCACGAACTTTTGAATTGTCGTGATAGCAACGAACTGTCACTATCTCTCCCCAGAAACTGCTTCTCATACCGTAATTTTGCAAAGGTAAGTCGAGTAAAGTCACCTGTGACTCGTAGCGATCACATATATCCGGTGTGATATCTTTCATCGTTCCTCCATGATTCTCGTAATTGTAATTTCAAAAAATAATTAGGCTCTAAAGGGGAATAACCTCTTTTGGGTTACAGTTTGAATAAATTGAAATCCCCTAAGCATTCCCGTAGTTCTCCCTTACAGGAATGTAAATAAAGCATGTTGTTACACACGTAATAAATGGCATTCTGCCTATAAACTCTGCCGAGCGCTAACGCCTTATCCAAAGGCATATTCACGGCAAAACTTTCTTCAAACCAATAAAACTCTGGATCACCAACGCGAACAGAACACCAATCATAACCAATCAGCTCATTCTGTAAACGTTGATTATTTACGCAATTCTCATATTCTGACAACTTATCACTTTCAGGGTTCCATGCGGTAATGATGGCGCAGTTTTCAAAGGCCATTTTATGTTGAAGATCAAATTTGACGTTGGAATAAGCTTGCCAAAGGTTTGCATTTATTTTCATGAGGTTACTGGTGTTACATCTCGTCATTAGTTTTAATATCTGTTACATTCTAACAATTGATGTAAATCAACAAAGTGATTGGAATTAACATTTGGCCGTTGTTAGCATGCTGTTAACATTATAGAATCCGGCTCAAAGACTAGTAGAACCAAAGAGGTATCGGATTCCTCATAGACTAGTGTTCCACGGATGGCGGGCAACCCGAGAGTAGATTTTTTACATAAATTAAGTTTTATTGTTAACATCAAATTACCCTATGTTATGTTTTTGCCTAGAATGAGTTCTATTAGCACAAATTTTTCACAAGTTTAGGTACCGCCAATGCAAACCCCGCAGATTCTTATCGTTGAAGACGAGCAAGTTACTCGTAACACTCTAAAGAGTATTTTTGAAGCCGAGGGATACGATGTTTTTGAAGCTAGTAACGGTGAAGAAATGCACCATGAACTATCTGACAACAACATCAACCTAGTGATCATGGATATCAACTTACCGGGTAAAAACGGTTTGTTGCTAGCTCGTGAGCTTCGTGAGCAAGCTGATGTTGCTTTAATGTTTTTGACTGGTCGCGACAACGAAGTAGATAAAATCCTTGGTCTAGAAATCGGTGCAGATGATTACATCACTAAGCCATTCAACCCTCGTGAACTAACTATTCGTGCTCGTAATCTACTAAGCCGTTCAATGAACACTGGCGTAACTCAAGATGAGAAACGCTCTGTTGAGAAATACGAATTCAACGGTTGGGTACTAGATATTAATAGCCGTTCACTGGTTAGCCCAAGTGGTGATGGTTACAAACTGCCTCGTTCAGAATTCCGTGCACTACTGCATTTCTGTGAAAATCCAGGCAAGATCCAAACTCGTGCTGATCTTCTTAAGAAGATGACAGGCCGTGAGTTGAAACCACATGACCGTACTGTAGACGTAACGATTCGTCGTATCCGTAAACACTTTGAGTCAGTGTCTGGTACTCCAGAAATCATCGCAACAATTCACGGTGAAGGTTACCGTTTCTGTGGCGACTTAGAAGAATAAGCCCACGCTGTTCTTACTACTAAAGAATGCAAAAAAAGCCCCTATTTGGGGCTTTTTTATTGTGTCTTGGGTTGGCAATTTGGTTTTTATTCAGAATGGGAAATTCTGTGAATTAACCTTATCGAACCGTTCAGTAGACCTTATCAATCGTGACATTACGTTCCACCAGCCAAACGTCTCCGTTGTTATCACTAAGCTCTAAAGCCACATGAACGCTCTTTTCAACATCCACAGGGATCTCTGTTGCGAACACCACTTCCCAAAGGTTTTCACTTAATGTTCTCAGTTCAGTCTCATCGCCTTGAACAATCCAAGTATTGTCTTTCTGCTTGATAACCACCATTTCAACAACAAGTTCCGCTGACAGTTCACCAGAAGTGTCTAGCATCAAAGTACCGTTGAGAGGTTGGCTCTCAGACGTTCCATCAACTTTAGGCATCTTGTCTGTCCACAGATTACTTTTAAGCTGGATGTCAGTCTCAGATAACGCAGCAAGATTACCCTGTTTCCAGTTAATATTTTCGTGATTAGAAGTCTGAGAAGTACATGCAGCCATTGTCAGAGCTAATAAAGCGAGAGCAAGTTTTTTCATTTTATTTCCTTTGTTCCAACCACTGTTTGAGTACTTCAATATCGTTGAGGTATTCATTTTTAATTTCCTCAACCCAATCGGTTATGTTTTCCCACCAAGCAGGTGCTTCTGGCGATTGTGCTTTTTGCGCCACACTTTGAATGTGTTTTAAACCTATAGACCCTGCTGCGCCTTTTATCTTATGCGCTTCAGAAACAATCCCGTCTTGATCTTTCGCCACCATGTTGGAGTCCAATACTTCGATATAACTTGGCATCATCTCTTCAAACATCTTAATGCTATCAAGCACAGGCTTCTGCCCAACAATATCAACGTAAGAAGTCAGCATATCGAGATCAAGCAGTCGAACATAAAGATCGTCGTTGCCTTCAATGTGTTTTTCCATAGGTTTTGCCTCGTCTGTTGTTTGCAGAGGATTCATTGTGACCTTGCTTATCACGTCCTGAACAGCTGAAACCGACAGTGGCTTACTTATCGCATCATCCATGCCTTTTTCAAGATATTCAGATCGGTCTTTAAGTACGTTAGCGGTCAACGCCACCAACGGTGGAAGCTCTTGATAGTGGCTGCGGTAGTACTGCGCAATATCAAAGCCCGTCATATCAGGAAGCTGAATATCCAAGAAGACCAAGTCATACAGTTCAGGTTTGAAAGTATCGATCGCAGCTTGTCCTGTCATGGCAACAGTCACCTTATGACCAAGACTTTCAAGCAATGAACGAGCAACGGTGACGTTGAGTTCAATGTCTTCCACCATGAAGATATTCAAACTGCGCTGAACAGCCTCCGGAGCCTTCTTCACTTCGGATGCTTCGACCAAAGGAACACTGATCGACACCGTAAAAGTACTGCCAAAGCCCTCTTCACTGCTTACGGTAATATCACCGCCCATTAAATTAACCAACTGACGCGATACCGCAAGACCGATACCTGTACCGACTGCGTGTAAGTTATCCTCGCCAGACTTCACCTGATAGTACATAGCGAAAATCTTATCGAGTTCCGATTCAGGAATACCAATCCCCGTATCTTCAATATCCATAGTGATATGTGCCATACCATCTTCGATATCCGCACTGACGTTCATCACTACTCCACCCTCTTTGGTGAATTTCATTGCGTTGCTGATCAAGTTCCAAAGAACTTGGCGCAGTCGCGTTGCATCCACACTGACGAGTTCAGGTAAATCCGTTAATCGTTCTAAATCAAAGCGCAGACCTTTCTGCTCCGCCATCAGTGCTGACAAGCTTTCTAGCTCGACAACAAATTCTTCAAAGTTCAAAGGTGCAGGGAATAACTCTAGCTTGCGACGGTCAAACTTATCCATATCGATAATATCGTTAAAGATATTACCCAAGGTGACAGCACTTACATTAATGGTTTGCATGTGTTTGCGCTGCTCTGGCGTCATTGGCGTATCCAGCAGCATCCGGCTTAAACCGACAATACCATTGAGAGGTGTGCGTAACTCATGGCTGATGGTCGAGATAAATGTGGTTTTATCTCGGCTGGCTTTTTCCAAAGACTCTTCGTGGCGTTTGCGTTCAGTGATATCACGACCAAAGCCAACCAGACCTAAGTGACGCCCATCTTTACTGTAAAACGGTACTTTACGCAGCTCGAAATAGTTTTTGTGGCCATCTGGATATTCCAGCCACTGCTCATAAGTGATAGCGCGATTGTCTTTGAATACGCGTTGATCGGTTTCAACAATCGACTGAGCAATCTCTTTACGGTAAACATCCCATGGGGTTAAACCAACCAGCTCACTTTCTCTTTTGCCAGTCAGTTCTTCCATGGCTCGGTTACAACCGGAGAATTCACCTTTTGCGTTTCGGTAATAGATCAAGTCAGGAGAAGCATCGATGAATGAACGTAACAGAGCCGTCCGCTCGGCAAGCTCAACCTGTGTTTTTTCACGTTGAAAAACCTCGGTTTCTAGATCGACCATGGCTTCTTCACGCGCTTCTTCCGCTTTAATACGCTCTTCGATCTCTTGATTCAGCTTAACAATGTTCTGCTGGAGCTTATGGTTCAGCTCTTGATCTCGTGAACGCATGTCTTTGAGCTTGGAAACCAGTTTGGAGAGACGCTGACGTGACTCTTCCAACTGATCAACGACCACGGAAAGAAAGTACACAGCCCAAGGGGTGATGATAAGACCAAAGAACACCGATCTCAGAATATCGATATCATCAACATAGCCATTAAGGGCAAGAGTAATACCGACCTGAACGACCACGGCCAGAGCAACTAAAGCAAGTGCCAGTAAAATAGAGAAACGCAAAATACCCAGTTTGACTAGCAGATCCACGTAGTACTGGGCGAGATTTTTCATTGGTTTCATTCATAACTCCACAGGAATGAATTAGCCGTAGTCTAGCCTGTTTCCATGCCAAGAGTCAGCCAAAGAAGTCACTCGTCTTTGAAGAATTTGAACTGATCAAGGGTTACTGATAAAAGTTCCGCTCTTTTCCATTGGAATGAGGGAAATTAACGGACAGTTTGATAATGAAAAGGCTGACCAATAAGAGAGCCTTGCGCCCCCTCTTTATCTAATGCTCTGCCAATTTCTGTCATCGCGAGCCAGCGGTTTTCACACCACAACGGAGATAACAAGGTTGGTCTGCGCGCTGCGGAAGAAACTCGGTGATAAACCACATCTGGCGGTGTTAAACGAATCATCTCACTAGCAATAGCTACATACTCTTCCAGCGTTGGCGCTTCTAATCTACCAGCGCGCCAAGCTTTAGCCATTGTGCTGCCTTCGACAATATGCAAACCATGCAGTTTGATGCCGTCAGTACCCACTTCCAGAACTTTTTTCAGGGTTTCAATATTGTCGTCACGGGTCTCTTTGGGCAGGCCAACAATTAAGTGCGTACAGACCTTAATCCCCAACGCTCGTGCTCGCTCAGTGATCTGCGAGTAGCATTCGAAGTCATGACCTCGATTAATGTGTTTCAAGGTTTGGTTATTCGCGGTTTGCAAGCCCAGTTCCAACCAAATTTCATACCCTTGTTGTACATAACCTGCGAGCAGTTCAAGGACAGCATCAGGTACGCAATCTGGTCGAGTTCCAACACATAAGCCGACAATATCCGCAGCTTTTAACGCCTGCTCGTACATGTTCTTCAAGGTCTGAACTTCAGCATAAGTGCTGGTATACGCCTGAAAATAAGCGAGATATTTGCGAGCACGGTGAATTTCTCCTGCGCGATCTTTTAATTGTTCTTCAATACTTTGGATTTGCGTCTCTTCATCCGCAAACGAGGCCACATTGCAGAATGTACAACCCCCGCGGCCAATGGTGCCATCACGGTTAGGACAACTGAAACCACCATGTAAAGTCAGCTTGTGAACGCGCTCTCCATAACGCCTTTGGAGATCCTGACCAATGGTATTAACTAACTCATGTAACTGCATATGGGTACCAAAATAGATGCAAATAGTTCTCAATGCGATCTTTGTAATTAAATTACAAAATCACAAAAAAATGGTAGCCAATTGTAAATATCCCGAACTTGCTAAGCCCCAATCAAAATCAATAAACATTCACAAAATAAGCATTTAATACACATTGTTATTCATTTGTTAAAATCATTATGCATTTTGCAACAAAAAAATGACCTAGAAAGTAGAGTTTTCGTTGGAATTTCGTGCAACAAAAATGTAGGATATTTACAGTTTTGCACTGATTTTGTTTATTTTATTACACAAAACCCTGTGAAACATCTGTGATTATCCGAGCCCACCTATATAAATCACTACAAAAGTGATCAAGAAAAATGGATATCACTATGGATTGTTTTTCTCACAAAATTTTTCCGTGAGAGACCGAAAGGATGCGAACCAACTAGCACTGGTTGGTTTAGATTCATTAAATATAAAAGGATTGGACGCAATGCTATGGCATGCCCTAGGGAAATTGCGTCTGCTTGAACTGGAAGGAAGTATCTATGGTAGATAGACAGCAAAATTCGCAAGGTCTCTATACTCCTGAGCTGGAGCATGATGCATGCGGTATCGGTTTTGTTGCTCACCTAAAGAACCGCAAGTCGCATCACGTTGTGACACAGGCTCTGGACATGCTCGCGCGTATGGAACACCGCGGCGGCCAAGGTTGTGACCCATGCAGTGGTGACGGTGCCGGTATTTTATTGCAAAAACCACACGAATTTTTACTCGAAGAAGCGGTAAAGCTTGGTATTAAACTGCCATCTTTCGAAAAGTATGGCGTTGGTGTCATGCTGTTCCCGAAAGACGAGTACAAACGTGCACAATGTCGTGACATTCTTGAACGCAACGCTCGCCGTCTAGATCTAGACGTGATTGGCTACCGCGTTCTGCCAACAGACAATTCAATGTTGGGTGCTGATCCGTTAAGCACCGAACCACAGTTTGAACACGTATTTATTTCAGCAGCACCTGGCGTTACTCCTGAAGAACTTGAGCGCAAGCTTTATGTTCTACGTAACTACACAATCCGTGTTTGCTTGGAAAGTGTTTCTAACATCAAAGACGAATTCTACATTAACTCAATGTCTTACAAGACATTGGTTTATAAAGGTCAGTTGACCACAGAGCAAGTACCTCAGTACTTCTTGGATTTACAGAATCCATCAATGGTTACCGCTCTGGCACTGGTACACTCACGCTTTTCGACCAACACATTCCCAAGATGGCGTCTGGCTCAGCCTTTCCGCTACATTGCGCACAACGGTGAAATCAACACGGTTCGCGGCAACTTGAACTGGATGAAAGCGCGTGAAGCGATTCTGCAGTCCGATCTATTTACTCAAGTTGAAATCGATATGCTGCTGCCTATCTGTCAGGAAGGTATGTCAGACTCAGCAAACTTCGATATGGCGCTAGAACTGCTTGTTCTTTCAGGCCGTAGCTTGCCACATGCTCTAATGATGATGATCCCTGAAGCATGGCAAGAAAACAAAACCATGGATCCAACTCGCCGTGCTTTCTACCGTTACCATGCAAACATCATGGAACCGTGGGATGGCCCAGCGTCTGTTTGTTTCACTGATGGTGTTCAAGTAGGTGCAACTCTCGACCGTAACGGTCTTCGCCCTTCTCGCTACACAGTGACGAAAGATGACTTCCTTGTGATGGCGTCAGAGTCTGGTGTAGTCGAAATCGCACCAGAAAACGTGGAATTCCGTGGTCGTTTGCAACCGGGTCGTATCTTCGTTGCCGACCTAGAACAAGGTCGCATCATTTCTGATGAAGAGATAAAAGATGGTATCGCAAGTGCTCAACCTTATGAAAAATGGGTTGAAGACAACCTGCTAAGTCTGAAGAAGCTTCCTGAAGCAGACAACGCACACAGCCAACCAAACCCAGAGCGCTTACTGCATCGCCAACAAGCATTTGGTGTCAGCACCGAAGAAGTGAACGATATCATCGTGCCTATGGCAAATGATGGTAAAGAGCCTCTTTCTGCAATGGGTGCTGACTGGCCGTTAGCGATTCTTTCGCATCAGTCACAGCATTTATCTAACTACTTTAAGCAGTTATTTGCGCAGGTAACCAACCCGCCGATCGACCCGATCCGTGAGCGTATGGTTATGTCACTCAATACCTATATTGGTAAAGATCAAAACCTGCTTGCTGAATCTCCTCAGCACTGCCGTAAAGTTGAACTTGAATCACCAGTGATTTCTAACGCTGAGCTAGAGAAACTACGTGCGATTGATAACGAGCACTTACAAGCAAAAACACTGGATATCGTATTCCAAGCCAGTGAAGATGCCGGCAAGCTTGAGCGCGCACTGAAACGTATCTGCCAATATGCAGAAGACGCAGTTATTGATGGTTACTCAATCATCCTGTTGACTGACCGTGCAGTGAACTCAAACCATGCGGCTATTCCAGCGATGCTTGCTGTGGGTGCAGTTCACCATCACCTAATCCGTAAAGGTCTTCGTGCACGTTGTGGCATCGTGGTCGAAACCGGTGATGCACGTGAAACTCACCACTTCGCAACGCTACTTGGCTATGGTGCAAACGCCGTTAACCCATACCTAGTATCGGAAACACTGGTTGATCTGCAACGCCGCAAGAAACTGAACCCAGAAACGCCGGTTGAAAAGCTGTTCGACAACTACCGTAAAGCAGTAAACGGCGGCTTGTTGAAGATCTTCTCTAAGATGGGGATCTCAACACTTCAGTCTTACCACGGTGCACAGATCTTTGAAGCTTTGGGTATCCACAAATCTGTGGTTGATAAGTACTTCACCGGTACCGTTTCACGTATCCAAGGTTTGACTTTGGATGACATCGCTAAAGAAGTGATCGTTCGTCACCGTGTGGGTTACCCAACTCGCGAAGTGCCAATTCGTATGCTTGATGTGGGCGGTGTTTACCAGTGGAAACAACGTGGTGAAAAGCACCTGTTCAACCCAGAAACTATCAGCCTGTTGCAACAATCGACTCGTAATAAAGATTACGCTCAGTTCAAGCAATACGCAGCGGCGGTTGATAAACAGGGCGATGACGCAGTAACACTGCGTAGCCAGCTAGAATTTGTTAAGAATCCGTCAGGTTCGATTCCGATTGAACAAGTAGAACCTATTGAAAGCATTGTTAAACGTTTTGCGACGGGTGCAATGTCATTCGGTTCTATCTCTCACGAAGCCCACTCAACACTTGCAATTGCGATGAACCGTTTAGGCGCGAAATCCAACTCTGGTGAAGGTGGTGAAGACCCAACTCGTTTTGAACGTAAAGAAAACGGCGATTGGGAACGCTCAGCAATCAAGCAGGTCGCATCAGGTCGCTTCGGTGTAACTTCATACTATCTGACCAACGCAGAAGAGCTTCAAATCAAGATGGCTCAAGGTGCGAAACCGGGTGAAGGTGGTCAGCTGCCGGGCGATAAAGTCGATGACTGGATCGGTGCAACTCGTCACTCTACTCCTGGGGTTGGTTTGATTTCTCCACCGCCACACCACGATATTTACTCAATCGAAGACTTAGCACAGCTTATCTTCGACCTGAAAAACGCGAACCGTGCGGGCCGTGTCAACGTGAAGCTCGTTTCTGAAGCGGGTGTTGGTACTATCGCATCGGGCGTTGCGAAAGCAAAAGCTGATGTGGTACTTATCGCTGGCTTCGACGGTGGTACAGGTGCTTCACCAATGTCTTCAATTCGCCACACAGGTCTTCCTTGGGAACTTGGCTTGGCGGAAACTCACCAAACGCTACTGAAGAACGGTCTACGTAACCGTATCGTTGTTCAGGCTGATGGTCAGATGAAAACGCCTCGTGACCTTGCGATTGCAACACTACTGGGTGCTGAAGAATGGGGCGTAGCAACAGCAGCATTGGTTGTTGAAGGCTGTATCATGATGCGTAAGTGTCATAAGAACACCTGTCCTGTTGGTATCGCAACACAGAACAAAACTCTGCGTGAACGCTTTGATGGCCGCGTAGAAGACGTTATCACCTTCTTCCAATATATGGCTCAAGGTTTACGTGAAATCATGGCGGAGCTAGGCTTCCGCACTATCGATGCAATGGTTGGTCAGGGTCAGAAACTGAAACCTCGCCAAGACGTTGCACACTGGAAATATAAGAACCTCGATCTGTCGCCTGTTCTTCACATTGAACAAGCACGTGCAGAAGATGGTATCTACAACCAGACACAGCAAAACCACAACTTAGACAACGTGTTAGACCGCACTTTGATCAAGATTGCTGCTCCTGCGCTAGAGCGCGGTGAAGCAATTCATGCAGAGTTGCCAATCATCAACACTGACCGCTCTGTAGGTACTATGCTGTCGAACGAAATTTCGAAAGTCTACAAAGACCAAGGTCTGCCTCAACCTATGAATGTGAAATTCACAGGCTCTGCGGGTCAGTCATTTGGTGCTTTCCTTGCCAAAGGCGTGACATTCGAAGTGGAAGGCGATGCGAACGACTACTGGGGCAAAGGTCTGTCAGGCGGTACGCTGATTCTTTACCCAGATTCGAAATCGACCATAGTTCCAGAAGACAACATTGTTGTTGGTAACGTGTGTTTCTACGGCGCAACCTCTGGTGAATCTTACATTCGTGGTATGGCGGGCGAACGTTTCTGTGTTCGTAACTCAGGCGCGAAAGTGGTTGTAGAAGGCATTGGTGATCACGGTTGTGAGTACATGACTGGCGGTATTGCGGTTGTCCTTGGTTCTACAGGTCGTAACTTTGCTGCCGGTATGAGTGGCGGTATCGCTTACGTTTGGGACAAGTCTGGTGACTTCGAATCCAAACTGAACTCTGAGCTGGTCGACCTTGATCCTATCGAGCAAGAAGACAGAGAGCTACTACTGGATATGTTGACTAAGCATGTTCAATTCACAGGAAGTGAAGTCGCTAAGTCGTTCCTTGACAACTTTGAAGCAAGCCTAACCTCAATGGTTAAGGTTATGCCGCGTGATTACAAAGCGGTACTTCAGAAGCGTAAGGCACTGGCACAACAGACAGAAGCGGAGGCAGTGTAATGGGTAAGCCTACTGGATTTTTAGAGCATGGTCGTGAGCTTCCGAAAAAGATTGCACCGGCTGAGCGTATCAAGAACAACAAAGAGTTCGTTCTAAACGAAGAGTTTGGCAGCAAAATTAATACCCAAGCTTCTCGTTGTATGGATTGTGGTGTGCCGTTTTGCCATAACGGCTGCCCTATCGGTAACATCATTCCTGAGTTCAATGATGCGGTTTATCGCGATAGTTGGGAAGAAGCGTGGAACATTTTAAGTTCTACCAATAACTTCCCAGAATTTACAGGTCGTGTTTGCCCAGCGCCATGTGAAAGTGCATGTGTACTGGGTATCAACCAAGATCCAATCACCATCTGTAATATTGAGAAAACCATCGTTGAAACTGCGTATCGTGAAGGTTATGCAAAGCCGAAAACACCACGCTCACGCACGGGTAAAAAGATCGCGATTATCGGTTCAGGCCCTGCGGGCTTAGCTGCGGCAGAGCAGTTGAACAGCGCTGGTCACACCGTGACGGTTTACGAGCGCGATGAAAAAGTGGGTGGCTTGCTACGTTTCGGTATTCCTGATTTCAAACTCAGCATGGAAGTGATTGATCGCAAGATCAACTTGATGGCTGAAGCAGGTGTTCAGTTTGAAGTGAACGCGCATGTGGGTGTAGATATTAACGCTCAGCAGCTACGTCAAGAATACGATGCAGTACTGCTTACAGGTGGTTCAACAGTTCCTCGTAATCTGCCGATTCCGGGTCGTGAATTGAATGGCGTGTACTTCGCGATGCAATTCCTAGCTCAGAACAACCGCCGTGCTAACGGCATGGATCTAAAAACTGAAGAGATCCATGCAAAAGGTAAGCACGTTGTGGTTATCGGTGGTGGTGATACTGGCTCTGACTGTGTCGGTACTTCTAACCGTCACGGTGCAGCGAGTATCACTCAGGTTGAGATCATGCCTATGCCGGCAGACAAACGTCCTGCCAATATGCCTTGGCCGCAATACCCAATGATTCTTCGCACTTCAACTTCTCACGAAGAAGGCTGTGAGCGTCATTGGAATATCCTGACCAAAGAATTTATCGGCAACGATGAAGGCGAAGTAACAGGTTTACGTATTGCAGACATCGTGTGGAATGATTCTCGTAACTTTACTGAAGTTGCAGGAAGTGAACGTGTCATTCCTTGTGATATGGCGTTCTTGGCAATGGGCTTCTTGCACCCAGAACCACATGGCGTGTTGGCTCAGCTTGATATTGCATTAGATGAGCGCGGCAATGTAGCAACCAAAGATTTCGCTACTAATCAAGAAGGCGTATTTGCTGCTGGCGATATGCGTACAGGCCAGTCTCTGGTTGTACGTTGTATCAACGAAGGCCGCGAGTGTGCTCGTTCAATCGACCAATACCTAATGGGCAATACCAATCTAGAAGCAAAAGCGGATTCATTAATGCTTTCAGCATAATGATTCATAACAAAAGGTTTTTATAGTTTGATGCTCTAGAAACCTTTTCTATTCAGATTGAAAATTTCTTATAGACCTTCCATTTGGCTAGCATACACTGCTAGCCTTTTTTATTCTTTTCTCATATCTTGAGATTTATATGTTAAATCTTTGTGATAACAAATAATTTATCATATTGAATTTTATAGACTATTTCAGAGTAATCAGTGGTAAATCGCACTCAAAGATGATTTTAGCCCAACAACTTGACCTTTTGCACAATTAGCTATAGGTTGTGAACTCACTGAAAACAAACTGCTCAAAATTGTTAAATTTTTAGTCAATTCTTAGTAATAAATATCCAAATAATAACAACAACAATATCCAAACAACTTGCAGTGGCAAAAAGCGACAAGTGAATGACCTCCCATGCCCATGAAAACCTTCAGTTCTCATGCAAAGGAGACAAATACCTAGTCAGCAAAGCTGTCACTAAAAGCCGGAAGGGTATATAAGAATAGTTAGTCATTTACTGTCTTGTAGACAGAAGCAAAGGGAGAATTGCAATGGCTCTATACGATCCTAGTCTTGAGAAAGACAACTGTGGATTCGGCTTGATTGCGCACATGGAAGGTCAAGCTAGTCATAAATTGGTTCGCACAGCGATTTCTGCACTCGATCGCATGACACACCGTGGCGGCATCGCAGCCGATGGAAAAACCGGTGATGGTTGTGGTCTTCTACTGCAAAAGCCTGACTCTTATCTGCGTTTAATTGCCGAAGAACAAGGTTGGAACCTTGGTAAGCAATACGCGATTGGCATGGTGTTTCTCAGCCAAGATCCCGTCAAAGCCCAGTCGGCTCGTGACATCATCAATAAAGAGCTATCAAAAGAAACCTTGTCTGTTACTGGCTGGCGTATAGTTCCAACCAATCCAAAGGTTTTAGGCCCAATCGCAGCCGATTCATTACCAGACATTCAACAGATCTTTATTACGGCACCTGCGGGTTGGCGTGAGCGCGATATTGAGCGCCGTCTTTACATAGCTCGCCGTCGTATCGAAAAACAAATTACTGACGATTCAGATTTCTACATCTGTTCTCTTTCTACACAAGTTATTGTTTACAAAGGCTTGTGTATGCCAGCAGATCTACCACGTTTCTATTTGGATCTTGCTGATTTACGTATGGAATCGGCTATCTGTCTGTTCCACCAGCGTTTTTCTACCAATACTCAACCTCGTTGGCCTTTGGCTCAGCCTTTCCGTTATCTTGCCCACAACGGTGAGATCAACACCATTGACGGTAACCGCCAATGGGCTCGTGCGCGCGCATACAAGTTTGCCTCGCCACTACTACCCGATCTTAGTACGGCTGCACCATTTGTTAACGAGACAGGCTCTGACTCTTCAAGCCTAGATAACATGCTGGATCTCTTCCTAGCAGGCGGCATGGATCTGTTCCGTGCAATGCGTATGCTCGTTCCGCCAGCGTGGCAAAACCACCCAGACATGGATGAAGATCTACGCGCATTCTACGATTTCAACTCGAAACACATGGAACCGTGGGATGGCCCAGCAGGTATCGTGTTATCTGATGGTCGCTATGCAGCGTGTAACTTAGACCGTAACGGTCTGCGCCCTGCTCGCTATGTGATCACCAAAGACAAGCTGATCACCCTTGCGTCTGAAGTGGGTATCTGGAACTACGCGCCTGATGAAGTGGCTGAAAAAGGCCGCGTTGGACCGGGTGAGCTACTGGTTATTGACACTCGCAAAGGCAAGTTGTGGCAATCAAGCGAGATCGACAACGATCTTAAGAGCCGCCACCCATACAGCGAGTGGATGAAAAACAACGTCTACAAACTGAAATCTTTTGCTGAGCTACCTGATGATCAAGTTGGTGAGCGTAGCTTTGATGAAACGCTACTTAAGACTTATCAAAAGCAGTTTGCAATGACCAACGAAGAAGTGGATCAAGTTCTTCGTGTGCTAGGTGATATGGGACAAGAAGCCGTTGGCTCAATGGGTGATGACACCCCGATGGCGGTTCTCTCTTCTAAAGAGCGCTTGATCACTGACTACTTCCGTCAAAAATTTGCACAGGTGACTAACCCACCTATCGATCCACTACGTGAAAAACACGTCATGTCTCTGGCAACCAGTATCGGTCAAGAGATGAACGTGTTTAACGAGACTGATGGTCACGCGCACCGCGTTACTTTTGACTCGCCTATTCTGCTCTACTCTGACATGCAGCAACTGCTAACACTGAGTGATCAGCACTACCGCAACACGATTCTGGATATCAACTTCGATCCACAACAATCGACGCTGCAACAAGCAGTGATCGATTTGTGTGATAAAGCCGTTGAAGTGGTTCGTGGTGGCACAGTTCTACTTGTGCTTTCAGATCGTGCGCTAACAAAAGACAAGCTACCAATCCCTGCTGCAATGGCTGTGGGTGCGATTCATACTCGCTTGGTTGAAGAGAATCTGCGTTGTGATGCCAACATCATTGTTGAAACAGCAACGGCACGTGACCCACACCAATTTGCGGTACTAATCGGCTTTGGTGCAACAGCAATTTATCCATATCTGGCTTACGAAGTACTTGGCAAGATGGTCGATGACGGAGCGATTGATAAGAGCTACCGCGATGTGATGCAGAATTACCAGTACGGCATCAACAAAGGTCTGTATAAGATCATGTCGAAGATGGGTATTTCTACGGTTGCCTCTTACCGCTGTTCTCAGCTATTTGAAGCTGTGGGTCTACATACTGATGTTGTTGAT
Source organism: Vibrio plantisponsor (assembly GCF_013041605.1). Taxonomy (GTDB): domain Bacteria; phylum Pseudomonadota; class Gammaproteobacteria; order Enterobacterales; family Vibrionaceae; genus Vibrio; species Vibrio plantisponsor. Next base: position 231,766 of record NZ_JABEQC010000002.1, on the reverse strand, counting down.
CTTTGCTTTAAAGGCGTGAAAACACGTATTCAGGGTGCAAGTTTTGAAGACTTCCAACAAGACTTGTTCAACCTATCTCGCAAAGCATGGGCGGCACGTAAATCTCTAGAACATGGCGGTTTACTGAAATACGTTCACGGTGGCGAATACCACGCTTACAACCCAGATGTCGTCGGTACTCTGCAAAAAGCTGTGAAGTCTGGCGAAAGCGGTGATTACAAGCAATTTGCTAAACAAGTTAACGAAAGACCAGCCGCGATGCTACGTGACCTGTTGAAGCTGAAAAAATCAGATAAACCACTACCACTTGAGAAGATTGAACCAGCAACTGAGCTATTCAAACGCTTTGACTCTGCGGCGATGTCTATCGGTGCTCTGAGCCCAGAAGCGCACGAAGCACTAGCGACTGCGATGAACCGTCTAGGTGGTTTCTCTAACTCAGGTGAAGGTGGTGAAGATCCTCGTCGTTTTGGTACTGAGCGTAACTCGCGTATCAAACAAGTAGCATCGGGTCGTTTTGGCGTAACACCGCACTACTTAACCAATGCGGACGTTTTGCAGATCAAAGTCGCTCAAGGTGCGAAACCGGGTGAAGGTGGTCAGCTTCCGGGTCATAAAGTGACCGCAGAAATAGCGAAACTTCGTCACTCGGTACAAGGTGTAACCCTAATTTCACCTCCACCACACCACGATATTTACTCCATCGAAGACTTGGCACAGCTTATCTTCGACTTGAAGCAAGTGAACCCGAAAGCGTTAGTATCCGTAAAACTGGTTTCTGAACCGGGTGTTGGCACTATCGCAACAGGTGTTGCGAAAGCTTATGCCGATTTAATTACCATTTCGGGTTACGACGGCGGTACAGCAGCAAGTCCACTGACTTCAGTGAAATATGCAGGTAGCCCGTGGGAGCTTGGTCTTGCTGAAACACAACAAGCACTGGTTGCTAACGGTCTGCGCCATAAGATTCGTCTGCAAGTCGATGGTGGTTTAAAAACCGGTCTCGACGTAATCAAAGGGGCTATTTTAGGTGCTGAAAGCTTCGGCTTTGGTACTGGTCCTATGGTTGCAATGGGCTGTAAGTTCCTGCGTATCTGTCACCTAAACAACTGTGCGACTGGTGTAGCAACGCAAGACGAAACTCTGCGTAAAGACTACTTCAAAGGTCTGCCTGAAATGGTAATCAACTACTTCACAGGCATTGCTGAAGAAGTACGTGGATACTTGGCCGAACTCGGTGTTGAGAAACTAACAGATCTGATTGGTCGTACTGACCTGCTAGAAGCAGTTCAAGGATTAACAGCGAAGCAAAGTAAACTTGATTTGTCTGGCATTCTAGAAGCTCCTGTGTCTCCTCAAGGGTTACCACTAAGCTGCACAGAGCCAAACACACCGTTTGATAAAGGCGTACTGAACCAGAAAATCGTTGAAGATGCGATTGAAGCAGTAGAGAAACAGCAATCCATCGAGCTTTACTACGATGTGATCAACACAGACCGCTCTGTGGGTGCTCGTCTGTCGGGTGAAATTGCTAAACGCTACGGTAATGCTGGTTTAGCTGGCTCGCCAATCAAAGTGGTACTAGACGGTACTGCGGGTCAATCTTTCGGTGTGTGGAACGCTGGCGGTGTAGAACTGTATCTCACTGGTGATGCAAACGACTACGTAGGTAAAGGCATGGCTGGCGGTAAGATTGTCATCAAACCGCATTTAGGTACAGCATTTAGCTGTAACGAAGCCACTATTATCGGTAACACTTGTTTATACGGCGCGACAGGCGGAAAACTGTTTGCTGCGGGTAAAGCTGGCGAACGTTTCGCAGTACGTAACTCAGGCACCATCAGCGTAATTGAAGGCGCTGGTGACAACGCTTGTGAATATATGACAGGTGGTATCGTCGCGATTCTTGGCGCAACTGGCGTGAACTTTGGCGCTGGTATGACGGGCGGTTTTGCCTACGTTCTTGATGAGAACGGTGATTTCCAAGGTCGTGTCAACGAAGAATCTGTTGAAGCTCTATCACTGAAAGATCTCTATATCCATCAAGAGCATCTGCGTGGACTTATCGCGGAGCACTTAGAAGAGACAGGTTCTGCTCACGCAGAAAGCATTTTAGCGAACTTTGATGAATGGATTCCGAAGTTCTACTTAATCAAACCACAGGCAGCGGATCTACAAACCCTATTGGGTCACCAAAGCCGTAGCGCTGCAGAACTACGTGTTCAAGCACAATAATTGGAAGGAGCCAGATTTATGAGCCAGAACGTATACCAATTTATTGATGTTAACCGTGTTGATCCGGCAAAAAAGCCGCTCAACATCCGTAAAATTGAATTCGTAGAAATTTACGAACCTTTCACTAAGCAGCAGGCAACAGCGCAAGCTGACCGCTGCTTGGATTGTGGTAACCCATATTGTGAGTGGAAATGTCCGGTTCACAACTACATTCCACAATGGCTGAAACTTGCCAATGAAGGTCGCATTATGGAAGCCGCTGACCTTGCGCACCAAACCAACAGCTTGCCTGAAGTGTGCGGTCGCGTGTGTCCGCAAGACCGCTTGTGTGAAGGGTCATGTACTCTGAACGACGATTTCGGCGCAGTAACCATAGGTAATATTGAAAAATACATTACCGATACTGCATTTGAAATGGGCTGGAAACCTGACATGTCTCACGTTGAGTGGACGGATAAAAAAGTTGCCATTATCGGTGCAGGTCCTGCTGGACTTGCCGCTGCTGATATCTTGGTTCGTAACGGCGTTAAACCAGTTGTGTTTGACCGTTACCCTGAAATTGGTGGTTTGCTAACTTTCGGTATCCCTTCTTTCAAACTTGAAAAAGGGGTGATGGAAAACCGTCGCCGTGTATTCACTGAAATGGGTGTTGAGTTCCGCTTGAATGTCGAAGTCGGTAAAGATGTTCAGCTACAAGATCTGATCAACGAATACGATGCTGTGTTCCTTGGCGTAGGCACATACAAATACATGCGTGCCGGTCTGGAGAACGAAGACGCACAAGGCGTATTTGACGCATTGCCGTTCCTGATTTCGAACACCTATAAAGTGATGAACTTAGAAAACACAGACCCATTTATCGACATGCAAGGTAAGAAAGTCGTGGTTCTGGGTGGTGGTGATACAGCGATGGACTGTGTTCGAACTTCCATTCGTCAAAATGCTTCACGCGTTATCTGTGCTTACCGTCGTGATGAAGAGAACATGCCGGGTTCTCGCCGCGAAGTGAAAAATGCCAAAGAAGAAGGAGTTGAATTCATGTTCAACCTTCAGCCTCTTGGCATTGAAGTTGACGCATCAGGCAAAGTAACCGGCGTAAAAGTGGTTCAGACTGCTTTAGGAGAGCCTGATGAAGCGGGTCGTCGCCGACCTGAGCCGGTAGCTGGCAGTGAACATGTACTTGAAGCTGATGCAGTCATCATGGCATTTGGTTTCCAACCTCATCAAATGAGCTGGTTAGAACCACACGGCGTAGAACTGGATCAATGGGGTCGAATCAAAGCCCCTTCAGAGCAATCATTTAAGTTCCAGACAACGAACGAGAAGATCTTTGCTGGTGGTGACGCAGTTCGAGGCTCAGACCTAGTGGTAACCGCCATCGATGAAGGTCGCAAAGCCGCTGACGGTATTTTGGATTACTTAGGCGTTTAAGAAATCTGATTCAACAAAAAAAGGATCCCTCTCAACACGGATCCTTTTTTATTTATATAATCGCAAATTATTGTTCAATAGCCATTCATAAGCCTAGAAACGAAACAGCGTGAATGAGTCTAATATGTAGAATAGCTCTCCCCCGAAGAGTTAGGAGAGTACGATCCAGCCACGGGGATAAGACAAATAGGTTTTGCAGATGTATAAAGTTCTAATTGTTATTCTTTCAACTGTACTTTTGAGTGCTTGTAGCAAAGGTATTCCTCCAATGGTCGATCGCACACATACTCCTTGTGGCAACAAACCCAATTGTGTTTCAACCGTTGAAACACGAGAAAAATATATGCTTGCTCCATTCATATTGCGCTCAGGAGTGACACTGGATCAGGTTGAACGTGTCGCTTTAACGCTGTCTGGTGCTCAAACCGCCGAGAAAACGGACGATTATCTGCGCATAGAATGCACCTCGCGCATCATGCGCTTTGTCGATGACTTAGAACTAAAAATCGAAGATGACCATTTGCTGGTTCGTTCTGAATCTCGAGTCGGTTATAGCGATTTTGGAGTCAACCGCCGCAGAGCAGCAGAACTAAGAGAAAAGCTCAATCTTGCTGGATTGATATTCGAACCATAAAGAGCTCTTTTCCAGTCACTTGCTTACGAGCGATAAGATGAGCAGCCGAATCTCGATAAATTGTCTAATCTCATGATAAACTTCAGGCTGTTTTTCAATTAACAACTTATAAAAGAGATACCCCATGAAAATTGGCATCATCGGTGCGATGCAACAAGAAGTCGCTATTCTAAAAGACGCTCTTGAGCAATGTCAGGAAGTCAGCAAAGGCGGCTGTACTTACTACTCAGGTAAAATTCACGGCGTTGATGTCGTTCTGCTTCAATCTGGTATCGGTAAAGTAGCCGCTGCGATTGGTACAACGATTCTTTTAGATGAGTACCAACCAGACGTGGTTATTAACACAGGTTCTGCGGGTGGCTTTGACTCTAGCCTAACTATGGGTGATGTGGTTATCTCAACGGAAGTTCGTCATCACGATGCAGACGTAACCGCATTTGGCTACGAGATGGGTCAAATGGCAGGCCAACCAGCAGCATTTACGGCTGACGAGAAACTGATGGCAGTAGCAGAGAAGGCTCTTGAAGCTATCTCTAGCGAAACCAACACAGACAAACACGCGGTGCGCGGCTTGATTTGTACTGGTGATGCTTTCGTTTGCACGGCGGAGCGCCAAGACTTTATCCGTAAGCACTTCCCTTCTGTTATTGCCGTTGAAATGGAAGCGTCTGCGATTGCACAAACTTGTCACCAATTCGAAGTGCCATTTGTTGTGGTTCGTGCGATTTCTGATGTGGCAGACAAAGAGTCGCCAATGTCATTTGATGAGTTCCTGCCGCTAGCAGCGCAAAGCTCATCTGAAATGGTGTTAAAAATGGTTGAGTTGTTAAAGTAACCAACTCACATCCATGAACGAAATCATTTCGACCGTTTATGCTGAAGGTGCGCTCCTCATTATGTGGGGCGCTCTTTTGCTGCATTACATCTTACCTATCCCTAGAGCTTCACATCCGGCGATTTTGTGGCACAAATTTGCTGAAGTTCTCGCTGACAAAGTTAACACCAACAGTAATTACTCTCAGAGCATCATTTCCGGTACGCTGGCTTGGTTATTAATGATTATCCCCGCAATCCTGTTCTGCATCGCTTTAAAACCTCTAGTCTGGCAGCCACAACTCTATGAATTAGCTCTTTTGATTCTGGCATTAGACTGGCGTAACAATGGCCAGCTCGCCAACAAACTGGGCAAAGCATTAGCAAAAGAGGACAAAGTCGGTGCACGTAAACTGCTTGAGCCTTTTGTGAATAGAGAAACCAGTACCTTGTCTACTGTAGGGCTGGGCAAAGCAGGTGCTGAAACCATTATTATGGGATATGGACGTAACGTTGCTGTGGTGCTGTTTTGGTACGCTTTATTAGGCGCAACGGGTGCTTTTATCTATCGATTAATGGCTGAACTGGCTCGTGCTTGGTCACCTTCTCGTTCTCAGTTCAATCCTTTTGGGCTGCCTATCGTCCGCGCTATCGCAATACTAGAATTTTTACCTCTGAGACTGTTTAGCTTGTTCATTACGTTAGGCAATAATTCAGGGAAAGCTCTGCAAACCATCAAGAGCCAAAGCCGTTCATGGCCACTACCCGGCCCAGCTTGGCTACTGTGTGCAATCGGTGGAAAACTAGAATTGGCTTTGGGTGGCCCAGCCATCTATGGCGAACAAAAAGTTGTGCGAGCCAAAATTGGTGGTCGCATTGTTCCTTCTGCACTGCACCTATCTCAAATACATAGCTTGCTAGCATGGAGACTCTTTCTGTGGATTTTCATTGAAAGCCTTCTGCTTCTTATCATTCATAAAGGGATATAAATGCGTTTTTGGTCATTCGTCTTCACTGCTTTATTACTTTTACCACCAGCTCAAGCAGACCAATCGATTCAGCGCATTATCAGCCTTGCTCCACATGCGACAGAATTAGCCTTTGCTGCTGGCTTAGGCAATAAACTTGTCGGTGCGACGGATTACAGTGATTACCCAGAGGAAGCCAAAAATATTGAAAGAGTGGCCAACTACCAAGGTATCAAACTAGAACGGATCATGGCTCTCAAACCGGATCTGATTATCGCTTGGCCGAAAGGTAACCCAGCGAAAGAGATTGCCAAACTTAAGCAGCTCGGTTTCAAGTTTTACAATTCTGAAGTCAATACACTCGACGATATTGCCACCAATATTGAAGCGCTCAGCCAATATGCAGATGACCCACAGCAAGGTAAACAGGCAGCCGAAGCATTCCGTGAACGTTTAAATGCGCTGAAGTCTCAACACTCAGGATTAACACCTGTACGCTATTTTTATCAACTCAGTGAAAAACCGATCATCACGTTGGCACAAGACAGTTGGCCAAGTGAGGTATTTCGTTTTTGTGGCGGAGAAAACATCTTTGAGAACAGTTCAACTCCTTATCCTCAGGTGGGTATTGAGCAAGTTCTTATCGCCAAGCCAGACGTCATTTTCACTTCAGAGCATGCCATTGCAAACGGCAGCATGTGGCTGCGCTGGAAAGACCAAATACCAGCAGTTGAGCAAGGCCATGTATGGTCGTTGAATGCCGACTGGATTAACCGTTCAACGCCTCGCACACTCAACGCGATTGAAGAAGTTTGTCACTACTTTGAACAAGTAAGAAACAATTAACAGCTTGATAAAAAAGTCTTACAATCCACCACCTTTACGATAAACCTACTTTTGGTAGCACATAAATTGGATACCTCACTACTCTATTTAATCGATATGTTTGGCACGGCTATTTTCGCTATTTCAGGCGTATTGCTAGCTGGTCGTTTAAAAATGGATCCTTTCGGTGTCACTGTATTGGCGAGTGTTACCGCAATTGGTGGCGGAACTATCCGTGATATGGCGCTTGGAGCAACACCGGTATTCTGGATAAAAGACACGACCTATATCTGGGTCATTATCGTGACTTGTATTTTAACCATGGCGCTGGTGCGCAGACCCAAACGAATCCCTTGGTGGGTTCTGCCTGTTTGCGATGCTGTCGGTTTGGCATTTTTCGTCGGTATCGGTGTTGAAAAGGCACTGATGTATCAAGATTCAGCGGTAATCGCCATTATTATGGGCGTGATTACAGGCTGTGGCGGCGGCATCATCCGCGATGTACTGGCAAGAGAAATCCCGATGGTGCTGCGTAGTGAAGTGTACGCAACAGCCTGTATTGTAGGCGGTGTATTCCATACAACCGCATTAGCTATGGGTTATGACAACTCGGTCGCGCTTCTTTCAGGCGTTGCGTCAACGCTGATCATCCGCCTTGGTGCTATCCGTTGGCACTTATCGCTACCAACCTTCGCCCTCACCAAATAATAAAGAGCCACTCTAGGTGGCTCTTTTTCATTCTCATCGGTTCACATCTAAGCGACTCGAAACACTGCCTCCATCGATAAAATGGTATAAACTCAACCAATCTATTCCTAACTTTCATTGGACAAAATATGCTATTGGAAGGCATTGAAACACTATTGGTTCTTAGCAAACAAAAAACCATGAGCCGAACTGGCAGCCAACTCTATATTAGCCAGTCAGCCGTCAGTAAACGTATTGCGAACTTAGAGAGCAAGTTAGGAAAAAAACTCATTACTCCTTCAGGTCGACATATAAAACTAACCGCCGAAGGTCAGCAACTCATTGATAATATTGAGCCAACATTCAATGAACTCAGAGGTATGATCTACGAACATCAAGATCTTGAAGACAATACGCTGATCAGAATTGATTGTTCCGAAACCCTTGTGGCAGGTTACTTAACGAAAGTGATGGCTGACTACCGTAAGAAAGATCCTCACTTCACCATTACCACCAACCATACGCCACGTATCGTCGAGCATGTTCAGTCAGGCAAAGCCACCATAGGTTTTTGTGCTGGATATCTACCCGGCAATCATGGCCTGATGACCTTCCATCTGTATGATGAGCCTTTCTGTATTGTCAGTAATCATCACCTAACGCATTTGCCCGATGAGATCATTACCAACGACCTCACCAACACGGCGAACACCTATCAGGCAGCGTTTTTAGATAAATTAGGCGTCACACCCGTAATGGAAATGGACTCCTATATGGCATCAGCCCAACTTGCTCTGGAAGGTGTTGCTCCAGCGCTAGTGCCGCTCTCCATTGTTAACACATTGAAGATTGATTCACGGTACTGTTTTAGCTTTACCGAGCTCGCGCCGTTAATTCGCCCTATTCACATTTGTCTCAGAGCAAGCATCTACCGCACAGAGCGGATTAAAAAATTGATAGAAACCATTGTGAGTGCTGTTCCCACAAAAGCTTAGACGCCATCAGAATTGACATCAGGATCACCAGTGGACGTATCCACTTTTGTCCTTTCGATATCACCACTTTGGCACCAAAGCGCGCACCAAGAAACTGCCCGACCGCCATAACCAAACCGAGCTTCCAAATAGGTAAGCCTGCCATCACAAAGAAAAGCAGCGCAGCAATGTTTGATGTGAAGTTAAGAACTTTGGTCCTAGCGGTTGCTTCGACCAAAGTAAAATGACCTAAAACGACAAAACAGACTGTAAATATTGAGCCAGTTCCCGGTCCAAAAAAGCCATCGTAAAAACCAACACAAGTACCAACGCTGTATGCAAATGCCGCTTCAGAGAGCGGCTTTTTACCGGAGTCAGCCCTAGTCTGCGGCGCGAATAGAAAGTAGAGGGAAATCGCGACTAATAGAATGGGAATTAAGCTTGTGAGAAATGAGGTATCAAATGTCTGTACTAACTCTGCGCCCGTTGCCGCACCAATGAAAGTACACAAAATCGCAAGTCGCATCTCTTTAAGATTAACGATACCACTTCGAACAAAGTACAAGCTGGCAGAAAAACTACCAAACGAGCTTTGCAATTTATTGGTAGCTAAAGCATTGGTTGGTGGAACCCCTGCGGCCAAAAGCGCCGGAAGTGTTAACAAGCCACCACCACCCGCCATGGCATCAATAAAACCTGCAGCACCTGCAACAAAAAACAAAATGACTAATATATCGAACGAGACTTCCATGACATTCCACTACCAATACGACTGGATGGTTAAAGTATCACTGGAGCACCGATAGCAATAGTGAAACGAAAGAACACAATCTATTCCAATATTTCATCAATAATCAAATTAGTCGGTTGTTCATAGGCTTTGCCCCAAGTTTCATGCATAAAAAAGCCCGCTCAAATGAGCGGGCAATGAGGTTGTCAGATAAACCTTAGGTTTATCAATTTATTATTCATTACGCTAAGCTAGCTTTCACTTTCGCGTGAAGTTCTTGAATTGATGTTACTGATGCTTTCGCGTCAGCAGTGTGAGACATACAGGTTGCGAACGCTGCATTTAGCGTTGTTGTGTAGTTCACTTTCTCAGCCAAAGCACCACGACGTAGTACTTTAGAGTCTTCAATTGCTTGACGACCGGATGCCGTGTTCACGATGTAGGTGTATTCATTGTTCTTGATACGGTCCAGAATGTGTGGACGGCCTTCATGAACTTTGTTTACCAAGCGTGGGTTGATACCAGCTTCACCTAGAATCACAGCAGTACCGTGAGTTGCATCTAGTTGGTAACCCAGTTTCACTAGCTTAGAAGCTAGGTCAACAACGCGCTCTTTATCACCTTCACGTACTGAAAGTAGTGCACGACCACCTTCTGGGTAAACAGAGCCACAGCCTAGCTCAGCTTTCGCGTATGCTTCAGCAAATGTTGCACCGACACCCATAACCTCACCAGTAGAGCGCATTTCTGGGCCTAATAGTGGGTCAACGCCAGGGAACTTGTTGAACGGCAGTACCACTTCTTTTACTGAGTAGTATGGTGGGATGATCTCTTTCGTGAAACCTTGTTGCTCAAGAGTTTGACCAGCCATAACACGCGCAGCGATTTTCGCTAGTGGTGCGCCAGTTGCTTTAGATACGAATGGTACTGTACGTGCAGCACGTGGGTTTACTTCGATGAGGTAAACTTCGTTATCTTTAACAGCAAACTGAGTATTCATCAGACCGCGTACACCAAGTTCGAAAGCCAGTTTCTCTACTTGTTCACGCATCTTGTCCTGAATTTCTTGGCTTAGCGTGTATGCTGGAAGCGAACATGCTGAGTCACCTGAGTGAACACCTGCTTGCTCGATGTGCTCCATGATACCGCCGATAACCACACGCTCACCGTCACAGATAGCATCGATATCCACTTCAGTTGCGTCATCTAGGAAACGGTCAAGTAGAACAGGAGACTCGTTTGACACGCTTACCGCTTCGTTAAAGTAACGACGTAGGTCTTGCTCGTCATATACGATTTCCATCGCACGACCACCCAGTACATATGAAGGACGCACAACGAGTGGGAAGCCGATCTCTTTAGATTTATCAATCGCCTGTTCCATTGTTGTTACTGTTGCGTTTTCAGGCTGTAGCAGGCCTAAACGTTCAACAGCAGCTTGGAAGCGTTCACGGTCTTCTGCACGGTCGATAGCATCTGGGCTAGTACCAATGATAGGCACGCCAGCCGCTTCTAAAGCACGCGCGAGTTTCAGTGGAGTTTGACCACCGTACTGAACGATAACGCCTTTTGGCTTTTCAACACGTACGATTGCTAGTACGTCTTCCAGTGTTACTGGTTCGAAGTACAGACGGTCTGAAGTGTCGTAGTCTGTAGAAACTGTCTCAGGGTTACAGTTAACCATGATAGTTTCGTAGCCATCTTCGCGAAGTGCTAGAGATGCGTGTACACAACAGTAGTCAAATTCGATACCTTGACCGATACGGTTTGGACCGCCGCCAAGAACCATGATCTTATCTTTATCTGTTGGGTTCGCTTCACACTCTTCATCGTAAGATGAGTACATGTATGCGGTATCTGAAGCAAATTCAGCAGCACAAGTATCCACACGTTTGTAAACTGGGTGAATATCGTACTGGTCACGTAGGCGACGAATTTCGCTTTCAGCAACACCTAGCAGTTTAGACAGACGAGCATCAGCGAAGCCTTTACGCTTCATCTGTTTCAGCACATCTTTAGTCAGACCAGCGAAACCACCCGCTTTCACTTGCTCTTCCAATTTAACCAGTTCTTCGATTTGAACTAGGAACCAACGGTCAATATTGGTTAGATTGAATACGCCATCAACTGACATACCCGCGCGGAATGCGTCTGCGATGTACCAAATACGCTCAGCACCAGCTTCTTTTAGCTCGTGACGGATTTTAGTCAAAGCATCTGGTGCATCTAGGTCAACCATTTCATCCAAGCCGTTCGCACCTACTTCTAGGCCACGAAGTGCTTTTTGTAGCGATTCTTGTTGGTTACGACCGATTGCCATTACCTCACCAACAGACTTCATCTGTGTCGTTAGGCGGCTATTTGCGCCAGCAAATTTCTCGAAGTTAAAGCGAGGAATCTTAGTCACAACGTAGTCGATAGTTGGTTCGAATGATGCTGGCGTTGCGCCACCAGTGATGTCATTCATTAGCTCATCAAGAGTGAAACCAACTGCCAGTTTCGCTGCGATTTTCGCAATTGGGAAACCTGTTGCTTTCGAAGCAAGAGCAGAAGAACGAGATACACGTGGGTTCATCTCGATGATAACCATACGGCCATCTTTCGGGTTGATACCAAACTGAACGTTTGAACCACCAGTCTCTACACCGATTTCACGCAGTACTGCTAGCGATGCATTACGCATTAGCTGGTACTCTTTATCCGTTAGCGTTTGAGCTGGTGCTACGGTGATAGAGTCACCTGTGTGAATACCCATTGGGTCAAAGTTTTCAATCGCACAAACGATGATACAGTTGTCGTTCTTATCACGAACAACTTCCATCTCGTACTCTTTCCAACCAATTAGAGATTCATCGATAAGCAGCTCGTTAGTTGGAGAAAGATCCAAACCACGGCGACAGATTTCTTCGAACTCTTCTTTGTTATAAGCGATACCACCACCAGTACCACCCATAGTGAACGAAGGGCGGATAATACATGGGAAACCAACCATATCTAGGACACGGTAAGCATCTTCCATTGTTTTGGCAGTATCAGCGCGTGGACATTCTAAACCGATAGACTTCATTGCTTTATCAAAGCGAGAACGGTCTTCTGCTTTGTCGATTGCATCTGCAGTCGCACCAATCATCTCTACGCCGAACTCTTTGAGAACGCCATTTGCTTCTAGAGCAAGCGCACAGTTAAGAGCCGTTTGACCACCCATTGTTGGAAGAATCGCATCTGGGCGCTCTTTCTCGATGATCTTACGTACAACTTCCCAGTGGATTGGCTCGATGTATGTTGCATCAGCCATTTCTGGGTCAGTCATGATAGTTGCAGGGTTTGAGTTCACAAGAATAACTCGGTAGCCCTCTTCGCGTAGTGCTTTACACGCTTGAGCGCCAGAGTAGTCAAACTCACAAGCCTGACCGATAACAATTGGACCTGCACCTAAAATAAGAATGCTCTGAATGTCAGTACGTTTTGGCATTATCTACTACTCCAAATTAAGCGCGGTGTTGTTTAATCAATTCAATGAAGTGGTCAAATAGCGGTGCAGCATCGTGCGGACCAGGGCTCGCTTCAGGGTGCCCCTGGAAGCTGAATGCCGGTTTGTCCGTACGGTGAATACCTTGTAGAGAACCGTCAAATAGAGACTTGTGCGTTGCACGTAGGTTCTCAGGTAGCGTTGCTTCGTCCGCAGCAAAACCGTGGTTTTGAGAAGTAATCATAACCACATCACGGTCAATATCTTTAACCGGATGGTTTGCACCATGGTGGCCAAACTTCATTTTTACTGTTTTAGCACCTGAAGCCAACGCTAGGATTTGGTGACCTAAACAGATACCAAATACCGGCAGAGCTTTATCAAGGAACACTTTCGTTGCTTCAATCGCGTAAGTACATGGCTCTGGGTCACCAGGGCCATTCGATAGGAATACGCCATCTGGATTCATCGCTAGTACTTCTTCAGCTGAAGTTTCTGCAGGTACTACAGTTAGACGACAACCACGGTCAACCAACATACGTAGGATATTGCGTTTCGCACCGAAATCGTAAGCCACTACATGGTATGGCAACTCACTGTCATCTTTAGGTTCAGGTAGACCACCTTCCAGTGTCCATGAACCTTGTTTCCATTCATACGCTTCTTTCGTCGTTACAACTTTCGCTAAGTCCATGCCTTTCAGACCTGGGAACTCTTTAGCTTTTACCAACGCAAGAGCTTCATCTAGGTTATCGCCAGCCATAATGCAACCATTCTGGGCGCCCTTCTCACGTAAAATGCGCGTAAGTTTACGCGTATCGATATCTGCAATACCGACGATATTTTGTGATTTAAGGTAATCAGAAAGAGATTGTTCACTACGGAAGTTAGAAGCGATAAGAGGAAGATCGCGAATCACAAGGCCTTGTGCATGAATTGAAGAAGATTCTTCGTCTTCGGTATTAGTACCAGTATTGCCAATGTGAGGATAAGTTAGTGTAACGATTTGTTGAGAATAGGAAGGATCAGTGAGGATTTCTTGGTACCCCGTCATCGAGGTATTAAAAACGACTTCACCAACGGATGAACCATCTGCCCCAATGGACACTCCGCGGAACACTGTCCCATCTTCTAGGACTAACAGTGCTGATTTACTCAAGACAACCTCCAGAATAAAAATGCATAAAATTTAAATTAAATTGCAAATTTGCCTTCCTGTTCGCGTGAAAATCATGCTCTAGGCTAATTTTGACAAATTGGCGGTATTTTAGAGATCGCTGTGACCCATGTCAACGTTAGCAGATAAATTAAACTCAAATTTATTACCTTAGAGATAAAAAAGAGCTCAAACCCATCAAAAAAGCATGTTTTACTCATTCAAAAACAATAATTATGAGGCTTTGATTTTAAAATAGGCAAAAATTGTTTGTTAACAATCGAAATTAGCGCAAAAAAAATAAGCAAACGTTAATATTATTTTTTTATTGTCAAAAACAGAGAAAAGTTGGAGAAATCAACCTCAACATGACAAAAGCACTTAAAAAGTTAAAGGATAAGCCAAATTATAGGAAAGAAAATTTGATTAAGAAATGTTAGAGAATTTCTTATGCGCCAAGCGAACCTGACGCATAATTATGTAATTACAGTTCGTTCAAACCAAGTACATCAGTCATGGTGTAAAAACCCGCTGATTTTTGATTCAACCATACTGCGGCACGAATAGCGCCGTTGGCAAATGTCATTCGGTCTGTCGCTTTATGCGTGATCTCTACGCGTTCACCAATATCAGCAAACATAGCAGTGTGTTCACCAACAATGTCGCCAGCACGAATAGTAGCAAAGCCAATTTCATCTCTGGTACGTTCACCAGTGATACCTTCACGCGCATACACAGCGACGTCATTGAGCTTGTTACCCATGGCTCCGGCAATCGCTTCGCCCATGCCAATAGCCGTACCCGATGGAGCATCAACTTTGTGTCTATGGTGTGCTTCGATAATTTCGATATCGCAGTAATCACCCATCACTTTGGCGGCTTTCTCTAGCAGCTTGAATACAAGGTTCACACCTACACTGTAGTTTGGAGCCATCACAATAGGGATGACTTTCGCGGCTTCATTGATCAGCTCGCGCTCTTCATCAGTAAATCCTGTAGTACCAATGATCAGCTTCTTGCCGTACTTCTTACACAGTTCAATGTTCGCTAGTGTGCTCGCTGGTGCTGTAAAATCCACGATGACATCGAAGTTATCGACCGCTAACTCCAGATTATCCACCAAAGCGACATCAAATCGACCAACACCACATAACTCACCAACATCCACTCCGACTAGCGAAGACTCAGGACGCTCAGATCCTGCACCCACTGTTGATTCTGAATTATGATGTGCTGCTTTGACCAGATTGCGGCCCATACGTCCAGCTGCGCCTGCAATTGCAATTCTTACCATTGCAAATTTCTCCATTTACTCGTGACTACGCAGTCCTGCATAGTGTTATTCCGATTTACGCTTTTTAAACTACCAACTATCGAGGTTGATAGCTAGCACTTAAGAAAACTCTTTAATAACACGTTCGAGGATTGGTACATTGGCTTCTGGAAACTGGTAATTTGCGAGTTTTGCAATGTCTACCCAATGTCCTTCTTGCCCTTCTTTACCGTATGGTTCGTTGTTGAAGTTGCTGATGACAATGAAGTCAAACTTGAGTGATTTTTCTGGGTAATCGTATTCCAGATGCTCGAACAAATGCTGCTCAGTCACTTCAATGCCAACTTCTTCTTCAAGCTCCCGAGTCATGGCTTGTTCAACGCTTTCACCTTCTTCAACTTTGCCACCCGGAAATTCCCAGAAACCACCTTTGTGCAAATTGCCTGGGCGCTTAGTGATAAAGATTTGCGATTTATCCTGATTGAAGATAATGCCCGCCACGATATGAATTCGTTTCATCTGTGTTCCTTTGTCTTTCTTTACTTAAAAAAAGAGCCGCCTAAGCGACTCTTTTCTATTTGTTTTTATTAGGCAATTTTGCCATGACACTGTTTATACTTCTTGCCTGAACCGCAAGGACAAGGTTCATTACGACCCACTTTACGTTCAGCTTGAGATTCAGACTCTTCACCATTCGCATTAGCGTGCTGAGCTTGACTCATACGAGCCGCTTGCTCTGCTTGAGCACGACGTTGCTCCTCCATACGCTCAACTTCTTCTTGCTGTTGAACACGTACTTTAGAAAGAATCGAGATAACGTCTGATTTTAGTGACTCTAGAAGTTCTTCAAACAGCTCAAACGATTCACGCTTGTACTCTTGTTTCGGGTTCTTCTGTGCATAGCCACGTAAGTGGATACCTTGACGTAGGTGGTCCATAGCAGCAAGGTGCTCTTTCCACAGCGTATCAAGAGTCTGTAGCATTACAGATTTCTCAAAGTTACGCATCACTGAAGCGCCAACCACTTCTTCTTTGTTCTTATAAACCGCTACCGAGTTTTCAAGAATACGTTCGCGAAGTGCTTCTTCATACAGTTTGTCGTCTTCATCCAACCAAGACTGAATAGGCAGATCAAGATCGAAGTCGTGCTTCAAGCGATCTTGTAGACCAGCGATATCCCACATGTCATCAAGTGATTGTGGCGGAATGTATTGATCGATCACTGCTGTCATTACGTCAGCACGGTTTTGTTCGATCATTTCACTGATATCATCAGTGCTCATCAACTCATCACGAAGTTCGTAAACAACGCGACGCTGATCGTTGGCAACGTCATCATATTCTAGAAGCTGTTTACGAATGTCGAAGTTACGACCTTCAACTTTACGTTGAGCTTTTTCAATTGAGCGAGAAAGCATCTTAGATTCGATCGCTTCGCCTTCTTCCATACCGCTTTGAATCAAGCTTGCCATACGGTCTGAAGTGAAAATACGTAGCAGTGTGTCTTCCATTGAAAGATAGAAACGAGAAGAACCTGCATCACCCTGACGACCTGAACGACCACGTAGCTGGTTATCGATACGGCGTGATTCGTGACGCTCAGTACCAATGATATGTAAACCACCAGCCTCTAAAACTTGATCGTGAACCTTACGCCATTCCGCTTTAATTGCGTCAATTTGCTCTTGAGTTGGGTTGTTTAGTGACTCAACTTGCATCTGCCAGCTACCGCCAAGCACGATATCCGTACCACGACCAGCCATGTTAGTCGCGATTGTCACTGCACCCGGTTTACCCGCTTCAGCAACGATTTCCGCTTCTTTTTCATGGAACTTCGCGTTCAGTACGCTGTGTTTGATCTTCGCTTTCTTCAATGCATTAGACAGCAATTCAGATTTTTCAATCGAAACCGTACCAACCAGTACTGGCTGACCTTTTTCAACACAAATCTTGATATCTTCGATGATAGCAGCAAACTTCTCAGCTTCTGTCCGGTACACCATATCCGGCATATCGTTACGAATCATAGGCTTGTTAGTTGGAATAACTACTGTTTCCAAACCATAGATTTGTTGGAATTCGAACGCTTCTGTGTCCGCTGTACCTGTCATACCTGACAGTTTTTCGTATAAACGGAAGTAGTTCTGGAAGGTAATCGATGCCAGAGTTTGGTTCTCGTTCTGGATCTTAACGCCTTCTTTTGCCTCAACAGCTTGATGCAAACCATCAGACCAACGACGACCAGGCATAGTACGACCAGTGTGTTCATCAACGATGACCACTTCACCTTCTTCCGTCACAATGTAGTCGACGTTTTTCTCAAATAGAACGTGAGCACGCAGCGCCGCGTTCACATGGTGCAGAAGGCTGATATTCGCAGGAGAGTAAAGTGTATCGCCCTCTTGCATTAAACCATTCTTAACCAGCAACTCTTCAACAAATTCCTGACCAGTTTCGGTGAGGTAAACCTGCTTAGATTTCTCGTCTACAGTGTAGTGACCATCACCGCGGTACTCCTCAGAGTCTTCTTTATCTTGAAGCTGCAGAGACGGGATAAGGGTATTGATACGAGTGTAGAGCTCTGAACTGTCTTCAGCCGGACCAGAAATAATCAGTGGCGTACGCGCTTCATCGATAAGAATCGAGTCAACTTCATCGACAACAGCAAAGAAGCGTTCACGTTGCACGCGGTCTTCAGGACGGAATGCCATATTGTCACGAAGGTAGTCGAAGCCAAACTCGTTGTTTGTTCCGTATAAGATGTCTGCTTGGTAAGCTTCTTTCTTTGCAGGTGGCGACATGTTAGGTACGTTGATACCAACTGTCAGACCTAGAAATTCAAATAGTGGGCGGTTTGTTTCTGCGTCACGCTTAGCTAGGTAGTCGTTCACTGTAACAATGTGAACGCCTTTGCTTGGCAAAGCATTCAGGTACGCTGGAAGCGTTGCAGTCAGAGTTTTACCTTCACCTGTACGCATCTCTGCGATTTGACCAGAATTTAGTACCATACCGCCGATAAGCTGAACGTCGAAATGACGCATACCGAATACACGCTTCGAAGCTTCACGAACAGTAGCAAACGCTTCTGGTAGTAATTGGTCTAGATTTTCACCTTGCTCAAGACGTTGACGAAACTCTACCGTTTTAGCCTTTAGCTCTTCATCGGACAGAGCTTCAAATGCAGGCTCATAATTATTAATTTCTTTTACAATTTTTCTTAGACGGCGAAGTGTTCTGTCGTTACGACTGCCGACCACTTTTGTCAGTAGCTTAGTTATCATTTCTTGTGAATCTCTCTTTGCTTAGATCGTCCGCGATCTCTTAATGCCTTCAGTCTCTACCTGTTTTCAACTAAGGATACTGAGATAAATCATGTATCTTCTGATATTGTGATGATGACGTTTATTTTCAAGACACTAGTGGCGCATAGTTTAAGTAATTTTTCGTTCAACAACCAATAACATTAGGACTTGTTTGCTTTGAGCTTTGTATTTTGTGCACTAAGCCCAATGTTTTAGGCTATCAGGCACTAAAGAATACATCTTCAATCGCTCATTTCAGTCAGCAACGAATCGTTATAGAATGCTGCAGAACTTTATAAAAGGAGTGCGGAATGCGAGATCATCGCCCCACATCTACAGACGAATTGATTGAGTCATCTCGGCTGAGTAAGTTACAACAGCACGCGAAAGAGATCATCCAGATCAACCTAATATTGCAAACTCTGTTACCTAAAGGCATTGAACCACATATAAGAGCGGCAAACGTTCGTGGTGGACATTTAGTTTTGGAAGCGGCTAGTGCATCGATCAAAATGAAAGTGGACTATGAGCGGCTAAATATTCTCAACCAACTGAGAAATCAGGGATTCGGCAAACTGATCAGTATTGAAATAAAGATCAACCCTGCGATTTATCGCACCCAAAAAGGTTCAATTAAGGATCAAAAAGAGGCAATTCCTCGCCCCCCTCTTTCAGAAAATGCCGCGTCATCGCTGTTAATGGTTGCTCAAAACGCCAACCCTAAGGTTAAACAGCGATTGGAAAACATCGCAAAACTTGCGAAAAAGTAACTTACCGAAAGTACCGTCGTTTTACCAACGATAGCTAATAAAATGACAGGTATAAAAAAAGCCAGACTTAGTCTGGCTTTTCAAAATCTTGATGTTTTACGCTAGAACCATGTTTGGGTCTGCAAACGCTACTGGTGAACCAACTTCCTCTTCGAAAGTCGCCCATTCCCAAGCTTCTTGATCTGCCAATACTTTACGTAGTAATTGGTTGTTCAGACCATGACCTGATTTATAAGCACTGAACTCACCAACAATCGCATGACCACACATGTACAAGTCACCAATTGCATCAAGTACTTTGTGAGTCACAAACTCGTTAGCGAAACGCAGGCCTTCCTCGTTAAGAATGCGGTAATCATCCAAAACGATAGCACAGTCAAAGCTGCCACCTAAACATAGGTTTTGCGATTGCAAGTACTCGATATCACGCATGAAACCGAAAGTACGAGCGCGAGAAATCTCTTTGATAAAACCTTGAGTTGAAAAATCAAACACTAAGCGTTGATCGTCACCATCGATTGCTGGGTGGTCAAACTCAATTTGGAAATCCATTTTGAAGCCGTTATGTGGACGCATTTCAGCCCATTTATCACCATCTTCAAAACGAACTGGCTTTTTAATACGGATGAATCGCTTAGGCGCGTTTTGAGTCTCGATACCTGCTTGCTGAAGTAGGTATACAAATGGACTCGCACTACCATCCATAATTGGAATTTCTGGTGCATCCACTTCGATAATGACGTTATCAATACCCATACCAGCAAGAGCTGCACTTAAGTGCTCTACGGTAGAGATACGAATGCCTTCATCGTTAACTAATGCAGTACACAGCATAGTGTCGCGTACAGATTCTGGGTCAGCTGGAAAATCAACTGGTGGATTTACGTCAGTACGACGGTAAATAATACCTGTGTTTGCAGCGGCTGGGCGAAGAGTAAGCGTAACTTTACGACCAGAGTGGAGACCCACACCAGTTGTTTTCACTATCTCTTTCAGAGTACGTTGTCTGATCATCTGTTTGCCTCTAAATCAATGCCACAAAGCTCGGCCGGTAGCTTTACCGACCGACATATTACCAAAATTTTGAACACTGTCAAATTGTGGCGGTATTTTAATCAGCCTGACGACGTAAAAACGCAGGTATATCCAGGTATCCGCTCTCCTTTTCTGGCTTAGGCGCAACATTCTGCCCTTGGCTAGAACTAGAAGAAGAGACATTTGACGTCGGTGAAGGCTGTACTTTCACTTCTGTCTTTTCATGCAAAGGCTGTGCCGGTTTCTCTTCCACTTTTGCTGCTACTGCAACTTGTGGTTGAGCGACTGCTGCAACTTTCGCTTTACCACCTGCGACTAGAGTGATATCTGGCTTTCTTTCGTTACCAATACCTGTAGCCACAACCGTTACGCGAATTTCATCAGCCATATCTGGATCTAACGATGTACCGATAACGACAGTTGCATTGTCAGAAGCAAACGCTTTAACAGTGTTACCAACCGTTTCGAATTCATCAAGACGCATATCCAGACCAGCAGTGATATTGACCAATACGCCGCGAGCACCAGCAAGATCAATGTCTTCTAGTAGAGGGCTTGAAATTGCCATTTCAGCGGCTTCTTCAGCGCGGTCTTCACCTTTAGCAATACCACTACCCATCATAGCGTGGCCCATTTCAGACATTACTGTGCGTACGTCTGCAAAGTCCACGTTAATCATGCCAGGGCGAGTGATTAGCTCTGCAATCCCTTGTACTGCATTCTTAAGTACGTCATTCGCGCTAGCAAAGGCTTCAAGTAAAGTGATACCACGACCCAGTACTTTCAACAGTTTTTCATTTGGAATAGTAATCAAAGAGTCAACATGTTTAGAAAGCTCTTCAATTCCTTGTTCAGCAAACGCAAGACGTTTTTTACCTTCAAAGCTAAATGGCTTAGTCACTACAGCAACGGTTAAGATGCCCAGTTCTTTTGCCACTTCAGCAATAACAGGAGCAGCACCAGTACCGGTACCGCCGCCCATACCAGCTGCGATAAACACCATATCGGCACCAGCTAGTAATTCTTTAATTCGATCTCGGCTTTCTAGAGCTGCATCACGTCCCACTTGAGGGTTAGCACCCGCGCCCAAACCTTTAGTGATATCACCACCGATTTGAATGACGCTGCTTACGCTGGTTTTGCGAAGTGCTTGTGCATCCGTGTTGATACTGATGAATTCCACGCCTTCAATGGACTCACGCACCATATGTTCTACAGCGTTACCGCCGCCGCCACCAACTCCAACAACTTTAATTACCGCGTCGTCAGACATTTCCATCATCGGTTCAAACATGTGTTATCTCCGTTTTTCCTGCAACTCAGGTTAAAACTCTTTTTGTATCCAATTACGCAAACGACCAAACACACTAGACACTGATTGGCGCTTAGGCTCTTGAAACTCAATGTCGTCATTAATTTGACTGTCTTTCGCGTAATGAAGTAAACCAACTGCCGTAGAATGATACGGCTCTTTAACGTAATCAGTAAGTCCACTCACTTCGAGCGGCTTACCTACCCTAACTTGATTGCGGAATACACGCTCTGCACATTCCACTAAACCTTCAATTTGCGAAGCACCACCAGTTAGAACTACACCTGCAGCCAAATGGTGTTTAATGCCTTCTTTTCGCAAATTTTCTTGGACAGTATCGATCGTCTGGTTAACTAAGCCCATTAACTCAGTGTAGCGAGGCTCAATCACTTCCGACAAGGTTTGACGCTGTAAACTTCGTGATGGTCTTCCGCCAACACTTGGTACATTTACCGTATCATCCTTACTCACCAACTCACTTAACGCACAGCCGTACTTAACTTTTATCTCTTCAGCATCGTTAACTGGGGTGCCAAAAGCAAACGCTATATCGCTTGTAACCGCATTGCCAGCGTACGAGAATACTTCTGTGTGTCTTAAAGCACCACCAGTCCAAATAGCGATATCCATCGTACCTGCACCAATGTCAATAACACACACGCCAAGCTCTCGCTCGTCCTCAGTGATAACAGCATTACTTGCCGCTAACCCTGAATACACTAACTGCTCAACTTTCAATCCGCAACGTTCAACAGCTTTAATAATATTTCTTGCCATATCACTATGGCAGGTAATCAAGTGCACGCTGACTTCCATGCGTACTCCCGATAATCCTAGCGGATTTTTTATACCTTCCTGATAATCAATCGTAAATTCTTGAGGAATGACATGCAAAATACGCTGTTCCTCACTAATTTTAATCGACTTCGCGGTATGAATAGCACGATCCATATCTTCTTGAGAAACTTCGCCCTCAGAAATAGTTCCCATGCCTTTTTCAATTCTACTTGTAATATGTCGACCAGAGATCGATAAAAACACATTACTAATTTGGCACTCAGCCATCAATTCAGCTTGGTCAATTGCACGCTGAACCGATTTAACCACCGACTCTAGATCATTTACGCCGCCTTTATCCATTCCTCTGGAAGGGCTGGTGCCTGCGCCAATGATATTAATTTGACCGTCAGGAAGTAATTCACCAACTAAGGCTGAAACGGTGGCTGTGCCTATATCGAGACCAACAATTAATTTGTCATCAGCTGTTTTACTCATCTGTGCTCTCTTGCGCTAATTCTTGATCAGGAAACCAACCAACGGCCGCTCCGGTATCGTATCTGAGATCGATATAACTCACTCGTTCAGCATCATTACCTAGCTGCTTGTAGAGTAAAAAGAAACGGTTAATTCGCTCTTCTAAAGACTCTTTTCCTAATTCTAAGCGAATTCCATTGTCTAAAATAATTTGCCAAGCTCGACGCTCGTTTAATACCAGAGAGGATATATTTAAGCCTATCTGCTGAAATTTAGGGCTGTATTGTTTCCAGATATTTAAAACTTCAGGTGCACTGCCATCAGGCCCATATAGTTTTACGTGTTCTTCATTTACTTGAGCAATATCGCCATTAAAGACAACACCTTTATCATCAAGCAACGAATTACCGTTCCAAATAGCTTTAACCTGATATTCAGTTAAAAATACTTTTATTGTATCTGGCCACTGTTTGCGGATTGAAGCATGAGATACCCAAGGAATTGACTGAGCACTGGATTGCAGCTCGTTAATATCCTGCGACATAAATGTGCCAATATGATCAAGTTGACCAAATGCACGCTGAACATCAAACGCGGATACGTATTGTAAGTCACCTTGCAAAACTATCTTTGAGAGCGGTAGCCTCTCTTCATCCCACATCCAACTGATCGTTGAATACAGCAAAACACCAACCAACAACAACACCATAAATAAAAAGCTAGCACCAACTATGTGCTCTCTGACTAATGGTGAACGGGACATAATACGACCTTGAGAAAATGTACTATTTATCAAAGTTCGTTGTTCCTGTTGACGGCTGGCAATTTAATTCCCTATTTCAATGTACAATAGAGGCAAAAGCAATAACTTTAACCTAAGGATTATACTGAGGACACTAAAAGTATCAAACACTCAAATAAATAAAACTGGTAGGAGTACCACCAATATCACGAATGGTACACCCATAAGCAACAAATTTAATATTTTTGCATCTTTTCAATATTCAATTGCAAAGATTGTAAGTGTTTGGCTACTTTGCCCACATCACCAGCACCTTGAGTCAGGACTAAGTCACCATCTTGTAATACGTTAGCTAACACAGCTGGTAAAGTTTTGCTGTCTGAAACGAAGATAGGATCAACTTTTCCTCGACTGCGAATGGTTCGACAAAGCGAACGACCATCTGCACCTGCAATTGGCTTTTCACCGGCAGAATAAACATCCAGCATAATCAGCACATCAACCTGCTCAAGCACATTAGCAAAATCATCATAGAGATCGCGAGTACGAGTGTAACGGTGTGGCTGGAATATCATCACCAGACGCTTATCAGTCCAGCCGCTACGAGCAGCTTTGATGGTAACATCCACTTCTGTTGGATGGTGACCGTAGTCGTCCACCAGCATTGCAACACCATTACCGGTTTCGAACTCACCTAGATGGTCAAAGCGACGGCCTGTACCTTGCGTACTAATCAATGCTTTGAGAATAGCTTCATCGCTGATGTCATCTTCTGTCGCAACCGCTATCGCAGCAGAAGCATTAAGAGCATTGTGGCGACCAGGGATATTCAGCGTAATATCTAAGTTCTCTTTTCCTTTACGAACAACGGTAAATTGACCTTGTTGTCCTTGCTGGAGGTAGTTTTCAATACGTACATCCGCATCTTCAGAGAAACCATAAGTGATAACCTGACGGCTAATTCGTGGAATCAGTTCACGCACCACTGGATCATCAATACATAAAATGGCTTGACCGTAAAATGGCAGATTGTGCAGGAAGTCGACGAACGTCTGCTTCAACGTTTCGAAGTCACCACCATAGGTATCCATATGATCAGCTTCGATATTGGTTACAATTGTTGCCATTGGCTGCAAATGTAGGAATGATGCATCACTCTCATCAGCTTCAGCAATTAGTACGCGGCTTGAGCCTAAGCGAGCATTTGTGCCCGCACTTTTCACTAAACCACCGTTAACAAAAGTCGGATCCATACCTGCTTCTGAATAAATTTGAGTCACTAGAGCAGTTGTAGTTGTTTTGCCGTGCGTGCCAGCAACTGCGATGCCATGACGGAAACGCATCAACTCAGCTAACATTTCAGCGCGACGTACAATTGGAATACGCTTTTCACGAGCCGCTTGAATTTCTGGGTTTTGCTCATTGATCGCCGTTGATACCACCACCACGCTTGCTTGGTCAATGTTCGACGCTTGATGACCAATGAATACAGACGCACCGATACTTTCCAAACGTTCGGTCACCGCATTAGCCGCGATATCAGAGCCTGTGATCTGATAACCTTCATTCAGCAACACTTCCGCTATACCGCTCATACCTGCACCACCTATGCCGATAAAGTGTATGCATTTAACTCGGCGCATTTCAGGCACCATTGCTCGGATTTGAGCTAAGTCTTGAGTATGTTTGATCTTCATGAATAGGTTCTCATTTCTCAGTAATAGCGATAATGGCATCAGCAACCACTTGGTCTGCATCTAATTTTGCTGCTTGACGAGCTTTGTTAGCCATATCTAATAATTGGGTACGTTCGAGTTGAGCAATAGTTTGACTGAGCTTTTCAACCGTCAATTGCGGTTGTTCTATCATTTTCGCTGCGCCACATTCTACTAGATGATCGGCATTCAGCGCTTGTTGTCTGTCTTTGTGCATAAATGGGATAAAAATAGCAGCAACACCTGCTGCTGAAACTTCTGAAACCGTTAACGCACCTGAGCGGCAAACTAATAAATCCGCCCATGCATAAGCCTGTGCAACATCATCAATAAATTCGGTTACCTGAAAATTCTTCGCACCGGCAACTTGGTAAGCTTGCTCAACTTCCGCTTGATTGTCTTTACCAGCCTGATGACGCACTTCATAGCCTTCGCCTAATTTCGCCATCACTTCTGGTAATGTTTGATTGAGAATTCTGGCACCTTGGCTACCGCCCATGACCAAGACACGGATAGGGCCGCTGCGTTCAGCAAGGCGTTGATTCGGTTCAGGCAGTTCAACGACATCTGTACGAACAGGATTTCCGACCACAGGCGCATTCGGAAATGCACCATTAAAAGCCTGAAACACCCGCGATGCAATTTTCGATAACCATTGATTGGTTAATCCAGCAACCGCATTTTGTTCATGCAGAATAACGGGAATGCCTTGTAACCAAGCAGCGATACCACCCGGCCCGCTAACATATCCGCCCATACCAAGTACAGCGTCAGGTTGCCAAGCTTTCATGTGGCGTTTGGCTTGCAAAATAGCGTTGATGATTTGAAATGGCGCTTTAATCAAACGAGCAATACCCTGCCCGCGCAGCCCTTTTACACGGATAAAATCAATCTCAATACCATGCTTGGGTACTAAGTCGGCTTCCATACGGTCTGCCGTACCTAACCAACGAATTTCCCAGCCTTGCTGTTGAAGCTTCTTAGCCACAGCCAATCCAGGGAAAACGTGACCGCCAGTACCACCAGCCATCACCATTAAACGTTTCTTATTCTTCATCCGCATTTTCTTCTATCTGTCGAATTCGTTCTACTCGGCATTCATGGTCAATACGAAGCAAAATAGAGACTGCCACCGACATAACAATTAAACTGGAACCACCGTAACTAATCAGCGGTAAAGTAAGACCTTTGGTTGGCACCATACCTGCTGCGGCACCAACGTTAACTAAGGTTTGGAAAGCAAACCAGATACCGATACTAAGAGCCAGATAGCCACCAAACTGGTGGTCATGTTCAAATGCCTTTTTACCGATGAAAGCCGCTTTGAGAACCAGACTAAATATCAACATTAAAATAAGCACTACACCAACAAAGCCAAGCTCTTCACCCACCACTGCAAATACAAAGTCGGTATGCGCTTCAGGAAGGTATTCCAGCTTCTGAATGGAATTACCTAGCCCCTGACCAAACCACTCACCACGGCCAAACGCCATCAGTGACTGAGTTAGCTGATATCCGCTTCCGAACGGGTCATCCCAAGGGTCAAGGAATGAGGTTACGCGGCGAATACGATAAGGTTCTGCGGCAATGAGTCCGACAATCACCAAGATACCGGCCACCATTAGAGCGAGAAACTGAGAGAGCTTCGCACCAGCAATAAACAACATGCCGAACAAAGTCACCAGCATCACAACCACAGTACCTAAGTCTGGTTGCAATAGTAGCAATACAGCTAAGGCCATAAACACCAAAATAGGTTTGATGAAACCGCCAAAGAAAGTTTCTCGAACTTCATCCTGCTTACGAACCAAGTAACCCGCCATAAAGATGAACAGAGAGAGCTTTGCGACCTCTGCTGGCTGTAAGTTAAATAGACCTAAAGGAATCCAGCGAGATGCACCGTTAACCGATTTACCGCCAATTAATACCACCACCAGCAACAAGAATGAGACGGCCAGTAATACCGAGCTATATTGAGACCAGCGCTGGATAGGTATTTGCAAAATGACCGATGAGGTAATGATTGCGAGTAAAAGGAACAGAGCGTGACGAAACATAAAGTGGAACGGTTGATCCGTTAACCTTGAACTGATCGGAAACGATGCAGATGTCACCATCACAAGACCAATCAACATTAAACCTAATGCTATCCAGACGAGCTGACGATCAAACAAAGCCTCTGGGGAAGGTGTTCGTAGCCATTTATGAATAGAATTTATTGGTTTAAATCGTCCCAAAACATTACCTTTCGATTACTTGACTCTTAGGTGCAAGTTACTTGTCTGCAAATTGTTTAGCTAGAGCGGCAAACTGCTCGCCTCGGTCCATAAAGTTTTTAAACTGATCCATGCTGGCACAAGCCGGTGACAGTAACACCATATCGCCTTGTTTTAGCTCAGAATGAATGGTTTTAACTACCTGTTCCATTGTCTCAAATCGACGTGCCGATGGGTGAAGAGGCATAAACTGATCACCATCTGCGCCAAAACAACAAAGTTTCAGAGGTAAAGT
The DNA here is from genome assembly GCF_013041605.1 of Vibrio plantisponsor. GTDB lineage: Bacteria > Pseudomonadota > Gammaproteobacteria > Enterobacterales > Vibrionaceae > Vibrio > Vibrio plantisponsor. Next base: position 203,930 of record NZ_JABEQC010000002.1, on the reverse strand, counting down.
TGCGAATACTGGCTTAAGCGAGGAGAAATCTGCGCCTTTACCGAGGCCGCCAACCAACAGATACAAACGCCCTTCCAGAGATAAACCTGACAGCGCCGCTAGCGTACTTGCTACGTTTGTGGCTTTAGAGTCATTTACCCACTTAACACCATTTTTGTCTTCAACCACCTGACAACGATGCGTCAATCCGGTGTAAGACTTCAATGCACTGAGCAGTGAGTCACTGTACTCAATACCCGCCGCTTTAAGTAACGCCAGAACAGTTAATACATTGGCTACATTGTGACGCCCGACTAAGCTCAGCTCTACCGATGGTAATACAGCTTCATCAACAGCCATTAACCACTCTTGCCCTTGGTTCTCTTTAGTGTAGAAATCCGCAGGATTATCCAAACCAAAACTCACCAGATTGGCGCTGTTTGAATCTGGATAGGTTTGACGATCATCGGCGTTCACAACTAAGGTTTCAGCATGTTCAAAGATGCGTAATTTTGCTTGGCGGTAAGATTCCATACCGTCATAGCGATCCATATGATCTTCAGAAAGATTTAAAAATGCTGCCGCTTTAAGCTTTAGGCTGGAAGTCGTTTCAAGTTGAAAACTCGACAGTTCAAGAACATAAAGGTCAGAATCTTCAGAGAGCAAATCGAGCGCTGGAACACCGATATTGCCACCAATCGAAGTTTTAATTCCAGCCGCGTTGCCTAGCACACCCATCAGGTCAGTAACGGTACTTTTGCCGTTTGAGCCTGTAATCGCGACCACTGGTTTTTCAACGTGCCAAGCGAAAAGCTCAATATCACCGACAACAGGAATGTTCGCGGCGATAGCTTGTTGAATTTGTGGTGTTGCCAAGGCAATACCTGGATTTGCCACAATCAAATCAGAAGCTAATAACCAATCCACATTCCAGCCACCGCTATGCAGAGCAACGTCTTGCGGCAGTTGCTCCTTGCTTGGCGGATTATCGCGAGTATCAATCACTTTCACCTCAATTTGAGGATGAAACTTTCGCAGATAATTAACGACAGAGAGCCCGGTAATACCGAGCCCTACGACCACAACATGCTGAATGCCTTGCCAACGGTCCATTTTAAATCCATATCCTTTGGGGATATTCCCCAATCATTATTTCTGTTTAGCTGGTAACTAACGTACTTTAGCTATTAACGTACTTTAAGTGTTGCTAAGCCAATTAAAACTAACACAATTGAGATGATCCAAAAACGAACGATTACGCGCGGCTCTGGCCAACCTTTCAGTTCATAGTGGTGATGAATTGGTGCCATACGGAAAATACGTTGACCACGGAGTTTGTATGAACCCACCTGTAGGATCACGGAAATGGTTTCCATAACGAATACACCGCCCATGATAACCAACACAAATTCTTGACGAACCAGTACCGCGATGGTACCTAAAGCGCCACCAAGAGCCAACGAACCGACATCGCCCATAAACACTTGTGCTGGGTAAGTGTTAAACCATAAGAAACCTAAGCCAGCACCAACAATGGCGGTACACACAACCACCAGTTCTGAGGTGTAAGGGATGTATGGAATATGAAGGTAACTTGCAAAGTTAACGTTACCTGTCGCCCATGCAATCACACCGAAACCCGCTGATACAAGAACGGTCGGCATGATCGCCAATCCATCTAAGCCATCTGTTAAGTTAACAGCGTTACTGGTGCCAACAATCACAAAGTAAGTCAGAACGATATAGAGCATACCTAGCTGAGGCATGATGTCTTTGAAGAAAGGCACAACCAGTTGAGTCGCAGCTGTATCTTTACCATGTGCATACAAGGCAAAAGCGACAAGCAGAGCAATGGCTGATTGCCAGAAGTATTTCCAGCGCGCGATCAAACCATCGGTGTTCTTACGCACCACTTTACGATAGTCATCAACAAATCCGACGGCGCCATAACCACCAAGAACCGCTAATACAGCCCATACGTAAGGGTTGGAAAGATCCGCCCAAAGCAGAACCGTGGCAAAAATAGACGCTAAGATCATCACACCGCCCATAGTCGGTGTACCACGCTTACTAAAGTGAGATTCAGGTCCGTCATTACGAACGACTTGACCAATTTGCAGAAGTTGTAAGCGCTTAATTAAGTGAGGTCCCATCCATAACGACAGTGCAAGTGCCGTCAAAATGCTCACAATTGCTCGAAATGATAGGTATTCGAACAAACGAAAAAACGAAAAATATGGCTGGAGTAACTCCGCTAGCCAAATAATCATGAGTAATTCTCCTTAAGAGCAGCAGCAATCTTACTCATACCTGCACTATTAGCGCCTTTGACTAACAGCACATGAGAACGATTCTGTTGTTGTTCTAGAACCTGCTCGATGAAACTGATCATCTCTTGATGACTTTCAAAATGCTTACCATGACAAACATCGCTAATAACTTTCGCATCAGCGCCATAGGTCAAGACAAATTCAAAATTGAATGGTGCAGCATGTTCTCCGACTTGTTGGTGAAGTGCAAGACTTTCATCACCCAACTCCGCCATATTGCCTAAAATTAACCAACGGCTGTCAGAAAAACTCGCCAACAAGTCAACTGCAGCTTTCATCGCCGGAACGCTTGCGTTGTAGCTGTCATCAATTAAGGTGATGTTGTCGGTTAACTTTTGCACATCTACTCTGCCCTTTACCTTAGGTAAATGAGACAAACCAAATTGAATTTCGTTTAACGTCGCGCCCATTTCAATAGCCAGAGCCGATGCTGCTAACGCATTCGACACGTTGTGCTGACCAACAATGTTTAAAGAAACATTGACCTCACCGACTGGTGTCACCATATCAAATGAAGCTTGACCGGCTGAATCCAGTTGAACGTTCTTCGCATGAAAATCTGCACTCGCGTTCAGGGCTGAAAAGGTTTTCACTGTTTTGTCTGCCAATACAGATTGCCACAGTTCGCCACCGTTGCTTTCAAGATTGACCATCGCTGTACTTGCTGCTTTTAAACCTTGATAAATTTCACCTTTGGCTCGTTTCACACCATCAATAGAGCCAAAACCTTCCAAGTGTGCAGCAGCCACATTGTTCACTAAGGCAACGTCTGGTTGAACAAGTTCGGTGGTATAAGCGATTTCACCAATGTGGTTTGCACCTAGTTCGATGACCGCATAATCATCTTGCTCAGTCGAACGAAGCAGAGTCAGAGGTACACCAATATCATTGTTAAAGTTACCCGAAGTGAAAAGCACCTGTCCTTTGGAAGATAAAATACTCGCTACCATCTCTTTAACGGTGGTTTTACCGCAACTGCCAGTAATCGCAATTGTCGGAGTAGCGCATACTTGGTGAACCCACGCACCGAGCTTACCCAATGCTAATTTGCTATTAGCAACAATTAACTGCGGTAAAGCAATATCTAACTCTCTTTCCACCAAAAGCGCACAAGCACCATTATCCAAAGCTTGCTGGGCAAAGTCGTGCGCATCAAAACGATCACCGACCAAAGCAACAAATAGCGCCATCTCTGGCACCTGACGAGTATCAGTAGTCACCGCTTCGATATTGCAGTCTTGGCCAACTAAACGCGCACTTAAAACTTCACTTAACTGGGATAAAGATGTCTTAATCATAATGCTAACCCCAATAAGGTTTGAGCAGACTCTCGGTCTGAATAATGAACGGTTTCATTCGCCATTACTTGATAATCTTCATGGCCTTTTCCGGCCAGCAGGATGATGTCATCCGCTTCAGCATTATCAACCGCAAATTTTGCTGCCAAATAACGGCTGTGCTCAATCTGAGCTTCATCCGGTTTGTCTAAGCCTGCCAGCATATCTTGTACAATTGCGGCCGGATCTTCGCTACGCGGATTGTCATCGGTGAGGATGACACGATCGGCAAACTTTTCAGCAATTGAAGCCATCATAGGGCGTTTGCCCTTATCTCGGTCACCGCCACAGCCAACAATTGCCCAAAGCTTACCGCTGCAATGCACTCGAAGCGCCAGCAGCGCTTTCTCTAATGCGTCAGGAGTATGGGCATAATCCACTACAACTTTTGCTTTATTCGGCACTTGGAACAGTTCCATGCGGCCAAGCACTGGTTTTAATTGTGGCGCGGTTTTGATTAGCTCTTCTTTCGCAAAACCCAGCGATAACATCGTCGCAAAAGCTTGCATGACATTCGACGCGTTAAATTCACCAATCAAAGGAACGTGCAGTTCGCCAGCGCCCCAACTACCGTCAAAATTAAGGGTAATTCCCGTTTCTGCATAATTGACTTGTGTTGCCCAAAGCGCTCGCTCTGTATTAGGTTTTGATTTCAGAGAAATGCCAACAGCGTGAGGCAGCTTAGCGCTCCACTCCAAGCCGACTGCATCATCAACATTGATAATCGCATTTTTACATTGGTGTTCGGTAAAGAGAGAGAATTTAGCTTTCGCATACTCTTCCATGGTGCCGTGATAATCCAGATGATCACGACTTAGGTTCGAAAATACGCCGACATCAAAATTGAGCTTTTTCACTCGCCCTTGCACCAAACCATGGGAAGAAACTTCTAAAGCGGTGAAGTCTGCACCTTGCTCGGCAAGCTGATGCAACTGAGCCTGAATCTCAATCGCACTGCCAGTGGTGTTTGCTGTAGGAGCTAAATTAGCAAGGAAACCATTACCTGTTGTTCCCATCACCGCCGCTTTTTGCCCCAATAAATCAATCCATTGTGCGATGAGCTGAGTGATGGTGGTTTTACCGTTGGTTCCGGTAACGCCCACTAAACGACTCTGGTGAGATCCATATAGATTTCCAGCCAGTTGCGACAAATGCTGATCAAGCTGATCAATATAGATAACTGGAACGTCCGATTTCCATTCAACATGGCCGTGATTGTTGAGCGAACACGCTTGAGCTAACACGGCATTCGCGCCACGTTCTATGGCAGTATCGATAAATTTCCTGCCATCAACGGCATGGCCAACGATGGCAACAAAAGTATCACCAGCCTGAATTTTACGGCTGTCGAGATCTAAACGCGTAACGGAGATATTGGCCCAAGCAGGATTTGCTTGAAGCCAAGGAGAGATAAGTTCAGATAAAGCCTTACTAGTGTTCATACGGATTCTCACACTAATTGTTATTCTTGAAATTTGTTTTCGTCAGGGACAATGTTCAGAATTTGCAATGCCCCTTTCATGATCTCTGAGAAAACAGGACCTGCAACTGCACCGCCGTAGTAAGAATCACCTTGCGGTTCATTCACCATCACCACCAGCGAAATTCTCGGGTCACTGACCGGTGCAACACCTGCTGTATAAGCAAAATATTCATCACTATAGCCACCAGCAATGGCTTTACGGGAAGTTCCTGATTTCGCTGCAATACGATACCCCGGAACCGCAGCTTGAACCGCTGTACCGCCCGGCTGAGTCACTGTTTCCAACATTTCCAGTACCTGTTTGGCGTACTTAGCTTCTACAACGCGATGCGACAGATCTTGTTGGTGACTCTCAATAATATGTATCGGTTGATAAACGCCGAGATTACCTAAAGTGGCATAAGCATGAGCTAACTGAATTGGGGTAATTGCCAAGCCGTAACCAAAAGCGAGTGTGGCAATTTCAAATTGAGACCAGCGGTTGCGGCTTGGGAAAATACCCGCGGTTTCACCGACTAGGTTAAGCCCAGACATTTCTCCCAGACCAACAGAGTTATACATACCCAACATCGCTTCAAGCGGCATTTGCAGTGCAAGTTTCGTCACGCCGACGTTACTCGACTTTTTCAAAATCATTTGTAGATTAGCTTTGCCGACTTTCGAGGTATCGCGTACACGGCTACCACCGATCTGCAACACGCCATCACCAGTATCGATAATGGTGTTTTTATCTGCAATGCCATTTGCCATAGCAGCAAGAACCACAAAAGGCTTCACTGTTGAACCCGGTTCAAACGCATCCGTAATCACACGGTTACGCATTTTGAAACTTTGCCAGTCATTACGGTTATTCGGATTGTAAGACGGCGCATTAACCATCGCCAGTACAGCGCCTGTTTTCACATCTAACATCACAGCGGAAGCAGACGTTGCTCGATAGTCGGCCATCGCCTGTTTCACCGCGCGGAAAGCAATTGCTTGCAGACGTTGGTCAATCGTCAGTTGTAGCGGTTTACCTTCCTCACTCTCTTCTAGTGAGATGTTTTCCACCACGCGGCCATATCTGTCTTTACGAATAATGCTTTTACCTGATTCACCCGTCAGCCACTTATCGTAACTGCGCTCAGCACCTTCCAAACCATGACCATCGATCCCTGTTACACCGATAAGATGAGCACTGACTTCACCAGCCGGATAATAGCGACGAGATTCAGCTTTTAGACCAACACCATTGAGTTTTAACTCGCGAATATATTTCGCCATCGCCGGGCTCACTTGGCGTTGAAGGTAGATAAAACGACGCGTCCTGTTGTCTGATATTTTTTTCAACAGCGCATTGCGGTCTAACCCCAACACATCAGCAAGCGCATGCCAGCGATCTTTTTCCTGCAACCCGCCATTTTTAAAAATGGCTACCGGATCTGCCCAGACTGCTTCCACGGGAACACTAACGGCGATCGCTTCACCATTTCTGTCTGAGATAATTCCGCGCGCCGAATGCAGCTCTTTTGCACGAATAGAGCGCATATCCCCTTCGCGGATTAAGTTGTCAGGCTCGATAACTTGGATAAAAGCGACACGCCCGATAAGCGCAGCCATAGCGGCCAGAAGAAAGAAAATAAGCAGATAGAAACGCCAGCGGATGAAAACTGGAGCTGGCATCGCTTCTTTAGATGGAGCAGGTTTAGTGGCGGATTTGTTAGGTTTAGCTTTTGCTTGAACTGGCTTTTTTTTCATTTCAGGTTAACCACAACTTCCTTATCCGCATCCGGACGTTTCATTTCCAGATCTTTTTGAGCAAGTTCTTGAACTCGGCTGTGTTCAGCGAGGGCAGTTTCTTCGAGAATCAAGTTTCGCCATTCATTATCCAACCTATCCCTTTCCATAAATGCCTGATCTTTTTCGGAAATAGCTTGGCGAGTGTGATGGGTGGTAAATACCACGCCCATTGCACTCGCAAAGATCAAGATTAATAACACTAACGGCACTCGACCCACAGTAAACAGGTCAACGACGATCAGTTTGGCAAGGTTAGTTTTAGATTGAGGCATAAACAGATCAAAGTTTCTCAGCAATACGCAGAACCGAACTGCGTGAGCGTGGATTCATTTCAACTTCTTCTTTCGAAGGCATAATCGCTTTGCCTATCGCTTTTAAATTTGCGCTACCCAAAGCTTTGATTTGGTCTTGAGTAAGGGGAATACCATGAGGAACTTCCGGACCTTTACTCTCTTTACGAATAAAGCGTTTCACCATGCGATCTTCTAGGGAGTGAAAGCTGATCACCGATAGGCGGCCTTCAGGAGCGAGTATTGATGCCGCACCTTTTAATGCCGTATCAATTTCTTCCAGTTCGCTGTTAATGTAGATACGAAATGCTTGGAAAGCGCGAGTTGCTGGGTGCTTTTTCTCTTTAAAACTTTTTGGTGCTGCATCAGAGATTAGCTTCGCTAACTGACTGGTACGCGTCAGCGGCTCGTTCTCTTCCTCTTCACGATAAGCAACAATGGCTTTAGCGATACGGCGAGCGTGTTTGTCTTCACCAAACTCACGAATCACCCAAGTAATGTCATCAAGGTCAGCTTCCATCAGCCACTGAGAAACAGGGATGCCTGAAGTTGGATCCATACGCATATCCAGAGGGCCATCTTTCATAAAACTGAAGCCTCGTTCTGCATCATCAAGTTGCGGTGACGACACGCCTAAGTCAAACAGCACACCGTCAACTTTTCCAACCAAATCATAACGCTCAGCGTACTCTGCGATACCAGAGAATGGACCATGTACGATAGTGAAACGAGGATCATCAATTTTCTGTGCCTCTGCGATTGCTTGTGGATCGCGGTCAATGCTGTATAGACGACCGTTTTCACCCAGTTTGGACAGAATGGTACGACTGTGGCCACCACGGCCAAAAGTTCCATCAATATAGATACCATCAGGTTTGATCGCTAAGCCATCAATTGATTCATGAAGAAGGACAGAAATATGTTGGAAAGTGTCAGTCATAAGTTTCTCGTTCTGCGGGCCAGCCCGTACATAATCATCCTGTAGTGTACCGAATTCTTACACTACTGCTACCCATAAGCGCTTACAGGGCGTGACATTGTACTAAGTTTAGTGGTTTTGCTATCGACTAAGTCAATATAAAGCAAAAAACCCATCATAACGAGGTAGTTATGATGGGTCTGAAATAGGTGGAGTCGACGTATAAGCCGGGTTCTGTTCCGCTTGCGCGGCAGTAGCCATTCGTCTAGGCCAGCAATCACTCACTGGCTCAAGCAACCTACCCGCCTCCTTACGCGAGCAACGCAATGTGGAGGCCTATTTGGTCTTGCTCCGGGTGGAGTTTACCTTGCTACGAACTGTTGCCAGTCGCACGGTGCGCTCTTACCGCACCCTTTCACCCTTACCTGATCCCTTACGGGCCATCGGCGGTCTTCTCTCTGCTGCACTTGTCGTAGGCTTGCGCCCCCCAGGCGTTACCTGGCACCCTGCTCTATGGAGCCCGGACTTTCCTCCCCTTTGTCAGTCTCCCGAAGGACGTCAACGTCAGTCTCCCAAAGGACTTCAACGCCAGTCTCCCGAAGGACATCAACAAAGCAGCGACTACCCAGTCAACTCCGAGCGCGAATTCTATAGATAACTCAACTCAGTGTCTAGGAAGAATGCCTTTTGCACGGTAATTAACACTCAGGTGCTTAAAATCCAGACGATTAATCGAGATTTTCCAATCCCCACTTATAAAGGGCATTTTTCTTCAAGTTGTAGATTTCAGCAGCAAGCGCCGCTGCTTTCTTTAGCGGTAATTCTTTAGTCAAAATAGCAAGAGTACGCAATGCTTCATCAGGGAGAGCTTCGTCTGCTTGCTCTCTATGTCCGTGGATAAGCAGCACCATTTCACCGCGTTTGCGGTTTTCGTCTTCTTCAATCCATTCAATCAACTCGCCAAGCGGCATGCCTTGAATCGTTTCATAAGTTTTCGTCAACTCACGTGCCAATACCACTTCTCGCTCTGGACCAAGAACGGACAACATATCTTGCAGCGATTCCGTAATACGATGCGGTGATTCATAGAAAATACACGTGCGTTCAACCTTTGCAATTTCCATAAATTTGTCTTTACGACCTTTGCTTTTTGCAGGTAGGAAGCCTTCAAAACTAAAACGATCTGACGGCAGACCAGAGGCACTTAACGCTGTGATTACCGCACACGCACCAGGAAGTGGCACAACTTTAACTCCCGCCTGACGACATTGGGTCACCAAGTGGTATCCTGGGTCACTGATAAGTGGTGTTCCAGCATCTGAAACCAACGCAATTGATTCTCCAGCTAACAATTTTTCAACTAATACTTGAGCTTTTTGTTGTTCGTTGTGATCATGCAAAGCGAAGGTTTTGGTTTGGATATTAAAGTGAGAAAGTAATTTGCCTGTATGGCGAGTATCTTCTGCTGCGATAACATCAACACTTGAGAGCACGTCTAAGGCGCGCTGGGTAATATCCCCTAAATTGCCTATCGGAGTAGGAACAATGTATAAAGTTGGGACCTCTGCCGGCAAGGTTTTGTTATCTGTCATTTGTTTACCATCACTTCAACGATTAATATAGAGACAATTTCACTCGGGATAATGAAAAGAACTCATGGCTATAAATAACCATCAGAGAATCAGTGTACCACGCTTACTCGCTCCAGTTGCATTAGCAATCACGTTAGCAGCTTGTTCGTCTAAACCTTCAGCACCTCAATACGTTGATATCACAGCTGAAGCGAACCAGCCGACACAAAATTATCTTATGAAAGCAGACAGCAGTCAGGGTAGTTTGCAGAATGACTGGTTAATTATGGCCATGAAAACGGCTATCGAGAGTAACAACACTGAGCAAGCTCAGTTACTCATTTATCGACTGTCAAAGCAGAATCTTAGTGAAGTTCAACAAGCCGAATGGCAAATGGGCAAAGCTCAGCTTTCTATGAATGCTGAACAGTACAGCCAAGCCCTAAATCAGCTTAACTTTAACGCGCAATGGACGTTAGCGGATTCTCAATGGGTTCAATACCATCAAATGAGAGCAGACATTTTCACCGCGCTTGACCGTCCTTTTGAAACTAGCCGCGAACTTTCAGCTTTGTATGGTTTAATCCCAAGCGATCAAGAAGAAGCTATTTCAGATCAAATCTGGGCTAATTTGCAACGTTATTCAGCTCAAGCCATCACTCAACTGACGACGAAACCAGAAGAAGAAATTTTAGATGGTTGGTTACAACTGGCTGTCTACGTGAAGACATTCGGCAATGATGTTCCACAGTTGAAAAACACTCTTGAGAAATGGCTGGCAGAAAATGCCGATCATCCTGCGGCAACATATACGCCTAAATCGATTACCGACATCTTAAGTCTTACCATTATCCAACCTGTAAATACGGCGTTACTGCTGCCACTAACAGGGAAATTTGATAAACAGGCTCAGTTAATTCGTGACGGTTTCATCATGGCTATGATGAATGACGAAAAGCGTGAAGATAACGCAACACTTACCATCATCGATACCAATACTGAATCTTTAGATGCAATTAAAGCCAAAATCCAAGAGAAACAGATTGATTTCATCGTTGGTCCTCTGCTTAAAGAAAATATCGCGCAGATGCAGCAGCAACACAGAACTGAAGAACGCACGATCCCAAGCCTGGCTTTGAACATTCCAGATGAGTTGATCGAAGGCACTGACATTTGTTACCTCGCACTGTCTCCTGAGCAGGAAGTAGCACAAGCGGCTAAGCACCTCGCAGCTGAAGGCGTACAATATCCTTTGATTCTTGCGCCTCAAAGCAGCTATGGTGAACGCGTTGTTGAAGCTTTCAATGACGAATGGCGTAAATACAGCAATAACAAGGTGGCTGTGAACCTGTTTGGTGACAAACGCCAGCTTCAACGCAATATTAACAATGTATTTGGTTTGCAAGATAGCCAGCAAAACATTGCTCAGATGGAAGGCTTACTCAACATTAAGCTTGAGAGTCAGCCTCGTAGCCGTCGCGATATCGATGCGGTATACATTGTTGCAAGCAGTGATGAACTCACTCTGATTAAGCCATTTATTGAAGTAGCGATTAACCCGGACACTCGCCCACCAAAACTTTACTCAAATTCTAAAAGTAACGGCGGTGGTCGTCAGTATGAAGACCTGACAGGCGTCAGCTACAGTGATATTCCTCTTCTTATCCATCCTAAAGCAGAAATTGCTGAACAGATGGAGCGTTTGTGGCCTAAAGATTCAAACGCAGAACGCCGATTACAGGCGCTGGGTATGGATGCTTATCGTTTAATGGTTGAACTTCCACAGATGAAAACCGTCGAAGGATATACCATTGATGGTCAAACAGGTGTACTCAGCATTGATGACCAATGTGTAGTACAACGCGAAATCAGTTGGGCAGAGCATGGCGCTACTTCTGAGCAAGCGCAGTAAAGGCCAACAGTTTGAACAGATGGCGGCGGAATATCTACGCCGCCAAGGTCTATCTCTAATTGGTAAAAACTTCCTTGCTCGAGGTGGTGAGTTAGACCTGATAATGAAAGAAAGCAGTACCATCGTTTTTGTCGAAGTTAAGTATCGCAACAGTCAGAATTATGGTCACGCAGCAGAAAGTGTGACCCGACAAAAACAGCACCGCTTGATCAAAGCGGCCAATTGGTGGATGCTCAAGCAAGGCTTAAACGCTGATGCTACAGATTTTAGATTTGATGTGGTCGCTATTCATAGCAATGGTAGCCATATCGAGTGGATAAAAAACGCAATTACCGAAGGATAATCAATGCTAGAAAGCATTAAAGACAGTTTCACTGAAAGTATTCAAATTCAAATCGCAGCAGCAGAAGCTCTGCCAGATGCTATTTTACATGCCTCACAGGCGATGGTTGCTAGCCTACTTAACGGAAGCAAAATTCTCTGTTGTGGTAATGGCGGTTCATCTTCTAACGCTCAGCAGTTTGTCTCATGTTTACTTAACCGTTTTGAAACTGAGCGTCCTAGTTTACCAGCCATGGCCTTAACGGCAGATATCACCACTCTTACAGCAGTAGCTAATGACTACCACTATCAAGAAGTGTTCTCTAAACAGGTTCGCGCATTCGGTCAACCGGGCGATATCTTACTTGCGATTTCAACCAGTGGTAACAGTAAAAACATCATCAAAGCGATGGAAGCAGCGGTAACTCGTGATATGACAATCATTGCTCTGACTGGCAAAGATGGTGGTGAAATGGCTGGTTTACTGGGTGAGAATGATGTGGAAATTCGTATCCCATCTCATCGCACTGCACGCATTCACGAAGTCCATATGCTGACTCTGCATTGCTTGTGTGATTTGGTTGATCAAGTGCTATTCCCATCCCACGAAGAATAACAGTAGAAGGTTTGTTATGAAGTCTCTCCGCCTTGCTTTAATGTTAAGTGCCACAATGAGTTTGTCAGGGTGTGCCGGGTTATTTATCGCAGGCGCTGCTACAACCGCGAATTTGGTCACAGATCCTCGAACGACACAGCAGATTTGGAACGATAACCAAATTGAGTTTGAAGTAGCAGGTCTTGGTAACAAACCCCCTTACAGAGGCGCGGCTCGCTTTGTCGCTAGTTCATATCAAGGAACCGTCGTTCTTCTCGGCCAAGCGAGAAACGCCGAGCTGCTAGACCAATTTATTACCCAAGCACAGAAAGTCAAAGGCGTTAAAGAGCTGCATAATCAGGTCAAAATTGCCGAGCCTTTATCTGTGAGTGCGATAAGTAACGACAGTTGGATCACAACCAAAGTAAAATCTGCTCTGATAGCGGATTCAGACCTCAACGGCACCAAGATTAAAGTGATTACAGAAGCGAGAGAAGTGTATCTGTTTGGCTACGTGTCTCGTGAGAATGCTGATAAAGCAACAGAAATTGCCCGTAACATCTCTGGCGTGAAACAGGTCATCAGAGCCTTCGAGTATGGCAATGAATAAAACTGAATAAAAAGTTCAAAAAGAAAAAGCAGCTCATTGAGCTGCTTTTTTAGTATTACTTCACGAACTGTTACTTCACAACTCGCAAACTTGGTTTGCCTTTTGGACGAGGTGGCTCATCATCTGACGGACCATCTTCAACAGAAGTTTCAACTTCGATGTTTTCGTCTGTCACATCTTCCACAATCATATCTGAATCAAGTTCTTGCTCGTAAGCAGGCTCTGGATCAAACATGGTTCCGGCACCGTTTTCACGAGCATATATTGCTTGTACGGCATACAACGGAACAACAACAACTTGTGGTCGGCCGCCAAAACGAGCATTAAACGTAACTTCATCGTTACCCAGCTCTAAGTTGCCGACAGCACGAGGTGCCACATTGAGGATGATTTGCCCATCTTGTACGTATTCCATCGGAACTCGAACGCCACGCATTGTCGCGTCTACAACAAGATGAGGAGTTAAATCGTTTTCTAGCAACCAATCATAAAATGCTCTCAGCATATATGGTCGGCGAGGTGTCATTTGATCAATATCCATCAAATACAACCATTAACGAGCAAGACGCATCTCGCGTTCTGCTTCAGTTAGAGAAGCTAGGAATGAATCGCGCTCAAACACACGGTTCATATAAACTTTAAGTTCTTTCGAACCTGGGCCAACTAGCTCAATACCTAGAACTGGTAGACGCCATAATAGTGGTGCTAAGTAACAATCGATTAGACTGAACTCTTCGCTCATGAAGTATTCATATTCAGCGAATACTGGTGCTAGAGTTAGTAAGTCGTTACGTAGTTTGTTACGTGCAGATTCTGCTTCTTCAGCTTTACCGTTTACTACTTTCTCAGCAAGTGAATACCAGTTTCTCTCGATACGATAGATCATCAAACGGCTATTACCACGAGCTACCGGATATACAGGCATTAGTGGTGGATGCGGAAAACGTTCATCAAGGTATTCCATGATGATTTTTGAATCATAAAGCGCAAGCTCACGATCGACTAAAGTAGGTACCGTTTTGTATGGGTTAAGCTCAACTAGATCAGCTGGTAAGTTATCTTCATCAACCAACTCAACCTCAACACTGACACCTTTTTCAGCCAGCACAATACGAACCTGATGGCTATACATATCAGATGCACTTGAAAATAGAGTCATCACAGAACGTTTATTGGCAGCTACAGCCATGGAGCCCTCCAGCACACTTACACAGATACAAAAAACAATGGAGGCTAAGCCCCCATTGCAGAATTAAATACTAGGATTTAGCGCGGTATAATAGCACAATTAGTGCACATCACGCCAATATTCTTTCTTAAGTGCCACTACAACGATAGTGAACACAACTAAGAATGCAAATACCCACCAACCCATAGCTTGGCGTTCCAATTTAACAGGTTCGCCCGAGTACTCTAGGAAGTTAACCAAATCCAATACAGCTTGGTCATACTCCCCAGCACTTAACTCACCGTTGCCTTGAGACTTAGTACCAACCACAACCTTAACTTCTTCACCATCGACTACATGAGTATCGAAGATCGGTTCCGGAGTACCTTGCAGCTCTTCAAGCACATGTGGCATACCAACGCTTGGGAAAACGATGTTGTTTACGCCAAATGGACGGCTTGGGTCCGCATAGAATGAACGCAAGTAGGTATATAACCAATCAGCGCCACGAACTCGTGCGACTAGAGTCAAATCTGGCGGTGGAGCACCAAACCATTTTGCTGCTGATTTGTCAGGAATCGCATTTTCCATCAACTCACCAATCTTAGTGGTTGGATTGAAAATAAGATTCTCTTTCATTAAATCTGCTGGAATGCCCAAATCCGTCGCAACACGTTCATAACGTTGGTATTGCGTAGAGTGACATCCAAAACAGTAGTTCATGAATAACTTAGCACCACGTTGCAAAGATGCTTGATCAGTTAAATCATTTTCTGCTTTATCTAAATGTACATTTCCACCTGCTGCCATCACCAATGAAGGCAACAATGCAAACAAAATTACAATCCATTTCTTCATTTGAATGTCACCCTCTTTGGTAGTGGCTTGGTTGCTTCATTTTTGCTGTAGAAGAACAGCAATACGAAGAACATGAAGTAACCTAAACTAAAGATTCGAGCTAGTAAGGTATAAGTTGGCGTAGCTGGTAGAGCACCAAGGATACCTAAAGCAATGAAACAAATGGTGAATTGAATAATGTTGATTAAATGCAACTTACTGCGGTAGCGGTAAGAACGAACTTTACAACGATCCAACCAAGGCAATAGGAATAGCACGACAATCGATGCACCCATCGCAACAACACCAATCAGCTTATCTGGAACCGCACGCAAAATCGCATAGAACGGAGTGAAGTACCAAACTGGCGCGATGTGCGCTGGTGTTTTCAGTGGGTTTGCTGCTTCAAAGTTAGGCGGCTCAAGGAAGTATCCACCCATCTCTGGGTTGAAGAACAACACATAGCTAAACAAGAACAAGAAGCCAGCAACACCAACCATATCTTTTACCGTTCCATAAGGATGGAAAGGAATAGAATCAATGATGTCGTATTTCTTCGAGTAGTAATCGTGGAACTTGAACTGTGATTGGTAATCGTCACCCATAGAGCCTTTTGGCAATTTAGTTTCGATACCATCAGGGTTGTTTGAGCCCACTTCATGCAGAGCAAGAATGTGCAGAACAATCAACAGCAGTAACACGATTGGTAAAGCGATTACGTGCAGTGCGAAGAAACGGTTCAACGTTGCACCAGAGATTACGTAGTCACCACGAATCCATAGCGTTAAGTCATCACCGATGACAGGAATCGCACCAAACAGAGAAATGATTACCTGTGCACCCCAGTAAGACATTTGTCCCCAAGGTAGCAAGTAACCCATAAATGCTTCAGCCATCAGCACTAAGAAAATTAGCATGCCGAACAACCAAAGAAGTTCACGAGGCTTTTGGTATGAACCGTAAATGAGGCCACGGAACATATGCAGATACACAACCACGAAGAATGCAGAAGCGCCCGTTGAGTGCATATAACGTAGCAACCAACCGAACTCCACATCACGCATGATGTATTCAACAGAAGCAAAGGCACCTTCACCAGAAGGAACGTAGTTCATCGTCAACCAAATGCCCGTTAGGATCTGGTTTACAAGCACCAGCATCGCCAAGGAACCAAAAAGGTACCAAAAGTTGAAGTTCTTTGGCATTGGATATTCAGAAAGGTGCTTTTTATACGCGTTCATCGCGGGTAGACGTTTTTCTACCCAATCAAGTAGAGCTTGCATTATGCCTCCCCTGTTTCATCGAGACCGATGACAATTCTTGTATCGCTTAAATACATATGCTTCGGAATGACCAGGTTCAGTGGTGCAGGAACGCCCTGGAACACTCGTCCAGCCATGTCAAACTTCGAACCGTGACAAGGACAGAAGAAACCTGACTTAACGCCTTGGACTTGTTCACTGAAAGAATCAGGCAAATAGCTTGGTGAACAACCTAAGTGCGTACAGATACCCACAGCGATGAAATATTCAGGCTTAATTGAGCGATAAGTGTTTTGAGCGTAATCCGGCTGTTGCTCTTCACCAGAGTTCGGATCACGTAATTGATTATCGTGCTCTTTAAGAGCATCAACAATTGTTTGCGAACGACGAACAACCCATACAGGTTTACCTCGCCACTCAACACGAACCATTTGCCCTTCCTCGAGTTTGCTTACATCAACCTCGACAGGGGCGCCGGCCGCTTTTGCTTTCGCACTTGGGTTCCAAGATTTTATAAAAGGTACAGCAACTGCCGCCGCTCCTAACCCACCGACAACCGCAGTTGTCGCAGTTAAGAAACGTCTGCGACTGTTGTTCAAAGGCGCATTGCTCATCCAGACATTCTCCCATTTGCTCCTTGTGGATTGCTGTTATTCCGCTTAAGAGCATGGCTAACAAAATACTAATTTAGTTGTATTTATTTGACGGCAAATGATAAATAAAACCCTACTTTTTGACAAGATAAAGCTACCTTTTTGTAACATTCGTGAAGCAAACCCTAAGTTGCGTCACAAAAGGGAGTAAGGCTGTAAAAGTTTCGGAAGTGATTATTGATAAATGAAATTTTTCATAGGCGAAGAAAAACAAAAAGCCCGGCATAAGCCGAGCTTTTTTTTCCCAATCCAGTAAAACTGGACCAACGAACATCTTCCAATAAAGAAAGATTAACGTTTTGAGAACTGTGGACGACGACGTGCTTTACGTAGACCAACTTTCTTACGTTCAACGCAACGAGCGTCACGAGTAACGTAGCCAGCCGCACGTAGTGCAGGACGTAGTGATTCATCGTATTCCATAAGAGCGCGAGTGATACCGTGACGGATAGCACCTGCTTGACCAGAAATACCGCCACCTTTAACAGTGATGTATAGATCTAGTTTCTCTACCATCTCAACTAGCTCAAGAGGTTGTTTAACAACCATACGAGAAGTTGGACGACCGAAGTATTCATCAAGGCTACGCTTGTTGATTACGATGTTGCCGCTGCCTGGTTTAATAAAAACGCGTGCAGCTGAGCTTTTGCGACGGCCAGTGCCGTAGTATTGATTCTCTGCCATTTCCGATATCCCCAATTAGATGTCTAGTACTTTAGGTTGTTGAGCAGCGTGGTTGTGCTCAGCGCCTGCGTAAACTTTAAGCTTACGGTACATAGCACGGCCTAGAGGACCTTTTGGAAGCATACCTTTAACCGCTAGCTCAAGTACCATCTCAGGCTTACGCTCGATCAGCTTCTCGAAGCTGAAAGATTTTAGGCCACCTGGGAATTCAGTGTGACGGTGGTACATTTTGTCTTTAGCTTTGTTACCAGTTACAGCAACTTTCTCCGCGTTAACAACGATGATGTAATCACCAGTGTCTACGTGTGGAGTGTATTCAGCTTTGTGTTTGCCACGTAGGCGAGATGCAATTTCACTTGCTAGACGGCCTAGAGTTTTACCTTCAGCGTCTACAACATACCAGTCGCGTTTTACAGTTTCTGGTTTAGCAACGAATGTTTTCATGCTAATAATAACCCGTTAATTAAAATTTACACTTAAAGGAGCAAATTGCTCCCACTGTCTAAGAGCCCAGACAACACCCCTTCGAGTGGGTGGTACTCCCGGCCTAAAAAGACCTGCAGTAACGGTGGGTCGCAGGATTATAAAGAAGAGTGAAGGAAAAATCACCTCTTTTTATACAAAAAAGTCATTTTTCCTTATCAATTTGGTAAGGCTTACGCTAAGTGTTCCTGAGCTAGGTAATCATGGCTTTGCATCTCAATTAAACGAGACTGGCAACGCTTAAATTCGAACTCTAGCTGACCATGAGTATAAAGCTCCTCAAGTGGAACTTCAGCAGAAATAATCAGCTTTACATTTCGTTCATAAAACTCGTCAACCAATGCAATAAAGCGTCGCGCCGCGTCATCAATGGTGCGATCCATCTGTTTAACTTCAGCAAGTAACACTGTGTGGTAGAGTTTTGACAACTCAATATAATCATTTTGACTTCGAGCCGTCTGACACAGTTGTTCAAATGATGCATAGAGCAAACCATCATTAGCTTCAATCACATCAATGGTGCGGTGGTTAATCTCTATCTGATGCTGTTTCGGCTTTTCACTGCCCGCTAACTGCCCATAATATTTATCAAGGTTCTCTGAAGCCTTGGCATCGAGCGGATAATGGTAAATTTCAGCTTGTTGCAATGTTCTTAGACGATAATCCACTCCACTATCAACATTCAAAACATGGCAATGTTTTTCAATCAGAGCGATAGCAGGTAAGAAACGGGCACGTTGCAGGCCATTTCTATATAGGTCATGAGGTGGGATGTTTGACGTTGCGACTAATACAACGCCACGCTGGAACAAGGCTTGAAATAGAGTGCCCAATATCATTGCATCGGTAATATCAGATACAAAAAACTCGTCAAAGCAGATAATCACAGCTTCTTTGCTGAACTTATCCGCGATGAACTCCAGTGGGTCACTGACATGATCAAGCAGTTTTAATTCATCGTGTACCCGATACATAAAGCGATGAAAATGCACTCGCATTTTTTTATCTGTTGGCAAAGCATCAAAAAATGTATCCATCAGATACGTTTTACCGCGCCCTACTCCTCCCCAAAAATACAAACCTTTCGGTAATTCGGGTTTCTCTTCCTTTTTTCCCAGTAATTTTTGCCAGCGAGATGGTTTGACCACTGGCGTGTTCAGGTAATCAATAAGCTGGTGATAAAGGTTATCTAGGGCATTTACAGCCATAGCTTGCGCTTCATCTTGTTGAAAATCAGACCTTTTTAAATCTTGTTCGTATCGCTGCTTCGGAGTCATGACTATCTGCTCAAAGAAAGAGGGGAAGAAACTGCAATGTAGAGCACATGCTTTTTGCTTTATCCATTCGGGGAGTCATAGTACCATGAGACGTGCGCATGTGTAACCAGCTGGTGAAAAACATGTTAAATAACAACAATAAGGAGCTGTTATGCCTTGGATTTATGCGATTGTTGGATTGTTAGTCGGTCTTGTAGCCGGCGTTGTGATTTCTCGTTTAACCACGCCTCAATATAAGGCACAGAAATCCTTACAGAAAGATTTAGACAGTGCAAAGTATGCACTTGAACAACAACGTCAAGAACTCGCTGATCATTTTGCCCAAACTGCCGAAATGCTCGATACACTTGGTAAAGACTACACCAAGCTTTATCAGCATATGTCTAAGACCTCTAGCGAGTTACTTCCAAATCTTCCTGAGCAAGATAATCCGTTTGTTAAACAGATTGCTCAACAAAAAGATGAAAGCAGCTCAGATGATACGTTAGAAGAGCAGCCAAAAGATTACGCTTTAGGTGCTACTGGCCTATTAAAGAATGAAGAAAAAACCATTCTCCGTTCTTCAGATGTTATCGATGTCAAAGCGAGCTAATTGACACTCATATTGATAACAACCAATCTCTAGTGAACTTTAAAAAGGTTTTTGAGTCATAACTCTCACTGAGTCTGTTGAAGTTTGATATTTAGCACAAATATTAATCACGACCAGATACTTATCAATGAGGAGTTTCATGATGAAAAAACCTTTGCTTGCTTTAACGGTCCTATCCTTAAGCTTAAGTTCTATCATTGCACCAATGCCTGCTACTGCAGCACTGCCTTTATCTGTGAACGGAGAGCAAATGCCTAGCTTGGCACCAATGCTCGAGAAAGTCACACCAGCAGTGGTAAGCATTGCCGTAGAAGGTACTCAAGTCTCTAGACAAAGAGTTCCAGAACAGTTCCGATTTTTCTTTGGTCCAGACTTCCCCGTTGAACAGATGCAGGAGCGCCCGTTTAGAGCGCTAGGTTCTGGCGTCATTATTGACGCGGGTAAAGGCTATGTTGTGACTAATTACCACGTAATAAACAATGCAGAAAAAATTCGCGTCAAGCTGCACGATGGCAGAGAACTGAATGCAGAGCTTGTTGGCGGCGATGAAATGTCTGACATTGCGCTACTGAAACTAGAAAAAGCAGAAAACCTAACGCAAATTAAGATTGCAGATTCGGATCAATTGCGCGTCGGCGATTTTGCGGTGGCGATTGGTAACCCATTTGGTCTTGGTCAAACAGTTACCTCAGGTATTGTTTCAGCTCTTGGTCGAAGTGGTTTGAATATTGAAAACTTCGAAAACTTCATTCAAACCGATGCGGCGATCAACAGCGGTAACTCAGGCGGCGCATTAGTAAACCTCAATGGTGAACTGATTGGTATTAATACTGCGATTCTTGGTCCTAACGGCGGAAACGTGGGCATCGGTTTCTCCATCCCGTCTAATATGATGAAAAACCTCACCAGCCAAATTCTTGAATTCGGTGAGGTGAAACGCGGCATGCTCGGTGTTCAAGGTGGTGAAGTCACTTCTGAACTCGCTGAAGCAATGGGCTATTCATCAACTAAAGGCGCTTTCGTTAGCCAAGTAGTGCCAGACAGTGCGGCAGATAAAGCCGGTCTTAAAGCGGGTGATATTGTTGTTTCTGTAAATGGTAAGAAGATAGAAACCTTCTCTGAATTACGTGCGAAAGTAGCTACATTGGGTGCAGGAAAAACCATCAAACTGGGTGTCATTCGTGAAGGTAAAGAAAAAACTTACGAAGTGACGCTAGGCGAAGCAACCAACGCGAAAACTAAGGCAGACAATCTACACCATGGGTTACAAGGTGCTGAATTAAGTAACACTACAGCAAGCGACTCTATAGAGGGTGTAAAAGTAACAAGTGTTGCGAAAGACTCTCCAGCGGCAAGTTATCAACTTCAGACCGATGACATCATTATTGGTGTGAACAGACAACGTGTAAAAAATATCGCGGATTTACGAGCAATTATGGATAAAAACCCAAGTATCCTTGCTCTAAACATTCAACGAGGTGATCGCACAATCTACCTAGTTGTTCGATAAGAAGGTTCGATAAAACCTAAAGCACAACTGTTAATACAATACTTATAAGGACCACAATTTGATGTGGTCCTTTTGTTATTTAGCTTGGTAATGCTATTCTTCGTTTCTAGATCTCGAACCCAAACACCTTGGGATACAACTATTTAAAACTCACTCGATTATAACCAAACAACTTGATATTGCAGGTACACAGCAAGTGAATGATTCCCTAATACCATGAACCATAATGTTATCGGGAAAATGAACATAATTAGCACCACTGTACATTCAAGAAACAAGGATATAGCTGCGTTGATTTTGGGGAATTTATGCTTAAAGTTCTGCTTCGTTCTGTTGTGATAGGCTTGGTTACTGCTGCTATCATCATTGCCGCAATGCCATCTTTACGTGAAAACATCCTTCCTAAACGCAGTAACGCATCCGTCGATATTACTTCACTGCAAATCTCATTTAACGGTGCAGTCAGCAAAGCGGCCCCCGCTGTGGTTAATATTTATAGCCGTAAATACTCAGAAAATGATCGCAATAAGTTATCGACTCAAGGGCTGGGCTCAGGGGTTATCGTCAGTGATAAAGGCTACATCATTACTAACTATCATGTTGTCGCTCAAGCAGACCAAATTATCGTTGCGCTGCAAGATGGTCGAGTGGCAGCAGCTCAACTGGTAGGTAAAGACAGAAGAACCGATATCGCCGTGTTGCGCGTTGAAGGTAATAACCTACCTGTAATTCCACTTAACCCGAATTATCAAGCCAAAGTAGGTGATGTTGTACTAGCTATAGGTAACCCATACAACTTAGGGCAAACCACCACATTTGGCATTATCTCCGCTACTGGCCGCTCTTCAATCAGCGCTGATGGTCGCCAAGCTTTTATTCAAACAGACGCCGCTATCAATGAAGGTAACTCAGGTGGTGCTCTTGTGAATACGCAGGGTGAACTGGTTGGTATCAATACCGCGTCTTTTCAACAGGCTACAGATTTAGAAACCTATGGAATTTCATTTGCTATCCCCTATTCCCTTGCCAATACCATCATGGAAAAGATTATTGCGGATGGACGTGTAATACGCGGCTACATAGGTGTTGATGGCCAAGACATTAACTCTGTTACCTCGCGTTTATTGGGAAGTGAACATATTGGTGGAATCGTCATTTTGGCCGTTGATCCTAATGGCCCTGCTGCCAAAGCTGGCTTTGAACCACGAGATATTATTTTGAAGATTGACGATCAAAAAATTAATGGCCGCCAGAGCGTGATGGATCTGGTTACGAATCTTAGACCGGGAACGGTTGCCAACTTTACGTTACTGCGTAAAGGCGAGGAAATAACCGTGCCTGTTACCATTTCAGAAGACACCCGTGAATAGCGAAGCCTCGATGCGATTCGCTTCTGTTTTATCTTTTAGAATTTAAGACATAAAAAAGCGGAGCCAATTGGCTCCGCTTTTTCTATGAGAATGCGATATGAAGTATTACTTCTTAGCAAGTTTCTCTTTAATACGAGCAGACTTACCAGAACGCTCACGCAGGTAGTACAACTTGGCACGACGTACTGCACCGCGACGTTTAACTTCAATTCCGCCGATAGCAGGAGAGTGAGTTTGGAACGTACGTTCAACACCTTCACCGTTAGAAATCTTACGTACAGTGAATGCTGAGTGTAGACCACGGTTACGGATAGCGATTACAACACCTTCGAATGCCTGTAGACGCTCACGATCACCTTCTTTTACCTTAACTTGAACTACAACAGTGTCACCTGGTGCAAATTTAGGTAGGTCTTGTTTCATTTGCTCTTGCTCAAGAGCTTTGATGATGTTACTCATTTTTAAATTCCTAGAATAAACTGATACTAAATTTAATAGGTTACTGGTTATCCCGAGTTTCTTTAATGAACTCAGCCAGTAATTGTTCCTGTTCGTCAGTCAGAGCTAGGTTTTCCAGGAGCTCCGGACGTCTTAACCAAGTTCGGCCTAGCGACGATTTCAGTCGCCAGCGACGAATGTCCTCGTGATTACCGGATTTCAGTACCGAAGGTACTTCTTTTCCATCTAACACTTCAGGACGCGTATAGTGCGGGCAATCTAACAAGCCATTAGCAAAAGAATCTTCTTCTGCTGACGCGAAATCTCCAAGTACACCCGGAATAAACCGAGACACCGAATCAATCAACGTCATGGCTGGGATTTCCCCACCCGTCATTACGAAATCACCAATTGACCATTCTTCGTCAACTTCAGCTTCAATAATGCGTTCATCTACCCCTTCGTAACGACCACAAATAAGAACAAGGTTTTCATTTGTAGCCAGCTCTTCAACTCCCTTCTGGTCGAGTTTTCGACCTTGAGGAGAGAGATAAATGACTTTCGTCTTTCCCGGTGCGGCTTGCTTGGCAGCATGAATGGCATCGCGCAAAGGCTGTACCATCATCAACATACCAGGACCACCACCGTAGGGTTTATCATCGACAGTGCGACGTTTGTCGTGAGTGAAATCGCGAGGATTCCATGTATCAACAGACAACAACCCTTTTTTAACCGCTTGGCCTGTGACTCCAAAATCTGTAATGCTGCGGAACATTTCAGGAAATAGGCTTATAACGCCAACCCACATGTGTTCTTTGCCTTATATTTTAGAGTTAAAACGCTGGATCCCAGTCAACTTCGATCCGTTGAGCAGTGCGATCAATGTTCTTGATCACTTGCTCTTCAAGGAACGGAATTAATCGTTCCTTTTGTCCGAAAGCATCTTTCAGATTTGCTTTAACTACGAGAACATCGTTCGAGCCTGTTTCTAGCATGTCAGTAACTTTACCAAGGTCGTAGCCTTGAGTGGTTACCACTTGCATGCCGAACAATTCGCGCCAGTAGAACTCATCTTCTGGCAATTCAGGTAGTACAGCGGGATCAATTGAGATTTCAAAGTTAGTCAGCAGATGCGCATCTTCACGAATATCAAGACCTTCTAGTTTTACTACAAGACCTTTATTGTGGCGCTTCCAACCTTCAACTTTGTATTCAACTGATTCACCCTTGTGGTTAACAAACCACGGGGCGTAATCAAAAATACTTTCCGGATTGTCTGTATAGGAAAAAACCTTAAGCCAACCACGAATGCCGTAAGTAGCTCCAAACTTGCCTACAACAATTCTCTCGTTTTGTTTGCTCATTGTTTCTTTACCTTTCATCGACATAAACTAGTTACTCACTAAATGTAAGAATTAAGCCGCTTTTTGAGCGTCTTTAACTAGCTTAGCTACGCGGTCAGATAGAGATGCGCCTTGTGAAACCCAGTGGTTCACGCGATCTAGATCTAGACGTAGACCTTCTTCTTGACCAGTAGCAGTAGGGTTAAAGAAACCTACTTTCTCGATGAAGCGGCCAGTAGCTACGTTGCGGCTGTCTGCAACAACGATTTGATAGAATGGACGCTTCTTAGCGCCGTGACGTGCCAAACGAATGGTTACCATGTCGTCCTCTTTGCTTTCTCAAAAATAAAATTAACCCCAGTAACCGTCTTAGATAAAACAGCTTGGGGTCTCGTGCCAAAATAAAGCCCCGGAATTTTACTCTTATTCCGAGGCATTGCAAGGTTTTTAGCTAATTTTTCACCACCAAAAGCAGGGATAAATTACCGTGACCTTGATAACACTTTGAAAAATTGAGAACGATTTTTAAACAATCAATATTCTCAACTTAACAAATCGAGGTAAGGACTCATTTAGCGACCGAAGAAACCGCCGCCTCCGCCCATGCCTCCCATTCCGCCCATCATGCCTTGCATGTTGCGCATCATGCCTTTCATGCCGCCTTTCTGCATTTTTTTCATCATCTTTTGCATCTGAGTGAATTGCTTTAATAGGCGGTTAACGTCCTGCACCTGAACACCAGAACCTGACGCTATACGTTTCTTACGAGAACCTTTAATCAAATCAGGGTTGCGACGCTCTTTCATCGTCATTGAGCTGATGATGGCTTCCATCTGTTTGAACATACCATCGTCAACTTTATCTTTAACACCCGCTGGAAGCTGAGACATGCCTGGAAGCTTGTCCAGCATTCCCATCATGCCACCCATGTTTTTCATTTGGCCAAGTTGTTCACGGAAGTCTTCTAAGTCGAAGCCCTTTTTCTCTTTAAACTTCTTAGCCAGTTTTTCTGCTTTCTCTTGGTCAACATTACGTTGTAGGTCTTCAATCAGTGACAGTACGTCACCCATACCTAGAATTCGGGAAGCAACACGATCTGGGTGGAATGGTTCTAGAGCGTCAGTTTTTTCACCCACACCCAAGAATTTAATTGGTTTTCCTGTGATATGACGTACAGACAGAGCTGCACCACCACGAGCATCACCATCGACTTTGGTAAGAATCACACCCGTTAATGGCAGTGCATCACCGAATGCTTTAGCCGTGTTTGCCGCATCTTGACCAGTCATGGCATCGACAACAAACAGCGTTTCAACAGGATCGATTGCTTTATGAAGGTCTTTGATTTCCGCCATCATTTGTTCATCGATAGCAAGACGACCGGCAGTATCGACAATCAATACGTCATAGAATTTTTTCTTCGCATGATCAATAGCCGCATTCGCGATATCAATTGGCTTTTGGTCTGCGGAAGACGGGAAGAAATCAACACCAAGATCAGTGGCCAAAGTTTCTAGCTGTTTGATCGCCGCAGGGCGGTAAACGTCGGCAGAAACCACCAGCACTTTCTTCTTATCGCGCTCTTTTAATAGCTTAGACAGTTTACCAACGCTGGTTGTTTTACCTGCACCTTGTAAACCCGCCATCAGAATAACAGCCGGTGGCTGAGCGGCTAAGTTAAGCGCTTCGTTGGATTCACCCATAACCTTTTCAAGTTCGCTACGTACGATCTTGATGAACTCTTGGCCTGGGGTCAGCGATTTAGAAACTTCGACACCTACCGCGCTTTCTTTAACACGGTTTACGAAATCACGAACTACAGGAAGTGCAACGTCAGCTTCCAATAGCGCCATACGAACTTCTCGCAGGGTCTCTTTAATATTGTCTTCTGTAAGACGTCCTTTGCCGCTGATATTCTTCAGCGTCTTGGATAGTCGATCCGTTAAATTCTCAAACATCTTTATTCTCTTCGCGGTACGGCGATTAATTGTTGTGAGTATACCTTAGCCAAGTCCATAGGCATACCCTAATCCCCACAACTGGGAACGCAGACATCTCTATAACTGGGAACATTGAGGTTTGTCTTCTAGATTGGGTTAACTTTGTGAGATCTCAACTCTCAAAAATCAATCAAGATCCACCGTAGCTCATTAGGGTTATGCAATGTATAATTCGTTAATTCAGCAGCCATTTATGTGAGAAGTATGGATAACTTAATCGCTATCGTTGCCACTCTAATGTACGTTTTATCGATCGCAACCATAGTGCCTAGCCTAGTCAACCACACAGGTATAAGAGCAAAATCGGTTTTTGTTTCTGCTTTCTTAGCACTTGTTTTTCATGCTTGGCTGCTCGGAGATCTGATTATCAACGCCTCTGGGCAAAACTTGAGTATGCTCAACGTTGCTTCACTGATCAGTTTTATTATCTCTCTAGTCATGAGCGTAGCGATGTTTAAAACTCGCTTATGGTTCTTGTTGCCTGTTGTGTATAGCTTCTCAGCCATCAATGTATCGGCTGCCACGTTCCTACCAAGCACTTTCATTACACACTTGGAAAACGATCCTAAACTGCTTGTTCATATATCACTGGCTCTGTTTTCGTACTCGACACTGTCTATTGGTGCACTCTATGCGTTGCAGCTAGCTTGGCTTGATTACAAATTGAAAAAGAAAAAAGCTTTAGCAATTAACCCTAATTTGCCACCATTGCTGATGGTTGAACGCCAACTGTTTAAGATAATTCTGATTGGCAACTTGCTACTAACTGGTACTCTTATCACTGGTTGGTTTTTTGTTCAGGATATGTTTGCCCAAGGCAAAGCTCATAAGGCGATACTTTCTTTTATTGCTTGGGTGGTTTACTCCATTTTACTTTGGGGTCATTACCAGAAAGGCTGGCGAGGAAGAAAAGTCACTTGGTTTGCAGTTGCTGGCGCAACACTACTGACTTTGGCTTACTTTGGTAGCCGATTTGTCAGAGAAATAATCCTGAGCTGAGTAAACATTCGCGAGTTGTCTTATTTGACTTCCCGCTTGTCGTAATCCATTAATTACTAAATTTTATTTACCTAAATCTGTTATAAGGAAAAAGATCGTTTTGGACGATATCTCTACGGGTATTTTATTTGCGCTGCTTGCGTGTCTTATCGTTATTTCTGCCTATTTTTCCGGTTCTGAGACAGGCATGATGTCTCTCAACCGTTATCGTTTAAAGCACCTCGCCAACACTGGGCACAAAGGTGCAAAACGAGTTGAGAAATTACTTAGTCGTCCAGATCGTCTTATTGGCCTAATTCTTATCGGTAATAACCTCGTCAACATTCTCGCTTCTGCGATCGCGACGATTATCGGTATGCGTCTATACGGTGACTACGGAGTTGCGATTGCAACTGGTATTTTGACTCTTGTGGTACTTGTCTTTGCTGAAGTCACGCCTAAAACATTAGCCGCGTTATTCCCTGAGAAGGTGTCTTACGCAAGCAGTGTGTTACTGACAATACTGATGAAAGTTTTTGCACCATTGGTCGTGTTCGTTAACTTCATTACCAATGGTTTTATTCGTCTATTGGGTGTAAAGAACTTAAGTAGCGGTGATGATCACCTCAGTTCTGAAGAGCTTCGCACAGTCGTAAACGAAGCGGGCGGCCTTATTCCTCGTCGTCACCAAGATATGCTGTTGTCGATTCTTGACCTTGAGCACGTCACTGTGAATGACATTATGATTCCACGTAATGAAATTACGGGAATCAACATCAATGATGATTGGAAGTCGATTGTTCGTCAGCTAACCCACTCTCCTCACGGACGCGTGGTGCTGTATCGTGACCAAATTGATGAAGCTGTTGGTATCCTGCGTTTGCGTGAAGCCTCTCGCTTTATGTTAGAAAAAAGCGAACTCAACAAAGAGATCATCCTGCGTGCTGCTGATGAAATTTATTACATTCCCGAAAGTACACCGTTAAACGTTCAGCTACTTAAGTTCCAACGTAATAAAGAGCGTATCGGTCTGGTGGTTGATGAATACGGCGACATTATCGGTTTGATTACTCTAGAAGATATTTTGGAAGAGATTGTGGGTGAATTTACCACATCTATTGCACCGAGCTTATCAGAAGAAATTACGCCACAAGGTGACGGTAGCTTCCTGATTGAAGGCAGTGCAAACATTCGTGATATAAACAAGAGTCTAAAATGGAAACTTCCTACTGACGGCCCAAGAACACTTAACGGTTTGATTCTGGAGCATCTTGAAGAGATCCCAGAAAGCCAAATTAGCGTCAAAGTAGCCAATCATCCGATGGAAATTGTTGAGCTGGAAGAGAACCGAATTAAGCTGGTTCGAGTGCATCCTCGCAAACAGAAGAAAGTGTAAACCTCTTTCCTACGAACACAAAAAAGGCTTGGTAAACCAAGCCTTTTTAATCTCTGCAATCTGACAGCAATTAGTCGATTTTCAACTCTTTCAGCATATCTTCTGGCAAAGCTAATTCATCGTTACGGTTAACACTGATACCCGCAGCGATAACAGTTTTAGCAATTTCCTTCGCTTCTTCTAGCGAGTGCATTGCCGCTGTACCACATTGGTATTCGTTAAGTTCAGGGATCTTGTTTTGAGATTCCACTTTTAGTACATCTTGCATTGCAGCAAGCCAAGCATCAGCCACTTCTTGCTCCGTTGGCGTACCAATCAGGCTCATGTAGAAACCGGTACGGCAACCCATTGGTGAAATGTCAATAATCTCAACATTTGAACCGTTTAGGTGCGCACGCATAAAACCAGCATAAAGATGCTCAAGGGTATGAATACCTTTTTCAGACAAGATCGCTTTGTTTGGCATAGTAAAGCGCAGGTCAAAAACAGTAATGGTATCGCCCTTAGGGGTTTGCATTTTCTTAGCTACACGTACCGCAGGTGCATTCATTCGAGTATGGTCAACGGTAAAGCTGTCTAGTAATGGCATTGTTCTTTCTCTCCAATGGTGCTGGAATCTAACGTTATTCCGGCACAGATAAATCGTGTCTAACTATTGTTATTTGCTAATGATAGCTATCTAACCATCAATCGTGAAGCCGCTTATTTCAGATAAGCAAAATACTGTTCAAGATACTCATCAAAACTTAACGTATCTTGTTGTTCAATACTGAGCTGTTCTTGAGCGGAACGAATGACCTCTTCTTCCATCATCGATTCAGAATAAACTTGGTATTGATGTTCAAGGTTTTGCTGGCGATATTGCGTACCTAACTCACAGCCAGCTTTACCTAAACCACCAGCCGTTTTTACGATTTCTAGCAGTTGTGCCGACAGCGTTTTGTCAGGATTATCGATCCACGTTTCCAACTCATTACACACTTGTTGGTAAGCATCACCACCAATCTCAGCATCCATCACTTCTGCAATTTGGCGTAAATCAGCAAACACACGCTTCGCCCAGTCTTGCAGTGATAACTTTTCACCATGACAGCCAATCTGTAGTTCAAGACCAACTTGACGACCTTGAACAATGACTTTGTTCCAGTTGTCTCTCCAACATTCCAGTTCACAACTGTCCATAGGATCAGAGTCAGAAAGTGCTGCCCATGTTAAGAACAGATCTAAGAATCGGACTTGCTGTTCTGTTACACCTACTGGGCTGAATGGATTCACATCCAGAGAGCGAACCTCAATATATTCAACACCACCTCGAGCTAACGCTTCTGATGGTTTCTCACCACTTTTCGCGACACGTTTAGGGCGGATTGGTGCATACAGTTCATTCTCAATTTGCAAAACATTGCTGTTGAGCTGGCGATACTCACCATCCACTTTGACGCCAATTTCGGCAAACTCAGTGGAAGGCGTGCGAATTGCTCGGTTCAATCCTTCAAGATACTGATTTAAACCGTTGAAGCCGATTTTCAGGCCACTCTGAGCACTGTTGGTATAACCTAAATCACTCAAACGCAAAGACGTGGCGTGTGGAAGGTACAAAGTGCCACCAACTTTCTCAAATGGCAGCTTGGTTTCGCGACCACGAATAAAGGATGAGCAAAGAGCTGGAGATGCGCCAAAGAAATACGGGATCAACCATCCAAATCGATAGTAATTACGGATCAACGCAAAGTACGCTTCCGATTTTGTTTCCTGACGAGTGCTTTCATCTTGCTCACCATACAGAGCGTCCCAGAACGAATCAGGGAAGGAGAAATTGAAATGAACGCCGGAGATAATCTGCATCAGGCTGCCATAACGTTTTTTAAGACCTGCACGATACAAAGTCTTCATTCGTCCGGTATTCGACGAGCCGTATTGAGCAAGATTGATGTCATCCTCACTACCCACATAGCAAGGCATAGATAACGGCCACAATTTCTCATCATTGAGCTTAGATTGGGCAAAATGATGAATGTCTTTCAGTTGTGACATTAAGGTTGCAACATCATTAGAAACTGGCGTTATAAATTCCAGCAAGGACTCAGAGAAGTCGGTGGTGACCCAACGGTTCGTCAAAGCACTGCCAAGTGATTGAGGATGTGGCGTCAAAGCCAGCTCACCATCTGATGTATAGCGTAATGTTTCACGTTCAACACCACGGCCAAACTGCTGAAATACTTTAGATTTATTTGCAACTCGTTCAAGTCGCTCGGCAAAATTAGTCAAATTGAAATTCGCTTATATGTATTGTGAGTCGGCCTAATCCCCTAGCGGTTCAACCTTGTTTAGTGGAAGAATCTACGAAGACAGACAGGAGGCACGCGAACGTCGCCTCCTCTTTTATGTGTACTCTAGCGGATGATTTCAAGCTCTTCTACGGGAATTGTTAATTTTTCTAGTTGAGGCTTGAGTGTTTTTGCATCACCGACCACGATAATCTGGTAATCATTCGGATTAAACCACTTCGCAGCTAAACGATCTAGTGTCACTTTATCAACGCTTTTGACTATCTCATTACGAACTTGTAGATAATCTCTATCCAAACTGTAGGTCAATATACTGCTCAATAAGGAAGCCTTTTGTCCTGGAGTTTCATACTTCAATGCATCTTGTTGTCCCACAGCCAGACGTAAGAAATCCATTTCTTGGTCAGTTAAGCCATTCTCACTGAACTTCGCCATTTCATTCTGCAACTCAATAATCGAATATAAGGTGGCATCCGCTCTGACTTGAGCATTAAACACTACAGCACCGACTTCTCGGTTGCTGGAAAAGTAACTGCTTGCTCCGTATGTAAAACCTTTATCTTCACGCAAATTCTGATTGATGCGGCTATTGAAATTACCAGCAAGATTAAAGTTTGCCAGCTGGCTCAGGTAAAGTTCACCCGTAGCGTCAAACGGTAAACCACGTCGAACTAGACGAACGACAGATTGAGGCGCATCCGGTTTGTCGACCAAGTAAACCTTCTTGCTGGTTAAGTTGGGAACGATTTGAGGATCAATCAGAGGCGAAGCATCTCCCTTCCAATTGGCGAAAAAGTTAAGCTGCTTGCGAATATCCTGCTTTGAGATATCCCCAACGACAACGATTTGAGCACCATTCGGTGTGTAATGTTTACGATAGAAATGCTTCACATCATCCAAGGTCAAACTGGCGATAGAATCATTAGTACCATCACTGGAACGAGCAAAAATCGAGGAACCAAACAACACTTGGCGAGTTGCTTGCGATGCTAGCCATTCCGGTTGCTGATGCTGATAGACCATTCCTTGAATCATTTGCTGCTTGATTCGGTCAAAATCATCTTGTTTAAAGCCCGGTTGGAATAACACTTCCTCGATCACCGACAAGGTTTCAGCTAGATTCTTCTCTAAACTAGAAACCACAACGCTTGTTGAATAGGTATTCGCATTCACGCTGATGGTTGAGCCCAATTTATCCAACTGCGCTTGAATCTCTTCTACATTCCTTGATGCTGAGCCCTGCTCCATCATGGCTGCGGTTAAATTTGCTAAGCCTTCCTTACCTCTCGGCACATGTCTTTCACCGGCCGGAAGTTTAAATTGAATGACGACAGTCGGAGTTTCAGATGTCTTGGTTCCAAGCAGTTCAGCACCGTTGTTGAAGTAAATGTCATACAGCGTCGGTAAACGAGCCTGGACCGCATCGGCGACTTTCGGCATAACTGAACGGTCGAAATTATCTTTGACTTCACGGAACGTCAGCTGCTGTTCAGAAATTTTTTGATGCTCTGGCAAATCACGTTCAGGTGTAACAAATGTCGCCTTCTTCACGGCAAAACTTGTCTTGCCTTGTGGGACAATACTAAGCGTGGCTTTATTTTTGCCATTAATGTACTTGTTATATACCGCTGTGAGGCTCTTCGGTGATACATGGCGAAGTTGTTCCAACTGATCTTCAATACGATCCGGTTGACCATAAAAGGTTTCATTTGCCGCCAACTGAGCCACTTTTCCTGACACACTCTGCAAAGCAAATACCGAGTTCGCTTCAGCCATTCCTGTGATTTGTTCTAAACGCTCAGCCGCAACGCCCTTCGATTTGAACTCATCAATTGTCTGCATAAGCTCTTTGTATAAAGGCGCTAACTGACCTTTATTACCAGCAGGGGCCATAGCGAACACATAGAAATTACACGCTAGCTCAGAACAGTCATGGAAAGAACCAGCACTGACCGCTTTCTGTGTTTTAACTAAGTTTTGATACAAATAGCTGTTGGTACCACTACCAAGAACACTGGCCATAACATCCAGCGACATCTGGTCATCGGCACCACGATATGACGTCGGCCAACCAATCACCACCATAGGTTGTTGAATGCGGTCTTCCATAGTGATAAAGCGGTTCTCAGGCAAAATCGCAGGCTGCTTTTTGGCCTTTTTCACTTCCGGACCTTTAGGAATAGATCCAAAGTATTTGTTTACCCATTGAAGAGTTTCATCGACGTCAATGTCACCACCGATGGTCAAAACAGCATTGTTTGGACCGTACCAGCGCAGGAAAAACGCTTTTAAATCGTTAACATCAACTTTATCCAAATCTTCGACATATCCGATGGTCTGCCAAGAGTATGGGTGTCCTTGCGGATAAATGGCCTCTCCCATTTTCTCCCACATCAGACCATATGGACGGTTGTCATAATTCTGCGCACGCTCGTTCTTCACTGTATCGCGCTGGATTTCGAACTTACGTTGAGAAACGGCATCAAGTAAAAAACCCATACGATCCGCTTCTAACCACAGCACTTTTTCCAGTTGATTAGCCGGTACCGTTTCATAGTAGTTCGTTCGGTCTCGGTTAGTTGTGCCGTTCAAGGAACCGCCCGCTTCCGTGATCAGTCGAAAGTGTTCTTGGTCACCCACATTCTTGGAGCCTTGGAACATCATATGCTCAAAAAAGTGAGCAAAGCCTGATTTGCCCACTTCTTCGCGAGCCGAACCAACATGATAAGTAACGTCTACATTTACTAACGGATCAGAATGATCCGGAGAAAGAATCACGGTTAATCCATTATCTAATCGGTATTTAGAATAAGGGATCATCACTTTACCTGTCGCTGAATCAACTTGTTCAACCAAGTGAATGCCTTGAGGAAGTGAGGAGAGGTCAGTCTCTGGTTTGGTTTGAGTACTACAGCCATTGATGGCGATTAACGAGAAGGCTCCAGCCCAGATTTTCCTCATAACATCTCCTTAGAAAATCTTAGAAAAAGAAAAGAACGGCTAGAATGGAATATCGAAGCGCTTTGCCAATCAAAATCATGACAAATGAAGGTAAAAATTTCATTCTTAACCAGCCGGCAGCCAAACACAGCGGATCGCCAATAATAGGTAACCAACTAAACAGCAAAGACCAGTAACCATACTTAGTTAACCAAGCTAAAGCTTTATGACCATGTTTTTGCTGCTGAGTTCTGTTCGGCAGCCATAAACCTAACCAATAGTTGACTAAGCCACCAAGGGTATTACCCAAAGTTGCGATTGTAATGACAGAAAATACGGAATATTGATTAAGCGCTAAAGTAGCGAGTAAAGCGGCTTCTGACCCACCGGGAAGCAGAGTTGCACTAAGAAAGCCGCCAAAAAAGAGAACCCATAATGCTGAATCAGAGAATAGCTGCGCAAATTGGGTAAAAAGAGAGTTAAAAAACTCAATCATTTCATATCTAACAAAACCTTGCCTCGTGTATGACCCGTTTCTATTTGTTTGTGGGCTTGTTGAACTTCATCCATAGGATAAATATGTTGAATTTCAGTTTTGAGCAATCCAACGCTAACCATATATAACATAGTGTCTAATTGCTCAGGATTTGGATCAACCAACATACCTGTGGCCTGAAAGCCCAACATCTTCGCTTTCTCGCAAATCAGTTCCGCACTTAATGTTGGAACAGTGACGACACGAGCATTGTCATTCAGACACTTCAACGCATCCAAAGCGGCATCTCCGCCGACAAGGTCGATCAATACATCCACTTTTTCAATACGCTGCGATACAGGTGCAAACTGATAGTTAATCGCATGGGCACCAAGAGTAGCCAGATAATCCAGATTACTTTCGCTGCAAGTGGTATAAACCTCTGCTTTTGCTGCAATCGCAATTTGCACCGCCAAATGTCCAACACCACCAGCACCCGCTAAAATCAGTACTACATCGCCTTCTTTCACTTCCGCTTTATTCAACGCCTGAGCAGCCGTTTGCCCCGCAAGAGGAAGCACGGCAGCGGCTTCTAAAGTAACAGCCTCTGGCACCAGACTCAGTTCTTTTTCTGGGACACAAACATATTGGCTATAACCTCCACCTTGGGTAGGAAAACCGATAAAACCAGCAACGTTATCGCCTTCTTGCAATCGAGATACACCCTCGCCAGCTTTTATAACCTGCCCTGCGACATCATAGCCTGGCACCCAAGGTAAATTGTCTTTATTTTGAGCTGCAGCCCAACCTAAACCTGCCCGTGTTTTTACATCGATCGGATTGATTCCAGAATAAGCAACACGAACTAATACTTCGCCTGCTTTCGGCTCAGGAATTGGTGACGATAATATTGAAAGAACTTCAGGCCCACCAAACTGGGTAATAGCAATTTGCTTGTTTTCCATTTCAACTGTCCCTATAGCGCAAATAAAAAAGGGATGCTGCAGCATCCCTTTGAATATATACCAATATTTGCAAACACTACAGTTTCATACCGCGAAAGCGTTAAGCAAAGATAGTGTCCTCTATTGGTACGCTCAACCAGTTGGTTTCATCAGACCGCAGTTAGCCTACTAATGCGAGTAACACACCAGCGGCAACGGCAGAGCCAAGAACCCCAGCTACGTTTGGTCCCATTGCATGCATCAACAAGAAGTTTTGAGGGTTAGCTTGTAAGCCAACCTTATTAACTACGCGCGCCGCCATAGGAACCGCAGATACACCAGCTGCACCGATAAGCGGGTTGATATCTTCTTTAGAGAACTTGTTGAGAATCTTAGCCATAATCACGCCACCAGCAGTACCGATACTGAAAGCCACGGCGCCTAAAGCCAAAATACCCAGAGTTTCCAAATTTAAGAACTTATCCGCTTGCAACTTAGAACCGACACCAAGTCCTAAGAAAATAGTGACAATGTTGATCAACTCATTTTGCGCAGTCTTAGACAAACGCTCAACGACACCCGCTTCACGCATCAAGTTTCCTAAACAGAACATACCAACAAGTGGAGTCGCTGACGGTAGGAACAAAATGGTCATCAGAAGGACAATCAGTGGGAAAATGATTTTTTCAGTTTTCCCTACATGACGAAGCTGAGCCATTTTAATTTGACGCTCTTCGGGAGTCGTGAGTGCTTTCATAATTGGCGGCTGAATAATAGGTACCAATGCCATGTAGCTGTATGCAGCTACAGCAATCGCACCCAGCAGATCCGGCGACAGCTTACTCGCTAAGAAAATCGCTGTCGGACCATCTGCACCACCGATAATCGCAATCGATGACGCATCTGCCATGGTAAATTCCATTCCCGGAACATAGTTAAGGAAAATTGCGCCAAATAAAGTAGCAAAAATACCTAACTGCGCTGCAGCACCTAACCACAATGTTTTTGGGTTTGCGATCAAAGCGCCAAAGTCAGTCATTGCCCCTACACCCATAAAGATCAACAACGGGAATACACCCGATTCGATCCCTACGTGGTAAACGTAGTAAAGCAAACCTCCCGGTTCAGTGAAACCAGCATTTGGAATATTTGCCAGAACCGCGCCAAAGCCAATTGGCAGAAGTAACAAGGGTTCAAAACCTTTACGAATAGCAAGGAACAGCAGCAAACAACCAACCATGATCATAATGATCTGGCCTAGTTCAAAGTTAGCTATACCTGTTTCACGCCATAAGGTTATTAATCCGTCCATGGTACTCCCTTACGCCAAGCTCAGTAGTGGTGAACCAACAGCAACAGCATCACCCTCTTTAACATGAAGATCCTGAACTAAGCCTGAGCGAGCTGCTCTGACTTCCGTTTCCATCTTCATTGCTTCGAGAATAATGAGTACATCGCCTTCAGCAACTTCTTCACCAGCCGCTACGTTTACTTTGAAAATAGTACCGGCTAGTGGCGCTGGAACATCTTCAGCGTTATCTGCACTAGCAACTGGAGCCGCAGCCGCAGGTTTAGCTTGCGCTGGCGTAACCGAAGTAAGCTGGCCTTGAGGACCGACTTCCACATCGTACACATGCCCATCAACTTTAACACTGTAAGTTTCGATGCCACCAACCGCAGCCGCAGCTGGTTTAGCTGCAACTGGAGCAGCCACTTCTTTACCCGGTGCTGGTTCGAAAGCTTCTGGATTGTGACGGTTTTTCAGGAACTTCAAACCAACCTGAGGGAACAGCGCATATGTCAGAACATCATCAACGGTGTCTTCTGCCAAAGAAATACCTTCCGCTTTTGCTTTCTCTAGCAGTTCAGTCGTCAGGTGTTCCATCTCGTCTTGCAGTAGATCTGCAGGACGACAGGTGATCACTTCCGCACCGTCAAGAACACGAGCTTGCAGTTCCGTGTTTACTTCAGCAGGAGTCGCACCGTATTCGCCTTTCAATAAACCCGCCGTTTCTTTAGTGATGCTCTTATAGCGCTCGCCAGTCAGAACGTTGATTACAGCTTGAGTACCGACGATTTGTGATGTCGGTGTTACCAAAGGAATGTAACCAAGATCTTTACGAACACGAGGGATCTCTTCGAGAACTTCATCGATACGATCAGCCGCGCCTTGTTCTTTAAGCTGACCTTCCATATTGGTCAACATACCGCCAGGAACTTGAGCAATAAGGATACGAGAATCGACGCCTTTTAGCTGCCCTTCCCACTTCGCGTATTTCTTACGTACTTCACGGAAGTAAGCCGCTATCGGTTCGATCTGCTCAAGCTTCAAATTAGTATCGCGTTCAGTACCTTGCAGCATCGCAACAACCGTTTCTGTTGGCGTATGACCGTAAGTCTGACTCATTGAAGAAATTGCAGTATCAAGAATGTCGATACCAGCTTCCACTGCTTTTACAGCCGTAGCGGTTGATAAACCCGTAGTTGCATGACAGTGAAGTGCGAGCGGAACATTACAAGATTCTTTAATGCGAGTGATCAGCTCTTCAGCTTCATATGGTTTTAGTAGGCCAGACATATCTTTGATACACAAAGAATGACAACCTAAATCTTCCAATCGCTTAGCAAGGTCAACCCAAGTATTGGCGTTGTGAACAGGGCTGGTGGTATAAGAGAGCGTACCTTGAGCATGAGCACCGACATCAATCGTTGCTTTTACCGCTTTCTCAAAGTTACGAACATCGTTCATCGCATCAAAGATACGGAATACATCCATACCGTTGCTATGCGCTCGCTCAACAAATTTCTCCACCACATCATCGGCATAGTGGCGATAACCCAGCAAGTTTTGACCACGCAAAAGCATTTGCATTGGTGTATTAGGCATTGCTTTTTTCAGCTCACGTAGACGCTCCCATGGGTCTTCGCCCAAGAATCGAATACAGGCGTCAAATGTTGCTCCGCCCCAAGTTTCAAGAGACCAGTAGCCAACTTTGTCCAACTCTGCTGCAATCGGCAGCATATCTTCGATACGCATGCGCGTAGCAAATAAAGATTGATGGGCATCGCGAAGAACCACATCGGTTATGGCAAGTGGTTTAGACATGCTTATTAACTCCTTTTAATTATTTACTACCTTTCGCAGCAGCTAGAGTACGGTGTTGATGTACCGCAGCAGAAATAGCCGCAACTACCTGTGGGCTAACCGTTTGTTGGTTTGACGCCCCAGATTTCACTGGTACTTTTTTATTTTTGATAGGTGTACTGATCGGTTGAGGTACTTCTTGGGGTACCAAATTTGACATTAACCGAACGAGATAGACCAATAGGGTTAGGAATAGAAAAACGAAGCCCATCCCTGTAATCATCAGGGTGGCCGCGTCTACTAGCAGGCTTCCAATGTTTGTCATGTTGCTTCCTTTCTTTTGTCATCCTGACAACAATCGTCAAAAAATACGAGATTCCTCGTTATGACAAGTGAGCAAAAATTATCTCAATTGATTAAAAATTGTCAATTTAGTTGAAGAGACTCTTCTAGAAGCAACACATATTGAGTGTCAGATTTATGGCATAGCTAACAAAACCACGCAAACCGATTGTAAGCGAGTCAGCGTATAGGCAATGTGTTTGTGTCAATTACGATTGGAATAGTGAAATATTGAAATGAAATTTGGAATTCAGAGGGTAAAGTCATCCAGCTTCGATATAGAACAGTGACTTACTACTTACAGATAAACAAGAATTGTTTTTGAGGAAAAGAAAAAGCCTCGCGTGATGCGAGGCTTTATATAGTGGCGCGTCCTGGAGGATTCGAACCTCCGACCGCCTGGTTCGTAGCCAGGTACTCTATCCAGCTGAGCTAAGGACGCGCAGGGTGTGAAGCATATCACACTAAGTTTATTTCAGAACAAAAAAATTGACCGTTGGTCAATAAATGGCGGTGAGGGAGGGATTCGAACCCTCGATGCGGCTACAAACCGCATACTCCCTTAGCAGGGGAGCGCCTTCGGCCTCTCGGCCACCTCACCGCATTATTCACATTCAATAACTTGTTATAAAACAAGGAAAAGAATATGGCGCGTCCTGGAGGATTCGAACCTCCGACCGCCTGGTTCGTAGCCAGGTACTCTATCCAGCTGAGCTAAGGACGCACTTTGTTCTTTGTTTGGCTGCTAACCCAAACAAGGCAAGAATGGCGGTGAGGGAGGGATTCGAACCCTCGATGCGGCTACAAACCGCATACTCCCTTAGCAGGGGAGCGCCTTCGGCCTCTCGGCCACCTCACCGTCTTGCGGAGGCACATATTACGATTTACCAAAAATATGTCAAACATTTTCTTGGCAAAAATAGCAAAAACCAAGTCAATCGTTGCCTATTTAATCAAAGCGCTATGAAATTACACTTTTATTAAAAAAAGCATCTCTTAAAAACAAAAAAGGCTGGCGAATAAGCCAGCTCTTTTGAAAATTAGTAGTTGCCAGTTGCAACGTTACCATTGCCCTTTTCAGCTTGAATGCGCATGTAAATTTCTTCACGGTGAACAGATACTTCTTTCGGCGCATTTACACCAATACGTACTTGGTTACCTTTTACGCCTAAAACAGTAACAGTGACTTCATCACCGATCATTAGAGTTTCGCCAACACGACGAGTCAAAATTAGCATTCTTTGCTCCTTGAGTAATCTCTGAATTATCTTGCAGTTACACAATTATCCAACAGAAGTTATATTTTGGTAAACTCTGTCGACAGTTTATTAACCTAAAGATACTTGCCTAGGTTGAAAATCTAATAGTTCGTCAGAAGTTATAAAAGCCTCATGCAAAATATTAGCTGCTGAATTAACACTTTCTGGACTTAACATAAGCATGAATGATTGTGAAGTCGTTGAAACATAATGAATATTTATGTCGTGTTCAGCCAGTAATGCAAAAGAACGGTCAACGAAGCTCGGGGCTTGTAAACCTACTGTGGTCAATAAACTCACATGCTCACTATTACGGATTTTGTCACTGAACACCAGCTTCAACTTAGCACAAGCATCAAGTTTTATGACCACTCCTGCCCAATCTGTATCCTCGATCACACTCCACACCTCAATACCTAACATTTGGCAATGTTTCTGCAGGCTTGAAAGCGCTTCATGTTCAATGGTAATTAAAGCCATATCTCTTTGAATGGCGATACCACAGACAGGTTTGGTTCCCTGTTCCCCTTTAATCAGACTACCTTCATTAACATCGAAAGTAGACAAGACACGAAGTGGAACCGCATTATCCCATGCGTATTGAACACATGGTAAATGTAAAACTTTTGCACCTTTACGAGCCATTTCTTCCATAGATGGGAAATCTACAACATCTAGTTTTTGAGCATTAGGTACTACTCTTGGATCACAAGAGTACACACCATCTACATCAGTAAAGATTTGGCATTCGTCAGCCTTGAGAGCTCCGGCAAGTGTCACAGCACTTGTATCTGAGCCACCGCGCCCTAACGTGGTGATGTCCCCATTGTCATTAACACCTTGAAAACCAGCTACTATCACGATTTGATCTTGTTCTAGTAGCTCGTTAATCGTTCGTGTATCAATGTACTTAATCGTCGCGTCATTGTGCAGGTTATCTGTCACTATGTTCGCTTGAGCTCCGGTTAGTGAACGGGCAGCAAAACCTAATTTATTTAAAGTCATTGCTAACAGTGCCATAGACACTTGTTCACCAGCAGAGAGCAAAACATCAAGTTCTCTTGCAGTTGGTACGCTATCGATTTGTTGGGCTAATGCCACTAATCGATTCGTTTCACCCGCCATTGCAGATACAACTACAACAACTTGATTACCATCATTTTTCGCCTTTATGATGTGTTCAGCTACAATATGGATTGTTTCAATTGAACCCATAGAAGTTCCGCCAAACTTTTGCACGATAAGGGACTTTTTCACCAGTATTCACCTTCCCAAGACCGAAGTCTCATACGCACCAACTCGTTTATCCAACCGATAAATTCGTTTAGTAATAACAAAAACAAAACCAAGCAGATAACTGAGCGGAAAACTCCACCCAATTAAACCACTTGGTCAATGGAATTAAACGTACGCCAGTTTAAGATGA
This sequence comes from Vibrio plantisponsor, assembly GCF_013041605.1. GTDB lineage: Bacteria > Pseudomonadota > Gammaproteobacteria > Enterobacterales > Vibrionaceae > Vibrio > Vibrio plantisponsor. The sequence goes on along the minus strand of NZ_JABEQC010000002.1, from coordinate 162,054 downwards.
AACTGACGTAGCTAATTAATTTATAAGCGTTCTTCTAGCCAAGGCTGAACAGTTTGCATAGCCGCAGGTAAAGCTGATACATCGGTACCACCTGCCTGAGCCATATCAGGGCGACCGCCGCCCTTACCGCCAACTTGTTCTGCAACCATTTTAACTAAATCACCTGCTTTAACTTTGCCAGTCAGGTCGTTAGTTACACCAGCAATAAGGCCGACTTTATCGTCCGCCACATTGGCCAGTAGAACAACACCACTACCAAGTTGATTCTTAATATCATCAACCATGGTTCTTAGATTCTTACTGTCTGCGCCTTCAAGACCAGCGATAAGAACTTTAGTGCCGTTGATCACTTGAGCTTTGCCCATGATGTTGGCACTTTCAGCCGCTGCCATTTTATCTTTCAGCTTCTGGATTTCTTTCTCTAACGCTTTCGCTTTGTTAGCCGCTTCAACAAGCTTCTCTTCATACTTGCGTGTTTGAGCATCGATAACATCTAGTGCTGATTCACCAGTAACCGCTTCAATACGACGGATACCAGCTGCGATACCACTTTCAGATGTGATCTTGAACAGACCGATATCACCCGTATTTGATGCGTGAATACCACCACACAACTCAGTTGAGAATTCACCCATTGAAAGCACACGAACTTGGTCATCGTATTTCTCACCGAACAGTGCCATTGCACCTTTCTTCTTCGCTGATTCGATGTCCATGATGTTCGTTTCAATCACGTGGTTACGACGAACTTGTTCGTTAACCAAACGCTCTACTTCTTTCAGCTCTTGAGCAGTTACCGCTTCAAGGTGAGAGAAGTCAAAACGCAGGCCTTCAGGTTTCACTAAAGAACCTTTCTGCGTTACGTGTTCACCCAATACTTGACGTAGTGCTGCGTGTAACAGGTGAGTCGCTGAGTGGTTAAGAGACGTTGCTTGACGACGTTTAGCATCGACAACCGCAGTAACTTTATCGCCTTTAGCAAATACACCTTCAACAAGCACACCGTGATGAGCAAAAGCATTGCCTAGTTTCTGAGTGTCTTCGACTTTGAACAAACCTGATTCAAGTTTTAGAACACCAGCATCTCCACACTGACCACCAGATTCTGCATAGAAAGGTGTTTCGTCTAGTACAACAATCGCTTTGTCACCCGCAGACAATGAATCAACTTCGTTGCCTTCAACGAACATAGCAGTGATAGTGCCTTGACCTTCTGTCGCGCTATAACCACAGAACTCAGTGCTACCATCAACTTTGATTAGCGTGTTGTAATCAGTGCCGAATTGACCCGCTTCGCGAGCACGCTGGCGTTGTTCTTCCATTGCCGCTTCAAAGCCAGCTTCGTCGATTGTGAAGTTACGTTCACGAGCAACGTCGTTAGTTAAGTCAGCAGGGAAACCGTAAGTGTCATACAGTTTGAATACTGTTTCACCGTCAAGCTCATTGCCTTCTAGGTTATCCAGTGCTTCATTTAGAATTGCCATACCGCGATCTAGTGTGCGGCTGAAGTTTTCTTCTTCAATACGAAGTACTTTCTCAACCACAGCTTGTTGCTTCTTAAGCTCTTCACCTGCTGTACCCATAACATCAGCCAGTACAGAAACAAGTTTGTAGAAGAAAGAGCCTTGAGCACCCAGTTTGTTACCATGACGAACTGCACGACGAATGATACGACGCAGTACATAACCACGGCCTTCGTTAGAAGGCATAACGCCATCTACGATTAAGAATGCACATGAACGGATATGGTCCGCAACAACGCGCAATGACTGGTTAGAAAGATCTTCATGACCTGTCACTTCAGCGGCTGCTTTAATTAGTGTTTGGAATACATCGATTTCGTAGTTTGAGTGTACGTTTTGCATAATTGCAGAGATACGCTCAATACCCATACCCGTGTCCACAGATGGCTTAGGTAGTGGTTCCATCGTGCCATCAGCATGACGGTTGAACTGCATAAATACGTTGTTCCAAATCTCGATGAATCGGTCACCGTCTTCTTCTGGAGAGCCCGGAGGACCGCCCCAGATATGATCACCGTGATCGTAGAAAATTTCTGTACATGGACCACATGGACCAGTATCGCCCATCTGCCAGAAGTTATCTGATTCATACGCTTTACCGCCTGGCTTGTCGCCAATGCGAATAATGCGATCAGCAGGAATACCAACTTGTTTGTTCCAGATATCGAATGCTTCATCGTCAGTTTGGTAAACCGTTACTAGCAGGCGATCTTTTGGTAGTTGCAGAACTTCAGTCAGAAATTCCCATGCGAATTTGATGGCATCTTCTTTGAAGTAATCACCAAAGCTGAAGTTACCCAACATTTCAAAGAATGTGTGGTGACGTGCAGTGAAACCCACGTTCTCCAAGTCATTGTGTTTACCACCAGCACGAACACAGCGTTGAGCTGTTGTGGCGCGAGTGTATGCTCGTTTCTCTAAACCTAGGAAACAATCTTTAAACTGGTTCATCCCTGCGTTAGTGAACAGCAAGGTAGGATCGTTAGCAGGCACCAAAGACGAACTTTCGACGATTTGGTGGCCTTTACTTTCAAAGAATGAGAGGAACGCGCGGCGAACCTCATCCGTGCTCATGTACATGCAGCTCTTCCTGAAATACTCAAGTTAGAATTTTGCGCTATTGTAAAGCATGGATAAGAGTTCGCCTAGTTTTCTTAAAGAAAAGACGAACAAGAATTGAAATTTAGCGGAATGTCATGAAGTTAAATGACGAATAGAATTGAGACGAGTGACAGCAAGCGGTAGAACAATTAGTTCTCAGTGACCACCTTATTCATCGCTACTCAAAGCGTAGTTTATTTGGTCGAAGTTAAAGCCACGGTACTGAAGGAATCTTACTCTCTTCGCGTACTCTTTTTGGTCTTGAGTCATAACGTATTTGAATTTCTTTTCTGCCGTTTGCTTCGCTAACTCAAACCAATCGACTTCTTCTTGTTCTAATGCGCTATTAACCGCATTATTTTCAACACGTTTTTGTTGCAGTTCCTGACGAATTCGCCTTTCACCATGCCCTTTTGCAATATGTTGTCTAACTTGGCTTCGAGCAAAACGTTGATCATCCAAGTAACCTTGCTCTTTACAATAGATGACAGCTTGTTGAACTTCCTCTTCTTCAAAGCCTTTCAACAGTAACTTTTGCCAAAGTTCAAACTCGCCATGATCACGTCTTGTCAGCAGATACAAAGCGCGTTCTTTACAGCTCATTTTATTGGGGCTTGAATACATATCACCTCAAAGCTCACAACTAAATCTCAATAATAAAAAGCCCCGCTAATCAGCAGGGCTCTGAAACCACTATCACCGTATCGGTTAAAAACCAGTAGTGATTAAAACTCTTCTTCTTCGATAGACTGCTCAGCTACATCAGCCGATACAGGTGCTTCTAAGCTAGGGTTTAGTAGCATCTCGCGAAGTTTAGCGTCAATTGTTGCTGCTGCTTCTGGGTTCTCACGTAGGTATTTACATGCGTTAGCTTTACCTTGACCGATCTTGTCACCGTTGTAGCTATACCAAGCACCCGACTTCTCAACCAGCTTGTGTTTAACACCTAGGTCAATCAGCTCACCTTCACGGTTAAAGCCTTGGCCGTAAAGAATTTGCGTATCTGCTTGTTTAAATGGTGCAGCGATCTTGTTCTTAACCACTTTGATACGTGTTTCGTTACCGACAACTTCATCGCCTTCTTTGATAGAACCGGTACGACGAATATCTAGACGTACAGACGCGTAGAATTTAAGAGCGTTACCACCCGTTGTTGTTTCTGGGTTACCGAACATCACACCAATCTTCATACGAATTTGGTTGATGAAGATACACATACAGTTTGACTGCTTCAGGTTACCCGTTAGCTTACGCATCGCTTGAGAAAGCATACGAGCTTGAAGACCCATGTGGCTATCGCCCATTTCACCTTCAATTTCTGCTTTCGGTGTTAGTGCTGCAACTGAGTCGACAACCATAACATCTACCGCACCAGAACGAGCCAATGCATCACAGATTTCAAGCGCTTGCTCACCAGTGTCTGGCTGAGAAACCAATAACTCATCAATATTAACGCCTAGCTTACGAGCGTAGATTGGGTCTAGCGCGTGCTCAGCATCGATGAAGGCACAAGTTTTACCTACACGTTGTGCAGCGGCAATCAGTTCAAGAGTCAGCGTTGTTTTACCTGAAGATTCTGGACCGTAGATTTCTACGATACGACCCATTGGTAAGCCACCAGCACCTAACGCGATATCCAAAGAAAGTGAACCCGTAGAGATGGTTTCTACATCCATAGTACGGTTGTCACCAAGGCGCATAATCGAACCTTTACCGAATTGTTTCTCAATTTGACCTAGGGCTGCGGCTAGCGCCTTCTGTTTGTTCTCGTCCATTACTTTCTCCAGACTGTCACTTGCGTGATGTTAGGGTTCGTTGACCCTGGAAATTGGTTTGACTTAATTACGTCGAATGCTGCTCATTATACTGTTGATTCATACAGTGTCCACCCCTGTATGGAAAAAAGTTGTCACTTGCCGAAAAGTCAGAGACTTAAGACAAATGCTCCTTAATTGTTTCTAAGGCATGGATCACAGCTTGGGTTCGAACTGCACTGCGATCGCCAGCAAAGTGTTGAGTTTCTACTTTAAGCCAGCCCGATTTATCTGCCCAAGCAAAGCACACTGTCCCTACTGGTTTCTCTTCACTTCCACCCGTAGGGCCAGCAATGCCGCTAATCGAAACACCGATAGTAGCATTGGAATTGTTAAGAGCTCCTTGCACCATTTGAATCACAACGGGTTCAGATACCGCGCCAAACTCCGCGAGTGTTTGCCCTTCAACGCCAATCATTTCTTGTTTTGCTTCATTGCTATAGGTAACAAAAGCCCGATCAAACCATGCAGAACTTCCTGCAATTTCAGTAATTGCATTGGCGACGCCACCACCGGTACAAGACTCAGCCGTCACTAAAACCTGTTTGTGCTTAAGTAATAACTCGCCCAGTTGTTGGCTTAATTGTTCTACGGAATTCATGAGAAAACACCTAACCTTTTATCAATCAGATAAAGCTAACTGATAGTCAACCAATTGCCAACCGCAGAAACAATAAGAGTGCCAACAGGCACTCTTATCTTTAGCGTTTGTTCAGACATATAGAACAATTAAATCTCGAACATTAAGTTGCCCGGAGCCAAGAACGGCCAGCGTATTACTTCCGGTGCTTGATGGGAATCATCAGCAAAAAAGTACCCTACTTGAGGCAAAGCGAAAACCTGATCGCCACGCTTTAAAGATTGCTCATTGAGAGAACGGTGAGAAAGTTTCGCTTCCCAAAGTTCATCGGTTTGCCAACCAATTGGTGATAATTCAACACGCACTTCAGCCCCAACAGGGTTGATAGACACCACTTCACAAGGCAATGATGCTTGGCTGTTTTCTTTTGTCGATAGGCTCAGCTCATGGCTACGTATGTAAAGCTGACCGTTTTTCTGTGTTGCTTCATTAAATGGTGGCAAAACAAACGCTTCGCCATTCTTCCACTGTTCTTGCTGCCAGTTCGCTTTGAACTGGTTGACGTTACCAAAGAAATCAAACACAAAACGGCTATTCGGATGTGCATACAGTTCAACCGGTGAATCTACCTGCTCAATACGACCATTACTCATCACCACCACGCGATCAGATAGCTCTAACGCCTCATCCTGATCGTGAGTCACGAATACGCTGGTAAAGCCCAGCTCATCGTGCAGACTGCGTAACCAGCGACGCAAGTCTTTACGTACTTTTGCGTCCAATGCACCGAAAGGTTCATCAAGTAAAAGTACTTCTGGCTTGGTTGCTAGCGCTCGCGCAAGTGCAATACGCTGCTTTTGCCCGCCAGAAAGCTGCTCAGGGTAGCGACCGGCTAAATGCCCAAGCTGCACAATTTCCAGCAGTTGCTTTACTCGCTTATTGATTTCAGCTTGAGAAGGACGTTGTGAACGTTCCATTACCTGTAAACCAAACGCCACGTTGTCAGCCACTGTCATGTGACGGAACAGTGCATAGTTTTGGAAAACAAAGCCGACTCGGCGGTCACGTACATGTACGTTAGTCACATCGCGATCGCGAAAATGAATCGTTCCAGAATTGGCACTTTCCAAACCCGCAATAATACGCAGTAGCGTTGTTTTACCTGAACCTGACGGTCCAAGTAAGCCAATCATTTCGCCATCTTCAATATGCAAGGAGAGTGGCGAAAGTGCCTGAAATTTTCCGAAATGCTTCGAAATATTGTCTAAACGAATACTCATAACGTTCCTTGCTGCTCTTGTTCAATGACATGATTTCGTTCTTGTCGCCATTCAACAAAGGCTTTCAAAATCAAAGTTAATAAAGCGATAAAAGCCAAAAGTGACGCACTCGCGAATGCCGCTTCTGATTGGTAATCCTCATAAAGAAGCTGTACATGTAAAGGTAATGTGTTGGTTTCACCACGAATATTACCTGACACAACCGCCACTGCCCCAAATTCACCCACAGCTCGTGCATTAGTTAGGATCACACCGTAAATCAATGCCCACTTAATGTTTGGCAGTGTGACTCGACGAAACAGTTGCCACCAAGAGGCTCCAAGGATCACCGCCGCTTCTTCATCGCTACGACCTTGTTGTTGCATCAGAGGAATCAATTCTCTGGCAACAAACGGACAGGTCACAAACACGGTTACAAGTACAATGCCCGGCCAAGCAAACATGATTTGCAGATCGTGTTCATACAACCATTCACCGAGCCAACCGCTGCTGCCATAAAGCAGCAGGTAAAGCAGACCTGCAACAACAGGCGATACCGCGAATGGAATATCAATTAACGTCGTAAGAAATTTACGCCCTGTAAATTCAAAACGAGTTACAGACCACGCGAGCATCACACCAAAAACTAAGTTAATCGGCACCGTCAGTAACGCCACCACCAAGGTTAAGCCGATTGCATGTAAAGTATCTGGCTCACTAAGGTTAGTAATGTAAGTTTCTAGGCCACTGGCAAAGGCTTGCTGGAAAATGCTTAGCAGTGGAATCAACAACAACACTGCCACAAAAAATAACGCCAGAGAGATTAAACTCCATTTAACCCAAGGCTGTTCACCGACTCGTAAAGGTCTTTGATTTGCTGCTCTTTGACTAGACATAACGAATAGACTCCCTATCGACCATGAATTCGGCGTAAGTACGCGCCTTGCCACAGGTTAATCACTAGCAGAAGTGACAACGAGGTAAGAAGGACGACTGAAGCAATCGCACTCGCCGCAGGGAAATCAAATTCCTGTAAGCGAACAAAGATCATCAGAGAAGTAATTTCACTGACATAAGGCATGTTGCCCGCAATGAATATCACCGCGCCAAACTCGCCTAAACTACGAGTGAATGACAGAGCAACGCCCACCAACAAAGCAGGCCAAAGCGAAGGCATTATCACACGCCAGAATACTGCGCTGTCAGAAGCGCCAAGCGTCATACCCGCTTCTTCTTCCTCACGGGAAATTTCTTCGAGCACTGGTTGTACCGTACGAACAACGAAAGGAATGCTGGTAAACGCCATAGCGACAATAATGCCCAAAGGGGTATACGCCACTTTCAAACCTATGCTTTCCAGTACACTGCCTATCCAACCGTGGCTTGAATACAATGTTGCAAGGGTAATACCTGCAACCGCTGTAGGCAGCGCAAAAGGCAGGTCAACTAGTGCATCAAGAATTCGTTTACCCGGAAAGGTGTAGCGAACCAGAACCCAAGCCAGTAATAGGCCAAAAGCACCGTTAAACAGTGATGCGACAAATGCGGATATCACGGTCACTTTGTAACTTGCTACCACGCGAGGGTCAGCAATCACCTGCCAATATTCACTAAAAGACATTCCCTTGGTTTGCATTACCAGACCTGTTGCTGGGAGCAACAAAATCAAGCTAACAAACAACAATGAGATACCTAAGCTAATTGCAAATCCCGGTAAAACACGGGTTTTCTTAGGTACTCCATGATGTTTCGGGCGAGATGTCACAACAGATCCGCTCATAAACTCTCAATCTAACTTATCAAACAGGAAGATAACCGCCTCTCAGCCCTGCTTAGCAGAGGAAGAGACGGCCTTTATCGATTAACGACGTTGTAATTGATCTAACTTAGCACCATTAGCGAATTGGGTTTTCATTGCTTGATCCCAACCACCGATGATCTGCTCAACAGTCAGTAGTTCTACTTCAGGGAAACGGTCAGCAAATTCTGCTTTTACTGTTTCATCGTGTACACGGTAGTTAAAGCCAGCCAACATACGTTGTGCATCTTCACTGTATAGGTATGAAAGATACTCAGTTGCTACGTCAGTTGTACCGTTACGTTTTGCATTACGCTCAACTACTGCCACAGGGAACTCTGCAAGAATTGACGTTTTCGGTACTACAACTTCGTAGTTATCTTCACCGTACTGTTTACGGATGTTGTTTACTTCTGATTCGAACGTGATAAGAACGTCGCCTAACTGACGCTCAACGAAAGAAGTTGTTGCACCACGACCGCCTGTATCAAATACCGCAACGTTTGCTAGAAATTGCTTCAGGAATTCATCTTGTTTCGCTTCGTTATCTTTACCAAACGCTTTCTGAGCGTAGCCTAGAGCGGCAAGATATGTGTAACGTGCGTTACCTGAAGTTTTCGGGTTAGGGAAAACAGATGATACATCTTCACGTGCTAAATCACCCCAATCCTGTACATTTTTAGGGTTGCCTTTACGCACCAAGAATGCCGTTGTTGAGTAATAAGGTGAACTTGCGTTTGGTAGCAAATCTTGCCAGTTGGCAGGGATTAATTTGCCTTTGTCGTGCAGTACTTGTACGTCTGTAACTTGGTTAAAAGTCACCACATCCGCAGACAGACCTTGCAGAATAGAACGAGCTTGCGCAGATGAACCGCCGTGAGATTGCTTAATCTCAATCGTTTTGCCTGTTTTTTCTTTCCAGTGCTCTGCAAACAACGGGTTATATGAAGCAAACAACTCACGAGCAATATCGTAAGAAGAGTTCAAGATTGTTTGATCTGCTGCTGAGGCGTTGAATGATCCCGCAATTAATAAAGCTGCGAGTGCTGACTTCATCTTTTTCATTATGTTCATACTCCAAAATCATCTTGCCGATATGGCTTCCTTTTAGACTAGAGTATGTGCATAAAACGATTATAACAAAGGTTATAAATAGAACCTTTTGGAATAATATCAAACAATAAATTGTATGCTCATCACTAATAGAGACTTGTGTTGGAGTGGAGAAGAATTAGACAATAGCAGCACTTAAAAGACTAACAATAAAAGGCTGATAACGTGTCTGACTTTCCAACCATTGAAGCTTATGTAGGCCAAACGCCTCTGGTGAAACTACAACGTCTAGCAGCGGGCAGCCAAAGTACCGTGCTCGTGAAACTGGAAGGAAATAACCCTGCTGGTTCAGTTAAAGATCGCCCTGCACTGAATATGATTATCCAAGCCGAAGCTCGTGGCACTATTCAACAAGGTGACACCATTATTGAAGCGACAAGCGGCAACACAGGTATCGCTCTGGCGATGGCGGCTGCGATCAAAGGCTACAAGATGATTCTTATCATGCCGGATAACTCTACTCAGGAGCGCAAGGATTCCATGCGTGCTTATGGCGCAGAGCTGATTCTGGTGAGTAAAGAGCAAGGGATGGAAGGTGCACGCGACTTAGCTCTGAAAATGCAAAGTGAAGGCAAAGGTAAGGTTCTCGATCAGTTCAACAACCCAGACAATCCTGATGCGCACTTTCACTCTACGGGTCCAGAAATCTGGCAACAAAGCCAAGGCAAGATCACTCACTTTGTTTCAAGCATGGGAACAACGGGAACCATTATGGGAGTATCTCGCTACCTAAAGATCCAGAACCCTGAAATTAATATTGTTGGTCTGCAACCTTCAGAAGGCAGTGCTATTCCGGGTATTCGCCGCTGGCCGCAAGAGTATTTACCGGGCATCTTCAATGCCGCTGACGTTGACCAAGTGATAGATATTGATCAACAAGATGCAGAAAATACAGCCAGAACACTGGCGCGTGAAGAAGGCATCTGTGCAGGCGTAAGCTCTGGTGGTGCAGTATTCGCAGCGATTGAAATTGCAAAACAAAATCCGGGCTCGGTGGTGGTTGCGATCATCTGTGATCGCGGCGATCGTTACCTCTCTTCAGGTCTTTTCTCTTAGCGCCTCTTCCTTTCGTAGCTTTTGTCTCGTATTCATCCCCTTATCATTCGCGATGTAAGGGGATAATTGCTCTGTCGTTGTTTGATTTGTTATCATCACTCACCGTTTTCAAGTGACCTTACGCGTGACTTAGCTCATGACTATTTATCTGATAGTTAGAGCAAAAGGACTGCCAACGATACCAACAAGTGATGTAACGCCATGAATCAATCGAGCGAGTCTCTTTCGCACCACACTCCAATGATGCAGCAGTACCTGAAACTCAAGGCTGAAAACCCTGAGATATTACTGTTCTATCGTATGGGGGATTTTTATGAGCTTTTCTACGATGACGCTAAACGCGCGTCGCAACTGTTGGATATCTCTCTGACCAAACGAGGCGCATCTGCCGGAGAACCGATTCCAATGGCGGGCGTTCCATTCCACGCGGTTGAAGGTTACTTAGCGAAATTAGTTCAGTTGGGTGAGTCTGTCGCAATCTGCGAACAGATTGGCGATCCTGCCACCAGCAAAGGTCCTGTTGAACGTAAAGTAGTACGAATTGTTACTCCGGGTACAGTCACTGACGAAGCACTGCTATCTGAACGCCTTGATAACCTTGTGGCTGCGATTTATCACCACGACGGCAAGTTTGGTTACGCCACTTTGGATATCACTTCTGGTCGTTTCCAACTGAGTGAACCTGAAACCGAAGAAGCAATGGCGGCAGAGTTACAAAGAACCGCGCCTCGTGAACTGCTTTTCCCTGAAGATTTCACACCAGTTCAGCTAATGGCGAGCCGCAAGGCTAATCGTCGTCGCCCTATTTGGGAATTTGAACTTGATACCGCGAAACAGCAACTTAACCAACAATTTGGCACTCGTGATCTGGTCGGCTTTGGGGTTGAAAATGCAAAATTGGGATTATGTGCTGCGGGCTGTTTGATCCAGTACGTCAAAGATACTCAGCGCACTGCGCTACCGCATATCCGTTCACTAACGTTTGATCGCCAAGATCAGTCGGTGATTCTCGATGCAGCAACACGCCGCAATTTAGAGCTGACGCAAAACCTCGCCGGCGGTACAGACAACACATTATCGGAAGTGCTTGATCACTGTGCAACACCTATGGGCAGTCGTATGCTCAAGCGTTGGATCCACCAGCCTATGCGTTGCATTAAGACACTGAACCAACGTCTGGATGCGATTGGTGAGATCAAGCAACAAGGTCTATTCGCCGATCTTCATCCTGTATTGAAACAAATCGGCGACATAGAACGCATTTTAGCGCGTCTGGCACTACGCTCTGCCCGACCAAGAGATTTGGCTCGCCTGCGTAATGCCATGCAGCAGCTTCCTGAACTGAGCGATACATTGACTGAGCTGTCGCATCCTTATCTGGCGAAGTTACGCGATTACACCCAACCTATGGATGAACTGTGTGACCTGCTAGAAAGAGCTATCAAGGAAAACCCACCAGTGGTCATTCGTGATGGCGGAGTGATTGCAGAAGGCTATAACGCTGAACTTGATGAATGGCGAGATCTCGCCACTGGCGCAACCGAATATCTGGAAAAACTGGAAGCGGATGAACGTGACCGTCACGGTATCGACACGCTTAAAGTCGGTTACAACGCGGTTCATGGTTTCTTTATTCAGGTAAGCCGAGGACAAAGTCACCTTGTTCCGCCACATTATGTGCGTCGCCAAACCTTGAAGAACGCTGAACGCTACATCATTCCAGAGTTGAAAGAACACGAAGATAAAGTGCTGAACTCAAAATCGAAAGCACTGGCTTTGGAGAAGCAACTTTGGGATCAACTGTTCGATTTATTACAGCCTCATCTTGAACAAATGCAGAACCTTGCATCCGCTTTGTCACAACTGGATGTACTGCAAAACTTAGCTGAGCGCGCAGAAAGTTTAGATTACTGCCGCCCAACTCTTACCGAAGCACCGGGGATTCATATCCAGTCAGGTCGTCATCCTGTGGTTGAGCAAGTAATGAATGATCCGTTTATTGCTAACCCAATAGAACTGCACGCTCAGCGTAAAATGTTGATCATCACAGGTCCAAACATGGGCGGTAAATCCACTTATATGCGCCAAACAGCGTTAATTGCGCTGCTTGCACACATTGGCTGCTATGTTCCGGCGGAATCGGCGCAAATCGGTTTGTTAGACAGAATCTTCACCCGTATCGGCGCTTCGGATGATCTCGCTTCTGGACGTTCAACCTTCATGGTGGAAATGACAGAAACAGCTAATATCCTGCATAACGCAACAGAGAAAAGCTTAGTGTTAATGGATGAAATAGGCCGTGGAACCAGTACTTATGATGGTCTTTCACTGGCTTGGGCAAGTGCCGAGTGGTTGGCAAAACAGATCGGTGCTTTAACCCTGTTTGCGACTCACTATTTTGAACTCACTGAACTGCCGAATGTGTTGCCGAATTTGGCGAACGTTCACTTAGATGCGGTTGAGCATGGTGACAGCATTGCCTTCATGCACGCGGTACAAGAAGGCGCTGCCAGCAAATCTTATGGCTTGGCCGTTGCAGGTTTGGCTGGTGTACCGAAAACGGTGATCAAAAATGCGCGCAGCAAGCTGACTCAATTAGAGCAGCACAGTCTACAGCAAACGGGGCAACCTTCTTCGGCATCAAGCTCCAGAGTGGATATCGCCAACCAACTAAGTTTGATCCCTGAGCCAAGTGAAGTTGAGAATGCATTGGCTGCCATAGATCCTGACGATTTAACCCCACGCCAAGCGTTAGAAGAGTTGTATCGTCTGAAGAAATTGCTGTAACTATCTTTGCTGGATTCAATAACAAAAAGGCACTCATAGAGTGCCTTTTTACTAAATAAAAATTGTGCTTAAAAATGAGGTAATTAAGCTTCCACTTCCACGTTGAACAAAGATTCCATGTTCAAACCTTGTTTCATCAGAATCTCTCTCAAACGGCGTAAACCTTCTACTTGAATCTGACGAACACGTTCACGAGTCAAGTTGATTTCACGTCCAACTTCTTCCAACGTTGATGGCTCATAACCTAACAAACCAAAGCGTCGTGCTAACACTTCTTTTTGTTTAGGATTTAACTCTTCAAGCCACGCAATCAATGAATCACGGATGTCATCGTCTTGAGTCGAAACTTCAGGATCGGAGTTGTTAATGTCTGGAATAATATCGAGTAGCGCTTTATCCCCGTCACCACCAATAGGTGTATCTACAGAGCTGATGCGTTCATTTAAACGCAGCATCTTGCTGACATCATCAACCGGTTTATCCAGTTCAGAGGCGATCTCTTCCGCTGTTGGTTCATGGTCGAGTTTTTGCGAAAGTTCACGTGCGGTACGTAGATAGATATTGAGCTCTTTAACTACGTGAATTGGTAGACGAATCGTACGAGTTTGATTCATCAGCGCACGTTCAATCGTTTGACGGATCCACCAAGTAGCGTAGGTTGAAAAGCGGAATCCACGTTCTGGATCGAATTTTTCAACCGCACGGATCAAGCCCAAGTTACCTTCTTCAATAAGATCCAGTAAAGCGAGACCACGATTGCTATAACGACGGGATATTTTCACCACCAGACGCAGGTTGCTCTCTATCATGCGTCGTCTTGCAGCTTCGTCTCCACGAAGTGCTCGGCGAGCATAAAGAACTTCTTCTTCGGCGGTTAAAAGAGGTGAGAAACCAATCTCGCTGAGATACATTTGCGTTGCATCTAAGCTTTTGGTTGACGCATCGAACTCTTCACGGATATCTTCCGTTTGGTCAATGTCATCGTCTTCGGCAGTTAGCTTAGCATCCACTTCAACAACATCTGTTGAATCAATATCTAAGTCAAACTCTTCTTCCTTGGTTACTGTATTGCTGATACTCATAGCGCCTCCCCCGGCGAGCTAGCAAGACATTACTACTCAATATGTCACTACATAACTCTTAACAAGTATATTTAAGGTAAATACCGTTTTGGATTCACAGACTTACCTTGATAACGAATTTCAAAGTGCAGACGAACACTGTTCGTACCGGAACTGCCCATTGTTGCTATTTTTTGGCCAGCTTTAACACTTTGTCCTTCTTTAACCAACAGCCGGTCATTATGGGCATAAGCACTTAAATAATGCTCATTATGCTTCACGATGATTAAGTTGCCGTAACCTCGTAATGCATTACCCGAATAGACCACGGTTCCTGCAGCAGTAGAAGTAATGGATTGACCTCGCTGTCCTGCAATGTCGATACCTTTATTTCCTTGATCTCCTGCTGAAAAGTTTTTAACAACTCTCCCTTTCGTTGGCCATAACCACTTGTCGACTTTATCGTTCTGTGGTTTAGGTTTACTTACAGTTTTGTTAACGTTTTGTTGAGTATTAGAACCAACATACTCCTTTGTTTTCGATTGATCAATCGCCTTATTTGGATCTTTTTTGACCGAATTTGCCGATTTGTTAGCTTGAGCAGCATTAGAATTTTTGCTCGATTTCGGGGGAGAAACCGAGGTTGATGTGGCTGCTGCCACTGTTGGAACACTAGATGTAGTAGCAACCACTGCTCCAGCCCCTGTACCACCGTAAGCAGGTGCTGTATATGCAGGACGCCAAAGTCTTAACTTCTGACCTGGGTGAATGGTGTAAGGCGGGGTTAATTTATTGTAACTGATGATGTCATTTACATCTTTGTCTGTGACATAAGCTATAAAATACAGCGTATCGCCACGGTTCACTTCATAGTAACTGCCGCGATAACTGCCTCGTTGTATATCTCGGTAGTCTTTCTTCAACCCAGACACTGGCGCAGGAGAGCTTGCTGCACAGCCTAACAATAGGCCACACAGTCCACACGCTAACAATGTCTTTAGCTGAAAACCCTTCATTACGCTAAGTCACCAGCGACTAAAGGTACAAACCGTACCGTTTCTATTAACTGAGAAATAAACTCATCACCTTTACGAATTATTTTATAGAGCTGCTGTTCATCTTCACCGACAGGAATAACTAAACGTCCTCCGTCAGCAAGCTGATCGAGCAAAGCTTGTGGCACTTTCTGAGCCGCAGCCGTCACTATGATCGCATCAAATGGGGCTTTTGCTGCCCAGCCCTGCCATCCGTCGCCATGTTTCGTCGAGACGTTATAAATATCGAGCTGCTTGAGACGACGTTTCGCCTCCCATTGCAAAGATTTAATCCGTTCAACAGAAAACACATGCTCAACTAAGTGAGACAAGATAGCCGTCTGATAACCAGAGCCAGTCCCTACTTCCAACACTCGACTATTTCGCTGCAATTCCAACATTTGAGTCATTTTTGCAACAATATACGGCTGAGAGATAGTTTGCCCCTGGCCAATCGGCAGAGCATTGTTGTCATACGCCTGATGAACCATAGCTTGAGAAACGAAGTATTCACGAGGCAATTGATGTATTACCTGCAACACTTGCTGATCAGTAATACCGTTTGCTAATAAAAACTGAATTAATTTATCGGCTTTTGGATTAGCCATCAGTTCTGTCCTTTAACCAATGATCCATACTACCTAAAGACTCATGCGCAGTGAGATCCACTTGCAATGGAGTCAGTGAAACAAATCCATGCTCAATAGCATAGAAATCGGTACCTTCACCGGCATCTTGCTCTTTGCCCGGAGGACCTAACCAATAAATATCATGACCTCGAGGATCTTTCTGCCTAATCATGCTTTCTGCGTGATGACGAGCACCTAAACGCGTCACTTGCGTACCAGTAAGCTCTTCAAATGGGACATCTGGAACATTCACGTTCAATAAACGATTAGTTGGAATAGGTCGACGCAGATGTTGCTCTACCAATTGGCGGGCAATTTTTCCTGCTGTAGAAAAGTGTTGGTTTCCAACTAATGAAAAAGCAATCGACTGAACACCGAGGAAGTGACCTTCCATTGCAGCGGCAACAGTACCAGAGTAAAGAACGTCATCGCCAAGGTTCGCACCATGGTTGATTCCGGTTAACACCAGATCCGGCATTGAGTCTTTGAGCAGTTCATTCAAAGCGAAATGGACACAGTCCGTTGGCGTACCTTGAACTGAGTATGTATTCGGCGCGACTTGAGAAACACGCAGTGGCTGTTCCAATGTCAGCGAGTTCGACGCTCCAGAGCGGTTTCTGTCTGGCGCAACAATAATTACTTCTGCGAGATCCGAGATGGCAGCCGCTAGAGCATGAATACCATCGGCAAACACGCCATCATCATTGCTTAATAGTATTTTTAGTTTTTTATCACTCATAAACACGCTCTACAGGAATCTCTTCTATTAGTTCTCTCACTATCGAAGTCGCAAAACTGCCCGCATCAAGAGCGAATTTTAACGTAATAGAATCACCGTCCACTTGCCAACTCAAATCTTGGGCTTTCAACGCTATTGCTCGGCGATCATGACGCATGCGATTACCGCGAATTAGCTTCATCAAGTCTTCTTCAGCATCGATAAAGTGCTGTTCAATCTTCTGCGCTTCTGCTTGTGTCGGCAGTTCGTTATCACCAGCTAACGCCGCAGAAATCTGCGCTTTATCTTGCTCAAGTAATTGGTTGAATTCAGAAGTCTTATCTGCACTCACCAACGTTTGCTCACCGTTAACCAGAGCGATATCACCGTCGATGAAACGATAGAAACAGTTTTGCTCAATACGCGAAGAAACAATGCGGTTGAATATCCATGAACGAGCAGTAGACAGATAAAGACTGCGTTGGTTCTGGTTACGAGTACGGACGTTTTCACGCCCCCAACGGCGAGATTCTTCTAAGTTGTTACCATCTTTACCAAAACGCTGATTACCGAAGTAATTGGGCACACCTTGTTGTGCCACCACTTCCAAACGTTTAACCACTTCTTCAACATCAGTGACTTCTGACATAGTGACTTCGAAGTAGTTACCCGCTAAGTCACCCGGACGTAACTTTTTGTTGTGGCGAGTCATCGCTAGCACTTCAATGCTCGGATGTTGTGATTGAAACAGCGCAAGATTCGGAAATCCCGCGCT
Organism: Vibrio plantisponsor; assembly: GCF_013041605.1. Taxonomy (GTDB): domain Bacteria; phylum Pseudomonadota; class Gammaproteobacteria; order Enterobacterales; family Vibrionaceae; genus Vibrio; species Vibrio plantisponsor. The sequence goes on along the minus strand of NZ_JABEQC010000002.1, from coordinate 144,806 downwards.
AGGTAAATGAACACTTAACCATTGTTCTGTCACAGCATGACGGTCTTTCAAACCTGCCCAGCTAACATCTTTTGACTTTACGCCACACGCTTTCGCCAGTTCATTGGCAACAAAGCTGGTATTTTCACCCGTCTTACGAATAGAAACCATGAGGTGCTCACCGCTACCCGTAAACTCATACCCCAGATTTTCAACCACTTTAAAATCTTCTGGTTTAGCTTTTATTTTGCCTTTCGCTGTAGGTTTACCGCACAGGTAAGCGAGTGAAGATAAAATATCTGTCATTTTCGACTCTTTATGCTTTCATCAGTAGTACAACGGCTTCACACGCAATGCCTTCTTTGCGGCCAGTGAAACCTAAACGTTCAGAAGTCGTTGCTTTGACATTGATATTACCAATATCAGTCTCTAGATCCTGAGCAATAGACGCACACATCGCTTCTATATGAGGAGCCATTTTAGGTGCCTGAGCAATAATGGTGACGTCAGCGTTTCCTAGGCGATAGCCCGACTCTTTTACTCGACGATAAACATCTTTCAACAGTTCACGGCTATCTGCTCCTTTCCATTTATCATCAGTATCCGGAAAGTGCTTACCAATATCACCCGCAGCAATCGCGCCGAGCAGCGCATCACATAACGCATGCAAAGCAACATCACCATCAGAATGCGCAATTAAACCTTGTTCATAAGGAACGGCAACTCCGCCAATAATGACAGGGCCTTCACCACCAAATTTATGCACATCAAAACCATGGCCAATTCGTATCATGCTTATTCCTTATTTCGGCTCAAATAGAACTCAGCCAACGCGAGATCTTCTGGCTGAGTAATTTTTATGTTATCTGCTCGGCCATTAACTAGAGCCGGGCTTAAATTCAGTCGTTCAAATGCGGATGCTTCATCGGTGATATTCGCTTTACTCGCTAACCCATCAATCAAAGCTTCGCGCAAAGGTAGAGTGCGGAACATTTGTGGCGTCAAAGCATGCCAGAGATTCGAACGTTCAACCGTATGGTCTATATTCTGCAGCTCATCGCTACGCTTCATCGTATCTCTGACTGGAGCCGCGAGAATGGCGCCAACAGAATGTATTTCAGCACATTCGATGAGTCGTGTAACATCCTGCTCTGTGAAACAGGGGCGAGCCGCATCATGAACGAGAACCCATTCGCTGACTTCATGTTTACAGATGTAATTCAATGCTGAAAGAACGGAGTCTGCTCGTTCCTTGCCGCCGTTAACTCGGATAACTTGAGGGTGGTTAGCAAGTGCTAACGTAGAAAAGTAAGGATCATCTTCGCTGACGGCAACAACCACTTTAGAGACTTTAGGATGTGCCAGTAGTTTGGACACGGTGTGCTCAAGTACGGTTTTTCCCAAAAGTTTTAAATATTGTTTCGGACGGTCGGCCTGCATCCGACTGCCAACGCCCGCAGCAGGTACAACCGCAATGATTGATTTATCCATTAACGATTATCCTCTCCGGTAATACGGTAAAAAGTTTCTCCACTTTTCACCATTCCCAATTCGTGACGAGCTCTTTCTTCAATCGCATCAAGCCCTTGTCGCAAGTCATCAATTTCCGCGAACATCTCTTGGTTACGTTGATGTAAGTTAGTATTCACTTGCTCTTGAACTTCTATCTCTGCCGCAACAGCATGATAATCAGATATTCCGTTCTTCCCCTGCCATAAGCTGTATTGTAGAAAACCAAGCAGCAGGGTTAAGGTCACCGCAAGTACTCGCATTACTTTCACACTCGTCAATATTGATAAAAATCGGTGTATATAGAAGAAAGGCCGAATAAAAACGGCCTTTTTGTCAATTTGGGTAGAAACGCCCTATTTATACCATAAGCCCCCTTTTCAGGCGACTAACGGCTTAATAGAAAGGCAAATAACCCGACACCTAAAATCAAACGGTAAATTACAAATGGGGTCATACCCATTCGAGAAATAAGCTTTAAGAAAAAGAAAATACAGATATAGGCGCTAACAAATGACGTCAAAATACCTGTCATCAAGAATCCTAGATGGATTGGTTCACCACTGGTAACCAGCTTCAAACCTAGGTAGCTTCCCGCCAGTACGATAATCGGAATCGACATTAAAAACGAAAAACGCGCTGCCGCTTCACGAGTAAAACCAAGATAAAGAGCCGCAGTAATGGTAATTCCTGAACGTGAAGTTCCAGGAATCATGGCTACCGCTTGTGCGAAACCGATGAAGAGCGCTTTCTTCCAACCCGCTTGATACTCATTAATATTCTGTTTAGCCGTTTTATCGGCGTACCACAGAGGAATGCCGAAAATAATGGTAGTAGCGGCAATCACCCATGCACTACGCAAGTAGACTTCAATGACGTCTTTCATCACTAAGCCAAAGATACAAGCTGGGATAGTCGCTAAAATAATGCACCAAGCTAAGTTGGCTTCTTTGCTTCGATCTCCTTTGAAAATAGAAGCAAAAAATGCGCTTAACAGTGCTTTAACTTCGTTTCTAAAGTAAATCACAACCGCAGTTAGGGTGCCGACATGAACCGCCACATCAAACGCTAAACCCTGATCAGCCCAACCTAATACTGCCGATGGCAAGATAAGATGTGCAGAGCTGGAAATTGGCAAAAATTCAGTAAAACCCTGAATTAAAGCCAACATAAAAGACTCGAAATAACTCATTATTTTCTCTTACTTGATACTAAACCAGAGGGGAACTGGTTTTAGTTGTTCTAAAAGTTCAGCGTTTTGCCAGACCTTTTCGATAGACAAATCTGTTCCCGGAATATTGAGTTCGGGGCATAACTCATACAAAGGCTGTATCACAAATGGATATTGATAAATATCCGGACGCGGGACAACAGGTGAGCTTGGGGATATGACATCACCAAACAGAATAATATCCATATCCAGAGTTCGATCTTGATACTTTTTCGCATCAATATCGCGCCCCCAACGATACTCTGCGTCTTTTAAACACTGCTGAAAATCGTGTAGAGACAATGAAGTTTTTAACTCCACCACTAAATTGAAAAAAGGATGACTATCAAACCCTTGAGCTGGGCACTCATATATCGTTGAAAGACGTAATTCGCTTCCCACTAAGCTCAGCTCTTGAATTGCAGCTTCAATATGACGGCGTCGTTCTATGTTAGAACCTACGCCAACATAGGCAGTGATCATAATGATCCTCTTTCGATGATCACTCCTACACCTTTCGCCTGCGGAACTGCACCCGGCTTTGTTAGTCGAATACGAATCCAAGGCACACTAAAGCGTTGCATGATTAAGCTAGCGACTTCTTCTGCCACCCTTTCAACCAATAAGAAACGGCCTGATTCAATATGTTCAATCACAGCTTGGCTGACTTGAGCGTAGTCTAGAGCATGCGCAACATCATCGCTGTTGCCTGCTGGCTTATTGTCATGAGCCATTTCCAAATCGAGAACCAGTTTTTGTTTAATGGTCTGTTCCCAGTCATAAACCCCTATTGTGGTAATGACTTCTAGCTGCTCTATAAAGACTTTATCCATCTTCTATCGAATTCCTTCCAACAGTTAAACTCAATTACAGGTCGGATACCTATATTGAGTAAAAAAACGTACTATCGTCGCCAATCGCGATATCATATACGAAACCGCGTTTAGATGGGTAAACCAAACAGAATTTTTACTTAAAGACACTCATGCCAGCTTGAAGTTACTAGTCGCATGGGTATAACAAAACAATGTAAAGCCCAGTTCAAAAAACTCACCGTATTGAGGCAATAATGACGCCATTGGCACTAATAATGATAATTTCCGCTTATTTACTGGGTTCGATCTCCAGTGCGGTGCTGATCTGTCGTTTATTACGCCTGCCAGACCCTAGAGGTGTGGGTTCAAATAATCCGGGTGCGACAAACGTCTTACGAATTGGTGGCAAAAAAGCAGCGGCGGCTGTGTTACTGTGCGACATGCTCAAAGGTACAATTCCGGTTTGGGCGGGTTACTTTCTAAAAATAGATCCTCTTATTTTGGGTTTGGTTGCCATCGCGGCATGCCTTGGTCATATGTACCCTATTTTCTTCCACTTTAAAGGTGGGAAAGGGGTCGCTACCGCTTTAGGTGCTATCGCCCCTATCGGATTAGATTTAACAACCATGATTATGGCGACTTGGCTATTTGTGGCTGTCATTTTCCGTTATTCATCTTTGGCCGCGATAGTCACCGTGTTGCTTGCCCCTCTTTATACATGGCTGGTCAAACCCCAATACACTCTGCCAGTAGCCATGCTCTGCTGCTTAATTATCTTGCGCCATCATCAAAACATTAAGCGTCTTTTTGCCGGAACAGAACCTAAAGTCGGCGAGAAAAAGAAAGCTTAATCACTTAGCGATTCCACAAACTCCAAACATAAAAAAACGGCCGCTATTGCGACCGTTTTTCTTATTCGGCTTTAATTACTCAATAGGAGTCAATTGATCAATTGGCCAGCGAGGACGAGCTTCAACGCTCAAATCTGTCACATCACCATTCTTCAAGCGTTGCATACCAGCAAACGCAATCATAGCGCCATTATCGGTACAAAACTCAGTACGTGGGTAATACACTTCACCACCGATTTTTTCTGCCAGCTTAGCTAAATCTGCGCGTAACTGTTTATTTGCACTTACACCACCGGCAATAACAATTCGCTTCATGCCAGTTTCTTCCAGCGCACGTTTACACTTAATCACCAGCGTTGAACAAACAGCATCTTGGAATGCATAGGCAATATCAGCACGAGTTTGTTCATCGTCACCATTTGCAGCAATCGTGTTAGCCGTGAAAGTTTTCAGACCAGAGAAGCTCATTTCCAGCCCTGGTCGATCCGTCATAGGACGCGGAAACTTAAAGCGCCCCGGAGTACCTTTTTCAGCTAAGCGTGAAAGCAAAGGGCCACCTGGGTAATCCAGCCCCATGAGTTTCGCAGTTTTATCAAACGCTTCACCAGCCGCATCATCAATAGATTCGCCAAGAATGCGGTACTCACCAATGCCTTTTACTTCAACCATCATGCTGTGGCCGCCTGAAACAAGCAGTGCAACAAATGGGAACGGAGGTGGGTTGTCTTCCAACATCGGAGCGAGTAAGTGTCCTTCCATATGGTGTACCGCAACAGCCGGAACGTTCCAAGCATAAGCAATACTGCGTCCAATAGTTGCGCCAACTAATAGAGCTCCAACAAGACCGGGTCCTGCTGTATAAGCGACCCCATCAATGTCTTTCGGCGTTAAATTCGCTTCAGCCATTGCTGCTTTAATCAGTGGAATGGTTTTCTTAACGTGGTCACGCGAAGCCAGTTCTGGCACAACACCGCCGTAGTCAGCGTGAAGTTTAACTTGGCTATAAAGCTTATGTGACAGCAATCCCTTCTCGTCATCGTAAATCGCTATACCCGTCTCATCACAAGAGGTTTCAATACCAATAATACGCATATTTTTCTCAGCACACTGCCATCTAAAATTTCAAATTGGCGCAATGTTACAACGGCTTCGCTTCACAAACAAATTTTGTACAGAGGCTAAACGACAAAGTACTTTACAAAGGCACAACGATCGGATTAAAATTCCGCACCATTTTTGATCTAGCTGATTAAAGACCAAACGAATAAGAAACCTTGTTGATTTGGTCACTGAATATCAGCATTAACGAATAACCCCTGAGGTGAAAGGCATATGCCAGTAGTTAAAGTACGTGAAAACGAACCGTTCGACGTTGCACTACGTCGTTTCAAACGCTCTTGCGAAAAAGCAGGTATCCTTTCTGAAGTGCGTCGTCGTGAGCACTACGAAAAACCAACTACAGTTCGCAAACGCGCTAAAGCAGCAGCTCAAAAGCGTCACGCTAAGAAGCTTGCTCGCGAAAACGCTCGTCGCGTTCGCCTGTACTAATAGCTTTTTCCTAATTAAGGATTAAGTTATGGCTCTTATTGATAATCTCAGAGAAGAGCAAAAATTAGCGATGAAAGCCAAGGACAAAGCGCGCCTTGGCACTATTCGTTTAGCCCTTTCAGCAATCAAACAACGTGAAGTTGACGAGAAGATTACTCTGACCGATGACGATATCGTTGCTGTGCTGACCAAAATGGTTAAACAACGTCGCGATTCTGTATCGCAATATGAAGCAGCAAATCGTTTAGATTTAGCTGAAGTGGAGCAAGCAGAAATCACCATCCTTGAGGAATTTATGCCTCAACCACTGAGCGAAGAAGAAGTGTTAGCACTGATTGAAAGTGCAATCGCAGAATCCTCTCCAGCGGGCATGCAAGACATGGGTAAAGTGATGGCTATCTTGAAACCACAAATTCAAGGGCGTGCAGATATGGGTAAAGTCAGCGGTTTAGTTCGCGCTAAACTGGCTTAATCCAGAACTCTATTGCAGCAAGCCGTGCTATTCTTTGAATGCACGGCTTGTTTGTATCTAAGGTCTGTTGACCTTGCACATTCGTTTTTATCTTTTTTTTAGGTTTTATGGCAGGACAGATCCCTCGTAGCTTCATCGATGACCTCCTAGCTCGACTTGATATTGTCGATGTTATCGACGCACGTGTGAAACTTAAAAAAAAGGGCAAAAACTACGGTGCATGTTGTCCATTCCACAATGAAAAAACCCCGTCATTTAGCGTAAGCCAAGAAAAGCAGTTCTATCACTGTTTTGGCTGCGGCGTGCATGGTAACGCCATCGACTTCATGATGGAGTATGAGCGTCTTGAGTTTCCTGAAGCGATTGAAGAGTTAGCTTCCTCTCTCGGACTAGAAGTACCCAGAGAAGAACGCTCAAATAGTGGTTTCAAAAGTAATACACCAAAAGTTAGCAGCGACGAAAAACGTAATCTTTACGATTTAATGGGCAGCATTGCTCAGTTTTATCGTCAACAACTTAAAGTTCCTGCTAACCGTCATGCCATTGAATATTTAAAAAATCGTGGTTTATCCGGCGAGATAGTTCAGAAGTTCGGTATTGGCTATGTGGCTGACGAATGGGATTTAGTTCGTAAGAATTTCGGACAACAAAAACATGCCCAAGACATGTTGGTTTCAGGCGGCATGTTGATTGAAAACGACAACGGCAAACGCTATGACCGTTTTCGTGGCCGCGTTATGTTCCCTATTCGGGATCGTCGAGGCCGAGTGATTGGTTTTGGTGGCCGTGTTATTGGTGAAGGTACACCTAAGTATCTGAACTCACCAGAGACACCTATTTTCCATAAAGGCAAAGAGCTGTATGGGCTTTATGAAGTTTTACAGGCCTACCGTGAACCACCACAAATCCTCGTGGTCGAAGGTTATATGGATGTCGTGGCTCTGGCGCAATATGGCATTGATTATTCCGTTGCATCTCTAGGAACATCAACCACTGGCGACCATATTCAAACTCTCTTCCGTCAAACCAATACTATAATTTGCTGTTACGACGGTGACCGAGCGGGGCGCGAAGCGGCAAGACGCGCAATGGAAAATGCACTTGAATATCTAAACCCAAATAAAATTCTCAAGGTGCTATTTCTGCCTGATGGTGAAGATCCTGATAGCTTTGTTAGAAAATATGGGAAGGATGGCCTAGAAGCCGAAATAGATAATTCCTTATCTCTTATTGATTTCCTGCTTTCTGAAATCAAGAAAGATGCTCCAGATGGTGACACTACAAAATGGAAGGTCTATGTAGCGACAAACGCTGCTCCGTTATTGAACAAAACAACTGAAGCATCTTTAAAAGCATATATATGGAGTGAGATATTACGAGGTACTGGGTGGAGCGACTTTCAACTAGAAAAGTTTTTAAACTCGTTATTAAAAACAAATGAAACAAAGCCTCAGCCGCATAAAGAAATAAAGCGAACACCGATGAGAGATGTCATTGCTTTGCTTCTACAGAATCCGAGCTATGCTGATATGGTGCCAGACCTTTCAACTACTCAAGGTTTGGAGATTCCAGGGTTGAAATTGTTGACAGAAGTGCTTGAAAAATGCAGACAACAACCCCATATAAAAACGGGTCAATTGTTAGAGCATTGGCGCGGTACAAAAACACAGGAACTGTTGTCTCGCCTTGCAAGCTGGGAGATCCCGTTTGCTGAAGATCAACAAGAACTATTTTATGACTCATTGGACAAAATTCTTGCCCAGTGCGTAGAAAAACAAATTGAACAATTGCTGGTTAAAGAAAGAAACGTCGGTTTATCAAGCGACGAAAAAAGGGAGCTAGTAGCGTTAATGCTAGAATTTAAAGCGTAACCCAGTTTGAATAGTCAGCAACAATTTAATTTGTTATTATCCGTGGTTTGCATTTCGCATACTATTCCTTCACCAGATACGAAGTTGGATACCGTCTATGGATCAAAATCCGCAGTCACAGCTTAAGCAACTTGTCATTCGCGGCAAGGAGCAGGGCTATCTGACCTACGCCGAAGTAAATGACCACCTACCAGCAGAAATCGTAGATTCTGAACAGGTAGAAGATATTATTCAGATGATCAACGACATGGGTATCAAAGTTGTAGAAACTGCCCCTGACGCTGATGATCTAGCTCTTAATGATGATGAAACCATCACCGACGAAGATGCAGCTGAAGCTGCTGCTGCTGCGCTGTCTAGCGTAGAAAGCGAGATCGGTAGAACAACTGACCCTGTTCGTATGTATATGCGTGAAATGGGTACAGTAGAACTACTAACTCGTGAAGGTGAAATCGATATCGCGAAGCGTATCGAAGATGGTATTAACCAAGTACAAAGTGCAGTTGCTGAATACCCTGGAACTATTCCATACATTCTTGAGCAATTTGACAAAGTTCAAGCTGAAGAACTTCGCCTAACCGATATCATTAGTGGTTTTGTAAACCCAGATGATATGGAAAGTGAAGCACCAACAGCAACGCACATCGGTTCAGAGTTAACAGGTTCAGACCTAGATGACGAAGACGATACCGATGACGATGAAGACGAAGATGAAGATGGCGACGACGATAGCAGCGATGAAGAAGAAGTTGGTATCGACCCTGAACTTGCTTTAGAGAAGTTCACGGAACTGCGTAATCAGTACCAAAATCTTCAACTTGCGATCAACGAACATGGTGATACAAGCAGTAAGGCTCAAGAAGCGACTGAACTTGTATTAACGGTTTTCCGTGAATTCCGTCTAACACCAAAACAGTTCGACCATCTTGTAAATACGCTACGCAATTCTATGGATCGCGTACGTACACAAGAACGTTTGATCATGCGCGCTGTTGTTGAAAAAGCTAAGATGCCGAAGAAATCATTTATCTCGGTATTTACTGGCAATGAATCTGATGAAGCTTGGTTTGACCAAATTCTTGCATCTGACAAGCCATACGTAGCGAAGATCCGTGAAGATGAAGAAGATATTCGTCGTTCAATTCAGAAACTACGTATTATCGAACAAGAAACATCTTTAACGGTAAACCGTATTAAAGATATCAGCCGTCGCATGTCTATCGGTGAAGCGAAAGCTCGCCGTGCGAAGAAAGAGATGGTTGAAGCGAACTTACGTCTGGTTATTTCTATTGCTAAGAAATACACAAACCGTGGTCTACAGTTCTTAGATCTAATCCAAGAAGGTAACATCGGTCTGATGAAAGCAGTAGACAAGTTTGAATACCGTCGTGGTTACAAGTTCTCGACTTATGCAACATGGTGGATCCGTCAGGCAATTACTCGTTCAATTGCAGACCAAGCTCGTACGATCCGTATCCCTGTTCATATGATTGAAACGATCAACAAACTGAATCGTATCTCTCGCCAAATGCTACAAGAAATGGGGCGCGAGCCTCTGCCAGAAGAATTGGCAGAACGTATGCAAATGCCGGAAGATAAGATTCGTAAAGTACTGAAAATTGCTAAAGAGCCAATCTCAATGGAGACACCAATCGGTGACGACGAAGATTCGCATCTAGGTGATTTCATCGAGGATACAACACTAGAACTACCACTAGATTCTGCAACGGCAACAAGCCTACGTGCAGCAACTCGTGACGTTTTAGGTGGTCTAACTCCTCGTGAAGCAAAAGTACTTCGTATGCGTTTCGGTATCGATATGAACACTGACCACACTTTGGAAGAAGTTGGTAAGCAGTTCGACGTAACTCGTGAACGTATCCGTCAGATCGAAGCTAAAGCGCTGCGTAAACTTCGTCACCCAAGCCGTTCAGAAACCCTGCGCAGCTTCCTAGACGAATAACGGAACAGCAAACTTTCATAAAGCATTGAATAAAAGGTGAGCGACAGCTCGCCTTTTTTATTATCTGTAGTTCTAAGTGGATAAAAACTAAGCGCTATTACCCTACTTTGCGTCTAGACACACCCCACCCCTTCACCTATAATCATTGACCTATTCGGCCCCTTAGCTCAGTGGTTAGAGCAGTCGACTCATAATCGATTGGTCCCCAGTTCAAGTCTGGGAGGGGCCACCAGATATCAGAAAGCCTGATGAGGAAACTCATCAGGCTTTTTTCATTTGTTCACCTTGTTGGAAGATTCACAGTCTTCTTCATCGATAACAACAAATATCGATACAAATAAAAATATTGTACAAATATTTTGTCTATTCAGATAAGAATGATGTACACTTACCGTACGGCACAGTTGGTATCGTTCATTAAAAGCGACCGTTCAGAATGTCGCTAATCATATTATTTGTCATTCACTTCCTCCCAACAAAATAAGTATGAGGCAAATATGTTTCTCTTCAGCCAACAAATCCTTTTAACCCAGACGTTAGAACAACATGGTTCATCACCGTCCTAAGGCACTTTTTAGCTTTAACTCCTTGTCGGTTTAAAAAATAAGCATTTAGATGAATGATGTTTGAATCTTTTAAACGCCAATTCAACAACATAAAAATTCCTAATAACCAATATAGAAGTACTGATATGCAATTTGACCGAGAACTATCTTTTTCAGAGAAGACCTATGTCATCAGTATTCCAATGACACTGCTCTCTTTTATTTATTTCGCCCGTTACGGCTATGCGACTGCAGATCTGCTTATCACTCTTGCACTGGCAGCACTTTCATTCTTACTGAACAAACGCAGTTTTAGAGTCGTTCTACCTTATGTGCTTTATGGTTTTGTTGCTCTGCATATCCACCAAGCCTATGGCGATATCATGTTGCACTTTGAAGTGTTCATAATGTTGGCACTTTTGATGTTGTATAACGACTGGCTGATGGTACTGCACGGTCTGGTTGCTGCTGCTTTGCATCATATTTTCTTTTTCTGGATGCAATCGTCGGGAATGCCTATCTTCATCTTCCCGCCAAACAGCAGTTATACCTTGGTTATCGAGCACTGCTTATACGCCATTTTTCAAGCCAGTGTCTCTATCTATGCTTGTTTAGTATTGGATAAAAGCATGAAGAGAATGAACTATGTGAATGAAATGGTGGCGAACATCGTTAAAAAAGACAAATTGCATTTGAATGTTGAGCTCAAGTCTAATGACGAGTTTTTTGTTCGTTTCAACCAGATCATCATGCAGTTGCAAAACACAGCACAAGTTCAAAACCAAGCGATATCAAACCTCAAAATGGTTTCAAATAACCTTATTGAAAACGTTGAATCGGTTGATAACGAGATTTCCCACAACGCATCAAATACAGAAATGGTCGCGGGAGCTATCGGTGAACTGGGTTCTTCATTTAATAATGTTTCCGATTCAACACGAGTATGTAATGAAGGTACACAGCAAGCCAACCAGCTAAGCAGACACGCTTTGGAACAATCTTCTCGATGCCAAGATAACCTTGCTAAGCTCAAGCAAGCTGTTTCTGAAACTCGAAACAATGTCGAAAACGTTGTAGGGGATACGCAAAACATTCATAAAATCCTTCAAGCGATCACTGGGATCTCTGAACAAACCAACTTACTTGCTCTTAACGCTTCAATTGAAGCGGCTCGAGCAGGTGAAGCCGGACGCGGATTTGCAGTTGTGGCTGATGAAGTGCGTCAGCTAGCAAACAGAACCAGTAGCAGTGTTGAAGAAATAACTCGCTCTCTCGCCGTTTTAGATCGAAATATCAAGCTTTCGACCGACAACATTAGCAATATGGCGGACTATTCTGATGATGTGTCCTCTGCGGTTGATACCATTATTGAAGTCACAGAACAGATCTCTATGAATATCAGTCAAGTAAGTTCGCAAATGGATTATGTGGCATCTGCAATTCAGCAACAGGGTTCGGCACTTGATCAAATCAATCAGAATATGACCGGTGTGAAAGAATCGACTCAAATCATGGAAGAGAAATCAGAAAGTCAGAAGATGTCGATCAGAGAGTTATCCGAATCGATGAATCAACTGTCTGAATTAACCCAGCGATTTGTGTTGTGAAATCCATCCTAATTAAAACTGCCGTTGTCGCTGTTATTTTTGCAGTAGGCTATTTGATTCCAAGCCTGCTGCAATTCGAAAACAAGATGCAGTTTACTCAGACACAGGATAACTATGAGCGACTCGACTGTACGCTGATTAACAATCAATGCTTAGTGCAGGGCTATAAGCTGGAGTTGGTTAAAGGTACTTTTTCCACCATGGAACAAACAACTTTCCAGCTTACTAAAGACGACAATTACATCCAGTCAGAAGTATTGATCACCTCTGACGATGAGATTTTTGGCACCATCATCAGCCAAAGAATGGAGAATGCTCCCAATCTACATAAAGTACTCATTCCCTACTGTGGAAATCCTGTGATGCAGATAATTATAATCGATAGCAGCACACAAAAAGGACTAGTAATTAATAACCTATCTCAACTCAGTTGATTTTCTCTTCACAATAGCGGATGTGATTATTTAAGAAGGCTCGTCATAACCGTGCCTTCTTTATACCTTTCCTTCCTACCCCATCCCACATTCATCATTTTGCAAAAAATCCGCCATCAAAGACTCATATAACTGCAGCGTAGGTGAAATATTCGCCTTCTAGCATGGGCTCATAATACAAGTATTGTGAGGTTAACATGCTGTCTAAGAGCCCTTTTAAACTGCCACGAAAAACACCATTTGGTTTAGGTGAAAACCTAGCGGAATGGGCAACGGGTTTAAGTCAACTTGATAAATTCTACGCACAGCGCCCTGCTGGGTGCGACACTCGCCAATTTCTTCGCTTTACGCTCGAAATTTTAGGCATTGATTACCAACTTATTAAAGGCTCTCTCAACAATGTTCCGGTTATGGGGCCAACCGTTGTAGTTGCCAATCACCCACTAGGCTGTGTTGAAGGCGTGATATTGGCAGAGATGCTACTCACGATTCGTTCTGATGTACAAATACTGGCAAACCAATACTTAAAAACTGTTCCTGAACTGGATTCCCTCTTTATCGGCGTTGACGTCTTTGAGACGGATAAATCACGGAAAGCAAACCTTCAAGCGATGCGTCAGGCTCATAAACATTTAGAGCAAGGCGGTTTGTTACTCATGTTCCCTGCTGGTGAAGTCTCCCAATTGGTAGACAGCAAACAACATCGATTGGAAGATAAAGAGTGGAGTCAATCGGTCAGCCGCTTGATCAAAAAACATAAAGCGGCAGCAGTACCCGTTTATATCGAAGGTCACAACTCGACTCGTTTTTATATGGCAGGGAAAATACATCCGCTGCTCCGCACTGTAATGCTCGGCCGCGAATTACTGAATAAAAAACAAACCTGTATCGACATCTCTATTAGCGACGCAATTCACTACAAAGAGATGCAACATCTTTGCGATCAACAGCTGGTCAATTACTTGCGCTTGAACACCTATCTGCTTGGTGCAAAAAAAACACTTTCCCGAGATAAAACTAACTTAGATGACACTTCACAAGCTATTGCGGACAGATTACCGCTTGTTGAACTGCTTGAAGATCTTGAAGCACTTCCTTCATCAGCACACCTGCTCAGTCTAAATGAGTTTGATGTTTACTGTACTCATTCCGAGAATATCCCTTCTTTAATGCATGAGATTGGACGCTTACGTGAGAAGAACTTTCGCCAAGTAGGCGAAGGGACAGGGATGGCGTTAGATGTGGATGAGTTTGACCGCGAGTATTTGCATCTTTTCATTTGGGACAGAGAACGCGATGAAATGGTTGGCGCTTATCGCCTAGGCTTAGTAGACAAAATTGTGGCAACCCAAGGTATTCAAGGTCTCTACTCAAGTACATTGTTTAACTACGACCCACGCTTTCTAGAAAATATGGGTAACGCCATAGAGCTAGGGCGCTCAGTCATTGATGAGTACTACCAGAAAAGCATGGCTCCATTGCTTCTGCTATGGAAAGGGATTGGCGCATTTATTCATAAAAACCCTCAATACACTCACCTGTTTGGACCGGTCAGTATCAGCAATGATTACAGCGAACAAGCCAGACGTTTGCTGGCAGACACCATGACACTCCACTTCTACGACAACGAGCAAGCAAACTTTGTCGCAGCTTCCAACCCATTACCTATGATGCAAGCACAATGGAATGCCAGTTTGTTAACTTCTTTAGCCGACTTACAACTGCTCTCGCGAGTGATTGCTCGTATTGATGAAGGCAAAGGCATTCCTGTGCTATTACGTCAGTATTTAGGATTGAATGGAAAATTGGTCAGCTTCAACGTTGACCCTGCCTTCAACGATGCCTTAGATGGTTTGATCGTAGTGGACTTACATGATGTACCGATGAAAACCTTAGGTCGCTATATGGGTGTGAAAGAAGCGGAAGAGTATTTAAAAGTAGCTAACTAGACTAACAATAAAAAAGGGCGCTAAGCGCCCTTTTTTCAACTAGAGTTCACGGTTAGAAGTTATATTCCACGCTTGCACCCCAGTTACGACCGGCTTGTGAATCAAAATCACTTAAACCATCACTTTCACCACTTAGGTCAGAGAATACCCAGTATTTCTCGTCAAACACGTTAAACAATCCTGCGCGAACAGTCATGTCTCTGATTGGACGGTAATAAGCCGTTAAATCAACAATGTTGTAAGAAGGCGCTTCGATATTATCTTCATCTTCCCAGTCATCTTTCTTAGCAACAAACTTGTAGTTAACCAACGCACCGTATTTTTGATCTGCTGAGTTATAACCTAAGCCAACATTTGCAGTAAATGGAGCTATAGAATCTAGCTCGCGACCAGTAGCTTTATCTTCACCATCAGCATATGCCAAGCTTAAACGACTGTAGATACCTTTTGGCCCAAGCACAGTTGCAGCAAGTTCAGCACCGTAAATACGTGCTTCATCGATATTTTTCATCGTAATGATGTCTTTACTTGTACTTGCATCTTCACCGACTACTTCATCAGTAATGAAGTTTTTGTAGTCGTTGTAGAAAACACTTGCTTCGTATTGGAGGAACTTATTCTCACCACGGAAACCAAGCTCATAAGACAGGCTGGTTTCTGCTTCTAGATTAGGATTACCTTCGAAAATAACCCCTTCACTGTAGCTGTAGTACAAGTCATAAACCGTTGGCGCTTTAAAGCCTTGACTGATTTGCACATACGGGCTGAACATATCAGCAACATGATAAACAGCACCAACTCGACCTGTTACAGCATCATTACTGCTGCCAACCTGTTCAGTATCATAACCTTCTGTGGTTTCAGGTGTTGTTTTAAAGGAGTCGTAACGAAGACCCGCTGAAAGGACTAACTTTTCATCAAATAGGAATAGCTGATCTTGAATAAACATACCCCATTGGCGCACGTCTGCATTCGGCAAACCAGTACTACCTGAAGATTGTGTACCACTGCTCAGAATATAGTCTGTATTCTCTAATGAGAAATCATTCTGAAGATAACTCGCCCCATAGGTTAACTGATGATAGTGCGTTTCAGCTTCAATCAGTTTGTTGACTTGGGCATCGAACTGGATGGAATCATCACTAGAAATACGCTGACGATTACGCATACGGTCAACATAAATACTTCCCCAGTTGGTTGTATCATAGTTATCAGATTCGCTTTCTGTCGCTTGGTAGCTCAATTTCCACAATAACTCATCAGCCAACGCTGCATCCATTTTCCAGTCGTGCTCAAAACCAACGCGCATGCGGGTATTCTCATCTTGTACTGATGAGTCGTTATAAACTAACGTCCCCATTGCCCCCATGTTAATTCCAGAACCTTCCTGAGACGCTAGGTATGAATCATTCTGATAGTCATAATATTCAAACGTTAGACCAAAGCGATGAGCCTCGTTTGCTTGGTAAAAGACTTTCGCTAAACCATTCATCAATTGTGTATCAGCCGGATCTGCAGCACCACGATCGGTACCTTCAACATCCGCTCCATCACCATGGGTCTTGTATTCACTGCCATCGGCATAAGTCAGCATAGTGATCGTTTCCCAGTCACCTTTGCGCATAGCCCAAGTCAGGGTATTTTTGAACTCACTATTCACTGATGAGTAGCTACTCTTAATACCAAAACGGTGCTCATCGCCCTCTGTAACTAAAACATCTTCTGGATTCTTAGTACGGAACAACACCACACCGCCAAGCGCATCGGAACCAAACAAACTTGAAGATGGTCCTTTATTCACTTCTACCGATGTTAAGGTATCTAGCTCAATGGTATTAGGATATTTACGCTGCTGACTAGCACCTGGGTTGTAAGGTACTGGCTGTTGAACGCCATCAACCATCACTTTCACGCGGCTATCTTCCATACCACGAATATTGAAACCTGAAACACCAAATCGACCATCAGCTTGTGCATCAACACCTGGTGTATATTTGAACGTATCCTTCAAATTTGAAGTCATCGTTTCATCAAGTTCTTCACGATCAACAACTTCAACAGATGAAGATACGTCCTTTTTATCCTGTTCAATACGAGTTGCCGACACAACAACTTCATCAAATGAGTAGGTAGTTTCTTCAGCGACTGCTGGCGCTGATAGCAACGCGCCAATAACTATGGCAAGCGGAGTTTGCTTAATCATTATCATATCCATGTTTAAATGTTTAAGTGAGCTCAATGGTTTTGCCTCAAATTTGAAGTGCAAGAATCTAAGCGGCATTCGCATGCGAGCCGCTTTGAAGCATCAAATCGATGAGGATATTGTTATTAGTTGAGCTGATTCTTAGGTTAAATTTTTACTTAATCAGCATTTATTAAACACTGGTTATTAAACGCTTGTTATTAAGTAGTGGTTATTGCTCCATACGCTCTTTTTCAGCTTTAACGTGCCCTTCTGTTAAATGAACAAAATCGAGCATGTCATCACCGGAAATGACAAACGCTTGTCCGAATCCTTTGACGTAACGTCCTGACTCAGGCACTAAGCGATAAAGATTGAAGTCACCAAGCTGGCTTAAATTATCGATAATTTCACCAAATCGCGCTTTTAGCGCGGCAACGCCTTGGCTCCAATCTTGTGTTTGTTTTTCAACGAGTTCAGCACGTGTATCGAAAGTCAGTCGTTTACGTGCATAAATGTTCTTACATTCGCTTTCATCCTCGATCATTAAAATCGAAACATTACGGTTCGTTTTTAAATTTTGCCCATGAGCGGCGATGTCACTCACGAGGATGTAATAAGCTTTGCTATCAAAAGCGAATGGAGCGTATGTGGCGTTTGGAATACCAGCAGCGTTGATCGTTGCTAACTGCAACGTTTTACGGGAATCTCGGAATTCACGAACCTCAGGCTCTAATCGGCCTTGTAATCGTTCGCGACGAACTTCTTCTCGTTGAGCATTTTCTTGTGGCTGACTTTCTATATTCACGCGGCAAACTCCTTTTTCATTTGCATAAACGCTTCTACCTGCTGTGGGAAAAGCTGACGTTTCTTATCTCGGCCTACGTATACTTTAAAAACACAATCACCATTCGCATTGAAGAAACCGATATAGTGACTTTCCATAGCTCGAAATGGCTTGCTAACAAAAGCAATGTGTTCCACTAAATCTAAGCGTAGATGACCATGCAGTTCGCCGTCTCTCCCCATCAGGTTATAGTAGCCGTGTGCTTCTTTGCCCTTAGGGAAATTGGCTTTCGTTTCAAAAATAGAACCGAAAGAGTGAACTATCGTAGTTACTGGTCCCCACTCTGGTAGTTGTTCTAAAACGGTTTGCGCATGTTTGCCATCGATACGAGTCATCATTTCGTCTGGCAAAGCTAATGTAATAGCACCTTCAGATAAGCCTAGTTGCTCAGACATTGTTGAGACAGGTGTTGCTGAATCTTCCGCTAACGCCGCTGTCACTTTTTGTTGTACTTCTGTCTCTGAACAAGTGGTGTACATAGTTACTCCTAATATTTTTGTTTTATTCAAGCGCTTTTAAGCATCGCTTGAGTTTGATTCTGAATCACTTGAATCGCATTCGTCGCTAAAGTCACAGACCAAAATTGTCCGGCCAGAGTCAGTTCAACAGCGAAAGGCGTGATATTTACTAATCCTCTTTTTTGCCACACTGTGAATAGAGGCATAAGTGCTTCAAACCACTCACCTAATTCATGTTTGAGTAAGACACCACGGTCAAAAGACGCTTTAAGATCACTCTGAATGCTTTCACTAGATGTTGATTGAAACACCATGGCACTTGGAAACTCATCCGCTTCTATTGCTTTAATGTAAGCATCCATTTCACGATGCTGCATAGTGCTAATACCATTAAAGTTGCCTCCTGCACCCGCACCTATAGGTAATACCTGTGCATTGGTTTTCGCTAGGCTGTTATAAATGCTGCGCTCACGGTTGCCCGAAGCCCAGTGATTAACACTTAAACGTCTCTGGTGATGCTTTGCCATGAATGCCACCCCCATCTCATACATAGTGGCTTTAGTTGCAGTGTCAGCAGGGTTGGGCAATTTGCCTTGTTCCACCAGACGCGCCATTGGCAAATTTTGCAACTCAAGCAACTGATAGAGATCGACACCATCAACACCCGATTCAATGTAGGCTTCTAAATCTTTCTGCCAAACGTCTAGTGTCTGATGAGGCAATCCATATAAAAGATCGATCACTATCGGAGCTGCGTTATAACGCACTAGTTTTTGCAAAGTGTTCATCACCACTTCGCCATCATCCAGACGCTTGGCACTACGGCGGACTTTGCTATCAAAACTCTGCACACCAAAAGAAAAACGATTGAATCCACCTTCTAGTGCCGCTTCAAACTTCGATTCATTAAAACGATTTACACGACCTTCAAGCGTGATTTCGCAATCAGGTGTTAAAGGAAAATACTGACGAATCAACTCACCTAACTGTTTCAACTGCGCTGCGTTGAGGTCAGTTGGCGTACCGCCACCCACATAGACAGCTTGAAATGGATAACTTTGTGTCCACTTTAATGCTGACTTTCTCTTTATTTCCGTCACTAACGCTTGGAAATAATCTGCAATCAGTTTTTCGCTCGAAGCGTATTGGAAAAAGTTGCAATAAGTGCAACGAACACGACAAAACGGAATATGAATGTATAAGCAACGTCCGCTCGCTTCGCCAGAGAGACTCAACGCTCCTGATAAAACCGATTGAGTTAGCGTAGGATTTACAGGCTTCATCGCTCCACCGGCGTGAGCACCGCGCTTGGCAGCAAATGCAAAACGCAAAGGATCTGGCGTGTCCTTACCAACAATCAATTCATCCGTACTGTCAAAAATCACCGGCTTCATAAATCACTCATGCCTTAATTAAAAATATCGCTGCCGAGCTTTCATCAATGACCTTCAAATCAGCAACAAATTATTAGCTTATAAAATTGTAATTAGGATTTTGTTCGATATAATACCGATCACAAACGATAATGCAAATGATATTCGATCTCATTATTATTTGTAAGGCTGTGAAAAAAATGGTTGAAAAATATACTGATTAGTGGACAAAAATGACAAGGCTTCGTTATCTCATCGCTGGCTTAATCGCATGCCTAATACATGGTATTGCGCTGTCGTATACCCCACAGAAAAACACCATCAATGTATCAACCGAGGATGGTGCTCAGTCACTTCAAATTCAGCTTATGACCATCTCGGCAAGTAAACCGGTAGAACCCGTCATCGAGAAAAAGGTTGCTAAAGAACTTAAAGCTGAAGCTAAACCACTTGAGCAGAAACCTGTTCAACAAGAATCCATACCTGTAGAGAAAAAGAGTAAAACCGTAGCTCCGGATAAAGAGCCACTAAAAAAGGTTCAGCCTAAAAAAGAGCTTTCCAAGACAAAACCAAAGGCGCCAATCGCTGAACAGAATACAGAAATAGAACCACAAAAAACGATCGCCAAGATCGAAGAGCCAGCTGTAGCCAAAACAGAAAAAAAGAAAGTAGAAACAAGTAAAACTGAACAACAAGAGACAGCGCCACCAGCCAAAGTGAGTGCGCAAGACAGTAAGCCGATGCTAGTAAAAAAACCTAAGTTCAGCGCAAAACCAACGCCAGTGAGCTACCCAAGAATCGCAAGAAAACAAGGATTAGAAGGCAAAGTGCTTATCGAGGTTTGGCTAGATGAACAAGGCAATCAAATCAAGCAACTATTGCTTGAATCGAGTGGTCACAGCGTCCTTGATGAACGTGCACTTAGCACAATCAAAGAATGGCGTTTTTCACATCAAGTTGAGCAAGGGCAAGCCATTGCTCATCGCGTACAAATTCCGATTAATTTCCAATTACAGTAGTCGCTATCATGCAAATATTAACCAATATACATAGTCAGCTCGGCATCATGACATGGCCACTCATCATCATGTCATTCCTTACTATCGCTATCTTGATCGAGCGTACTATCTACATGCTGCTTAACAGCCGCACACATACAACAGCGATACTTAGAAGCATCCATAAACTGGATTTTTCTCGCCCTCAGGAAGTGGATGCCTTCATCCAAAACGAGCTAAAAGGTCGACAACTGATTTTCCAATCCATGCGAATGCTGCTAGGACATAGACACTTCACAAAACCACTTAGAGAAGAAGCGGTTGGTATCTGGCTATTTAAAAAACGTCAGCAGTTTCGTTCAGGTATTCGATTGCTGTCGATGATAGGTGTCATCAGCCCGTTGATTGGATTACTTGGTACAGTACTGGGATTAATGGAAATGTTTAGTGGTATGACAGATGCCACTGCCGTTATTTCACCAGCGACGTTAGCGGATGGTTTAGGTCTCGCTATGAGCACCACGGCCGCAGGTTTGATCATCGCGTTACCTGCAATTACAGGTGCACAACTTCTAGGCATGTGGGTTGAAAAGACGCTTGCCAAGATTGAGTACACTCTAAATCACAGCAATCTGCATATTGAAGGTATTGTGGTTGATCCTTTCTCTGGCACTCAAAGCGCATATACCGTTACCACTGACGAGGTGCTGTAATGATCCAGTCACACTCTCGTTATAGCGAAGACGAATTTAAGCCAGATCTCACACCGATGATCGACATCATCTTTATTGTGATGGTGTTTCTTCTGCTTACTGCAAATGTCAGTGTTCAAACACTGAATGTCGACATCCCAAAAACGGAAGAAGCCAGCCAGCTTTCCTCGCCAGATAAACCCGTTATCTCAATCGGCATCTTACACAGTGAAGAGGAAAAGTGGGCATTAGATGGCGTGAAATTTAGTGATTGGAACGCTTTCACTACAGAACTACTGAAAACTCGCAGCACCTACCCAGATAAACCTTTTGTGATTGCCGCAGACAAGAAAGCCGATGTGGAATCCATGCTCAACCTCTTTGCATTTATGCAAAAACACCAAATTTTCGCCACTAATATCGTTATGGAAGAACAATAATGAAAAAACTCGCTTTGGCATTCAGTCTATTTTTATCGATTCCTTTTTTAACAGTGGAATCGGCTTACGCTCAACAAGAAACACAGACAAACAATCGCATCATTAGTGCAGGCTCAAGCATTACCGAGCTACTGATTGCGCTAGGCGCGAAAGACCAGCTTATCGCTGTGGATGTGACAAGCCGAAAATACAACACTGATGAGGCCTTGCCGCAAGTAGGGTATCACCGCCAGTTATCTGCTGAAGGCTTAATGGCACTTTCACCGACTCATTTAATTGGCTCACATGAAATGGGACCTGAGAATACTTTAACGCTACTAAAAAGTGGCGGAATAAAAGTCGAGACAGTGCCTTCTGGAGATACAGAAGAAGACCTGTTTGGCCGTATCGATAAAATCGCGCAAATCACAGGAAAGCAGGAGAAAGCGAAAGAACTTAAAGCATCGATTGATGAGCAGTTGAACGCAATGAAAGCTCGTAAACTCGCACATCCACCAAAAGTGCTGTTTGCTATGCTGACCAAAGGCAGACCAGCCACTATCGCTGGAGATAAAACCACTATCGATGTGATCATCAACCTTGCTGGCGGTCAAAATCCGGCAAAATCAGAAATGAGTTCATACAAACCACTATCTCCGGAAGCCATCGTACAAATGCAGCCTGATGTCTTATTAGTCAGTGCTCGCGCTTGGGAAGCATTAGGTGGGCATGAAGGCATTCTGAAAGAATTCCCTCTTCTGGCTGCTACACCTGTTGCTGGCAAAGACCGCATTATCCCTGTAAGTAGTAGCGCCATCATTGGCGGCTTTGGACTTGAAAGTTTAGAACTGACTGACGAGTTATATAAAGCCTTCCAAAAGATCAACTAAGCATTTTCACAGATAACAACCAGAATCCTATCCACCAAAAGAATAGGTAAAAATTAAACGATGACAGATTCAAGAATGGTTTCGGCTAAAACTCTGTGCATAGTGGCGGCGATTGCGCTTTACTGCGCGACTGTTGCTTCCATAAGTATGGGTGCGATGAACATCAGTTTATCTGACAGCTTGAAATCCCTTTTACCACTTGGCAGCCATGATCTTCCCGCGCATGTCACTATGATTGTTCAACAAGTACGTTTACCTCGTACTTTGTTGGCCATTGCTGTTGGAGGGATTCTAGCGATTAGTGGTGCTGTAATGCAGGGACTATTTCGCAACCCACTCGCTGATCCGGGCATTATTGGTGTCTCTTCTGGCGCTGCATTAGGTGCGGCGTTAGCAATCGTAGTGTTTGGCGATCTTGCTCACCAATATCCAAACTTATTACTCTTTGGCACTGTCCCTATCTTCGCCTGTATCGGCGGTGCTTTTACGACATTTGCAGTATATCGCCTTGGTACTAGCAGTAACGGAACTTCCGTCACTATGATGCTACTTTCCGGTGTCGCTATTTCAGCACTGGCAGGTGCGGCATTGGGTTTGCTTAACTATTATGCCGATGACCAAGCTCTGCGAGACCTGTCTCTTTGGACTATGGGATCATTGGCGGGCGCCAATCAAAAAGGTCTATGGCTCGCTTTTGCCACGCTCATCATTTTGTTCATCGCCTACTATCGTGATGCCGATAAGCTCAACGCCATGTTATTAGGTGAAGCGGAAGCGCGTCATATGGGTATTAATGTTCAGGCATTAAAGCGCCGTTTGATTGTGTTGGCAGCCTTTGGTGTCGGAGTCACCGTCGCATTGAGCGGTATGATTGGCTTTATCGGACTTATCGTTCCTCATTTAGCCCGTATGATCATTGGCCCAAACTATCGTTCACTATTGCCAGTAACCCTCTTTCTCGGCGCACTGTTATTACTGATTTCCGATATGCTAGCTCGAACGGTGGTCGCGCCTTTAGATATGCCCGTTGGTATTGTCACCGCATTGCTTGGCGCACCTTTCTTTGTTTGGCTTTTGATTAAGCAAAAGGGGCGAATCTGATGCTGTCTCTCTTATCTTCGAAATTTGCCTCATCAAACGCAACGCAAGAATCGATTGAATACTCCGGTATTAAAACGGTCGAAATACGCCATTTGTCTGTGACTCTTGGTGATAAAACCGTACTGGATAATATTGACCTTACACTGAATCGTGGCGAGTTTACGGTTCTGCTTGGCCCTAATGGCACTGGTAAAAGTACCTTGTTAAAAGCACTAACCGGTGAAATAAACACACAAGGCGAGTTTGCACTTTTTGGTCAAGACCGAGATTCATGGCCAGCACCTTTGCTAGCAAAACATTTGGGTGTACTGCCGCAAAGCAGTTCTTTGTCGTTCAACTTTATGGCTAAAGAAGTAATTGAGTTGGGCGGTATTGGGTTAACAATGTCTAATCGGCAACTTGAAGATGTGGTGGCAAAACATATGCGTAAAACGGATGTTGAACACTTACGTTTTCGCTCATACCCTACTCTCTCAGGTGGCGAAAAACAGCGAGTGCATCTCGCTCGTGTGCTCACCCAACTGGAGCAAAGTGATCACAACAAAATTTTGCTACTGGATGAACCCACCTCTGCGTTAGATATTCACCACCAGCACACAACATTAGCTTTAGCACGCAAGTTAGCAAATGAAGGCGCTACGGTTATCGCTGTACTGCACGATCTTAATTTGGCGGCTCAATACGCTGACAGAATCGTTATTCTAAACCAAGGCAAAATTGCCGCAGACGATATTCCGGCGAAGGCTCTTAAACCTGAAATCATAGAAGCGGTTTACCACCATAAAGTCGATATCATTGCGCATCCGACTTATGGCCATCCAGTTGTTATCGCTTGTTAATTCGATTCGATGTTAGCAGGGCTCTAAAAGCAAAAACCTCCTTTCGGGAGGTTTTTTGTTTATCAGTTTTGCTCATCCATAATACGATGACGCTCTTCATGATAAGCCTCTTCCGTATTGCCTCGTTTCCAATAAGGTACGGCATAAAGCTCTTTTTTCGTCAGTTGAAATGTATCCACCAAATATTTGCGGCAGTTAATCACACTGCGGTTTTCCCCTGCGACAAATGCAGAAACTGAACATTCAGCTTCTGGCTGACCTGTTGTTTTAATCGCATTAACTAAAACCGATGAACCTTGTTCATCATCAATTTTCAACCACGTTAAAGAGACACCTTGTGGGTGGTTTATTTCATGAACGTCATCGAATGACTCCACTTCAATAAATGCAGCGCCTTTCGCATCGGCTGGCATCTCTTCTAAAATGGCGCAGATCGCAGGAACAGCCGTGAGATCACCCGCTAAAATATGCCAATCTGAAGGCTGAAGTAGCGGATCGGGACCGGCTGGACCAATCAAACCTAATGCATCACCTTCTTGCGCAGCAATAGCCCAACCAGAACCAACACTGTCTTCACCGTGCGCGACAAAATCGATATCAAGCTCATTGCTCTCAGGATGGTACTTTCTTACGCTATATGCACGTGGCACAGGTTTGTGCTCTGGATATTCAACACGGTCTTCATAGCGAACAGGAAGTTGTAAAATGCCTGATTCCTGATTAGGGAAAAACACTTTAATGTGTGCACCATTTCGATTTTCAGCAAAACCGATAAGTTCATCACCAGTAAAAGTAACTCGAATAAGATGTGGGGTTATGTATTGCTTACGCTTGCAAACAATTAGTTTAGCTTTGATTGGATAGATTACTTGTTCGCTCATACGACTGACTCGTTTTTGATAAAAGCAGAAAAGCTCGACTTCTCTAGAAGAAGCCGAGCTCAATAATGTTATCTATGGTTGAAACTACATGCGGTAAGTTGCATTTAGACCAAAGGTTCTTGTTTGACCAACAGACGCTTTGGTTGTGCCTCTTGAACTCACTTGATATTGGTAAACCACATCTTCATCCGTTAAGTTGGTCACGTAGCCATCAAGAGTAAAATCGCCAATCGTGTACTGAAGACGAGCATCAGCAGTAACATAATCACCAGCGGTGTAATCTTCGCTGTTCTCTAAATCAGAGTAGTACTTACCTACGTAAGTCACGTCAGCACCTACGGAGAAGTTTTGACCTATATATTGAGTGAAACCTGCAGACAAGTTAGAACTTGGCGCATTCGGTAGTTCTAAACCACTTTCTGCTACGTCATCTTTAACAATTTTCGTTTCTAGGTAACCAGCACTTGCACGAAGTTGTGTGCTTGTAGTTACCCAGATAGAGCCAGCTAGTTCAACACCGTAGGTTCGAGACTCTTCGATATTATCGAAACGGCTGTCTACATAAGCTTGATAACCTGAGTAATCGTTGTAGAACAAGTTAGTACTAAACTGGCCACCCTTGAACTCTTTAAGCAGTCCAGCTTCATAAGCGATAACCGTCTCTTGATCGTAGTCATAATACTCTTGCGCAGTAAAATCTAGCGCATGACCACCCGAGTTGTAACCTTTACGGACAGAAGCATTAACCGTAGTTGTGTCATCGAAGTAATAAATTGCGCCAACTTTTGGTAAGAAGATATTGTTGTTGCGGTTATCTTCGACATCAAATAAACCGTTTCGACTTTGAACATCAGTTCCTCTGTGTTCAAAATCTTCATTTTCAAAACGAACACCACCAACAAGTTTAAACGCAGGGTTTAACGTGTATGTTGTTTCACCATAAGCCGCTGAGGTTGTTGTTGTCCCATCAATATCAGTTCCTGTACTCAGTTCTGTTTTAGTATCAGCCTTTGAATAATAAAGTCCTAATACAGACGAGAAATCCGAGCCGGGGTTTTGTACGAGCAAGCGGTTTTCTACTGTGAGGTTATCCACATCCGAAACCACATTGAAGGCTGAAGGGTACTGATCAAACTCAACATCAGAAGTTAGGTAAGCAATATGTAGAGAGTTACTGATACCATTATCAAAATCATAATCAATATCGAGCGCTACACTCTGTGCCAGAGAATCCTGTAGTCGTGTGTTTTCAGCCCCTAAAATCAACGCTGGATCATTAACATAATCTACAGAAGCAAAAGACAGATACTCGCCTTCATAGGTATGGCGGTTGTAAGTCAACTTAGCACTTAAGCCAGGTATTGCCGATGGTTCCCACAGTAGCTTTAATCGAGCATTGATATTTTCAGCCTCTTCCACATCAGTAGCACCTTCGAGTTCATTTGTTGACTGGGTATAATTCATCCAGCCATCACCTTTATTGCCATCAAGTGCTAAACGAAATGCAAGCTCATCTTGAATTAGAGGACCAGACGTCATAATCGCTAAGTTATTTTTCACATTACCGTTTTCGTAGGTTTCAAAACCTGCACGCAACTTAGTTTCCCAGTAATAAGTCGGGTCATTAGTTTGAACCACGAGCGCACCACCAATCGAGTTTGTACCCTGACTGGTTGATTGAGGACCTCGTAATACTTCAACCTGCTTAACATCCCATGATCTGCTTGGCGTATATCCTTGTCCAAGCCAAGCTTGAGCAACACCGTCTACGATAGTAGAAACACGAGCTTTACCACCGCTGTAAAATGCATTACCGCCCGTCGCAACACCTGCGCCATCAATACCGCGAATACTAATTGATTCAAATCCAGCGGTAACCACGTTTGGCGCTGACGTTGCGATGTCGTTGATTGATGTTTTCTCGCCATTAGCTAGCTGATCTTCACCAATGACAGTGACTGCCGTTGTGGTATCTTTCAGGCTCTTATCCATTCTCTCACCAGTCACCACGATTGTTTCTGTTTGAGAGTTTTCTGCGCTTACTGCTGGTAAAGAAACTGTCATGCCGATAGCCACTGCGATGCTATAGCTGAGGTAATTCATCCTTTTTGCTTGTAACGATTTCATCCTGTTCCCTAATTTTATAATGAGCTTTACTTTAAAACTTAATCACAATGATATTAATTATCATTTGTAATTTCAATTTAATTTTAAAGAGTCATAACTAATTACAAGGAAACAAGGCTTAAGATAGTAGATTAAGTGGGTTCAAATAGACTACTTACCATAAGGAATAACCATCGGTGTGTGTGAAACCGGGTCATCCATAATCAAACAATCCAAGTCAAAGACTTGCTTGATGACTTCGCTAGAAACGATATCTTTCGGGCTCCCCTGAGCCGCAATATTGCCCTCTGTCATCAAGATAATATGGTCGGCATAGCGAAACGCTTGGTTCAGCTCATGCAGTACAGCCACTATCGTGAAATTTTTACGTCGGTTCAAATCGCGACACAACTCCAGAAGATCAATTTGATGTGCTATATCGAGATAAGTCGTCGGTTCATCAAGAAACAGTATTGGCGTCTGTTGCGCTAATACCATAGCAATCCACACTCTTTGGCGTTGACCGCCAGATAATTCTTCAATCAACCTTTCAGATAAGTGCTCAGTATCAGTAAGCTGCATCGCTTCACGGACAGCTTGCTCATCTTCAGGGCTCCATTGTTGAAACAGCTTTTGATATGGATAGCGACCACGAGAAATTAAGTCTTTCACTCTAATGCCTTCAGGAGCATTAACCCTTTGAGGGAGAAGACCAATTTGCTTTGCCAGCGCTTTAGGATGCAATGAATAAATGTCCTTTCCATCTAATTCAATCTTCCCTGCATTTGGCTTTAACAAGCGACACAACATACGAAGCAGTGTCGATTTACCACAACCATTTGGACCGATAATAACGGTAAATTTATTGTCTGGAATGGACACATCCAACGAGGAAAAAATTTGTGCGGATTCATAACTTAAGCTCAAATCAAAACCAGACAGACGAGCATGATCGTCTTGAACCTTTAAATCAACCAAATCAAATTTCTGTTTATTATTCATAAAGTAACGACTTAAAAACTCTTACTTCGAGTAAGTAACCAAAGTAGATATGCACCACCAACAAGGCTGGTTAACTGCCCAATTGGTAAATTGAAACCAAAGGGTTTGGTTTGGGAAATCATATCAGCCAGCAGCAGTAGTCCAGCCCCCATTACAGCCGAAGCTGCAACAGGTATATGACCAACTCGCAGAATTCGAACCACCAGCTGAGGAGCAGCTAAAGCGATGAATCCAATAGGACCCGCAGCCGCCACAGCTAATGCTGATAATGCTACTGAAAGAAAAGTCATGACTAATCTTTCTCTTTCAACAGATACACCAATTTGTGCCGCCATATCGTCACCCATTTCAAGCAAATGCAGTGTTCTTGCTTTATAGATAACAATAGGCACGATGACGAGCACGCCGACCATCACGGGTATCGCATGATTCCAGTTTCTCGCATTTAGAGAACCAGCTAACCATAAGTTGGCAATCACTGCTTGGTCCAAATTGCCTTTAACTAACATTAAACCGTTCAGTGCATTTAAAATTGAGCCGATACCAATACCAATCAAAATGAGTCGATAGCCTCCAACGACTCCATGCTTTCTAGCAAGAAAATACACTACTACGGCTGTTGCCATTCCCCCAAGCACAGCGGATAGCATCACTGCTTGAGTTGAGTTTTGAAATACAATAATTTGAATGAGTGCACCACTCGCCGCACCAGTTGTGAAACCAATTATGTCTGGAGAACCTAAGGCGTTTTTAGATACAGATTGAAAAACAGCACCTGATACACCTAACGCAATGCCGACAAATAGGGCTGTCACGACTCTTGGTAGACGAATGTTCCATACAATGCGTTCAGCGATAGGTTCATTACTTTGACCAGAAAGAACAGTGAACAACTTTTCAAAAGTCAGTGGGAATGAGCCAACCGTCAGCAGATATAAGCTCATCAAAACCAAAGCAATAATAGCCCCGCCAACAAACAACCATTCCCGACGTGAATAGCGAAGAGTAACTCCTTTAAACTGAAACAGTTGATCACTGAGCACCGCTGAATTAAAAGACTTACTCATAGTTCAGTAATCCTCCATTTTCTGACCAACAGAACAAAAATAGGACCACCGAGCAATGCTGTCATAATGCCAACACTAATTTCATCAGGAGAGACCAGAATCTTGCCCGCAGTATCCGCAATAGAAACAAGTAAAGCTGATATCACCATGGAATACGGTAACAACCACTTATGTTCAGTGCCAACGAAAAAACGAGCAATGTGCGGTGCGGTTAATCCTATGAAGTTTAATGGACCTACCGCAGCGGTTGCAGAACCAGCTAAAACTGTAATTGCGATAGATGAGCGCAACCAAACACTTCGCTGATTGACGCCAAGCGATTGGCTAACATCGCGCCCCAATGAAACAGTATTCAATTCCTTTGATAAGAAAAGGGTGTAAATTAACCCTATCAATACCACGATAGAAATGGGATAAAGCACATCAAATCCACGACCTTGCAACGACCCCACCGCCCAATGACGAAATTGGTTGAAGGCTTCTTCTTGACTATTGACGGTAATGATTTGCGTCAGCGAGAGCAGTATCACAGACAGAGCTATGCCGGATAAAACAACTTTTACAGGGTTAACGCCACGGCTCAAACCTGCTAGCAAATAAATGATAGCTCCTGCGATGGCTGCTCCAATAATGCTAAACCACATATAGTGATGAACATCAGTGAGACCGAATACCGCAATCGCTACGACTACTGCGAACGTTGCTCCCGAGTTCACGCCAAGTAAACCTGGTTCAGCCAATGGGTTACGAGTGAGAGTTTGCATCAATACGCCAGCCCCACCGATAGCCAAACCGACAACAATAGCGAGCAGGGCTCTTGGTAATCGAAGGTGATGGACGATTAAATGCTCACTATTGGTTGCGGAATAATGAGTGAGGGCTTGCCAAGTCACCTCAGGAGCGATATCTCTCGAACCAAAGAACAATCCAATAAACGCACAAATAACCGTAGCAATGAGCAATGACGCCAATCCCCAATAGCAGGTTGAGGATTTATGGTGGTTTAACACTGGCATTGGGACTACTTAACCACACCAAACTGTTGTTTCAATAGCTCAACAATCTCTATACTGCTGTAGTAATCAATACGGAAAGAGTTCAAACCCAACGGGTAAACTTGGTGGTTTTGCACAGAAGGCAGATTGACTAAAACCGGATCATTCATCACTTTCTGAGCTTTACTCTCATCTGCAACAATGACGAAAGTGACAGGAGCTTTAAGCATCGTCAGCGTTTCAAAATGCACTCGTACAAAGTCACTGCGTTTATCACTAAAAGTTTCCCATTCATCTTTCGCACCTTCAATCTCGAAACCAAGTGCATGCAGCAGCTCGCTATGTGGTCCTGTTACTTTTGCAATCACATTTGCGATTCCTGGACCATTGTAAGCAATGATGTTGGCTTTAGTGTCTGGTAACTTGAGCTGAACGTCTTTCAAGTAGTCATTAAATTCTGCAATTTTTTGTGCGACAAAAGCTTCTCTCCCTGTCGCAAAACCGAGCTTTTCAGCCAACTGTTGCCATGTTTGTGCTCCGTAATCAACAACAATTACAGGGGCAATTAGCTGAAGTTCAGATACAAGATCATAAACAGAGTCGCCCCCCGTCGCCGCAACCACAATCAGGTCAGGCATTACCGCATATGCCATTTCTGTATCAACACTACCTACGGCCCAAAGTGGCTGAATTTCTCTCTGTTTAGCGATTTTTTCCCACTGAGCGAAAAAACGCCCATCACCCGCAACTGAACTTGCCACAACAGGAGCATCAATAGCGATGAGTGTTCCTGTTACCGTTGTCGTAGTAGAAAGAATTTTTTTCGGTTTATGTGGAATGACAGTAGTCGTTCCATCCGAATTAACAAAGGTTCTAGGCCACTGCTCATCGCTCGCGTTCGTCGTAAATGAACTCGTCACACTCAGTACAGACACCAGCAAGCAAATGATAATACGTATCATAATAATTACCATTAGTAAGATTTTTCGGTATCCTAACACATAATTTGTTCAGATAAACACTCAGTATTATCTGAAAGAGACAACTTCTGGAGATAAGCGTGGATCTGCAAGTTTTACTTCGACACACCAAACTCAATCAATTTGTCATCGGTAGTGCTCAATGGTGGGAACATGTTTCTTCTGTTGGGACGCCCATACAAATCCCTCGTAGCAACGGCACCACTGACCTGATTTTTTTATGGCAGGAACAACGTCATGAGTCAGAACACAAAGCGATTTATATTGAAATCAATGGCGTGGTAAATCATCACGATTTTAATGCCGCCGAACTTACTCGTTATTTGGGCACCGATGTTTACTACTATGTTTGCAACATTGAAAGCAGTTGGAACGGAACATATGCACTAATCCCAGTGTTCCAAGAAGCGATGCAGCCCGCTTATCTAGGGGATAAACAACAACAAATAACTCAGCACCGTGACTGGATCATGAAACGTCGAGAACATCATATTGCTGATCCTTTCAATAAAATGAATCTTCATTATGGTCAATGGGCAACATCACACTCTAGATCTTACCTTGCCCCAAGTGTAATACATCCAGCATGGACGGATTACGACCAAAACAGTGCCAGCCAAGATTGGGCATCTTTGTGTCGAACGCATCTATATAAAAGTAAGCTGTTACAACAGAATCGACGGTTTTGGACCTATTCAACAGCTGAGGAAAATCATGATGATCTACCTTTAGTCATTCTGTTGGATGGTGAGTTTTGGGTTGAGTCGATGCCAGTGATGGGCCCACTTAATTTCTGTACTGAACATGATCTTCTTCCCCCAGCGGTCTATGTGATGATCGACGCCATTTCAGTTCAACAAAGAGGCGAAGATCTCACCTGTAGCCCGATATTCTGGCAAGCTGTGATCGAAGAGATCATTCCAATGGTTGCCGAGCACTACTCTGTATCTTCGAACAAAGATAAAGTCACGGTTGTTGGTCAGAGCTATGGCGGTTTATCTGCTCTTTATGCTGCGCTTAACTGGCCAGAACATTTCAGTAATGCTCTATCTCAATCAGGATCATTTTGGTGGCCGAATATGTCTTTAATGCACAATTCACATCAAGCAGACATTATTCAATCTATACCAGAGACTCTTTATCTTGATAACGATATAGAAGCGCTCGGAGAAAAATATCGGCTCAATATTTACATGGAAGTGGGAATAAGAGAAAAAGTGATGGTTCCTCTTGCCGAACATATTCACAGCAAACTAAAAATGAATAATCACAATACGATCATAGAGTTATATGACGGAGGACATGACCGTTTGATTTGGCGAGAAGGCATTATTAAAGGACTGATTTGGTTAATGAACAAATAACCTCATCACCTGTTAGATAATTTGCAAAACAGTGACCTGCCTCCATTATCTAAACGGATGCATATATCCTTTTTATAATCAGATCACTGTTTAACAACTTCTAATTCCTATAATGAAACCGCGTTTCTATTTAAAAGATTCGATATTTCATAAAGGAAAATAAAATGAATAAGTCTGTAGCAAACGGGCTAGGGATTGCAGCTTTACTCTACCTTTCTTCTGCCTCTGCCACTTCTCTTTACGATGTGAAAGTTTCTCTCGATGGTTCTGCTGATTACGCTTCTATTCAACAAGCTATCGACAGTGCTCCTGACAATAACCAACCATTCGTTATCTATATCAAGAATGGTGTTTATCAAGAGAAACTGCATATTACTCGTCCTAATATCTACCTGATTGGCGAAGATCGTGACAAAACGATCATTACAGCAACAACTGCGAACAGTATGAAAGATGAGAATGGGAAAAACTTCGGAACTTTCGGTAGCCGAACCGTTAGCGTCGATGCCGTTGATTTCAAAGCTCGCTCGCTAACGATTGAAAACGGTTTTGATTTCCCAGCAAACCAAGCCAAAGCAGTCGATGATCCTACTCGTCAAAAAGGCACTCAAGCAGTGGCTTTGCTTGTTTCACATAACGGTGACAAAGCTCAGTTTAAAAACGTTAA
This sequence comes from Vibrio plantisponsor, assembly GCF_013041605.1. Lineage (GTDB taxonomy): Bacteria > Pseudomonadota > Gammaproteobacteria > Enterobacterales > Vibrionaceae > Vibrio > Vibrio plantisponsor. The sequence goes on along the minus strand of NZ_JABEQC010000002.1, from coordinate 111,192 downwards.
CCTCGTTAGCTACCAAGACACCTTATATCTTCGTGCAGGTCGCTCTTACTTCGATCAATCTCAAGTCAGTGGCACTGTCGACTTCATTTTTGGACACGGGACTGCTTTGATAGAAAACAGCGACATCATTGCTCGCTACCGAAGTGACAACGAAGAAAATGAACCGCTTGGCTACATTAGCGCTCCGGCAACAGACATTAATTCACCATTTGGTCTGGTCTTTAAAAACTGTCGTCTCACCAAAGAAGATCAAGTACCGGCTGGTAGCTATGGCTTAGGCCGCCCTTGGCACCCAACCACCACATTTGCTGACGGTCGTTATGCCGATCCTAATGCTATTGGACATGCGGCGTTCATCAATTGCCAAATGGACGATCATATCTACGGATGGGATCGCATGAGTGGTAAGGACATCAAAGGCGAGAAAATTTGGTTCTATCCAAAAGATTCACGCTTCTGGGAGTTTGCTAATACAGGTAGCGGAACAAAAACAACAGAGCGCCCACAGTTGGCGGAATCCGAAGCAGCAAACTACACCACTAAAAATATTCTATCTGACTGGGAGCCGGACATTTCTCTTGGAGCAAATAGTCAACTGACTGGTCAAGTCACTCATAGAAGCGTGAGTTTCCCAGCAGTGGTCAATGTCAAAGACAGCTTAGGCAAGGTAGCAACAACTAATACCGACAATAAAGGTCACTATCAGCTATCCATCGCTTCAATGACTCCTCCGTTGTTAGTGTCTGTGGATGATCAAAGTGGCAACACCTGTATCAACAGTGACACCAAACGCTCAGTGTGTGTAACGGCGTTAGTAGCTGAAGCACATAGTAACGAAGTAACAATCGCGAACGTAAACCCTTTCACTGACCTTATTGTCTCCGGCCTGGCAGATAACGAGAACATTGATGGACCACAAATTCTTGCAGCTTTACCGCGCCTTCCGGCTCTTTCACATCAAGCTTGGCTAGATGCAAACAGCAACTTCAGCAAAGCATTCCAAAGCGTTGTTAAAGCTCATGGGTTAGATGCTACAAAAGAGTGGAACCCTGTTAACTACAGCAGCAATTACCAACCAGTGATGAATGAGTTAGCGTCTCAAGTTATTCATAACCTTGGACACAACACTCGTACAGGACAACTTTCCAAAACCTTCTTATCTGATTTAGCTTTCAATCCTATTGTCAGCCTAGACACCATTCCTCGCTACGAGCTTAAAGACGGACAATTAGCTCAAGCAGCTAAAGCCGTCGCTGAGAAGAAAACTCGTTTGTTCATTGTGGGTGATTCAACAGCATCGAACTACTCGCAAGATGTGTTTCCTCGCATGGGATGGGGGCAAGCTTTTGCAGCTAAGTTCAACAATGAGCAATTTGTGGTTGTGAACGCTGCTCAATCAGGTCGTAGTTCTCGTGACTTCATCAATGGGCGATGGCTGAGTTTCATCGAGCCTTTGGTTAAACCGGGCGATTATCTGTTTATTCAGTTCAGTCACAATGATGAAAAATGTAATGGCGCCGCTAAAGGACGTGGTCCGCTAGATGTCGGTACTTTGTGTACTTACCCTAACAGTGCTGATGGCAAGCTTCAGTTCCCTCAAGGTGAGCAGGAATACTCTTTCCAATACTCACTTGAACGTTACTTAAGCTTTGCAAAACAACACCAGCTAACTCCGGTGATGCTAACTTCAGTACCAAGAGCTCGTACCGCAGACAATAAAGCAGGCACGCCAATTAACACAGAACAACACACTACAGCGCAAAACGGCGATAACGGCTACCGCTTCTTTGGTGATTACACCGCAACCGTTCGTCAAACAGCTCAAGCCAACAAAGTTCCACTTCTCGACATGCAAACCAGTGTTATCGAGATGGCGAACAACAAGGTGGCTGGAGAGTGGCAAAACCTATGGTTAGCGGTCGATCCTAATCAGTACCCGTATTATCAAGGGAAAACTGGCTCAATTGAAAAGCCAGACGTCACACACTTCCAAAAACAAGGTGCTGAAGCTATTGCTGATTTAGTGTTAGAAGAGATCAAAGCTCAGAAATCACTGTCTAAATTGAGCCAAGTGATTGCTAAGTAATTTTTACCTCTCCTCAGTCAGTTTAACCTATAGCAAAACAGCCACTATCTAGTGGCTGTTTTGGCTAGAACTGAGTTTCACATAAAACTGAACACTCAATGGTTCGCTTTCGCTGGATACAGAGTCAGTAGCCCATATTGTTTATATGATTTTAGCTGATGAGGTAAGAAGGGAATCACACCCAACGTTTTATTGGAAAACATCTTTAATTGTCTTGTCCTACCTTCAGAAATAACACCATCTCTTTGCCCGTGGCTCAATAAACCCTCTACGATGATTTCCCCTTTTTCCCAACGTGAAAGCTGAATATAAGCGGTTCCAAATAAGATATAAGGAAATCCTGATTTTTCTAAAGGTGCGGGCATTTCACCATTGAGTACACCTTCTAAATATGAACCGCCATGAAGTGGAATTGTCTCACCATTTTCGGTCTTACATAGAACATGTCCCCAAGCTGTATCTAACTCAAAGCCAAACTGCTGTAATTCTGCAATGCTCTCATTCAATGCTTGCTGAATTTTCTCAATACTATCGGCATTGATGTTTAATTGAGTCCCTAGAGCAGGATCGCCGCTACTTGGCACAGTCAACAAATTCAGTTGTACCACTTTACTCCAGAAAAGATGAAATAGCAGAGCTCCACGGCTATCCGAGTTATTCTTTCTATCCCAATTAGCTAATACCTTCGCTGCTGCTTGGACAGAAGCCGATGAAGTCGGTTGCAAATGTATAAGAATATCGGACAAGAAAGTTTCAGCAGCATAGTTTCGGTTATCAAACAGCACCTCCAATGCATTCGATATCATAATAGCAGGCGCTTTGGTTAGCTCTTTCATTCGAATTGCCGACATAGCTAGTCGAGGGTCATATCTAAGACCAGCGGCGATACTTTTCGCGACTTGATGCTCAGGCTTATGCTGACCAAACACAGAAGGAAAATCTGGCTGACAAACACCATATTCCGTGTATTTATAGCTATTGTTCGCGTTGTGAATAATTCCACGAGAAAACACATTCGGATAAAAAGACTTCGGCGCAGTTAATGGTCTTTGATCCTTCCCTCTCAATGAATATTCACTGCGAGTACCATCCAGCACATTAAATGCGACTTGCTGATCACCTATATGACCTTGTGACATTTGTTCATCAGTCATCGGTGGTACATTTCCAGCCATCACGTAGGCGATGTCACCGTGTCGATCCGCAACAATCAACTGACATAAAATGCCTCGATGAGACGATATTGCTTCAACAAATTCTTTCGTAGTTGAAGTTTTCGCAGCCGCTAAAAACTGATTAATACCACGAGCATTACGCTCGCCAGGGTTAGTAATTGCATACCATCCCTCAGGCTTACCCGGTCTTTGCGGAAGCTTGAACAAATAACCAAGTTCGGAGTGCAAGAAATGATAGCGGCGAGTTTCAACGTCTCCATGATCTTCAAGTACATCAATGCTGATCTCTTTTATCTCAAGTGGCTTCTGCTCACCATCCATAAGATAAGTGGGGTTGAGCGCCGATTCTTGAATCTTCATCAGTTGAAGAACAAATGAGGTGACTGTTGCCGCATCCAGAATAGACCATGATACATCGCCATTGTAACCAGTAAGAGGAAGTGGGAAGCCAAGAAATGAAGTGCCAGCCACATCCAATTCACCGGGAATCGTAAGATGATACTGGTGCATGTAAATACGCTGCTGATGTGGAGTTCTTTGCCAAGCTGAGTGAGGATTCCCCAACAAAATAGATCCCTCACCTTCTACGACATCGCCTCCGAATGCCCATGCATTACTACCAAAACCGCCTTCAACTACCACATCTTCACCGTGGCAGGAGTGATGATTAGTACCCAAATCAGTTCGCCATGCCCCAGAAGAGGCAACAAGGTAAGGACCGATTTCAATTAACTCTTTCATAATGCCAAATCGCATTGCAGAACGAATCACATCTTCTGGCTCAAAAGTAATCAAAGGCTCAGCACTGTTTCTTTCATTCCATTCATCCTTTGTCATAGATTGAACAAAGTGATTTAAGCCCTTCACATAACCACAAACATAGGCGCGCGCATCATCGCTGAGATTTGCTAACTCTTCTTTTGCCCATTCCGTTGGCATACGTAAGCGGAACATCAAATCTGAATTCAAGTTAGTCGTTTTTAGAAAGCCAATCGTCGAAAACTGCTCTGCGCCGTAATACTTGGAGCGTTCGCCACGCAGCACTATAGCTTGTGCCGATATTTCGGCTAAACGATCTCGAGCATGAACATAACCATAACCGAAACCAAGAGATTCATAATTGTCAGCTTCAATATGGGGAACATCATTTTCTGTCCAACGGATTTTGGCAGCTGCTAAGTCATTTTTGAGCATGTATAACGCCTGTTTTGATCGATAGGCTGTTCTTGCAACGTAATATATCCAAGAAAAGCGCCTACAGATAGTAATAATAATGATTTGCATTATTACATAAACAATTCAAAACAAGTAAAGACCTACATCAATTTATGGACAACGTTAAGAAATGAAAACTAGAGAAAAGCTGGGATATTGCTGGAATAGAAAAAGAAAATGGCAGCGACGTGAGTCTGGCTGCCATTTATAGATAAACTTAATTAACCTATTGATTACTCAACAGTAACCGCTTTTGCAAGGTTACGAGGTTGGTCAACATCGGTGCCTTTAATTAGCGCTACATGGTAAGAAAGTAGCTGCATTGGCACTGTGTAGAAAATTGGTGCTGTGATTTCGCTAACGTGCGGCATTGGGATGATTTTCAAAGTATCGTCCGCTTCAAAGCCTGCTTTTTCATCTGCAAATACATATAGCAGACCACCACGAGCGCGTACTTCTTCAACGTTTGATTTAAGCTTTTCAAGCAAATCGTTGTTTGGCGCGATAACTACAACTGGCATATCAGCGTCAATCAAAGCCAATGGACCGTGTTTCAGTTCACCAGCAGCATAAGCTTCAGCGTGAATGTAAGAGATCTCTTTCAGCTTAAGTGCTGCTTCCATAGCAATTGGGTAGTACTCACCGCGACCTAGGAACAAGGTGTGGTGCTTATCAGCAAAATCTTCTGCTAATGCTTCAATCTGTTTATCAAATGCTAATGCACTTTCGATCTGCACTGGCAGTGCATGAATTGCTTCAACAATTTCCGCTTCTTTAGCTGCATCAACGCGACCTTGTTCTTTACCAATCGCGGTAACCAGCATCAACATTGCTGCAAGTTGAGTAGTGAATGCTTTCGTAGACGCCACACCAATTTCAGTACCTGCGCGAGTCATAAATGCGATGTCTGATTCACGAACTAGCGAAGATCCAGATACGTTACAGATGGTCATTGCCGCCATATAGCCTTTCTCTTTAGCAATGCGCAGCGCAGCAAGTGTATCTGCCGTCTCACCTGATTGAGAAAGCGTAATGAGCAAGCTGTTTGGACGAGTAACAAAGTTACGGTAACGGAACTCCGAAGCGATCTCTACGTCACAGCTAACACCTGCGATGTCCTCAAACCAATAGCGAGCAGCCATACCTGAGTTATAAGAGGTACCACACGCGATAATTTGTACGTGTTCTACTTTCTTCAGAATCTCAACTGCATTTACGCCAATACTTTCAGTGATTACAGAGTTATGTGTGATTCGACCTTCCATTGTGCTTTTCAGCGCCATTGGTTGCTCAAAAATTTCTTTCTGCATGAAGTGACGGTATTGACCTTTATCACCAGCATCGTGTTCGATGTTTGATTCGATGATTTCACGCTCAACAAGCTTGCCCGCTTGGTCGTAAATTGTCACATTGCGACGAGTTATTTCAGCAACGTCACCTTCTTCTAGGAACATAAAGCGACGAGTAACACTTAAAAGAGCAAGTTGGTCAGAAGCTAGGAAGTTTTCACCAATACCTAAACCGATAACAATTGGGCTTCCTGAACGCGCAACAACAATACGACTTGGATCTTTACGATCAAGAACCACAGTACCGTAAGCGCCATCAAGCTGAGTAGCTGTTTTTTGTAGTGCTTCTAACAGAGTTTCTGATGTGCGTAATTCCCATTCAACAAGGTGAGCAATAACTTCTGTATCGGTTTGAGATACGAATACGTAACCACGCTCTTGAAGCAAAGTACGAAGCTCTTCGTGGTTTTCAATAATACCGTTGTGTACAACAGCAATATCACCAGAAACATGTGGGTGAGCATTCACTTCAGAAGGAACACCGTGGGTTGCCCAACGAGTATGTGCAATACCAGTACCACCGCTAACTTGTGCAGAATCAACAGCGTCGGCTAACTCTTGAACCTTACCTAAACGGCGAATACGGGTTAAGTTGCTCTGCGCATCAACAACCGCAACACCCGCTGAGTCGTAACCGCGATACTCTAGACGACGTAAACCTTCTACCAGAATTTCAGCTACATCACGCTGCGCAACAGCGCCAACAATTCCACACATGTTATTACTCCAATTTCTTTTTTATCTAGTGCACTCTACGGCTGCAAGCAAAGCCTTAAAGTAGAGGCGGATTTAAATTTTTTGGGGTCTTAATGACCCAGTCTAGGCTCGAATTACTCGAACCTGATGAGATTCTATTTTTGCAACCAGTTCGTCAGACAACCCTTTATCGGTTACCAGAACGTCAATGTCGTCCCATGGCAGTTCTAAGTTCGGGATCTTTCTGCCGACTTTGTCGGACTCAACCATAACAACCACTTCTCTGGACACTTCAGCCATGACCTTGCTCAAACCGACCAATTCATTAAATGTCGAAGTACCACGTTCTAGATCGATGCCATCCGCACCGATGAACAACTGATCAAAATCATAGGAACGAAGAACAGATTCAGCCACTTTGCCTTGAAATGACTCAGAATGTGTATCCCAAGTACCGCCGGTCATGAGCAGTGTAGGTTCACTTTCAAGCTCATTTAACGCATTCGCGACATTCAGAGAGTTGGTCATCACGATTAACCCATGCTTATCATTGAGCTGATTAATCAGTGCTGCGGTTGTACTTCCGCTATCAATAACAATACGGTTATGGTCTCGAATCAGTTTTGCAGCAGCTTTGGCTAGCGCTTCCTTTCGAACTGAAACTTTTGAATTCAGTTCGTCATTCACCACTTCTTTAGGCAAAGCAATCGCTCCACCATAACGGCGCAATAATAGGCCATTCTGTTCTAGTGATGCTAAGTCCTTTCTTATAGTGACTTCTGAAGTTTCAAACTGAGTAGATAACTCTTCAACACTGACTTCACCTAATTGATTAACTAGGTTAACAATCGTGTGTCTTCTTAGCTGAGTATTACGTTTTGACATGACATCCACAAGAATAAGTTACGAAACGAAAGATATTCTATTCAAAACGAAAGTTTTTCGTCTATTTATTTCGATCTAAAAAATTAATATTTCTGGCTAAAACCTTGTCCTAAGACAATTCTTAAGCAGTGATATTGTAATGATTAGGTGTTAGAATTCGCACCCTAAAGAAAAAAAATTACAGAATGGTGTGTGATACTTTTGTAATTTTCACCAATCATGGTGACATAGATCACACTAAAACGAAGATACGCCATCAATAGGTAGTCATAAAATGACTAAACCTGTTGTAAGACTTTCAGTTTTGGAGTGCGCAGTACTCGACAAAGAAATGTGGTAACGAAGAGATAAATTTGCCGCCATCGAGGCCATTCTTAAGCTATATATTAACTTTCAAATTGATAATATTCACCGGAGAGACTCTTCCATGAAAAAGACCAAAATCGTATGTACGATTGGCCCTAAAACTGAATCTGTAGAAAAATTAACAGAACTTGTTAATGCAGGCATGAACGTAATGCGCCTTAACTTTTCTCACGGAGACTTCGTAGAGCACGGTACTCGTATCGCTAACTTCCGTAAAGTTATGGAAAACACTGGTAAACAACTGGCAATCCTTTTGGATACTAAAGGTCCAGAAATCCGTACTATCAAGCTAGAAAACGGTGATGATGTTGAGCTAGTAGCTGGTCAAGAGTTCACTTTTACAACTGATACTTCTGTAGTTGGTAACAAAGATAAAGTAGCAGTAACTTACGCAGGTTTCGCAAAAGACTTAAGCGTGGGTAACACTATCCTTGTTGATGACGGTCTAATCGAGATGGAAGTTGTTTCTACAACTGATACTGACGTTATCTGTAAAGTTCTGAACAACGGCGCACTAGGTGAAAACAAAGGTGTTAACCTACCTGGCGTTTCAGTTAACCTACCAGCTCTATCTGAGAAAGATAAAGGCGACCTTAAGTTTGGTTGTGAGCAAGGCGTTGACTTCGTAGCAGCATCTTTCATTCGTAAAGCATCTGACGTAAAAGAAATCCGCGAAGTTCTTGCTGCAAACGGCGGCGAAAACATCCAAATCATCTCTAAAATTGAAAACCAAGAAGGCGTGGACAATTTTGACGAAATCCTTGAGCTATCTGACGGCATCATGGTTGCACGTGGCGACCTAGGTGTTGAAATCCCAGCTGAAGAAGTAATCTTCGCTCAGAAGATGATGATCGAGAAATGTAACCGTGCACGTAAAGTTGTAATTACTGCAACTCAAATGCTTGATTCTATGATCAAAAACCCTCGTCCAACTCGTGCAGAAGCGGGTGACGTTGCGAACGCAATCATGGACGGTACTGACGCAGTAATGCTTTCTGGCGAAACAGCAAAAGGTAAATACCCAGTTGAAGCGGTAACTATCATGGCGCAAATCGCTAAACGTACTGATTCTGTACTTAAAGCTGAACTAGGTTCTCGTCTAGACAGCCCACGTCTACGTATCACTGAAGCAGTTTGTAAAGGTGCTGTAGATACAGCTGAAAAACTAGCTGCACCACTTATCGTTGTAGCTACTGAAGCTGGTAAATCTGCTCGTTCAGTTCGTAAATACTTCCCAACTGCGAACATCATCGCTGTAACAACTAACGCTAAGACTGCTGCACAGCTTGTTCTTTCTAAAGGTATTACTCCTGTTGTTGTTGATGCTTACGAAAGTACTGATGATTTCTACCGCCAAGGTAAAGAAATCGCTCTATCTTCTGGCCTAGGCAAGAAAGGCGACATCATTGTTATGGTTTCTGGTGCACTAGTTGCTTCAGGTACTACTAACACTGCATCTGTTCACGTTCTTTAATAACAGAACCCCAGATACTAAAAACCAGAGCTTAGGCTCTGGTTTTTTTATATCTCATATTTTTAACGCTTTTAGCTTTATCCGTTCGCTAATTCACGCTGAAAATTACCAGCCAAAAAACTCTTTATGGTGAGTGTTAAGCAGTAACACCATAGGAAGAAAATAAAGCGCGCTTAATTTAATTCCGAGTACCAATAAAAAGCTAATTGTTAGCCTCACTAGAAAATGATTAACCATACCCTGCCTCATGTTGCCAGAGTGTTTTAGCTTCCTTATTTTTACTGAGTCAAGCTGAGTAAAAACCATTAAGAGGAAAACCGGATCACTACTGATGAAAAAAACAACAGTTTACTTATTGTACAGTTTAGCTCAAGTAAAAAATAAAATTAGACTTTAGTCTAAGCGTAATAAAAACGTGACATCAAGCCACCTCATCAGTGGTGAGGCAGAGAGAAACTTGATTTCGACCCAATGTTTTAGACTCATAAAGGGCAATATCGGCACATTTATAAGAACGAGTGCTGTCTTGAGAAAGGTCAGAAATACCGGCACTTATGGTAATAGTTAGACCTTCGTCTAACTCAATAGCTTGTCTTAAACGTTCAACAACCACCTGCGCCTCAGGGGTTGAAGTATGAGGCATGATCACTGCAAACTCTTCTCCGCCGATTCGAGCAAGAAAGTCTGTCGCTCGAAGTTTTTCAGAGAGCACATCTGCGACTTTTACGATCACTTTGTCCCCCTGATCATGTCCTTGCTCATCATTGACTCGTTTAAAGTAATCAATATCAATTAAGCATAGACAGACCGAATAATCATTTGGGTATCGTTCAACCAGCTGAGTCTGTAGCATCAGTTCTCTTTCGAATTTTCGGCGATTCCAGAGATGAGTAAGTGAATCTTTCTCACTCAATTCTCTGAGTCTGTTCTCCAGCTCTTTGCGCTCGGAAATATCTACAATCGAGGTGATATAGTAGCTGACTTTTCCGGCTTCAATGATCGCCTGAATCCGCATAATAGTTGTCAGCATCTGCCCTTCAGGAGTCACACACTCAACTTCACCCTCCCAAAGGTTATTCTGATCAACTTGCTCGAGGACATTAAGAATAAACTCCATGCCATTGTGGCTGAGCAAGGTTTTAAGAGCGTTGTGTCCACGAACTTCTTTACTGGTTAAGCCAATCATGGCTTCAAACTCTTTGTTAACCATAATAACTTGATGAGACTTGTCTGAGATCATCACCGCAGTCATACCATCCAGCGCAGCTCTAGCGAGCTTACTTTCGATATTGCGGTGATAATAATGCAGTGACATGGATATCGTCGGCAGAGCAAAGACCAACATGATCATAAAGACGAAGAAGCCCTCTTTGACCACATCATTCAGCTCATGTCTCGCTCGGTCATTGAGTTGCTTAGGGGTAAAACGAATCACCAGATGGATGCTTTGGCCAAAAAACTTATCGATCGGCTTAAAGACGATAAGATTCATATCTTCCATCAGATAGTTGTGAGCCGGTGTTTGAGCTTGCATTATTTCCCAAGTTTTCGGGAAAAAAGTAGCGAGGTCGAATCCGTGATACTGATTGGACACATCACCATAAAAAGGCAACATATTCTTACCTGTCACCATATAGCCGTTACTACCGACGATAGCTGGCGTTAAATCATTTTTCGGAGAGTAATTCAGCTTATCAACCATCATCGACATATCGACTGAAATCACGATATATCCTTTCCGAACACCAAGCACAGAGACTGGAGCGATGACTTGTATCATTGGTGTATATGGCTTAGTAAAAGAGTCTGGGGCGTTGACCAACTCTGCGGCCCAAACACCGATTTGCTCTTCCTCTAGCGACTGTGCGTATTGGAAAAATGGTGTTTGTGAAATGTCTACCACGCCATCTAACGCTTTGGTTTTATGAATGCTTGGTAGGTAATCAACATGAACAGTATCGATGCCTTTAACATCAATAAAGCCAACACCATCAAACCACTTCTGGCCATTAGCTGCTGACGCTAAAGCTAGCTGTAACTGATTACGAGTAACTAAGTTTGGCGATTCTACATAGTTATACGCGCTACGCCCATGGCTTAAGAGAGAGATAGTCGAAAAGACCTGATCTCTTAAATTGCGATACTCTTGTTCGCTATAAGAGAGTTGATTAATGGCTTCACGTATAGAACGTTGATTGCTTGCCGCCTGAACTTGATCGTATCGATAAGAGTAAAACGTGACGATACCAGCTGTGATAAGGGCACAGGTTATGAGAAAAGCGACAATAATTTTAGAATATCTCATAACCCAGACTGACAAATAGCGGCAAAAGCAAAGGCGCGCATTATATCACCATTGCTAGTAATCTGAATAAAAAAGTAGCGCCTAAATAAAATACACAGAATAAAAAGTGTTAAAAACGTCGCATATTATTACGATAATTATCAAATAGTTACTATTTAATTCAGCTTATAGATAACGCTTACATTATCTCGAATGATCAATGTAGAATCTTGGTAGCTGTTGCTAACTGCTGAGTCTTCGCTAAATGTTGCTGCTCGGGTCAGTACCGCTTTTCTCATTGGTGCATTGTAGTCGATACGCCACACACCATCTAATTTACGCCCAAAACCCTCAGCTAAAGATTGCGCTTTCTGTTGAGCGTCTTTAATGGCAGCCATACGTGCTTGTTGCTGATATTTTTCTTCATCGCGGACTTTCAACTGAATATCGTCGACTTGGTTAATTTTCTCTTCCAAAGCGATATCCAAGTACTCATTCAACTTAGACAAATCATCCACTTCAACAGAGACATTTCTAATGGCACGATACCCTACTAGTTCAGGCTTACCCGTTTTAGGATAATGATACTGGGGAGTTAAGTAGAGGTTTGAACTGGTTATTTGAGATTCTTTGACACCTGCTTGAGTAAGGCGCTTGATAAACGAAGTGACTATATTATCGACACTCTCTTTCGCTTGTTCCGCATTCATTGTGATTTCGACGACCTTTACCGAAAACTCCGCCATATCTGGCGTCGCGATAACTTCACCATAACCAGACGTTGCCACATGCGGAAAGTCGAATTCCTGAGCTTGTGCCGCCATTGAAAACATACTCAATACCGCTAGAACTATTACAGAAAGTGCTTTCATTTCATTCCCCTAATTCAAAACCTATTGCTCAATAATAGATGAAAAATATTTCAGTCCCAGCGTCAGTGTATGTAAATCACACAATCTTGACATGCTCACTGTGGCAAGTTTTTTCTCGCATACTCAACCAAAGCCTGTGAACATTTCTTCAAACTTCCTGTTTCTAACTGCCAATGATGCCAGTAAAGTTTCTGGTCTATATACATCCCTGGCGTGATATCCATGAGTAACCCTTTTTCCAGCTCTTCAGCGATTTGGATCTTCGGAATCATACAATAACCGAATCCTGCTACTGCAGCTTTTACACAGGCTTCAGAACTACCCACGGTATGTTTAATTTCACTGACCATTTCAAAACCAAAATTGTCGTAAACAAAGCGTTCATTGATGAAGTCTTGCCTGTCGAAAGCAACTGCTGGTGCCGCTTGTAAGGTTTGTATGCTGACTCCTAGAGGGAAATAGCGACGATAAAAATCAGGCGAAGCCACACACAAATAAGGCATATCACCGAGCAAAACTGCGTTACAACCAGGCAAAGTTCTAGGTGACTGACTGATCGCGCCAATCACTTCTCCGTTTTTCAGCTTGTCCAGTGTTCTACGTTCATCATCGACAACCAGATGAATTTCCAAATTACTTTGTTTCATTGCCTCTTCAATAGCAGGCAATAACCATGTAGCCAAGCTGTCTGCGTTGGTTGCAATTGAAATGGAAATGGGCTTTTCACCAATATCGTTGCTGAGATCTGGCAAAATATCCTGCTCCAAAACACAAACCTGACGATAGAGCCCAAGTAACTTCTGCCCTGCAGGTGTTACTCTTGGCGGGTTCTCTCTTACAAGTACAGGCTGAGCAAGCCATTTTTCTAGCTGCTTAATTCTTTGTGAGACCGCTGATTGCGAGACGCATAATACGGCTGCAGCTTTCTCAAAACTTCTTTGCAAAATAATCTGATCTAGAGCTTCAAGCCATCGGTAATCTAATCCACGCACCGCTTCACCATAAGTTAATCTAATGACACATTAATATTATTAGTTTTATTTCTAATTATCTATGGCGTATTTTTCATGCAACATTTATTAACTTAGACCTTAAAGAACGACTATGAATTTTTGGATACTGCTACAAGGGTTTAGCCTAGGTGCAACAATGATTATCCCCATCGGGGCACAAAATGCTTATGTGTTGAACCAAGGCATCAAGCGAAACCATCACCTCACTACAGCAACAATTTGCAGCGTGATGGATGTGTTCTTTATTTCTTTAGGTATTTTTGGTGGTGGTGCGCTACTTTCTCAGAATGAGACGCTACTGACCGTGGTTACTCTGGGTGGAATTGCATTTCTGACTTTTTATGGCTGGCTCTCACTTCGAGCAGCTCTTCAACATTCTGACCAGCAGGAGAGCCAACCTCAAAAACTGGCACGAGGCCGACGAGCGGTGATATTAGGTGCTCTAGCGGTTACCGTACTGAATCCACATCTTTATTTAGATACAGTAGTGATTCTGGGTTCAATAGGCGGACAATTTGAGGGAAGCGATCGCATCTCCTTTGCTTTGGGCACCATGATGGCTTCTTTTGTTTGGTTCTATGGATTATCTATCGGCGCAGCTAAACTAGCTCCTGTACTATCCAAACCTAAAACAAAGAAAATCATCGATTTAATCGTTGCTACCATGATGTTTATCATCGCCTTTGCTTTAGCCAAAAGTCTTTATACTCAATGGTTCAGCTAAAAAACTAGCAACTTATGTGAAAAATTTAGGCATAAAAAAACGGAGGCTATTGCCTCCGCTTTTAAATTCATCATCGATATTAATCGACTTTGTTGAGATGAACGTCCATCTGTGGGAATGGAATTTCAATACCGTTCGCATCCAACGCTTCTTTAATTGCTTGCATTGAATCGAAGTACACACCCCAATACTCCTCAGTTTTACACCAAGGACGAACCACGAAGTTCACTGAAGAATCTGCTAGTGCCAACACCCCAATCGTGATATCTGGATCTTTCAAAATACGTGAGTCTTTTTCTAAAGTTTCACGAATAACTTGCTTGGTCTTTTTCAAATCAGACTTGTAAGACACACCAATCACCAAATCAACACGACGAGTTGAATGGCGAGAATAGTTTGTAATTGAACCACCGATAATCGCACCGTTTGGCACTACGACCATTTTGTTATCTGGTGTTTTTAAAATCGTTTGGAAGATTTGAATCGCTTCTACAGAACCAGCCACACCTGCAACTTCAACATAGTCACCAGATTTAAACGGACGGAATCCAACAATCAATACACCTGCAGCAAAGTTAGAAAGAGAACCTTGTAGAGCTAAACCAATCGCTAAACCAGCTGCACCGATAACAGCTACCACTGAAGCGGTTTCTACACCTACTCTGCCTAATGCTGCAATCAATACGATTACGAATAAAACGTAACGAACAAGACCATGGATAAACTCGACAACCGCCTTATCCATCTCTTTCTTCTTAAGAACTTTCGCGACACTGCCCGCTACAGCCTTAACAATCATATTACCAATGATCAGGATAAGAACTGCCGAAACAATATTTACCCCGTACTGAATTAACAAATCTGAATTACTACTAAGCCAATCACTCATTTTATTTAATCCATCAGCAATTGGAGCATCCATATCCAACGATTCACCAGCCATACTTTCTTACCCTCTAAAACTCTTAATTTTAACAACCGACTATTTGACTCACTGAGTTTGTCTGGCATTACAAAACTGCACTGCTAATTTTCACTCATTGTGGGCTTTATATGATATGACGTATAACTTTTTGCAAAGTCAGCATTTTGCAAACAACAAAGCAAAAAGTTACCCCATCTACTTAGATCCTGTATCAGATTAAGCAATAAATACACATTCTGCCAGTGCTTTGAAAAAAATAGCTTTTTCTGTTCCAGAACCGAGAAACAAAAAAAACCCGCTCAATGAGCGGGCTTTTCAAATAATCAATTCAGATTACAGTACGTCTACAGCGTTAAGGTCAGCGAATGCTTTCTCAAGACGAGCAACCATAGAAGCTTGACCAGCACGTAGCCATACGCGTGGATCGTAGTATTTCTTGTTCGGAGCATCTTCACCAGTTGGGTTACCGATTTGACCTTGTAGGTAATCGTGGTTTTCTGCTTCGTACTTACGGATACCGTCCCAAGTTGCCCACTGTGTATCTGTATCGATGTTCATTTTGATAACACCGTAAGAGATAGACTCTTTGATTTCTGCTTCAGTTGAACCAGAACCACCGTGGAATACGAAGTTTAGAGAGTTCGCTGGAAGACCGAATTTCTCAGAAACGTATGCTTGAGAGTCACGTAGGATAGTTGGAGTAAGAACAACGTTACCAGGCTTGTAAACACCGTGTACGTTACCGAAAGAAGCTGCGATAGTGAAACGGTGGCTAACAGCGTTTAGTTTCTCGTATGCGTATGCAACATCTTCAGGAGAAGTGTATAGCTCAGAAGAATCCATATCTGAGTTATCAACACCATCTTCTTCACCACCAGTACAACCAAGTTCGATCTCGATTGTCATGTTCATTTTAGCCATGCGCTCTAGGTACTTAGCACATATTTCAACGTTCTCTTCTAGAGACTCTTCAGAAAGGTCTAGCATGTGAGAAGAGAATAGTGGCTTACCAGTTTGAGCGAAGAACTCTTCACCCGCGTCTAGTAGGCCGTCAATCCAAGGTAGTAGTTTCTTAGCTGCGTGGTCAGTGTGAAGAATTACAGGCACACCGTATGCTTCAGCAACAGCATGAACGTATTTTGCACCAGCTACAGCGCCAAGAATTTGTACACCTTGACCTTCTAGTTTAACGCCTTTACCTGCAAAGAAAGCAGCGCCACCGTTAGAAAATTGAACGATAACAGGAGCTTTAACTTTAGCAGCCGCTTCTAGTACGCCGTTCACAGAATCTGTGTTAACACAGTTAACTGCTGGAAGAGCGAAGTTGTTCTCTTTAGCTACTTGAAATACTTTTTGTACGTCATCACCAGAGATAACACCAGGTTTTACGAAATCGAAGATCTTAGACATGGATTTGATCCTATTTTCTGTCGTTTTAATAAATAAAAACGGTGAGTTTGAATTCTTTCATACGTCTGCTCACAACACTTGAAGTTTAACAGAACCAAGCTAGTTGCGCAGCAAACAATAAAGCGGAAAACTAATTTCCGCTTTATTAATAAATCATGATGATTAAGCTTTCGCGCGCTCTTCTAGCATCGCTACTGCAGGAAGCACTTTACCTTCAACGAACTCAAGGAATGCACCGCCACCAGTTGAGATGTAAGAAACGTCAGCTTTGATACCGAACTTGTCGATAGCTGCTAGCGTGTCACCACCGCCTGCTACAGAGAAACCTGCAGATTTAGCGATAGCTTCTGAAATGCCTTTAGTACCTGCTTCGAAGTTCTTGAACTCGAATACACCTACAGGGCCGTTCCAAAGGATAGTTTTAGCATTGCCAATGATTTCAGCAAGAGCAGCAGTTGAATCTGGACCTAGGTCGAAGATCATGTCGTCATCTTGAACATCAGCAACGTTCTTGATTTCAGCTTCTGCGTTTTCGTCGAATGCTTTCGCACATGCAACGTCAGTAGCAACTGGGATTGAACACTCTTTCATTAGTTTTTGAGCTGTTTCGATAAGGTCTGCTTCGTATAGAGACTTACCTACGTTGTGACCAGCTGCTGCGATGAATGTGTTCGCGATACCACCACCAACAACAAGTTGGTCAGCAATTTTTGAAAGAGATTCTAGAACTGTTAGTTTAGTAGAAACTTTAGAACCACCAACGATAGCAACTAGTGGACGCTCTGGTTTGTCCATTGCTTTACCTAATGCTTCAAGCTCAGCAGCAAGAAGAGGACCAGCACAAGCTACAGGTGCGTGCATACCAACACCGTGAGTTGAAGCTTGAGCACGGTGTGCTGTACCGAATGCATCCATTACGAAAATGTCACATAGCGCAGCGTATTTCTTAGATAGTTCTTCTTCGTTTTTCTTCTCGCCTTTATTAAAGCGAACGTTTTCAAGAACAACAAGCTCACCAGCGTTTAGCTCTAGGCCATCTAGGTAATCTTTAGCAAGTTTCACTTCGCACTCTAGTGCATCTTTTAGGTAGTTAACTACTGGTAGTAGAGAGAACTCTTCAGCATATTCGCCTTCAGTTGGACGACCTAGGTGAGAAGTCACCATTACTTTAGCGCCAGCTTCAATACAGTGTTTGATAGTTGGCAGTGAAGCTAGAATACGTGCATCAGACGTTACTTTGCCGTCTTTAACAGGTACGTTTAGGTCAGCACGGATAAATACACGTTTACCTGCTAAATCCAGGTCAGTCATCTTGATTACAGACATGGTTTGTCCTCTCAAATATTAAAAAGAAAAGTTTCTGTAAGCCCGGCTATCCTGCCGAGCCTGTAAAATCATAAACTGCATACTAATATGGGGCACTAGATATTTATTTCAAGTTATAAAATAAATAATTTTGCCGCCAAAGAGTAACTACTTTGCAGCCTGCATTGCTAACGCGGTATCAAGCATTCGGTTAGCAAATCCCCACTCGTTATCACACCAAACGAGCATCTTCACTAGATGTCCGTTACTCACTCGAGTTTGGCTGCCATCAACAATCGCACTGTGTGGATCGTGATTAAAATCGATGGATACGAGTGGTGATTCAGTATAGTCAACAATGCCGTGTAATGTACACTGAGATGCCTCTATCATGGTTTGATTTACGTCATTAACTTTCACATTTGCGTTAATAGTGACACTCAAATCCATCGCGGTAACATTTACTGTTGGAACTCGTACCGAAATCGCCTCAAATTTGTTAGAAAATTTCGGAAATATTCTTTCAATCCCTTTATGTAATTTTGTATCAACAGGGATAATAGATTGACTTGCCGATCGGGTACGACGCAAATCGCTGTGGTAAGCATCGATCACTTGTTGGTCATTCATAGAAGAATGAATCGTTGTAATCGTGCCAGATTCGATGCCAAAGGCTTCATCTAACACTTTAATTATCGGGACAATACAGTTAGTGGTACAGGAACCGTTGGAAACAATATGATGCTGTGCGGTCAACGTTTCATGGTTCACACCGTAAATAATAGTGTTATCAAGATCGGCCGAACCTGGATGAGAAAACAGTACCTTTTTCGCACCCGCAGCAATATGTTCTTCACCATCGGCTTTGGATCCATAGACGCCTGTACAATCTAAAACGATATCGACTTCAAGATCTCGCCAAGGCAATAGATGAATGTCTGAAGAGTGAAGAATTCTAACGCTATCAAACTCACCATTATCATGATGAACATATAAGTGTTCTTGGTCGTGAGAAATCTTTTTACCGAAACGACCATGGCTGGTGTCGTACTGTAATAAGTGCGCCATAGCCTCAGGCTGAGCCAACTCATTCACAGCAACCACTTTTATCTGCTGAGCTTTGCCACTTTCGTAAACAGCGCGTAAAACGTTACGCCCTATTCGCCCGAATCCATTTATTGCGACTCTTAACATCCGTACCATCAACCGACTAAAATTTCGTGGCACAGATATTAACCGATGACAGCGTAAAGCGCACCCTTAACAGAGGTGATCCAACCATTTATTTCACCTCAAAAAAATCCCCGCACAATGACGGGGATTTCTATTCTTTATCGTATTTGATTAAGCAAGCAGCTCGTTTGCTTTCTCAACGACGTTTTCAACAGTGAAACCGAACATCTTGAACAGTTGGTCTGCTGGTGCAGACTCACCGAATGTGGTCATACCGATGATTTTGCCGTTTAGACCAACATACTTGTACCAGTAATCCGCAATACCTGCTTCGATAGCGATACGAGCAGTTACGTCAGCAGGAAGTACTGCTTCACGGTAAGCCGCGTCTTGTTTGTCGAATGCGTCTGTTGATGGCATTGAAACTACGCGTACTTGTTTGCCTTCAGCAGTTAGTTGCTCAGCCGCTTTCACAGCCAGTTCAACTTCAGAGCCTGTTGCAATCAGGATTAGCTCAGGTTTGCCTGCACAATCTTTCAGGATGTAACCACCCTTAGCGATGTCAGCCACTTGTTCTGCTGAACGTGGTTGCTGTGCTAGGTTTTGACGAGAGAAGATAAGCGCTGTTGGCGCATCTTTACGCTCGATAGCCAGTTTCCAAGCAACAGCTGATTCAACTTGGTCACATGGACGCCATGTGCTCATGTTTGGAGTCAGACGCAGAGAAGCGGTTTGCTCAACCGGTTGGTGAGTTGGACCATCTTCGCCAAGACCGATAGAGTCGTGCGTGTACACTTGGATGTTTTGCACTTTCATCAGTGCCGCCATACGCAGTGCGTTACGTGCGTATTCCATGAACATCAGGAAGGTTGCGCCGTAAGGAACGAAACCGCCGTGTAGCGCGATACCGTTCATGATAGCCGTCATACCGAATTCACGAACACCGTAATGGATGTAGTTGCCTGATGCATCTTCTGGCGTGATTGACTTGGAGCCAGACCACATGGTTAGGTTTGAAGGTGCAAGGTCAGCCGAGCCGCCCATGAATTCAGGTAGCATTTTACCAAACGCTTCTAGTGCGTTTTGCGATGCTTTACGTGATGCAATGTTGGCTGGGTTAGCTTGAAGCTCAGCGATAACCGCGTTTGCTTTTTCTTCCCACTCTGCTGGTAAGTCGCCGTTCACACGACGTTTGAATTCTGCTGCTAGTTCTGGGTATGCCGCTGCGTACGCTGCGAACTTTTGATCCCATGCTGCTTCTTTCGCTGCGCCCGCTTCTTTTGCATCCCACTGCGCGTAAATATCTGCTGGGATTTCAAACGGTGCGTATTCCCAACCTAGGAATTCACGTGCAGCTTTGATTTCATCAGCGCCTAGTGGAGCACCGTGACAGTCGTGTGAGCCCGCTTTGTTTGGTGAACCAAAACCGATGATGGTTTTAGTACAGATTAGAGTTGGACGACCTGTTTCTGCTTTTGCCGCTTCAATCGCTGCATTGATTGCGTCAGCATCGTGACCATCAACCGCAGGAATAACGTGCCAGCCGTACGCTTCAAAACGTTTTGGTGTATCGTCAGCGAACCAACCTTCTACATGACCATCGATAGAAATACCGTTGTCATCCCAGAATGCAATCAGTTTGCCCAGACCTAGAGTACCCGCAAGAGAACACGCCTCGTGCGAGATACCTTCCATCATACAGCCGTCGCCCATGAACGCGTACGTGTAGTGGTCGACAATCTCATGGCCTTCTTTGTTGAACTGAGTAGCAAGAGCCTTCTCAGCCAGCGCCATACCTACAGCGTTAGTGATACCTTGACCTAGAGGACCAGTCGTAGTTTCAACACCTGGTGCATAACCGTATTCTGGGTGACCCGGAGTTTTCGAGTGAAGCTGACGGAAGTTCTTTAAATCTTCCATTGAAAGCTCGTAACCAGTCAGGTGAAGCAGTGAGTAAATCAGCATCGAGCCATGACCGTTAGAAAGGATGAAACGGTCGCGGTCAGCCCAGTTAGGGTTTTGTGGGTTGTGGTTTAGGTGCGAACGCCAAAGTACTTCAGCGATATCCGCCATACCCATTGGGGCACCTGGGTGGCCAGAGTTAGCTTTTTGAACACCGTCCATGCTCAGAGCACGGATTGCATTTGCCAATTGTTTGCGAGACGCCATGTCAGCTCCTGATTGATTTAAGCGAAGTGAAATATACCCATCTATAATGGGAGGTATTGTTACAAAGCCCCTAGTTCACTGCAATCGTTTACTTGACCGTTGAAGCAATTTTGTCGGATGTGCACGGATAAGATTGCAAGTTAAAGAGAGAACACAAGCAAACGTTTGGTTATATCTAAAAGTGAAAAAGAGCTTGTAATTTAAGCATTCAAAACTAAAATAGCCGTCTAGATGTAGAAACGCCTACATAATGAACACTTTTCAAAGTAGTGAAGGACGAATTCTTTGCTACTTTTTGACTATTTATATTGGAGCTATCATGGCTAAGCACCTGTTTACTTCTGAGTCAGTATCAGAGGGACATCCGGATAAAATCGCAGACCAAATCTCAGATGCGGTTCTAGATGCTATTTTGGAACAAGACCCTAAAGCACGTGTTGCTTGTGAAACTTACGTAAAAACCGGCATGGTTATGGTTGGTGGTGAGATCACAACTTCAGCATGGGTTGATATTGAAGAACTAACTCGTGAGACTGTTCGTGAAATCGGTTATGTCCATTCAGATATGGGCTTCGATGCTAACTCATGTGCAGTTCTAAACACCATTGGTAAACAGTCTCCAGACATCAACCAAGGTGTTGATAAAGCTGATCCTAAAGAGCAAGGCGCAGGTGACCAAGGTATCATGTTCGGTTACGCAACAAACGAAACTGACGTATTGATGCCAGCACCAATTACTTACTCTCACCTACTTGTTCAAAAACAAGCTGAAGTTCGTAAGAACGGCACGCTACCTTGGTTACGTCCAGATGCAAAATCTCAGGTAACTTTCCAATACGACCAAGGTAAGATTGTTGGTATCGATGCAGTCGTTCTTTCAACTCAACACTGTGATTCAATCTCTACTCCAGATCTTCGTGAAGCCGTGATGGAAGAGATCATCAAACCTGTACTTCCTGCAGAATGGTTGAGCAAAGAGACTAAATTCTTCATCAACCCAACTGGCCGTTTCGTAATCGGTGGCCCAATGGGTGACTGTGGTTTGACTGGTCGTAAGATTATTGTTGATACCTACGGCGGCGCAGCTCGTCACGGTGGCGGTGCATTCTCTGGTAAAGATCCATCAAAAGTTGACCGTTCTGCAGCATACGCAGCGCGCTACGTAGCGAAAAACATTGTCGCTGCTGGTATGGCTGATCGTTGTGAAATCCAACTTTCATACGCAATTGGTGTTGCAGATCCAACATCTATCATGGTTGAAACGTTCGGTACTGAAAAAGTATCTCACGACATCATCATCGAAGCAGTTCGCCAATTCTTCGACCTACGTCCATACGGTCTGCAAGAGATGTTGAACCTACTTCAACCTATTTATAAGAAAACAGCTGCTTACGGTCACTTTGGTCGTGAAGAATTCCCTTGGGAAGCAACTGACAAAGTTGAATTACTACGCGATTTCGCAAACATCAAGTAATTCAAAATGCTTTATTGACAAGCCCTCGCCAACTGGCGGGGGCTTTTCTTTTTCAACCTTCCTAAATCCGTTGCGGTTTAAATTTCCATCTGGCGATTTGTATTTTCCAACCTTATCTACAATAGTTAATAAAGTAATAGTTAATAAAATGTTACAAACACGGTCGTTTTCTTAGGGATCCTAGGAAAGGCTCAACTTCTTAATTCACTGCCATATTGTTTTGGGAGGATTTATGCCTCGTACAATAGACCCTTCTGACTTCAAGCAAAAAGACAAAGAAGTCAGTCATCAGGAATATGCTCGCACACTGCCTTGCAATAAAGTGGAAATCTCCGCACCTCTTCACTGGCTTGCTCTTGGCTTACACGACTTTATTCGCTTACCTTTAATCAGCGCCTTTTATGGACTCTGCTTTATGGCTGCTGCTGTTGGCATTGTTCTGCTTATTCAATGGCAAGGCACTCATCTTGTCGTGATGCCAGCTCTAGTGGTTTACATGTTAATTGGCCCTTTCCTAGCACTTGGCCTTTATGATGCAGCTTGGCAGCGAGAACGAGGCAAAGAAAGTAGCTTATTACATTCGATGAAAGCTATTACGCGTAATAGCACATCACAGTGGATGTTTGCGGTCGCACTGGCTGTTGCGATGATTTTCTGGATGAGAATCGCTGCGCTCTTGCACGCACTCTATCCATCGGTGCAAGGAGCCCCACTGACCGACTTCCTCCCATTCTTAGTCATCGGCTCTCTTATTGGCTTCATTATTGCCAGTGTCATTTTCAGCATCTCCGCGTTTTCAATTCCTTTAATGATGGAAAGACGTGTCGATGTGATGACAGCCATTTTCAGCAGTTTTAACGCAGTAAAATCCAACATCTCAGCCATGATTGTCTGGGCTGCAATTATCTGCGGCGGTATTTTAATCGGCTTTGCAACTTACGGAATCGGCATGCTCTTTACTATGCCGATACTCGGATATGCCACATGGCATGGTTACCAAGCAACGATTAAGAGAAAACATCAACCATAGGGTCTCCTCCTTCTTTTTATCATCTTGGCTCGAAGTTCTACTCAATGATAAAAAGAGGTTTGATGTTATAATCTCCCCGCTATTACCTGACTCTATAGGTAATAGTGGGGATATTTTTTGGAGCCAGACTTGACCGATTTTCAACTGCAATACCAAGCATTATCACAAGTAAAAAAGTGTGTAGACATTGCTTCTCGATACTTCAATCGCCAGTTCGATCTGCCAGAAATCAGCTACCGACTCAGAGGGAAAGCTGCGGGTAAAGCTTATCTGCAACTATGGGAAATCCGCTTAAATCCCGTTTTATTCAAAGAAAATCAACAAGCTTTTTTGAATGAAGTGATCCCCCACGAAATAGCCCATCTCATCACTTATGCTATCTATGGACGAGTAAAACCTCATGGCGCTGAGTGGCAAACAGTCATGAATCAAGTATTCAATTTGCCTGCTGAAACCACTCACAAGATGTCTGTTGAATCGGTTCAGGGAAAAACCTTTGCCTACCAATGCTCCTGTAGCCAATATCCTCTATCCGTTCGTCGCCACAATAAAGTATTGCGTAAACAGGCCACTTACCGCTGCCAACAGTGTAAACAAACGCTCACGTTTACTGGCATTCAGCTCACCGGATAAGTGCGAATGAAAAATCGTGGCCAACCAACTGCGAGTCACCCATAGATTTTTAACCATAGATAGCGATAAATTTCTCAACTAGATTTCAACTTAGAGAATGTTAGACTGTAAAAAATAATAAAATACAGTTCAACATATGCTTAATTATCGCTTTCTGCTCACGGCAGCTTTGCTGCTTGTTTCTCACACTTCTTTCGCCGATTTTCCAAGCTCTTTTTCCAGCGCTAAAAACGAAGCTTTGAAAATTTATAAAGATCACCCAACCTCTTTTTACTGCGGCTGCGATATTTCGTGGCAGGGTAAGAAAGGCATTCCTGACTTAGAGAGCTGTGGATATAAAGTCCGCAAACAACAAACCCGAGCTAGCCGAATCGAATGGGAGCACGTTGTGCCAGCCTGGCAATTTGGCCACCAGCGTCAATGCTGGCAAGAAGGCGGACGTAAACTCTGTAGCAACAGCGATGCAGTGTTTCGCCGCATGGAAGCAGATCTACACAATTTAACTCCAGCGATTGGTGAAGTTAACGGCGACCGTTCAAACTTTAACTTTAGTCAGTGGAACGGGTTAGATGGCGTCACTTATGGACAATGCGAAATGCAGGTCAACTTCAAAGGGCGTAAAGCGATGCCTCCCGAAAGAGCTCGCGGTGCCATTGCACGCACTTACCTTTATATGAGTGCTGAGCATGGTTTTAAACTTTCCAGCTCACAAACCAAATTGATGCAGGCGTGGAACAAAACCTACCCCGTCGATGAGTGGGAATGCGAAAGAGAAAGGCGAATATTCAAAGTTCAAGGCAACAGAAACCCATTTGTCTATGAACAGTGCTCAAAGTAAAGCCTGACGATAACTATCAGAACCTATCTAGGCATATAAACCCAGACCGATAAATGAGGGGGGATTCACATTTCCCCCTTGTTTTTTCGGCACAAAGCATCCATGTTAGGTGCGAGATATCCCACGCTATTGAATAGCAATACTCAAGCTACTTGAAGTTGCAGGTAGGCGGCAAGTGAGTGAATCCCCATGAGCATAGATAAACTATGTGATTGGGGTGAACGAGCGTAGTCAACACCGCTGCAGCTTCAAGTAGGAAGAGTATATTTTGATTAGGAAACAACACATGCGTATTCCCCGAGTCTATCATCCGCAGCCCATTACGCAGTTAGGCAAAATTAACCTCGATGATGATGCAGCAAACCACATCGGTCGAGTACTGCGCATGAAAGAAGGACAGCAAATCCTTCTGTTTGATGGTAGCGGTGCAGAGTTTCCAGCAGTCATCAGCGAAAGTGGCAAAAAACATGTGACGGTTGAAGTTACAGAGCGTGTCGAATCCAGCAGCGAATCACCACTTGATTTGCATTTAGGGCAAGTGATTTCGCGTGGCGACAAAATGGAGTTCACCATTCAGAAATCTGTTGAGTTGGGTGTAAACACAATCACTCCATTGTTGTCAGAGCGATGTGGCATAAAGCTGGATGAGAAACGCTTTGAGAAGAAACTTCAGCAATGGCAAAAAATCGCCATCAGCGCTTGTGAGCAGTGCGGTCGAAACGTGGTACCCGAAATTCGTCCTGTGATGGAATTAGAACAGTGGTGTGCAGAGCCAAGTGATGCACTGAAACTCAACCTGCACCCTCGCGCTCAATACTCAATTAATACACTTCCTGAACCGGTTACTAAAGTGCGTCTGTTAATCGGTCCGGAAGGTGGTCTTTCTGAAAAAGAAATCGATATGACCACCAAATACAACTTTGAAGAAACGTTGCTTGGACCTCGCGTCCTGCGTACAGAAACCGCAGCGTTAACCGCAATTACAGCTTTACAAGTTCGTTTTGGCGATCTTGGATAACGGAGACTTCCAATGATTAAACTCGGCATCGTAATGGATCCAATTTCATCCATTAATATCAAGAAAGATTCTAGCTTCGCGATGATGTTAGAAGCGCAGCGTCGCGGCTACGAAATTCATTATATGGAGATGAATGATCTAAACTTAGATCAAGGTGTGGCTATCGCAGATACAAAAATCGTCACTCTGAAAGAAGATCCAAACGGTTGGTACGAGTTCAAATCTGAGCAAACTATTAAGTTATCTGAGCTAGATGCTGTATTAATGCGTAAAGATCCACCTTTTGATACTGAATACATTTACGCAACTTACATTCTAGAGCGTGCAGAAGATGAAGGTACGCTGATCGTCAACAAGCCACAGAGTCTTCGTGACTGTAACGAAAAATTGTTTACTGCATGGTTCCCAGAGCTGACTCCAACCACAATCGTGACTCGTAAAGCGGAAAAAATTAAGCAATTCAGAGAACAACATGGTGATGTGATCTTAAAACCGCTAGATGGTATGGGCGGTGCATCAATTTTCCGAGTGAAAGAAGGCGATCCAAACGTCTCTGTGATTATCGAAACACTGACTAATCACGGCCAAAACTACTGTATGGCGCAAACCTTCGTTCCAGATATTAGCAATGGCGACAAGCGTATTCTGGTTGTAGACGGTGAGCCGATGCCTTACTGTTTAGCTCGTATTCCAGCACAAGGGGAAACGCGCGGTAACTTGGCAGCAGGCGGTCGTGGTGAACCTCGTCCACTGAGTGATACGGATAAAAAAATTGCACTTGCCGTGGCACCAACACTAAAAGAAAAGGGTCTAATTTTTGTAGGCCTAGATGTGATTGGAGACAAGCTGACTGAGATTAACGTAACCAGCCCGACCTGTATTCGTGAAATTGAAGCGGCTTACGATATTTCTATCACTGGCAAGTTAATGGATGCCATTGAGACACGCATAAAAGCAATGGCGATGTAATACCAATCTTTGAGGTTGGAGACACTATGAATCTTACAAATCATTTTCTCGTTGCGATGCCGAGTATGAAAGATCCTTACTTCAAACACAGTGTGATTTACATCTGTGAACATAATGAAGAAGGTGCTATGGGGCTTATTATTAATGCGCCCATAGATATTACTGTCGGCGGAATGTTGAAGCAGGTTGAGATAGAGCCTGCTTACCCACAGTCGCAAAGTAAAAGCCTTAAAGAGCCTGTTTTCAATGGCGGTCCGGTTTCAGAAGATCGCGGGTTTATTTTACACAGACCCAAAGATCATTATGAATCCAGCATTCGCATGACAGACGATATCGCAGTGACCACTTCCAAAGATATCCTAACGGTTTTAGGTACTGACGCAGAACCCAAAGGTTATCTCGTCGCCCTTGGCTATTCGGGCTGGGAAGCGGGTCAACTAGAAAGCGAGCTATCGGAAAACTCTTGGTTGACCATCGAGGCTGACTCGGATCTGATTTTCAATACTCCGACCCGAGATAAATGGAACAAAGCAATTCAAAAACTGGGAATCGACCCTATCCAGTTATCTGGTGAAGCTGGTCACGCCTAGCCCAATTAACAGCGCTCAATGTCAATTGAGCGCTTCTGTTTTTATTTAAACAAAGTTTCAAAAGAGTTTTACATGTCGCGAACTATTATGGCCTTCGACTACGGCACCAAAAGTATTGGTAGCGCCATCGGTCAGGAAATTACTGGCACCGCCTCACCACTGAAAGCGTTCAAAGCCAATGATGGTATTCCGAATTGGGATGATATCGAAAAGCAGCTTAAAGAGTGGAAACCTGATCTTGTCGTGGTTGGTTTGCCGACCGACTTACATGGTAAAGATCTAGAAACCATTACCCCAAGAGCTAAAAAGTTTGCTCAGCGTCTTCATGGCCGCTTTGGCGTTCAGGTTGAACTGCACGATGAGCGTTTATCAACAGCGGAAGCGCGAGCTGAGCTTTTCTCGATGGGCGGATACAAAGCGCTCAGTAAAGGCAATATTGACTGCCAATCCGCGGTAATCATCTTAGAAAGCTGGTTTGAAAGCCAGTGGGGTGAATAAAACTCTACGCTGAAAGCAGAGACAAAAAACGCGCTTCATCAGCGCGTTTTTTATTAGTTCATATCGATTTTCACATTAGCCAGTGAACTTGAACTCGGAGTGTCTCCACGCTGAGTTTTTAACATCATGCGCAAATCATTGGCAGAATCGGCGCTGTGCATTGCATCTTGTTCAGTGATCTTGTCTTCCACTAGTAACTGATACAACGCTTGATCAAACGTCTGCATACCAATCTCTTTCGATTTAGCCATCGTCGATTTCA
The DNA here is from genome assembly GCF_013041605.1 of Vibrio plantisponsor. Lineage (GTDB taxonomy): Bacteria > Pseudomonadota > Gammaproteobacteria > Enterobacterales > Vibrionaceae > Vibrio > Vibrio plantisponsor. The sequence goes on along the minus strand of NZ_JABEQC010000002.1, from coordinate 82,759 downwards.
ACTCGTGTAACTCTCCTTTGCGAATCAAATCTGAAACGCGAGGTGAATTGAGTAAGATCTCAAACACACCGTGGCGACCTTTACCATTTTTATCACGAATCAGTTGCTGCCCTACCACGCCACGTAAGTTCATCGACAAATCAAACAAGAACTGCTCTTTTTGTTCTTTAGGTACTAGGTGAAGAATACGCTCTAACGCTTGGTTAGCATTGTTCGCATGCAGGGTTGCCATACACAAGTGCCCTGTTTCAGCAAAGGTCATCGCGTATTCCATGGTTTCACGACTGCGGATTTCACCAATCAAAATCATGTCTGGCGCTTGGCGAAGAGAGTTCTTCAGTGCCACTTCGTAGCTTTCGGTATCTAACCCCACTTCTCGCTGAGTGACGATGCATTTTTGATGTTCGTGTACGAACTCAATCGGATCTTCAACCGTTAAGATATGTCCACTGCGATGACGATTACGATACCCCGTCATAGCTGCCATGGTGGTGGATTTACCCGAACCCGTAGCCCCCACGACCAGCACTAAGCCTCGCTTTGCAATCGCAAGATCCTGCAAAACAGCAGGCAAGTGCAATTCTTCAAATGTCGGAATTTGCGTTTCGATACGTCGAATAACTGCACCCGGCAGCTCACGTTGGAAAAAAGCACTCACCCTGAAACGTCCATTTCCTCTTACGATGGCAAAGTTCGCTTCGTGCGATGCGTTAAACTCAGCCTTACGCTCTTCATCCATCATTTCATGTAATAAAGAAAGTACCTCTTGCTGTGAAAGCTTCTCCCCTTGCGGACGCATCTCGCCATCGACACGCAACAATACCGGTGCACCGACAGTAATATATAAGTCCGACGCTTTGAGCGAGGTCATCGCTTCAAGGTAGTGATTCAATTCCATTTCATTCGCTCTTAAAAGGTAGAGATTTCAGACTCAATCTTCTTCTGTACTTCAGCGGGATCCACTAAACCTTGAGCAATCAGCTGTTTGGAGTTTTGATCCATGGTTTGCATTCCGTGAGCAGCACCGGTTTGGATGATCGAATACATCTGAGCCACTTTGTCTTCGCGGATCAAGTTACGAATTGCAGGTGTCGCCAGCATGATCTCATGGCAAGCAACTCGACCTCCGCCAGTACGTTTTAGCAGTTTCTGTGCAATCACCGCGCGTAAGGATTCAGACAACATAGAACGCACCATATCTTTATCGTTGCCCGGAAACACATCAATAATACGGTCAATGGTTTTTGCTGCCGAACTAGTGTGCAGCGTACCAAAGACAAGGTGTCCTGTTTCCGCAGCTGTCAGAGCTAAGCTAATGGTTTCTTGGTCACGCAACTCACCGACCAGAATGACATCTGGATCTTCACGCAGTGCTGAACGCAGTGCATTCTTGAAACTGTGCGTATCGCGATGAACTTCGCGTTGGTTGATCAAACACTTATCGTTGCTATGAACGAACTCGATTGGATCTTCAATGGTCAAAATATGCTTGTTGTGATTCTTGTTGATGTAATCGACCATCGCAGCCAAAGTGGTGGATTTACCAGAACCTGTTGGGCCTGTCACCAGAACCAGACCTTTCTCATAGTTGGCAATTTTTCTGAAAATCTCGGGAGCATCTAACTGGTCAAGAGTTGGAATGACTGTCGGGATAGTACGGAACACAGCAGAACAGCCGCGGGCTTGGTGGAATGCATTCACACGAAAGCGCCCTACATCCGGCAGTTCAAAAGAAAAATCCACTTCGAGTTTTTCTTCAAACTCACTGCGCTGAGCATCATTCATCACTTCAAACACTAGACGATGAACATCTGCATGGGTAAAAGCAGGCACGCCAAGCTTTCTTACTTCGCCATCTATACGTACCATAGGCGGAACACCTGCAGAAAGATGTAGATCTGACGCATTATGCTTTACACTAAAATCCAGTAACTCAGCGATATTCATTTATTTATTTTCCTTAGGGTCTGTAGACCAAATAAAGTCAGGCTATGAGTAGTATTCAACAAAATATCAAAGATATCATTTCACAAATTGAGCGCGCACAACAAAAGTGTGGACGTACTCCAGACTCAGTGCAACTTCTCGCAGTGAGTAAAACCAAACCTGTCGAGGCAGTTCTAGAAGCGGCGCAAGCCGGGCAACGCAGTTTCGGTGAAAACTACGTGCAAGAAGGCGTCGAAAAGGTTCAGTATTTTCAGCACAATCATCCCGAGCTTAAGCTAGAATGGCACTTCATTGGACCGCTGCAATCGAATAAGACTCGTCTTATTGCTGAAAATTTCGATTGGATGCATACCATTGACCGAGCCAAAATTGCGCAACGCCTCAGTGAGCAGAGACCAGCGAATCTACCGCCATTACAAGTATTGATTCAGGTTAACACCAGCGGAGAAGCTTCCAAATCAGGCATTTCCGAAAATGAAGTATTTGAACTGGCTGAATTGATTTCTGGCTTACCAAACCTCATGTTAAGAGGATTGATGTCGATTCCTGAGAACGTTTCAGACTATGAATCCCAGTTTGCTGCGTTTAAGAAACTGGCGGATTTAAAAGTAAAACTGGCTGAACGATTCCCTAATATCGACACCCTATCTATGGGGATGAGTGGCGATATGGAAGCAGCGATTGCAGCAGGCAGCACCATAGTTCGTATCGGTACCGCTGTATTTGGTCAGCGTGACTATAGTCATTAGCAAAAGACAGTCCGTAAACAAAAGACAGCCATTAACAAAAATGGCAATCGCTAACAAAAAAACTAACACTAAAATTTTTGGATAGAAGAGCAGACATGGAACAGAGAACAATCGCTTTTATTGGTGCGGGTAATATGGCTCATGCGATTATCGCAGGTCTTGTAGCCAGCGGTTATGATGCAAAGAAAATCATTGCAACAGCGCCGTCAGAGACGCGTCGCAAGCCACTGGAAGAGAAATACGGCATTCGTACCACCAGCGATAACCTTGCAGCAGCAAATGAAGCGGATGTGGTTGTGTTGGCGGTTAAACCTCAGTTAATGGCTGATGTGTGCGCACCTCTACAAGCGGTAGACTATTCAAACAAATTGGTGATCTCCATTGCTGCGGGTATTTCAGTGGCACGTTTCAATGAAATGCTGGCAACTGAACTGCAACTTGTTCGCGTGATGCCGAATACGCCATCGTTGGTAAACAAAGGCATGGCAGGTCTGTATGCAGCACAATCTGTTTCTCAAAAAGACAAGGATTTCACGTCAGAACTGATGTCTGCGGTAGGCGAAGTGTGTTGGGTAGAACAAGAGTCTGGCATCAACAGTGTGATTGCTGCGGCAGGTAGTGCGCCAGCTTATTTCTTCCTCTTCATGCAAGCGATGCAAGAAGAAGCTATGGCTCAAGGCTTTGATGAACAAACAGCGCGTCTGCTTGTCCAACAAGCGGCTCTGGGCGCTGCGGAAATGGTACAAGCCAACCCTGATGTGTCACTGGCAACACTACGCGAACAAGTGACATCTAAAGGTGGCACGACAGCTGAAGCTATCCGTACATTTAACGAAAATCATCTTTCAGAGATTGTTGCCAAAGCGATGCAAGCTGCGGTTTCAAGAGCTGAAGAGATGGAAAAACTATTTTAATTAGCGCAACTCAAACTAAGGGCTCTCTATGAATTCTATGAGTTTTCTAATCTCCACAGTGTTTGACCTTTATATCATGGTCGTGATCCTACGTATCTGGCTACAAGCAGCACGTGCAGATTTCTACAACCCATTTTCTCAATTTATTGTTAAAGCAACCCAACCTGTCGTAGCTCCACTACGCCGTGTTATTCCATCAGTAGGTAGTGTTGATTTGGCGACAGTGCTGTTTGCCTACGTACTGTGTGTTTTGAAATTTGTGGCAATGATTCTTATCGCATCAGGCGGTGCAGTCAGCTTCAGTACTGACTTCCTGTTCCTTGGGCTTCTGTCGCTGATAAAAGCAGCGGGCGGTTTACTGTTCTGGGTACTACTACTTCGCGCGATTCTAAGCTGGGTTAGCCAAGGTCGTAGCCCAATTGAGTATGTATTTCATCAACTGACAGAACCAATGCTGGCACCAATTCGTCGTATTCTGCCTCCTATGGGTGGCTTCGATCTTAGCGTGTTAGTACTGTTTATTGTGTTGCAGTTTGCCAACTTCCTGATGGGCGATATCATCGGTCCTATCTGGTATCAACTATAATGAAAGCAGCTTGGTTTGATGGTGACGACTTAATTTTACGGCTCTATATTCAGCCAAAAGCCAGTCGTGACAGCATTGTTGGTCTGCATGGTGAAGAGCTAAAAATCGCAATAACAGCTCCACCCGTTGACGGTAAAGCCAATGCCCATCTCACCAAGTATTTAGCCAAACAATGCAAAGTGGCTAAAGGGCTGATAGAAATAGAAAAAGGCGAACTTGGCAGGCATAAACAGATCAGAATTATTTCGCCTGCTGAAATACCTAAAGAAATTCAAGCCATTATTCAATAACCAAACTTTTCATTCCCCACTCCTATGTGGGGAATGTTTTTAGTCTAGATCAACAAGGAAACGACCATGCGCCAGTGGATGATAGCTCTGCTACTTACCTTTGTCGCTCTGCCAAGCTCAGCAGAGCAGTTTCACAACATCAAAGATATTGAAGTGCACTACTCTGCTTTTAATTCGACGTTTTTAACCCCTCAAGTCGCACGCAGCTATAAACTCACTCGCAATGGTTATTCTGCCATTCTGAATATTAGCGTGTTAGACACTTCATCTCTTGGCAAACCAGCAGTTGAGGCAAAAGTGTCAGGGAATGTGAGAAGTTTATTAGGTAACATTCGCGACCTTGAGTTTACTGAAATCAAGGAAGGCGAAGCCATCTACTACTTGGCTGAATTTCCGATTAACAACGAAGAAGATTTAATGTTTGATATCGACGTTAATGCTGGCAATAAAGGCGCTGGCAAAGTTAAATTCACCCAAAAATTTTATGTTGAAGAATAACGTCGAACATAGAGATAACAGAAAATGAAAAAGATTGTATTAGCGACTGGCAACCAAGGCAAAGTTCGTGAAATGGCTGACTTGCTGGCTGATTTTGGTTTCGACGTTGTCGCTCAAAGCGAATTTAATGTTTCTGAAGTGGCAGAAACAGGCACCACTTTCATTGAGAATGCGATTATCAAAGCACGCCATGCGGCGAAAGAAACTGGCTTACCAGCGATTGCTGATGATTCTGGTTTAGAAGTTGATTTCTTAAAAGGCGCACCGGGCATTTATTCCGCTCGCTACGCTGGCGAAGGCGCATCTGACCAAGAGAACCTAGAAAAACTGCTTAACGCAATGCAAGGGGTTCCTGAAGCAGAGCGTACTGCACGTTTCCACTGCGTATTGGTTCTGATGCGCCATGAAAACGATCCAACACCGATTGTCTGCCATGGTAAATGGGAAGGTCGCATTTTAGAGCAAGCACACGGCACCAACGGTTTTGGCTACGATCCTGTGTTCTTTGTCCCTGAAGACAATTGCGCTTCCGCTGAATTAGAGCCTGCCCGTAAAAAGCAGCTTTCTCACCGTGGCAAAGCACTGAAGAAACTGTTCCAAGCGATCGAAGAGCAAAATCAATAATGCTGACACCTCCTGATCTTAGCCTTTATGTACACATCCCTTGGTGTGTACAAAAATGCCCATATTGTGATTTCAACTCTCACGCACTAAAAGCTGAGATCCCAGAAGATCACTACATTGATGCTCTGCTTGAAGATCTTGATACCGATATCGAGCGTTATAAGCTTGCGGATAATCCTCGTAAACTGCATTCGATCTTTATTGGTGGTGGTACACCAAGTTTGATCTCTGCTGAGGGGATAAAGCGCTTACTGCAAGGTATTGAAGAGCGAATAGCGTTTAAACCGAATATTGAAATCACCATGGAAGCCAATCCGGGCACGATTGAAGCTGAACGATTTGCCGGATACAGAAAAGCAGGTGTTACTCGTATCTCCATCGGTGTGCAAAGTTTTGCACCTGAAAAATTAGAACGCTTAGGTCGGATTCACGGTAAAGATGAAGCTTTGCGTGCGGCGAATCTGGCGCATACCATTGGACTCACAAGCTTCAATTTAGATTTGATGCATGGTTTACCCGATCAAACCATTGAAGAAGCCTTGGCAGACCTTGATCAAGCGATTGCATTGAATCCGCCGCACTTATCTTGGTATCAGCTCACCATTGAGCCAAACACCTTATTCTATTTCAAACCGCCTACATTGCCCGATGACGATGCCCTGTGGGACATATTTGAATTAGGGCATAAGAAGCTCACTGAAGCGGGTTACGTGCAATATGAGATATCTGGCTACAGCAAGCCGGGGTATCAGTGTCAGCACAACCTGAATTACTGGCGCTTTGGCGATTACTTGGGGATTGGCTGTGGCTCTCACGGCAAGCTTAGCTTTAGTGATGGGCGCATTGTTCGCACAACTAAAGTGAAGCACCCGAAAGGCTATCTGGCGGCATTCCAGAACCTGACCAAGCCATACTTGGATTCAGAGCAGCTAGTGGCCGACGAAGACCGTCCTTTTGAGTTTTTTATGAATCGCTTCAGATTAATGGAGCCATGTCCGAAAGCCGACTTCGTCACAACCACAGGCTTAGAACTGGACGTGATTCAACCCACCATTAACTGGGCTTTGGATTTAGGTTATTTGAGCGAAGATGCTACACACTGGCAAATCACAGAAAAGGGCAAATTGTTCCTCAATGATCTGCTTGAAGCATTTATGACAGAAGAAGATTAATTCGCCATTGTAGTGAAAAGGTCGGTATCCAGACTCTGCCATACATGTAGCGCAAAATAAGAACGATAAGGTGTGACTGTCGACAAAATCTCTTGTTCACTCACACCTTCTTTTTCTGCAATCAAAGCAAGACCTCTGGCTAATGCCACATCCCCTTTTGACCACACATCCGGTAATCCAAAAAAGAAAATCGCCGTCATTTCGGCTGTCCAAGGACCAATCCCCCAAAGCTGAGTCAGTGTTTTAACTATCTCAGATTCCGGCATTATGGCGAGTTCTTCAGGAACAATCACTCTCTGCTCCAGCGCCTCTCTCACACCACAAATCGTTTTGATTTTGGCGTTCGACAGACCACACCCGCGCAGCGCTTCGCGGTTCGACTCCACAAATAAATCGTATAGCTGCTGCTCTGCCCTTAACAAAGATTCAACCCGTTGCCATATAGTGCGAGCGGCAGTATTCGAAAGTTGCTGCCCTGCGACTGAGCGAGCCAAGTAGGGAAAGAAGTCCTCTTCACCTTGCTGGGCGAGTTGTTGAATACCATTAGCTTGCAGTAATTGTTGTAAGTAAGGAAGCGCACTTGTTTGCTGCAATAATGTTTGATGAACGGCTTGTGACATCTTCCTTACCTCTCAGAGTATTAGAATATTGAGCGGCCGATACGTTGCGCTAACAACTCAAGCGCCCGTGTTCCTGCCAATGAGTTGCCGGAAGCGTCCAGCTCTGGAGACCAGACTGCAATGGTCATCTCCCCCGGAACGATAGCCACAATACCACCACCTACGCCAGATTTACCCGGCATTCCGACACGGTAAGCAAACTCACCCGCCCCATCATACAAGCCACACGTTGCCAGCAGCGCATTAACCTGTTTGCTTTGCGTCGGGCTAATAATCTCTTCACCGGTGTGAACGGATACCCCTTTATTGGCAAGATAGCTGAAGGTTTTTGCCAGTTCAACACAGCTCATTTTAAGCGCACAAGCGTGAAAGTAGTTGTTCAACACTGGTAATACATCGTTGTGGAAGTTACCAAACGAGCGCATAAGGTAAGCAATGGCCGCATTACGATCGCTATGCATCATTTCCGATGCGGCAACGACCTTATCGTAAAGAATATGCTGTTCACCGCTAAGTTGACGTGCGAAATCGAGCAAACGTTGACGAGGCGCAGACAGGCGACTGCTGAGCATATCGGCGACCACAATCGCGCCGGCATTAATAAACGGATTGCGAGGTATGCCTTGTTCAACTTCGAGCTGAATAAGAGAGTTAAATGCTTGGCCTGAAGGTTCTTTGCCAACGCGACTCCAAATCTCATCGGGTTGATAAAGCCCCATCGCCAGCGTCAAACTCAGTGCTTTTGAAATGGATTGAATTGAGAAACCTTCATCGGCATCTCCAGCTTTAATCACTTCACCTTGATTGGTATAGACTGCGATACCTAATTTGGTGTTTGGTACCTCTGCCAACGCAGGAATATAGTCAGCGACTTTTCCTTGGCCAATCAAATGTCGAACGTCATCCAGTATGTTTGTAAGTATTTCTGATGTCGGTTTCATCGAATCCACTTATCGGTGTCAAAGCGCCAGATCGATATCCAAACGCAAAGGTTAAAAAATGCCAACATTGCAGCAATGTTGGCATTTTCAAGATTCATTGAATGGATATAAAAAACTAGCTCACACGCTTGTATTTAATATCCCAAACTCCGTGACCAAGACGGTGTCCACGTTGTTCGAATTTTGTCAGTGGGCGCTCATCTGGACGAGGAATATAATCACCTTCTTGGGCGATATTTGCAAAACCAGGTGCTTGATTCATGATTTCAATCATGTGTTCTGCGTAATTTTCCCAGTCAGTTGCCATATGGAAGATACCTTCATCCACAATCAGCTTTTGACGAACCATTTCAGCAAACTCCAGCTGAACAATACGGCGTTTGTGGTGACGTTTCTTGTGCCAAGGATCTGGGAAAAACAGCTGTAATGTATGCAGGCTGTCGTCAGGAATCATATGCGCGAACACTTCTACTGCGTCGTGACACATAACACGCAGGTTAGTTACACCCGCTTCACGAGCAGCAGACAAACATGCACCAACACCTGGGCTATGAACTTCAATACCAATAAAGTTTTTCTCTGGAGCATTCTTTGCCATCTCAACCAAAGATGCGCCCATGCCAAAACCGATCTCTAAAACCACTGGGTTGTTATTGCCAAATACTTGATTCCAATCGAGCAGGCTCGTTTGATATTCGATACCCATAGTTGGCCAGCATTCTTTCATCGCTGCTTCTTGGCCTTTAGTCAGACGACCTTCGCGACGAACAAAACTGCGAATTCGACGAACGATTTTGCCATCTTCTGTGAACTCGTTAGTGGTTACTTCACTCATTGATATTGCCTGTATAAAATTTAGTCTTGAGTTTGAGGGCTGTGATTATCCAAAGAATTACTTTAGGTGCAAGCATTATTGTTGCTCAAATCAACACAAATACCCGTAGTTTTTGTCTGTTTTACATCCTGAGCATTATGTGGTGCAATTTTGCCCCATTATTTTAATAAATATAGATGAGTAAAGTCGTGACCCCTTTCGCTAAGGCAATTCTCACTTGGTATGACAGCTACGGTCGTAAAAATCTGCCATGGCAGCAAAATAAAACCGCATACAGCGTCTGGCTGTCGGAAATTATGCTCCAGCAGACGCAAGTTGCTACCGTGATCCCTTACTACGAGCGATTTATGCAGCGCTTTCCTACGGTGACAGATCTGGCGAATGCAGAACAAGATGAAGTTCTCCATTACTGGACAGGGCTTGGTTACTACGCGCGAGCTCGTAATCTTCATAAAGCAGCCAAAACGGTGGCTGAGCAATACAACGGTGAATTTCCAACGGATATTGAAGCAATGAATGCTCTGCCCGGTGTTGGTCGCTCTACCGCTGCCGCTGTTCTATCGTCAGTTCACAAACAGCCACACGCTATTCTAGACGGAAACGTGAAGCGTACTTTGGCCCGCAGCTTCGCTGTTGAAGGTTGGCCTGGAAAGAAAAACGTCGAAAATCAACTTTGGCAATACGCTGAAATGCATACGCCAAAGCAAGATGTCGACAAATACAATCAAGCCATGATGGATATGGGGGCGATGATCTGCACTCGCTCAAAGCCGAAATGCAGCTTGTGCCCAGTTGAAGAGTTTTGTCAGGCAAAACAACAAGGTAATCCTTTGGATTATCCGGGTAAAAAACCCAAAACAACCAAACCTGAAAAAGAGACTTGGTTTGTGATTCTACGTCATGGCAACGAAGTGTGGCTTGAACAACGTCCTCAAAGCGGTATCTGGGGTGGACTCTTTTGCTTTCCAGAAAACAGTGATTCAAAGATTGAAAACGCTTTGGATAAAAGAGCTATTCACGACAAGCAAGTTCTATCTAAGAAGCAACTTATCGCTTTTCGCCACACTTTTAGTCACTATCACCTCGATATCACCCCTGTTTTGCTAGAGTTATCCTCCAAACCGGAGATGATAATGGAAGCTGGCAAAGGTCTTTGGTATAACTTAAACAAACCTGAACAAGTTGGCTTAGCTGCACCAGTAAAACAGTTATTACAAAGCCTTCTGTATGAGATTTAACTAAGAGGAAATCCTTATGAGCCGCACGGTATTTTGTGCTCGACTAGAAAAAGAAGCTGATGGTTTGGATTTTCAGCTTTACCCAGGTGAACTCGGTAAACGTATTTTCGACAACATTTCCAAAGAAGCTTGGGGTCAATGGCAAGCAAAACAAACCATGTTGATCAACGAGAAAAAGCTCAACATGATGGATCCTGAGCATCGTAAATTACTTGAACAAGAGATGGTGAACTTCTTGTTCGAAGGCAAAGATGTCCATATCGAAGGCTATACTCCGCCAAGCAAATAACCGATTGGCCAACAGTAGATAAAGAAAAACCCTATTTTATCGAAGGAAAATAAATGACATCATTAGCTCGGAGTCTGTCGATTCTAGGTTGAGATGTCATTTTTATTTAAGCCCATCAAACGGAATAGAAATCAGTTTGAGGCTGCTATGAGGAGCGCATGAGAAAGCTTGCTTACTGTGTTATTGCCCTAATGCTGGTTGGATGTAGTCGCGAATTCGTCGAAAGTATTTACGATGTGAACTATGAACCAACTAACCGTTTCGCAAAAAATTTAGCCCAGCTTCCGGGGCAGTTTGAAAAAGATACAGCAGCACTTGATGCGCTCATCAGTAGCTTTTCTGGCAACATTGAAAAGCGTTGGGGTAGCCGAGAAATTAAAGTTGCCGGTAAAAGTAACTACGTAAAATATATAGATAATTATCTCAGCCGAGCCGAAGTAAACTTCCAACAAGGCAAAATTATTGTTGAGACTGTCTCCCCGACAGATCCTGAAGGGCACTTAAAACGAGCGATTGTTACGACCTTACTCACCCCAGATGATCCAATGAACGTTGACCTTTTTTCTTCGCAAGAGATTGAATTAAAAGGACAACCATTTCTATACAATCAAGTATTAGATCAAGACAAACAGCCTATCCAATGGGGCTGGCGGGCGAACCGTTTTGCCGATTATCTGATTGCGAACAAGATCAAAGTGAAGCAAGTAGATTTCAAAAAAGCCTACTACGTTGAGATTCCTATGGTGGAGGATCAGATTCAGATCCGAAGTTATCAATACGCCAACATAGTACAAAAGGCGTCGCGCAAATATGACATTCCAGAGGATCTCATTTACGCCATCATCAAAACAGAAAGCAGTTTTAACCCTTACGCAGTCAGCTGGGCCAATGCGTATGGCTTGATGCAGGTGGTACCCAAAACGGCTGGGCGAGACGTGTATAAACTGGTGAAAAACAAGTCTGGTCAGCCATCGCCAGAGTATTTGTTTAATCCGGAAAACAACATTGATACGGGTACTGCGTATTTCTACATCCTAAAAAATCGTTATTTAAAAGATGTTCGCAACCCTACGTCTCTTGAATACAGCATGATTTCTGCCTACAACGGTGGCACTGGTGGTGTGCTTAACACCTTTAGCAGAGACAGAAAAAGAGCGATGTCTGATCTGAATTCACTGCAACCAAATCAAGTTTATTGGGCGCTGACAAAAAAACATCCTAATTCTGAATCGCGCCGTTATCTGGAAAAAGTGACGAAATATAAGAAAGAATTCAACGCACAGTGATAAAAAACGGTCAATTAGCTCAAAACAACAGCGATCAACACGATTTTTAGTTTTTTTATAAAAAACAGGTTGACGCAGAGAGGGAAAATCCGTTTAATAGCGCTCCGTTGCCCGGATAGCTCAGTCGGTAGAGCAGAGGATTGAAAATCCTCGTGTCGGTGGTTCGATTCCGCCTCCGGGCACCACAATTTGATTGTTGGTGTCTTAAGACATCAATACGTTAGCAAAGAATATTAGTGTGCCGACTTAGCTCAGTAGGTAGAGCAACTGACTTGTAATCAGTAGGTCACCAGTTCGATTCCGGTAGTCGGCACCATTCTTTTGCCTCGATAGCTCAGTCGGTAGAGCAGAGGATTGAAAATCCTCGTGTCGGTGGTTCGATTCCGCCTCGAGGCACCATTATTTGGTGCGATTATTCCTTTAGTTAGGAATACACACAAATAATTCCCCCTTAGTTCAGTCGGTAGAACGGCGGACTGTTAATCCGTATGTCGCAAGTTCAAGTCTTGCAGGGGGAGCCACTTTTAAAGCCAAGTCGAAAGACTTGGCTTTTTTCATTTTTGTCATTTATAAATCGATTCCCCCTAATCTCCCCTTCCATTCCTTTCACGACAGCACTATAGGTTTTTCTGTGATCTGCTTAACCAATACTATTCGTCCATTCGTTCATAACTTATTTTGCGCCGAAAATTTAATCAATCTCATAGTTTGAGCATTTGGGCTTACCCACATAGATGTTAACCGTCTATGATTCACGAATACCAATAATCAACTTTTATGTCAGTTATCTTGCTACTCAACTGGATGAGAATCTATTCATGAAATTAAAAACACAAGCTTACTTTTTGTCTGGAATTATCCTCGCCGCGCTTTTAGCTCTAACAATTTCAGGCTTATGGACGTTGAAAGTAGCGAGTAACTTAGACAACAAAGCTCGCGTAACTGAATTGTTTAAAAGTGCCTACAGCATTTTGCGTGAAGTAGAAAAGATGGCAGAAGAAGGCTTAATGCCAGAAACAGAAGCCAAACAACTCGCTACACGTCTTCTTCGTAACAATATCTATAAAGACAATGAGTACGTTTATGTTGCTGATGAAAAAATGAATTTTGTGGCGACACCACTTGACCCACAGCTGCATGGAACAAGTTTCAACGACTTTAAAGATGGGGATGGAAAGAGTGTTGGCGCTTTGATTCAAAAAGTCTTGGGTAATCAAACGAAAAGCATAGTCGAATACACGTGGACTCAAAAGCAAGCAGACGGCTCCATCGAAGAAAAACTCTCTATTGCCCAAAAAACACCGCACTGGGGTTGGGTTGTTGGGACAGGTATCGGCTTTAATGAAGCAAATGCTCGTTTTTGGTCAACGGCCCAATGGCAGCTGACGCTTTGTGTTGTTATTGCAGCCTTCATTCTTTCACTGCTTATCTACGCAATTCGAAAAATGCTGCTACTTCTTGGCGGAGAACCAAAAGATGTACTCAATGCTGTTCAAGACGTTGCTAAAGGCAGTATTCAAACCAGTTTCGAAAAAGATGCCCCAGCAGGAAGCATCTATCAAGCCGTTCAACAAATGAGCCAGTCTCTTGCTCTTCTCGTCAATAACTTAGAAACATCAATGAATGCATTACGCAATGAGCTCACTAATCTAGAACAACGCTCTGTATCCATTACACAGCTAACTGACACACAAAACCAATCTACAGCGATGATTGCAACTGCAATGACTGAAATGGCTTCATCGGCAAATCACGTGGCAGAATCATCAAAAGATACAGCAGTAAACACAGATCAAGCCGATCAGCAGAGCCAGCACACCCAAGAACTAATCCATCACACTGTAAATAATATTCAAGGGCTGGCAAAACAGCTTGAAAGTGCAAGTAATGCCGTTTCAGAACTAGACCATGATGTAAATAACATTGCTAAAGTGCTGGATGTTATAGGTGATATAGCTGAGCAAACCAACCTTCTAGCATTAAACGCTGCTATTGAAGCAGCTAGGGCTGGCGAACAAGGACGAGGATTTGCTGTAGTTGCTGACGAAGTTCGCAACCTTGCAGGAAGAACGCAAGAAAGCACGAAAGAAATTCAAAAAATGATCAGCAATTTACAATCAGGTTCCCAGAATGCCATTAAAGCAATGCAAATCTGTGCTGAAACAAGCCAAAACACCGTTGTAGAATCAGAACATGCCTCAGATGCGCTACAACAGATCGTCATTGCTCTGGAATCAATTTCGCAAATGACTCACCAGATTGCAACGGCAGCGGCAGAGCAGACACAAGTCGGTGATGACATCGCTAAACGAATTAATATGATAGAAGAAAGCTCGGTACAACTAAGTCGAGTAGTAAACGAAAGTAACAGCAGTACCCAAACTTTGGACACACTCTCAAACGAACTTGAACAGTGGGTGAACAAATTCACTGTTAAGCATTGATCCGTCTTACTTAGCAATATCTAAATAGTCACGGTAGAAGCTTTTACTCTTCAAAGCTTCTACCTATTCTAAGCCGCAAATACCCACCACATCATCCCTTCACTAATAAGGCTTTATTAACAGATATCCCCGCTATTTATTAACGAAAATGGGCAAAAACAAGCCACTAAGTATAGAAAAGCAACAAACGATATTTTTTTTGCAATTTAGTGTTGACGTTAAATGCGAAAAACCTTTTAATACACCCCGTTGCCTCGATAGCTCAGTCGGTAGAGCAGAGGATTGAAAATCCTCGTGTCGGTGGTTCGATTCCGCCTCGAGGCACCATATTTAAGTTGTTGGTGTTTAGAACGAGCAACAGAAAGAAAATTTGGGCCGACTTAGCTCAGTAGGTAGAGCAACTGACTTGTAATCAGTAGGTCACCAGTTCGATTCCGGTAGTCGGCACCATTCTTTCAAACTTGTCACCTCGATAAGTAAAAAAAAACAATTCCCCCTTAGTTCAGTCGGTAGAACGGCGGACTGTTAATCCGTATGTCGCAAGTTCAAGTCTTGCAGGGGGAGCCACTTTCATTGATGAGTATATTTATACTTGTTGATAAAGCCGACTTAGCTCAGTAGGTAGAGCAACTGACTTGTAATCAGTAGGTCACCAGTTCGATTCCGGTAGTCGGCACCATTATTAAAAACATATCTAAGATATGTAAAAGCAATTCCCCCTTAGTTCAGTCGGTAGAACGGCGGACTGTTAATCCGTATGTCGCAAGTTCAAGTCTTGCAGGGGGAGCCACTTTTGAAGCCAAGTCGAAAGACTTGGCTTTTTTCTATCTGCAATTTGTTTGTCTGTCTGTCATTTAAGATAGCGACAGCTTCCAATAGCGGTAAAAAAAGGGCAAGCTCTGCTTACCCTTTTGATTTCGATTCAATTTACTTAAAGCCTTTTTCTTTTTTGATTAAATCGTAAGCCTGTTGAATTTCCTGAGACTTTTCTTTGGCAACATTCATCATCTCTGGTGGCAAGCCTTTAGCCATCAATTTGTCTGGGTGGTGTTCATTCATCAACTTACGATAAGCGCGCTTAATCTCTTTATCATCGGCACTTTCACTCACACCAAGCACAGAATAGGCATCCGCCAATCTATCTTTAGTTGACGCTTGTTGCCACTGCCCTCCCCCAGAAGAATGTTGCTGATGTTGATGCCCGCCAAATCCACCACCATGCTGGAAACGGAAAGACGCTTCTTGCATACGTAAGCGACTTTCTAGTTGCTCGGAAGAAAACCCTAAGCCTCGCGCAATCTTATGCAGTACATTTCGTTCGCTTGGATGAATATCTCCATCAGCAAAAGCAGCTGATATTTGTAGTTCCAAGAAGAACTGCATTAAATCAAATCGGCCACCAGTGGAGATACGCACTTTCTCGAGAACATTTTCCAAAGGAAAATTTGCGTCCTTCCCCTCACGGAAAGCATTCTGTGCCGCCAACCTTTGTTCACCATGCAGACTCATGCGATCCATCATGATGCTCGCGAGCTGGATCTCTTCTTTTGTGACTTTGCCTTTTGCTTTCGCAACATGTCCCATCACGGAAAATGCCGCTTTAAAGAACTCTTCTTGTCTTTCTGCTTGGCTTGGACCAGAACCAAACGATCCTGTATGAAAACCCGCTTGATTTAAACGTCTAGCTTTATCAAATTGATGTCCAAGAAATAGACCAAAAATGGCGCCAACGGGTCCTCCGAACAGAAAGCCGAAGAAAGCGCCAAGAATTTTGCCAAAAATATGCATTATGTGCTCTCAATCTATGAATTTTTTAGGAGTAAAGCGGTCTGATAGTGCCGGGAGAGTGAATTTCCTTTATGATATCGAACGTTATCATTTAGCATTTGCTCCCAATATTGGAATTACACAAGTTCAACAGGATAGTACAATTCAATGTCACTTTTTTCCCGCTCATTTTTAGCTGTTTCCATTAGCGCTGCACTGTTTGCACCACAAATCCATGCAGAAGATACGCTAGATGACAGTGCGCAAAAGTTGCCTGCTATCGATCAGTGTCTTATCAATGAACCTGAACCGGTTAATCCGAACGAACAGCCTATCAATGTCGAAGCGGATAATCTAGAAGCAATTAATGGCGATAAAGCGACTTATTCTGGTAACGTCGTGGTTGTGCAAGGTAAGAAGCGCATAGAAGCGGATAACGTCACTCTGCACCAAAAAGACAACATCGCGGTTGCTGAAGGAAACGTGAATTTCAGTGATGGTGAAGTTAAAGCCGTAGCGGATAAGGCGGTCAATAATCTCAACAATGATGAGATGACGCTAGAAAACACTCGATATAAGTTCCTGTGTGAGCCAGGCCGTGGTGATGCTAAATATGTAGCCAAAACAGGTAAAGCGGTTTATGAAATCGAAGACGGTTCTATCACCTCTTGTCCTGAAGATGATAACTCTTGGCGTTTACGCGCATCCAGTATTGATATCGACCAAAACGAAGAACAAGCAACCTTCTATAACCCTCGTTTAGAAATTCAACGCGTTCCCGTTTTTTATTTGCCGTTCTTAACCGTTCCAATTGGTGATACGCGTAAAACAGGTTTCTTGTATCCAACAGTCTCTTTTGGTACACGTGACGGTTTAGAGTATGAGGTACCTGTTTATTGGAACCTAGCTCCTAATTACGACTTAAGAACAACCTACCACTTTATGGAAAATCGAGGGCATCAACTCAACAGCGAGCTCCGTTACCTGACAGACTTGGGCGTGGGCTCGATAAAATCTGAATATATGAACCGAGATAAGTTGTACTTAGAACAAGGGGCTCGCTGGGGTTACCAGTATCAACACAGTGGTATTTTCCAACAAGCTTGGAAATTTGAGGTTGATTATTCAAAAGTCAGTGATACAGATTACTTCTCAGATTTGGATTCCAGCATTGGTAACCGTGAGGATGGTCAGCTTATTCAAGAAGGCCAAGTAACTTATCGCAGTCAAAACTGGGATACGTCCATTCTGGTGAGGCAATTCCAATTGTTACTGGCAGACCAAACCAGCGCTAACCAGCCTTATCGTTTAATGCCTCAGATAGCATTTAACTACTATGCTCCTGAACTAATGCGCTATTTGGACTTTGATCTGAAAAGCCATATCTCGCGTTTCGAGACCGACGGTGAAGGAAAACCATCGGCCACTCGCTTACACATTGAGCCAGGATTCAAGATCCCACTGGCTAATACTTGGGGCAGCTGGACTACGGAAGCTCGCTTATTAGGCACATATTATCAACAAGATCTTGATGGTGTAACTTCAACAGATTATGACGAATCTGTTACTCGTGTCATTCCTGAATTTAGATCAAACGCCGGCATCGTTTTAGAACGAGATACAGTCTTGTTTGATGACTATACTCAGACGCTTGAACCACAAGTGCAGTACTTATACGTTCCAGATAAAAATCAGAATAATATAGCTAGCTATGATACAACCCTATTGCAAACAGATTATTATGGCTTATTTCGGAGTCGCAAATATAGTGGCGTTGATAGGATCGTGTCAGCAAACCAATTTAGTTACGGTGCTTCTAGTCGCTTCTTTGATGAAGCTTATAAAGAACGCCTAAACATCTCTTTCGGTCAAATATTCTATCTAGACAAAAGTTTAAAAGATCCTGATAACTCAACAGATAATGATGAACAAACTAATTACTCGGCTTGGGCTGTTGAAATGGATTTCAACTATGATGATTTCCTCTTTTATCACGGTGGGGTTCAGTATGATATTGATAGTAGTGCATTACAATTAGCTAATAGTACGTTGGAATATCAGTTCACCGGTGGTTACATTCAAACTAACTATCGTTATGTAACAAAAGATTATATTGAAGATACTGTAGGTGAAAGCTTAAATGTTTCCAACTTAACTCAGGATGGAATATCACAAGCAGGCATATTAGGCGCGTATAAACTTTCCCCCAAATGGTCAACTAAAGCGCAGTATTTTCACGACTTAACAACTAACGAAGCACTCGAATGGCTAGCTAGCCTCACATACACCTCAGACTGCTGGTATATGGGATTCACTTACAGTAAACAACTCAAATATTGGGATACCATAACCACTGAAGGGAAAACCAGATACTATAGCGACCCATTTTATGAGAATAACTTCACTTTTAATTTCGGAATCATAGGATTTGGAACCAAAACTGGTGCAGGGTCAGATTCAACAGGTCTCTCTGGTGCGAGTAGTTCTCTAAGCTATGGTCGTCCATTCTTCTTGAATAACTAATTTACGACTTAGATAACGATAAGTTATTAAGATAATAGGAATTTAAATGAACTTGTGGAAACACACCCTCTTAGGTTTAGTCGCAGCTCTAAGCATGAGCAATGTTAATGCTGCACCAGTAGAACTCGACCGCGTTGCCATCATTGTAAACGGTGGTGTTATCTTACAAAGTGACATCGACAGTGCATTAAAAACGGTCAAAGTAAATGCCAGTAGTAATGATCAATCTTTGCCAGAAGAATCGGTTCTGCGTGATCAGGTAAGAGAAAAACTCATCATTGATACGCTACAACAACAAGAAGCTGAGCGCATTGGCGTGCGTATTGACGATGCTCGACTAAACGATGCTATTGGTAATATTGCCAAACAAAACAATCAAACATTAGAACAGCTGCAAGCTTCAGTAAGCGCACAAGGCCTCACCTATGCTGAATTTCGCGAACAAGTGCGAAAAGAGATGTCGGTCAGTGAAGCCCGAAATGCCATGGTTCGCCGTCGTATCAATATTTTGCCAGCAGAAGTCGATACATTAGCTGAGCTCCTTGCTCAAGAAACCAACGCAACCGTTCAATATAAAATCAGCCATATTCAACTGCGCTTCAATGATAACCAAGATAAAACTCAGTTAGAAAAGCAAGCTAATGAACTGGTTGAACAACTCAATTCCGGTGCTGACTTTAGTAAAATGGCGTACAGCTACTCCAAAGGGCCAAAAGCACTGGAAGGCGGTAACTGGGGTTGGATGCGTAAAGAAGAGATGCCAACCATTTTTGCCGACCAAATCAAGATGCAAAACAAAGGTAGCATTATCGGACCATTCCGCAGCGGTGTTGGTTTTCATATCTTAAAAATCGATGATGTAAAAGGCTTAGAAACCGTTGCGGTAACTGAAGTAAATACTCGCCATATTTTGATCAAGCCAACCATTATTCTGAGTGATGAAGGCGCGAAGAAGCAACTTGAAGGCTTTATCGAGCAGATTAAAGCGGGTAAAGCCAACTTCGGCGACCTAGCACAGCAATACAGCCAAGACCCAGGCTCTGCCGCACAACACGGTGAGCTAGGTTACCAAACGCCAGATCTGTACGTTCCAGAATTTAAACATCAGGTTGAAACACTACCAGTCGGACAAATCAGTGAACCGTTTAAAACTGTACACGGCTGGCACATAGTAGAAGTCCTTGATAGACGCGAAGTAGACCGAACAGACTCTGCGTTGAAGAACAAAGCCTACGGTATTCTGTTCAACCGTAAATTCAACGAAGAAGCCGGTGCTTGGATACAAGAACTGCGAGCAAGTGCATTTGTTGAAGAGTTAAAAGGTGATCAGGATGAAAATTAAACGCATCGTGGTTACCGCTGGTGAGCCTGCGGGTATTGGCCCCGATCTTGTTTTAGCGCTATCCAAAGAAGACTGGACACATCAAATCGTTGTCTGTGCGGATAAAAACATGTTGGCGGAAAGAGCGACAGCGCTCGGCATCAATGTTGAACTGCTTGATTACAATGCTGAACTAACGCCACAACCGCAAAAAGCAGGCACACTGGTTGTTGACCACATCGCGACCACAGCGCCTGTTGTTGCAGGTCAGCTCGATGAACAAAACGGACATTACGTATTAAAAACATTAGAAAGAGCCGCTTTGGGCTGTATGAATAATGAATTTGATGCTATTGTCACCGGCCCTGTACACAAAGGGGTGATCAACCGAGCCGGTGTTGCCTTTAGTGGCCACACTGAGTTTTTTGCCGAGCAATCTAATACACCACTGGTGGTGATGATGCTGGCAACGGAAGGATTACGAGTTGCACTTGTAACCACGCATATACCATTGGCTTACGTTTCTAAAGCGGTAACCAGTGAGCGTCTAGAAAAGATCATTCATATTCTCCACAAGGATCTCGTTGAGAAATTTGCGATTGAGCAGCCTACTATATATGTATGCGGCCTTAATCCTCATGCAGGTGAAGATGGCGTGTTGGGTCGAGAAGAAATCGATACCATTACTCCAACATTGGAAAAATTACGTCAGCAAGATGGCATAAATCTGATTGGTCCACTGCCAGCAGACACCATCTTCAACGACAAATACTTGCAAAAAGCGGATGCCGTTTTAGGTATGTACCATGATCAAGTTCTCCCTGTATTGAAATACAAAGGCTTTGGTCGCTCGGTGAATATCACATTAGGTCTGCCTTTTATCCGAACGTCTGTCGACCATGGCACAGCATTAGACCTTGCTGCTACAGGTACAGCCGATATTGGTAGTTTCAGAACAGCACTCGCTCAAGCTATTGAATTAGTTGATAAGAAAACGAATTAACTTCGAGAACACTATGAGAAATGATGTCCACTTAGGACACAAAGCGCGTAAACGTTTTGGTCAAAACTTTCTAAACGATCCTTATATTATCGACGGTATCGTTTCAGCAATAAATCCACGTCCGGGTCAAAACTTGGTTGAAATCGGTCCGGGTCTTGGCGCTATCACAGAGCCCGTTGGTCGTGAAGTAGATAAGTTCACAGTAATCGAGCTAGACCGTGACTTGGCCGAACGTCTGCGTAACCATCCTGAATTGGCAGATAAACTGACCATTCATGAAGGTGATGCCATGCGTTTTGACTTTACTCAGTTAGTAAAGCCAAACAACAAACTGCGTATTTTTGGTAACCTGCCATACAATATTTCTACCCCACTGATGTTCCACTTGTTTGAATATCATAAAGACATTCAAGATATGCACTTTATGCTACAAAAAGAAGTGGTGAACCGTCTTGCAGCAGGCCCAGGTAGCAAAGCGTATGGCCGCTTAACAGTTATGGCTCAGTACTACTGCAAAGTTGTGCCAGTACTTGAAGTGCCACCAACAGCATTTGTTCCGCCACCAAAAGTAGATTCAGCAGTTGTACGCTTGGTTCCTTATGAAGAATTGCCTCACCCAGCGACGAGCCTGAAATGGCTAGACCGCGTAGTTCGTGAAGGTTTCAACCAGCGTCGTAAGACTGTACGTAACTGCTACAAAGCACTAATGCCGCTTGAAGTATTAGAAGAGCTCGGAGTGAACGCTTCCATGCGTCCAGAAAACCTGACTCTGCCTCAGTTTGTTGCGATGGCAAACTGGCTAGACGCAAATGCTTCTGATAGCAATAAGAGCGACGAGTAGTAAACTAAAAACAGGACGACATAGCTCGTCCTGTTGTTTTTCCTATCTTGATAAGGAGTTCACATGGATGATGTCTCTGCGCCTTGTATTAAGATTCAAGTTCATACCAAATATATCCCTGAACAATCGACTCCTGAGCAGATGCGCTACGTATTCGCGTACCTGATTACCATTAAAAACCTGAGCCCTGAAACTGTACAACTCATCAGCCGTCGTTGGTTAATCACCGATGCCAATGGCAAGCAACTGGTTATAGAAGGTGATGGCGTGGTCGGCGAACAACCTTTTATTGATGCCAACGATGAGTACACCTATACCAGTGGAACGGCAATTGAAACACCTGTTGGCGTAATGCAAGGGCACTACATCATGCAAGATCATGAGGGTAAAGAGTTCATCGCCAATATCGAGCCTTTCCGTTTGGCCGTCCCTAACGTTTTAAACTAACCGGAGTAACAGTGGCGAATTATATTGTTGGTGATATCCAAGGCTGTTTTGACGAACTTCAGTTACTGCTTGAACAAGTTAATTTCGATCCGCAAGAAGATATCTTGTGGGTAGCGGGTGATCTCGTTGCTCGTGGTCCTAAGTCTTTAGAAACGTTGCGCTTCATTCGCTCGTTGGGTGATGCAGCAAAAGTCGTTTTAGGCAATCACGATTTGCATCTCCTGGCTGTCGCCTGTGGCATTCATCCAATTAAAAGCAAAGATAAAACACGACCAATATTAGAAGCAGAAGACAGAGATGAACTCCTGCACTGGTTACGTGAACAGCCACTGCTTTTAGAGCACGATGAGTTTGTTGTTTGTCATGCGGGTATCTCACCTAAGTGGGATTTAGACACTGCGCGTGAATGTGCAAAAGAGATCGAATCCATACTGCAAAGTGATCGTTGGATGTGGCTGATTGAAAACATGTATTCCAACCAACCAGATCAATGGCGATCTGATCTTAAAGATCTGGATCGCTATCGCTATATCATTAACGCTTATACTCGCATGAGATTCTGTTTTATCGATGGAAGACTGGATATGAAGTGTAAACTTCCTCCGTCGGAAGTCAGCGGTAATCTGCTACAACCTTGGTTCGACCTCAAAAACAGAGTACCAATTGAAAAGACCGTTCTGTTTGGGCACTGGGCGGCATTGGAAGGCTATCACGGCAAAGATGTGATTGGACTTGATACAGGATGTGTGTGGGGTGGACATTTGACCCTGCTGCACTGGGAAGAAAAGAAATTCTTCACTCAGGATGCACTCAGCGCCGCCGTTGAATAGAATTCAAATAAACAAAGCCCAGCGATAATGCTGGGCTTTGTTTTTTATCCAATGATTTAGTGACGTTCTAGAATCACAAACTTCATATTGTAGGCATTCTTTTCATCAGCCGAATAGGTTTCGCTATGGCTTTCCAGCCAACCATCTCCCCAATCTGGGAACTGCGTATCCCCTTCGATATCAGCATCAATATAGGTAACATACAGACGGTCAGCCTTAGGCAGACAAGTCGCATACACACTGCCACCACCGATGATCATCACCTCTTCAACGTCACCAGCTAGCTTAATCGCTTCTTCAATTGAAGTAGTCACCTTTACACCTTCAATGTTCAGGCTAGGATCACGACTGATCACAATATTCTGCCGTCCCGGTAGAGGGCGTCCAATCGATTCGTAAGTTTTACGCCCCATGATAACGGGCTTACCTAAAGTACAACGCTTAAACCAAGCGAAATCAGCAGGTAAGTGCCAAGGCATTTGGTTATCTTTGCCAATAATTCGATCATTTGCCATCGCGGCAATCATACTGATGATCATTATTCTTCCCTATTAGACGATTACTTCTTCAAACTGTCCGTTTGTTAAACCACGGGTTTTCGGCGATAGAATAACAGCCCCGGCACCGCAAGACCAACCGCTAGGCCGGCGATAATGAACATCGCCTTGAGAAAGTTCTCAAATAAAGTCTCTAACAGTTCTGGTCGAAAACCTAAATGGTTGATTTCCACCATAGCGATCATCGCTTTATAAGTGAAAACACCGGGCACCATTGGGATAAGTGCGGCGACAGTAAACACTTTAGGATGCGCCAGAAACTTATGCGACCAGTGAACACCTATCATGCCGACAATTGTGGCAGCAAAGAAGGTTGCCCACTCAATAGGAATGCCAAACTGCATCATTAAATAGCGAGAGCCATGGCCTATAGCGCCACCCAGTGCACAATATTTCAGTGCCGGAACAGGGACGTTAAAAACCAGAGCAAAACCAACCGCCGGAATGGCAGCAAAGAACATGTCGTTAATAAGACCAAACAGTAATTGCCAACTTAACATCTCTACCACCCCCACACGCCAGTAATACTCATGGCAGCAATGATTCCCAGACAAGTTGCTAACGTCAGCAAGCTTGCCATAACAAAACGGGCAATACCGACGTTTACATAGCCTTTGAGCATATCAGCAACTGAGTTTATTAACGGGAAGCCGGGTACCAGCATCAACACCGAAGATGCCATAACGATGGTTGGCTTATTACCGAGTTGATAGATCACTGCTTGAGCGGAAATGACTGACGTGACAAAAGCGGTCGCCGCAAAGTTCAACAGCGGGTTGAAATGACGATGCCCGATTTCCTGACGAACGAACATACCGACAGCGGAAGCAACAAAGGTAATAGCAAATACCGTCCAGTCACCGCCGGCGAGGCGGGAAAAAGAGGAACAGGACAGGCCAATCATCAACACCACTAACCAACGGTTGTAGCGTTCAGGGCTAATCTGGTTAAGTTTCTTCTGCGCTAAGGAGTGATCCAGAAGACCTTTTTCCATCATGATGCAAATACGTTGAATCTGAGTTACAGCGCGCATGTTGATACCGCGATCAGCGCAGCGTCTGGTGGTCGTAATACAGTGATCACTTTCCAGTGTCGTGACAACCAAAGATCCCGCTGAGAGTGAAACTTCCACCTCTGTCATGCCACAGGCACGCCCCATCCTTTCCATGATCCCAACCACTAAGGCGCTTTCAGCGCCGTGAGCCAGTAACATTTGACCTGCTTGTGCGATTAACCTCGATACGGCTCTCTGTCTGGATGCCATGATTCCTTTCCTAACGTCCTAAGGGTAAAAACTGTGAAGCACTAGTGTGCATGAAAATCATATCGTGAAATATGATTTAGACACAAAAAAGCCGCAATAAATCATTGCGGCTAATGTCAGTAAGCAGAACTATTCACGTACGTAGATAACGTGGCCGTCATCTTCTTCGTCGTCCCAGTCATCCCAATCGTCATCATCATCTTCAGTGATAACATTGCGACCTGCCATTGCGTCTTTGTGGTAATCATCCCACATAAACTCAACTTTTTGCTCTTCGCTTAACTCTTCTTCTGCACGAGGTAGAGTTTCCATAAAGTCAGCAAGTTCGCGACAAAGCTCAGCAGTGCCCTGTTTGTTTACTGCTGAAATCTTGAAGTATGGACCTTCCCAAGCTAGCGCTTCCAAGATCTCTTGGATCTTTTCATCCGCTTCTTCTTCAAGCATCAGATCCGCTTTGTTAAACACTAACCAAACTGGCTTCTTCGCTAGTTTTTCGCTGTATTGCTCAAGCTCATCCATAATGGTCAGAGCATTTTGCGCAGGCTCACTTCCATCAATAGGTAAAATGTCGATCATGTGAAGCAGTACGCGACAACGCTCTAGGTGTTTCAAGAAACGAATACCTAGACCAGCACCTTCTGCTGCACCTTCGATAAGTCCTGGGATATCAGCAACAACAAAGCTCTTCTCAGGTACAACACTCACTACACCCAAGCTTGGGATCAATGTCGTAAACGGATAATCCGCTACCTTCGGTTTCGCAGCTGATACAGAGCGAATAAAGGTCGATTTACCTGCGTTTGGTAAACCTAGCATACCTACATCAGCAAGCAGCAATAGCTCAAGACGAAGTTCACGAACCTCACCTTTCGTACCCATGGTCTTTTGACGTGGAGCACGGTTTACAGATGATTTAAAACGAGTGTTACCAAGGCCGTGCCAACCACCTTTAGCGACCATCACTTTCTTGCCGTGTTCAGCTACTTCACCAACGATTTCGTTAGTGTGAATATCCACTGCGCGAGTACCTACAGGTACTTTCAGAGTAATATCTTTACCACGTTTACCAGTACAGTTACCGCCACCACCATTTTGGCCACGTTCAGCTGCGTAAAAACGCTGGAAACGATAGTCAACCAGTGTATTCAAGTTCTCATCAGCTTCGATGTAGACATCGCCACCATCGCCGCCGTCGCCGCCGTCAGGGCCACCTTTCGTTACGAATTTTTCACGCCAAAAGCTAACAACGCCGTTACCGCCATCGCCCGCTTCGACTTTAATTACCGCTTCATCAACGAATTTCATTACTTACTCCGCATTACTTGCGTTGCAATATCACTTATTACCAGTGATATAAATTTTAGCAGATCCAGATTCATCGCGTTGACGAGAGATCTAAACCTACATATTGGAACAGATAAGGAGAGACTCTAATTCTTCGACTGAAGAACCCCTTCTTTTTTGTTCTGCATAAATAAAAAACCCCACCGTAACGGTAGGGCTTTTGAATTCAGTTAGGTATTAAATTTATTCAGCTTCGATGCTAACAAATTTACGGTTTTTAGGACCTTTAACTTCAAATTTCACTTTACCTTCAGTAAGAGCGAAAAGAGTGTGGTCTTTACCGATACCAACGTTAGTGCCAGCGTGGAACTTAGTACCACGTTGACGAACGATGATGTTACCTGCTAATACAGATTCACCACCGAAACGCTTAACACCAAGACGTTTACTTTCTGAATCACGGCCGTTACGAGTAGAACCGCCAGCTTTTTTGTGTGCCATTGTTAAACTCTCCTAAGTTACTTAAGCGTTGATGCCAGTAATTTTCACTTCAGTGAACCACTGACGGTGGCCTTGTTGTTTACGAGAGTGCTTACGACGACGGAACTTAACGATTTTAACTTTATCGCCACGGCCGTGTTGTACTACTTCAGCAGTAATTTTACCGCCTTCAACAAGAGGTGCACCAACAGTGATTTCTTCACCGTTAGCAACTAGAAGAACTTTATCAAATTCAACAGTTGCACCAGTTTCAACGTCTAATTTCTCTAAACGAAGAGTTTGACCTTCGCTTACACGGTGTTGTTTACCACCAGATTGGAAAACAGCGTACATATTTTACTCCGCTCTTTCCGCACAGCCTATGCCATATGTGAGCAATGAGGGTGTGCGCTAAACTAATCATCAATAGGGCGCAGATTCTACGTGAATGATGGTCCTATGACAAGCCATATTTTAAAAAAATTGGCGAAAAGCTAATCGCCAAACAAAAGTGCCGCAATCATGCCTTTATGGCGTGTATTAATCAATGCTTTTTAGTGTATTATTCAACAATTCTAGAAGACAAAATGCCTTACAAGCTCTAACTTCAGCCGGATGTACAATGGATTTTAAAGCTATCCAAGCGCTTACTGCCGATGACATGGCAAAAGTGAATGAAACAATTCAAGCTCAACTCAACTCTGATGTCTCTTTGATCAATCAACTCGGCTTCTACATTGTCGGTAGTGGTGGCAAGCGTCTAAGACCTTTGCTAGCTGTGTTATCAGCAAAAGCTCTTGGCTATGAAGGGACTGCTCACACAACTGCAGCAGCGTTTATTGAATTTATCCATACAGCGACCCTGTTGCACGACGATGTCGTCGATGAATCGGACATGCGCCGCGGTAAAGAAACCGCTAATGCGGCATTTGGAAACGCAGCTAGCGTGTTAGTGGGCGATTTTATCTACACTCGTTCATTTCAGATGATGACAGAGCTAGGATCAATGAAGATCCTTAAGCTTATGAGCGATGCAGTAAACGTGATTGCGGAAGGTGAAGTTCAACAACTAATGAACTGTAACGATCCTAATACCACTGAAGAACTGTATATGCAGGTCATCTATTCTAAAACTGCCCGTCTGTTCGAAGCGGCAACTCAAATCGGCGCGATTTTAGTTGATGCACCTGAAGAAGTAGAAACAGCTTTACAGAACTACGGTAAATATTTAGGTACCGCATTCCAGCTTATTGATGACGTCATGGATTACACCTCTGACGGCGAAGAAATGGGTAAGAATGTTGGTGACGATCTAGCAGAAGGCAAACCTACCCTTCCACTACTACATGCAATGCGCAATGGTACTGCTGAGCAAGCTGAAATGATTCGCGACGCAATTGAGCATGCAAACGGTATGGAACGTCTGAATGACATTCTCGCTGCAATGGAAGAAGCAGGCTCTCTCACTTATACAGTGAACAAAGCATTGGAAGAAGCGGATAAAGCGATTGCACAATTAGAAGTTCTACCAGAGAGCGAATATAAGCAAGCATTAGTTACTCTTGCCCATATGGCAGTAAATCGCAGTAAATAATCATAAATAAGTAGCCATAAAAAAGCCGCTCCATCTAGGAGCGGCTAGAAAATAGTTTAAACACAGAACTACTTAACGAACTCAACACCAGTTTGAATATCGCCGTTAAGTGTTTCTAACATGCCATCCAACGCAGCTTTTTCAAACTGGCTAAGCGGACCGTAGCTCAAGACTTCTTCTATTCCGTTTTTACCCAACTTAACTGGTTGAGCAAAGAAAGGTGCATGTTCGCCGTTACCTTCAACGTACGCGTATTCAATAACATCTTCACCTTGTAGAGCTTTCACTAGAGACAAACCAAATCGGCAAGCCGCTTGTCCCATAGATAGCGTTGCACTACCGCCACCCGCTTTTGCTTCTACAACTTCTGTACCCGCGTTTTGAATGCGCTTAGTCAATGCTTCCACTTCTGCATCTGTGAATTCAACGCCTTCTACTTGAGAAAGAAGAGGAAGAATCGTCACACCAGAGTGGCCGCCGATCACAGGAACTCGAACATCACCTGGATCTTTCTGTTTCAGTTCAGCAACGAAAGTCTCAGCACGAATAACGTCCAGAGTAGTAACACCAAACAGTTTACGCTTGTCGTAGACACCTGCTTTTTTCAAAACTTCAGCAGCGATAGGAACAGTAGTATTCACTGGGTTGGTAATAATACCCACACACGCATTTGGACAAACTACTGCAATGCGTTCAGCCAGAGATCTTACGATGCCAGCATTCACATTAAATAGATCCGCACGATCCATACCCGGTTTACGAGCAACACCAGCGGAAATTAAAACAACATCAGAGCCTTCAAGGGCAGGAGTTGGATCCTCACCACAATAGCCTTTGATAGATACAGGGGTTGGTATATGACTTAAGTCCGCAGCAACACCAGGTGTTACCGGAGCAATATCATACAGGGCAAGATCTGATCCTGCCGGTAAACGGTTTTTAAGCAATAAAGCGAGGGCTTGACCAATGCCGCCAGCGGCGCCAATTACAGAGACTTTCATTATCGTTCTCCTTGTGAGTTTTTGTCTTATTTATGTTTTGTAGGGTAGTGTAATATCTGACCAAAAAATTATAGTAATCACAAGTTGATTACAAACAGTTAACGCTAGCTTTGCGACCTCGAACACTTCCTAGCCAATTCGCAAATCGTTATCTGAGTAATGGCATATCCCTTGCGCCCTTAAATCTTCCTTTTTCTCTGTCCCTGAGCCCAAATTGTATTTATTTAAAGTGACCTTTTAGACAGTTTTAAACCTTAATTTGCCTGCAAGTGAATATCTATGCGAGAATATGCACCATTATTGAATTAGTGGTAACAAAAAATATGCGTAGTGCAGATAAACAAGACAACCTAGTCCGCGCTTTTAAAGCTTTATTAAAAGAAGAACGATTTGGCTCTCAAGGCGATATCGTTGACGCTCTTAAAAATGAAGGCTTTGACAATATTAACCAATCTAAAGTCTCCCGTATGCTTACCAAGTTCGGTGCTGTGCGCACACGTAACGCAAAAATGGAGATGGTCTATTGCTTACCTGCTGAATTAGGCGTCCCAACTGTATCAAGCTCTCTGAGAGAACTCGTACTGGATGTTGACTACAACAATGCGCTCGTGGTTATCCATACAGGCCCAGGCGCTGCTCAACTTATCGCTCGTTTACTTGATTCTCTAGGTAAATCTGAAGGTATCCTTGGCGTTGTCGCTGGTGACGATACTATCTTCATTACCCCTACACTAAACATTACAACTAAGCAGCTATTTACCTCTGTTTGTGAACTGTTTGAGTACGCTGGTTAAATAGCTATCTGAGTGTAACTCATTAATCGCTATACATTATTACTTTTCTAGAAGTCACGTACTGGGATCAGTACGTGACTTTTTTCTATCTGTAATCCTCAAAATCAACAATTGTTTGCTCACTCAAAACTAATGCAACCCGTGAATTACAAAATTGAAACATGATGAAACAATTCATTCTAAGTTAGTGGTAATACTTAGCTTTTATGACTACATTTTTAAACATCACTATTATTATGTGATGTTTTTTTGCTATTATCCTGACACTTTTTCAACATAAGGATTGAAAAAGCTACTGTTTCTCATGAAGAAACGACCAAAGCAGCTACACTTGTTTTGGGTAATTATGAATGAAGGAAGGGAAATTCATGGCATTGAATAAAATTATAAAGGTCGGCGCTATTGCTGCAACAATCCTTGGTGCAGGCGCTGTTAACGCGCAAGAGTTCATCACAATAGGTACTGGTTCTGTCACTGGTGTTTATTACCCAACTGGTGGAGCAATCTGTAAGCTTGTTAACAAAGACCGTAAAGAACACAACATTCGCTGCTCTGTAGAATCTACCGGCGGTTCTATTTACAACGTAAATACAATTCGCTCAGGCGAGCTTGATTTCGGTATCGTACAGTCTGACTGGCAATATCACGGCTACAACGGAACAAGTGAATTTGCAGAACAAGGCCCATTCAAAAAATTACGCGCGATGTTCTCTCTTCACACAGAACCTTTTAACATCATCGCTCGCACTGATTCTGGCATTAATGGTGTAGCCGATCTTGCTGGTAAACGTGTAAACATTGGTAACCCAGGTTCTGGTGACCGTGCGACTATGCAAGTGGTTATGGATGCATTTGGCTGGACGAACGATAGCTTCACATTGGCTTCTGAGCTAAAAGGCTCTGAGCGTTCTCAAGCATTGTGCGATAACAAAATAGACGCATTCATCTACATGGTTGGTCACCCAAATGGCTCAATCAAAGAAGCAACAACATCATGTGACGCTAAGCTAGTTCCAGCAACTGGCGAACAGATCGACAAGATCGTTGCGGGCAACCCATACTACGCTTACAGCACAGTTCCAGCTGGTATGTACCGTGGTACAGAGCAAGATGTGAAGAGCTTCGGTGTAGCAGCGACTCTAGTAACAACCTCTGATGTTTCAGACGAAGTCGCTTACAACGTTGCAAAAGCAGTATTCGAAAACTTCGAAACTTTCACTCGTTTGCACCCTGCATTTGCAAACTTGAAGAAAGAAGACATGGTTAAAGCGGGTCTTTCTATCCCTCTTCACCCAGGTGCTGCGAAGTACTACAAAGAAATCGGTCTGCTAAAATAATTACTGGCAACTCCGACAATAGGGAGGCTTAGTGCCTCCTTATTGTTAATCACTATTTACGTTCAATATTTTGGGTTTTCACTCAAATTTAGAAAACCTCTCTTCGTTGTAACTCTTTACCATCATTAAAAGGATAATGTACATGACGCAGACAAATTCTCCGTCTCAAGATGTGCAAGAGATGGTCGCACAAGCGGATACAGGCGCCAGAAACCCAAGTGGTATTCCGGGTCGCATTTTGTGGTTTGTGCCACTATGTTGGTCATTGTTCCAACTTTGGTACGCATCTCCGTTACCGTTCGTTTTTAATTTCGGCGTACTTAACGATACTCAAGCAAGAGCGATTCATTTATCGTTTGCTGTCTTTCTTGCCTTTACCGCCTACCCGGCTTTAAAGAACTCCTCTCGAGATCGAATCCCACTTATTGACTGGGTATTCGCTCTTTTAGGTAGCTTTTGTGCTGCATACATCTATTTGTTTTACGCACAGTTAGCTGGCCGCTCTGGTGCACCAACAACGCTTGATGTAGTTACCGCAACTGCCGGTATGCTATTGCTTTTGGAAGCCACTCGACGAGCGCTTGGTCCACCTTTAATGGCCGTGGCTGCAGTATTCTTGCTCTACACCTTTGCTGGCCCATATATGCCAGAGGTTATCGCTCACAAAGGCGCGAGTTTAAATAAAGCGATGTCACACCTGTGGTTAACCACCGAAGGTGTATTTGGTGTTGCTTTAGGCGTTTCAACGTCATTCGTATTCTTATTTGTATTGTTTGGTGCAATGCTGGAAAGAGCAGGT
The DNA here is from genome assembly GCF_013041605.1 of Vibrio plantisponsor. Taxonomy (GTDB): domain Bacteria; phylum Pseudomonadota; class Gammaproteobacteria; order Enterobacterales; family Vibrionaceae; genus Vibrio; species Vibrio plantisponsor. The sequence continues at coordinate 50,484 of NZ_JABEQC010000002.1, read as the reverse complement.
GCCGGTGCATACTTCATTAAAGTTGCCTTTTCTTTATTAGGACACATGCGTGGCGGTCCTGCGAAAGCGGCGGTTGTTGCATCAGGTTTATCTGGATTGGTTTCTGGTTCGTCGATTGCCAACGTTGTGACAACGGGTACGTTTACTATTCCTCTAATGAAGAAAGTCGGCTTCCCGGCGTCAAAAGCTGGTGCTGTAGAAGTTGCGGCCTCAACTAATGGTCAGCTCACGCCGCCAATCATGGGTGCGGCTGCATTCTTAATGGTGGAATACGTCGGCATTTCTTATGTAGAAGTTATCAAAGCTGCACTTTTACCTGCACTAATCTCTTATATCGCTTTGATCTACATTGTTCACTTAGAAGCGTGTAAAGCAGGCATGCAAGGTCTGCCAAGACGACACACTTCGACATTCTTACAAAGCATGCTCTCTTTCACCGGAACTATTCTGGCTATCTGCGTCATTAGTGCGGTGGTTTATTACGGAATTGGTTGGACAAAAGATGTTTTCGGCTCAGCAGCGACAGTGCTAGTGGGCATCGCCTTACTTGCTTCCTATGTTGCACTGGTTAAGGTATCGGCAAAGCATGCCAAAGAAGGCGGGTTTGATCTTGATGAAGATATTCAGGAGATCCCTGATGTGGGCCCAACAGTAAAATCTGGCCTGCACTTTCTATTGCCGATTGTTGTTTTAGTTTGGTGTTTAACCGTTGAACGTTTTTCTCCGGGCTTATCGGCATTTTGGGCAACCGTCTTTATGATGTTCATTCTGCTGACACAGCGCCCATTGATGGCTGTATTTAACCAATCAAATGATGCGGCTGAACAAGCAAAAGTAGGTGTTGTCGATTTACTTGAAAGCTTAGTTTCTGGTGCTCGAAACATGATTGGTATCGGGGTTGCAACAGCAGCTGCCGGCACGGTTGTTGGTGTGGTAACGCTGACAGGTATTGGCCTTGTGATGACAGACTTCGTTGAGTTCATCTCAGGCGGTAGCGTGATTATGATGCTACTGTTTACTGCTGTGATCAGCCTGATTTTAGGTATGGGCTTACCAACAACGGCAAACTACATTGTGGTTTCAACGCTGATGGCTCCGGTTATCGTCACCCTTGGTGCTCAGCACGGATTAATCATCCCACTTATCGCCGTTCACTTATTTGTGTTCTATTTCGGTATTTTGGCTGATGATACACCGCCTGTAGGTCTGGCAGCGTTTGCCGCCGCTGCGATTGCGAAATCCGATCCAATTCGTACCGGTATTCAAGGTTTTACCTACGACATACGAACCGCCATTTTGCCGTTTATGTTTGTGTTCAACACCCAGCTACTGCTAATGGGGATTGATACTTGGTGGCATCTAGGGTTAACCATCATCTCATCCATTATTGCTATGTTGCTGTTCTCAGCCGCGACACAAGGTTGGTGGTTTACCAAGACAAAATGGTGGGAAGTTGTTGCTCTGCTAGCTTTAACATTTACTTTCTTCCGCCCTGGTTTCTGGTGGGATATGGTTTACCCTGCACAAGAAGTGCATCCGGGTGTTGAGCTTGCTCAAATCGTAGAACAAACGCCTATTGGTGAACCTGTACAGCTGCTGGTTGCCGGTGAGACCATTGACGGTGACTTCGTATCTAAGACGGTGCTACTGCCATTTGATGACAGAGCAGCGACTCCAGAAGAACGCATTTCTTCTATGGGTCTAATGCTCAACAATGATGGTGAGAAAATGATCGTTGATATGGTGGAGTTCGGCAGCCCAGCAGAATCAGCGGGTATCGATTTTGGATGGGAAATTGAATCGATCATTATTGATAGTGAACGACCAATGAAAGAATGGGTATTCCTTCCTGCTCTACTACTGACAGTGCTACTTGGCTGGAATCAACGAAGAAGAGCGAAAAAAGAGCAAGTTATAGCCTAACCCTTCGTCTGGCTAGTCCAATAAGGGAATAGCCAGACATTATCACTCAGAGAAATAACATTATGTATAAACACATTCTTGTTCCTGTTGATTTAAATGAACACGGTTTCTGTGACAAGGCTGTTGAACATGCGGTTTGGCATGCAAAACAGAACAACGCTAAAGTTCATCTGCTTAATGTTCTGCCTGGCATCCACATGTCGATGGTTGCTACCTACTTCCCTAAAGAAGCAGCAAAGCAAATGAAAGAAGATGTGAAACAGCAACTGAAAAAATTTGCACAACAGTTCAGCACTGACGGCGTTGAATTTGAAGTGTATGTTGCGGAAGGTAAACCTTACAGCACCATTCTTGATTACGCTAAAAAGGTTCACGCAGATTTGATTATCATGCCAAGTCACAAACGCTCTCGAATCGATAAAGTGGTACTAGGCTCTGTTGCAAGCAAAGTTGTTGAGAACTCACCAGTCAATGTTCTGGTTATAAAACCAGCAGGTTGATAAAAGCTTAAAATTGATAAAGGCGCTTAATGTGCCTTTTTTGTTAGTTTTTACCTATCACAATAATTCAAAAATACCACTAGCGATAATGCGAATAGTTATCAATAATAACCCCAACAAAGAGAAACAAGGTTGGGCACATTATGAAAAAGACTATCAGTTTTGCAGCATTACACTTCAGCATTGCTTTTACCGTTGCATACGTACTGACAGGCGACATCATTCTAGGCAGCCTGATCGCAATGCTTGAGCCAATGGTGAACACTGTAGCATTCTACTTCCACGAGAAAGTTTGGGACAGATACGCTCCGCTACAGCGCTATGCTCATAACCCAAGAATCAAAACCATGAGTTTTGCTGTTATTCACTACACAGTCGCATTTAATGTGGCATACATGCTAACAGGCAGCTGGTTAATTGGTGGAGTGATGGCACTGATTGAACCAAGTTTTAATACTTGTGCTTACTACTTCCATGAAAAATTCTGGCAGAACAAAGCCCATCATAATCATTGGCAATGTGCTCACTAAGAAAAAGCCCCAACTCTGAGAGCTGGGGCTTTTGGTTTCTACTCTATACGAAGTGAGTCACGCAGAACTCTCTAGATAGACCGAGTTGACACACTTTTCTCTGCCCATCTAACTGGATGCTTAACTCATAAAGATCTTTCGGATTTGGATTAGCTTTATCGTAATACTTCGGGGCATCGACCTGAAACAGTGCACTGACATGGTCACTACGGATATCAATTGGCAACTGATACGTCATGCCATCAAACTTAACCGCTGCTGAAACTAGGCCCGGAGAGAACGGAGTGAAGTGCAAATTCACCAGCAACTCACAACCACCACCGTAGTGCCAGATTTGTTCTGTAGTAACAGCACCTAAACGTACGTGGCGGATGAACTGCAAATAAGGCTCACGCCATATGCCAATTCTGTCATCGTACTTTTTCACTTCTTCACTCAATAAACAGACTTCAACGTCTTCTTCATCCAACAGCCAATCTTCATCTTGTTCCAGAAAGAGGATCTCAAAACGGTTTCTTCCCAGTGTCAGTTGCGGAAGAATATCTTTTCTATAGACCTTCTGAGAGCCGTCACAGTCAAACAGAGCGACACCGTTCAAACGAACTTCCGCATGGTAATCGATACCTTCCAGAACAAGGTCGACGGCTCCGAAGTTCAACATGCTTTCATCGACTTCAACATCGTGCATGAGGTGCCATTCCTGATGTGCAATCTCGTCTTCAGACAAAGTTTGCGGTAACACTGCACTGAGTGGTGACGGAAACGTGATATCGTCCTGAGGTATAGATAAATCGGTGAGCGGTGAAAGTTGCCATAAACCGGCGAGAGAAAGCTGCATAATATTCTTATTGAATGATTTTCTTTTAGAAGAGTTGTGACTATTTAAACATAGTGACAATAAAAAATACCAGCCTAGGCTGGTATCTATATTAAGACTTACTCTTCATCATCGTCTTCATCTTCGTCAGGGTACAAGGCATCTTCGCCCTCGTAGTAAGTACCCCACCCGTCATAGATGATGTCGTATTTTTCAGCCAGATTAACCAGTTTTTCAACTTGAGCATCGATCGCTACTGGATCAAGAGCAGACTGCATTGTTGCGTCAAAGCACAGTAGCTTGCTGCCGTCTTCATCTTCAGCTTCTTCAGCTTCAAGAACTTCAAAGCCCATTTTAAAAGCTTCAACAGCAGCTTTTTCTAGCTTATCGAAATCTTCAGCGAAAAAGTGGTGTTCAATCTCATACAGCGCTTCAGGATCACTGCCATCTTCCAGCAGTGCTTGAATGATTTCGCGAGTATCTTCCTTTTGAATTTCTAGGAAGTCTTCCACTGATAGATAATCATCTTGTTGAGGCATAAAAATGTGCTCCAAAGTGTACAAAAAGGGTATCAATTTAATTGCGCGCAATATCGCACGGATCGTTGTGAATTACCACCTGCATGACGATCTTAAAACGATCTTTCTGGTAATAACCACTGTACTGCTAACAAGTCATTCTATGCTAACCAGCAACAAAGCCTACAGCATCCATAAGCTTTGCTGTAATGCTTCTAGTTGGGAGACACGGTTATTCCGTGCCACCTACGGTCAACGCATCCAATTTCAGTGTTGGCTGACCAACACCTACTGGCACACTTTGTCCAGCCTTGCCGCACACACCAACACCACGGTCAATGCTCAGGTCATTACCTACCATTGAAACTTGCTGCATCGCTTCAATACCAGAGCCAATTAAGGTTGCACCTTTAATTGGGCGAGTAACTTTACCGTTTTCAATTAAGTAAGCTTCTGATGCTGAAAACACGAACTTACCGGAAGTGATATCAACCTGACCACCACCAAAGTTAGGCGCATAGACCCCTTTCTTCACCGTAGAGATGATCTCTTCAGGCGTATGTTGACCCGGCAGCATGTAAGTGTTGGTCATACGAGGCATTGGCAGATGCGCGTAAGACTCACGGCGGCCGTTACCCGTAGGTGCAACACCCATTAAACGCGCGTTGAGTTTATCTTGCATATAGCCTTTAAGAACGCCGTTCTCGATAAGAACATTGTATTGACCATTCACACCTTCATCGTCCACGTTCAGGGAACCGCGAAGATCTTTCAAAGTGCCATCATCAACAATAGTACAAAGATCGGAGGTCACTTTCTGTCCGATTTTGCCAGAGAATACTGATGACTCTTTACGGTTGAAGTCGCCTTCTAGACCATGGCCTACCGCTTCATGCAGTAGAACACCCGGCCAACCAGAGCCTAATACCACTGGCATAGTACCCGCAGGTGCTGCATCGGCTTCTAAGTTAACCAACGCCTGACGGATCGCTTCATCTGCATAAGCAAAAACGATCTTCTGTCCGTTCTCTTCATTTAAGAAATAGTCGTAGGTAAAACGGCCACCGCCACCAGCACTGCCACGTTCTCGGCGATCGCCACGTTGCGCTAATACGCTGATAGATAAACGAACTAATGGACGAATATCGCCAGCATAAGTACCGTCTGTCGCCGCAACTAATACTTGTTCATGCACGCCACTCAGGCTTACAGAGACTTCTTGAACGAGTGGTTCTTTGGTGCGGATGTAAGCATCTATCTGCTGTAGTAATTCTGTTTTCTTCTGTTTTTCCCAGCTTTCTAATGGGTTAACAGCCGCATAATAGGTTTGGTTACTATTGCGTTTAAAGGCTTGTACCGATGCATTCTGCCCTTGTTGCGCAATACCGCGCGCAGCAATCGCGCTTTGCTGCAAACCTTCTAACTGGATTTGATCGGAATAGGCGAAACCTGTTTTCTCGCCAGTGACAGCTCGCACCCCCACACCACAGTCGATGTTGAATGAACCATCTTTAATAATGCTGTCTTCCAAAACCAAAGACTCATGCCAGCTAGACTGGAAATAAATATCTGCATAATCAATCTGGCGGGTTGCGATGCTCGACAGAGTATCGGCAATGTCTTGCTCAGTAAGCCCTGCCGGTTTTAATAATGCTTCTTCAATGCGGGTTATACTCATGTTTAGCTCTTTTTCTCTATAAATTGCTTATGAAAGAATAAATTGATTGCGAAAGCGTGTGTGAGCACTAATAGGCATAGCAGCACGCACACTCTCTATTTGTTCTAACTCGATATCAACAACCAGACTTGCGGCATCCTGATCTAATGAAGCAATGATCTCACCCCAAGGGCTGATCACCATTGAGTGCCCCCACGTTTCTCGTCCGCAAGCATGATGGCCACCTTGACCAACTGCGATAACCCAACACTGGCTTTCTATCGCACGAGCTCTTAGAAGCACTTCCCAATGCGCCTTACCGGTTACGGCTGTAAACGCCGCAGGTACCAACAATATCTGAGCTCCTAATCGACGTAATTCTGCATACAGATTAGGGAATCGAACATCGTAACAGATGGACAATCCCAGCTTAGCAAAGGGCGTTTCTGCCACAACGATATCGTTACCCGGCGTAAACGTTTCTGATTCACGATAACGCTTGTGGCCATCAGCAACATCAACATCAAACATGTGCAGCTTATCATAGTGAGCCACAATTTGACCTTGCGGATTAAACAGAACAGATGTGGTAGTCACACCTTGATTCTCCGCTGAAGTTCGGCGAATCGGCATACTACCGATAAGAATCCAAACCTGCTGCTCTGTAGCTAAGCGCGAAATTCTTTCCTGAACAGGCCCATCACCCAGTTCTTCAGCACTGTTGTGGTAATTCTCTTTGTTACCAAACACTACCGCATTTTCTGGGGTAACCACCCATTTAGCGCCTTGCTTTGCCAGTAGCGTGGTTTGCTGTTCAATATAAGTGAGATTCTCATTCACATCCGAGCTGGATGTCATTTGAATTAAACCAATACGTTCCATGTAAATAGCCCAACCTACTTTTGTCTGACTTATTTTGCGAGATCTCTAAGTTTTTTCGGCAGCTTAAATTCACCGCGACTACGAGAGAGTTCTTTTACTGTCGGTGAATCCATCGGACCTTTCACCTCATAATTTACTTCGGTGAAAACTTCGACCACAGGTGCTATCACAGTGGTAATCGCCAACACATATAACGCCGTCTGCGGCGTTACCGCAAATGCGGTCAGTACCGGAATACCAGAAGTAATGTCCGGTACAAAGTTAACTTCTGCATCTACGGTACGAGTGTTGAGATCCGCTAATCCTTTAATGGTCATGTCACCAGCAATGGCATCCATCTTTATATCATTAGTAACAAAAATACCTTTATCAACTTCACCGCTGCCAGTGATCGAATCAAAGGCCATACCTTTATCGAATACATCACTGAAGTCGAGCTGCATTTTACGAATGATAGAGTCTAAGCTGAACAGACCCAAGAGCTTCGCAGCGCCGCTGACATCGGATATCACCCCTTTACCCAGCTCTGTTTTTACACTGCCTTGAACGGTGTTAACCTTCATCGACCAAGGAGCGCCATCCCATTGCAAATCGCTCCACATGTTGAACGAGGCTTTTTGAATTCCTGAACTGATACCGAATCGTTCCATCAGGTCGCTGTTGTTTTCACCCTGAACTTCAAACTTTAGCTTAGTGTGGCTGGTTGTGTCAGTCAGTGTCCAGTCGCCACTCATATGAACGGTATTGGTACCACTCACCACATCCACTTTTTTCCACTCCAGAGTGTTGCCTCTGCGCTGGAAATCCATATTCACTTTGCCAACTTTATAACCTTGCAGCCAAAAGTCGTTAATCACCAGAGTTAGATTCGGCATCAGGCGATGAAACTCGCGATCAAACTCGGAAATCAGAGGGTCAGATTGTTTAGTGTGTGATGTCAGCAAAGGCTTCGGCTTTTCTTCATCCAAAGATGGAACGAATACATGCAGGCGGTCAAATGAGACTGATAGATCATAAGGCTGAATATAATTGGCTTGCCCTTTTGCTTCTTGGCTTTCCAAGTTCATAACCCAGCCCAGGCCTTTCTGGCGAGCATTAAAATCAACATCGTGCCACTCAATCTCGGCAAGGGTCAGTTCTTGAGTTTTTAGATCGACACGTTGCGGAACTGGAATCTCCGGAGTGTTCATTTTATCTAGACTTGACTTGCCTGCTTTAGCAACAGGCACATCATTCATCACAGCGATCCATTCATCTAAATTAAATCGGTCAAGGCGAACCTGAGCATGGTGCCCAACCACGGGACTGATTTTAAAACCACCTTGTCCAAGCACCAAGTTGGTCGCTGTTAACACCGGGGTTTTAGGTCTGATATCAATCTCAGCCTGATACTTGGCTTGAGGAAGCTGAAGACGCGCAGTAATCGACTCCTGATTTCCCGAAGCCTGCAGATGCGCTTTGCCCGCTGTTTTCGTTTTCTTTGCCAATGGGTACGGGTATTCACTCGCAACCATTTTCAGGTCTGCGGTACTGTCTATCTGGTAAGTAAAGCCAACATCGTTTAACTGCAAAGCCACACTGGTTTGCCACGGTGCGTGACCTTTCAGACGCTTGAGCCAACGTTCTCCAACATAAGGCACCAGAGGTTTCACATCCCAGTCACCGATAACATCAATGTTTACCGCATAACCTTGAGGCGTACTCTCACCCTGAAAATCAAAGGAGATCGGTTGCTTTAACAACTTGGATGACAAGCCCGCAGCGGTAATCACATCGTTGTCGAAGTTAATGCGACCGGATACCGAATCCAACATCATTGGTGGAGCATCAATATCCACATGATTTTTTGACAACTCAGCCCAACCCCAAGCGCGAGGTTCTTTGTCTCGGGTAAACGGAATATTTAACTGAAATTCAGAAGTAACTTCACCGCTCACTTGAACGGCGTTAAGCGCCGCACCCACAGAATCAACCAACGGGGTCGCCGTCATATACGCTCGAACGGCATTCCCCTCCGCCACAGCACTGGCTTCAATCTCGATATGACCATCCGGCGCTAAACTTGGGATGCGCCCTGTGATTCGTTTGGCGTTCACATCCATTAACGTTGCCGCATTTGAATCTAAATACATGGCATCGTTTTCGAATAACAAATCCAATTGTAGATTAGTGATCGTCGGCCAAGCGGTGTCAAAACTAAACTTACCTTCTTTCAGCCCGACCCATGCCTGAAATACACCATTATTATCCTGATATGGAAATGAGCCTAAATCGCCATACCAAATCAGTTTGGCGGTATCGACTCGCCCACCTTGAATGGCGGTAGACAAGTAGTCAGTCAAATCATCGCCCAGCGCAAGAGTTGGCAAATAACGCCAAGTTTCACCCGCGTTATAAGCATCCGCTTCTAGATAAAATGACAGGAATGGACTTTTATCGTGTGGGAAATCGAGACGAAATGCGCCTAATGCCTGCAAGTCAGGAGTCGCAACAGTGACTTTATCAGCCCAAAGCGACCAACCGTCACTGCCCATTTGCCAAACCAAATTCACATCACCATGGCGAATGTTCAGTGGCGCCTGAAATACATCACCATACGGCAAGGTATCATCAATCAAGGTAGCATGGATGTTTGCAATATCGGCAGAACCGCTAATCTTTGCCTGAAGTTGATGCACTTCAGGAAGTAAGTACCATTGTGCGATTCGGCCATCTGTCAGCTGCGCTGAATAACGCAGGGAGTCTATGGTTTTCCCCATAGAAACTCGGATATCTTCCAATAGTCCGCCCGGTTTCAGGTCATGAATTAGCTTGGTTGATTGCTGAGAATCTGGCATCAAAGCCGCCAGAGGCAAGAGCGTTTCTACATCAATTTGAGAAAGATTTAACGTCCAGCCTTCTGGTTGCCAATCAAGAGCAACATCGAGGTCTGGCCAAGCCGTATCATTGGTACGTAGCTGTAAAGAGTGGGCATTAACCTGCCACCCTTTATCAGCAGGCATTAACTTAACTATGCCTGACTCCAGCAATAGTTCGTTGGAACTGCCTTCTTCCCCCCAGATAAGCTCTGACGGTTTCAGTTCAACATACCCATCAACAGGTTGATTGTGGTTCAGGGTCATCCACGCGTTAAAGCTTACTCTTCCGCGCTCAATACCTGTTTCTTCCTTCAGATATCGAGTTAACCAAGGGGTAACACGAAGATTGTCGGCACTGGCGTAGAAATCACCAGAAATATCAAGCAGCGAGCCATGGTCTTCAAAGTCAGCATTCACTAACAGAGAGTTGATATTGGCGTCCGCCAAGCTCACTTCACCTTCGGCAAAATGGTGAGAGCCTTTGTTTCGCCAACGCAGCTTAGCGATATCAAGCTGACGAATTTCGCCGGCCATTGTCTGGTACAAAATGGTTGAGTTAAGAAGCGAAAAATTATCAAGCTGGCGTAGGAACAGGTCGTCCAACAGCTGCACAACTTGTCCTTCATTGCTCGCCTCAGAGTTTGCGTCAGAACTATCGTCGCGCTCAGAATCAGCAATACGGTTCCAGTCAATGGCGCTGATATCCAACTTCATGCCATGAATGTTCATATCCGCTATCACCGGCTGGCGATTGAGCAGAGACTGAAATAAGTCAAATTCGATATCAATTTGCTGAGTAGATATGTGGATTTTACTGCTTACAGGAAGTTCCGCTCTTACTGCTTTAAGAGCGAGTGAAGGGTGCGTGTTTTTCCAAAAACCACGCACATCGGTCACTTTAAACTGTATGTTGGTTTGCTGAGTCGCCCAGCGCTCGATTTCACTTTGGTAGCGATTCATTTCAGGCAGCAGTACCCGCAAAGCAGTTACCACAACAGCCAATAACACCAATAGGCTAACAATAAGCCATAAAATAAATCGCCCAAGGCGGGTAAAGGTTGAGCTCACTCAATATCCTTTTACATCATCACAACATCAAATTGTTCTTGGATATACAGAGGTTCCGCTTGAATACGAACTTCTTTACCAATAAACAGCTCCAGCTCAGCAAGCGCATGAGACTCATCTCCTTGCAAAGTCTCTGCCACTGCCGGAGATGCGTACACAACAAACTTGTCTGAGTCGTAGGCTCGGTTCACTCGCGTAATTTCACGCAGTATTTCAAAGCAAACCGTTTCAACGGTTTTCACCGCTCCACGACCTTCACAAGTTGGACAAGTAGAACACAGAACATGTTCAATACTTTCTCGTGTACGTTTACGAGTCATCTCAACTAATCCCAACTGCGTAAATCCGTTGATATTCGTTTTGACTCGGTCTTTGCTGAGCGCTGCTTCCAGCGAAGCAAGTACTCGCTTGCGGTGATCATCGGAAGCCATATCGATAAAATCGATAATGATAATTCCGCCAAGATTGCGCAGACGCAGCTGACGAGCAATCGCTTGTGTTGCTTCGATATTGGTATTGAAGATGGTCTCTTCGAGATTACGGCGGCCGACAAAAGCGCCGGTGTTGATATCAACCGTGGTCATGGCTTCTGTCTGATCGATAATCAGATAGCCGCCAGATTTAAGCTCGACTTTACGCTCCAAAGAACGTTGAATTTCGTTCTCCGTGTCGTACATATCGAAAATGGGTTTATCACCTTCGTATAGCTCAAGTTTGTCGGTCAGCTCTGGAACGAATTCAGACGTGAACTCTTTGAGATTTTCGAACTCTAGACGTGAATCAACCAAGATGCTGGTCAGTTCTGTGCCGACAAAATCACGAATAATACGTTGAGACAGCCCTGGTTCACCGTACAGCGTTGAACGAGTTTTGTATTTCGCACGACGCTCCATCACTTTAACCCAGAGGCGTTTAAGGAAAGCCGCATCTTGCGCCAATTCTTTTTCGTCAGCACCTTCAGCCGCGGTACGAATGATGAATCCACCATTCTCGTCGCAATACTGTGCCACCACTGCTTTTAGGCGATTACGTTCAGCTTCACTTTCAATTCGCTGAGAAACACCTACGTGCGCAGAACCCGGCATATAGACCAAATAACGCGATGGTAAAGTAATATCTGTGGTTAAACGGGCACCTTTGGTTCCCAAAGGATCTTTCACGACTTGCACAACAATATCCTGACCTTGGCGAACCAATTCAGAAATATCGCGTACTTGGAACTGTTGTTTTTCGTTTTCCGCCACACATTCTGTGTGAGGAACGATATCTGAAGCGTGTAAAAAAGCTGCTTTGTCTAGGCCAATATCCACAAAAGCCGCTTGCATACCGGGTAGAACTCGACTGACTTTACCCTTGTAGATGTTTCCGACAATGCCTCTTTTTGCTTCACGTTCAATATGGATCTCTTGAAGGACTCCACCTTCGATCATTGCCACCCGTGTTTCACTCGGTGTGACATTCAAGATCAACTCTGCACTCATGAGCGCACCTCAATTTTTAATAATACTAAAATATAAATTCGTGCAAGAGCTGATCAGTTTCATAGAGCGGTAATCCCACCACTGCGTGGTAGCTACCTTCAATCCTAGTTACAAATCGCCCACCCAATCCTTGAATGCCATAACTGCCAGCTTTATCGCAAGGCTCACCACTTTGCCAATATTGTTCTATTTCTTGCTCTGACAAGGGTTTGAACCATACATCTGTGGTCACGACCACAGAACGATGTTTTTCTTTTGCAGCGACCGTCACGGCCGTCATTACTTGATGCTGAGTCCCCGAAAGATACTCAAGCATCTCTTTGGCGTGAGAAAAGTTTTGTGGCTTTTCTAATACGCGATTGTCTTGAACCACTATTGTGTCCGAGCCTAAAACCACATAGTCCTGCTCGTTCACATTAAGATTAGCCGCGTTTTGCTTAGCCAGTTCTAGGCCAGCTAAAGCCTTATCGCGGGACAAACGTTCTACATATTGAACGGGAGATTCACCGTCTAAACGCTTCTCTTCAACATTTGGGACTAACACATCAAACTGATATCCCAATTGAGAGAGTAGTTCTCGGCGTCTAGGTGAACCAGACGCCAGAATTAATCGTTGTTTGTTCATTCTATTTTATGTGCCAATGACGTCGAACTCGACGCAGCAATAAAAACATCCATGGCCAAAGTATACAGCTAATTAAACCACTCCAGAGAGATAATGGGTTAAATGTGACATCCTGAATGAGATACTCTCCAAAGAAAATCAACACTTCAAGCGCCATAGCAAGCAGACCAACCACAAAAGCTTGCTGCCAAAGTGCCATATTTCGCATCACTAGGAAGTTCATGGCGACAATGTAAATCACGATGGACATCATCATCCCTCGGATACCGAGAGTCGAGCCTAATAACAAATCCCAGAGAAGCCCTAGCACCAGAGCAGAACCCACATTGACACGGTGAGGCAGAGCAAGAACCCAATAACAGGTCACCAACAAGATCCATGATGGCCTCAACAGATCAAGGGAACCCGGCCAAGGGATCGTTTGGAAAATTAAGGCACACAGGAAAGAGCCCCAAATAACAAATCGGCCTCCCCAATCACTACTGCCCATCTGTTACGCCCTCTTCAATATCTTCTGGGTTTGCGAGTAATACTTTTTGTTGGCGGTCTTCATTCGGCCAAATCAATAACAAGTAACGTAAGCGATCAAAATCGACCACTGGCTTCGCTTTTATCGAAGCAAATTCGCGACGTGTATCTTTATCAACATCGGTAATGTAAGCCACCGGATATCCTTCCGGATAGACACCACCAAGACCAGACGTTACCAGCATGTCACCGACATCGATATCAGTACTGGTTGGAATGTGCTCTAACTGGATTTCGTCACTTTGTCCGTTACCGGAAGCGATCACTCGAATATCGTTACGGATATTCTGCACCGGAATAGCATTGTTCGGGTCGATAAGCAGTAATACACGGCTGTTGTGTGCGGCAACAAACGTCACCTGTCCGACAATACCTTTTTCATTGATAACAGGCTGACCTTCGTAGACACCGTCCGTTCTGCCTTTATCAATCACCACCTGATGGCGATATGGTGATGTATCAACAGCCATTACTTCTGTAACAACTTTCTTCTCATCACGGACAAACTCAGAACCAAGCAATTTACGTAAACGCTGGTTTTCTTCACGGTATTGATCAAGCAGGATTAAGTCGCTTTTAAGCGTCATTACTTCACGTTTCAGACTTTGATTCGAACTCAACAGTTGATCACGAGTGCTGAACAGAGAGTAAAAATCGTTAAACATGGTACGCGGCAAATCCGCAGCATACTGAATAGGCGCTACTAGGCTATTGAGCAAATAACGTACATTTGCGAATGCTCCTAAACGACTATCAGCCAGCATGAGGCTGGCTGATAACATGACTGCGAAGAACAGTCGTTGTTGGAGAGATGGTCCTCGACCAAATATTGGCTTCATCTTATAACAATCCTATTGGGCACCTCATTACAAGGTGCCTGACAAGCCATTACTCATCGCTGAACAGATCACCGCCATGCATATCGATCATTTCTAAAGCTTTACCGCCGCCACGAGCCACACAAGTTAGGGGTTCTTCAGCGATAACAACTGGAATGCCGGTTTCTTCAGTTAATAGACGATCAAGATCTTTTAGCAGTGCACCACCACCAGTCAGAACCATACCGTTTTCAGAGATATCAGAAGCCAGTTCTGGTGGACATTGCTCAAGCGCAACCATCACAGCAGAAACGATACCCGTTAGCGGCTCTTGCAGCGCTTCCAGAATTTCGTTTGAGTTTAGAGTAAAGCTACGTGGAACACCTTCAGCTAGGTTACGACCACGAACTTCAATTTCCATCACTTCATCGCCAGGGTAAGCCGAACCGATTTCGTGCTTAATTTTCTCAGCGGTTGCTTCACCGATTAAGCTGCCGTAGTTACGACGAACATAGTTGATGATAGCTTCATCAAAACGGTCACCACCGATACGAACAGAAGAAGAGTAAACAACACCGTTCAATGAGATAACTGCAACTTCAGTTGTACCACCACCGATATCGACCACCATTGAACCTGTTGGTTCAGAAACTCGTAGGCCAGCACCAATTGCTGCTGCCATTGGTTCATCAATAAGGTGCACTTCGCGTGCGCCTGCACCTAGTGCAGATTCACGAATCGCACGGCGCTCAACTTGAGTGGAACCACAAGGAACACAAACGAGCACGCGTGGGCTTGGTTTTAGGAAACTGTTGTCATGCACTTGACGGATAAAATGCTGAAGCATTTTTTCAGTCACGTAGAAGTCAGCAATAACACCATCCTTCATTGGACGAATTGCAGAGATATTACCCGGCGTACGACCTAACATTTGCTTAGCTGCATGACCGACAGCCGCTACAGTTTTTCCACCACGGCCTTTGTCTTGGCGAATAGCAACTACAGATGGTTCATCAAGGACAATGCCTTGACCTTTAACATAAATAAGAGTGTTGGCAGTACCTAAGTCAATTGATAGGTCGTTTGAAAACATGCCACGAAGTTTTTTGAACATATTCTTCGTTCATCCTGCAAGAATTGAAGATAAAAATTGCACTAAATGTACCAATGCCTTGCCGTCACAGCAAGGCATTGACGCATAAACATGGACTCAAACACGCAATTTCTAACATATTCCTAACTTAGGTTAAGAAAAATTGCTTGCTATTGTCCTGTTAGCCCACTTTCACCTCGGAAAATAATGCGGTCATTGCCACGATAGACCCCAAAAGTTACAACGGCGGACGGATCTTCATCGCCCCGATCGCGCCAGTTGTATTGTAACCAAGGTTGATTTGTATAACTTGTACCACAGCTTACATTCATTTCTGATAATTGTGGTGAAGTATCTGACATTCTGAGCCAAAAACGGATTTGCTCCCTCAAAGAGCTGGCATCCACATTAGAATGCGGCTTAGCAGAAAGCTTATTGCTAACACCATTTGTTACCGCAACGGCAGAATCCGCACCTTGAAGTGATGCACTCGAAGCAGAGCCAGAACCGGACCAAACCGTTTGCTGACACACATACCCGCCCAGAGAGACAAACGTAGAACCGGAGTCTTGCTCGTTTTCGATAAACCGTGAGCCATTCCAGAATTCGGTGCGCAGAGGAATATAAATGGTACTGGTTGAGGTTCCGCCCACATCATCGAGTACCATGCGACCGTAACGGATATCGGGTTGAGCTGAAAATGGCTTACCAGTGTCCAAGGTAACGCCTGAACTGTTGAGCTCTAAATTAGGTGCTTCTGATGTTTTGAAATCCACGCCATCGACTTTCACACCTGATGAATTTGCAGTCACACGAAGTCCAAAACCATCTTCATACGGGCCGTCTGCACGGGTAATTAAAGGACTAGAGGTAGTTTGTAACTTATTAAATTGAAATGGTGCATCACTCACCTGCAACTGAGCACCAGACCATTGACTGCTGCCATCCCAGAAATGCAGATCATAATCTTCGACACGAGAACCGAATTCACTGTTGTCATCAGAAGTGTTAACCGAAAGAAGCTTCACATCCGCAATCAGGCTCGGACTAAAACTGCTGTAGTTGGTCGTCGCCCCGCCCTGCATATTTTGTGCTTCAACGACAAAATCATAGGCAATGGGCTGTCCCATATACATAAATTCATCATGGTTTGATGAGTAGTTCCAGTTGTTGCTGATAAGCGATAACCACGCTGGATAGAAACGGCCAATGTCTCGATATCCCTGATTGATATTCATGCCAAAATAGCTTGCCTGAGTATCAGCATTTACACGTAGAACACCGACTTCACTCCACGCTAAACCGCTAAATGGCAAGTAACTATTGCTAACGCTTTCACTATTGCTAAGCACGAGCTTTCCTGACAATGTTCCATCGACCCCGCCACTTGGTTGGGCAACAGCATGAGTTAGTTCAACAGTGGATTTCAGCTCACTACCTGCAATGAAAAAATTCTGTGTAACGGGAGAACTACAGTAACTCGACGTTTCTATGGCTTCGATACCACTGACGGGATCACTGTCATTGCCCGTTGAAACCCAACGCAGTGGTCGAACATTTAGCGCAAACGCATTACCCGCTGAGGTAAAGCCAGCGCTGGAAGCATTACTAATATTACCGTTCATGGGCGCATTATTTGGCGAACAAATTGCGAATGTCCAAGGACGGGAGTAAACCGTAAACTGGCCTTTTAGCGTACCATTTCCGTCAATTGGGCAATCATCCAATTCGGCACAATCAAAACTATCATCGGTAAGAGTTACAGTCACTGTGCCTGAATCTTCTAGCATCAAACCACTACTTGATGCAGTTGAAATGCCTTCCTCCAGAACTGGAGAGAAAGTTAAAACACCTACGCCGTTGCTAGGTTCTTCCCACTGCCAGCTCACATTAGGTTGTCCATTAAAACCAACATCCACTTGTTCTCCGCTACTACACGCCAACGTGGATACAGTGGCCAGTTGTTGTTTATTGGCAATGACGAATTGATCTTCAACTGCAAATTTAAACGGGACGAACTGGTAACTGCCTGATACAGAATTGACATCCGAATAACCATCCAAACTTGCATTGATGGAGATCGTCTTACTCGCCCCTCCACTGGATAGGTCTATCGTTGCTTTACCATTAATAAAAGAAACACTGGTTACAATCCCATCAATATTGACCTTAGCTGTACCATTAAAATCAGTGGCAACAACGCCATCAGACAAGACTGAGAGTGTTGGCGAAAGCTCCTTACATACAAGGGCAATATCTGAGGTTGGAGAAAGAACCAAAGTGTAGTCATCTTCTGGATCTTCGGACTGCCAACAATCCTTCGATACAGTAGTTCTGGATACACGAATACCACTGTTCACCCAGAGGTAGTTTGCAGTGACCGAGCCTTCGATCGATACATCAACGTCAAAATACGCTTGTTTCGCTAAGATAAACGCTTTTAATACACCTTTAGATTTAAGGTGCATACTTGCCGTAGGACCATAAAAAGTGGGAATAACATAATCACTGCCAGCCCCTATATAACTGAATGTTATAGGGTTACCCATTTGAAAATCTGCGTCTTCTACCTTGACAGCATCAGTTCCATCTCCAACGATATTTAATCGCACTCCGCTTTCGAAAGACAGAGTCGTATCTCCACCCCCGTCGACAATAATTTGACCAAAATAAACATTCGCAGATTCAGTAAGATAAAGCCCAGAATTATTGCCTAGAGTTAGTTTGGTGACTTTTCTGCCGCCATAAAACTTAAATACTATCGGCTTTCCGGTATGGGCATTAACCGATAAATTGTTTAGATCGCGTTTAATCGTTATTACTATTTGACTACCACTATCGTCATAATCACACACATCACCATCACATAAATTTCGATAGTTATCGGGGCTAATCATCTCTAAAGACGTTGAAGCGTCAAAAGTAACATTTAAGGGTTCAGGTGTTGCCGCTTTACGCTGCGATAAATAACCATCATCATCTCCCGGATAGCACCCCATCCCCTGACAACCACTAGCTTCAGAATTTACATAAGAGATCCAAGTATCCGTGGTTTTATCAAAACCGACCCTCAAATTAGGCCATGACAGTCCATCTGGCCAAGGCCAGTCTTGGCTGTGAGTATATATATTTTGGCTATCGGCTAAATAATTGTCAGACCATCCGGAAATAGAAGCAGTGACGTCCGATAAGTTCAGCTCACTTGAAGGATAATCGTCATACACAGAATAATTAGTATCTTTTGTAATCCAACTTTGAACTGGTTGCGGGAAAAAATCACATACTCCGAGAGGAGTTGGTGCTTCTGGTAGTGGGGGAAGGGTCAAAGCTGATTCACATTCCAAGTTTGATACTTGAGACCCAAGAATATCTATATTAACAGAGTCTAAATCCGTTAAATCCGCAAGGGTACTCTCAATTAATTGCCAACTACCGTCCTGAAGAAGATAATAATAAAGTATACCCTGTTTATTGGCTGTATCTTCGGTGTCATAAGTTAACCAGATATTATAACTTTTATCTTTTTCAGTGACTTTATCCTTTATAACAGGAGAGGAAATTAGCTGGCTATTAGTCCACAATGCAATAGGAGATGCTGAAGCCTTAGCATTCCCCACACCTTTCTCCACATAGATAACTTCTCGGAGCTTAGCCTCTGAAATAGAATATTTTATACTGAAATTATTATTCGACTTTAAAGCTGAACACGTAGCAGCATCAAAAGCCATCGCAAAACTAGACCAACATGCAAACAATACAAGTAGAGAGTTCAATATTCGTCCTAATCTCACTCTGATCACTCCTTCACCCAAACTTCTTGCTTACGCTCAACCTGATATTGCCCGCTGCCACAAACAGCGACGCTCTCAACTTTGTAATAATTCACTGAATCTAATGGGATTAGTGAATAGCACTGAGTATTCACAGAACAACCTGCAAATTGAGTCATCAAATTATTTGCCTTAGTTTGCACATTTCCCCAATTGCTAAGACACACATTAGCAACCACGCTGTTAGCTGTGTTCAATGGATACAACTGAGTAAGTGCTAACTCATTAACTGAGTGAGCAACAAACCATGCTCTTGTTCCCAAAAGATCTTTCGATAATGCATCTCGGTTTGACCATTCCATACGAGCAAGCGCATTGGCAAGAAAGCCCATCACCACAATCACAAAGATAGCGACGATATAGAGATTGCCAGCCTGCTTTTTAGCGCTAGGGAACATACGTTTTCTATGGAACATTCAGCACCTGCACATCAATATCAAAGTGGCTGGATTCGCCATTTTGAGCAAAAGTTAATGCCAGATACACCACGCCACCTCTTTGCAGAGTGGGTTGTGCGTAACTGAACTCTCCCGAATTAACGCTATCGGCGACTTGGATACCATTACGAGTCACGCTTTGTGCAGAAAAGTCTAAGCAATAACTCACCAAATCTTTGTATATGAACAGCCTTTGGGCAACCGACTGACTCGGTAACGGAGAAGAAAGAGTAAAAGTGGTGTTGCTACCGCTCAATGGGAAGTTCGTATTTTGCCCCACAGCAAAATCCGTTTGTCTCGACGGATTAATAATCATCCTTAGCCCATCAAAACTAGAGGGAGCCGGTGTATTTCCGACAATAAAACTCAGAATCTTATTGTCACTGCCGGACAAAGCATAAAAACCAGAATAAACAATAGGATAAAACGATAAACATTGCTGTCCGGCAGAACTACTAACAGCAAAGCTGTTTGGTACTGCGTGGCGAATTTCACGGGTCATTTTTTCTAATACAAATTTGGCTTGAGTCTGCAATCTTTGCCTTGCTACGGTATCGGAATAGCCTTTACTGCCCAGTTCCACAAACCCCGCAATACCCAAAACCAAAATAGCGCCCACCACCATGGTCAAGACCATTTCAACCAGAGTGAAACCACGAACTTTCATTAGTAGTTTCCTCGAAAACCAGTGAAATCGAACTCACCGTAACGCCCAGTATCAATCTTGATCTGGATTTTCTTCATGGTCGCGGTGTCGTAGCTAACATCGATTGTTACCGTGAAATGCGCATACTTACTCGCTATCTCAGTGCCCAGAATATTGCTAAGAGGGTACCCTGAACCTCCACAATCGTTCGTGCTGTCTGTCCACCAGCAACCGATGTAGTCGTCAACATCGTTGAACTGAGCGGGGTTACTTTCGCCTGAATCACGTCCCAATGTAGTAGAACATGGGTTAACTACCCCATTCCTATCCGGTTCATCACAGCGATATTGCCCACCATCAAAATCGCTGTTGTTATCAAAGCCTCGTGCAAGAATTTGACTCATCAGACTTTGCCCTAAGTTAGCAGCACGAGTTTGATAATGCGGCGTCGCAGAACGCTCAATTTGAGGGTAAAGAAAACTCACGAGAGTCACCATGGCAAACCCAAGGATCACCATAGCCATAATACTTTCAACCAGCGTAAATCCGTTGCTACGTTTCATCAGCAACTTCCTTTCGCCACATAGCCTTCCGAGTTCAAACATAGTGATGTCGAGTTTGCAGATGAGGCAATATTGATTGTCACGCCATTAGACGCACCACCTAAAGGATTGCCCAACAAGCTAAATTCAATAACGGAAAGAGAAGGCGAGCTGGTGAATGTGAGTTCATCATTCCGCAACAAGTCACTTCTTCGGTCATCATTAGCAGAGCTGCATGCCTGTACTGAGCCGATACAGTGGTTGGTTATTTGCAAAGCATAATCACTGTTTGCCGAAGTGGAAGATAAGTTGGATTGCATTCGGTCAATTTGAATTTGACGAATAATAGAGATGATTTGCTCTTGTGCGGCAAACGCAGAAACACTGGAAACACCGGAAAAACGGCTGGCAGCGTAGATAGAAAGAAAAGAGACCAAAAGGATCACGACTATCAGTTCAACTAATGTAAAACCCTCTTGATCTCTTTGCATTTACTCACCAATATTAGCAGCCATCAGTGTCCGTGACAGCTGTTGAGGCTTCAGAAGCAGATGTTGCAGCAGTGTATGTAACATAGCATTTTGTCGCTATAATGGCGGCAGAATCTGAGCTATCAGTAATGCTATCTGTTAAAAATGTTGCAACTAAACTCGTTGCAGGATCACCCACCTGTGCATAAGCCCAATCGTCATCAAACCCTTTAACAGCGGCTACAATTCCATCTTCATCAGCAGTAGGATACCCATAGTTAGTAGTGATATTTTCATCACCAACAGTAGGTGGAGTAGTCGCTGTTGATGCCTGATTCTCTATTCCAGCTATCGCTGCTTTACCATAAACAATACCAGCTGCACCATCCATTGCGCCTTTTAACCCCTGTAGCGCAGAAACGCGAGCATCACCTTGTAGGTTTAGGAAACGAGGAGCAGCTGTCACTGCAAGGATACCCAGAATTACAATGACTACGACCAATTCGATAAGGGTGAAACCACCTTGTCTTTTCATGAACTATCTCTCTTTCTAACAAGCTAAAAATTAATTGAAAGTGACCGCTACGCGACCAGTTTTTATGTTGTAAACAAACTGATGTGCACTGCTCTTTTCTTGTTGTATATAGGTACAACTAGCATTGGCATTATCAGCGATGGCTGAATATTGCAGTGAGGCATCACTACTTACTTCAGCGGCTGTCCCTACCTTTGGAGAGCTATGAAGCAAGTTCTCCATCAAATCCACACAGGTTTGATCAGTAATCGTTTCCGAATAAACGCTTTGTCTTAAAGCTAGCGGATAACCATCACTGAATCCCGTACTGCTGCCTGCACTCGTTTTTGAACGAGTGAGCCAAAACTCCACACCGTCATAGTCGACGAGGTTATATTTTTCACCACCAGATATTACCGACGGCCTTGCCTGAGCTTCCCATTGAGTTCGCGCAGCCATAACAGCAGATAAAAAACCACTGGCAACACCTTGAATACTCGCCTCTCTTGCATCATCAATCGTACCTAATAACCTAGGTAAAGCCGTCACAGCTAATAAGGCGACAATAACGACAACAATGATTAATTCGAGTAAAGAAAAACCCGGCACTCTCTTATTCATTTTAGAACCAATACCTCTTCAGCAGAGGAATTATACCTACCCTCATACGGAATATCGCATGCGCTACGTCAATAAAACATTAAAGCCAATGTTTTTAAAGGATTTTTATTAAATAAGTTATCCTTTCATCGCATCCATCATGTTCCACATAGGTAAGAAAATACCCAAAG
Source organism: Vibrio plantisponsor (assembly GCF_013041605.1). Classification (GTDB taxonomy): domain Bacteria; phylum Pseudomonadota; class Gammaproteobacteria; order Enterobacterales; family Vibrionaceae; genus Vibrio; species Vibrio plantisponsor. The sequence continues at coordinate 27,956 of NZ_JABEQC010000002.1, read as the reverse complement.
CCAGAATCAATACCATATCAGCAACAATCACCAGTAAAATCGGCTCAATCCGAGCGGTTAAGGTTTTTAAGTCATAATCCACTTCTCGGTCATAAAAATCCGAGACTTCCAGCAACAACTCATCAATTCGTCCCGTTTCTTCGCCTACAGAGATCATTTGAATCACCAGAGGCGTAAAAATATTGGCATTAATGGCCGTTGATGAAACGCTGCTACCGGCTTCAATTGCAGATTTCATTTCCATTAAGCGAGCTTCGAGGAATTTATTATCCAAAGCCTCAGCTGACAATGCCAAAGACTGATTTAACGGAACGCCTGAATGCAACATCAGAGAAAACGTACGTGAGAATCGAGATAACTGTGCTCGATTGACGATTCCACCAACTATCGGCATTCGCAAACGAAACTTATCCCAGCGCTCTCTTCCTTTTGATGTCCCCAACCAAGATCGAAAACCGAAAAACGCTATCGCCATTGCTACCAGCATAAACATCCAATAGTTGACGAAAAAGTTCGACATACCAATCAAAATTCTGGTTGGCAAAGGCAAGTCCACACCAAAGCGATTAAACATAGTCGCAAACTGCGGTATTACTTTGACGTTCAAAATGAACATAGCAATAACAATAAAGCCAATAACAAAAGTGGGATAACGCATTGCAGTCTTAATTCGCTTACGGGTTTCCACTTCTTGTTCATAGTAGTTCGCCAATTGCAGCAGAGCTTGATCCAATCGACCTGTGTTCTCGCCCACATGAACCATAGATACAAACAGTGAGCTAAACACTTTCGTATGCATCTGCATCGCAGCGGAAAGACTGCGACCATTGGTCACTTCACTACAAATCTGTTCCAATGCATCTTTTAACTGCTTGTTTTCACAGTTCTGCGCCAGACCTCTCATTGAACGCAGTAAAGGCACGCCTGCTTTGGTTAAGCTGTACAGCTGGCGACAAAAAATCACCAATACTTCCAGTGGGACAACTGGAGCAAACAACTCTTTCCAATCAATAGTGGCCATACCAACACCGGATGCCCCTTCACTAATAGAAGTAGGGATAATCCCTTTATTGATCAATGTTTCAGCAGCAACATCTTCGTTAACGGCTTCTAAGCTGCCTTTCGTAACGCTGCCATCTAAATTGCGTCCTTGGTACTGATAAGTCGGCATACCTTTCCTTACAGATAATTGGCCTTACAGATAAATAGGCTCAGCGGCTGCGTGAGCTTCACCTTCACCCAACGCCATGACTTCATCAATACTGACGATACCTTTAACTGCCAGCTCCATCGCTGATGCGAGCAATGGCTTATAGTTCTCTGAAGCTCGGGCGGCTTTGGCAAAGCCGATAGAATCATCAGCGCGCAATGCATCCATCATATGGTGCTCAAGCTCCAGCATTTCGAAGACACCAATACGACCTTTATAACCCGTTAGGTTACAGTTCTGACAGCCTCGACCATGCACAAATTGTGAATTAACTTGGTTAGGAAAACGAACCGCAAGCCACTGCTTCTGAGCTTCATCCAACTCATCATGCGTCTTACAATCTGGGCAGACTTTACGTACCAATCGCTGAGCAATCACAGCTCGAACAGCACTCGCGACTAAATAGCCAGGAGCCCCCATATCAATTAAACGTAATGCGGTTTCCACAGCATCATTGGTGTGCAAGGTACTCAAAACCAAGTGACCAGTTAGTGCGGCTCTCAAACCGATCTCCACGGTTTCTTGGTCACGCATCTCACCGATCAGGATAATATCGGGATCCTGACGTAAGAAGGTTCTCAATAAAGTCGAGAAATCCAGACCAATTCGAGAGTTCACCTGTACTTGGTTGACTCGCGGCAGTCGGTATTCCACAGGGTCTTCTGCCGTAATAATTTTTTTGCCCACTTCATTCAGTTCACTTAGCGCGCCGTACAAAGTGGTTGTTTTACCCGAACCTGTCGGCCCTGTGACGAGGATCATACCATGCGGGCGCTTAAGCTGACGTCGGAAGCGCAGTAACAGCTCGTCAGGAATACCTGATTTATCCAGCTCCCGAATACCAGAGGACTGGTTTAATAAACGCATTACAACCGATTCACCATATTGCACAGGCATTGTCGACATACGAATATCAACCGACTGTCCTTTAGCTCGGATGTTAAATCGGCCATCTTGCGGCAGACGTTTTTCAGAAATATCGAGATTAGCCATTAGCTTTAGTCGCGAAACGAGCGCTGATGCGATACCCACTTCGTTTAAAACCGTTTCATGAAGAATGCCATCCACACGCTGACGAATACGCAATATCTTTGAATCTGGCTCGATGTGAATATCCGACGCCCCCACCTGAATCGCATCTTCAAACAGCGAGTTAATCAGCTTAACAACCGTCACTTCTTCACTGTCATCATTAGCAATATCAAAGTCGAACGCTTCTGTAACTTGGTGTTCAGCCTGTAACTGTTCAGCGAAAGAGGCAATTTCTTTGGTACGGCGGTAATAACGGTCAAAACCATCCACCAGTTGCTTCTCTGGTGCGATAACAAACTCAAAGCTGTACTGAGACAGTTGGTTGAGGAGGGACTCCTGAGCAAACAAATCCGCAGGGTCACTCATTGCGACACGCAGAGTATCGCCATTGCGGCCAATCACGAGTGCACGCAGACGGCGTGCATGAACTTCGGAAAGCAGCTGTACCGCGTCAATATCGACCGTCGCACGGCTCAAATCAATCAGCGGAATCGCCAGTTGCTGAGACAAAAAGCTCAGCATTTGCTGTTCAGATAAGAAGCCTAACTCAATTAAGGTATCACCCAGCTTACGACCAGTATTCTTCTGAGCTGACAATGCCTGCCCAATCTGTTCGTCAGTAACAATGCCCTCTTCGACCAGCAAGTCACCCAGTCGTTTTCTTAACTTAATTTGCATTGTTGTTCTCCTCTAGGTGATTCAGCACATCTAGACGATTACGAATAAAGGCTTGTGACTGAATCGATACCCCAACCTTTGTTAACGCCTTTTGATAAGACGCTTTCGCCTCTTCTAACAAAAACGAACGCTCTTGCTGAATCGCTAAACCCAGCCACCAGCGGCCATTGTTCGCCTCTTTCTCAGTTAGCTTCTGATAGCTTTCTAGTGCAATTTCATTCTGTTTCACTTTTTGCGCCAACGCCGCGCGTAATGAAAGATACTCCACACTTACCGATGCAGGTAAATAAGCGAGCGGTGTTAATGCCGCTTCTGCTTGCTGCTCTTTCATCAACAATTTTGACAGCGCAATTCTCAAAGTTTCACCTTCAGGGTTTAGTTCGATACCACGCTGCATCAGATCAAATGCTTTGCGCACTTCACCTTTACCGTAATACAACGCCGCCAATTTTTGACGTACAGATTCATTATCCGGCGTATAACGAAGAGCCTCGCTGTAAGCACTGACCGCATTTTGAAAATCGCTAGAATCCATTGCTTTATTTGCTCGGGAAATTGCTTTTTCTGCCAGTTTTTCAGGGCTCATTTCTACCTGCTCAATGGTTACTGTGTTCTCTTGTACGCTTTTCGATTCTGAAGAAACCGTTACAGGCGCCTGAGTTGCTGAACCTGAGTTCACTGGTGCAGAAGTGGTATTGCTCGCTAACAACACAGGCTTTTGAATGCGTGTTTGATTCCCTGCCGCCTCATTTGAAGCAATGACCTTTGGCGTTGTGATTACTGGTTCAACAGGCTGTGCAAAATTGGTAGCGTCTGTTGCTTCTTCTCTAACTAGATGAGATTCCAATAGAGGCTCTTCAATCGGCGCGGAGTGATAAACCACCACTGATGCCTGATTTACTTTCTGTGTTGGTGAAGCAACAACGGGAGCAGGTTCAACAAACGCCTTTACTTGCATTGGTTGAATGCTGACTTGGGCATTCTGTACTTCCGGCGCTTGCTGCGACACAGCCCAACCGCCAACCGCTAAACTCAGACCAAACCCTGCCATCATCCATACCCAAATTGGACGTGTTTTGATTGGCTCAACGTGCGCTTTCTCGATCGGGTCAAGTGATGATTGCTGCTTATCGGCAAGTTGAGATAAAGCTTTGTTCATAACACTCATCAATGGCTCCATCCCCAGATAACTGGAGTTTTATGTTTGGGTTTACAAGTATCGTACGTATCGTGAATAGCGGCGTATAGCTGCTGGTTTCTCACCCGCAGGGTCTTTTCGTAGAAAGCAAGCAACAGGGTTTTATGACACACCTGATTGATAAGGCGAGGGGTTCCCTGACACGCTTTCCAAATCGCTTTCTTCTGATTCAAACTGAACAGCTCACCTTGATAGCCTGATTTAGACAGTCGATTGTCAATATAAGCAACGGTTTCCGCCATATCTAATGGTCTTAACTTGGCACTAAAGGTAATTCGCTGACGAAACTGCCTTAAATGGTATTGTTCGAGTCTTTCATCCAACTCTGGTTGCCCAATCAATACCAGTTGTAATAACTTGGTTTGCTCTGTCTCCAAATTGCCGAACAGCCGCAGCACTTCAAGCGCTTCGTCTGATAGCGCTTGGGCTTCATCCAGCAAAGCTACCACTCGTTTTCCACTGAGATGGGATTCAATAAGTCGCGCCTGAATAGCTTCAACCAAACCCACTTTAGAACATTCATTAATGTTCAGTTCTTTTGCTATCGCCGTACGTAAATCGTCACCACTCAAGGCTGGATTGGGTAAATATATCAGCTGGACATACTCTTTGAGATGAGTGAGCAGCATTCGACACACCATGGTTTTACCGGTTCCGATTTCACCGGTTACTTTAATGACACCTTCACCCATCTGCAGAGCCGCGCTGACGGTTTGAATTGCTTCATAATGCGGGTCTAGCCCCAGAAACAAACCAGTATCAGGCGTTAATTGAAAAGGCTGTTGTGTAAGACCAAAGTGCTCCAAATACATATTCATTACTCAGAGTCAGGGAACCACTCCTGCAACAAATCACGTGAGCGCTCCAACTCTTTTTGCCACGTGTTGACACCAACTACCGTAGGTTTTAGCAAGATGACCAATTCAGTTTTCTGTGTCACTTGAGATGTGTTGCGAAACGCGTGGCCTAACACGGGTATGTCGCCTAAAAACGGGACTTTCGATGTTTGGTTCAAGGTATTGGTTTTCATCAAACCACCAATCACCACCACATCACCATCTTTGGCACGAATTACAGAGTCTGATTCACGAATCGAACTTCTCGCCAAAGGCAGAGAGATCACCTTGTCGTTGTATGTGATGGTCTTATTTTGTTGCTCAACTTCAATAACCGCAGGATGCACATGTAATAGCACGTGGCCTTTGTCATCGATTTGAGGGGTCACATCCAGTGAAATACCCGAGAAAAATGGTGTTAGTTCCACATCAGGAGACGCTTCAGAATTATCGCCACTGCCTACCACACTGGATAAATCAGTAACGTAGTACTCATCCGTCCCCACTTTGATCACGGCTTTTTGGTTATTTGCAGCGGTAACGCGAGGACTTGATAGCACATTCAGGTCGCCTTGCGTTGCCATAAAACTCAATACCGACTCAAAGCTGCCACTCGACATCACAATGTTGGTTTGCCCACCGAGTAGCGTGCCAATGGTGCCAATACCGGGTAGAGCCGCAACTGTGCTGCCCAAACTACCTAAACCAGAGTTCACGACAGTACCCGCCGACGATGTGTCTCCTACACCAATACTGTAATTTACACCGTTTGAAGTGAACATCTTGTTCCAGTTAATTCCTTGCTGGTAGCCGTCATTTAAAGTGACCTCTAGAATCTTCGCTTCCATAATCACTTGGCGATGCATACGCTCTTGAGAAATACCTAAAAAGCGGCGAACTTCGCGAATCTCATCTGGATACGCACGCAGCGTAATCACACTCGCTTGCGGTGTTACAACTACGCTTTGACCACGACCAGAACCAACCAACTGAGCAACGGCGGTTTGTAGCTGAGGCCAGAAATCACTCTCGCTCAGCGTTTCAATCTCTGTACCACCACGGTCACTACTTGTTTTACTATCAGAATTAACATTACTTCCATCACTTGTACGACTGAAGCTAGTTGAACGATTACTCGACAATGAACTATCACTTGAACTGGTGTCGGTATTGGTAATCGTACCTGTAGTTATAGTCGTCAGTGAGCGACCACTTCGTTTAAATTGCAGGTAATCAACGGGTATAGTCACAGTGCGCAAGCCCGCAGGATAAACTTGGATAACCTTGCCGACTTTTTCAATTTGGTAACCGTAAAGATCGCGAACCACATCTAACACTTCATCAAGTGTGACTTCAGATAAATTGACCGTGACTGTGCCTTCTACCATTGGGTGAATAGCAACGCTGTATTCAGTACCTTTCACTAAGCTGGCAAAAAACGCTTTTGCTTGAACACCATTGGCCTGAATTCGAAAACGCTTTAGATTGTGCTCTGTGGTTGCAATAGCTCCGTCCATTTCAGGCATAAGATCCGCTTCTACCGATGGCGGTAGATTTTCTAAATTGCGGCTATTCGCTTCATTAATAGCCTGATTCAGCGATTGTTTGGCTTCCACTGGGTCACGATGCCCCATAGAGCAGCCCACTAAACTCACCATCACTACGCCGATGATCATATTACGCATATGAATTCTTAACCTTATTTCTTAATGTCCAGAGAGAACAGCTTCAAAGTCCAACTTTTACTGCCTTGCTTAAGTTCGACCTGCGATGGCGTGACTTTAGACACTTTATAGCCTGACACACTATCGCCCTTGTCCACGACCTTATCATTTAAAATGGCATAGCATTGATTATCATCTTTACAAACAATGCTTTGCAGTTCAGGTACAGGTACGTTTCTTTTTGCTTTTTTAACTTGTTCTGTTTTCATCCAACCTAATGGCGCGGTTGGATCTTGTTCTTGGCTCGCCGAGACAGAAACCGAAACTGCAGCAAGTATCATTAACCACCATGCCTTATTTAGCATCGATATCCTAGCCACCGATAAACTCCTCACGGGTTCCAAGTGTGTAGACTTCTAATACCAACTTGGCATTAGGGTAGGTTTCAACTTGATAGTGAAAACTACGCCAATAATATTTCACTGGCAGGCTTTCTAACGCGTGCAAATAATCCCTGATAGCGAAATAAGTGCCATTCAGTTCCATCCGAACCGGATGTAGGAAATATTCGGCATTGCTATCTGTCTCATTAATTGGACTAGCTGGCAATGATGTCAAGCTCACTAATTTCAATTTAGCACTATGATCCAATACGTTTTGTAGCAAATTAGCCATCTGTGATGGTGAGACCAAATTACTCATAACTTCAGAAAGCTGCATAGACAGCTCCTGGCTCTGCTGTTGCAGTTGTTCTAACTCTTTATTTATCTCTGCGTTAGGATCTTTAGCCAGTTCGCGCTGCAAAATGATGATTTCACTTTCCATTCGCTGATTAGCGGATTGCTGCGACATTAACTTCTGTTGGGCGTCTTTTCTCTGCTGCAATAGTGGGTCGATTAACAGTGTCTGCAACACCATCGTAATCACAATCAAACCACAAATGGCGATTAACCACTTTTCGCGCGGAGCTCTGCCTTCGAACTGTTGACTCCATTTCTGCCAGCGTTCGTTCATTTCTCCACACCTCGCTTTGATTTCAATTCAAACGTCACTATGTCTTGCTCGTCACGACCAATTGTGAGTTGTTCGAAACTACGTCCGGTCAAACTCACTTCATCTTTAAATTGCGCAATCCATGTTGGTATTACGTTGGCATCTCTCGCCATACCTTTTACATCCAACGTTGCTTCATTTATCTCAATCTCACTTAAGCTAATATCACGGCGGGAAAGTTTTGCTAAACCATCCATCACTCCGGAATAGCCCAACTGTCGAGAAGCGTCATACTGACCAATCGCAACTAGTGATGCTTGCTGTGATTCAATCTCTTTCTTTAAACGAGCTGAAGCCGCCACTTTTTCTGCTGAAGGCAGATGCGCCGCATGCTTTTGTTTCAGCTCTCCAAGTTGCGCCGTCAGTTGGGTATTTTGTTGATTGGCTTGTTTAAGTTGTTGCTGATATTGAATATTTTGAAATTGAAACCATGCGAAGAAGCATAGCATAACAACAGCAACAGCCCCCCAGAAAGCAGTGATGGATGATAACGTCATCAACTCTTTCTTTGGCTTCAGGTGCTCTTGATAAAAGTTGATCGCATCAGCTGGAACAAACGGTGCTTTTTCTGCCAACACTTGGCCAGAAACGATATGCTCAGCACCTTCAACCAGAGGGGCAACCTTGACACTTAAACGCTCACCCAATGCTTGGACGAGTTCAGCGTGTTCTTCTTCATCACAACACACTTTTAGCTGATGCAGAGAGGTGCCTTTGAAGTGAGAAGACAAATAGTCGATTGAACGTTGCAGCTCTAATGCAAGACCGTCAAGTTGCAGCGCTGTACTGGCAACGCCTGTAATCGGAGCGACAACACCACGCAGTGTACGTTGGAAAATACAACGCTCATTGACGAAGGCTTCTAATTTAAAATGGCTGCCTTTGCTGCGTTGCACTAATAAGTAGTTTTTCAGCTCACCATTGTTTCGACCCCAAACTTCTTGTTCAGGAACAACACTCTCAAGGCTACACCCCATACTCTCAAGTAAACTGCTCGCTTCTAAAACGACCTTTTTGTTAATCACGTAGGCTTGCGCTTTATTGCCGCCTTCGAGCGGATACGCATCCGCAATTACTTCTGAAGATTTTTCGGTAATCAGGTCTTTTAACAAGAATGGCAGCGCACTTGACCACTCTTGCTGAGGAATAGATGGCTTATCAATTTGATAGCTTTGAAACAGTTGGGCGTGCAACACCACGTGAACACTCAACCCTTTCGCTCCGGCGGTAAGAAGTGCATTCACTAAGGCATGAGGCCAAGTATTATTGGCCAAAGGATAATGTTCAGGCAAGGCAAGGGATTCTGATGACGAGAAATAAATCGCATCAGGTTGAACCACCGCAAACACTGCCATCTGCTTAGATTTTTTTCTGGTGAACCGCTTTAACAATGCTTCAATCTTCATTTATCTCTACTTTGTGCGCCATCGGTTTCGTTTACCGGGTTTAACTTGACGTTCCGCCACAGGCAACTTGCTCGGATTTAGTGGTTGTTCAGTATCAAATAACCGCCCTTGAACACCATCAACCCCAAGATTATGCAAAACCTGTAACTCTGACTGGTTTTCAACCCCCACGGCAATGACTTTTGTTTGTGTTCCTTTGCAGACCCCTAACAGGCTGCGCACTATCAACTGATTTTCATGTCTTTGATCGATTTGCTTTATCAAGCTTCGATGTAATTTAAGATAGTTGATCTTTAAGTCTTTGATATAGTGGGTTGCAACGATTGTTCGCCCTGCTTGTCCGACTATCAACTCGCACCCGAGTGCGGATATTGTTCTAAGTACCGGGCGCATATAATCCAGATGTTGAACTAAATGCCCTTCGGTAAATTCAAACGATAACTGACCACGCTGGCGGAAAGTTAACTGCATTAACTCACTACGGAACCAGCGAAAATATTGTTTATCAGAAAAAGGAAGTACATACAGGTTTACCGACAATGCGGATTCGTTAACTGAAGATTTAATCAGTTGTAACGTTCTTCTCATCACAGCTTTATCTAGGACAGCTTCATAGCCAACGGTTTCTATAGCTGAACTAAATCGAGACGCCTTCAACACACCTTTGTCAGGGTCATTAATTCTAGCGAACAATTCGTTATGCAATAATTCTAATTGATTAGAACGACCGGACAAATAGCAAGCCTGTCGGAATAGGATGATATTGTCATCAATAAGAGCCTTATCGAATAGAGTCCGCCAGCGTACGCTGCCTCTGTCTTCGGCAACCGCCGCTTTTTCAAAGCGACTCCAAGCATTGACTCTCTGCAACTGAGCACTTTTCAAAGCCGTTTCTGTTTCATCAATAATTCGGCCTCTACGCTCACCTTCCTTGTACATACTCACACCGATGTGGAACCAATTATCTTTATCTAGTGGCTCTGGCGGCGTTAGACGTTCAATAAACTTCAGGCATTGAGAAGCAACATGAGAGACATCTTTTGCCGTTTGGTGTGGCATAAAGAGAGCAAATACAGAATCATAGTAACGAGACAAAATTACGTCTGGATAGCGAGCAATGACGTTTGAGATACACTGACCGACTTCAACCACAAAATCGTCAATGACGCGTTTCTCGTTTTCTTCTTTCGCTACATCAAGATCATCAATACGTAGCATCAGAACGCCACCTTGAGCGCCACTCTCCTGCAACGCTGATTCTAATTTGCTGTCGAACAGGACTCGGTTTGCCGTACCCGTTAACTGGTCAAGAAATGTCTGTGTGCGGATAAAAGTATCAAAACGGCTACGTTCTTGACGTGCATCTTGTAACTCTTCGATCAGAACATCTAGAGCTTCACTGGCGGTATATGGCCACTCTCTGTCATCGCCTTTTGCATATTGCTCAACTCTGCCGGCCAAGATCATTCGCCCACGCTCTTCCAGCATTTCCGATCCCAAAAGCTGAAAACGCAACCACTTAACACTCTGTACCAAGCAGAAAACAATGAATAAAACAGCGACTGTTATCGACCACATAGCACCGATGGAATAGCTAAAGCCAACATAAGGCGGTACGACTTTAAAGTGCACCGAATAACCTTGAATGCGTTGCAAAGGAAAATCCGCTTGATAAAGACGTGCGGGGTCGATTTTTGAGGAGGTATCTTTAAAACGATAAATAATGCCAGCTTGAGATGACAATTCCATCTCAACAATATTACTTGCTTGCAGCATCTTGGGCATCCAACGCTGCATAGAATAGGCAGCATCTGGATCTTCCATCTCTTTGTCCACCACTTCCACTATGCCCTGCATGTAGTGGTTGAGATATTCCTGCCCTAAGCGCTGAAAGGATAAAGTTCCGCCGATAAACAGAATGAACATCGCACTGGTCACAATCAGGGTGACGAAAACCACTAAACGTGTACTGAGTTTTAGAGTGGGCGTGTAGCGCATAGAAATTGAATTCCCTTTCAATTTATCGATGGGTGGCATTATTCATCGAAGAAAGCTGCTCGCAAAAACTATGCAAACAGTGCGCTAAGTATATAAAAAAAGCCACAAAATTGCGGCTTTTTTAGAATCGAGACAATTAAAACGGGATATCGTCGTCAAAATCCATTGGTGGCTCATTGTATTGAGGCTGAGGAGCTTGTTGAGCAGCTGGCTGATATGCAGGTTGGCTCTGTCTCGCAGGTTGTTGAGGTTGTCCCCACCCACCTTGCTGCTGTGGTTGACCTTGACCCGCGCCACCAGCTTGTTGTTGACGACCACCAAGCATTTGCATGATGCCGTTATAACCTTGCACAACAACTTCTGTTGAGTAACGATCTTGACCACTTTGGTCTTGCCACTTACGAGTCTGCAGTTGACCCTCAATGTAAACTTGAGAACCCTTACGCAGGTACTCACCCGCTACTTCTGCAAGTTTTCCATACAGAGCAACTCGGTGCCACTCAGTTTTCTCACGCTGTTCGCCCGTTGCTTTATCACGCCATGTTTCTGACGTTGCAATGGTGATGTTCGCAACAGCACCGCCACTTGGCATATAGCGAACTTCAGGATCTCCACCCAAGTTGCCAACCAAAATTACTTTATTCACGCCACGGCTTGCCATGTTTCGCTCCGTCTTTAAATCGTATAATTTTTGAAAAAATTTCAAATAGTCAGTTAGGATAACACGCTTTTTCTCGAGCTTAAATGTCCGGTCGAATTGTTATCAAAAACTCATTCCGTTTTCACTTTTAAGCTTCTAATTTTCGGGGGAAATCTTCCATTTGCAATTTGATATAAAACTCATTTACTCAATCGATTGAATTCCCACGCAAACTCGCTATCCCAATTCGCTCTACCTTTTAATTTTAGGCATTGTTGAGGCATTTCACCGCATCCTACAAAGGAATAATCCATGTCAAAACACAACTATGCCAGAACCATATATTTTCTTTGCATGGACGATACATGCGTCCCTGAAGAATTGGAAAAAGCGCTAGAACTTCTTGCTTTGCCAATCCCTCAAATACTCCCCGAACAGTTACTGCGAAATTATCACACAGATAAACACAAAATTTTGCTGATTAACTATCAGGAACATCATCTTATTCGACAAAATTTAAAAGCGTTAAAAATTACAAGCCCTCACTTTGAAACGATTCTGTTTAACGTTGATAAGAGGCTGCATACAGAGGAATTACTTACCTTCGGTAACTTAAAAGGACTCTTTTATCAGGATGATACCCCCGAGAGTATCTGCGAAGGCTTGGGCGAAATAATTAACGGGCAAAACTGGCTTCCACGTCATGCATCAAGCCAGCTTCTACATTATTACCGATATCATTTTCAGGCCCACCACGCACAAGCTTCGGTTGACCTCACGGCGAGAGAAATTCAGATTTTGCGTTGCTTACAGACGGGGGCATCAAATATGCAGATGGCAGAAAGTCTTTTTATCAGCGAGTTTACAGTCAAGTCTCATTTGTATCAGATATTTAAAAAGCTATCGGTGAAAAACAGAGTTCAAGCGATCAGTTGGGCAAATCAAAATCTGCTTTCATAAATGCGCCTTTCAGCACATTTTCATTTTCATGACACAGAATGTGCTGAATCTCACGAAAGTATCATGCTAAAGTCTGCATTAAATCTATGTTTAAACATAACAACTCCGTTTTAAGACAATAACAGATAGTTTAGCAGGGCGACAAAATGATCAAAAAATGCCTATTTCCGGCAGCTGGTTACGGCACTCGTTTTTTACCAGCAACCAAATCAATGCCAAAAGAAATGATGCCTGTAGTAAACAAACCTCTAATTGAATATGGCGTAGAGGAAGCAATTCAGGCGGGAATGAATGGGATGTGTATTGTGACGGGTCGAGGTAAGCATTCGATCATGGATCACTTTGACATGAACTACGAGCTTGAGCATCAGATCCAAGGAACGAACAAAGAAGACCTACTGGTTGATATCCGAGACATTATCGAAACTGCTAACTTTACTTTCATTCGTCAACGAGAAATGAAAGGCTTAGGGCACGCGATTCTCACAGGCAGAGAGCTTGTGGGTGACGAACCCTTTGCTGTTGTTTTGGCGGATGACCTTTGTGTCAATGAAGAGAAAGGTGTTCTGGCACAGATGGTAGCACTGTACAACCAGTTCCGCTGTTCAATCGTTGCGGTACAAGAAGTTCCCGCAGATGAAACACATAAGTATGGTGTGATCTCGGGTGAAATGATTAAAGACGATCTTTTCCGCGTAGATGACATGGTTGAAAAACCTGAACCGGGCACAGCACCAAGCAATCTGGCCATCATTGGTCGTTATATCCTGACACCTGATATTTTCGAGTTAATCGAACAAACTGAGCCAGGTAAAGGCGGTGAAATCCAAATCACTGACGCGCTATTAAAACAAGCAAAATCAGGTTGCGTTTTGGCCTATAAATTTAAAGGTAAGCGCTTTGACTGCGGTAGCGTAGAAGGTTATATCGAAGCGACAAACTACTGTTTTGAAAATTTATACAAGAAAAACGAACAACAAGTTTCTTTAGCAAAACACTCTACACATAAGAGCTAATACTCATCGCAAGTAATCTTCAAAAGAGCTGCAATCAAACAGCTCTTTTTTTATTGATCAACTGTTTTTATATCCAGTATTTCTTGCACATTTCTCACTCTATGTAATACTTGCTCGACTTAGCCTTTAACAAAGCCAAAGACAGAGCAAATCAAATGGACAAAATTGAAGTACGTGGTGCTCGAACCCATAACCTGAAAAATATCAATCTCACGATTCCCCGTGACAAGCTGATCGTCATTACCGGACTTTCTGGTTCAGGGAAATCCTCTTTAGCCTTTGATACTCTATATGCCGAAGGTCAGAGACGTTATGTTGAATCTCTCTCCGCCTACGCTCGCCAGTTCCTGTCTTTGATGGAAAAGCCCGACGTAGACCATATTGAAGGTCTGTCGCCAGCTATCTCTATTGAGCAAAAGTCGACTTCACACAACCCACGTTCAACAGTGGGTACCATTACCGAAATCTACGATTATCTGCGTTTGCTGTTTGCTCGTGTTGGCGAACCTCGTTGTCCAGAACATAAGATTCCACTTGCCGCTCAAACAATCAGCCAGATGGTAGACAAAGTATTAGAGCTTCCTGAAGGCTCGAAATTGATGCTGCTTGCTCCTATCGTGAAAGAGCGTAAAGGTGAACACGTTAAAACTCTGGAAAATTTAGCGGCTCAAGGTTTTATTCGCGCACGAATTGATGGTGATATTTGCGATTTGTCCGATCCACCGACGCTTGAACTGCATAAAAAGCACACCATTGAAGTTGTAGTTGACCGATTTAAAGTGCGTTCAGACTTGCAACAACGTCTAGCCGAATCGTTTGAGACAGCTCTGGAACTCTCTGGCGGCAACGTTGTGGTTGCACCAATGGATGAGGAAGGCGAAGAGCAAATATTTTCAGCCAACTTTGCCTGTCCACATTGTGGCTACAGCATGCGTGAACTTGAGCCTCGATTGTTCTCATTCAACAACCCAGCTGGTGCATGTCCAACGTGTGATGGTCTTGGTGTACAACAGTATTTTGACCCAAGCCGAGTGATTCAGGATGAGAAACTGAGTTTGGCTGAAGGCGCAATTCGCGGTTGGGATCAAAAGAACTACTATTACTTCCAGATGCTCAGCTCTTTAGCTGCCCATTACGACTTTGATTTGCAAACGCCTTTCAACAAACTGGGCAAAAAAATCCAAGAGATCATTCTTCATGGCTCTGGCCGCACTGAAATAGAATTTAACTATATCAATGACCGAGGTGACATCCGAGTTAAGCGTCATCCGTTTGAAGGAATTCTCAATAATCTCGAGCGTCGCTATCGTGATACTGAATCCAATTCGGTTCGTGAAGAGTTAGTGAAATACATTTCTAACAAACCGTGCAGCCATTGTGAGGGTACACGTTTACGTCTTGAAGCTCGCAACGTATTCGTCAATGACACGCCACTACCGCAAGTTGTAGAACTCAGCATCGCTGATGCTCTACAGTTTTTCCAATCTCTGACACTCGAAGGTCAGCGAGCTCAAATTGCAGAAAAGATTATGAAAGAAGTGAATGATCGTTTGCAGTTTTTGGTCAATGTTGGTTTGAACTATTTAAATTTATCGCGCAGTGCAGAAACGCTCTCCGGTGGTGAAGCGCAACGAATCCGCTTAGCGAGCCAAATTGGCGCGGGACTGGTTGGAGTGATGTATGTACTCGATGAACCATCCATCGGTCTCCACCAGCGAGATAACGAAAGATTGTTAAAAACCCTAGAACATCTGCGCGATTTGGGGAACACCGTTCTTGTGGTTGAGCATGATGAAGATGCCATTCGCATGGCTGACCATGTGATTGATATCGGCCCTGGCGCTGGTGTACATGGTGGTAGCGTGGTGGCTGAAGGTAATGTTACGGATATCATCAACAACCCGAACTCCCTTACAGGTCAATACCTAAGTGGTGTGAAGGAAATTGAAATACCTAAACAGAGAACACCAAAAGACGCGAAGAAAACCGTCGAGCTTCTTGGTGCATCTGGCAACAACCTAAAAGATGTCAATCTTTCTATCCCAGTCGGATTATTTACTTGTGTAACAGGGGTTTCCGGTTCAGGTAAATCCACACTGATCAACGATACATTCTTTAATATCGCGCATATCGCATTAAATGGCGCAACCACATCAACACCTGCGCCATACAAGTCGATAAAAGGATTAGAGCATTTCGATAAAGTTATCGATATCGACCAGAGCCCTATAGGCCGTACACCTCGCTCAAACCCTGCGACCTATACCGGTATTTTCACTCCAATTCGTGAGCTGTTTTCAGGCACACAAGAATCTCGCTCACGCGGTTACAAGCCGGGACGCTTTAGTTTTAACGTCCGAGGTGGTCGCTGTGAAGCGTGTCAGGGCGATGGCGTAATCAAAGTCGAAATGCACTTCTTACCCGATGTGTACGTTCCTTGTGATGTATGTAAAGGAAAACGCTACAACCGCGAAACATTGGAAGTTCGTTACAAAGGTAAAACGATCGATGAAGTCCTTAACATGACCGTTGAGGACGCTCATGAGTTCTTTGAACCTGTACCTGTGATAGCACGTAAACTGCAAACGCTAATGGACGTAGGTTTGTCGTACATCCGCCTTGGTCAGTCGGCAACGACATTGTCGGGTGGTGAAGCTCAACGGGTCAAACTGTCGCGAGAACTGTCTAAACGTGACACGGGTAAAACACTTTATATTTTGGATGAACCCACCACAGGTTTGCATTTCCATGATATTCAACAACTACTCAATGTATTGCACCGTCTGCGTGACCACGGGAACACAGTTGTGGTTATTGAGCACAACCTTGACGTGATTAAAACCGCAGACTGGATAGTAGATTTGGGTCCCGAAGGAGGACAAGGTGGTGGTGAAATTATTGCGGAAGGTACACCTGAAGATGTGGCGAAAAGCAAAGTTTCCCATACCGCTCGTTTCTTAAAACCGATGTTGAAATAGAAAAGATCTGTAGAAACTGAAAAAAAACGGTAAATTAGGGTCTGTCAGCCCTAATTTGCCTGCTCCAATAAAGCAGGTTTCTTCGCAAAGGACATTGAACCCCCTATGGCAACCTTGCTGTTAAGCGGAACACAACTTGAACCACAAGCACCGAGTGTGCCTAAAAACAAACCGTTCCTGATAACGGTTGGCTTTGTTTATCTCATAGCAATGCACGTTTTTATGCCAAATTTAGGTGGCGATGGATTGTTGCTCCCCTTCAATGCCACAACTTGGATTGCAATCAGTATTCCCTTAGCTCTCGGCTTATATCAAATGAGCAGCTACCGACGTTTGCGATATTCCAAACTGACTATCGGTCTTTGGGTCTGTTGTGTGATCATGACGCTTCCGTTGTTTTTTGCCAACGCACAGTGGTATAGCGAACTGACCAGAATCATTGGTTTATGGGCTGGATTTTCACTTTTCTTAGTACTGCAACAGTTTCATTTCAGCAATAAAAGCAAACAGAAATTACTTCTGTACGTTGTCTTTGCCAGCCTCATTGAAGCGCTGTTTGGTATTTATCAATACAGTGTCTTACACACTGGCAATATCTTTAACTATGACACGGTAAAGAACCTGCCTTACGGCATCTTTCAGCACCCTGATGCCATGGCCAGCTTCCTTACTACTGGTCTGGTGCTTTCAGGGTATCTACTGGCTCGTCAACCGAAAAAATATAATAAAAAGCTCAGTGAAGTAAGCTTACTGTACATCACACCTGTAGTATCAATCCCGCTAGTAATCCTATTGCATTCTCTGGTTGGTTGGATATCTGCGGCAGTAGGTGTGTTACTTATTCTGCCGTATCTGTATCGTTTTTCACCTCGCCAGCGTTTTATAAACTGGGTTTTAGCCACTGTTTGCGGATTAATCATTGGCTTAGGCGCACTGTATTTACACCATAATCAAAATCGCGATCTAGAGCCTTACCTTTCATCCGTTCCTTATAGTAGCGTTCTCCCCCAAGCCATTGATATGCTGATTGAAAAGCCATTTACAGGCTATGGTTACGGCAAGTTTGAGTCGAGTTATATCCTGTATACCGCCAGACAACATCAGCTCAATCCAAACTACAAAGTAGGCATTCCATCAATGGAACATCCTCACAATGAGTTTCTATTTTGGGGAATTGAAGGCGGATTATTACCCGTACTAGGAATGGCTTTAGCGGCGAGTTTTGTATTAGTTCGCATATACTCAGCGAAAAAAGGTACCCGATTGGCCATGTTCGCTTTGTTACTGCCAATTGTCATTCACAGCCTCGTTGATGCGCCTTTCTACCAGTCGAGCATTCACTGGTTAACCTTTATGATTTTACTGTTCTGGATTGATCAGCGTGTAGCGAAATATCGTGTGTTTCGTTTTAGCAAACTCAGCAGAACACTATTACGAATCACCAGTTTAATTCTGCCAATCGTCACCTGTTTTTATATGGTGAGTGTGCTGCATACCAATTTCTACCTCACTAAATTTGAAACATCTACCCCAAAGCAACTGGATATCTTGAATAAAGTCATCAATCCAGTGCTAATCAAAGACCGATTGGATTGGGAGATGTACAGCACTTATTTAGATCTAGGGTTAAACGAGAAGAAATACGAATACATCCAGCCTTATATCGACTGGTCTTTGAAGATTATTCAAACTAAACCGAGACCCGGATTGTATGAGAAGTTGATCTTGGCTTATCAAGCGATGGGCGATACCAGCCGAGCAGAGCAAACAAGAACTGAGGCCGCGTTCTTGTTTCCCGAATTAGATTTTAGCCATATTCAATACCTAGGCTCAATCGATAACTCGGAACAAACTGAGACCGATGTGGAATAAAAAGAAAGGTGGCAATGGCCACCTTTCTTTATCAACCCGAGTTTTATTGGGTCAGAGATTCTTCCAGCGCTCTGAGACACAAAGCGATATTTTCAGAACGGGCGCCATAACCCATCACACCAATACGCCACGCCTTACCAGCTAACGCACCAAGCCCTGCACCAATTTCCAAATTGTATTCATTGAGAAGATGGCTACGAACTTTAGCGTCATCAACACCTTCTGGAATATACACCGCATTCAGTTGTGGTAAGCGATATCCTTCTTCCACCACAAATTTGAAACCCATTTGTTCTAAACCAAGCTTGAGTTTTTCATGCATCGCTTGATGACGAGACCAAGCATTTTCCAATCCTTCATTTTTCAAAATCAGCAATGCTTCGTGAAGTGCGTATAAGCTGTTCACGGGTGCAGTATGATGATAGCTGCGTTTATTACCGCCACTCCAATACCCCAACACTAAACTCTGATCTAAAAACCAACTTTGGATCGGCGTCGTTCTCGCTTGGATCTTTTCGATCGCTTTTGCTGACAGAGTCAAAGGGGACAAACCCGGCACACAAGAAAGACACTTCTGACTTCCAGAATAAACCGCATCCAATTGCCATTCATCCACCAGCAGTGGAACGCCACCTAATGAAGTTACGGCATCAACAATCGTCAGCATATTATTTTGCTTAGCTAAAGCGCCAAGTGTTTGCGCGTCACTCAAAGCGCCTGTCGATGTTTCAGCATGGACAAAAGCTAGAATTTTAGCATCGGGATGCTGGCTGATGGCTTGTTCAACTTTGCTAACAGAGACGGGCGTTCCCCACTCATCATCCACTGTGATAGCAATACCGCCACAACGGACAACATTTTCACGCATGCGCTCGCCAAAGACACCGTTGCGGCAAACAATTACTTTATCGCCGGGCTCAACCAAATTGACGAAACACGCCTCCATACCCGCACTACCCGGTGCTGATACCGCAATGGTGAACTCGTTTTCAGTCTGGAAAGCATATTTAAGTAGCACCTTTAGCTCATCCATCATAGCGACAAACAGTGGGTCTAAATGCCCGACTGTTGGACGGCTTAGAGCCTGTAATACTTGAGGAGAGATATCCGAAGGACCAGGTCCCATAAGAATTCGGTGCGGAGGGATGAAGCTTTGTATAGTCATAGGTGCTCCCAGTTATTATTAGTCATAAGCTTTCACGGACGAAAATGTAGAGTACGGCAGAATCAAGACGACAGCAATTCGACAGAGGTCTATGCTGCCTGACAATTTCGACACATTTATTTTCATTTATCACAAATTTACAATTGACAACAGTTTCACAAAACCGTTCAATGAGTGAGCTATTTATCCCTTACTCATTAGGGTTGTAAGCGCCTGTTGATTTGAGCACAAATCGTAACCGCACAGATACAACACTAAGCAGGATGGGATAACAGAAGAGGAGCACTGCCCAGGCAGATGTTTTGTGGAGCCTCAACTCCAAAACAAAACATTCAGGGGGAGCAGTGCCGAGATAAATCAAAGTTGTGGATTTGGTTTATCGGTTGTCAGGGTTGAATCCCTTCAACTGTCATCGGTGCTATGCTGATGAAGAGCTTCTGAGGAATTTTATACAACCTGCCTGTTGTTACTCCCCTCTATTTTGCTCTAAGAAACTCTCTTCAAAACATTGGAAGTTGGATTACCAACCTTTTTTATTTCTAGGAAGTCCGGGAGAAATGTAGTGAGCGCATTCAATGTCGCCAAGTTTGGTGGAACAAGTGTTGCAAATTTTGAAGCAATGAGCCGTTGCTCTGCAATTATCGAAAATAACCCACAAACACGATTAGTCGTCAGCAGTGCTTGCTCTGGCGTAACGAACTTACTTGTTGAACTTGCTAATGGCGTTCAGGATGCAGACCAAAGATTAAGCATCATGAAACAGTTGGCTGATATTCATGATTCGATTATCGACCAATTGTCTGAACCGACCCAAGTAGAAAAAGAAGTTCACTCGATGCTAGATAGCATCGCTAGCGCTGCCGAAGCTGCATCATTTCAGTCCAGCAAAAAGCTGACAGATCATTTGGTCGCTTGCGGCGAACTGATGTCGACCTATATCTTGACCCAGTTAATGCGTGAGCGCGGTGTTAATGCCATTCGCTTTGATATTCGTGAAGTATTAAGAACAGACAGCCATTACGGCCGAGCTGAACCACAAATCGAAGAGATCGCGAAACTGGCTCAAGAAAAACTTGCCCCACTTTGTGCGGAATATGTGGTTGTTACTCAAGGTTTCATCGGTTCCGATGAACAAGGTAATACCACAACACTTGGTCGTGGCGGCAGTGATTACTCAGCAGCGCTGATTGCTGAATCGGTAAAAGCTTCCGGCTTAGAGATTTGGACCGATGTACCAGGAATCTACACAACCGATCCTCGCATTGCACCTAAAGCTGCGCCAATTCCAGAGATCAGCTTTAGTGAAGCCTCTGAAATGGCGAACTTTGGTGCGAAGATTCTACATCCTTCAACACTGGTGCCTGCGCTTCGTCATGAAATCCCTGTATTCGTCGGTTCTTCAAAAGAACCAGAAAAAGGTGGCACCTGGATTCGTCAACAAGTCGAGAACTCACCGCAGTTCCGAGCGCTAGCACTGCGCTGCAATCAAACTATGGTGACGTTACGCAGTGCGAAGATGTTCCATGCGTATGGTTTCTTAGCAAAAGTATTCGAAGTTTTGGCAAAATACAAAATCTCGGTAGACCTTATTACCACTTCTGAAATCAGTGTGTCTCTGACACTAGACAAAACGGACACATCAGGCGGAGCGCCTGAGCTGCCACAAGAAGCAAGAGAAGAGTTACAAGAGCTTTGTACTGTAGAAGTCGAACATAACCTTTGCCTAGTAGCATTGATTGGTAACCACATGGAAACCAAAGGCTATGCGAAAGAAGTGTTCAGCACCTTAGGTGATTTTAACTTGCGTATGATCTGCTACGGAGCAAGCGACCACAACCTTTGCTTCCTTGTCGATGCCCCTGAATCTAAAGCAGTGATTCAGAAGCTGCATTTGGATCTGTTCGAGAACCGATAATCAGATAACTCATCATGTAAAACAAAGGTCACCAAGCGGTGACCTTTTTTCGTTTCTATGTTCGGTAATCCTAACCGTTAATGTTAGGACCCAACCATTTTTCAGCTTCAAGGATATCCCAACCTTTACGCTGTGAGTAACTCTGAACTTGATCATCTTGGATCTGAGCAACGGCAAAGTAGCGAGAATCGGGATGTGAGAAATACCAGCCAGAAACAGATGCACCCGGCATCATGGCGTAGCTGGTTGTCAGTTCCATACCAATCTTCTCTTGAACGCCTAATAGCTCCCAAATTGCACCTTTCTCCGTATGCTCAGGACAAGCCGCATAACCCGGAGCTGGGCGAATACCCTGATACTTCTCACGAATCAAATCTTCATTACTTAGGTTTTCATCAGGAGCATAACCCCAAATCTCAGTACGCACTTTCATATGCAGATATTCAGCAAATGCTTCTGCCAAACGGTCAGCAACCGCTTGAACCATGATAGCGTTATAATCGTCACCTTTGGCTTTAAAGTCGTCAGCCAGTTCACGCTCACCAATACCGCCTGTCACAGCAAACATACCAATCCAGTCATGTTTGCCACTGTGTTTAGACGCCACAAAATCGGACAGACAGTAGTTCGCACCTTTTGGCTTCTCGGTTTGCTGACGCAAGTTATGCAGCACTTTAATCACTTGTTGGCGTGATTCATCCGCATACACTTCAATGTCGTCATCCACACTTGCCGCTGGGAACAGACCACAAATACCGTTTGCCTTCATAAGTCCTTCGCTTTCGATACGGTCAATCCAGTCATTCGCATCTTTGAACAGTTTACGAGCTTCTTCTCCGACCAACTCATGGTCAAGAATTGCAGGATATTTTCCAGACAGCGACCAAGTCATAAAGAATGGCGTCCAGTCGATGTACTGACGTAAGACAGAAACATCAAAATCTTTAAACACATGAATACCCGGTTTCGCAGGTGCCGGTGGTGTGTATGTCTGCCAATCAATTGCAGCCTTGTTTGCTCGGGCTTGCTCTAAAGTCACAGGTCGACTTTTCGGCTTTTTACGTGCGTGCTGTTCACGCGTTCTTTCGTAATCAAGATTCAGACGTTCAACAAATTCAGGACGACGCTCATCAGAAAGTAATGCTGAACATACGCCTACCGCACGTGACGCATTGTTTACATACACTACTGGCTGGTGATAGTTCTGTTCAATCTTCACAGCGGTATGCGCTTTAGAGGTTGTTGCGCCACCAATCAGCAGTGGTAACTCAAAGCCTTGGCGCTCCATCTCTTTTGCTACGTGAACCATTTCGTCCAGAGACGGTGTAATCAAACCAGACAGGCCGATAATATCGACCTTCTGCTCGCGAGCGACTTTCAAAATTGTCTCGCACGGTACCATCACACCAAGGTCGATAATTTCATAGTTATTACATTGCAGTACAACGCCAACTATGTTCTTACCGATATCGTGAACATCACCTTTTACGGTTGCCAACAGGATCTTACCGTTTGTCGACCCTTCTTGTTTCAGCGCATTAATGTAGGGCTCTAGGTACGCCACCGCCTGCTTCATCACGCGGGCTGATTTCACCACTTGCGGCAAGAACATTTTCCCTTCACCAAACAAGTCACCGACGACATTCATGCCGTCCATTAAAGGACCTTCGATAACTTCAAGAGGTTTGGTCGCTTTAGCTCTCGCTTCTTCAGTATCTTCAACAATGAATTCGGTAATACCTTTAACAAGCGCGTGCTCTAAACGCTTTTCAACTGGCCAAGTGCGCCATTCCAGCAAAGATGCATCTTCCTCTTTGCCAACAGCGTTCTCACGATACTCTTCAGCGATTTCCAACAGACGCTCTGTGGCACCGTCATCGCGGTTCAAAATGACATCTTCTACCGCATTACGCAGTTTCTCTGGTACGTTGTCGTATATCTCTAACTGACCCGCGTTTACGATGCCCATATCCATACCGTTCTTAAAACAGTGATATAGGAAAACCGCATGAATCGCCTCACGTACGTAGTTGTTACCACGGAAAGAGAAAGAGACGTTAGACACACCACCTGAAATCATTGCATGTGGAAGTTCGCGTTTGATATCTGCAACGGCGTTGATGAAATCGAGAGCATAGTTGTTGTGTTCATCAATACCGGTTGCGACGGCAAAGATGTTCGGGTCGAAAATAATATCTTCCGCAGGAAAACCCACTTGGTCGACAAGAATGTGATAGGCGCGACGACAGATTTCTATCTTACGTTCACGAGTATCTGCTTGCCCTACTTCATCAAAGGCCATAACGATAACAGCTGCACCATAGCGACGAATCAGTTTTGCCTGATGAATAAATTTCTCCTCGCCTTCTTTTAGCGAGATAGAGTTTACGATGCCCTTACCCTGAATACATTTCAGACCCGCTTCGATCACTTCCCATTTCGAAGAGTCAACCATGATTGGTACTTTCGAGATCTCTGGCTCTGATGCACACAACTTAAGGAATCGTTCCATACACGCCATCGCATCCAACATGCCTTCATCCATGTTGATATCAATGATCTGTGCGCCATTCTCGACTTGCTCACGAGCAACATCTAAAGCCTCATCATAGAGTTCTTCTTTAATAAGACGTTTGAAACGAGCTGAACCGGTAACGTTAGTACGCTCACCAACGTTAACGAACAATGTTTCTGGGGCAATGCTCAGAGGCTCTAAACCAGACAGTCGGCACTCTACGCTGATCTCCGGAATAGCGCGAGGAGCTACTCCTTCAACCACTTTAGCCATAGCTGCGATATGCTCAGGGGTGGTACCACAACAACCACCAACTAGGTTGAGGAACCCAGCTTGAGCCCATTCGCCAATGTGCTCCGCCATATCTTCTGGTGATAAGTCATATTCACCAAATGCATTTGGTAGTCCCGCATTCGGGTGAGCTGAGACATAACTTTCTGAAATTCGAGAAAGCTCTTCGACGTATTGACGCAGCTCATCTGGGCCCAAAGCACAGTTCAAACCAAAGGAGATTGGGCGAACATGACGCAGGGAGTTATAGAATGCTTCTGTAGTTTGGCCGGACAGAGTTCGACCTGATGCATCAGTGATAGTACCTGAGATCATGACAGGCAATTCGATGCCGAGTTCTTCAAACACAGCATCAACCGCAAAAGCACACGCTTTCGCATTCAAAGTATCGAAAATGGTTTCGATCAGAATCAGATCGCTGCCGCCTCTAATTAAAGCGCGTGTAGATTCAGAATAAGCGGTGACTAGCTGATCAAACTCGATATTGCGATAACCCGGATCGTTTACATCTGGAGAGATAGAACAAGTACGGTTAGTCGGACCTAAAACACCTGCTACATAACGAGGTTTATCCGGTGTTTTTGCCGTCCATTCATCCGCAACTTCACGTGCCAGTTTGGCTGCGGCAAAGTTAATTTCTTCGCTCAAAGACTGCATGTCGTAATCAGCCATTGCAATCGTGGTCGCGTTGAAGGTATTGGTTTCAAGGATGTCAGCGCCTGCTTGCAAATAAGCAGAGTGAATTCCCCTAATTAACTGAGGCTGAGTGAGAACTAAGAGATCGTTGTTTCCTTTTAGATCACAATGCCAATTGGCAAAACGTTCACCACGATAATCTTCCTCTTGCAATCTATGCTCTTGGATCATGGTGCCCATGCCACCATCAATCAACATAATACGTTGCTTCAATTGCGCTTCGATCTGGTGCTTTAGATTACTACCCACAGTACAGCCTCATTATTCCTTTATTGCTTGTTCGACATCCTATCATACATTGATTAGAAATCTAGACGTCTAAAACATCTAATTACCACAAATGCGTTCGTTATAAAATTGATAAATCTATAGGTAAAAAGTGTTTGCTATTTGTTCATCATCAAAGGACAATTTCGCTCACATTTAGTTACATTTGAAGAAGAAAATGTCGGTCTACTATACTCTGTGCTTTCTATCTGCTGCTGCAATGATGATTGCTTTTTTAAACAGCAAGATAGGTAAAATGCAAACCACAATAGCCATTACTGCTGGCTCTATGGTGCTCTCATTATTAATCCTTATTGCTGGTCAGAATGACTGGTTCCACCTCACTCAAATCGCAACGGAAACAGTTACCAGCATAAATTTTGAGAGCTTTCTGCTAAAAGGCATTTTAGGCTTCCTTCTTTTTGCTGGCGGCCTAGGTATTAAACTCCCTCACTTAAAAGATCAAAAATGGGAGATTACTGTACTCGCACTAGGCGCGACTCTGTTCTCTACCTTCTTCATCGGATTTGGTCTTTACGGCTTCTGTTACTTCATCGGTATTCATTTAGATCTTGTTTACTGCTTACTGTTTGGTGCGTTGATTTCACCTACCGACCCAATAGCAGTATTGGCTATCGTGAAAAAGCTCAACGCACCTAAACGAATCTCGACCCAAATCGAAGGTGAGTCGCTGTTTAACGATGGCTTCGGTTTAGTCATATTCGTAACTATCTTTACCGTCGCATTCGGCAAAGAAGCGCCAACAGTAGGAAGTGTAATTGCATTATTTGCTCAAGAAGCGATTGGCGGCATCATTTACGGTTTCCTACTAGGGCTACTGTTCCACTACTTGATTAGCGCAACCAACGACCACTCGATGGAACTGTTACTGACTATCGGTGTACCAACCGCGGGTTATGTATTTGCAGACGTTATCCACGTGTCAGGCCCATTAGCCATGGTGGTATCAGGAATCATGATTGGTAACTGGACTCGCTTTATTGGTTTCTCGAAAGAGAGTGAAGAACACCTAGATCACTTCTGGGAGTTGGTGGATGAGTTCTTAAACGGCGTCTTGTTCCTGTTGATCGGTATGTCGATGCTTCTTTTCGAATTCCACGAAGAAGACTGGATCCTAATGGCTTTTGCTGTACCGCTAGTACTAGCAGCCCGTTACTCTAGCGTGTTTGTCTCATATATAGGCTTCAAGCGTTACCGTAAATATAACCCTTGGTCGGTAAAGATCTTAACTTGGGGCGGGCTACGCGGAGGATTAGCTTTAGCGATGGCACTATCAATTCCTTCAGGAATGATGGTCATCCCAGATAAGCTTATCGACGTTAAAGAGCTGATTCTGGTAATGACGTACGCTGTGGTCGTGTTCTCTATCCTGATTCAAGGTTCTACAATCACTCCGATGATTGAAAAAGCCAAACTGAAAGAGAAAGAGATGGAAGAAGAGAATGCTCAACACAGCGACATACAAGAGAGCCAACAACAGAATGTCTAAGCGTTAATCTTTAGAACAGCAGCAACCTCGGTTGCTGCTTTTTATTCCATTTGTTATGCACCAAAGCAGCATGGCGAATTTGCCTAAGCTCCCTTCTTTTACTATCCAGAATTTCCCCACTTTTATTCCGTTCATCTCCTTCCCCATAAGCACGTAATAGTCTCAGCTCTATGAGCTTGTATGAGTCTAACTAGCGATTATTTATAGAGAGCAGTAAGCACTAATCCACGTAGACTCATCAACGAACGCATCCTTAAGTACGTAGCCTTAGCATAGCTTTATATTTGAGTGTGTGTGGGAGAGAGGGAGTAAGGAATAATGAAAACAACCGCTCTGCCTCATGAGCAGAAGAGAACATATATTTAAAGTAAAAAAGTAATTCACATGTATTACTTTGATGTTCTATCGATGTGTGACGCTAGCTTAAGTCACAATCTATATGATTCATATTTTTCAAAGACCGTCATTTTTGACGACGCTTATCTATCTATTCTAAGGAACAAGTAGCGGAACGGACGGGACTTTCTAATACTCAGCTTGGCGCACCTGTAGTGACAAGCCGGCTTTCTTTTAAACCAAGAGCAACCCACTGAATTGCCGCTTCGCATTGGTCACTTTTCTTCAGACGTAAAAAAGCCCCATCATTTCTGACGAGGCTTCTCAATAAGTGGCGGAGCGGACGGGACTCGAACCCGCGACCCCCGGCGTGACAGGCCGGTATTCTAACCAACTGAACTACCGCTCCGCATTGGTTAGCGCTTGGTGCTAAATAAAAGCCTGGCGATGTCCTACTCTCACATGGGGAAACCCCACACTACCATCGGCGCTAATTCGTTTCACTTCTGAGTTCGGCATGGAATCAGGTGGGTCCAAATCGCTATGGTCGCCAAGCAAAATTTTGTATGGAACAAAATTTAACGCACTTTAGTGCGGCCCGAAGGGTCAACTACAAGGATGTAGTTGATAAATTCAATTCCTAAATCTAGAAAGCTGTTTTCAGTTCTTATACACAATCAAGTTTATGTTCTTATTTGAGCCCACAAAACCCCTTGGGTG
>NZ_JABEQC010000019.1 GCF_013041605.1 Vibrio plantisponsor | reverse complement strand
CATTCTAGCGAGATAACTGTCAGTGTCAAACACTTTTTCAATTTTTCTTTTTTAGAAGTCTTATCCTCTACCAACACCTGCTGAAGCCTTGCGACGTCTGCCGTGTCAGTGAGGCGGCATTATAGGGAGGAATTAAAACCGCGCAAGTGCTTTTTTAAAAAAAATTGAAAAAATAGCTCATTCGTTTAAGAAAGCAGCAAAAATAACAAAAAGAGGGCTTTTAGCCCTCTTTTTTATCTCGAAATGAGTAAGTTTTTATATAAAAGCGTATGCATCCGCAAACATCTTTTCACTCAATGCCTGTTTATTTTGAGTAAATTGTTCTCTCGCAGCTCCCGCCATTTCAAAGCGTCCAGCAATATAGATATCAAAATCTGCCAAAGAATCGAAATCAGAGCTTATTGCTTGCAACACATTACCTACTTTTCCTTGCCAGTTTGTGCCAGCATCTTCAACTACCGGAATAAAATGGACATTTTCATGTTTCGCAGCGATTTGCTCTAGTTCAGTCAAAGCATAAAGTTGGCTCTCGTCACGAGCGCCCCAATATAAATAGATAGGATTAGCTTTATTTTGAGCAATGCAGTGATCCAAGATCGAACGAACGTAGCTAAAACCAGTGCCGCCAGCAATAAGTAATATCGGGCTTTCACTCTCTTCTCTAATCCATGCGTCGCCATGTGGTGCATCAATTTCAACTTCAAGTTGCTTCTCTAAAGCTTCACGCATCAGTTGAACAACTTCAATTGCGTAAGCATTATGCTCAGCAGCACCAATGTGCAACTCAAGTTCACCCTCGTGACGACAAGGGCTACTCGCGATTGAAAACGGACGTTTATCTTTTTCGCCCATCACTACCATTAAGTACTGGCCAGCTTTGAAAGTGACTGGCTGCTCAGGATGGAGCAGTATTTGGTATGTGTTACTGGCTAAAGACTGTATCGACTTTACTTTACATTTAATGGTCATATTTATCCTTCTTACTTACTCTTCAAAAGTAAGTACCAAATGACTTTCTGCTATAGCTTGGCAAGGGAATATCCATCCTTCAGCTTGCTCTTTCTCTGTAAGCATAGGCTCTAGATGGTAAGTTACATCGCCTTCCACTTTACGGCACAGGCATGCAGCACATGCCCCCACTTGGCAACGATGAGGAAATGGAATCTGCTGGTTGAGCGCAGCCTCCAATATCGTTTGCCCTTTTTCAACTTCAAACTGAAGCTCGCTTGGCAGCAAACGTACAGTAAAAGTCATAGAATTCCTAGTTCATCCCAGAGGGCGTCGATTTTCGCTACCAACTTAGGATCTTTATGAATTGGTGTTCCCCACTCCCGAGATACTTCACCCTCAAATTTATTGGTTGCGTCCAATGCTAATCTTGACACCATACCATTTGAAGCAGGAATGACGTAGGTATCCCGAGCAGGATCCATTCTCGTTGTGATAGCCCAGATAATATCATTCCAATCTCGGGCATTTACATCATCATCGCACAATACAACGAACTTAGCGTCCGTGTACTCTGCCAAAAATGTCCACACGGCTTCCAACAAAGCTTTTGACTCACCGGCAGCGTATTTACGCATTGAAACTATGGCGATGCGATTTTCAGTTGTCGGCGGGAAATAGATATCTTCAACTTGCGGATAACGTCGTTTGAACTCTTCAATATCCGCACTCTTTATTTCATGCGAAGGTCGAGCTTCGACTTTAGGCGTCATCGCAAGTTCTGCATCCCATTTAATCGTTGCATCTAAGCCCATCTTGGAACCTAAACCAGCCACAGGAGAAGCAAAATCCAACGAATCGATCGGCGTATTCTCTATCATTAATGTATCGCGTACCGGATCCATATGTTCACACATGGCTTGAGTCACGGAATTCCAGTCTCGAGCATTAACGCTTTCATCAAGCACAACTACATATTTGGTGTACATGAACTGACGTAAGAAAGACCACACGCCCATCATGACTCGCTTCGCATGACCTGGGTATTGCTTTTTCATAGTCACTACAGCCATACGGTAAGAACAACCTTCGGGCGGTAGGTAGAAGTCAACGATTTCCGGAAACTGCTTTTGAAGAATAGGCACAAAGACTTCATTAAGCGCTACACCTAGAACTGCAGGTTCATCAGGCGGACGACCAGTATAAGTACTGTGGTAAATAGGCGTGTTACACATAGTAATATGAGTCACGGTGAAGACATGATGTCTTTCTACTTCATTATAGTAACCGGTGTGATCACCATAAGGTCCTTCGTCTGCGTACTCATTCGGGTCGATGTAACCTTCCAGTACTATTTCAGCACTGGCTGGCACTTCCAAATCATTGCTGATTGATTTAACCACTTCTGTTTTGCTGCCTCGCAGTAAACCTGCGAAAGCATATTCGGATAGCGTATCCGGCACTGGGGTAACAGCACCTAAGATAGTGGCTGGGTCAGCACCAAAAGCGACCGAAACAGGGAAGTTCTCTCCTGGGTTCGCTTCCATCCACTCTCTAAGATCAAGCGCTCCGCCACGATGAGCTAACCAGCGCATGATAACTTTATTCTTCGCGATCTTTTGTTGACGATAGATACCCAGATTCTGGCGCTTTTTATTAGGGCCTCTAGTGATGGTCAGTCCCCAAGTTAAAAGAGGTGCAACATCATCAGCCCAACAGCTCATCACAGGAATTTTATCTAAATCAACGTCATCACCTTGCCAAATAATGTCCTGACACGGTGCTTTACGCAGCTTTTTGGCTGGCATGTTCAAAACTTGCTTGAAGACAGGGAGTTTATCCAGAGCATCACGAAACCCACGAGGTGGCTCAGGCTCTTTCAAATATGCCAACAGTTTTCCAACTTCACGTAAGTCCTGAACGTTTTCACGCCCCATCCCTATGGCAACACGCTCTGGAGTACCAAATAGATTGGTTAGGACAGGAACATCGTAACCAATAGGATTTTCAAACAGCAAAGCCGGGCCAGCTTGACGTAGTGTTCGGTCACTGATTTCCGTCATTTCATAATGAGGATCAATGGGATGAGAAATACGCTTGAGTTGTCCGTGTGCTTCGAGATGGTCTAAGAAATCACGTAAGTTTTTAAAGCTCATATCTGCTCTATGAATGATTAAACTGCACGCAGTATAACAAAAAACACTTTGCTATCGATTTCTCTTTTCTAAAAAGTGTTGCGCTTTTGTAGAGAGATTATGATGAGGGTGATGAATGCTTATTGCTGAGAAAGAACCTGTAAGATCGCTTGGCTTTCAACACGACGATTATTGTTCAAGAGTTCTTTCAGCCAAGGTTGATATCCTTGTTCCACAAGCGCTTGAGCCACAATCGGAGCATCTGAAGAGTTTTCTAAGCGTTTAACCAAATATTGCTTCACTTGCTCAGAAAAAGGTTTCGGTATTTTGACTAAATACTGCAAAGCATTACTCGCCAGTCTCGGATTGTCTGCGGCTAACATGATTTGATTAATGGCAAAATCATCAGCGACTTTTGCTAAACGCTCAAGCTCTTGCTCGACATAAAAATCCGCGCGCATCAACCACAGCAACTTATATAGCTTAAGATCACCTGTTACTTGTGCCATTTTAACCATCACACTAGAAGACGGTAACCAAACCACGACATTAACCTGAGTCAGTTGTTGAACGAGATCGCGCTGAACTTTCGCAGACAAATTATCAAATTGACTCAGCAGTAAATTTTCTCTCTCCTGTACTAGATAGTCAGGCCCAGACAACCATTCATCCAGTTTCAACTCGCCACTTTCGGCTTTTAGGATGAAGTTAAGCACGCTTTGTTCTTGCTTCCATTGCTTTGTTAAGCGGTGAGCA
Source organism: Vibrio plantisponsor (assembly GCF_013041605.1). Lineage (GTDB taxonomy): Bacteria > Pseudomonadota > Gammaproteobacteria > Enterobacterales > Vibrionaceae > Vibrio > Vibrio plantisponsor. The sequence continues at coordinate 53,491 of NZ_JABEQC010000019.1, read as the reverse complement.
ATAGCAATGTAGTCAAATGCTGGAACGGAGAATTCATACCCCTCGCCTTTCTCCAACACTTGATAAACAGGAACGATGTTTTTTTGCTTTTCGACAAAATGGAACAAATTCTCAGACAGAGCAACTTGCTGTTTTTCTAAGTGCTGCAGTAATAGAAAGCGAGCGGCTTCCTGCTGTGGCAACGAAATACGTTCTACAGCAAATGAAAGGGCATCAATATCGTCTTTTATCGCCAAATCGACCAACTCTGAGACCTTCTGTTGAAGCAGATGATCTTGCAGCAGGTTTTGCTGACTTGCTGATGAAACCTCAACAGCAGAAGCAGGTGTCCAAGCTAATAAAAGAGAGAGGAATAAACTAAACAACAGTCCTTGTTGCATATTAACCTCCTGTTAACATTCCTCATAATTGTCGTGCGGTAATGAAAAGAATGCAAACAAAAACACCACCCAATGGGTGGTGCTTCAAAATAATCAATGTTTATTCATTACTGACGGCGCATTGCGTCAAAGAATTCATCATTGGTTTTGGTCATTGCCAGCTTGTCGATGAGGAATTCCATTGCATCTGTTTCGCCCATCGGGTGAACAATCTTACGCAGAATCCACATTTTCTGTAGCTCATCAGGCTTAGTTAGTAGCTCTTCACGACGAGTACCAGAACGGTTGAAGTCAATAGCAGGGAAAACACGTTTTTCTGCAATCTTACGGTTCAAGTGCAGTTCCATGTTACCTGTACCTTTGAACTCTTCGTAAATAACTTCATCCATCTTAGAACCAGTATCAACTAGCGCTGTAGCAATGATAGTTAAGCTACCACCTTCTTCTACATTACGTGCTGCACCAAAGAAACGTTTTGGACGGTGTAATGCGTTAGCGTCCACACCACCGGTAAGCACTTTACCTGATGAAGGGATTACCGTGTTGTATGCACGCGCTAGACGGGTGATAGAGTCAAGAAGGATAACAACGTCTTTTTTGTGTTCAACAAGACGTTTTGCTTTTTCAATAACCATTTCTGCAACTTGAACGTGGCGAGACGCTGGCTCATCAAACGTCGAAGCGATTACTTCACCTTTTACAAGGCGTTGCATCTCAGTGACTTCTTCAGGACGTTCGTCAATAAGAAGTACCATCAATTCACATTCAGGGTGGTTATTAGCAATGCTTTGGGCGATGTTTTGTAGCAACATAGTTTTACCCGCTTTTGGCGGAGCTACAATCAGACCACGTTGACCTTTACCGATAGGAGATGCGAGATCAAGAACACGTGCTGTAATGTCTTCAGTCGAGCCATTACCACGCTCCATTACCATACGCTCATTGGCGTGTAGCGGAGTTAAGTTCTCAAATAGGATTTTGTTACGCGCGTTATCAGGTTTGTCGTGGTTAACAGTGTTCACTTTCAGAAGTGCAAAGTAACGTTCACCTTCTTTTGGCGGGCGAATTTTTCCTGCAATCGAATCACCAGTGCGTAGGTTGAAACGACGAATTTGGCTTGGAGATACGTAGATATCGTCTGGGCCGGCAAGATAAGAACTGTCCGCGCTGCGCAAGAAACCAAAACCGTCTTGAAGAATTTCCAAAACACCATCGCCGAAGATATCTTCACCGCTCTTCGCGTGCGCTTTTAAGATGGCAAAAATAATGTCTTGTTTTCTCAGACGCGCGAGGTTTTCTAGGCCTAGGCTCTCACCAAGTTTGACAAGATCAGATACGGGTCTGTTCTTCAGTTCTGTTAGATTCATTGTGGTGGATACTTGTTTAGTCAAAATAGGATCTATTTTCTAGTTAAGATGGATTTGGTCTCAGGATTGACCAAGAAGTGAACACTTGTTTAATTTACGTGCGATAAACTAGCACTAAATATTAGCCTAGTCTAGAAATTGTTTTTTACAAAAACAAAACCGTACATATTTCTATGTACGGTAAAGTTATGGCGAATTATAGGTTTGCGTCCAAGAACTCTTTTAGTTGAGTTTTAGACAGCGCGCCTACTTTTGTCGCTGCTACGCTGCCATCTTTAAATAGCAATAGCGTAGGAATACCACGAATACCGAACTTAGGTGGTGTACCTGCGTTGTGGTCGATATTCAGTTTACCGATAGTGAGTTTACCTTCGTATTCTTCTGCGATTTCATCAAGAATAGGAGCAATCATCTTACAAGGACCACACCATTCTGCCCAAAAATCAACTAGAACAGGACCTGCAGCTTTGATTACATCGTTCTCGAAACCATCATCAGATAGCTGCAAAATTTTATCACTCATCTTCCACTCCAATGTGCTTTTTTCTGCACTGATTATTAACAATCATTCGACTGATTATCGACTAACCAGTAAATAGATGCTCTATTGGAATGTATTTACTTCCGTATTGCAAGTGGAAGCTGATATTCTATAGCAATGAAAAAGACACATATCACAGAGCAAAAATTCGCCGACTTGGATTTACATCCCCAAGTAATTGAAGGATTGGAAAAAAAAGGGTTCGAATTCTGTACCCCTATCCAAGCCTTGGCGTTGCCGGTACTGCTCACCGGCCAAGACATTGCAGGCCAGGCCCAAACGGGTACTGGTAAAACCATCGCGTTTCTCGCTGCGACTTTTAACCATTTGCTAAAAACACCCGAAATTGAAGGACGTAAAGTCACTCAGCCTCGTGCAATTATTATGGCTCCGACGCGTGAACTCGCGATTCAGATCTTTAATGATGCAGACTCGCTCGTGGCGAGTACCGGTCTTAAGGCTGCACTGGCTTATGGTGGCGAAAGCTACGATAAACAGCTGGGCAAGCTTCAAGAAGGTGTGGATATCCTGATCGGCACAACTGGCCGTATCATCGATTTTTACAAGCAACGTGTTTTTAATCTGAACAATATTCAAGCTGTGGTTCTGGATGAAGCAGACCGTATGTTTGATTTGGGTTTCATTAAAGACATCCGTTTCTTATTCCGCCGTATGCCTGAGCCGAAAGATCGTTTGAACATGCTGTTCTCTGCGACTTTATCTTACCGCGTTCAAGAATTGGCATTTGAACACATGCACAACCCTGAGCACGTGGTGGTAGAGCCTGAACAGAAAACAGGTCACCGTATTAAAGAAGAGCTGTTCTACCCTTCTAATGAACACAAAATGGCACTTCTGCAAACTCTGGTTGAAGAAGATTGGCCGGATCGCGCTATCATTTTTGCAAACACTAAACACCGTTGTGAAAACATCTGGGGTGCTCTTGCTGCCGATGGCCATCGCGTAGGTTTGCTAACAGGTGATGTTCCACAGAAAAAACGTGAACGCATTTTAGAGCAGTTTACACAAGGTGAAGTGGACATTCTGGTTGCTACAGATGTGGCAGCGCGTGGTCTACACATCCCACAAGTAACACACGTATTTAACTACGACCTACCAGATGATTGTGAAGATTACGTTCACCGTATTGGCCGTACTGGTCGTGCAGGCGCAAGTGGTCACTCAATTTCGTTTGCATGTGAAGAGTACGCAATCAACCTGACTGCAATTGAAGAATACACTGGACACTCAATTCCTGTGTCTGATTACGATCCATCAGCACTACTGACGAATTTGCCGAAACCATTAACTTTACGCTCTTCGTCACCACAACGCCGCACTAATACAGGCGGTTCTCGCAACGGAAATCGTAAGCCACAAAGACGCCCTCGCGCGCCACAAAAGCCAAAGGATTCGTAATTCATCTATGTGCCAAACTGTTTCTTCACCGTTATATGCTGCGATTGATTTAGGCTCTAACAGCTTCCATATGCTGATAGTGCGCCATGTCGACGGTAGCGTTCAAACCATGGCTAAGATAAAGCGCAAAGTGCGTCTTGCCGCAGGTTTAGATGACAATAACGCGTTAAGTCATGAAGCCATGCAACGCGGTTGGGATTGTTTAAGTTTGTTTGCGGAACGCTTACAAGACATCCCACACAAGAATATTCGTATTGTAGGTACTGCAACATTGCGTACAGCGACGAACATCAATGAGTTCCTAGTAAAAGCTAATGAAATTCTAGGACATTCGATTGAAGTCATCTCAGGTGAAGAAGAAGCTGCCACTATCTATAAAGGTGTCGCTCACACCTCCGGAGGCGTTGGGCGTCGATTAGTGGTGGATATTGGCGGAGCCAGTACCGAAGTGATTATCGGTGAGGGCTTTGAAGCAAAAGCGTTAACCAGCTTAAAGATGGGGTGTGTGACTTGGCTTGAACGTCATTTTAAAGACCGCCAGCTCAACAGCACCAACTTTAACAACGCTATAGATGCAGCGAAAAAACGTTTAGCTCCCGTATTAGAACAATATACCCAGTTAGGCTGGGATGTGTGTGTGGGAGCAAGCGGCACTGTTCAAGCTCTGCAAGAGATCATGTTGGCTCAAGGGATGGATGAAGTCATCACTTTGGCAAAGTTAAACCGCCTCAAAAAGCAGGCAATGCAGTCTGATCATCTTGAAGAGCTTGAAATTGAAGGTCTAACTCTAGAAAGGGCGTTAGTCTTTCCTAGTGGTTTATCGATTCTGATCGCTATTTTCGAATCGCTAAACATCGAATCAATGACTCTAGCTGGCGGCGCTTTGCGTGAAGGCTTGATCTACGACATGATGGATGACTTGCGCCAAGACGACATTCGTTCGCGCACCATTCACAGTGTCCAGATTCGCTACCAGATAGACCAATGTTACGCACAGCAAGTATCTGATCTTGCCAGCAAACTGCTTACTCAGTGTGGTGGGCAAGATTGGATTTCTGAGCCACAAGCAGAGATGCTTCTGCTCACGGCTGCCCAATTGCATGAAATTGGCCTCTCTATCGATTTTAAAAAAGGCGGTGAGCATAACGCTTACCTGTTACAGAATCTTGATTTACCAGGGTTCACTCGTGCGCAAAAACACTTACTTGCTGAATTGACACGACGCTACCGTGAGCAGCTAACAAGCCTGCCTGAGCAACATGCGTTGTCAGTAACCAGCAGTAAGCGAGTATTGCGCCTATTACGTTTAGCTGTACTTTTGAGTCACCGTCGTTGCGTAGAGTTAGAACCGAACATCGTTCTTACTGCCGAAGACGACGAATTGACCTTATCTATCGACAAACAATGGCTGCAAGTAAATCCATTAACCCGGGCGGAACTTGAACTTGAAGCAAACCGTCAAACAGACATGGGTTGGCCGTTGAACATTCAAGCGAATGAATAAACGAACAATAGCTTTTGCGTAATACGCTCAAATATTAAGAAGCCCTCTATTGAGGGCTTTCTTTTACACGATACGATTCAACAGAGCTCTTAACTTCAATGGTTTGACGGGCTTAGCCATAAAACTAAAGCCGTTGGATTTAATACCATCCAGAATATCCGGACTGCGATCGGCACTGATGATCACCCCTTCAAAGCAATCACCTAAACGCAGTCGGCATTGCTGCAACACTTCTAATCCGGTGCGTCCATTATCAAGGCGGTAATCAGAGAAAATCACATCAGGAATCCAATGATTATCAAGCGCCTTCATGCTCTGCTTAATGTCTAGCGCCGTTTTTACCTCACACCCCCAGCGTTCCAGCAAGGTCTGCATCCCAACCAGAATTTCTTCTTCATTATCAACACAAAGAACGCGCAGGTGCCCTAAATCATGCACCGCTTCCAATACCGCGGCTTTTTGCGGCACCACCTCATGTGGCTCTGCTTTATCCAAAGTAAGCGAGAACACGCTCCCTTGATCCGGCCAAGAACGCATTGATATTTCATGGCCTAATACAAACGCAATCCCTTTGGATATAGCAAGTCCTAGCCCCAAACCTTGGTCAGAACGAACTTGGCTACCACGATTGAATTCTTCGAATATCTCTTGTTGCTTATCTTGCTCGATCCCGATGCCGTTGTCCCAGACATCAATACGTACTCTACCAGCAACTCTTCTTACACCTAGGACAACCTTCCCCTTCGGGTTATAGCGAAAAGCATTGGTTAAGAAGTTCTGAATAACTCTGCGCAATAACTTAGGATCCGAATGCACATACAGCGAGGAAGATACCGTACTGAAATTGATCCCTTGCTGATGCGCCAATGCTTCGAACTCCGCTTTCAAGTTGGAAAGCACGTCATTGACCTTGAAGCTCTGCAAATGCACTTCAAGTTTTCCAGACTCCAAACGAGAAATATCAAGCAAGTCGCCAATCAAATCTTCAGCAGCGCTGAGCGCACTTTCAATATGACGTGACAAACGTTTCGACTCTTCTTCCTGAGCAACCTCCGAAAGTGAAGAAGCAAATAATCTTGCTGCATTGAGCGGCTGCATCAAATCGTGGCTGACCGCAGCTAAAAATCGCGATTTAGATTGAGACTCTTGTTCGGAACGCTGTGTAGCGGAAACGAGTTTTTTGTTCAGCGTTTCCAGCTCTCGGGTTCGCTCTAATACCCTTTCTTCAAGATTTTCATTCGCTTCTTTCAGTGTTCGCTCTGCATCTCGGAACACAGTGATATCGGTAAAGCTCATAACGAACCCGCCGCCAGGCATTGGGTTTCCTTGCACTTCAATCACTCGACCATCAGGACGAATACGCGAAGAGGTATGGCGAGTCCCTTGTTCTAAGTGATAAACCCTGCGACGTACATGTTCTTCAGGATCGCCCGGCCCGCACAAACCTTGCTGAGCGTTATGGCGAATAACATCGGCTATCGGTCTTCCGACTTGTATCAGCCCCGGAGGGAAATCAAACAGTTCTAGATAGCGTTGGTTCCAAGCCACCAGCCGAAGTTGCTTATCAACTACCGCAATGCCCTGCCCAATATGTTCTATCGCCCCCTGCAACAAGCCGCGGGTGAAGTCATAAAGTTCAGAGGCTTCATCAACGATGGTCGCCACCTCTTCCAGCTGCATATTGCGGCCTTGCAAAGCAGAAGTAAGCACTAACTTGGCAGACGAAGCACCAAACACACCAGCAAGAACACGTTCTGTATGACGAATCAATGTTGCAGGCGCTTGCTGATTGGGCATGAGCGTTTCACGTTGCTGATCCCAATACTGACCAAATGCCGCGCGCACTCTTTGTCGCCCAACAAATCGCGAAGCCAGCATTTCAAGTTCGGCGACGGTTACACGGCTTTGATACAAACTGATGTTTTCGTTTTCCGGCAACGGCGTGCCAACGAAAGATGCCGACTGTAATCGCTCACTTAAACTTGAGCGAGTCGCGATAGAAATCACCACATAGCAGATACAGTTCAGAGTAACGCTCAACAACATACCCCAGTCGGAACTTTCTAACCCCATGTTGCCTAGGAATTGAGGCGGAGTGATCACCCACAACAGCACGTTACTTTCATGGTCGCCCGCCAGCATATTGGTTGCGCTCATCAGAGTGATCAGCCACAAGGTGAAACCTACCAATAGGCCGACATAAACCCCTTTGCGGTTTCCTTCTCGCCAGTACATGCCACCAATGAGTGCAGGAGCAAACTGGGTAATAGCGGAGAAAGACAAAAAGCCAATCGCAGACAGCGAAGGAATGGTATCGAGAACCAGATAAAAGCCCCAAGCACCGAGCAATAACAGTAAGATTAAAGTACGGCGAATAATGACCAGCAGGCCGGAGAAGTGACGATGATTTCGTTGTGACAAACGCATGCGACGCAGCAGTAAAGGCATCACCAAGTCATTGGATGCCATAATCGCTAGTGCGATAGTCGAGACAATCACCATTCCAGAAGCAGCGGAAGTGCCACCAAGGAACGCAAGCAAAGCAATATCATTTGCCCCCACAGCAACAGGAACACTAATCACAAAGGTGTCCGGCGATGTGCCACTCAATAGACTCTGCCCCACCCACGCAATCGGCAGGACAAATATTCCCATCAGAATCAAATAAGAAGGGAAAAGCCAACGCGCAGTGTGAAGGTCTTGTGCTCGCTCGTTTTCCACCACCATGGTATGGAACTGACGAGGTAAGCAGATTATGGCGATCATGGTTAAAATGGTGTGGATAATTAACGTAGGCCAGTTCGGAGCTTGATAGGTTTCTCGTGCCACATCCAACAGCGCGACATCTTGCTCTCTCAGTGCAAGATAGAGAATGAACATTCCTACCACCAGAAAGGCAACCAGCTTGACGATCGATTCAAAAGCAATCGCCATCATCATACCTCGGTGGTGTTCGGTATTATCAATATGGCGGGTACCAAACAGCATGGTAAACAGCGCCAGTGCCAGAACCACAAACCAAGAAACATTCTCGTCCTGATAACCAAACTGCGTACCCAGATCAGGAGCGATGATATTCAGCCCCATGGTAATACCACGCAGCTGCAACGCGATGTACGGCAGTATACCTGCAACCGCAATCAGAGTGACGGCAACGGCTAAGCCCTGGGATTTTCCATAGCGAGCGGCAATAAAGTCAGCAATTGAAGTGATGTGTTCCCGTTTCGCAATCAGGATCAGACGCGCTAATATGCGCCAGCCAAATGTAAAGACGATAATTGGCGCAATATAAATCGGTAAAAATGACCACGGGTTCTGGCTGGCTTGACCAACCGTACCGTAAAAGGTCCATGAAGTGCAGTAAACCGCAATCGATAGGCTGTATATCCAAGGTCGCCATTTCGCCAACCAACGAGTTTGACGATCGCCATACCATGCGATAAGAAACAGCACGCCTAAATAAGCGAGTGAGACTGGAACCACCAACCAACCCTGCATCCGACTTCCCTATTCCCTGTGAAATCTTTGAATGTTCTAAAACCGCCAGTGCGGCTTATAAAGAAATAAAGCTTCTCCAATAGCTTAGGAGAAGCTTTATTAAACAGGTATGGGATTTTATCTCAATCTGATTGGGTTAATTTTGTGCTTCAGGCTCCGCTTTATGTACTGAAACATCGTTAACTTGTGATTGAAGTAATTCGACTTTCACAAACAACGCAAGTAAACCCATTAACGCCATTCCCCAGAACACACCTGCGCCCCAGCTTTCGTAGCCCCAGCCGCTCAGTGTTGTCATCATCGCAATCACTGCGCCAAGAGGGATCGCGTTATACAGAGCCTGAAGTGCAACCATTTTGTGTTGCGGTGCGTGCTGAATGTATTTAATCGTCGCGATATGAGCCAAAGCAAAAGTGACCCCATGTAAGGATTGAATTGCCACCAATGCCACTAATGCCGTTGTTGATGCTGTTAATCCCCAGCGAACAATCACTCCTAACGCAGATATGATAAACAGGGTGCGAATATTCCAGTTGGAAAACACTCGTTTGCTGATAGCAAACACCAGAATTTCGGAGACAACCCCTAAGCTCCACAAGTAACCAATGATATCTTCTGAATGTCCCGCCGCACGCCAGTGGATCGAACTAAAGCTGTAATACGCCGCATGGCTACCTTGGATCAAAGCGACCAAAAGCAAAAACTTAATCACTGGCCATTCACGAAGTAATTCCGTTAGCTTAGGACGAATTTTATGTTCGTGACTTTCTGTAACAGGCACAACCTTAGGATTGCGCAGACTGATCAACAAGGTGACAAGTGTGCCGAACAGGGCGGTGTAGACAATCATGTCTGAACCATAAAGCACAATCAGATAACCCACCACGGTAGAGCCCGCAATAAAGGCGATAGACCCCCAGAGACGAGTGCGTCCATAATCGAGCATATTGCGTTTAGCATAGTGGTTAGCAACAGAATCCGACAGCGGCAATACTGGGCCACACATCATATTGAAAAGAACCGTCGCCAAAGCTAATAGCCAAAAATTACCGCCAGTGAAAAAGTGAAAAGCGGTAAATAACATCAGTGCAAATGTCACCCAGCGAAGTGCTGGCAGTAGATGTTCCACTTTATGAATACGAGGGGTAATAACCAAGTTCGCGACACAACGTGTTGCAAAACCAATCCCCACTAACACACCGATGTCACTGGCAGACACACCCTGCCCTTCAAACCATAGCGCCCAAAACGGTAGATATACGCCGTAAGCAAAGAAGAAACCGAAAAAGTATTGAGATATCCATCCGTAGGGAGAGGGCTTAAACATTAGTTATCCTAAACAGCATGAGAAAAATAAACGCGGCCATTATGCAACGAGTCACGAGCGCGAAAAAGGGAACTTTGTTAAACGAACTGTTTCCCCTATCACAACTTTCATCGGCTGCAAAATAGCGTCATTAGACCAAAGTCGTCTGGAGGGCTGAGGGAAATTTGTCACACTTACCCTAGATACCTCTCACTGACGAACTTCTGTGATGCCCAATTCAATCAGCATTTCAGCAAAGTAAAAAGTGAATGAGCCCCCATGAACACAGAAAACGAAACGCCGATAAATTATTTGCAGTTAGGCATGTTTAGTTCGGTGCGATTGGGGCAAATGAACGCAGCGAATGTAGCGGCAGCTTCAAGTAGGAAGGGTATATGCCTGATAAATTCAACATGCAATCTCCACCCTTTGATCGTTTGACCTCTGATCAACAGAAACAACTTCGCGCATCACTAGATGTGGCCTATTACCGGCAAGGTGCCCCACTGCTGAAAAGCGGCCAAACCAGCACTCATTTACACGTCCTTATTAAAGGAACGGTCGAAGAGCGCTCGCCAACGGGGAAAGAAATATTCGCTCATTACGCTAACGACGACATGTTCGATGTGCGCGCCTTATTTGAAGAACATACCCGCCACCAGTACATTGCGTTAGAAGATACGCTGTCTTACCTGATCCCAAGAGAAATCTTTCTTTCTCTCTATTCTGAAAATGGGCAGTTTGCCGCTTACTTCGATAACAACTTGGCCAAAAGACAAGAGCTGATTGAGGCTGCACAGCAGCAGAAAAACATCGCTGAATTCATCCTGACCAAGGTCGACAACTCCATTTATTCTCCACCAATGATTGTCACTCCAGAGCAATCATTGAAAACAGTCACCATGCAGATGAAAGAAAACGGTGTCGATGCCGCACTGGTTGAGCTGGCTGAATCCGATATTCGCTTAATTGACTCTACTCATCATCCGTATGCCATCGTCACCCGAACTAACATGCTGCATGCAGTGATGCTGGAGAACCATCCGCTTGATACACCCGTAGGTAAAATAGCGACATTCCCTGTCATGCATGTCGATGAAGGGGATTTTCTGTTTAATGCCATGGTGATGATGACGCGAAACCGCGTGAAACGAGTCATGGTATGCGATGGTAACAATGCCATTGGTATGCTGGATATGACGCAGATCCTCAGTACCTTCTCTACCCACTCGCATGTTCTGACACTGGCGATTGCGCGAGCCTCCAGCGTTGAAGAACTGGCCTTAGCATCCAATAAACAAATCGAGTTGATCGAAAGCTTGCTCAGCCGAGGCGTCCGCACCCGTTTTATCATGGAGCTCATTTCTGCGGTCAATGAGCAGATCATCGAGAAAGCGTTTGAACTCGTGGTGCCACCAGCACTGCATGATCACTGTTGTTTCATCGTATTAGGGTCAGAAGGACGCGGAGAACAAATACTCAAAACCGATCAGGACAACGCTTTAATTATTAAAGACGGACTGGAATGGCATCAGTGTGAAAACGTCATGCATGAACTAACCCATACCTTGTTGCAGCTTGGTTATCCTCTATGTCCCGGCAAGGTGATGGTGAACAACCCTAAATGGGTTAAAAGCCAGTCACAGTGGAAAAAAATGCTCAGCAGTTGGGTCAATGCTGCTAAGCCTGAACAAGTGATGGATATTGCCATCATGGCTGATGCTCATGCGATTGCAGGTAATAAATCTTTGTTGGCTCCTATCAAGTCACATTTGAGTCATCTGATGGCCGATCAGGAACTGATTCTTACCGAATTTACCCGTCCGGCGCTGAATTTTTCCGTTCCGCTCACTTTATTCGGGAACGTGAAGAATTCAAAAACCGGTTTGGATATCAAGCAAGGCGGTATATTCCCTATCGTTCACGGCATTCGTGCCTTGAGCTTAGAACACATGATTGAAGCAAATAACACCTTCGACAGAATCGGCGAGCTGGTAAAACGTCGCGTACTGGAAAAACAAACTGGCGACAACCTAAGTGAAGCGCTGAAGCAGTTTTTCAAATTACGTCTCGCGCAGCAACTCGCCCATCCTGTCGGTGCAGACACAAAAGGCACGAACAACATCGACATAAACTTGCTTGACCGTACTGAGCGAGACTTACTGAGACACAGTCTGCACGTCGTGAAGAAATTTAAACAGTGGCTTGGCTATCATTACCAAATCAGAGACTAGGCATATCAGAGATAAACGGGCAGTACTATGAATTGGATAAGTCGCCGCTATTGGCACCATAAGCTAAAAGGATCTCATTATCAGTCACTGTTTGAACCAAGCAGTGGCAATGAGTATGTCTCGCTCGACTGTGAGACCACCAGCTTAGACCCAAACAGAGCGGAACTGGTGACCATCGCGGCAACCAAGATTATTGATAATCGCATTATCACTAGCCAGCCTTTCGAAGTGAGGCTAAGGGCACCGCAGTCTCTTGATTCCAATTCAGTCCGTATTCACCGTATGCGTCATCAAGACTTAATTGACGGTATTTCAGAAAAAGAAGCGCTCATTCAACTCATCGCCTTTATTGGTAACCGCCCTCTGGTTGGCTATCACATTCGTTATGACAAAAAGATCTTGGATATTGCTTGTCGTAAACAGCTTGGTTTTCCGCTGCCAAACGAACTGATTGAAGTCAGTCAGATTTATCACGATAAACTTGAGCGCCATCTGCCTAACGCTTATATCGATTTGAGTTTGGATGCTATTTGCAAACATCTCGGTCTGCCACAACAAGACAAACACGATGCACTGCAAGATGCCATCTCAGCCGCTTTGGTTTATGTACGCCTAACTCATGGAGACTTACCGACTTTCACCTCGTCCTATCACTAAAGTCTGATTTGTGGGTCATTTCCCTTTTCAAACAAACGCCTAATCAAACAAAAATCCGTTTTATTCCGCCTTAAACAAACCGCATTTATCCTAAAGTCTAATTGTGAAACTTCCCCTTGTGACTAAGAGTTATAGCTATAACGATATTCCTTGCTGGGTGTTTTAAACGCCATCAAGGTAATCGCCGTATTCACAAGGAGAATTTGTAATGAGTGAAGCCCACATTTATCCGGTAAAAGAAAATATTAAATCTCACACGCATGCGGATAATGACACTTACCTAGCCATGTACCAGCAATCAGTTTCCGATCCTGAAGGGTTCTGGAGCGAACACGGTAAGATTGTGGATTGGATTAAACCATTCACTAAAGTAAAACAGACTTCTTTCGATACTGGACATGTCGACATTCGCTGGTTTGAAGACGGCACACTAAACGTTTCTGCTAACTGTATCGACCGTCATCTTGCTGAACGTGGTGATGACGTTGCCATCATTTGGGAAGGCGACAATCCTGAAGAAGACAAGACGCTTACTTTTAAGCAGTTGCATGAACAAGTTTGTCGCTTCTCAAACGCAATGAAAGAGCAAGGCGTTCGCAAAGGCGATGTGGTGTGTCTATACATGCCAATGGTTCCAGAAGCCGCGATTGCAATGCTGGCTTGTACACGTATTGGTGCCGTGCATACGGTAGTATTTGGTGGCTTCTCTCCAGAAGCACTGTCAGGCCGCATTATTGACTCAAACGCGAAACTGGTCATCACTGCCGATGAAGGTGTTCGCGGTGGCCGCGCAGTTCCTCTGAAGAAAAACGTCGACGAAGCTCTGACTAACCCTGAAATCAAAAACATCAGCAAAGTTATTGTGTTTAAACGTACTGGTGGTGATGTAGCATGGCATGAGCATCGCGATGTTTGGTGGCATGAAGCAACAGCAAAAGTATCGGCTGACTGTCCTCCTGAAGAGATGAAAGCGGAGGATCCTCTATTCATCCTTTACACCTCAGGTTCAACAGGTAAACCTAAAGGCGTACTGCACACCACGGGTGGCTACCTTGTTTACGCGACCATGACGTTTAAATACGTGTTCGACTACCAACCAGGTGAAACTTTCTGGTGTACTGCCGATGTGGGCTGGATTACTGGTCACACTTATTTGATTTACGGACCACTGGCGAACGGCGCGAAAACCATTCTGTTTGAAGGTGTACCAAACTACCCAGATACAAACCGTATGAGCCAAGTTGTCGACAAACATCAGGTCAATATCCTTTACACAGCACCAACGGCAATACGTGCTCTAATGGCAAAAGGCGATGAAGCGGTAAAAGACACTCATCGTAATAGCCTTCGCATCATGGGCTCAGTAGGTGAACCAATTAACCCAGAAGCTTGGGAGTGGTACTACAAGACCATAGGTAACGAGAAATCTCCAATTGTGGATACTTGGTGGCAGACAGAAACTGGCGGTATTTTGATTACGCCACTTCCTGGCGCAACAGACTTGAAACCGGGCTCAGCGACTCGTCCATTCTTTGGCGTGCAACCTGCGCTAGTTGATAACATGGGTGAAATCGTGGATGGTGCGGCTGAAGGTAACCTAGTCATTCTGGACTCATGGCCGGGTCAAATGCGCACCGTGTATGGTGACCACGAACGCTTCGAGCAAACTTACTTCTCTACCTTTAAAGGCATGTACTTTACTGGTGACGGAGCTCGCCGCGATGAAGATGGTTATTACTGGATCACTGGTCGTGTCGATGACGTACTCAACGTATCTGGTCACCGTATGGGTACTGCGGAAATCGAATCTGCTCTGGTTGCATTCGAGAAAATTGCTGAAGCGGCTGTCGTTGGTGTACCTCACGACATTAAAGGCCAAGCAATTTACGCTTACATCACGCTCAATGATGGTGTGTATCCAACGGCGGAACTGCACAAAGAAGTGAAAGACTGGGTGCGTAAAGAAATTGGTCCGATCGCAACGCCAGATGTACTGCACTGGACTGATGCTCTACCTAAAACACGTTCAGGTAAAATCATGCGTCGTATTCTACGTAAGATTGCAACTGGTGATACTGGTAACTTAGGTGATACTTCTACCCTAGCGGATCCAAGCGTAGTGGATAAACTCATCGCTGAGAAAGCTGAACTCGTATAATCGAAGGCTCTCTACGTGGAATCAAAGAAACTCTAAAAGCAGAAAGCCCCAATACTTGATTGGGGCTTTTTCTTATCTCAACTCAGCAACGTCAAGTTCGCAATTAATCGAACTGATAAGTGTAAGAAGCAATCACACGTTTATCTGGATCATCTAAGTAAGTATTGTTGTCCATCATAAACGTCATCAAACTGAATGAGTGGTTCTTGTTTGCCAAATAACTCACACCACCACCAAGGAAGAAACCTTTGTAGTTTTCACCTTCGCTGTTCTCTGAACCATAAGTACCCGCAGCAAAGCCCATTAAAGTCACTTCTTGCGACAAAGGTTTCAAACCAAAAGCGCCGACATAGCCACTGCTTCCTGCAGAGTCCGCCATATAAAAGCCATTTTCAGCACTTGGCGTGCCTACGAAGTTTACATCTGAACATGCGCTAACAGCATTGTTATCACAAGCTGGAGACTCACCATCGTTGTATGTGTAACCCGCCATTGGGAACAACTGAACCCCCAAAGGTTCAATGCCAAATAAACTCAGAGGAATAAAAGTACCCACACTGTAGTTAGTTTGTGTGGCGCCGTTAGTGTACTCATTCTTACCAAAGTTGAAGTTCAAGATACCAACTGGAAATAACCAAGAGCCGCCTACACGCCATTCACTCGCATCTGAATTAAGACGAACGTTAATCTTTCTCGCAGGGTCAAACGCTAATGATCCAGAAAAAGATACGTTTGAGTCATCGAAATCATAGTTATTCGCATAAGACACACCCACTTTGGTTACTACCTTGGTTGGGTCATCTGCTAACTTAGATTCATTATCTTTAATATCCGAGTTTGGCGCCGCATGCACTGCACTAGCGAAAACTAACGTTGCTATCGATATAAATGGGGCTGTTTTCATTTTTAAGTACCTTCATGGAGAAGAAATGCTTGATGCTGGAGTCTGCCCCCTTCAATCAAATTCTCTCCTCTAATAGACCTCTGACCTGAGTGTAACAACACTTTTTAAAGCCGAATTTATAAACTATAGTTTTTGATTGAGTCTTGAACATCAGATTAACAACAATTTTTTGAATTATCAGAGAAATCCGATATTGGCTTACCCACTAAAGAATGAAATGCTTAAGGATTGGTTCACAATGTGCCATTCCTCCCATTTCATCTATACTCAAATATTAAATAAAAGTGATAAGACCAGTAATTTGCTGCCATTTGCTGTGAATTGGCTATAATCTTGGTCAATTTAAAAATCTCTACGAATTTTTGACAAAAAATAGTGTCGAATACGAGAAGATTCCCGAGAATTTCCGATTCGCTCCACATTAGAGGAAGATAGCGACACAATGGCTGCCAAATTACGCATTCTTGTCTTGAACGGTCCAAACCTAAACTTATTAGGTTTACGTGAACCGACACACTATGGTTCTAACACCTTAGAACACATTGTCGCGACCTTACGTGAAAATGCAGAAAAAGCAGGTGTTGAGTTAGAACATCTTCAATCCAACCGCGAATATGAACTTATTGAAGCAATTCACCAAGCTCATGGAAATGTGGATTTCATTATTATCAACCCTGCAGCATTTACGCACACCAGCGTCGCTATTCGTGATGCTTTGCTCGGCGTTGCCATTCCGTTTATCGAAGTACACCTGTCGAACGTGCATGCTCGTGAGCCATTCCGCCACCACTCTTACCTGTCTGATAAAGCACAAGGGGTGATTTGTGGTTTAGGTGCGCAAGGTTATGAATTTGCTCTGTCTGCTGCCATTAAAACTTTGCAGGCAAAGTAACCAAACACTCTGCAGTTCTAACGAACTGTCTTACTCAACAAGATAAAAGAGAAAAGAAACAATGGATATTCGTAAAATCAAGAAGCTAATCGAGTTAGTTGAAGAATCAGGCATCGCTGAACTAGAAATTTCTGAAGGCGAAGAGTCGGTACGAATCAGTCGCCACGGTGTCCCTGCGCCAGCACCAATTCACTATGCGGCAGCACCAGCTCCTGTAGCTGCACCTGCACCTGTAGCGGCACCAGCTGCTGCAGCTGCTGCACCTGCAGCATCTGCAGCATCTGCAGAGCCAAGTGCACCTGCAGGTCATAGCGTTCTTTCTCCAATGGTTGGTACGTTCTACCGCTCACCAAGTCCAGATTCAAAACCATTCATCGAAGTGGGTCAAAAAGTGTCTGTTGGTGATACTCTATGTATCGTTGAAGCGATGAAAATGATGAACCAAATCGAATCAGACAAATCTGGTGTTGTTACTGCAATCCTACTAGAAGACGGTCAGCCTGTAGAATTCGACCAACCACTTGTTGTTATCGAATAATAGAGGCCTTTTCTATGTTAGATAAAGTAGTCATCGCGAACCGAGGTGAAATTGCACTTCGTATTCTTCGCGCATGTAAAGAATTAGGGATCAAAACGGTTGCTGTTCACTCAACAGCAGACCGCGATCTAAAACATGTATTGCTAGCAGATGAGTCTATCTGTATCGGTCCAGCATCAAGCATGGAAAGTTACCTAAACATTCCACGCATCATTTCTGCTGCAGAAGTGACAGGTGCTGTTGCGATTCACCCAGGATACGGCTTCCTATCTGAGAACGCAGACTTTGCTGAACAAGTAGAAAAAAGCGGCTTTATTTTCGTTGGTCCTAGAGCAGAAACCATTCGTCTAATGGGTGATAAAGTTTCAGCAATCAACTCAATGAAAAAAGCTGGCGTACCTTGTGTTCCGGGTTCTGACGGTCCTCTGGACAATGACGAAGCGAAAAACAAAGCTCATGCTAAACGCATTGGTTACCCAGTAATCATTAAAGCGTCTGGCGGCGGCGGCGGTCGTGGTATGCGTGTTGTTCGCTCTGAAGCAGAACTTGTTAACGCAATCAGCATGACTCGTGCAGAAGCAAAAGCAGCTTTCAACAACGACATGGTTTACATGGAAAAATTCCTAGAAAACCCTCGTCACGTTGAAGTTCAGGTACTTGCTGATGGCCAAGGTGGCGCAATTCACTTAGGTGAGCGTGACTGTTCAATGCAACGTCGTCACCAGAAAGTTGTTGAAGAAGCTCCAGCTCCAGGTATCACTGAAGAGATGCGTAAGTACATCGGCGAACGTTGTACTCGTGCGTGTATTGAGATCGGCTACCGCGGTGCAGGTACATTCGAATTCCTATACGAAAATGGCGAGTTCTACTTCATCGAAATGAACACACGTATTCAGGTTGAACACCCAGTAACCGAAATGGTAACTGGCGTAGACTTGATTAAAGAGCAACTTCGTATTGCAGCTGGTCAGCCTCTGTCATTTACTCAAAGTGACATCAAGATCCGCGGCCATGCTGTTGAGTGTCGTATCAACGCTGAAGACCCAGTACGCTTCCTGCCAAGCCCAGGTAAGATTACTCGTCTACACACTCCGGGTGGTATGGGCGTTCGTTGGGAATCGCACATCTACTCTGGTTACACAGTTCCGCCTTACTACGATTCAATGATCGGTAAGCTGATCACTTTCGGTGAGAACCGTGATGTAGCGATCGCACGTATGCGTAACGCGCTGAACGAAATGATTGTAGAAGGCATTAAAACAAACGTACCTCTACAACAAGAAATCATGAAGGATGAGAACTTCCAACATGGTGGCGCGAACATTCACTACCTAGAGAAAAAACTGGGTTTGAATAAGTCTTAATAGATAAATTGAAAGAAATGCCCACTTCGGTGGGCATTTTTATTTCTGTGATTTTTTCTTTTGTGGCTTTTCTTTTTGTGATGGCTGTCATTAACGAACAAAGTTGCAGCAGCATCAGTGCGAGAGTAAACTCTGCGCCAACATAAAGTACGAAGAGAGCAATAACATGCCTTGGATTCAAATTAAGCTTAACGCGACTAATGAAAACGCCGAACAAATTAGCGATATGCTAATGGAAGAGACTGGCGCGTTATCCGTCACTTTCCTAGATGCAAAAGATACCCCTGTATTCGAACCTTTACCGGGTGAAACTCGCTTATGGGGTGATACAGACGTATTAGCTCTCTACGACGCTGAAGTTGATACCGCACTCATCATCAGCCAAATTCGCGACAGCCAGCTTCTTCCTGAAGGTTTTGCACATAAAGTTGAACAGATTGAAGATAAAGACTGGGAACGTGAATGGATGGATAACTTCCACCCAATGAAGTTCGGTGAACGCTTATGGATTTGCCCAAGCTGGCGTGATGTTCCAGATCCAAGTGCTGTGAACGTGATGCTCGATCCGGGTCTTGCATTCGGTACAGGTACTCACCCAACCACAGCACTGTGTCTTGAGTGGCTTGAGTCCCTCGATTTAAGCGGCAAAACCGTCATCGATTTCGGCTGTGGTTCAGGCATCCTAGCTATTGCAGCGATCAAACTCGGCGCAGCAAAAGTTATAGGTATCGATATCGACCCTCAAGCTCTGCTTGCTTCAAAAGACAATGCAGGTCGTAACGGCGTTGAAGACCAAATCGAAGTCTATCTACCTCAAGACCAACCAGAAGGTCTAGTAGCTGACGTTGTCGTGGCAAATATTCTTGCTGGTCCACTGCGTGAACTTTCTGGTGTTATCAAAGGGCTTATGAAACCAAATGGTCTGTTAGCAATGTCTGGCGTGCTCGATACTCAAGCCGAAGACGTAGCCAACTACTACCGAGATGAACTGCGAGTTGACCCTATTGTGGAGCTCAATGAGTGGTGCAGAATCTCTGGACAGAAATTAAGCTAAAGATAAGTTATCTGCTTAATTGATTGAAAATTGGACTATTTACAAAAACAATTTGTAAATGCTCAAATATTAGTCTTTTCACGCAGTAAAAAAATGCGTAAAATGCGCGCCCTTGCTGGTACTAAGCTGTGAAGACGTTTTGAAGATCGGAAATTATCAACTTAAGAACAATCTTATCGTTGCCCCTATGGCAGGTGTCACTGATAGACCTTTTCGTGAGTTGTGTCTTCAATATGGTGCAGGAATGGCCGTCAGTGAAATGATGTCTTCCAACCCTGCACTGTGGAATACCGATAAATCAAAAAACCGTATGGTACATGAAGGCGAATCGGGCATTCGTTCGGTACAAATTGCGGGAAGTGATCCACAGCTTATGGCTGATGCGGCTCAATTCAGTGTTGAAAACGGTGCGCAAATCATCGACATCAACATGGGCTGCCCAGCGAAAAAAGTGAATAAGAAGCTAGCCGGCTCTGCACTACTTCGTTTTCCTGATCTTATAGAAGAGATTTTAAAAACGGTGGTAGATGCGGTGAATGTCCCTGTGACACTCAAAACCCGTACTGGCTGGGATACAGACAATAAAAACTGTGTCTACATCGCTCAATTAGCCGAAAACTGCGGCATACAGGCATTAGCACTCCACGGGAGAACGCGAGCTTGTATGTACAAAGGTGAGGCCGAATACGACAGCATTAAAGCGGCGAAAGAGGCAATCAGCATTCCGGTTATCGCTAACGGTGATATCGATTCTCCGGAGAAAGCCAAATATGTGCTTGAGTACACAGGCGCTGACGCTTTAATGATTGGACGCCCTGCCCAAGGTCGTCCGTGGATTTTCCAGGAAATCCAACACTATTTGGAAAACGGCACCACAATGCCCGACCTTCCTCTTGGGGAAGTGAAAAGTATTATGCTTGGTCATGTGACAGCTCTGCATGGTTTCTATGGAGAGTATTTAGGGCCACGAATCGCGCGTAAGCACGTGGGTTGGTACTTAAAAGAACATGAAGAAGCGAGTGAGTTTCGCCGTACCTTCAACGCCATAGAGGCAGCATCGCTGCAATTGGAAGCGCTTGAAGGTTATTTTGATAACGTTGCATCATAATTAAGAGAAGAGCTAGACCGAATATGTTCGAACAAAATCTGACTTCAGAAGCTTTAACAGTAACTACAGTAACTTCACAAGACCAAATCACGCAAAAGCCACTACGTGATTCCGTTAAAGCATCTCTTAAAAACTATCTTGCTCAGTTAAATGGCCAAGAAGTAACAGAACTATACGAGTTAGTTCTAGCGGAAGTTGAACAGCCATTATTAGACACAATCATGCAGTACACTCGCGGTAACCAAACTCGCGCAGCAACTATGATGGGTATCAACCGCGGCACTCTTCGTAAGAAACTTAAAAAATACGGCATGAACTAATAGAATGTGCTAACTAATTGAATTTAAAAAGCTCAGCTAGAAATAGTTGAGCTTTTTTATTACCTCATGATCAGAACCTTAGTCCTGCCAACCAATTCCGTCCACTACACTCACGTCAAACTTCAACTAATTACTGTTAGATCTCACTGACAGTTTTTACTTTTCTATCCTTTAGTCTCATATACAAATCAAAAGCCACATTGTTATATTAATGTTAACAACACAACTCAATATTCAGTTTGCTAGCCCGAATTGCCGTATTACAAGGAGTGGCTTTATGATTTTTGTCTCTTTACGCCGAATCAGCATTCGTGCTCGCTTATATCTGCTTAGTGGGATGATCACTCTTTTCCTTCTATTTCCGCTTATGGTAATGGTACAGGATTATCAAAGTGACCTAATAAAAGCCAAACAAACACAAACTCGCCATTTGGTTGAAAACACTCATTCTCTGCTCAACTACTTCTATCAACTCCAGAATCAAGGAACCTTGAGTGAACAACAAGCTCAAGACCAAGCCAAACAAGCCGTAGCCAAGTTGCGTTATGGAGAAGAGGACTACTTTTGGATGAATGATCTGACTCCGACAATGATCATGCACCCATTTAAACCTCAACTTGATGGAAAAAACCTTTCTGCGGTGAAAGATCCACAAGGAAAAGCCTTATTTGTCGAAATGGCGAACATTGCACAAGAGCAAGGCGAAGGAACCGTTTATTACATGTGGCCTAAACCAGGTTCAGACACTGACGTTGAAAAAGTTTCTTACGTTAAGTTGTTTGAGCCGTGGGGCTGGATTGTCGGTTCAGGGGTTTATATTGATGATGTAAACGCTTTGGTATGGCAACGTCTGCAAAGTGTATTTACTGGTTTAGCCATCGTGCTGATAGCTATGTTGACTCTCGCTTATTTGATCGGTTTAAGTATTACCAAACCATGTGTTGCAACATTGCAGGCTATGGAAGATATCGCTAAAGGTGAAGGAGATCTTACCAAACAACTTGATGCATCAGGCAAAGACGAACTGTCGCGTATCGCTCAAGCCTTCAACCAATTTACTCATAAGCTTCGTCATATAGTGCTGGATATCGTGCCAGTAACGGATGGGGTGACCGGTTCAGCACTTGAGCTGACTCATGTTGCTCAAAATACGGCAGGTAAAGCAATGGAACAACAACAATCGGTGGATACCGTCGCTTCTGCCATGAACCAGCTTCACTCCAGCAATCAGGAAGTGGCTAACGCGGCACAAAATGCGGCGATTGCAGCTCAAACCGCTAATGAGAAGAGTCAGCAAGGGCGTGATGTCATCAATCAAGTATCTGTTTATATGGATTCACTGTCAGAAAGACTTACCGCTACCGACAGCAACACCCAAGCCTTAGCCAAAGAGATTCAGCAAGTAAGCGCGGTACTTGAGGTGATCTACGGCGTAGCAGAACAAACTAACCTGTTAGCTCTCAACGCAGCCATTGAAGCGGCACGTGCTGGCGAGCAAGGGAGAGGTTTTGCGGTAGTTGCAGATGAAGTGCGTTCACTGGCAACCCGTACTCAGAGCAGCACTCAACAAATAGAACAGATCATTGCAGGGTTACAAGAGCGAGCACATCAAGTGAGTGCGTCAATGGACGAGACTCAACTACAATCGAAAGGCACTCAGGAGCAAGCAGAGAAAGCTCAACAAGCATTGGATGATATTGATCAGCAGATTCGCCAAATCCTGCAAATGAATGAACATATCGCCGAAGCGAGTGCCCAGCAATCTTTGGCAACAGATGAAATCAGCCGTAACCTCACTCTGATAGCCGATCACAGTGCTCAAGCGGCCATTCAGGCAGAGCAAGTCACGGCAGCAAGCGAGCAGCTACAAGAAAACGGGCAACGTCTGACTCACAGCTTTTCTGTGTTTAAGGTCTAGGCGATAAACCATATTTCCGAAAGCGTTAGCTATTAGAAACCTAAATAATGTTATAGTCTCGTCCGCGAGTGTCATTATCAACGGAGACTAATAGCGATGAAAATCGTTGCTGTAACAGCCTGCCCAACAGGCATTGCACATACCTATATGGCTGCAGATGTTTTACAGAAGGAAGCTCACAAGCGTAATGTTTCGATAAAAGTAGAAACTCAAGGAGCGATGGGTATAGAGAACGCCCTAACTCCTCGAGAAATAGTATCTGCTGATATTAGAATGATCGTTTCCGACATCGAGATAGAAGAAAAAGAACGTTTCAAAGGCTGCACAATCTTACATTACTCAATTGAAGAAGTGTTGACCAATGTGCAAGAAATCATGAATAAATGTCTATCTCAGATATGATCACGACTCGTATTACTTTTGTTCTTGAAGATAATCGATTTGCAGCATGGCAACTAAATGAGTTGAAACAGCTCGCCGGCTATTTCCACTCATTATTCGTACTCTATAACATAACCCGTGGTAAACAAGCGAATTTGAATGAACCCCTTGGCGTTCTCAGCTTAGGAAGTTGCCGCCATGACGTATGCCAAATAGCGATTGAGGGGTTGGATTCAGAACTAGCTTGTATGGTTCTCACTGAATATCTCCGAGATCACTCCAGCTTGCTTTCCACCTCACACAAACAAAACTACCAAGCGCAGCAGTTATTTACACACCATGGCTCATTCAAGCTGCCATTCAGTTATCAATGGCGTTATGTGCGAAAAGCACACTACCCAGATAAAAATGAAGCACTTGCTACTTTGGCTCAATTGGCTTCAAGTCAAAACGAACACGCCATTCACCAACAACTCGCCGATAGAGAAGCTATCTCGTCGACAGCCATTCCAGGTGGTATCGCCATCCCACATGTTGTCAGCGAATTTGTTCAGCAACCCACGTTTATTATTCAATCGTTAGAATCGCCTTTAGACTGGAACTCATCACAAGAAGATGTGCTTTTTATCGTTGCACTGCTGCTTCCCAAAACGCTCAAGAAAGAGTACATCATTGCTGCCACTCGTTTAACTCGCTGGTTAATTAACCAAAAAACTCATCGCTTTGTAAAGGATGCTGACAGAGAAGAGACCATCAAGGGTATTCTGCTCCACGTCATGGCACATATTGACCCATAAGCCGTTGATCTATAAAAGTCACAGGGACTACTTACTGTATCCGCGAGCGATACTGAGAAGGCGTCATTCCTGTACGAGTTTTAAATACGCGGAAGAAATAATTTACATCTTGAAAACCACAGCGAATCGCAACCTCTGACAACCTGAAACGATACTTTTTCAACATAAACTTCGCCCGCTCCATTCTCACCCATGTGATGTAATCCGCGAGAGTCATATGCCCTTGTTGACGAAATAGGCGTGAAAGATGATTAGGAGAAATATTAAATCTAGCTGCAATGCTGTCACGAGTGATCGAGCGATGAAAGTTTTCCTGAATATAAATACAGATGCCTTGATACACATCTTCGCTGCGCTTCTTCGATGATTGAACTGGCAGCTCCAAAATGCCGAGAGTGTAGGTTAATAACGCACACAACAAATGCTCATCCACCGGACTCTTTTTCACTTCCGTCGCTAACGCGTTAAGGCTTTCTAGGATGTTATCAATCGCAAATCCGGTTCTGGTTGGGATACTGTGTTTCTGCACATCATAAAAACCACTCTCGCCTTTTCTCTTGGCAACAAAACTAAACCCCAGTTGCCGACGACCAAACAGTAGACTCAGTACCGAGCAATCTTCCCCCCACTCAGGCTTGTTCCAGCAGTTGGGCGGAATATATAACGCATCGCCAGCCAAGATATCGACAGTGGTGATCCCCTGCTCTGCATCCTCAATCTGATTTCGATAGCTCCCTTTCAATACCAGTTCGACTCGAGGAAAGTTCACCTGATAACAGAAAGGTGGTGGCGTCTGCTTATCGCCGGCAAACCAAATTCTCTGGCAGCTGTCTCGTTCATCAACAATCGCTTCAATAATGCTACTAAAAACTTGACTCACTCTATTCCAACCTACGTATCGTAAATCCAATGCATTTCATCTTATCTAATAGTCGAGGAATAATCACCTACATCAAAAGTTGCAATTTAAAAAATAAACTATTGAATTTTAATAAATTAAATAAAGAAACCGTGAAAACAACTGTCATTAGAAATAATCGACTACGATCACGTTTGAATCACTAGGTTACAATAATCCAGTAAATGTATCCTCAGTGCTCTACTCTAATTTCCGCGTTAGGACCACAATTAAGCCAACAATAGCAATAACGTAGGGAACGAAAATGATCACAGAACTCATCAATGAGAGGTTGATACTACTCAACCTCAAAGCAAGCGATAAATCCGGTGTACTAGAAGAACTGGTCGATATACTTGAACAAGACGGTCGCCTAAGTGACAAACAACAATTCTTGCAAGACATCTACGCTAGGGAGGAACTTGGCAATACTGGGTTTGACGACGGCGTAGCGATACCTCACGCGAAAAGCATCGCGGTACAGTCACCAGCGGTTGCTATCGGTATCAGCAGAAACGGGATCGACTATGGCGCTGATGATGGTCAACCATCCAAGCTATTCTTCATGATTGCCTCACCTGACGGTGGCTCTAATCATCATATTGAAGTTCTTGCAGAACTCTCTTCAAAGCTGATTGAACCTGGCTTTATTGACAACTTTTTAGCTGCAAAAACGGAAAAACAAGCTCTTGATCTTTTACTGGTCAAAGCAAAAGAAAAAGCGACCACCACTGGCGATAAAGGATTTTTAATTGGCGTGACAGGTTGCCCTACTGGCGTAGCGCATACCTATTTAGCAGCAGAGTCACTTGAAAATGCCGCAGCAGAAATGGGCTACCGCATCAAAGTGGAAACCAATGGTTCAATCGGTGTGAAAAATAGCCCAACCGCTGATGACATTGCCAAAGCAGACGCCATCATTATCGCTAGTGATAAACAAGTCGACATGGCGCGTTTTGCAGGTAAAAAACTGATTGAAACTGGCGTGAAAGAACCCATTCGTGATGCGAAGAATTTAATTAATCGCGCTCTGAATGCAAGCGTCTATCAGAGTGATGCGAAAGCAAGCCAAAGCACCACCAGCGCTTCATCAAGCAAGCGTAATGATTTGTATCGCTACCTAATGAATGGTGTATCTCATATGATCCCATTCGTTGTCACCGGCGGTCTTTTAATCGCATTGGCATTAGCGATTGGTGGTCAACCAACTGAAGCAGGTATGGCAATTCCACCGGGAAGTTTGTGGAACAAAGTACTCGATGTTGGCGTGGTATCTTTCACACTGATGATTCCAATTCTGGCGGGCTATATCGCTTACGCGATTGCTGACCGCCCAGGGTTAGCGCCGGGGTTAATTGGTGGTTGGATCGCGAACAATGGATCTTTCTATGGTGCAGAAGCGGGTACAGGTTTCATTGGTGCGATTATCGCTGGCTTACTGGTTGGTTACTTCGTTAAGTGGCTAACAAGCATCAATTACCACAAGTTCATTCAACCACTTGTGCCAATTATGATTGCACCAATTGTCGGTTCGCTATTTATCTCTAGCTTATTTATCTTTGTTATCGGTGCACCAATCGCAAGTTTGATGGATAGCCTAACCGCGCTATTAACGTCTATGAGTACAGGTAACTTGGTACTACTTGGTATTGTATTGGGTGGTATGGCTGGCTTCGATATGGGGGGTCCATTCAACAAAGTAGCCTTCTTGTTCTCAGTTGGCATGATTGCTAGTGGTCAAACTCAGTTTATGGGCGCAATGGCATGTGCAATTCCAGTCGCGCCTCTGGGTATGGGTTTGGCAACCTTCATTGGCCGTAAACTTAGCCTATTTGAAGATTCAGAAATAGAAGCAGGTAAAGCAGCAGGCGCTATGGGCTTAGTGGGTATTTCTGAAGGTGCTATTCCATTTGCAGCGCAAGACCCTATGTCAGTGATTCCAGCCAACGTATTGGGTTCAATGGTTGCCGCTGTTATGGCGTTCTCTTTCGGTATCACCAACAGCGTGGCACACGGTGGTCCTGTCGTTGCTCTACTTGGTGCAATGAACAAACCACTACTTGCATTAGTTTGTATGATCGCAGGCTCCGTGGTTACCGCAGTTGTATGTATTAGTCTGAAAAAAATGCGTCAGGCAAAGTTACAACAAGCTGCAGCTTAATTAAGCCTTTCCGCCCATGATTCACTTAATGGGCGGAACTTTGACAACAATCATGCTCCTAACCTTTAGCTTTTGTTGTACTCCTGCTTTAATGCAGGAGTTTTTTAATTTGGAAATAAAATCATGAGTAAGATCGCTAGTACTCCATTTTTTGTAATGAAAAATAAAATCCAGACCTATCCATGGGGAAGTGTGGATTCTGTCAATAAACTATTTGATATCCCCAATCCGAAATCGGAACCCCAAGCAGAAATCTGGATGGGGGCTCACCCTAACGGTTGCTCTGAAGTTGAACACGACGGACAGTCAATTCTTCTTAGTGAATTCATTGCAAAAGATAAAGACGCCATTCTTTCAGCTAGAACCGTCAAACAGTTTGGCGAGTTGCCTTATTTATTCAAAGTGCTAGCGGCTGCACAGGCACTGTCAATCCAAGTGCACCCAAGTAAAGAAGAAGCTGAAATTGGCTATGAGAAAGAAAACCTAGCAGGTATTGCACCTAACGCAGCGAACAGAAACTATCGAGATCCAAACCATAAACCTGAGCTGGTTTATGCGTTAACACCTTACCAAGCAATGAACGGCTTTCGTTCTCTGAGTGAAATTTTAGACAATTTCGAAGCGTTAAAAATTGAAGATCTAAATTCACTGATTTCAGAATTTAAGCAAGCACAAAATGAAGCAGGTTTAGAAGCATTCTTTACGCAATTGCTCTCTTTACAAGGTGCAGTCAAAACTTCCGCAGTCGACGCACTATTAGCACATGCAAAATCCAACGCTAGTGAGCCATTGTTTGCATTAATCCTTGAGCTTGCTGAGCAATACCCTGACGATATTGGGCTATTTGCGCCTCTGATGCTCAATGTACTGACACTTCAACCTGGCGAGGCCATGTATCTGGATGCTCGTACTCCTCATGCTTATCTAAAAGGCACTGGGCTTGAGATTATGGCTAACTCAGACAACGTGTTACGCGCGGGTTTAACACCAAAATATATGGACGTACCAGAGTTGGCAAAATGCACTAAGTTTGCAGAAAAACCAGCAAGCACACTGTTACTCGAGCCAGTAGAACAAGACCATATTTTGTTGTTCCCTGTTCCTGTACCAGATTTTAAGTTTGCGATTTTCCCACAGCCAGACAACGTTCAAGTTTCCATTGATAGTGCCGAAGTACTAATGCCTTTAGACTCAGATTTAACATTGGAAAGTAACGATGGGGCAACAATAACCATATCTAAAGGTCAGTCAGTGTTTGTTCCTGCATATACAGGAAATTACAAACTACACTCTTTAGGTCGTGTGGCTAGAGCATACAACTAAGAAAAGGGCCTGTTATACAGGCCTTATTTATACTAGAAGGATCTAGAATGAGAATTGGTTTTGATATTGGTGGAACAAAAACAGAAGTTTGTGTTCTTGACCACAAAGGCACAACTATTTTTACCAAAAGAGTCCCCACACCAAGCAATTACGAGCGATTTTTAGAAGCTATTGTTGACCTGATATCAATCGCTGAAAACAGCACTGCAACATCCACCTCTATCGGCATAGGCTTACCAGGAGCAATTAGTCCAGCGACGGGACTAATTAAAAATTCGAACTGCACTTTCCTAAATGGTACAGATCTCAAAAGAGACCTTCAAAATAAGCTAGGCAGGCCACTGCATCTAGCTAATGATGCGAACTGTTTTACTCTATCTGAAGCAGTTGATGGAGTTGGGAAAAATCGCAATGTGGTATTTGGTGCAATTCTAGGAACTGGTTGTGGTGGTGGTATTGTTGTTAATCAAAAGCTGCTCGTAGGCCCCAACGCCGTTAGTGGCGAATGGGGACACAACCCACTTCCTCACTATACAGAAAAACAGGATGGCCCACCCCGAGTCTGCTATTGCGGAAAGAGCAATTGCATAGAACAATATATTTCAGGTACAGGTTTACAACTCAGCTATAAATCTTTGTCAGGAGAAAATATCAGCGCTGAAGACATCATCGCGCGATACGAAGAGGAAGAATCAAACGCTGTGACTTGCTATAACACACTCATTGACCAAATGGCTCGTAGTTTTGCAGCTATTGTAAATGTGTTAGACCCTGATGTTATCGTTCTAGGCGGCGGGCTATCGAATGTGATGAGTTTGTATCGGGATCTTCCAGAAGCAACCTCTAAATATGTTTTTTCTGACAGTGCGAACATTCGTTTCGAACAAGCCAAATTCGGCGATAGCAGTGGAATCCGCGGAGCGGCTTGGCTAGCACTATAGAATCTCTTCCAAACCAACCTTAAGTCTTTATAGGCCGAGTTACGCGTATACTTGGCCTTTTTACACCATAAGCTTAACTTGCTTTATTTACCTCTTCGTTACTTTTTTCTCTTGAAAAACCTGTTTTTAGATATTATTTTCCCCATGCCAAACGATTGCGCGAGATCTTTTGTAATAAATTGGTTAGAATACGCGCCATCCGAAATCTGGAATACTATTGATACAGATATAGGGTCTTTACCAAAACTGACCAAGCTGTGATGAATTACCATCGCCCATGAACAGTTTTGGCAAACACCTTTCGTATCAACTCCATGAATTAAAGGAAAATGGAAGCATGAGTAACGCTCGTCCAATTCGCCGCGCACTGATCAGTGTTTCAGATAAAACTGGCATCGTTGAGTTCGCCCAAGCGCTAGCACAGCGCGGTGTCGATATCCTATCTACTGGCGGTACCGCTCGCCTGCTTGCAGAAAAAGGCATCGCGGTAACTGAAGTTTCAGACTACACCGGTTTCCCGGAAATGATGGACGGACGTGTAAAAACGCTACACCCGAAAGTTCATGGTGGCGTATTAGGCCGTCGCGGCCAAGATGATGAAATCATGGCTACTCATGGCATCAACCCTATCGATATGGTGGTTGTTAACCTTTACCCGTTTGCTGAAACAGTCGCGAAAGAAGGTTGTACGCTGGAAGATGCTGTTGAAAACATCGATATCGGTGGTCCAACAATGGTTCGTTCTGCAGCGAAAAACCATAAAGATGTGACTATCGTAGTTAATGCTTCAGATTACGACCGCGTTATTGCTGAAATGGATGAGAACGAAAAATCTCTGACTCTTGCTACTCGTTTTGACCTCGCTATCGCAGCATTCGAGCACACAGCGGCATACGACGGCATGATCGCTAACTACTTCGGCACTATGGTTCCATCTTACGGTGAGAACAAAGAAGGTGATGAAGAGAGTAAATTCCCTCGCACATTCAACATGCAGTTCGAAAAGAAACAAGACATGCGCTATGGTGAAAACAGCCATCAAGCAGCGGCTTTCTATGTTGAAGCGAATCCGCAAGAAGCGTCTGTTTCGACAGCTAAGCAAATTCAAGGTAAAGCGCTTTCTTACAACAACATCGCAGATACAGATGCTGCGCTAGAGTGTGTTAAAGAGTTCGCTGAACCAGCATGTGTGATCGTAAAACACGCCAATCCATGTGGTGTTGCACTAGGTAAAGATATTCTAGAAGCCTACAACCGCGCTTACCAAACTGACCCAACGTCAGCATTCGGCGGCATCATCGCGTTCAACCAAGAGTTAGATGCAGCAACAGCTTCCGCTATCGTTGAACGTCAATTCGTTGAAGTGATCATCGCACCAAAAGTTTCTGCTGAAGCGATTGAAGTTGTCGCAGCGAAGAAAAACGTTCGTCTACTTGAGTGTGGTGAATGGTCAACGAAAACAACTGGCTTTGATATTAAACGCGTTAACGGCGGCCTTCTTGTGCAAGATCGCGACCAAGGCATGGTTTCACTTGATGACCTGAAAGTGGTTTCTAAACGTCAACCAACTGAAGAAGAGCTGAAAGATGCCCTATTCTGCTGGAAAGTCGCAAAATACGTGAAATCAAACGCGATTGTTTACGCAAAAGGCGATATGACAATTGGTGTCGGCGCAGGCCAAATGAGCCGCGTATACTCAGCTAAAATTGCAGGCATCAAGGCGGCAGACGAAGGTCTTGAAGTTGCAGGTAGCGTAATGGCTTCTGACGCATTCTTCCCATTCCGCGATGGTATTGATGCAGCCGCAGAAGCAGGCATTAAGTGCGTAATTCAACCAGGTGGCTCAATGCGCGATGACGAAGTTATCGCAGCAGCAGATGAACACGGCATGGCGATGATCTTTACGGGTATGCGTCATTTCCGCCACTAATTTAAGGGTTTTAAAGAATGAATGTATTAATTATTGGTTCCGGCGGCCGTGAACATGCGCTTGGTTGGAAAGTTGCCCAAAATCCGAACGTTAAGAACATCTTTATCGCACCGGGTAATGCTGGTACAGCGCTTGAACCTAAACTGAAAAATGTAGCGATTCAGGTAGAAGATGTTGCTGGTTTAGTGGCATTCGCAAAAGAAAACGCCATTGATTTAACGATTGTTGGCCCAGAAGCGCCACTCGTTATCGGTGTGGTTGATGCTTTTCGTGCAGCAGGCTTACCAATTTTTGGCCCAACACAAGCCGCTGCTCAGCTAGAAGGTTCAAAAGCGTTCACGAAGGACTTCCTAGCTCGCCACAACATCCCAACAGCGGCATACGCAAACTTCACGGAAATTGAGCCAGCATTGGCTTACGTTCGTGAACAAGGTGCACCTATCGTTGTTAAAGCAGATGGCCTTGCAGCTGGTAAAGGCGTGATTGTCGCTATGACGCTGGAAGAAGCAGAAGATGCGATTAAAGATATGCTCGCTGGCAATGCATTCGGTGATGCTGGCAGCCGTGTTGTTGTGGAAGAGTTCCTTGATGGTGAAGAAGCAAGCTTCATCGTAATGGTTGATGGCGTTAACGTGTTACCTATGGCCACCAGCCAAGACCATAAACGTGTAGGCGACAAAGATACAGGCCCTAACACTGGTGGTATGGGCGCTTATTCTCCAGCTCCAGTGGTTACTCAAGAAATTCATGACCGTATCATGCAGGAAGTGATTTACCCAACAGTACGCGGTATGGCTGCAGAAGGTAATCCATACACAGGTTTCTTGTATGCTGGCCTTATGATTGACAAAGCGGGTACACCTAAAGTTATCGAATACAACTGCCGCTTCGGCGATCCAGAAACTCAGCCTATCATGATGCGTATGCAATCAGACCTAGTTGAACTTTGTCTGGCCGCTATTGATGGCAAGTTAGACCAAATGGAATCTAAGTGGGATCCACGCGCTTCTATCGGTATTGTACTTGCTGCGGGTGGCTACCCTGGCGATTACAACAAAGGTGATGTGATTTCTGGCTTACCAACCGTTGAAGTTGAAGGCCAAAAAGTTTTCCATGCAGGAACTACTGACAAAGACGGCAATGTTGTGACTAACGGCGGTCGTGTTCTTTGTGCAACGGCACTAGGCAACACAGTATCAGAAGCACAACAACGTGCTTATGAGCTAACAAAACAAATTCAGTGGGACGGTGTGTTCTACCGTAATGACATCGGCTACCGTGCTATCGCGCGCGAGCAACAAGCTGATAAGTAATAGCTAAAGCAAGTAAGATTAAGGCGCTGTGGAAACTCAGCGTCTTTTTTATTGGTTGAAAACTCAAAAAACGTTATTCAGTTATCAACAGAGGCCTTTCGATACAGTCGTGATCGTCATCTGCAAGAATGAGCAATTCATCGATATAAACGGTGTTATTGCGGATTTTCCCTAGAAAACCAATGTAGTTATCCAGCGTAGACAAACGGCTCATAACGAAATTGGGAAGCGTATGGTTAAACTCAACCTTGTTGTAATCGGGTCCGTTGCAACGTTCAAACGTCGAACCATCCCAATACCCCTGAATAAGCTCAAGACCTTGTTTATTTTGGTCTTTAGTCATTTTGGTGATGGCTTTTGCTTCTAAAACGTAGCGTTCTAATTGCCCTTCGTTGAGAGGCAAAATTTTCTTGTTCACTCGGTACTGCTGATATACCGCTTCGCCATCCTTATTAAAACGGACATGTGCAGTATAAGGTACCAAGTCACCATCTTTGAGTTGCTCACCTTTACGAACCACTTCACGCACACTTCCTTCATCCCAACGGTAAGAGGTTTCATACCAACCATAGGTTTCAGAGGTAACATGATCAGAAGCAGATAAAGCTTGAGAGGCACTTTCAGTGTACCAGTAATAACTGGTTGCGTCTCCGGTACGTTGACCACCAGAAAACTGACTCATTTGAGTGAAGTTAGATGTGTCGACGGAAGAAGAACATCCCGCAATAAGAGTGGCAGCGATAAAAGAGGAAAGAATTTTTTTCATAGAAAAGAACGCCGAGATAAGACTACCTCGGCGAAGTATAGATTACTTAACAGAATCTTTCAGTGCTTTACCTGCTACGAATGCAGGTACATTTGCTGCAGCGATTTGAATCTCAGCACCAGTTTTTGGGTTACGGCCAGTGCGAGCTGCACGATGATTTACTTTGAATGTACCAAAACCAATTAGTTGAACTTGGTCACCATCTTTTAGTGCACCTTCAACTGCGCCTAGAGTCGCTTCAAGAGCAGCTTTAGCTTGAGCTTTAGATAGGTCTGCTTTTTCTGCGATAAAGTCGATTAATTGGGTCTTGTTCATTAGTTTTCCCTTCTGATAGGTTATCGAATTCGCTTCACTCTAAAGCATAAGTGCCCCAGCTGGCAAAGGTTTGTCACGCAAGATCCGCTTATCTGACGTAGTTTTAACCATATTCTGAGCATTAACTCACAATTTGCTAAATCAATTGGCTGCATATCCCCTTGCTTTACAACAAAAAGGCCTTATTAAATAAGCATCAATGTGTTGAAACATCTGAAATATTAGGGTGTATTTCGCTCTCTTACCTAAGGAGTATTCATGTTTCTACTCGCGATTTACGTCTTGATTGCGATTGGTGTGTCGTTTATTTGTTCGATTCTTGAAGCTGTGATACTGAGTATTACGCCAAGTTATTTGGCACAGTTACGTCAGCAAAACCACCCTTGCGCCCAAAAGCTGGAACGCTTAAAAGCCGATATCGACCAGCCTTTAGCCTCAATTTTGACGCTAAACACCATTGCACACACGGCAGGGGCTGCGGGAGCAGGTGCTCAAGCATCTGTCGTATTTGGCAGTCAGTGGCTGGGATTATTTTCAGCCATATTAACGCTGGGTATTCTTTTTCTTTCAGAAATAGTGCCTAAGACTATTGGTGCAACTTACTGGCGACAACTTGCTCCTGCAACCGCAAAAATTCTGCACTGGATGGTGTTGTTGCTTTTGCCTTTCGTTTGGATGTCAAAAAAGATCACTCATGTGCTTACGCGAAATCGAATAACACCTAAAGTTCGAGAAGAGTTGTCAGCCATGGCTCAACTCGCCCATGAGAGCGGTGAGTTTACGTCTGGTGAATCCAAAATCCTCTACAACCTATTAAACATTCAAAACGTGCCAGCTATACAGGCAATGACACCGCGAAGGGTGCTCTTTAGAGTTGATGCCACAATGACTATCAATGAGTTTTTGACCCAACATAAAAACACACCGTTTTCTCGACCACTGATCTACAGCGAGAACAAGGACAACATCCTCGGTTTTGTGCACCGACTAGAGCTGTTTAGACTGCAACAAAAGGGAAAAGGGGAAAAGCAAATAGGCAGTGTTATGCGTCCACTGCATGTTCTGCTGAATACAATCACTTTACCCAAGGCTTTTGAGCAAATGATCGAAAACCGTTCACAACTGGCGATGTTGGTTGACGAATATGGAACCGTTCAAGGCCTGTTAACGTTAGAGGATATTTTTGAGCATTTAATTGGTGAAGAAATTATTGATGAAGCAGACCGTACGACCAACATGCAAAAATTAGCAGCAGAACGTTGGGAGCGATGGAAACAAGCACACCGTGTAATTGAAAGTCGTGACCACGACGAGTAGAAGAAAACACAGACGGATAACTGAAAGAGATGACGATTGCCCTTGGCGTCACTCACTAAGGGCAATATAAAAAAGAATGGTTACTTAACCCGCAAGAGATGATGCGTCTGCTGAGCAAAATGAAAGATACGAACCTGAGAACGCTGCATATCCTCGACCTGTTCTAGCATCACGGGAGTGTAATTACGACGTTTCATCCACTGTAAAGGTTCTTGAAAGCTATCTTCGTTGATAACAAAGGATTCATCTTTCAATCTTGATTCCGATATTCGAATCACCCAAATGCGCGAATGAAAATCTAACGCTCGTACAACCTTGCTACTTACTGCACCTTTCAACTGCGCTATTTTTTTAGACAGAAACATAGCTCGTTAAACCTAAACCGAGTTAGAGAGTCACACCAATATTGCTTACGCCTTCATCACGAAGTTCTTGGCGTAAATCTTTAATTAGATTGATATCACGACCTTCAGCTTCACGCAGAGGACGATAAATTGCCCACTGAACGTCCCATTCAGCACAAACTGCTTCGTTCTGCTTTTGGTTTTCGTTAGTGATCTCTTCACCTGTTTGAGCTTCTTCCAATTGAGCGACAGTGGTTACCGATATCTGGCTGACTTCTAACATGTTTTCAAACAGGTAGTCACGGTCTAGCAGGCCGTGTAGTAAGGTAGACAAAGCTACACAAGCATCGATAGCAGGATAAACGGCATACATATCGAAATCTTCAGAATTCGGGATAATCTCTTCTAACTTCTCTAATTGATGCTCAAAGTTCACTTTGGCCGTTTTGACCGTGAGCTGCTCCCACACGCTGTCTAAAATATCGCGATATACTCGGGCATGAGCAAATTCAGTATTTTCACAAAACATGGCATAGTTAGGGTACATACGCTCACACAAGCAAGCCATGAAGGTAATTTGTTGCCAAGGCTCGAACTTTTCTAGACGAACCTGTACAGGATTTTGGAGCATAAGCACTCAACCGTTGAGGAAAATAGACAGCGGAAGTGTACTGGATAACCAACGGGGAAAAAAGCCGCTCTTATGAACAATTTCACTCACAAGCTTTATATTTTGACGGAACAAAACGACGTTTATCGAGAAAACGTTGAATCATTGATGCTTGAAGACTTAGTCATCACAGAACAAAGAGAAGAAGCGTCGATACTTTTGGCTGCGCCTCCCATGGCTGCAAAATGCCTTGATGACTTCCCAAAGCTAGAATGGCTACAATCCGCTTATGCAGGTGTAGATGCTTTAACTGCACCTCATCTTCGAAAAGACTACGAGCTGACCAATGTGAAAGGCATCTTCGGCCAGCAAATATCCGAATATGTTTTAGGTTACACAATTAGCCATTTCCGTCACTTTGCAAGGTATGAGAAGCAGCAATCTCAACATCAATGGCAGCAACACTTATATCAATCCCTTGATGCTAAGGTGGTGCTCATACTCGGTACTGGCTCTATCAGTTCTCACCTCTCTTCAGCAGCCGCGGCACTAGGTATAAAGGTGATAGGCGTGAACACGACGGGCATTCCTGCAAAATCGGGGAAATTTCATGATACTTACCATATTAATGAACTCGAAAACGCCATGAAATGCGCTGATATCGTCGTTAATACCTTGCCAAATACCGCAGAAACTAAAGGGTTGTTAAACGCTAAAACACTAGGTTACTGCTCAAACGCTCTGCTGTTTAATGTTGGACGTGGTGCTATTTTGATTGAAGAAGATTTGATTCCTGCTATCGAACATGGGCACATCACACACGCCTTTCTTGATGTCTTCATCAATGAGCCACTAATACCAGAACACCCTTTCTGGCAACATAGTAATATCACTATCACACCACACATAGCAGCCTTGAGTTTTCCACATCAGGTGGTTGAAATTTTTGCTCACAACTATCGTTTATGGCGAGATGGATTCCAATTAGAAAATCGAATTGATTTTGACAAAGGCTACTGATGTTAGATCTTCTACTGAGGGAAATCAGAGCTTGTGATGTATGTGCTCACTCACTTCCCTTAGGTGCAAACCCGGTTATTCAGGCTAGCAAAGAGGCTAAGTTGCTCATCATAGGGCAAGCTCCGGGAGTAAAAGTACACGAGACTTCTATTCCTTGGAATGACCCCAGTGGCAATCGACTACGAAGCTGGCTGGATATCGATAAAGAGACATTCTATAACCCAGAAAAAATTGCCATCATACCAATGGGATTATGCTATCCCGGCAAAGGTAACAGTGGCGATTTACCGCCAAGAAAAGAATGCGCCCCACTCTGGCATCAAAGAGTGCTAGCCGAATTACCGAATATAGAAATGACCTTACTGGTCGGTCAGTACGCGCAAAATTACTACCTAAAAGATAAACCCGTAACCCTCACAGAAACCGTACGGCAATGGAAAAAATGGGCACCGAGGTTTATACCACTTCCACACCCTTCACCCCGGAACACTCTTTGGTTAAAGAAAAACCCTTGGTTTGAAGCAGAGGTTGTAGAATACATCCGCAATCATGTTCATTCTTGTATTTAGTCGGTAAGCTTACTCAACAACCTCGTATCCTTTGGAACGCAGGATATTTGCAAAAGCTTGTTTGGATTCGAGCTCTCCGTGAATGAGATGAATCTGCTTAGGTTTGTTTGGTATACCTTCAACAAACTTGAGTAAGTCATCACTATCTGCATGAGCAGAATAGCCAGACATAGTATGAATGTGAGCGTTTACTGACACTTCCTCTTCATCAATCCAAACTGTTTTGTTTCCCTGTTGGATACACTTACCTAGCGTCCCCTCAGCCTGGAACCCCGCAAATATCACATCGGTTCTCTCATCAGGCAAAAGAGCTTTGAGGTAATCCATAATTCTCCCGCCTTCGCACATGCCAGAGGCAGCTACCACAATCGCAGGTTCTCCTGTTGAAACCAGACGGTTCACCAGTTCCTGATGCGCTTGATGGTCGCCAACCGTAATACACTGTTCAAACGCGAGTGGATGGCGATGCATTTTCAGACGTTGCTTGGCTTCTTCACCCCAAAGACTTCTGAATTTTTGATAAGACAAAGTAACCTTTTGTGCCATGGGTGAGTCAAGAATGATAGGCAGTTTAGAATCGAGTTGATGCTCATGAATCAATTGCTCGATATCGAATAACAATTCTTGAGTTCGACCGACACTAAACGCGGGAATAAGGATTGTGCCACCATCAGACAAAGAACGATTGATGATCTCTTTTAGTTTCTGAGACCTGTGCTCTACCCCTTCGTGTTTGGCATTACCATAGGTTGTTTCAATAACCAGATAGTCTGCTTGCTTAGGTGGCACAGGATCAGGTAATAGCGGTGTATTGCTTAGCCCTAAATCGCCAGAAAACACCACGAGTTCCTGATTTGGCAGTTCCACTTCTAAATACGCAGATCCTAATATGTGACCAGCCGGATTAAATCGACAGCGGAAAGTATCGACATCAATCCAGCGATAATAATCCACCGGATGAAGCAGACGAATGATCGCTTCAATGATTGGCTTTCGAGCTTCAAACGTTAGGCCTTGCTGAATTTTAAGCCCATCATCAAGCATCAAGGGTACTAGCTCAGCCGTCGCTTTGGTGCAATAAATGGGTTTATCGAACTCTTGAGTTATAAGCCAAGGCA
This sequence comes from Vibrio plantisponsor, assembly GCF_013041605.1. Lineage (GTDB taxonomy): Bacteria > Pseudomonadota > Gammaproteobacteria > Enterobacterales > Vibrionaceae > Vibrio > Vibrio plantisponsor. The sequence goes on along the minus strand of NZ_JABEQC010000019.1, from coordinate 14,526 downwards.
AGCGTCCAATATGGTCTATATGCGCGTGAGTAAGCACTAACGCTTTCACGTTATCTAAAGGAAATGGTTCGGTAAGTTGCTGCGCATCCGCACCTTGAAACATACCACAATCAATAAGAATCGAACGATCACCGAATACCAGCTCGTGACAAGAACCAGTCACCGTATTTTTGCCGCCATGATGGATGAGTTGCATTGCCAACGCCCCCTATCTTTGTCTTTAATTTCAGAGTAATACTCAAGACAAAAATAGGAAGGTTAGCATTGTGAAGTTGCGGAGGAAGTCGAGTTAAACTCGATCTCCAGATCCTTTACCTGTCGCTGTTTGGATTAAATAAGTGAAATAGTTCTTCAAGGACATAGTTTGAATCATCTTCTCGTCCCATTCAGCCAACTTCTCAGGGGTAGACATATCAATTTCATTAACCTGAGCTAAACCTGTGACACCGGGAAGAACCTGAAAAACACCTCTAGCTTCTCTGGCATCGATAAGCTCTTTTTGATTAAAAAGACATGGTCTAGGACCAACCAAGCTCATTTCACCTTTAACCACATTAATTAATTGAGGAAGCTCGTCCAATTTGGTTTTGCGTAAAAAGCTGCCTAGTTTTGTCACAGAGCTAGCACCAACCAAGTGCGTAGCGACCGATTGAGTATTTACCGGCATTGTACGAAATTTAATAAGCGTAAAAGGCTTCTGATTTCTGCCTACTCGCTCTTGTCTAAATATTGGAGAGCCAGTATCAAAATAACCCAGAACGCAAATAATTAATAAAATCGGCCAAAGAAACAGTAAACCGAAAAACGAAAACAAAAAGTCAAAAATACGGATCAAAATTTAAACCCCAAACGGCAAATAATCTGGTATCGATAGATTCTTAAACAATTTCATATTGTATTGCTTTTTAAATACGCATCCACCGTTTTCTGAATTCCATATTCTAGAGAATACGGAGGTTTCCAGCTTAGTTTTTCAACGGTATTCGATATATCTACTTGTAAATTGCCACACAATCTTTGTGCTATCTGAGGTTTCCCAATAAGTCGAGCAGCCAGACTCAACCACGACATAGGAATCGGTAACATCCGATTAGATTTATCCATTGCTTTAGCAACCAAACTCAGCAATTGAGAGGTAGACACATCTTCATTGTCAGATACTAAAAATGTTTGACCTTTAGCATTTGGGTGTGCGCAACAAGTTAGAATCAAATCTACTAGATTGTCTAAAAACACCAAGCTTCTCTGATTATGAATAGCCCCTAAAGGTAACGGTATCCCTTTATAAACCCAGTTCATCATAGATAAGAAGTTCGCTTTCACTCCTGGCCCATAAACCAAAGGAGGGCGGATAACGACAACTTCTAATCCAGTCTCTTCCGCAATTTTCCACAACTCTTGCTCTGCTTCATATTTACTCAATCCATAAGGCTCACTCGGCACTTGGTGTGATTGGCTGACAAAAGGTGCGCCTGAAACGGTAATTTCACCATTTACTTTAATCGAGCTGATAAATACAAATCGTTTAACACTATGCTCAGCAGCCTGACGAGCTAAGTTCAACGTGCCATAAGTGTTTACATCGCGATAAGCATCCATTCGTGAATGATCACCATCTTTCATCTGATGGACACGAGCTGCACAATGAACGATGCAATCAACGCCATTTAGAGCGGAACTCCAATCGGTACTGGCTGATATGTCACTAGTAAAAACAGGAAGATCACCGAGATCGTTTGTACGAGTCTGGCCCAATACTCTCAAGCCTTTTCTAACTGCTGTATTTGCAACGGAACTACCAACTAACCCAGAAGCTCCAGTTACTAATAATTTCAAAGTAATTCCCACAAAAGTTTAAAGTGAAAACGTGACAAAGAGTCATTGGTATGTGCAAAGTCTATCACACTGAACGCTAGCTTATCGTACTCAAGAGTTTTACAATCTGGGCGATATAAAATAATAGACTCCACATAACAACTCATCTGTTGGCGAATAATTATAAGGCAAGCTGTAGCGCAATGTTCACACCTATTCGAATTCTACTTAACGCACAACGACATAATAAACGTATTATCACTCTGATTTACGATATTTTAGCGATATTTGCCTCGCTACTTGCTGCGCATGCCTTAAGGCTGGATACACTGACTTTTGATATAGGTTCTCGAGAGATACTCAGCATGATAACGACTGCTGTAGTGACTATTGTGTGCTTTGTGAAACTGGGAATGTACCGAGCTGTGTTGCGTTACATGATGTTACCAGCCATAGGCTATATCTTTCTATCTGTACTGATATCAGCGATTACGCTGGCCCTTAGTGGATTTTTCTTTCAAGCATTCATTCCACGTAGTGTCCCGTTTATTTACGCTGGGTTGGCTACATTAACTCTTGGTGGTCCAAGACTTTTTATTCGCACCATTTACTATCACTACTACAAAAGACAAAAACCTAATGTTCTAATCTATGGAGCGGGCTCAACTGGACGAGATTTAGCCTACTCTCTAATCCAAGGTGGTGAGTATCATCCCGTGGCGATTCTGGATGATGACCCAAACAAAGTGGGTCAAATTATGTTCGGCATTCGAGTGCACCACTCTAGCGAATTCGAAAAAGTTCAGTCTCTATATCAGCCAATAAAGTTATTGCTCGCTATCAACAATATTAATAAAGGTAAACGACTACGCTTAGTTGAAAAGCTTTCTACCTGGCCAATAGAAGTACAATCGGTTCCTTCGGTGGAAGATATTGCAACAGGTAGGGCACAGGCAACAGACTTGCAGGACCTCGATGTTGCCGATTTATTAGGAAGAGCCCCCGTTGACCCAGATAAAGAGCTATTGAAAAAAAACATTCAGGGAAAAAACGTATTAGTGACAGGGGCAGGAGGGTCCATTGGCTCGGAGCTTTGCCGCCAAATCCTGTCGCAAAAGCCGAAAAAACTGGTTTTATTCGAGTTGAACGAATATAACCTCTACAAGATCGACCAGGAACTCAAGAACATTAAAACCAAGACAAAGAGTCAAACTCAAATTGTCACGGCGCTGGGATCTGTGCAAAACGAAAACCGCCTGTTCAACATTATGACGCCCCATGAAGTCGAGACTATTTTCCACGCCGCAGCTTATAAACATGTACCAATTGTTGAAGACAATATCGTAGAAGGTGTGCGTAATAACGTGTTTGGTACATTGGCTTGTGCTAAAGCAGCCATTCGTTCCGGCGCCAAAAACTTCACTTTAATCTCCACCGATAAAGCGGTACGCCCAACAAATATCATGGGCGCGACAAAACGATTAGCGGAACTAGTTCTTCAGGCTCTAGCTGACGAAAACAATAACATCACCTTTACCATGGTCCGCTTTGGTAATGTACTAGGATCTTCTGGTTCGGTCGTTCCTCTGTTTAAAAAGCAAATCCGCAACGGCGGGCCAGTAACGGTGACTCATCCGGAAATTACTCGTTATTTTATGTTAATCCCGGAAGCTGCTCAGCTCGTGATTCAGGCAGGTGCTATGGGTAAGAACGGACAAGTATTCGTATTAGATATGGGCGAACCGGTCAAAATTGTTGATCTTGCGCTCCGCATGGTTCATCTCATGGGTATGAAGGAATTTTACGATAATAAAAGTGATGACGGTGATATTGAGATAAAATTCACCGGATTACGCCCTGGTGAAAAATTGTATGAAGAGTTATTGATTGGTGAGAATGTTCAGGGAACAAGCCATCAAAAAATTATGACGGCTTGTGAAGAAAAGTTAAAGTGGCCAGAAATGAATATTCTACTGCAAGAATTAGATAGTTGCTGCCATAGTTTTGATATTCCGAACATTCGGCAACTACTCATAAACACACCGACAGGGTACAACACAGACACCAAGATAAGACAACAATGAAAATATTACATGTATACCGCACTTGTTACCCAGAGACAAAAGGGGGCGTAGAGCAAGTTATACGATATATCTGTCAAGGAATGGACAATCTTGGTGCTCAAAGTAAAGTCTTATCTGTATCGTCAAACAAACAACATAAAGAGCTATATGTTGGTTCGAGCGAAATACTTTTATGCGCAAAAGACTTTGAAATTGCTTCGAATAGCTTCTCATTTAAGCTGTTCCCCAAGTTCCGTCAACTAGCACAATGGGCTGATATTATTCACTACCATTATCCATGGCCTACTGGGGACTTACTCGCTCTTTTCGATAACAACAAACCGACAATCGTTACTTATCACTCAGATATTATCAAACAAAAAACTCTAAAGTTGCTTTATCGTCCTTTAGAACAATATTTTTTGTCTAAAGTAGACCTTATCGTCGCAACATCGCCTCAGTATGCCCAAAGTAGTCCTAACCTGACTAAGTACAAAAATAAAACACACATTGTTCCTTTAGCAGTAAATCCTGACGACTATAGAAAACAAGACTATAGTTGGAATCCTGATGAAAACCTATCTCATGTCGGCAGCGACTACTTTTTATTCCTTGGGGTACTAAGATATTACAAAGGGTTGAACTACCTACTTGAAGCAGCAAAATCAACAAATTTAAAAGTGGTTATTGCTGGCAAAGGACCTTTAGAAGCTGAATTAAAAAAGCGTATCAAAAAGGAAAAAATTCATAATATTAAAATGTTAGGCTATGTATCTGAACAAGATAAGTTAAAACTACTCTACCATTGTAAAGCTTTTGTTTTTCCTTCTCATGTCCGCTCGGAAGCTTTTGGAGTATCCCTGATTGAAGCGCAAATGTTTAGCAAACCCATAATTAGCTGCGATATAGGAACCGGAACCAGTCATGTTAATGTCCATAATGAAACAGGGGTGGTTGTGCAGGCTGCCAATACAATCAGCCTAAGAGAAGCTATGATGAAATTAGCTTCTGAACCCGATTTGTGTAAGAAATACGGACGAATGGGGTACCAACGAGCTATGAACAATTTCACGATCAACCACCAAGCAGATGAGTACAATCGACTGTACAAAAAACTGATAACTAATAAGTCATGAGCAGTACAAATGAAAATCGGAATTGATGCCCGCCCTTTGAGCCACGAACTTACAGGTATTGGTCGGTATACTCTCAATGTCATTACTGAATTATTCAAGTTAGATGACAAAATAGAGTGGTATCTATATTCTGACAGGCCATTGCTTATGAGCTTTGATTACCCTAATGTCCATATTCGCGTTGGTAAAAAAGGAACTCCATTTACGAGTACTTTGTTTTCACAGTGCTTGTTTCCAGTGTGGGCAGTTAAAGATAAACTCGATACATTTTGGTCACCGAGGCACCACCTGCCGTTGGCTTTGGTACTTCACCGTAGGTTACATAAAGTCGTCACCATTCATGATATTGTTTGGAAAAGACATCCAGAAACAATGTCCAAGTTTGGCCTAATGTTGGAAAAACTGCTATTCACACCTTCAGTTATTATTGCAGATGCGATAATAACTGTATCAAAATTTACAACTAATGAAATAGTCAATGAAATTAACCAGATAGAAAACAAGATCCAGACTATCTCCCTAAAGAGCTTTATATCTGATGAATTAAAGCAACAAAAATATCATCCATATATCAATGAAGAATATATACTTTTTGTAGGAACTCTTGAACCGCGAAAAAATTTAAACAACTTGTTAATAGCTTTTAAAAAAGTTCAACAAGAGAAACCAAAAGTAAAACTTGTTATTGTTGGAAAAGATGGTTGGGGAGATATTCGCATTTCAGATTTAGTACAATCGTTAGGTATAGAAAAGTCCGTGGTAATAACAGGTTTTGTGACAGATGAAGAACTTTTGTCTCTCTACCAGCATTGTGCTATCCTCGCGATGCCTTCTTTATATGAGGGGTTTGGGCTTCCCGCTCTTGAAGCCCTTTCTATGAAAAAGAAAGTTGTAGTGAGTAAATTCACAGCTATCGCCGATATTGAGGGTGACAATATATTTCTAACTGAGTTAGATAGTAATGCTATAGGACATTGCATCAATGAAGCTTTGGAAGCTTCCCCAAGACTGTTCGCTGATGTTGACAATAATTGGTCAACTATAGCGGAACGAACACTTAATCTACTACAAACAGAGGCTTCGCGTGTTTCTTGTCAGTAAACAACACCGAGACATTATCTACTATAAAGCCAAAGTTCATTTACGTTCTGAAGCATCCAACACTTACCTTAGTTACCTTTGGTGGATTTTCGAACCAATTATTTCTCTTGGTATCTACTATCTGATATTTGGAGTAATTTTCGCAAGAGGAACAGAAAACTTCGTTCCTTTTCTACTGATAGGTCTTGTGACCTGGCAATGGTTCGGCAATATTGTCAATCACTGCGGTAACTCAATAAATGGTAATATTGCACTTATTACAAATGTTAGTTTTCCTAAAGTCATTTTACCAAGTGTAAATATAGTTATGGATACTGTTAAGTTTTTTGTTGTATTTGCTATATTACTCGTTTTTCTTTGGATATATGGCTTCACTCCAACAACTGACTATATATACCTTCCTCTGGTATTTTTCTGCCAACACTTGTTTAATACTATGGCCGGAAATATGGTTGCTGCTGTTGTACCATTTGCGCCTGATTTAAAAATCATCATTTCGAATGTGCTTCGTATTGCATTTTATATGTCAGGGATACTGTATGCTGTATCAGATTTACCTGAACACGTGCAGTCTTATTTCGAGTTTAATCCTATGGCACAAATTATCCAGGCTTACCGTGATATTTTAATGCATCAGGACAACTTCGATTTAATAAAGATATTAACTTACACTGGAATTTGTTTTTGTGGGGTTATTATCAGTCATTTAATTCTAAGAAAGCTAGACCCGATTTACCCTAGAGTATTAATACAAAAATGAGCAAGCCAGTTATTACACTAGAGAATGTCGCTGTCACTTATAAAAGTGGTATTCCGTTATTTAAGCAGACCAATATACATAGTGCGCTTAAAGACATATCCTTTGAACTGCATGAAGGAGATTCCTTAGGTATTATTGGTCGAAATGGTGTAGGTAAAAGTACGCTACTTAACCTTCTGAATGGCATCATAAAGCCCGACAAAGGGAAGATCATAAACCATGGATATCGAACAGCCTTACTCTCGTTAAGTGTCGGTTATGACAACAATGTCAGTGGTTACCACAACGCAATCATGAGTGGGATGTTGCTGGGTCGTTCAAAGAAAGAAATGCTTTCACTCATGCCAGAAATCATTGAATTTTCGGAGTTAGGTGATTTCATCTATCAACCAGTTAAAAATTATTCTACAGGTATGAAACAGCGCTTAGGCTTTTCAGTTGCAACTAATATAGATACTGACGTATTACTTATAGATGAAATTCTTGGTGTCGGTGATGCTCGCTTTAAGAAAAAATCAACTGCTGTCATGAAAAAGAAAATCCTGTCAGGTGATACTGTCGTTCTTGTTTCGCATAATGCTGGCACAATTAAAGAACTATGTAACAAAGCCGTCTGGATTGAGCAAGGAATAGTCAAGGCTTATGGTGAGCCTGGAAAAGTAGTTTCTGAATACGAAGAATATATCACTAAATAATGAAATTTAAAGATATTACATTAATAGACTCAAACTACACATTATTTCTATTTGCTTTACTATACCCAGAAAAAATCAATGAAGCGCTATTCATCGTATCCGATGGTGTTTCATCTCATCTTCGAAAACAACTCAAACACTGTATATACTTGAAAGATAGAAAATATTTAAAATTCAAAAATACAAAAGAAAAGTTAAGAAACATAAAATACATTCTATCCCCTAAGTTTATAAAGCTAAGGTCTGAAAATAATATTTACTTTTATGGACAAGACCATGCCTGGTTTTCATTTTTAGGGCGGAATAAACCATTTATTTTGCTCGAAGATGGGTTAGATAATTATATAAGACATCCGTCCGTAGGGATAAAAAGAAAGCTGTTGTCCTATTTAGGCTTTCCTTATAAGGAAATGGGAAGAGCAGAAAATATAAAAAAAATAATCCTAACCGGTATATTACCGATACCAAACGAAATTCAATATAAAACCGAAATCATTGCTCTTCGTGATAAATGGGAGCAACTGGACGATAAAAATAAAAACTTCATTATCAACCTTTTTATATCCCCAAAAGAGAAAGACTTAATACACTCATTGAGTCACAGACAATCCGCTTTAATTCTTACACAACCTTTAAATCAAGACCAAATTATAAGTGAGACTAAAAAACTAGAATTATACAATAATTCTATACAGTCTCTTCATATAAGTGAGGTTTATGTTAAGAAACATCCAAGAGATACATCAAATTATTCAAAATATGGATGGAAAGAGCTCGGTTTCAATGAGACACCTATTGAGTTATTAATTCTTCTAGGCCTAGATTTTAAAAAAGTTATCACATATAACTCCACAGCTATATTCAGATTTACTGAAGAAAATAGAATAATAATAAAAAATAGTCTATAAAAGTGCCTTATTAATTTTTATCACGATCTTCTCAATGCCTTCAATCTCACTTACAGCTAACATTGGTCGATGCCATTCACCAGGAAAAAAGATAGCACATTGTTCTTCCTTCAATATGAATTCTTGCTCGTCATCGACTATTCGTTGCAATCCTGCATCCTTTTCTAAATCAAAATCAGCAACTTCATCGGGATTTGTTATTTCTAACGCTGCTCGATATTTTTCGTTTCCTTTAAGTACGATATGAACATCGATATATTTTTTATGGATTTCAGATAACGAATCTTCAAACAGCTTGGTTTCACCGCTAATTCGATTAACAAAAAGATTATCACCGTCCACTTTAGTTATTCCCACAGGGAAGTTTAAAGGATTCATATCCATAATTTCATTAATAATTCCATACAATTTGTAATTATCAAGCATCCATTTTGTTGATTTGACTGTGGTAAAAATCATAAAAATCAGTTTTCCTTTATCCCGTATAAAGATAAATAGTTAGCTTGACATAATACAAGCTAACCATTTATGAATACCGAGAGTAAACTCTCAGATAATAATATTGCGTGAGCAATTCTAAAAACAATACAATAATTCATTATCACCTAAGTTAGGTGCTTGGTTACCTTTGCATCGACCACCAGCATCACGAAACTTAACCCTATGCCATATATTTTTTGCATTAAAGTAATCTAGTACTGAATATGAATTAATACTAGAATAATATTTCGAATGTCTAGTTTTCCCTATATATACGACAATAGGATCATGTTTATTCTTTTTCATATTAAGAATATCATAATTAATATCTAAAAATATTTTGTCATCTAATTTATTTGCTACTCTAAATTTTTCAATTTTAATAACAGAATAATTCATATTAATCATGAGCAAAGCTGTTAGACAAATTATAAACCCTCCACCCAATTTATATGGGAACTTAGGATAAGATAATGCAGGAACCAAGCATGAGATTAGCAAGATCATTGCTATAGACAATAAGCCCTTACCTGATATCTGGTCATTGAAACCAAAAATAGTAAAAATTATACAAGCTACAACGATAGCTAATATATTGTTACTTAATTTAAACTCTACCCTTTGAATTAAAATTAGAACTAAAGAAAAATATACAGCACAAAATAGAAGAACTTGAAACGCTCGAGTATTAAAACCAGTGTTCATAACTATCGCAGGGTTTAACACTAGGGAAAAATAAATAATTAAAACAAGTCCAATACTAGTTTTTTTATAACCATTTATAAAAAATGACATACTAAAAATCAATAGAAATAAAAACGAAAAAATTTCCCTACTAGATACAGTTTCTATAGAAAAGAACAATCTTTTTAGATAAAACTCTATTGAAAGATTATCAAACACAAAGGGATGTCTTAAAGCTCGTTCATTAACGCCAAAATAATCAAGATAAAAACTCGATTTTGTAATCGAGTATATGATAAAAATAGTAAGTAAAGAATATATCAAATATTTAAAACAAAATTTAAAATACTGCTTTGAAAACTCTCTATCACTAAATGAAAACTTTAAGACAAAAACACTAAATATAGTTAATAAATAAAATGGCTGAAAGGAGAAAAAAACTAGTGCAGAGAATAATGTAGATAGAACGAAATACTTTTCCAACAACTTCAGAGAAATGGAGGTATAAATAAAACTACATCCAATTGTGATAAATGCAGCTTTATAAAAAAGTAAATTATTATTAAAACTGTAGAAAAGAAGTAAGAATATACAAGCAGCTATTAAATTCAATATCGAGTTATGAATACTAACTCGTTCAATAAAGTAAACTATATAGGAAACAACAGATAAATTTAAGAACACATATCCCAAAAGAATAAAGTTCATATCGTACTTAAATAAAGTCACTAAAGGATAGTATAAAGGTAATACGCCAATTCTAGCATCTCTTATAAATGCAAAAATTTGATTCAAGTAAAAATCATCTCTTGTGATCAAAGATGTAGAAAAATAAAAACTTGAGAGCGCTAGACTCACCAATAAAATAAGAATAAACCTGAGATTTGAAGAGAATATCATTAAAATACCAATAATAGCTATTTATCAGGAGCAAAAGTCCAGATTTTATGAATTACATATGTAACAAGCGGAAGAATTACTACAACGACTATAATCTTTAAATAACTACTTCCTATAAAAACAAACATTTCACTAGATAGTTGAGCAACAATCAAAGATAAGAACTGTACTAGGAAAAACCGGACACCATTTGATATATCAATACTTTGTCTAAATACAAATACTGTTTGTGAAATATAAGAAAAAATAAAAGCAGTACTGAAACCTAAAACATTAGCTATAAAAACTGGTGACTGAAAAAAGTATACCGAAGAGAATGCAATAGTAATATGAATTAAAGTTGCAACACCACCAGTTACTGCGTACCGGATAAGCCTAGACTCTTTTGCTCTATAAAATAAGAGATTAATCATTACTATCTCTTGCTTCTTCGACAGCAGGGTTAGATACCTCGTCAATAATATAAACAGGCCTTCTCTTTGCTTCCATATACATTCGACCAACATACTCACCGATAACACCTATGCCAATGAGCTGTATACCACCCAAAAATAAGATAGATGTAAACATAGAGGCATAACCTGGAACATCGACACCTTGAATAATAGTCTTGAAGAAAATTACTGAACCATATATAAATGCCGAAGCAGAGATCAAAGCTCCTATGTATAGCCAGATTCTAAGAGGAGCTGTACTGAACCCAGTGATACCATCTAATGCAAAATTCCAAAGTTTCCAGCCATTAAAGCTAGTATGGCCAGCTTGCCTAGACTCTCTTTTATATTCAATAACTGAAGTTTTAAAGCCTACCCATGAAAATATACCTTTCATAAAACGCTGGTTTTCTGGTAGTTCTTGTATCGCATTAACCACTCTTCGAGTCATTAAGCGATAATCTCCGACATTTTCTGGGATATCTACATGGGCCATCATGTTGTGTATCTTATAAAATAACTCAGCCGATTTCTTTTTAGCCCAAGAGTCACTACTTCGGTCAACACGTTTAGCTAAAACAACATCGTACCCTTTTTCCCACTCTTTCAAGAATTCTAAAATTAGTTCAGGTGGATCTTGTAAATCAGCGTCGATAGGAATAACCACTTCACCTGTTGATATGTCTAATCCCGCAGTAAGAGCAGCCTCTTTGCCAAAATTACGGGATAAGTTCACTACACAAATATTTGGGTTTGACTTTTGTAAATACTTGGCTTTAGCCAACGTATTATCTTTACTACCATCATTCACAAATATAATTTCGTATGTTCTGTTTGTGGATTCTAATATGGCTGTAATTCGCTTTGCAAATAACCCCAGAACTTGTTCTTCATTATAGCATGGGCATATTATAGAAATTAATTTATTCTTCAAATTTAAATTACTCTTTATTATATAATAGGTTAAAAATTAAATAACAATTAATAACTTAGGTTATTACATAAGAAGCGACTTTACCTTACCAACAACAAATCGCAATGGCTTAGTTAATTTCCAACTGCTAGATTTCTGAATTAACGATAAATCTTTCCTAAATTTATCTAGTTCTTTTTTTAATTTGGCATTTTTCGTTATCATATTAGTTTTCATCGTATCATGTTTATTTTTTTCATGAGACAGGGATATTTCTAATTTTTTTAATTCATCTTCTAATCTAGAAACATCCTCTTCCATTTTATTATTTTTTAATTTTAAATTTATATTAGTGCTTTCAATTTTAGATATATTGTTCTCAAATTTGGTGATAGAAGCTTTAGCTGAGGATAGTGACTTTTCTACGGATCTGATATATTCAAAGAAGTAAGATAAATTTAATTCAGTTTGTGTGTCATACATTGATATATTATTTTTTTTCAACAACGCTCTAAAATGAATATAATTTCCATCTTGGCCTTTATTTAACAAATTAGATTTTAAGTCCTCCGTACCATTTATGAACCCACTTAAAGAAGGACCACTCAATTCCCATTGAACTAACTTGAATGAATTTAGATTTCCTAAAAATTTCACAAGATAATCCATATTATAATGGTTAAAGTGTCCACTTCCTGTAACAAACTTTTTGCTATTTAGGAATTCAATAGACTCTAAAGGTACTTCTAAAAACAAATATCCATCTTCTTTTAACAACTCACTTATATTATTTAAAAATGAATATGGTTCTAACACATGTTCGAATACATGGGAACATGTAACTAAATCAAATGAATCTTTTTCATTATTTACTAAATTTATATCGTCAAAAAATATTATATTACTTTCATTGTAATAATGACCTATTTTGGGATCTGGGTCATAAGCAAATGTCTTATCGCATGTTTTTGAAAATAATTTAGGTAGCGCGCCTATACCAGAGCCTATATCTAAAACCTTTTCAAATGTAATCATACTAGAATATTTCTCAATGAATTCCTTCTGGTATCTAGCTCTGAGATCAAAAAATTCCAATTGATTTGAATTGTAGTTGGTTCTCTCTAATCTGAATTGCTTCTTATAATAGTAATCTAAATATTGTGGAGGCACTGGTGCAGATTGAACAAAACCGCAATTATTACATTTTGTGATAGGTACACCAAACTCAGGATTTAATTTAACATAAGAAAAATCCTTGGTTTCACCACAACCCCTACAGCGGAATTCGCCAGGTAGTTTGATTGCTTCAACAAATACACTTTGGATTGGTCTATTATCAAAACATTCTTGTCTTAATTCCTCATCACATGAATTTTGATATGAACTTTTAAATATAACTTCAAAGCCTGATTTTTCTAAAAATATTTTTATTTTAGAAAAATACCATCCGTTTATGTGACTTTTATAATATGCATTCTCTGGTATCTGAGAAGTAGCCCAATGAACAAATTCATCAATAGGTAGGTTAATTTTATTTTTTACATCTTCAGCATGACCAATAGGGCCTCCGATATAATTTTCTTTACCTCCATATCTATAACATTTAAAACTACTAATAAAATTTAAAAGTCTATCCTCTAAATTATCACCTTTTAATAGCAGTTCTTTCTCATGGAAAAAATCTTCATTTCCTATTTTATATTCATTAATAGCTTTTTCCACATCTAGACAAGATATTCTAAATATACCGCCATATTCCAACACTCTATAAGCTTCTTTAAATAGATTACTTACACTATGGTCAGCCAAATGTTCTATAAAATGAGAACAATATATTTTTTTACACTCGTTATCATCTAATGGAATGGAATAAGAATTTCTTAAATCAATTATATGTTCAGTTTTGTTATCAAAATCTATCGTTTTCCAATTTATTTTATTCCAGTTTGTCCCTGAGCCAATATTAATTTTCATTCGGTTCGTCCTTTTAATAAAAAACAAGAGCATTCATAATTGACTACTTCCCATTCGCTTTATTGCCGAATTCAGTTTAAGAATTGACACTGATTAAACAGCTTACATTTTAAACGATATATAGTATTTCGAGCATATCTAGCGGCGAACGTTTATGGTAGCCGTACTTCTTTTTCCAATGCTTATTTGAACCATATAGTTTCTGGCACCCGACAGCTAGATTACGAGGATGGCCCTGCTCCCAGAAGGCTGCGCCTTCCCTCGGCGGAATGAGCGGAATAGCTTGCTTGAGGTGAATCGCTTCGTAGCACAACCTTGTGTCATAAGCTCCATCGCCAGATATCTCAATGATTCTTCGGCGAGTCTGTCTGAGCAAATTAGGAAGCGCTTCACCGTCGCCCACATTCGATAAACTTAACTCAGTAACTATGATTTCATGCGTGTCTGTATTGGCCGCTAAATGTAACTTTCGCCAGATACGGCGCTTCCCTCAGTGCCATGTTTTTTGACTTTCCACTCGCCCTCACCGTAGTAGACCTTCAGCCCTGTTGCATCAATGGCTAAATGCTGGATTGTTCCTTTAGTCTTTGTTTTGAATGCGACGTTAACCGTTTTAGCTCGCTTGCTAATGCATGAATAATGAGGGCATGACAACGGTAGTTG
>NZ_JABEQC010000018.1 GCF_013041605.1 Vibrio plantisponsor | reverse complement strand
TTTCACCTGTCATTCTATGAAGTGTATCTTAACACCTCTAATCAGGTGGCCAAATTCACTATGCCACTACACTAATATCACTTAGATACCGAAGCAAAAATAATAAAAAGAGGTGATGTAATGCCTACTGAAAGAAAGTTTCCTCCTTCTAAGCTATCGACTCTTGAGAAAGGACAAGAGATCAAACTCCCCGTTGAGTTCATACAAGAGTTGTCATCAGCTCTATCTCTGCAAGAAGTGCTAGATTCGGTATCTCAATGGATACATAAACTTTTTGATGCTGAAAGAGCAAGCATTACATTGCAAAACGGTCATGACTTCTTAAAGCTATATTCCATCAGCGGTAATAAAGCTATACCACTCGATTATGATGTTCCTATCGCGGATACGTTTGTTGGAAGAGTATTTTCAAAAAGAACATTAACTGTATGTGATGATCTCGAACAATCCCACGAGCTAGATTGCCAGTTATTAAGCCAATATGGCCTCAAGACTTGTATGGATGCCCCCTTGATCAGTGGTGACATCTGCTTAGGTACACTCAATGTCGCCCATAATCAAACCAACTATTACACTGAGCTCCATGCGCTTAAGTTGCAATGTTTAGCCAACTGGATTGCATTAAACATTCGCCTTCATCTTCAAGTCAAAGAATTGAAGTACTTAGCCTCAACCGATCATCTTACCGGAGCGCCCAATCGCAGGGCTTTTACCACAGCGATAATTCAATCAATCAGAGAGTTTCATGAGCAAGGTAAGTTATTCTTTATCGGCTTAATGGACATCGACCATTTCAAAGCACTTAACGATCGATATGGTCATAACGCTGGTGATTACGTATTACGAAAAGTAGTAAAAGTCACGGAAGATTTAGTAGGCAATTTAGGACACATATCGCGTATCGGTGGTGAGGAGTTTGCCATTATTCTTAACCAAAGCTGCGAACAAGAAGCGGTAAAACTATTCAAAGCTATCAAAGATGCGCTAGCCAATACAGTCATCAATTATGATGGTGAAGAAATATATTTCACAGTAAGCATAGGTGTTACTCATATCGCCCAAGGCGATGACACTCCTGAATCTTTGCTTAAACGCTCAGATAAAGCTTTGTATAACGCCAAATCAATGGGCAGAAACAGAGTAAACACCTTCACCACAACTCGCTTATTAAACTAATACATTTCTAAACTTGCCCTTTCAGCCACTGCGTAAAAGTCGCAGTGGTTTCATTTGGGTTATGAGTGATCAAAAAGTACCCTGCGTTTGCGGGTATGGGGTTGAATGGTGAAATGAGCTTGCCTGTTTCCAGCTCATTTTGTAGTAGCATTGAGCGAGCCATGGCAATCCCTACCCCTGCTTCAGCAGCAGACATCGCCATATCGGTGCGGTTAAAGAAGTGTCCTTTATGGGTCGATATTTCAATCCCCATTTCAGACGCCCAATAGAGCCACTCATAGTCTCTTGGAGCCTTCGCCCACGGCATAGCGTCATGAAGCAAGTTAACCTCATCCCAGTAGTTTTGATTATTACTAATATCTTCAAGCCATGGGTGAGCCTTTAAATAGGATGGACTCATGACAGGTAACAGAGATTCCGCCATAAGTAGTTCCGAGTTTTTTCTGTTGTAAGGAAAAGGGCCGTAATCTATCGCGAGATCGAAGTCCTTTCTTTCACTGTCCACCAGCGCCCCTTCCGCAAAAAGCTGTACCTGAATATCTGGATTCTGATGATAGAAATCTTCAAGTTTGGGTAATAACCATTTGAACGCCAACGACGGAGTAAGTTTAAGACGGATCTCTTTACGATTCTCACGTTGCTCCAAGTTATGTAACGACTCTTCGATATCGTGAAAACTGCGTTGGACAACAGCTCTAAGTGTCTCTCCTGCTTCGGTTAATTTCACTCCACGTGAATGGCGTTCAAATAGACTAAAACCTATTTTCGATTCTAGTTGGAGTAACTGCTGGCTAATGGCACCTGTTGTTATGTGTAATTCCTTCGCTGCTGCACTGAAACTTGGGTACTGAGCCACTAACATGAAAGTGTGTAACGCTGATACTTGAGAACTCTTTAACATAACCTTGCTTATAGTTTTACTAAACACTGCTGATAATTTTTATCGATTGTTAACAAAAGGTAAAGCAAAGAAACTACCGCCATAACAAATGAGGAGTTTCAAATGGAAGTTATCGTTCTTGGAAGTGGTGTCGTAGGTTTAACATCCGCATGGTATTTGTCTCAGGCAGGCCATAGCGTGACAGTAGTAGACCGCCAACCACGTAGTGCTGAAGAAACCAGTTTTGCAAATGCTGGGCAAATCTCATATGGCTATTCATCTCCATGGGCCGCTCCAGGCATTCCTCAGAAAGCAATCAAATGGTTATTTGAAAAACACGCACCTTTAAAAGTGAAGCCATCGCTTGACCCTCAAATGCTGCAATGGATGACGCAGATGTTGGCAAACTGTCAGCTAGCTCGTTACCAAATCAACAAGTCTCGCATGCTGGCTATTGCGAACCACAGCCGTGAGTGTCTTCAGGAACTCAAGAAACACCACAACGTTGAATATCAAGGTCGCCAAAAAGGCACACTGCAAGTATTCCGTACTGAAAAGCAGCTCGTTTCTATTGAAAAAGATATGAAGCTATTAGAACAAAGTGGCGTACGTTTTGAACTGATGGATGTGGCTTCTTGTATTAAACAAGAGCCAGGCTTAACTCCAGTGCAGGACAAGCTGGTTGGTGGCCTCTATTTACCTGATGATGAAACTGGTGACTGCTACCTTTTCTGTCAGCAATTAACG
Source organism: Vibrio plantisponsor (assembly GCF_013041605.1). Lineage (GTDB taxonomy): Bacteria > Pseudomonadota > Gammaproteobacteria > Enterobacterales > Vibrionaceae > Vibrio > Vibrio plantisponsor. The sequence continues at coordinate 63,802 of NZ_JABEQC010000018.1, read as the reverse complement.
GAACTGGCGAAATCCCAAGGCGTACAATTTAAGTTCGATACTCAAATTCAATCACTAGAGATTGAAGGCAAAAAGATCATGGGTGTCCAAACGGATAAAGGCCTATTGAAAGCAGACGCTTATGTGGTCGCTTTAGGCAGTTTCTCTAAGCAGATGTTGAAACCTTTGGGCGTAGACGTGCCGGTGTACCCAGTAAAAGGTTACTCATTAACCTTACCGATTGTGAATGAAGAATTGGCTCCAACCTCTACGGTAATGGATGAAACCTACAAAGTTGCACTAACCCGCTTTGATGACAGAATCCGCGTTGCAGGTACTGCGGAATTGGCTGGCTTTGATCCTTCAATTCCAACTGCTCGCAAAGAAACGATTGAGATGGTGGTGCGTGATTTGTTCCCACAAGGGGGCGATTTTAGCAAAGCGGAATTCTGGACTGGCTTCCGCCCTATGACTCCGGACGGTACTCCTATCATCGGCTCAACACCGATAGAGAACCTATACACCAACACGGGTCACGGTACTTTAGGCTGGACTATGGCTTGCGGATCAGGGCAAATTCTTTCGGACATCATCACTCATGGTGATGCAAAAATCGATATTACAGGGTTAGGCGTTTCTCGCTATTACAGCTAAAAATCCTATCAATCATGCAAAAGGGTCTATTCAGACCCTTTTCTATTTATGTATATACATATTATTCACTACAAAACCTCTCAAACTCAAAACAAACTTAAAATGAAAAATTATTCATATCAGCATGCATAATTCTTACTTAAGTAATATCTGATTTATAAAAGACCACTTTTTAACCAAATCTAGAATTTATAACTTATCGTTCACTCTTTAATCAGGATTTCGTGTGAAAAATCACAGTAATTAAGTCTTAGAGAAAATTTGGTTAACATTACTGTTACAAAAGATTATTATCTAACACGCAAAACAAACACAACTATCACTCAACAGGGAAAATACTCATGCAGTCATTTGTTGATTTTCTAAATGGAATTATCTGGAGTCCGGCGCTGATTTATCTGTGTCTTGGCGCAGGTGTTTTCTATTCAGTTCTAACTCGTTTCGTTCAGGTTCGTCATTTCTTCGAAATGTGGCGTCTTTTACTCTCAGGTAAAAGTTCTTCTAAGGGCATCTCTTCGTTCCAAGCACTTGCAGTATCTCTGTCAGGTCGTGTAGGTACAGGTAACATTGCGGGCGTAGCAGCAGCGATCGGTTTTGGTGGTCCTGGTGCGGTATTCTGGATGTGGGTCGTTGCATTCTTTGGTGCCGCTACCGCTTATGCAGAATCAACTCTCGCGCAAATCTATAAAGAAGAAGATAACAATGAGTTCCGCGGTGGTCCTGCTTACTACATCGAAAAAGCGATGGGTCAGAAATGGTATGCGTGGATCTTTGCCATCGCGACTATTTTTGCTTGTGGTGTCCTACTTCCAGGCGTTCAATCGAACAGCATTGGTAATGCCGTAGAGACTGCATTCGGCTCTGGTCCTATGATTGACACAGCTATCGGTACAATCAGTTTCGCAAAAATTCTTACTGGTACAGTGGTTTCAATCCTTCTTGCGTTCATCATCTTTGGTGGTGTGAAACGTATTGCTAACTTCACGCAAATTGTTGTGCCTTTCATGGCTCTAGCTTATGTGGTAACTGCGTTCGTTATCATCCTGCTAAACATCGGTGAAGTTCCACGTATTTTCGGCCTAATCATTGGCGACGCATTTACACCTATGGCTGGTGTGGGCGCAGCAATTGGTTGGGGTGTAAAACGTGGTGTTTACTCTAACGAAGCGGGTCAAGGTACTGGTCCACACGCGGCTGCGGCAGCAAGTGTTGACCACCCAGCTCAACAAGGTCTTGTGCAAGCGTTCTCTATCTACATCGATACACTGTTAGTATGTTCAGCAACTGCATTTATGATTCTTATTACTGGTGCTTACAACGTACACGGTGGTGCTGAAGGTCTGTTCCTAGTTCAGAACATCGCAGCAGATGTAGCGGCGAACGGTCCAGCCTTTACCCAGATGGCGATCGAAAGCGCTCTTCCTGGTGTAGGTAAACCATTCGTTGCATTCGCGTTGTTCTTCTTCGCATTTACAACCATTCTGGCTTACTACTACATCGCTGAAACTAACGTGGCTTACATTCGTCGTACTTTCAAAGTTGACGGTCTAATGTTCTTCCTAAAACTGGTTATCATTTCCGCTGTGTTCTACGGCACGGTGAAAACAGCTAACCTTGCATGGGCAATGGGTGACGTTGGTGTAGGTATGATGGCTTGGTTGAACATCGTTGGCATCGTGATTATTTTCTTCATGGCGAAACCAACAATGGCTGCGTTAAAAGACTACGAAGATCAACAGAAGCAAGGTGTAGAAGATTACCTATTCAACCCTGTAAAACTTGGCATTAAGAATGCGACTTACTGGGAAGAGAAATACAAACGCAGAACAGGTAAAGCGCCAACCGCTGATTCTGATAATGAGTTAGCTCAGGTCGCTGGAACACCAGTAGAACAATCTTCTAACTAAGATTGGAAAGATTAAAAAAGGGTTAGCTTAGCTAACCCTTTTTATTTGCAGCGAAAACGACAAATTAGCTTTTCACTGTTTCCTGAACCATTTCATCATCGGTATTTGGACGTTTCGCCCAATAGCCAGCCAACACAGATCCTGACAAGTTATGCCAAATCGAGAAGATAGTTCCTGCCACAGCTGAAGCTGGAGTGAAGAATTTCATTGCCAATGCAGTTGCTAAGCCTGAATTCTGCAAACCAACTTCAAACGCTACTGTACGGCAAACAGTTTCATTAAAGCCAAGTACACGGCAAATCCAGTAGCCAGAAGCTAAACCCACACCGTTATGCAAAATAACCGCAAGGGCTACGATTGGACCGATTGTCGCTAGGTTGCCAGCATTCAAAGCCACGACAATGGCAATAATAAGAACAATCGCTGCCATTGAAATCAGTGGTAATACCGGCTCAAGTTTCTCGGTCACTGAACGTAAGCAAACATTCAATACAACACCACCAGCAACAGGTACTAGAACAATCTTCACTAAGCTCATCAGCATACTGGCGACAGGTACATCAACCGCTTTGCCCGCCAACAACTCAACCAATAGCGGAGTCAGTACCACACCTAGCAAGGTAGATATTGATGTCATGGTAATTGACAAAGCCACATCCCCTTTCGCCAGATAACACATCACATTTGATGATGTACCGCCTGCCACGCTGCCAACCAATACCATGCCGATAGTGAGCATAGGATCGAAACCCAACAGTAAGCTAATTAGCAAAGCTGCAATAGGCATGACGGAGAACTGCAGAATTAAGCCAACACCTATTGCCTTCTTATTATGGATAACATTAAGAAAGTCTTTAGGTTTTAGGGTTAGCCCCATAGCCAGCATAATGATCGTGAGAAGTGGAACAATTTGACCTTTGTGCTCAACGAATAAGCTAGGTACAAAGTAAGCACAAAGAGAGAACAATATTGCCCATAGAGGGAATAGTTGCGTGATAATCCTTAACATATACATTCCTGTTTAATTTTATATTTATAAGCCTTACCAACTGACATGCCACTTCCGTTGAGATGACAACATGCGATAAGGGATAACTAGATTCATAGCTCTAGTATCAGGAATACGTTACTCCACTCTTTGAATATAAAACAACCAGACATTTACTGTGGGTTAGAACTTACGCACAAAAAAAGGCCGACCTTAGGTCGACCTTTCTAGAAATCAAAAGTTAATTAAGCAGCAACTTCTTTCAGTTCAACTTTAACTTCTTCTTTAACGAAAGCTGGTTTACCAACTGGTAGCACTTCACGACCGTATTCTGCATTAAGAACTTGAGCCATTGCGAAGTAGATAGCGCTTGCGCCACAGAAGATACCTTCAAAACCAGCAATAGTGCCGATTAGCTCGCTACCAGTGAAATCACGTAGTGCTAGTAGAGCAAATAGGATAGTCAGTGAACCGAATACTACTTGTTTTGCAACTGGGTAGCAGCGAGAACCAATGAACATGAAACCAGTGAAAATACCCCAAAGAGCTAGGTACCAACCCATGAAGTGCTCAGGGCTAGCAGGCAGACCCATTTTTGGCATAACAATTAGACCAACAAGAGTTAACCAGAATAAACCGTAAGAAGTGAAGGCAGTTGTACCGAAAGTATCACCACGGTTGTAGCACATAATGCCTACAATAACTTGACCTAAACCGCCGTAGAAAATACCCATAGCAAGAATCATAGAATCTAGTGGGAAGAAGCCTGCGTTATGGATGTTAAGCAGAATTGTAGTCATACCGAAACCCATTAGACCAAGTGGTGCTGGGTTAGCTAATTTAGTAGACATTACTCATGTACCTTAAAAAAAGTGGATAAAATTTACGCGCGGATTTTAATGGACGGTTAGATAAAATAAAGACTTCATTTACAAAAACTTAGTTTCCATTTTTATAGTTATTGGGTTACAAAAAACCAAAAGCTATTTGTGCTATACAAAAACAAAATAACCCTAGAAAAAACATAGAATTAAAACACAAGCAAATTCCCCACCGTAGGACAATTGCTTAATATTTGAGCTTTGCAATAACTCAGACATATTTTCTAACTTAAAAAAGAAAGCCCCAGAGGTTCTCTGGGGCTTAGTAATAGAGCTAATCGAAGATTATTCCCACTCGATTGTCGCTGGCGGTTTACCCGAAATGTCGTAAACCACGCGTGAAATGCCATTCACTTCGTTGATGATGCGGTTAGACACTTTACCTAGGAAATCATAAGGTAGGTGAGCCCAATGCGCTGTCATGAAGTCGATAGTTTCTACTGCACGTAGCGATACAACCCAGTCATATTTACGACCATCACCCATTACGCCAACTGAGCGTACTGGTAGGAATACCGTAAATGCTTGAGATACTTTGTTGTATAGATCCGCAGCATGTAGTTCTTCAATGAAGATTGCATCCGCACGACGAAGCAAGTCACAGTATTCTTTCTTGATTTCACCAAGAACGCGAACACCTAGACCAGGACCTGGGAATGGATGACGGTAAAGCATATTGTATGGAAGACCAAGTTCCAGACCGATCTTACGTACTTCATCTTTGAATAGTTCACGTAATGGCTCAACTAAGCCCATTTCCATATCATCTGGCAAACCGCCAACGTTATGGTGAGATTTAATTACGTGAGCTTTACCTGTCTTAGATGCTGCTGATTCAATCACATCTGGGTAGATAGTGCCTTGAGCCAACCATTTCGCATTTTTCAACTTCTTCGACTCTTCATCGAATACGTCAACAAACACGTGACCAATTGTCTTACGTTTCTCTTCTGGATCAGATTTACCTTCCAGAGCTTTTAGGAAACGCTCTTCCGCATCCACTTTGATGATGTTCAGGCCGAATTTATCGCCAAACATTTCCATCACTTGCTCACCTTCGTTAAGACGAAGTAAGCCGTTGTCTACGAATACGCAAGTCAGTTTGTCGCCGATTGCACGGTGAACAAGCATTGCAACCACAGAAGAATCCACACCACCAGACAAGCCAAGGATAACTTCATCGTCACCTACTTGCTCTTTGATACGTGCTACTGCGTCTTCAATGATAGATTCAGATGTCCATAGACGCTCACAGCCACATACGCCAAGAACAAAGTTCTCCAACATTTGCAGACCTTGTTTTGTGTGCGTTACTTCAGGGTGGAACTGAACACCGTAGTATTTCTTCTCTTCATTAGCCATTGCCGCGTAAGGACAAGTATCTGTTTCGCCAACTTTTACGAAATCAGCTGGGATCTCAACAACTTTGTCACCGTGGCTCATCCAAACATCTTGGATTTCAGCAAGGTCTTTGAACAGTGCTGATTCGCCAGACACTTTAACTTGTGCGTAACCGAACTCACGTTCTTCTGAACTTGCTACGCGACCGCCTAGCTGTTCTGCCATGGTTTGCATGCCGTAACATACACCCAGAACTGGAACACCAGAGTCAAATACATATTGAGGTGCACGAGGAGAGTTTTGTTCAGTCACACTTTCTGGGCCACCAGAAAGGATAATGCCATCTGGGTTGAATTCGCGAATGTCCGCTTCTTCTACGTCCCAGCTCCACAGTTCACAGTAAACACCGATTTCACGTACGCGACGCGCAACAAGTTGAGTGTATTGAGAACCGAAATCTAGGATCAGAATTCGTTGATCATGAATGTTCTTTGTCATATTGAGCAATCTTATCAGCTAAATGGAGAATCGGAGGCGAGTCTACTCGCCTCTCTATAAGTCATCAAGTAAAAAAGCAAACGTTTACGTAAGGCATATATTCCGCTAAGAAACTCGCCGCTACGATCAAACGTTTATCGAGCTAAACACGTCTATTAATCTAGACGCCGCTGTTAACCCAAACGGTAGTTTGGCGCTTCTTTAGTGATTTGAACGTCGTGTACGTGAGACTCTGCCATACCAGCGCCAGAGATACGCACGAATTCTGCTTTAGTACGCATATCTTCAATAGTAGCTGAACCAGTCAGACCCATACTTGAACGTAAACCACCCATCTGTTGATGAACGATCTCTTTCAGACGACCTTTATATGCGATACGTCCTTCGATACCTTCAGGAACAAGCTTGTCAGCAGCGTTATCAGACTGGAAGTAACGATCTGAAGAACCTTGAGACATAGCACCCAAAGAACCCATACCGCGGTATGACTTGTAAGAACGACCATTGTATAGAATGATTTCACCCGGTGCTTCTTCAGTACCAGCGAACATTGAACCAACCATTACACAAGATGCACCAGCCGCGATTGCTTTACAGATGTCGCCAGAGAAACGGATACCGCCATCAGCAATAACTGGAATGCCGTATTCGTTAGCTACTTCAGCAGCATCAGAAATCGCTGTGATTTGTGGAACACCTACACCAGTAACGATACGAGTTGTACAGATAGAACCAGGGCCGATACCCACTTTCACTGCACTTACACCAGCATCGATAAGTGCTTTAGCACCAGCACCAGTCGCTACGTTACCACCAATGATGTCTAAATCTGGGTATGCTGCGCGAGTTTCACGGATACGGTTTAGAACACCTTCAGAGTGACCGTGTGAAGAGTCGATAAGTAGAACGTCAACACCCGCTTCAACTAGAGCCGCAACGCGCTCTTCGTTACCAGCGCCTGCACCAACTGCAGCACCTACACGTAGGCGACCACGAGCATCTTTACATGCGTTTGGTTTACGTTCTGCTTTATGGAAATCTTTTGCAGTGATCATACCGGTTAGTTGGAACTCGTCGTTCACAACCAGTACTTTCTCAACACGAGCTTCGTGCATTTTTTCTTGAACTTCAGCGCGGGTTGCGCCTTCTTTCACTGCTGCAAGACGCTCTTTAGGTGTCATTACAGAACCAACTTCTTTTGTTAAATCAGTAACAAAACGAACATCACGGCCAGTAATGATACCAACCAGTTCATTGTTATCCGTTACCACTGGGAAGCCAGCAAAACCGTGCTTTTCTGTTAGTTCAATAACATCTGCAATGGTTGCTTCTGGGTTTACAGTGACAGGATCAACAACAACACCTGCTTCGAATTTCTTAACTTTACGAACTTCAGCTGCTTGCTGCTCGATTGACATATTCTTATGAATAAAGCCAATACCGCCTTCTTGTGCAAGAGCGATAGCTAAACGAGCCTCTGTCACTGTGTCCATAGACGCAGAAATCATTGGAATATTTAGAGTAATATTTTTAGTTAGCTGCGTATGTAGATCGGCAGTGTTTGGGAGAACGGTGGAGTGTGCTGGTACGAGTAGAACATCGTCGAATGTCAGCGCTTCTTTGGCAATTCTAAGCATTTGCAATATCTCACAATTTAGAGGGTAAATATAAAAACAATCCAAATGCTCTTTTCGTATAGAATGTTTAACCATCCCGAAAATTTACATTTGGATTAGATATTGCGGACGGATTATACGCCCGACGCAATCGCTTGGCTACACATTTTTTTCATTTTAATTTGCATTCCGCCCCTTGCTATGTATTATATTGCCGCTAATTTCCATACTCACGTCTGGTTGAAAAATTAGTGCCTTCCAATACCAATCCAAACATCTACACCGTTTCTCGTCTTAATGCTGAAGTCCGATTATTACTAGAAAATGAAATGGGCATCGTTTGGTTAATTGGTGAAATTTCCAATTTCTCTGCTCCTGTTTCTGGTCACTGGTATCTCACGCTTAAAGACTCTCGCGCCCAAGTAAAATGCGCTATGTTCAAAGGCAATAATCGCTTTGTGAACTTTAAGCCGAAGAATGGCCAACAAGTATTGGTGAAAGCACGATTATCCCTGTATGAACCCCGTGGTGATTATCAAATCATCATTGAAAGTATGCAGCCTGAAGGTGATGGTCGCTTACAGCAGGAATTTGACCAACTAAAAATGAAGCTGGCTTCTGAAGGCTTGTTCGCACAAACCTTAAAGAAAAGCCTGCCAGAACACCCGAGATGCGTGGGTGTCATCACATCAAAAACCGGTGCTGCTCTGCACGACATTCTTCAAGTACTTAAACGTCGAGATCCGAGTTTACCTGTGATCATCTACCCTACTCTGGTTCAGGGAGAAGACGCGGCGATTCAAATTGCTCAAGCGATTGGCTGTGCCAACTCTCGCGCAGAATGTGATGTGTTGATCGTCGGTCGCGGCGGCGGTTCACTGGAAGATTTATGGTGCTTTAACAACGAAATCGTTGCCCGCACGATTGCCGCCAGTCAGATCCCGATTATCAGTGCAGTTGGACATGAAATTGATGTCACTATTGCCGATTTCGTTGCAGATGTTCGGGCACCGACTCCGTCCGCAGCCGCGGAATTGGTCAGCAGAGACAACACGCATAAGAAGCAAGCGTTTCAAACTTATCGTCACAAGATAGCCAGCGCAATGCGTCACTATTTTGCTCAGCAGAAAGTGGAGTTGAAACAGCTGCAACATCGTTTAGACAGACAGCATCCCGCCAATCGTTTACAACGTCAGCAGCAACAGTTAGATGAATACAGCATGCGTTTAGAGCGTGCAATTCAGTCTCGAATTAACAAGACTCAGCAACATCTTGATAAGCAAAAACATCAGCTTCAATTGCTGTCGCCGGAAAAGATACTGCGCAATCAACAATATCTGTTAACCAGTAAGCAAAAAGAACTGAATGATGCGATGAAACGATATCTTGTCTCTTCTCGTTATACGTTTACTCGCCTGACAGACAAAATGAATGCGGTTAGCCCGTTGGCGACATTATCACGTGGCTATTCGATCACTCAAAATGCTCAAGGTGATGTAATTCACGATGCGAATGATGTGCAGCAAGGTGACTTAATAGTGACTCGCCTGAAAGAGGGTGAAATTCGTTCGGTCATCAAATAACCGTTTTGCCGTTGTTTGTGTCACTTCCCTATTCTTTCTATAACTTCCATAGCGATAAAAATACCACTTTCAATAAGTGGTATTTTTAACTATCTCTTTAAATAACTGCCCATTATTCTGTTTTCTGAAATTCAAAACGAATATGCGATTTTGACTTCAGTTCATTACAGGTGTTGCAAAAATAGTTCGCAGCTCCGCATGCTTGCAGTTTCTCAAGTTCAGCTTCACAGTCGGGACAAAATCCAACCTTTTTAAAATGGCTCTCACATGATGAACAGTGGTACTGACCGTCCCACACAAGCTCTTTGTCACATTGAGGACATAAGTTTTCCATTACACTACTCCAACTTCAAATATGAAATCTTGGGTTAAAACGCCTGCTGACATAATAAAGATCGTTAAAGAGATCTCAATCCGATCTTCTGCTTTATCTGTTTTGTTCAGCGATCTACCCTTAAAAGAACATTTATATAACCACACACCGAAAGCATAAGTTACATATTCTGCATTTGGATTTTAAACAGATTAAAAATCTAGATATATCTTTAAAATTCCAATAAATCAGAACTTAACAAAAGGATCATTTTTCATTTAGCAAGTTACATGAGTGTGCATTTCGATATGTTCACTATCACACTGCACTAGCTTCACTTGTATCTCTTTAAAGTTATCCAATGAGTCACAATGCGTTCCACCACAAGGGATTATCGCTGTTTCACCTTCCTGCAAATCACACTGCCAGTAGCGTGAATCAGTCAGGTTTTCGCCATGTCTGGTGATCTCGATTTTTGATCTCAGTGTTAACCATGACGCCAGTTGCGCATTTACCTGCTCTTCAATCTTAGTTAAGTTTTCTAGCATATCTGCACTATTCAAACCACGTTTACGCAATGTTTTCCCTAGACGATACGTGTCTAAACAACGATCTTCTGTGACAAAGCTCGTTACTTGCGCGTAACTATTGAAATCATTGTGACCGTGAGGGTCTTTTCTATCAGCATCTTTACGCCAATATCCCGCAGCTAAGACTTTATTTAACGCCAGATAAGCTAAGTGACCAGCACTATGACCGCGACTAAGCTGATTCTGATAGATATCATCAACAGTCAAACTCACTGCATCACCCACTTTGACAGCATTTTCTTCTGCCTTGATTTGATGAACAACAACGAAGACCCAGCCGGGTTCATCTCGTTTTACGGGGATCTCTTTACCCACCAGCAACTGATGATCGGTCTGATTAATCGCCCCTACAAGGCAGTTTTCAACTGTGTAACTATGCTCACCAGCAGTGAGTGTTCCTTTATCAGCTGGGTGATCCGGCCAAATATGGCTCACAGGATGAAAAGGCGTACGAGAGGTCACAACATATAGTGATCCCTCATTAACTCGAACAAACTGCACCTCACTTGAGAGATGATAGATGGATTGGGTAAACGTGACTTGAGTAGGTGTATATGACATATCAAATTATCAGACAGTTGTGATTAGCAATCTTCTCAGCATAAGGCTGAGGTTTACAGATATCAGAAAAAAGCCCAAGCATTGCTTGGGCTCTTAATAAGCGTTATTTTCTGCGACCTTTCATCATGGTCATCAGGCGCTTGCGTTTGCGCTCTTGCGATAACGTCATTTTGTTAGTTTTACCTTCAAATGGGTTTTCGCTGTTCTGGAACTGAATACGAATCGGCGTCCCCATGATATCCAATGACTTACGGAAGTAGTTCATCAGATAACGCTTGTACGAATCAGGCAATTCATTCACAAGGTTACCGTGGATAACGATGATAGGTGGGTTGTAACCACCAGCATGCGCATATTTCAGTTTTACACGACGGCTGCGAACCATAGGTGGCTGGTGATCTTCAGTCGCCATCTTCATGATACGAGTCAGAACTGATGTACCAACACGAGTAGTCGCTGACTTGTATGCTTCTTGAACAGATTCAAACAAGTGGCCAACACCAGTACCGTGAAGTGCAGAAATAAAGTGAATTCGTGCGAAATCAACGAAGCCTAAACGACGATCCAACTCTTTCTTCACGCGTTCTTTAACGTCAGTGTCCAAGCCATCCCACTTGTTCACAGCGATAACCAGAGAACGACCGGCATTCAGAGCAAAGCCTAGTAAGCTTAAATCTTGATCTGAGATGTTTTCACGAGCATCGACAACAAGCAGAACCACGTTCGCATCTTCGATAGCTTTCAGAGTTTTAACAACAGAGAACTTCTCTACCGTTTCGTTCACACGCTTACGGCGACGGACACCTGCGGTATCAATCAGCACATATTCACGCTCATCACGTGTCATCGGAATGTAGATAGAGTCACGCGTAGTTCCCGGCATATCGTAAACAACGACACGTTCTTCGCCTAAGATACGGTTAGTCAGTGTTGACTTACCAACGTTTGGACGACCGATAATCGCCAGTTTAATTGGCTGATCTTGCAAACGTTTGTATACTTCTTCAGCTTCTTCTTCTGTGTACTCAAGCTGTTCTTCTTCTGAATCTTCAAACTCAGTGAGATCTTCTAGAAGACCTTCTTCAGCTTGCATCTCTTCAGCAATCGGACTTAATGCACGATCAATCAGAGCGCCAACACCACGGCCGTGAGCTGCCGCGATTTGGTACATGTTTTCCATACCAAGTTGCCAGAACTCTGCACTTGCTGCGTCTGCGTCAATGCCATCTACTTTGTTTACAACTAAAATGCTGTTCTTCTCAATGCGGCGAAGATGTTGTGCAATCGCTTCATCAGCAACGGTTAGGCCAGCACGGCCATCAACCATAAACAGAACAACATCAGCCTCTTCAATCGCAGCAAGCGACTGTGCAGCCATTTTTGTTTCAACACCTTCTTCACTGCCATCAATACCGCCGGTATCGATAACAATAAATTCGTGCTCACCTAGCTTTGCTTGACCGTATTTACGGTCACGAGTTAAGCCTGGGAAATCTGCAACCAAAGCATCGCGCGTACGCGTTAATCGGTTAAACAGTGTCGATTTACCTACGTTAGGACGCCCTACAAGAGCAACAACAGGTATCATAACAACCTCTACAATTATTAATCATATGTAGTTATAGGTAATGACTGAGAAAACAACCAATCAGCTTTATACCAATATATCCGCCTACGCGAATTATACCCAAACTACTTGGAGTTGCAGGTAAGCGGCAAGTGAGTGAATCCCCATGACCACAAATACCATGCGTGATTGGGATGAACGAACGTAGTCAACACCGCTGCAGCTTCAAGTAGGAAGGTTATATAAGTATTACCTATAACCACATTGTTTATTTCAATAAAACGGCTCCTAACTGTTTCCAGCTAGGAGCCGTGTGTGAATGATATCACAATTTACTTTTTGATCGTCAGTTTCTTTACATCGCCATCGCGAGTAACCAGAACATAACCACCATCAATCGCCATTGGGCCAACAGCAAAACCGCTATCGTCAATCAACTGCTGAGCTACAAACTCACCAGAGCTACGATCAATCCAGTGCAGATAGCCTTCGCTGTCACCAACAACTACGTAGCCTTCAATCACTTTTGGTGCTGTCAGCAAACGGTGTTCAAGCTGGTCGTTACTCCACAGTTCAGTACCACTGCGCGAATCCACCGCAACTAAGTGATCTTTATCTGTCACTAGGAATAGGCGACCGCCATCAGTAGCCATATCGGTTGCTGATGAGTAATTACGTTTCCAGATAGGATTACCAGAGCGCAGATCAACTGCAATTAACTGGCCGTTGAAACCAATCGTGTATAGCGTTCCACCAATGATCACAGGAGACGCATCGACATCCACCAAACGGTCAATTTCAGTCGCACCTTTCGGTTGGCCTACTGGTTGTTGCCAAATAAGCTGACCACGAGCAGAAATTGCAGCCGCCAGACGACCACTTGGCGTACCCCAGAACACACCACCAGAAACAGCGGCGGGTTGACTATCACCACGCAGCGTTAAGTTCGGTACTTCGGTACTGATTGTCCATTTCTGGCTACCTGTCGCTTGATCTAATGCGACTAAGGCACCACGACTGGTATTGACAATAACAAGGTTGTTGTCTGCTACAGGAGAAGCTAACACTTCACCTTCGACTTTCACTTTCCAAGACTCTTCACCAGTCTCAGCATTTAAAGCAATAACAACACCGTTTTCACTGCCAATGTAGATTTGGCCATACGCAGCAACGATACCACCGGAAAGACGAGCAGAAACCTCTTCTTCCAGATCGACTTTCCAGATCTCTTTGCCATTTTCAGGATCAAGCGCTTTTACAATACCGTCACGGCTTGCAACAAAAACTTTGCCGTAAGCAAAATCAGGTGACAGCTTAGAAAAGTAATGACCAACGCCATCACCGATAGAAGTACTCCACAGTGACTGAGGCGTAAATTCACTTTTCACCACTGGCACTGGTGCCATCACAACGTTTTCTTCTTCGCTAGCACAGCCAGCTAGCAGAGCTAACACAGCTGAGGACAGAAGCACTTTGTTGAACATCTTTTTCATCAACTTGTGCCCTTACTTGGCTAGGTCGTCCAGTTTAATTTGCAACGTTTGGCTTGCATCCGTCGCTTGTTGCGCTTCAGTGTAAGCGGCATAAGCAGCAGCAGTGTCGCCCTTACGCAGAGAAATATCACCGCGTAATTCAGCCACTCGGCCTGCCCAACCTTCTTCTGTAATATTGTTCAGCTCAGCTAATGCAGCGTCAAAGTCACCTTGCTCAGCCTGAACTCGAGCAACACGCAGAGTAATCACTGGTTTTAAAGCTGCATCTTTAGTTGTGCTTTTCGCCCACTCTAGTTGTGCTAAAGCTTCATCTAAATTACCTGCTTCAATTTGTACTTTTGCAAGTTGCATTGCTGCTAGCACTGAATACTCAGTGTCTTTATTGCCATCAATAAAGCTTTGAACATCGCCGCTCGCATCAATGCCTTTCGAGGATAGAGACAGGATCGCTTGAGTATAAGCTTCTGAAGCAGCCTCTTTCGCTTCGGTTACGCTATCTTGATAAAAACGCCAACCAAAAAGACCACCTAAACCAATGACAGCGCCTAGCATTACGGCTTTGCCATTTTCCTTCCACCAATCTTTGATCGCTTCTACTTGTTGTTCTTCAGTATCGTAGAGTTCCACTTCCTATCCTCTTTATAAATGCCAATGACGAGCATTGGCATAATGTATCTCTAAAAATGCGCTATTAGATCAGATGAGCAAGCTTGCTCGCGATCTCTGCTTGAGAAATTGTTTCTTGCTCGCCGCCTGCTAGGTCTTTTACAACCACAGTGTTACCCGCAACTTCGTCTTCACCCAAAACTAATGCTATCGCAGCACCAACTTTGTCCGCACGCTTAAACTGTTTCTTAAAGTTTCCGCCGCCGAAGTGTGTCATAACACGAAGGCCCGGAACTTGCTCACGGATTTGCTCGGCAAGCTTCATACCCGCAGATAGAGTACCTTCGCCAGCCGTCACCATGTAAACATCAACGCTGCGACGAACATCTGTATTGCCTAATGTTTCCATCATCAATACTAAACGTTCTAGACCCATAGCAAAGCCTACAGCTGGTGTTGGTTTTCCACCTAACTGCTCAACAAGACCATCGTAGCGGCCACCGCCACATACAGTACCTTGTGAACCAAGACTTTCAGTGATCCACTCAAATACAGTACGGTTGTAGTAATCCAGACCACGAACCAAACGCTCGTTAACCGTATATTCGATACCTGCAACATCAAGAAGTTCACATAAACCTGCAAAATGTTGTTTTGACTCTTCATCTAGGTAATCAGACAGCTTAGGTGCATCACCTAATACGGCTTGAACATCTGGGTTTTTAGTATCCAGTACACGCAGAGGGTTGGTGTATAGACGACGCTTACAGTCATCATCCAGTACATCCATATATTGCTCTAAATATTCAATTAAAGCGGTACGGTAGTTCGCACGCGCATCAAGTGAACCGATTGAGTTCAGCTCAAGGCGTACATGTTCAGAAATGCCAAGCTCACGCCACATACGTGCCGTCATCATGATCAATTCAGCATCAACATCAGGGCCATCAAGACCAAATACTTCCACACCACATTGGTGGAACTGACGGTAGCGACCTTTCTGAGGGCGCTCATGACGGAACATTGGGCCCATGTACCACAAGCGTTGTTCTTGGTTGTACAACAGACCATTTTCGATACCAGAACGTACACAACCAGCAGTACCTTCTGGGCGTAGCGTTAAGCTATCACCGTTACGGTCTTCAAAGGTGTACATCTCTTTTTCAACAACGTCAGTGACTTCACCAATCGCACGGCTAAATAGATGTGTCATCTCAACGATAGGCATACGAACTTCGTTATAGCCGTAAGCACTAATTACGTTTTTTACCGTGCCTTCCACTTTTTGCCAAAGTGGAGACTGAGTTGGGAGACAGTCGTTCATGCCTCGGATTGCTTGAATAGTCTTTGCCAAAATAGTTACCGTAATATCGTTTAGATTAATCTTGTTCAAGTTGCTGAATGTTGATGCGGTTCTTCTCATCTAACATTGAAGCTTTGGCGCGAATTTTCGCTTCAAGCTGAGCAACTAGGTCGTCGTTGTCAAAACGTTCTTTTTGACGAACGCCGTCTTCATAAAATGCGCTTTTCTTATTGCTGCCTGCCAGACCTAAATGGGAAACTTCCGCTTCGCCCGGGCCGTTTACTACGCAGCCAATAATCGAAACATCCATTGGCGTCAAAATATCTTCCAATCGTTGTTCCAGCTCGTTCACAGTAGAAATAACATCAAACTCTTGACGAGAACAGCTCGGACAAGCGATGAAGTTAATTCCGCGAGAACGGATACGCAGTGATTTCAAAATATCGAAACCGACTTTAATTTCTTCAACCGGATTGGCAGCCAAAGAGATGCGTAAAGTATCACCGATACCTTCCGCAAGCAGCATGCCTAAGCCAACCGCAGACTTCACTGAACCAGCACGAGCACCGCCTGCTTCAGTAATACCTAAGTGCAACGGCTGGTCGATTTTCTTCGCCAGCAAGCGATAGGAATCCACAGCAAGGAATACATCAGATGCTTTCACACTGACTTTAAACTGATCAAAGTTCAGGCGATCAAGAATATCCACATGACGCATCGCCGACTCCACCAAGGCTTCTGGTGTTGGCTCGCCATATTTCATTTGCAGATCTTTTTCTAATGAGCCGCCGTTTACACCGATACGAATCGGGATATTTTTATCACGCGCGCAGTCAACAACAGAACGGATGCGAGATTCGTTGCCAATGTTGCCAGGGTTAATACGTAAACAGTCAACACCGTACTCTGCCACTTTCAATGCGATACGATAGTCAAAATGAATATCCGCAACGAGCGGCACAGAGACTTGCTGTTTGATGAGCTTGAAAGCTTCTGCTGCGTCCATCGTTGGAACAGATACGCGTACTATATCTGCACCGACATTTTCCAGAGCTTTGATCTGAGCGACTGTCGCTTCCACGTCAGTCGTTCTTGTATTGGTCATTGATTGCACAGCAATTGGCGCACCATCGCCAATTGGCACATCCCCTACATAAATACGTGTAGAAGGACGACGTTTGATCGGAGATTCGTGTTGCATAGTATTGTCTAAGGTAAGGTGAGTCTTGCTACTTTGCCTGAAGTATACCCAGAAAGGTCTACAGGTTCACTTGCAAATGTCATTGATACGCTCTCTGGAGCGCCAAGAATCACTTGTAGAGGTTTTTGTCCGCGTAAATTCAGTGTCTGACCAGCTTGTTTAATGCCTGTCGACAAGGTTTTACCCGTCGCATCTTTAACTTGAATCCAGCAATCCGCTGAGAAAGAAAGTGTTAGCAAGTTGCTTGCATCTGCTTGCTCAACTACAGGTGCTTCAGCTACTGGCTCTTCAACAACAGCAGGTTCTTCTTCCGCTGCAACTGGCACTTGTTCGCTAATCGCAGGCTCAACGTCTTCAACTGCTGGTTCTTCAGTCTGTTCTACCGCTTGAACTTCATCAGCAGGCGAGAATGGTTCAACAGGCTCTTCACCTGATTCTTCTGTTAATTCACTGACCGTTGCAAATTCTTGATCGTTACGAGAATCCTGCAACGAGGACTCATTACTCAAAACCGCTGAAACTTCAGCATCTTTGTCCGCTTCGAATCCACTGTCTCTGTGGTTCTGCCACCACCAAAGTGATGACATACCAATAAGAATCACCAATATGACCCAAGTAATAGTCATAATGTGGCTATCGTGTTTCGCACGCTTGGTTTTCTTTGAGAAGCTTTGCATAGTTTGTTCTTGAGGTTCAGCAGCGGTGCTTTTCTCATAAGCTTGCAAAACTTCAGATTCTTTCAATCCAACCGCTTTGGCGTAAGAACGCAAATAGCCGCGAATAAAGGTAGCGACTAGATCTGATTCAAAGTTGTTGGCTTCTAGGTTTTGAACGATGGATAAACGCAATCTCAAACGGTCAGCGACTTGTTGTTGTGTTAACCCTAATGCTTCGCGCTTTTCTCTTAACAGGGTTCCTGGTTCTACAAATGCTGCTTCTTGTTCTACAGTTGATGTTTCTTCGACGATTGGGTTTTCTTGTTCTTTATGTTCAGTATTCATCCGCGATGTCTGTCTCGTGTTTTTGTGCTCAAGTATCGCTTCGTCGCTTTTATTATTGATTTGTTAGTAGCAATCAATGTCGATGACTTCAACAGGTGAAAATTCATTTATGTTGGATATCGCCAGTAATTCGCATTTACTTTTGATAATAGTGAAACATTCTAATAGATATTAGCCTGTAAACAACAAGCATTTGGAAAAGAAATTACAGACAGGTCAAGGTTTTTGCTTAAACTGACATCAAAAAGACATAATTTGTTGGATTAACTCCAAAAGTAAGTAAGCCAGAGCGAACTCTGGCTTACTGATATTTTTAACTAAATCTGTTTTACAGGGATAGCTTGTTCATCCACCTGCTTGATTTTAGTACGTTTGGTACGGTCAATAACATCACCAACCAACTGACCACACGCCGCATCAATATCATCACCACGTGTTTTACGGATCGTTACGGTATGTTCGTATTGCATCAGAGTTTTCTGGAAACGATCAATTCGTGAGTTACTTGGTTTCTTGTAAGGTGAACCCGGATATGGGTTAAACGGAATCAAGTTGATCTTACAAGGTGTGTCTTTCATTAGTTGCGCCAGTTCGTGAGCATGCTCTGTACCATCGTTCACATGATCGAGAAGCACATACTCAACCGTTACTTTGCCACGGTTTGCATTTGATGAAGCAATATAGCGACGAACAGATGCTAGGAAATCTTGAATATCCCAACGGTCATTGATTGGCATAATTTCACTGCGCAGCTTATCGTTCGGTGCATGAAGTGAAATCGCTAAAGCAACATCGATTTGACCAGTCATTTGGTCTAAACCGGATACCACACCAGAAGTCGAAACCGTTACACGGCGCTTTGATAAACCAAAACCTAGGTCATCCAGCATGATTTCTAACGCTGGAATCAAGTTCTTCATATTCAGAAGTGGCTCGCCCATGCCCATCATTACTACGTTAGTAATAGGACGACGGCCTGTTTCTTTTTCTAAACCAATTTCACGCGCTGCACGCCATACCTGACCAATAATTTCAGATACACGTAAGTTACGGTTAAACCCTTGCTGAGCGGTTGAACAGAATTTACATTCCAGCGCACAACCTACCTGAGAAGAGACACAAAGCGTTGCACGATCATCTTCAGGGATATAAACCGTTTCTACGTCCTGATCACCCACTTTCATCGCCCACTTGATGGTGCCATCACTGGAGTGTTGAGCTTCGGAAACGTAAGGTGCACGAATTTCACACTTTTGAATCAGCTTTTCGCGCAGCTGCTTATTAATATTGGTCATCTTTTCGAAGTCGTCACAACCAAAATGGTAAATCCACTTCATCACCTGATCGGCGCGGAATGCTTTTTCACCCAGTTCATCAGCGAAAAATGAACGCATAGCCTTGCGATCAAAATCAAGTAAATTGACTTTTTGTGTGGTCATGTAGCCTCTCAAAGATGGAACTATAATTAAGGGCGCGAATTGTACAGCCTTTAGGCAATAACGACAAGGGCTGCAATACCATGAGTTTACTGGGGTATTTACAAGCCTTTGAATAAAAAATAAACAGCAAATTAAAAAAATAGCAAACAGGCGATAAGTACTGAGTGAAGTTGCTAAAAAACGGAGATTTCAGTGTTGCGAGAGGTATCTGACGGGTACAAAAAAGCTCCCTTTCGGGAGCTCCTTAAAATTAAACTACAGCTTCTGAGCGAGGGCAGATTTCTGATTCAGGGAAAAAGAATTCAATTTCGCGTGCAGCAGACTCAGGACTATCACTGCCGTGTACTGAGTTATGGCGCATGCTGAGTGCGTAGTCAGCACGGATAGTGCCACATGCTGCTTCTTCAGGATTGGTCTTACCCATTAGCTCACGGTAACGCGTAATAGCATCTTCACCTTCAAGAACTTGAACCATAATTGGGCCAGAAGTCATAAACTCTTTTAGCGGTTCAAAGAATGGTTTTCCTTCGTGTTCCGCGTAAAATCCGCTTGCTTGTTCATCAGTCAGACGAAGCATTTTCGCTGCGATAATGCGTAGTCCAGCCTTTTCAATACGATGATAAATCTCACCGATTAAATCACGTTCAACGGCGTCAGGCTTAATGATAGAAAATGTTCTTTCTAGGGCCATAAGATGTCCTTTTACTTTACTTGTCGTTTTATTTTAAAAAGGCGGCTCTTAGGCCACCTTTGAATTACACCAATTACTTTGCTTGATCCATCAGTACGCGAGAGATGGTTCTTACGCCCATGCCCGTTGCGCCTGCAGCCCATTTATCACTTGGAGACTTACGGTAAGTACCCGCACAGTCAAAGTGTAGCCAGCCTTTCTTGTGGTCTTCAACAAAGTAAGACAAGAATGCAGCCGCAGTACTTGCGCCAGGTGAGTAATCACCAGAGCTAATGTTAGATAGATCTGCGAAAGGTGAAGGCAACATTTCACGATGGAAATCCATCAGCGGAAGTGGCCATAGACCTTCATGTTCTTCTTTAGCAGCAGTCAGAGCTTGGTGAGACAACTCGTCATCAAAGCTCATCAGTGCATGGAAGTCATTACCTAATGCATTTTTTGCTGCACCAGTTAGCGTTGCGCAGTCAATGATCAGCTCTGGTTTTTGCTCACTGGCGTACATCAGACCGTCAGCCAATACCAAGCGACCTTCCGCGTCAGTATTCATGATTTCTACAGTTTTACCGTTCTTGTAAGTGATGATATCACCCAACTTAAGAGCACGGCCTGAAACCATGTTTTCAGCACAGCACAGAATCAATTTCACGCGCTTATTTAAACCGCGAAGAATAGACAGTGCCAGCGCGCCAGTAATCATGCCTGCACCGCCCATATCGGCTTTCATCGCAGACATCATGCCAGATGGTTTTAGGCTGTAACCACCAGAATCGAAAGTAATACCTTTACCAACCAAACATGCGAACACGGGTGCGTCTTCTTTGCCGGTTGGGTTAAAGTCGAGTTGTAGCATTGCTGAGGTGCGGTCTGAACCACGGCCAACAGCGAAAATGCCTTCCCAACCTTCTGCTAAAAGATCTTTGTCTTTTACGATACGGTAAGAAACTTGCTCAGGAGCCAGAGATTTCACGAACTCAGCTGCCATAGTCGCAAGCTGACGAGGTGCCACTTCTTCGGCACTCTTGTTAATAATGTCGCGAACCCAATCTGTGGTTTTAATACGAGCTGCTAGTTCTGCTTGTGCTTCTTGCTCTAGAGGTTTCCACTCAACCGTGTTTCTCTTCTTCGCTTCACGGTAGCCTTGATAGAAAGCCCAGATAGATTCTAGATCCCAACCTTCGCCTTCTAGAGATACAGAACGCAAACCTTGAGTATCCAGTTTACGAGCAGCGCGTTGAATCGCACCTAAATCGTGAGATTGAGTAAGGTGAATTGTTGCACCTTGCTCAGAAAATGATAATAACGCCTTTTCTCCCCACTGAGGCTGGGCAGCTTCCAGGCTAATAAATACAGACATTTGTGTAGACATGGTTTCTCCTTGTCTTAGTAATGGCGTCTCTTCGCCACATCTCTTCAATAACTCGGGGATGTTAGCATTTTGTCAGTTAAAAATATCAACTTGATAAAAAAACGGGCTACTAGGCCCGCTTTTTTCTTAAAACTGTTAACTTAGCGAGGCTAGGTTAGCGCAATTAATCCCGCTCATCCATCCAGCACATAATGATCGCTTCAAGAATTTTCTCGTTTGAGCGGTTAGGCTCATCGTCAAAATCTTCAAGGTCCAATATCCACTGATGTAAATCGGTAAAACGTACATTTTGCGGTTCAATATCAGGATATTTTTCGCAAAGCTCAATGGCGATATCGCGTGAATCTGTCCATTTCATAATGTTATTCCAGTGTCATGTTCTCTGGCTTGAATCAAGCCAGAGTGATAATTAGTGATCTTCAGATGCGTGATTCAAAGTGTATTTTGGAATTTCAACAACCAAATCTTCGTCCGCGACTCTTGCCTGACAGCTCAAACGAGATTCAGGCTCTAAGCCCCATGCTTTATCCAGCATGTCATCTTCGAGTTCATCACTCTCTTCTAGCGAGTCAAAACCTTCACGGACAATGCAGTGACAAGTTGTACATGCACAGGATTTCTCACACGCATGCTCAATTCCGATACCGTTTTTCAACGCCACATCAAGAATCGTTTCGCCAGGTTGAGCTTCTAATACCGCACCTTCCGGGCAAAGTGTTTCATGGGGTAAAACAATAATCTTAGGCATTTTTTGTCTTCTCTTTAAATCTCGTCAACTGAATGACCAGCCAGTGCGGCGCGAATAGATTTATCCATACGGCGCGACGCAAAATCTTGGCTCGCTTTATCGGTATCTTTTATTCCTTGCTCAATAGCGTCCGCATCATCACCGTTGCGTAATTCGATCAGTGACTCAATCGCTTTAACTAGAAGCTGTTTCTCATCTTCGCTCAGTAACTCGTCACCATCCGCCTGCATTGCTGCAATCAGACCTTCGATGACGCGATCCGCTTCAACACGCTGCTCCATCAGGCTTCTCGCTTGCATATCTTCTTTAGCATAAGCCATAGAATCACGCAGCATTTGAGCCACTTCGTCATCGCTTAAACCGTAAGACGGTTTAACCTGAATTTCGGCTTGGACACCAGTGCTCTTTTCCATTGCTGTCACAGATAGCAGACCATCCGCATCCACTTGATAAGTCACGCGAACATGTGCAGCACCTGCGGCCATTGGCGGAATACCTTTGAGAGAGAAACGCGCCAGTGAACGACAGTCATCCACTAATTCACGCTCACCCTGAACAACGTGAACACTCATCGCTGTTTGACCATCTTTGAAGGTAGTGAACTCTTGCGCTCTTGCTACCGGAATCGTGGTGTTGCGTGGAATAATTTTTTCCACTAAGCCACCCATGGTTTCAATACCCAGAGATAGCGGGATCACATCCAACAGCAGCATTTCAGAATCTGGCTTGTTGCCTGCTAAAACATCTGCTTGAATCGCCGCACCAATAGCAACCACTTCATCAGGGTTGATACTGGTTAATGGTGTACGTCCAAAGAACTCACCCACTTGCTCACGCACGTAGGGAGTACGAGTAGAGCCACCAACCATGACCACTTCCAACACCTCATCTGCCGATATCTGCGCATCTTTAAGCGCGCGGCGGCAAGACATCAGCGTCTTCTTCACTAGTGGCTGGATCAGTTCATTGAACTGTTGTTTGGTAAGCACGCCAGACCAATCAAGGACATTAATTTCTACTTGATCGCTATCTGACAGAGCAATTTTCGCAGCCGTTGCTGCGTTTAATAACTCACGGTGTTTACTTGAACTTAACTGGCCTTCAATACCCATTTGCTGTTGCAGGTATTCGGCTATCAGATGGTCGAAATCATCGCCACCCAATGCTGAATCACCACCTGTTGCGAGCACTTCAAATACGCCTTTTGACAGACGCAGAATAGAAATATCAAACGTACCGCCACCTAAGTCATAAACAGCAATTACACCTTCCTGACCTGAATCCAGACCATAAGCGATAGCAGCGGCCGTTGGTTCATTAAGCAGACGTAATACGTGCAATCCGGCAAGCGCGGCTGCATCTTTGGTAGCGACTCGTTGAGCATCATCAAAGTAAGCAGGAACAGTGATAACCACGCCTGCCAATTCGCCGCCTAATGTGTTTTCAGCTCTTTGGCCTAGCGTTCTCAGAATGTCTGCTGACACTTGAATTGGGTTTTTGTCACCGTGAGGAGTTTGCATGATCGGCAAACCGTTTTCACTGGCTTTAAATTGATACGGAAGATTTGGGTAACGAGACTGAATATCAGTCAGTGAACGACCGACAAGTCTCTTTACCGAAATAATAGTATTAGCAGGATCTGCTTGCGCGTTGTCATGAGCGTCATAGCCGACCACTTTTTCTTCTTGGGAATAAGACACAACGGAAGGCAGGATGCTTCGTCCTTGCTCATCAACTAAAGTGGTTGCCGTGCCGCTTCTCACTGAAGCCACTAACGAGTTGGTGGTTCCTAAATCAATGCCTGCAGCCAGTTTATGCTGGTGCGGTGCAGAACTTTGACCCGGTTCTGCAATTTGAAGTAATGCCATCTATGGGTCCTTTTTTTAGAATTAGCCGAGGAGTTTGTCTTCGACTCGCTCTATTTCATTTTTTAATTTGGCAATAAATTTGAGCTTACGAACAGTGTCTGCTGCGCTATTCCACTGCTCACTGTTTAGCTCTTGCTCTACTTGGATTAAGTGCTGTTTATACATTTTCTCGACTTTACTATCAAAGTCGAACAGCGCACTTTCCGCATCAGAGTTGTCGGTAATTGCTTCAAGTTCTTCACGCAGTTCCATCTGTTCCATCAGGAACATTGGATCTTGAAGAGTTTGCTGCTCACCACGGAGTTCAACACCGTTAAGTGACAACAGGTATTCTGCGCGAGAGATTGGGCTTTTTAACATTTGATTGGCATCGTTAATCTCTGCCGTTTTTTGTACCGACATCAGTCGGTCACGCTCAGAAGCCGTGGCAAAGTTATCTGGATGAAAACGCTTTTGCAACTCACGGAACTGAGAAGAAAGAAGGCTACCATCCAGTTGAAACTGAGTTGGTAGCCCAAATAATTCGAAATAATTCATGTAGATATCGGTCCTTTAATTCGATTTAGGATGAGCAAATGCTCACCCTAAATTCAGAGAACTCTTAGACGTTGAAGCTTTCACCACAACCACATTCGCCTTTGACATTTGGGTTGTTGAATTCAAAGCCCTCATTCAAGCCTTCTTTTTTATAGTCCAGCTCTGTGCCGTCTAAGTAAACCAAGCTTTTCGCATCAATGATAACTTTTACACCGTTATCTTCGAAGACTTGGTCACCATCTTCAAGATCATCAACGAATTCTAGTACGTATGCCATACCTGAACACCCAGTCGTTCTTACGCCTAGACGTAAGCCGATACCTTTTCCTCTGTTGTCCAAAAAGGTTTTAACTCGGTGTGCTGCTGTTTCAGTTAGAGTAATGGCCATACTGCTACCTTTGGGTCTTCTGTTAATTAAAGTGGGAGTAACAATGGGTTACTCCCCAAAACACTTATTATTGTTGATGTTTTTTCTTGTAATCCGCAACAGCGGCTTTGATTGCATCTTCTGCCAAGATTGAGCAGTGAACTTTCACTGGTGGTAGCTCTAATTCTTCAGCAATTTCAGCGTTTTTGATCGCTGCTGCTTCGTCAATTGATTTACCTTTAACCCATTCAGTTACAAGCGAGCTTGATGCGATTGCGCTACCACAACCGTAAGTCTTGAATTTTGCATCTTCAATGATGCCTTCAGGAGATACTTTGATTTGTAGACGCATTACGTCACCACATGCAGGAGCACCAACCATGCCGCTACCTACTGATGGATCTTCCTTGTCAAATGAACCTACGTTACGTGGGTTCTCGTAATGATCAATTACTTTTTCACTATATGCCATGATAGTTACCTCGAATCCTCTAAATCGCTGGAAAGATTAATGATGAGCCCACTCAACAGTGTTCAAATCTACCCCTTCCTTGTACATATCCCATAGTGGGGACATGTCGCGTAATTTGTTGACAGCTACACGAATCAATTCAATCGCATAATCAATATCTTCTTCTGTCGTAAAACGACCGAATGAGAAACGAATTGAGCTGTGAGCCAATTCATCATTAAGACCAAGAGCACGTAGTACGTACGATGGTTCAAGGCTTGCTGATGTACATGCACTGCCTGAAGATACCGCAAGGTCTTTCAGAGACATAAGCAGTGATTCACCTTCAACGAAAGCAAAGCTCACGTTTAGGTTGTTCGGTAAACGCTGTTCTAGGTCACCGTTGATCGAAACTGCTTCCATATCTTTGATGCCAGCTAGTAGACGATCACGCAGTTTTTTAGCGTGGTCGAAATCTTGTTGCATCTCTTCTTTTGCAATTCGGAATGCTTCACCCATACCCACGATTTGGTGAGTAGGAAGTGTACCAGAGCGGAAACCACGCTCATGGCCGCCACCGTGCATTTGCGCTTCAAGACGAATACGTGGTTTACGACGTACGTATAAAGCACCAATACCTTTAGGACCGTAAATTTTGTGCGCTGACATAGAGATAAGATCAACTTTCATCTCTTGAACGTCGATTGGCAGTTTGCCTGCTGATTGCGCTGCGTCTACATGGAAAACAATTTTACGTGAACGGCAAAGTTCACCGATTGCAGTGATATCTTGGATAACACCGATCTCATTGTTCACATGCATGATAGAAACAAGAATGGTGTCATCACGCATTGCTGTTTCTAATTTATTTAGATCAATTAAGCCGTTTGATTCTGGCTCAAGGTATGTCACTTCAAAACCTTCACGCTCTAGCTGACGAGTAGTGTCTAGTACAGCTTTGTGCTCAGTTTTGCAGGTAATGATGTGCTTACCTTGTTTTTGATAAAAGTGTGCAACACCTTTAATCGCTAGGTTGTTAGACTCTGTTGCGCCTGAAGTGAAGATAATTTCACGAGGGTCTGCATTCAATAGATCTGCAATTTGCTCACGAGCAGTATCAACGGCTTCTTCTGCCTGCCAGCCATAACGATGAGAACGAGATGCAGGGTTACCGAAAGTACCATCCATCGTCATGTACTGAACCATCTTTTCAGCAACACGTGGATCAACTGGGCAAGTTGCTGAATAGTCTAAATAAATAGGCAGTTTCATTTTCTACTCCAATGTAAACGTCGTTCTTAAGAACGAACATTAATACCTACGGGTGCCGCACCAATGGTGACTGTGTTCGAATTTTTGTGTGCAATCCCGTGGTTAATCGCAAGACCAATATCTTGACGATCAGAAATCTCTAGCACTTCGTTATCAACCATCAGCTCACCAAGAGTGATGTTGTTAAGGAAGTCACTGATGCGTGAGCTTAGGTCGCGCCACAGTGTATGTGTTAAGCAGCGAGTACCACCTTGGCAATCGCCTTTGCCATGACACTTGGTCGCATCAACGGATTCATCAACTGCGGCAATCACTGTACCAATTGAAATCGAGTGGCCATTCATACCTAAGCGATAACCACCGCCCGGACCACGAACGCTAGCAACTAAACCTGCTTTACGTAATTTCGAAAACAGTTGCTCTAAATATGAAAGCGAGATGCCTTGGCGTTCAGAAATATCTGCCAATGGTACTGGGCTTTGTTGCGAATGCAGAGCCACATCTAACATGGCTGTTACCGCATATCTTCCTTTAGATGTAAGTCTCATATCACACCGTATCCACATTGATTATGTGGTTAGAAGTTTCACATACCTGACTAATATGGTCAAGTATTTATTTGACTAAAACAGTCAGGTATTTAACCATTAATTAAAAGTGGTTATTTTTTATTCTGCAAACTTTTCCCAACAGCAGTCAGAACACCACGTAAGATGTTGAGTTCTTGAGCTTCTGGACGCGCACGATTAAAAAGGCGACGAAGTTTATTCATCACTTGGCCCGGTTGTGCCTCTGAGATGAATTGGGTTTCAATCATCACTTTTTCAAGGTGTTCATAGAACATTTCCAGTTCTTTATGACGAGGGTATTCCTCTTCAGCCTGAGACGAGTATTGAGATTGAACCTGATTTAAATGTGCAACGCGGATTTCATAACACAGTGTTTGAACCGCCATAGCTAAGTTCAGAGAGCTGTATTCAGGATTTGCAGGGATGCAGACGTGGTAGTGGCAAGTTTGCAGTTCTTCATTGGTTAGCCCTGTACGTTCACGTCCAAAGACTAAAGCAACCGGATGTTTTTGCCCTTCAACAGCAAATTTCTCACCGCATTCTCGAGGATCAAGCATTGGCCATTCAAGCGTTCTTGAACGAGCACTGGAGCCAACGACCAGACTACAATCTTCTACAGCTTCTTCTAAACTACTAACAATTCGAGCATTGAGTGCGATTTCGCTTGCGCCAGCAGCCAACGCGACAGCCTGAGCATCCACCTCACACTGAGGATCAACCAAGACCATTTCGCTGAGACCCATTACCTTCATAGCACGTGCAGCAGAGCCGATATTGCCAGAATGAGAGGTTCCCACTAAAACCACTTTAACATTGCTTAACATGATGTTTTTACGCTACTCAATTTATAACCGCAGAATATTAACATAAACCTGAGTAAAATGGTCAGAAGCTTCACTTTCCCTCGAACCGAATGAATAAAAAATAACCACTTCCCTTTTGGTAAACATTTGGTATACTGCGCACCGCTTTTTTCGTTCTTTAACATCCGTTGGGAAATCCGTATGCATCCTATGCTAAACATTGCTATTCGCGCTGCGCGAAAGGCAGGCAATCATATTGCTAAATCTCTAGAAACTCCTGAGAAAATCGAAGCCACTCAAAAAGGCATGAACGACTTTGTCACTAACGTAGACAAAGAAGCTGAAAACATTATCGTTTCTACGATTAAAAGCTCTTACCCAGAGCACTGCATCATTGCCGAAGAAGGCGGTCTGATCGAAGGTAAAGATCAGGATGTACAATGGATTATCGACCCACTGGATGGCACTACAAACTTTGTAAAAGGTTTACCTCACTTCTGCGTTTCAATTGCTGTTCGTATTAAAGGCAAAACTGAAGTGGCTTGTGTTTACAACCCAATGCTAAACGAGCTATTCACAGCTCAACGTGGCTCAGGCGCACAGCTAAACAACGCTCGTATCCGTATCAAACAAATTAAAGACCTGCAAGGTGCTGTTCTAGCAACAGGTTTTCCATTCAAGCAAAAGCAGCACTCAGAATCTTACATGAAGATTATGACGTCTCTATTTGTTGAATGTTCAGACTTCCGTCGTACTGGCTCTGCAGCTCTTGATCTATGTTACCTAGCATCTAACCGTGTTGACGGTTACTTTGAACTTGGTTTGAAACCTTGGGATCTAGCAGCAGGTGAACTGATTGCTCGTGAAGCAGGCGCTATCCTGACAGATTTCGCTGGCGGTACTGATTACATGAAATCAGGCAACATCGTTGGCTCTAGCCCACGCGGTGTGAAAGCTATTCTGAACCACATCCGTGAAAACGGTAACAGTGCGATTCTGAAATAACAGCTCCGTCAC
This sequence comes from Vibrio plantisponsor, assembly GCF_013041605.1. Lineage (GTDB taxonomy): Bacteria > Pseudomonadota > Gammaproteobacteria > Enterobacterales > Vibrionaceae > Vibrio > Vibrio plantisponsor. Next base: position 34,592 of record NZ_JABEQC010000018.1, on the reverse strand, counting down.
AGCTGATAAATAGAAAGCCCCATCCTAACGGTTGGGGCTTTTTTGTGTCTGACTGTCGCTGAAGAGACAAAAGAAAAGCCACTGAACTCAGTGGCTTTTTCATTTCTTCTTATGGCATCTCGTCGAACTCGGCACCTTCTTTCTCCACTTGTGGAGTCAGTAAGTGCTCACGAGTAATACCTAATTTCAACGCTAGGGCTGAAGCCACATAGATTGAAGAGTAAGTACCGACTGTGATACCGAGTAGAAGTGCCATTGCGAAACCGTGAATCATAGGCCCGCCCTGAACAAACAGAGCGATAACTACAAACAATGTGGTACCTGAAGTAATCAAGGTACGACTTAATGTTTGAGTGATCGAGTCATTCATGATTTCAGTAGGTTCGCCTTTACGCATCTTGCGGAAGTTCTCACGGATACGGTCGAATACAACGATGGTATCGTTGAGCGAGTAACCGACTACCGTTAGCAATGCCGCAACGATGGTTAAGTCCACTTCTACTTGCACTAGCGAGAAAATACCAAGTGTAATAATCACGTCGTGCGCCAGTGCTAATACCGCACCCGCCGCTAAACGCCACTCGAATCGCATAGAAACGTATAGAAGAATACACAGTAGCGATACTAAAATCGCTAAACCACCCGCTTCTGTTAGTTCGTCACCTACGTTAGGACCAACGAACTCGATACGACGCATTTCAACCGATTCACCGGTACCGTCTTTAATTGCGCTTAAGATTTGGTTACCCAGAGCCTCACTTGCCACATTTTCACGTGGACGAAGACGAACCATCACATCTCTCGCAGAACCAAAGTTCTGTACCGTTGCATCACCAAAGCCTTTTGCTTCTAGCGCAACACGGATTTCTTCAAGGTTTACTGGTTGTTCAAAACCAACCTCAATCAATGTACCGCCAGTGAAGTCTAAGCCCCAGTTCAGCCATTTTGTCGATAGTGTGAAAATCGAAGCACCGATCATGAGTATCGAGAAAATGAACGCGAACTTCGACCAACGCATAAAGTCGATCGATTTATCTGTTTTCAGAATTTGAAACATACCAATTCCTACCCTTAGATCGACAATTTGTTAATGCGTTTACCACCGTACAGCAAGTTGACGATACAACGAGTGCCGATAATTGCAGTAAACATTGAAGTGAGAATACCGATAGACAGAGTCACCGCGAAACCTTTAATCGCACCCGTACCCACAGCAAACAGAATGATTGCAGTAATTAAGGTTGTGATGTTCGCATCGGCGATAGTACTGAACGCGTTCGCATAACCTTGGTGAATCGCTTGCTGAGGGTTACGCCCGTCACGCAGCTCTTCACGAATACGTTCAAAGATCAGTACGTTGGCATCCACCGCCATACCGACGGTTAATACGATACCCGCGATACCTGGCAGAGTCATCGTTGCACCTGGAATCATAGACATCACGCCGATGATCAACACAAGGTTGGCAAACAGTGCTACGTTGGCAATCAGACCAAACTTACGGTAGTAAAGAAGAGTAAACAGCATTACTGCAACCATACCCCAGATACACGCTTGAATACCCATATCGATATTCTGTTGACCCATAGATGGACCAATGGTGCGTTCTTCTACAATCGAGATTGGTGCAATCAGAGCACCAGCGCGTAATAGAAGAGCTAGGTTATGAGCTTCAGCCGCTGAATCGATACCCGTAATACGGAAGCTACGGCCTAGAGCTGATTGGATCGTTGCTTGGTTAACCACTTCTTCGTGCTTAACTAAGATAACTTTACCTTCTGGAGATTTACGACCGCTGTCTTTGTATTCAGCAAACACCGTAGCCATCAGCTTGCCAATGTTCTTTTTAGAGAACGCTGACATCTTAGCGCCACCTTCACTATCCAGTGAGATGTTTACCTGAGGACGACCATATTCATCAGTGCTTGAGCTTGCATCCGTGATGCTTGAACCACCAAGAATCACACGCTTCTTCAGAACAGCAGGACGACCATCACGGTCAAACTTAACTTCACTACCAGCAGGTACACGACCCGCAGCCGCTGCTGCTAAATCTGCTTTGTCATCCACTTCACGGAATTCAAGCGTCGCAGTTGCACCAAGAATCTCTTTCGCACGAGCAGTGTCCTGAACACCTGGCAGTTCAACAACGATTCGAGTTGCACCTTGACGTTGTACCAATGGTTCAGCAACACCCAGTTCGTTTACACGGTTACGTAGGATGCTGATGTTTTGCTCAACAGCGTAGTTACGAATTTCTTGTAGACGAGTTTCAGAGAATTGCGCTTTAAGAACGAATTGATTGTTTTCATCAGAAGCAATGAATGTCATATCGCGGTGTTTTGTTTCTAAAGAGGCTTTTGCTTGAGCAAGTTGCTCAGCATCACGTAACACCACTTCTACTGAATCTTTAAGAGGACGAATTGCACGGTAGCGAATTTTGTCTTCTCGCAGTTCACTGCGGAATGCTTCTTCTTGCTGACTGACCAGTTTTTCCATCGCGGCATCCATGTCTACTTCCATCAGGAAGTGAACACCACCACGAAGGTCGAGACCAAGCTTCATAGGTGCTGCACCTATTGCTTCAAGCCAATCAGGAGTTGATGCTGCTAGGTTTAATGCCACAATCGTGTCTTTACCCAGAGCTTCACTTACGACATCGCGCGCGCTGATTTGAGTATCTGTGTCATTAAATCGAACAAGGATAGATCCATTTTCAAGACCAATGGATTTATGAGAAAGCTGCGCTTTATCGAGCGCTTTAGTGACAGAATCCAGCGTTGACAGATCTACAGAGGCGCCACGCGCCCCTGTAATTTGAATAGCTGGATCTTCACCGTAAATATTTGGAAGTGCATACAAAGCAGAGACGGCAATAACAAATACCACCATCAAGTACTTCCATAACGGATAACGGTTTAGCACAGAGAAGATCCTCTAGCTGTTTATAGAGATTTCAGCGTACCTTTTGGTAATACTGCTGTAATGAAGTCTTTTTTAAGAACGATTTCGTTGTTCTCATTAAGAGCAATAGACACATAATCGTTGTCTTCTGCAATTTTAGTAATGCGACCTACTAATCCACCACTGGTAAGCACTTCATCACCTTTAGCCATAGAAGCCATTAGGTTTTTATGCTCTTTTACACGCTTTGATTGTGGGCGGTAAATCATGAAGTAGAAGATTACCGCGAACATGCCAAGCATGATTAGCATTTCAAAACCACCACCAGCTGGAGTACCAGCAGGAGCCGCGTGTGCTACAGAAATTAGACTCATTGAGAAACGTCCTCTAAGTTGTTTTGTCTAGTTTGAAATCTATTGGGTTGCGCAACGTTGAATTCAAGTCAGGAATAGAGATAAATCCAACTTAGCGCACGAAATTACGTTAATGCCAGCACACATGCTGGCATCAACATTAAGCTTTCTCTTTTTGTAGAGGTGGTACTTCACGGTTACGACGTGCGTAGAACTCTTCTACAAATTGATCGAAACGGTCTTCATCAATCGCAGTACGGATACTTTCCATCAAACGTTGGTAGTAGCGTAGGTTATGAATGGTATTCAGGCGAGCGCCTAAAATTTCATTACAACGATCTAAATGGTGAAGATACGATTTCGAGTAATTTTTGCAAGTGTAACAATCACAATGCGGATCTAACGGCGAAGTATCCGTTTTATGAACCGCGTTACGAATCTTAATTACACCGCCAGTAACGAACAGGTGACCGTTACGTGCGTTACGTGTTGGCATTACACAGTCGAACATATCGATACCGCGACGTACACCTTCCACTAAATCTTCTGGTTTGCCAACGCCCATTAAGTAACGAGGTTTGTCTTCCGGTAGTTGTGGACATGTGTGCTCAAGCATACGGTGCATGTCTTCTTTTGGTTCACCAACCGCAAGACCACCAACAGCATAGCCATCGAAACCAATTTCAGTCAGACCTTTAACTGAAACATCACGCAAATCTTCGTATACGCTGCCTTGAACGATACCGAACAAATTATTCGGGTTTTCAAGCTTGTCAAAATGATCGCGAGAACGTTGCGCCCAACGAAGAGACATCTCCATTGATTTCTTCGCTTCATCATGCGTTGCAGGGTATGGAGTACATTCATCGAAGATCATCACGATGTCTGAACCAAGGTCTTTTTGGATTTCCATAGACTTCTCAGCGTCCATGAAAATCTTGTCACCGTTTACTGGGTTACGGAAATGCACACCTTCCTCAGTGATTTTACGAATATCACCAAGGCTGAATACTTGGAAACCGCCTGAATCCGTTAGGATTGGACCTTGCCAGTTCATGAAATCATGCAAGTCACCATGCATTTTCATCACTTCTTGACCAGGGCGTAACCAAAGGTGGAAAGTGTTACCCAGTAGAATTTGTGCACCAGTATCAGCCACTTCTTCCGGTGTCATACCTTTTACCGTACCGTAAGTACCAACAGGCATGAATGCAGGCGTTTGCACTGTGCCACGTTCAAAAGTCAGTTGACCGCGACGCGCATTGCCATTTTTCTTTTTTAGATTGAATTGTAGTTTCACAAAGCCTCCAAATGTCAGAGAAACAGTCTGACGGATTGATACCTACACCCAGCATTAAATTAACACTAGCCTAGGTACAAACAGCTATCCGGAAAAGTGTCCAGATAGCTTCAAATATAAATCAAGAGTATGACGCTTTTCGCTTCAAATAGTTCTCTTGGTTATGAACATAGCATCACCGTAACTAAAGAAACGGTATTGTTCTTTCACTGCATGCTCATAGGCCGCCATAGTATGTTCGTAACTCGCGAATGCACTTACTAACATAATTAGCGTTGATTCAGGTAGATGGAAATTGGTAATCAAACAATCCACTAACTGATATTGATAACCAGGGAAAATAAAAATCTCAGTGTCACCAAAGAAAGGAACCAATTCTGTACCTTTGCTTAATGCGTCTTGCGCAGCACTCTCTAAAGAGCGTACAGAGGTTGTACCCACAGCGATAATACGACCGCCACGAGCTTTGGTTGCAGCAATCGCATCCACCACTTCTTGAGGTACTTCTACGTATTCTGCGTGCATGTGGTGATCGTTGATATTGTCTACACGAACTGGTTGGAATGTCCCAGCTCCTACATGCAAAGTGACATAAGCAAACTCAACACCTTTCGCTTTGATTTGCTCAAGCAAGGTTTCATCGAAGTGCAAGCCAGCAGTCGGTGCAGCTACCGCACCCGGTTTTTGGTTATAAACCGTTTGGTAACGTTCTTTATCTGCATCTTCATCTGGGCGATCGATGTAAGGCGGCAATGGCATATGACCGATGTCATTTAAAATTTCTAATACGGCTTTTTCGTCCGTAAAGCGAATTTCAAACAGCGCATCATGACGCGCAACCATCACTGCATGGTATTCATCATTTTCACCCAGATACAATTCTGTATTCGGTTTTGGCGGCTTAGAAGATCGAACGTGAGCAAGAATCGTGTGCTCATCAAGCATACGCTCAACCAATACTTCGAGTTTGCCCCCCGAGGCTTTACGGCCAAACATACGAGCAGGAATAACACGGGTATTGTTAAACACTAAAAGATCACCCGGTTCTACCAGGTCGAGCACATTTTTAAAGGTGCTATCGGTTAATGCACCGGTATTACCGTTCAACTGCAGCAAACGGCTGGCTGTACGGTCTGCTTTTGGATAACGAGCGATCAGCTCGTCTGGAAGTTCAAAATGGAAATCTGAAACTTGCATGACTGTATATTCGTTCTCTTCAGGGTTTAGCGATGAATCTTTTCGCGGCGCGGTAGTATATACCTAAGCCACACCAAGATACAGGATTGTGCACCACTAACCGCCAATGAATCTGCAATAGTTTGTAATCAACAATGAATTCGCTCAATTCGAGATAAAAGTGGTCAAGCTCTCAGATATTTGTCCGTAGAAAAACTATGCTTTAACCAAGAACCAACGCGTTATTACAAGCCTGAAGAGATAGGAGTTGGATATGATTAAAGTCGAAGACATGATGACTCGTAATCCACATACGTTACTGCGTTCAAACACACTCTCTGATGCCAAACACATGATGGAAGCGTTAGATATTCGACACATTCCGATTGTCGACGCAAGTAAAAGGTTGCTTGGTGTTGTCACACAAAGAGACATACTGGCCGCACAAGAATCGAGTCTGCAAAAAGCCTCAAGTACCACTTCGTACACGGACGACTCTCCGCTCTATGAAATCATGCATACGCAAGTGATGTCGGTTTCGCCGCAAGCAGGGTTAAAAGAAAGTGCCATGTACATGCAGAAACACAAAGTGGGATGCCTGCCCGTCATCGCTAAAGGCGAATTAGTCGGAATTATTACCGATAGCGATTTTGTTTCCATAGCCATCAGCCTGCTTGAGTTACAAGAAGAAGTTGAACCCGAAGAAATCGAAGATGATCTATAGCGATCTTTTCGCTTAATCAGCCATCATTCTCCTCATTTCTGAAAGATAAACAAAAAAAGAGCGGCAAAAGCCGCTCAAAGTTCATGCACAGAAAAAGTTATTATCAATGGTTTTAAAACTGGTCTTCTTCAGTGGAACCAGTAAGGGCAGTAACCGATGAATTTCCGCCTTGGATAGTGTTGGTCATCTTATCGAAATAGCCTGTTCCCACTTCTTGCTGGTGAGCAACAAAGGTGTAGCCTTTTTCAGCCGCAGCAAACTCAGGACGTTGAACCATTTCAACATAGTGACGCATACCTTCACCTTGAGCGTAAGCGTGTGACAACTCAAACATGTTAAACCACATGTTATGAATACCCGCCAATGTAATGAACTGGTACTTGTAACCCATGTCAGAAAGCTCTTGCTGGAACTTAGCAATGGTTTCTGCGTCTAGGTTCTTCTCCCAGTTAAATGATGGCGAACAGTTATAAGCCAGTAGTTGATCTGGGTACTCAGCAAGAATTGCTTCAGCAAACTTACGCGCTTCATCCAGATCCGGCTTCGCTGTTTCACACCAAACAAGGTCAGCATAAGGTGCATACGCAAGACCACGAGCAATCGCTTGATCAATGCCAGCACGTACACGATAGAAACCTTCACTGGTTCTCTCGCCGACAATAAAGTCAGCATCGTATGGGTCGCAATCTGAAGTAAGCAGGTCTGCCGCATTCGCATCAGTACGTGCGATAACCAGAGTCGTTGTGCCCGCAACGTCAGCCGCTAAACGTGCAGCAATCAGTTTTTGTACAGCTTCTTGAGTAGGTACCAGAACCTTCCCGCCCATGTGACCACATTTTTTCACTGATGCAAGTTGGTCTTCAAAGTGAACCCCTGCCGCACCCGCTTCAATCATAGACTTCATCAATTCATAAGCATTGAGTACGCCACCAAAACCCGCTTCCGCATCCGCAACAATCGGTAGGAAGTAATCAACGCCCTCTTCTGGAGTTACACCATTTGACCATTGAATCTGGTCCGCACGGCGGAAAGAGTTATTGATTCGCTTAACCACGCTCGGTACTGAGTCTACTGGGTAAAGTGATTGGTCTGGATACATTGTTGATGCCGTGTTGTTATCCGCAGCAACCTGCCAACCTGATAGGTAAATAGCTTCAATACCCGCTTTTGCTTGCTGTACAGCCTGACCGCCGGTTAACGCACCTAAACAGTTAACATAACCTTTCTTGGCACTGCCATTAACCAGTGACCACAGTTTTTCTGCACCACGTTGTGCAATCGTATTCGCTGGTATAATTGAACCACGTAGGTTCACCACTTCTTCAGCTGTGTATGTGCGTTTTACGTTGTTCCAACGAGGATTCGTTGCCCAATCTTTTTCTAACGCTTCAATTTGTTGGCGGCGTGTCAGTGTCATAATCTATCCCTCTTGATATGAGCGTCCTTTCGCAATCAGTACTGCATTCGCTGATTTTGATCTGACTATTTTTGTTTCACGTTAATGTTGTTATTGGTTATAAGGTTTTGCTTAATCTAAATATTCGTAACCCGGTACGGTTAGGAAATTGGTCAGTTCATCACTGGTGGTGAGTTTCTCCATCAACTCAGCGGCTTCGCTAAATCTGCCAGAGTTAAAACGTTCTTCACCCAGTTCTGATTTCACCACCTCAATTTCTTCGGCAAGATACTGACGGAACAACTCTTTGGTTACGATCTGACCGTTATCCAGCGACTTTCCATGTTGTATCCACTGCCAAATTGATGTGCGCGAGATTTCTGCTGTCGCGGCATCTTCCATCAGTCCGTAAATCGGTACACAACCATTGCCGGAGATCCAAGCTTCGATGTATTGCAGCGCAACGCGAATGTTGTGTCTCATTCCCTCTTCACTTCTTACACCGTCACATGGCGCCAATAGTTCTTCGGCTGTGATAGGCGCATCAGACATACGGCTCACATCCAACTGATTGCTGCGTTCACCTAGTACTTGGTTGAAAACATCCATTGCTGTGTCAGCAAGCCCAGGGTGAGCAACCCATGTACCATCATGACCGTTGTTCGCTTCTAACAACTTGTCATTGCGAATTTTGTCCTGAACCTGTGCATTCACTTGCGGATCTTTAGCTGGAATGAATGCCGCCATACCGCCCATCGCAAATGCTCCACGCTTATGACAGGTATAAATCAGCAAGCGTGAGTAGGCGTTCAGGAATGGTTTATCCATAGTCACAACTTGGCGGTCAGGCAGTACACGGTCAGCATGTTTTTTCAGAGTTTTGATATAGCTGAAGATGTAATCCCATCGACCGCAGTTGAGGCCAACAATGTGTTCTTTCAGTGCAAACAGAATTTCATCCATCTGGAAAACCGCAGGCAGTGTTTCAATAAGTACCGTGGCTTTGATGGTGCCTGTTTCTAAACCAAAGTAGTCTTCAGTGAAATGGAAGACATCGCTCCACCACTTAGCTTCTTGGTACGCTTGCAACTTTGGCAGGTAGAAATAAGGACCACTGCCTTTTTTCAACAGAGCTTTGTAGTTGTTGAAGAAATACAAAGCAAAATCTAACAACGCTCCCGGAATAATCTGTCCGTCAAAGGTGACATGCTTTTCACGCAGATGCAGACCTCGAACGCGACAAATCAGTACCGCTGGGTCTTCCTTAAGTTGATAGTTTTTACCGTTGTCTGGATTGGTATAGCTGATGGTGCCATTCACTGCGTCTCGCAAATTGATTTGCCCATCCAAAACCTTATCCCAAGCCGGAGACATAGAATCTTCGAAGTCAGCCATGAATACTTTTACGTTTGCATTCAGTGCATTGATCACCATTTTGCGATCGGTTGGCCCCGTAATTTCAACGCGGCGATCCTGAAGATCATTCGGAATGCCGAGGATTTTCCAGCTTCCTTCGCGAATATCTTTGGTTTCACTTAGGAAGTCCGGCAACTGACCGTTATCGATTGTTTGCTGTTTACGTTCACGCTCTGCAAGTAACTCATCGACTTTTGCTGCATATCGAACACACAGTTCCGATAAGAAAGCTTGCGCTTCGCTAGGAAAAATCGCTTCGTGCTCTGAATTGAGCTCTCCAGTGATTTTTAATCGGGAACAAAAACTAGCATCTCTCTCGAGAGCGATATTCGAATCTGACGTTTGAGCGAACATATCTTCTTCCTTTTTATTCAAAATTTCATTTGTAACTTTAAAACTACAAATTAAATTTTAATTTCCTGAGCATTCCTTGCTTTCCATGCCTATACAATCCCTCAAACAACATCAGACTGCAACGTATTTAACACTAGACATAGGTCTACAAAACCTAAATAAACACTAACTTACAAAGGGGTTTAGTAAAAGCCAAAAAATGCATACAGGCAAAATTCAAAGTTTTATTCGGTTGATATTTTAAGCACCTCGCAAACAACAAAAATGTAATTAATTACGTAATATAATTACAGTAAAAATCGAAGTGTAAAATCGCTTTAAACAACAGCAAAGCCGCTTTGAAGATCAAAGAGTGCAGAAGTGGTGGTAGCTTAGACGGAGAAAGCCATTTTTCTTCAAACATCGAGCAAGACAAAAACTGTAAAATTAACTTTGTGAATTTTTACAATTTTATGAAAGCTTCATAATTTTTAGTCTTGTGAAATTTCACAGAAAAAGCGATTCGAAAAGTATAACTAACTAAAAAATGCACCATTAACAGTGCATTTTAACTATAAGATGATCGTCTATATTTGCGAACCAATTGAAGTTTCTACTCAGCAGAGAGCGAATAAGATGTCCAAAGTGTGTAAAAAACAGAGACCTGAACCGGCAGGACACGCGACTAAGCGCTACAACATCTCTGAAAGCAAATCCGCAAGGAGGTTAAACGTATGACTGCGAGATGAACTTGGACGCCATATTAATCCAATTTCCCTGTAGGCCTGCTGACCAGGAGGATCGATGACCACGAGATTCTGGTTTTCTAAAAGACCGTGTTCAATCGCCATTTGTGGGATAAACGTCGTCCCTAATCCATTGGCAACCATCTGTACTAAAGTATGTAAACTCGTTGCTGTAAATGGATTAATCTTCTCTTTCTCTGTTAGCTTACAGGCAGAAACCGCGTGTTCCGTTAAACAGTGTTCGTTCTCTAACAAGAATACAGATTCATCAGGTAAGTCTGCGTATTTGATGGGAACTCGAATAGCATCCGCTTGATTACGGCTGATCACCATACGAAAAGCATCTCGGCCAACAATACGACTTTCGAGATTTCCAATATCCATTGGCAGAGCCAAGATCAGAACATCTAACTCTCCATTTCTCAGGCTCTGAAGCAGATTCGCCGTAGTATCTTCGCGCAACAATAGGTGTAACTTCGGATAACGTAAATTCACCTCTTGCACCAAGTCCACCAGTAGAAACGGCGCAATTGTCGGGATACAACCCAGCCTCAGTTGCCCTTCCATCGCATCGGTTTGACACAGTTTACCGACTTCGACTAAATCCTGTCCTTTAGCGAGTAACTCTCGCCCTCTCTTTACCACCTGCTCTCCGGCAAGGGTAAAAACCAGCGGACTTTTTTTATCTTTCTTTTCATACAGCGGGCAACCAATTAACTCTTCAAGGTTTTGAATGCCTTTGCTCAAGGTAGATTGACTCACAAAACAACGTAATGCCGCCTCGCTGAAGTGGCGGGTTTCATGCAGTGTCACTAAGTAATGAAGCTGCTTTAAGCTTGGCCATTTATTCATAGTAATTATTATCTTTGAGGTATTTCGGTTCAGTGATTTATGATGTGGGCTATTATCGCTTTTTTCGATTAAGTTAATCTATTTAATTCGCTTTTTTCTATTTAAGAAAATGTACTATAGTTTGTCTCGTACATACATGGACTAAGCCGACAACAATGAGAGTCGGCTTATCATAATTTAATGCTTAGGAGCAAAAAAATGGTACTAGTAGGTCGTCAAGCCCCTGATTTTACTGCTGCTGCGGTACTTGGTAACGGTGAAATCGTTGATACATTCAACTTCAAAGAATTCACTAAAGGTAAGAAAGCAGTTGTATTCTTCTACCCTCTAGATTTCACTTTCGTTTGCCCATCTGAATTGATCGCATTCGACAAGCGTTTTGAAGACTTCCAAGCTAAAGGCGTTGAAGTGATCGGTGTTTCTATCGATTCTCAATTCTCTCACAACGCATGGCGTAACACTGCTATCGCTGATGGCGGTATCGGTCAAGTTAAATACCCTCTAGTTGCTGACGTCAAGCACGAAATCGTAAAAGCTTACGATGTTGAGCACCCAGAAGCTGGCGTTGCTTTCCGTGGTTCTTTCCTAATCGACGAAGACGGTCTAGTACGTCACCAAGTTGTTAACGACCTACCACTAGGCCGTAACATCGACGAAATGCTACGTATGGTTGACGCACTAAACTTCCACCAAAAACACGGTGAAGTTTGCCCAGCACAATGGGAAGAAGGCAAAGCAGGTATGGACGCATCTCCTAAAGGCGTTGCAGCATTCCTATCTGAGCACTCAGACGATTTAGGCAAAAAGTAATCACTTCTTAGCCCGCGCTCAACTCGGGTTAATGGTTGGACAATATATAAAGCGATAACGCACCGCCAATCAGTTAAGAAGTAAAGTCTTGTAAAAGCTCAAAGCATCCGCTTTGAGCTTTTTTATTTATAGCCGTTAATTGGCATCGAACACGAACACGCCCAACCATCCATGGCACATCCGGTTCGTTTATCGATACCAATGACAACTTTACCGATTGCAAGCAATGAATTTACTGCTGTTTGGTATACACTTATCCCCACATAAAACAGCTGCGAGCCCATCATGAACTACAACATCGAAGTGTGTATCGACAATCTAGAATCTCTACATTTAGCGATCGAAGGCGGTGCCAACCGCATCGAACTTTGCTCTTCTTTGGCTTTAGGTGGACTCACACCAAGTTTTGGCATGATGAAGCAAGCTGCGAGAATTTCGTCTATTCCTGTTTATGCCATGATCCGCCCTCGCCAAGGCGATTTCCTTTACGATGAAGACGATATGGAATCCATGTTGTATGACATTGATTCGGCGGCTGAAGCGGGCTTACAAGGTATCGTGTTTGGCATTCTTACCGCTGAAGGAAAAGTTGATATTCAGAAATGCGCCAGAATCGTCAATCACGCCAAACTGAATGGATTAGGTGTGACTTTTCATCGCGCGATAGATCAATGCCAAGACTATCGCCAAGCATTAGAAGACATCATTGAACTCGGCTGTGAGCGAGTACTAACTTCAGGTCTCGCCAGCAATGCATTAGCGGGGGCAGATGTCATCACAGACATGGTACAACTTGCAGATGGACGCTTATCCATTATGGCGGGAGCAGGTGTATCAAGTGACAACGTGGAAACCATTGTCACTCAAACCTTGGTTAAAGAAGTGCACTTATCCGGAAAATCAACGCGAGCAAGTCACATGACGTTGGTGGCAAACAGCGCCAAAATGGGCAATCAAAACCTCGATGACTTCATCGTCCCTGTGACGAATCCAGAAGCCATTCGCAAAGTCGCGGAAATTGTAAAATCGTTTTAGTGCTGAGATTTAGAAAGAGAATCTAGCGCAAAGCATCATCGATAGACTGTTCGCCCAAGTGGCGAACGTCTTTGCCTTTAACAAAGTAAATGATGTATTCACAGATGTTTTGGCAACGGTCGCCAACACGCTCAATTGCACGCGCAGACCACATCACTTGCAGAATATGCGGGATGTTTTTTGGGTCTTCCATCATATAAGTCATCAACTGACGAATCACAGCTTCATACTCTTTATCTAGCTTGTCATCTAGCTTATAAACCTCTGCTGCGGCTTCCAAATCCATACGGGCAAAAGCATCCAGCACTTTATGTAACATCGCCACAGCACTGCGACATAAAGGCTCTAAGGAGACCTGAAACTGAGTCTCTTTTGAAGAAGGGCTTTCAATCGCCACATAAGCCATCTTCGTTGCAACATCACCGATACGTTCAAGATCGGTAATGGTTTTGATGATCGCCATAATCAAACGCAGATCTTTTGCCGCAGGCTGACGCTTAGCGATAATGCGAGTACATGCTTCATCAATCGACACTTCCATCGCATTCACTTTGTGATCATCACGCACCACTTTTCTTGCAAGCTCAATATCCTGCTTATTCACCGCTTGCATCGCGAATGAAAGCTGTTGCTCAACCAACCCGCCCATGGTTAATACATGAGTACGAATGGATTCAAGCTCAACATTGAATTGACCTGAGATATGGCGACCTAACTGCATGATGGATCCTTAATTCGCAGAGTTCTGCTGTAAAAAGTGCTGATGTTCACTTAACCGTATCGACCAGTAATGTAGTCTTCGGTTTTCTTTTTCAATGGCGAAGTAAAAATAGAGTCCGTATCTGAGTACTCGATCAATTTTCCCATATGAATAAAGGCGGTATGGTCACTCACCCTTGCTGCTTGTTGCATGTTATGGGTAACAATCACTACCGTATATTTGGTTTTCAGCTCATGGATCAGCTCTTCGATCGTCAAAGTTGAAATTGGGTCAAGAGCTGATGTCGGTTCATCCAGCAATAGCACTTCAGGTTCAATAGCAATGGCACGTGCAATCACCAAACGCTGTTGCTGACCACCGGATAAACCAAACGCATTTTCATGCAGACGATGTTTTACTTCATCCCAAAGTGCCGCTGCGCGCAGTGAGCGCTCCACCGCATCATCTAAGGTGCGACTGTTCTTTATTCCCTGTAAACGTAGACCGTAAACCACGTTTTCGTAAATAGATTTAGGAAACGGGTTCGGGCGCTGAAACACCATACCCACTCGGCGTCTGAGAGTGGCAACATCCACATCCGGATGATAAACGTTTTTGCCATGCAGCTTGATTTCACCTTCTACGCGGCAGGCTTCCACAAGATCGTTCATACGGTTGATACAACGCAGCAAGGTCGACTTACCACAACCAGAAGGACCGATAAACGCCGTCACTTGTCCTTTAGGAATGCGCATGGAGATATCGCTCAACGCTTTTGTCTGACCATAGAAAAGGCTCAAACCTTCAATTGAAATTGAGGTTTGCTGGTCAGTTAGATTGTTGACATCCAACGGAGCTTGATAGCCCAAAGTTTGATTAACAGAAAACATGCTTAATCTTGTCCTAAAGTACGATATTTCTCGCGCAAATTATTACGAATGCTAATGGCTGTTAAGTTCAAAGCCACAATGACCGTTACGAGTAAAAATGATGTCGCGTACACCAACGGTCGCGCGGTTTCGATGTTGGTAGTCTGGAAACCCACATCGTAAATATGAAAACCTAAATGCATAAACTTACGTTCCAGATGAACATAAGGGAACTCGGCATCTACTGGCAAGCTTGAAGCAATTTTTACTACCCCCACCAGCATTAATGGCGCAACCTCTCCCGCAGCACGGGCTATCGCTAATATCAGTCCTGTAATCATAGCAGGGCTAGCCATAGGCAGAACAATTCGCCAAATGGTTTCAAACTGTGTTGCGCCCAATGCTAATGAGCCGTGGCGAACCGAATTCGGAATACGGGTTAACCCTTCTTCAGTGGTCACTATCACCACAGGCAGTGTTAACACTGCCAATGTCAACGCTGACCATAACAAACCCGGCGTACCAAAGGTAGGTGCTGGTAAACGCTCTGCGTAGAACACGCTATCGATAGATGAACCTATGGTGTAAACAAAAAAGCCTAAACCAAACACGCCATAAACAATAGACGGTACACCGGCTAAGTTGATGACTGCTACGCGAATAATGCGGGTAAAGGTATTGTCTTTGGCGTATTCATGCAAATAAACCGCAGCAACGACGCCAAGAGGCATCACAATTACCGACATCAGCAACACCAGAAAGACAGTGCCAAAGATTGCTGGGAACACACCGCCTTCGGAGTTAGATTCACGTGGATTTTCAGATAAAAACGCCCAGACCTGTTTCGACCACTGGGTCAATTTTTCCAAAGCATTCATATCATTCGGATACCAGATATCCAAGATATGACTCACAGGAATTCGTACCCGAGTTCCGGCCATGTCTTCAACAATCAAAGTTTGCTGACCTAGCTGAGTTCTCAGTAAATCCAGATACTCTTCTGCTTGTTTTCGTTTTTCATCCAGCACTTGCTTTTGCTGTTGATAGGCAGCCAGATATTCATCGGTTAACTTACCGTTGAGCTCTAAACGTCTTCTCTCCAGTCTCAACTTTTCTGAAGCACTGCTGACAACCCGAATCTCTTGTTCAATCACTGTATCGATCTGCTCACGCAGCGTCGTCACTTCTTGCAATCCTCGCTCAAGAAGCGTTGAAATATAAGAACTGCTCTCACCATCGGCTTTCTCAAACCCGACAGGCTTACCAAAGAACTGTCCGTCACGGGTACGCTCAATCACCGCCCAACCCGTCGGCTTTTCAGGTGCAGAAACGTTGTCTGCCAGCAGTGAAATGAAATCCGCCTGATAGAGGTCTCGGTTCGCAACTTTAATGCTTAAGCGCTCTGCGGTTCCCTCTTCCGAAGCTTCGGCAGACAGAGTGATGTTCATCTCTTTCAAATGGCTGACAGGAACACGTTCAGAGGCGTATAGCTGACCGACGATCACTTTGTTGGGCTCTGATAAGTTGTGCCATTGATACAGAGGTGCAGGCCAGAAATAGGTTAACCCTTTCCAGCCGATCAACAGCAATAATCCAAGAACCGAGATCAAACTTAGGCTCACCGCACCGCCGGTAAGCCATATCCAAGGAGAGCCCGATTTAAACCATTTCAATAACGACATTTAGCTATCCAACCCGCTATAGTGAACGATAACGAGCACGAAGACGCTGACGAACCCACTCAGCGATCGAGTTCACTGCAAATGTAAACACAAATAAAAGCAATGCAGCCAAGAACAGAATTCTAAAATGCGAACTGCCTACTTCGGATTCCGGAAGCTCCACCGCTATGGTTGCGGACAAAGTACGCATGCCTTCCAGAATATTCCAATCCATAATTGGCGTGTTACCTGTCGCCATCAAGACGATCATCGTTTCACCCACGGCTCGACCTAAGCCCATCATAATGGCTGAGAAAATACCAGGACTCGCGGTTAACAACACCACATTCATTAACGTCTGCCATGCCGTTGCGCCTAAAGCTAACGAACCGTCAGACAGGTGTTTCGGCACCGAGAAAATGGCATCTTCCGCAATGGTAAATATGGTCGGGATCACCGCAAAGCCCATAGCAAAACCAACCACCAGCGCATTTCTCTGGTCGAAATCGATACCGTGTGACGCTAATAGCAAACGTACATCACCATCAAACAACCACATCTCGATTTCACTGGTAAACGATAAAATCAAAGCGACAAAACCAATCAGCAGAGGGATCAATATTAAAGAGTGCCAGCCATGAGCTTTACGCATTATTGAACGCGGCAACCATGACCAAACCAGCCCGACAGTAAAGATAGCGACAGGTAATAGAACAAACAATGCAGTGATAGATGCCAGATTCGTCTCAACGATCGGAGCAAACCATAATCCTGCTAAGAAACCGATGATCACCGTCGGCAAAGCTTCCATCAATTCAATGGTTGGCTTAACGACGCGGCGCATTTTCGGCGCCATAAAATACGCAGTATAAATAGCCCCTAAAACAGCAATTGGCACAGCAAACAACATCGCATAAAACGCTGCTTTCAATGTACCAAATGCAATCGGCACCAAACTAAATTTAGCTTCAAAATCATCACCACCGGATGTCGATTGCCATACGTACTGAGGCTCTGGGTAACTCTCGTACCACACTTTCTGCCACAACGATGAAAATGATACTTCCGGATAGCCGTTATCCACCTTAGCGACACTGATAATGCCGTCAGAATAAGTCGCCAAATAACGTTCGTTGTCTGACATCGCAGCCAATGTCGGTGCTTTGGAATAGGCTCGTTCAAAGATCACCAGCTTTTCACTGGTGGTGTAGTGACTTTGAACCGAACCGTTTTTATAAAAACTGTAGAAACCTTTGCGATAGGTATCGGGCAGCAGCATGGTCATTTCCGATGCCAACTTAAACTCGCGAATATGCGTAAGCTTACGCTCGCCCTTTTGTGAATCTGTTGAATGCAAAACATCAAACCACTGCGAGACCAAACCGTCACTGTGGGAAACCAACAGAGAATGAGCACCGGACAGAAGCGTAATGGCCGTTACTTGGTGTTTACTATCACCAAGGCTCAAATCAACAACTTCACGAATGTGAAAACGTACCCCATCACGAAGCGCCACCACAAGGTCTGTGCCTGAGCGAATGTACAAGGTCTTCGCATCCGGCGTGAGTACCAATTGGTCGACTTTGCCAAACTGAGTCGGGAAGCGAAATTCTCCTTGTTGATTTTGCGCAGTAGTATCCACCCAACGAACCAACACAGAGCTGTCATCAAGATAGCTGGCAAACACCGTTTCCTCGTCAGTGACCGCAAAGCTGAATTGCTTAACCGTTGACCCTTGAGGAGAAAGCTTAAAGTTTTTATGCAATGACAGGCGTTCAAGTTCAGGCGTAAAACCTCGCCCTTGTTTGGTCATTGAATAAAGAAATTGGGGACGAACCACAACTACATTACGTTCGCTATCCGCCATAGCAAACCAGCCAGAATCTCGCGTTGCTGTAGCAAACACAGTCGGTTTTATGTTGAGGTGCTCAATCCAGATCGGAGAACTTTTCTCGTGATTGAGCAACCAAAATTCGGCGCTCGCATCTTTGTCGCTTTCGTTTGAACGAACAATAAAACCACGCTCGCCATATTCATCAATCGCCAGATACTGAGGTGCAGAAGCTGAAATAGGCTGACTGGCAAAATTAGGTTCCAACTTTGAATCTGAAAACAGAGGAAGAACGACCATACCAAGGTAGATAAAGATCAGTACCAAAGCCCCGAGCACACTGACGCCACCGCATGTCACTGCAAGACGAACCAAACGATCTTTGATTAATCGTTTCTGATCTCGTTCTTTCAATGAAAATGTGCTTTGAACCATTTAAAAATCTACCCAATTTGCCAGAATGTCATAGTATGTCGTTTAGGTGACAATTATATTACAAAGCGCATTAAACAACTGAAAATAAAACAACTCTAAGAACAAAAATACTCACTGCAATAAAAATGTCACATTGGAGCAATATTTTGCATGAGTTAGCTACCATAGTTAACGACCACAGTTATCAACGTCAAAGAACTAGTCAGTAGGTGTATCATGAGTACGGATAAGCTGTATATCGACAAGGAATTAAGTTGGCTTTCATTTAACGAACGCGTATTGCAGGAAGCCGCAGATAAAACCGTACCCCTTATCGAACGAATTCGATTTTTAGGCATTTTTTCCAATAACTTAGATGAGTTTTACAAAGTACGATTTGCTGACGTAAAACGCCTGATCCTCATCAACCGCGAACGTGGTGGCAGCGACGAATCCAAGCATCTGCTCTCGCAAATGCAAACCAAAGCCTACAAACTCAACCAGGATTTTGATCAACTCTATAGTGATCTGATCTTAGAAATGGCAAGGCGACGTATTTTTCTGGTTAATGAGACCCAACTTGATGAAGCTCAGCAACGTTGGATAACCAAGTATTTCCAGAAAGAAGTACTGCCTCATATCACTCCCCTGCTGATGCGTGACGACATTGACGTTCTTCAATTCCTCAAAGACGAGTACGCCTATATCACTGTTGAGCTGAAAAAAGGTGAACACAGCCAATATGCGCTGATCGAAATCCCGACCGATCATCTGCCACGCTTTGTCATGGTGCCAGAGCAAAAAGGCAAACGTCGTAAAACCATCATCTTGCTGGATAACATTATTCGTTACTGTCTTGAGAGTATTTTCCAAGGCTTTTTCGATTACGACAGTATCGCAGGCTACTCAATGAAAATGACTCGTGATGCCGAATACGATTTAGGCCACGAGGTGGAATACAGTTTGTTGGAGCAAATGTCCGAAGGTTTGAGCCAGCGCTTGACGGCGATGCCCGTTCGCTTTGTGTATGAGCGTGAAATGCCGGAAGCCATGCTGCGATTCTTATGTGAAAAGCTAAAAATCTCCCACTATGACAGCTTGTTGCCGGGCAGCCGCTACCACAACTTTAAAGACTTCATTGGTTTTCCAAACTTCGGCCGTGATTACTTGGAAAACAGACCGTTACCGCCGCTAAGTTGCGCTGATTTTGATGGTTACCCTAACTCGTTTGAAGCAATCAAAGCCAAAGACATTTTGCTTCACTATCCGTATCACAGCTTTGACCACATTACTGAATTGGTACGACAAGCGTCTTTTGACCCGAAAGTCATCAGCATAAAAATTAACGTTTATCGCGTAGCAAAAGATTCACGCTTGATGAACTCCTTAATCGACGCGGTTCATAACGGGAAACGAGTGGTTGTGGTGGTTGAACTGCAAGCGCGTTTTGACGAAGAAGCCAATATTGAATGGTCTCGAATTCTGACCGAAGCTGGCGTGCACGTTATCTTTGGTGCCCCAGGGATGAAGATTCACGCCAAGTTGTTGCTTATTACGCGCAAAGAAGACGACAACTTTGTCCGTTACGCGCATATCGGTACAGGTAACTTCCACGAGAAAACAGCTCGTATTTATACCGACTTCTCTCTGCTGACCGCCGATGAGGAGCTGACAACGGAAGTTCGCAGCGTTTTCAACTACATTGAAAACCCATTCCGTCCGGTTAAGTTTAACCATTTGATTGTCTCACCGCGAAACTCACGAACCCGTTTATACCGTTTGATAGACAGCGAAATCGCGAATGCCAAAGCAGGTAAAAAAGCGGCTATCACCATTAAGCTCAACAACCTTGTCGATAAAGGTCTGATTAACAAACTTTATGGCGCCAGTGCAGCCGGAGTAAAAATCAGAATGATCATCCGAGGCATGTGTTCACTGGTTCCGGGTGTTGAAGGAGTAAGTGACAATATTGAAGTGATCAGTATCGTTGACCGTTTCTTGGAACACCCGCGTGTGTTTATGACCCACAATGATGGCGACCCACAAATTTATATCTCTTCTGCTGACTGGATGACACGTAACATCGATTACCGTATCGAAGTTACCGCACCTATTCGTGATGAGCGTTTGAAGAAAAAAATCATCGATATTTTAAACATTCAGTTTACAGATACGGTAAAAGCGCGTGTTATAGATAAAGAGATGAGCAACAGCTATGTGAAACGTGGTAATCGTAAAAAAATACGTTCTCAAATAGCGATTTATGACTATCTTAAAAATGTAGAAAAACAGACACGTAAACAAGGGGCTATAGCCCATCAAGAGTAAGTTACCGCCTATGAACCAACCCATTTCAAGCCGTGAAATTGCCGCCATTGATTTAGGCTCAAACAGTTTCCATATGGTCGTTGCTAAAGTCGTCGATCAAGATTTGCAACTTATCAGCCGTCATAAGCAGCGGGTTCGTTTGGCATCTGGGTTGGATTCTCTCGGTAATCTTGACAATCCGTCAATTGAACGCGGTCTTGAGTGTTTAGCCATGTTCGCGGAACGAATTCAGGGCTTTGAACCTGAGAATGTTCGCATTGCAGCTACCCACACACTTCGCCGCGCCAACAACGCACACATTTTTATCCAGCGTGCTCGTGAAGTGATGCCTTTTCCTATCGAGATCATTCCCGGTAGTGAAGAAGCTCGTCTGATTTACCTCGGTGTTGCTCACACTCAACCTCAGTCTGATTCGATGCTGGTGGTGGATATTGGCGGTGGCAGTACCGAGATGATCATCGGTAAAGGTTTTGAAGCTGAGCTGGTCAACAGTAAACAGATGGGTTGCGTGAGTTACACCCACCAGCATTTTGCCAATGGCAAACTGTCGAAGAAAAACTTTGCACAAGCTATCTTAGCCGCCGAGCAAAAACTGGAGTCTATGGCTTCTAAGTATCGTAAGAAAGGCTGGCAAAGTGCGTTTGGTTCTTCAGGTACCATCAAAGCGATTCACGAAGTTCTGATCGGTTTGGGCGACGAAGACGGTATTATCACACCCGATCGATTAAACAAGTTGATCGAAAAGCTGTGCGAATGGAACAAGATTGATGATATTGATTTGCCGACTCTGACAGATGATCGCAAACCGGTATTTGCTGCGGGTGTGGCGATTCTGTCTGCGATATTTAAAGATCTTCATATCAAAGAGATGCACTTTTCCGACGGTGCATTACGTGAAGGTCTGCTTTACGAAATGGAAGATCGCTTCAAGTATTCTGATATTCGTCTGCGTACCACCGAAAATCTTGCGGCTAAACACTTAGTAGACCTCGAACATGCCGCTCAGGTAAAAGGCTACGCACGCGATTTTCTCGACAATGTCTCTTCTGAACTTGGCTTAAAAGCAGGCAGCGAACTGTTTGACCTACTGGAATGGAGCGCTTTGCTACATGAAGTGGGCTTGAGCATCAGCTTACAAGCATTCCATCGTCACTCGGCTTATATCCTGCGTCATACCAACATGCCGGGCTTTAACAGTGAACAACAACTGGTACTTTCAACCTTGGTTCGTTTCCAACGCAAAGCGTTAAAGCTCAATGAAATGACCGACTTCTCTCTGTTTAAGAAGAAACACATTACTGGTCTGATCCGCGTTTTACGTCTGGCTATTTTAGTCAACGGACAACGTAATGATGATCCACTACCAGAACTCACCTTAAGCGCCAAAGATGATGAATGGACTTTAAGCTGTGTTGATAAAGACTGGCTGGAAAACAACAAACTGCTGCATGCCGATTTACTCACAGAACAAGAGTACTGGCGTGCCGTCGGTTGGGATCTGAAGTTCTAATTTTACCCGTTCATTAAAAAGCCTCGCATTTCGACGAGGCTTTTTTGTCCGTTACTCAATCCCTACTTTTTGCAGCTCTTGACTGGCGATTTCAGCGGAAATCGGCACATAACCGTCTTTTGCTACTAAGCTTTGCCCTTGTTTGGAGAAGATAAAGCGGATGAATTCTCGTTGAATCGGCGTTAAATCACGCAGCGGATTTTTATTCACATAAACAAACAGATAACGTGAAAGTGGATACTGACCGGATAGGATATTCTCATGGGTTGGCATGACGTAATCGCTACCGGATTTGGCAATCGGCAGAAGTTTCACGCCCGACACCTGATAGCCAACGCCCGAGTAACCAATGGTATTAATTGATGATGCCACCGACTGAACCACCGAAGCCGATCCCGGTTGTTCGTTCACATTGCGTTTGAAATCACCGCCGCAAAGCGCATTCTGTTTAAAGTAGCCGTAAGTACCAGATACTGAGTTGCGTCCAAACATCTGTATGCCACGTTTTGCCCAGTCATAGCTCAAACCCAGATCTTGCCAAGTTTTAGAAGACTTAGTGGCTCCGCAACGGAGTGTTTCCGAGAAAATGCTGTCTAGCTGGCTGAAGTTAAGTCCTTCAATCGGATTATCACGATGGACAAAAACGCCAATAGCATCGATAGCGACACGCAATTCAGTGGGTTTATAACCAAAAGCTCGCTCAAAAGCTTCAATCTCTCTCATGCGCATTGGGCGGCTCATTGGACCAAATTGCGCAGTACCTTCCGTTAACGCAGGTGGAGCAGTGGCAGAACCGGATGCCTGCACCTGAGAATCGACGTTCGGATAAAGTGTTTGAAACTCTTCGACCCACAGTGTTGTCATACCCGCAAGCGTGTCTGAGCCTACCGACAGCAAACTGCCAGCAACACCGGATGTTTTGGAATAGTCCTGTAGCTCCTCAACCGCATAAGCCATCTGAGTAAGCATTAAGGATGCAGCTATACAACACTGACTGAGTTTTATCATCGTACGACCAAACGTTTTGGCAGAACAAAAGAGAACTTACTTCCCTTGCCTACTTCACTTTCGATATCAAGGTGCGAATCATGATGTGATAGTGCGTGTTTTACAATAGCCAAACCCAGACCACTGCCACCGGTATCACGAGAACGCGCTTTATCTACGCGGTAAAAACGCTCTGTTAAACGATGTAAGTGCTGAGGCTCAATACCATCGCCCTTATCTTCGACTTCCAGACAAGCTCCTTGCGGACTTTGATACCAACGGACATAAATCTCAGCACCCGGAGGCGTGTATTTCACCGCATTGTAAACAAGGTTAGAGATAGCGCTGCGCAACTGATCTTCGTCCGCCAGCACTTTAAGATTTTTATCCACTTCAAAAGTGAGTTTGTGTTCGTCACTACCACTGAGACTGATGGCTTCTTTTTCCAGAATTTCCAGCATGCTAGGTACGTTAACCACTTCTTCAAGCTCGTGCATCGGTGCAGCCTCGATTTTCGACAGAGTCAGAAGCTGATTGACCAAACTGTTCATGCGGTTAAGCTGCTCGGTCATCACACCATGTGCCTTGCCCCACATCGGCCCAGACAGGACATCTGGGTCCTCTGTCATTTCCAAATAGCCTTGAAGCACTGTCATCGGAGTTCGCAGCTCATGAGAAACGTTAGCGAAGAAGTTGCGACGCATACCTTCAAGTTGCTTAATCTGAGTGACGTCACGAACCACCATCAAATGCTCACCTTCGGTATAAGGCACGATACGCAGTTCGAGCATACGTTCTACGTTGAGTGGTGAGCGCATTTCCAGCGGCTCGGAAAAATCATCTTTTTGCAGATACTTGATGAAATCCGGCGTACGAATCAAATTAGAAATTGGCTGACCAGAATCATCAGGCCAGCGAAAGCCGAGCAGATGTTGAGCTAAGCGGTTACACCATACGATGTTGCCTTCGCTACGAAAAACCACCACCGCATCGGGTAGTGATTCCGCACCATTGCGGAAACGGCGAATCAGGTTAGTCAGCTCTTTGCGTTTTTTGCGTTGGCGTTGTTGTAGTCGGTAAATACCGTTAAACAAAGACTCCCAGTTGCCAGAACCAGAAGGTGGCGTCAGGCGTTTCTCATCCCATAGCCATGCCGATAAACGCAATTGGTTATGCAGATGCCAGACAAGCTGAATCGCCGTTGCTGCTAGTAGCAACCACGGCATGTATCCAAAAATCCATCCAACCACTATCCATGGAAGGTAAAAAAAAGCCAGCTCCCAAGCCAGCTTTTTCCAAGTCAATCGTTCAACCATAATCTCTCGAACTTGATCCTTTTAAGCCTTTTATTTTTCAAGGCTGGCGCTTATAAGCCTAGCTCTTTACGCTTTCGTTGAGAAGCGGTAGCCAGCACCACGAACCGTTTGAATCAACTTATCGTGCCCAGCATCTTCAAGGGCTTTGCGCAATCGACGAATGTGTACATCAACGGTACGATCTTCTACGTACACATTGGTGCCCCAAACGTTATTCAATAGTTGCTCACGACTGTACACACGCTCTTGGTGAGTCATAAAGAAGTGCAACATTTTAAACTCAGTTGGCCCCATATCTAACGGGACATCGTTGGCTGTCACTCGGTGTGAAACTGGGTCTAACTTCAGACCTTGCACATCGATCAACTCTTCCAATGCAGTTGGTGTAACTCGGCGGATCACCGCCTTCAAGCGAGCAACAAGTTCTTTAGGTGAGAAAGGTTTGGTGATGTAGTCATCAGCACCCACTTCTAAGCCGCGAACTTTATCTTCTTCTTCACCACGAGCAGTCAGCATAACAACCGGAATATTACGAGTCAGCTCTTCACGCTTCATGTGTTTGATAAAGTTAATGCCACTACCACCAGGTAGCATCCAATCAAGTAGAACAAGATCAGGGAAGGGTTCAGCTAACTTCTCTACCGCAGTGTCGTAATCTTCTGCTTCCACTGCTTGGTAGCCTTTCTGTTCAAGAACAAAGCAAAGCATCTCTCGGATTGGCGCTTCGTCTTCAACAACTAGAATCCTTCTAGACATATTTGAATAACCTTTATATTTAATCAACGCTTTGCATTATGAAAAATGAATATGACACTTTTGTGACTATTGCAAACAATTTTTAATATAAGTTTCTTATCTTGTTCATGGTTTTATATTACTTGGCATAAGTTGATAATTTTTGTGTTTCGCCTAAGACATTGACGGGGAAATCCCCTATCATGTTGGCCTTTCGAACAAGGAAAAGAAAAGATATGTGGTTTAAAAACTGTATGGCTTATCGTGTTAATCGCGAAGTCAATTTCAACGCCGATCAGCTAGAAAAACAACTGGCAGAGTTCCGTTTCACGCCATGTGGCAGCCAAGACAAACAGAAATTTGGCTGGGTTCACGCACTGGGCAAGCACGGCGACATGATGACTCACGTTAGCGAAGACCGCATTCTCATCTGCGCCAAGAAAGAAGAAAAAATGCTACCCGCTTCAGTGATTAAAGACTCCCTTAACGAGAAAGTCGCATTGATGGAAGCGGAAGAAGGTCGCCCGCTGAAGAAAACAGAAAAAGACAACATCAAAGATGACATCATTGTTGATCTTCTTCCTCGAGCCTTTAGCCGCAGCCATCTAACTTACGTTCTGATCATGCCAAAAGAAGGTCTGATTCTGGTTGACGCAAGCAGCTATAAGAAAGCGGAAGATGTGCTGGCACTACTGCGTAAGAGTATGGGCAGCCTGCCTGTAGTACCGGCTATTCCTGAAGTTGCAGTAGAAACAACTCTGACTG
This sequence comes from Vibrio plantisponsor, assembly GCF_013041605.1. GTDB lineage: Bacteria > Pseudomonadota > Gammaproteobacteria > Enterobacterales > Vibrionaceae > Vibrio > Vibrio plantisponsor. The sequence continues at coordinate 8,431 of NZ_JABEQC010000018.1, read as the reverse complement.
AGTGGGTGAAAGACGGTAACTTGCCGCAGGGTTTCCAGTTACTTGATGAAGCCGAACTGAAATCGTTCTTAGATGACGGCGCAGTAATTCGTTGTAAGAAGCAAGAGCTGACCAGTGATGAAATCCTTAGCCATATTCAGGCGAATAAAGTGGTCACTAAACTCGCCCTAAGCTGGCAAGATCGTTTGAGCTTTGTGTTGGCTGAAGATTGCAGCATTAAACGCATTCAGTACAGCGACGAGCTTAAAGATCAAAACGAAGATATTCCTCGTGAAGATCAAGCCGCACGTCTAGATGCTGACTTCTCTCTGCTATGCGGTGAATTCTCAGCATTCTTACCAAACCTATTTGAAGTGCTTGGCGGTCTTCCAAAAGCTGACGCTTAATTTCTGATTCAGTTTAGAAAGCTGTCAGATCATTGGATAGGCATCGATAAACAAACCCTCTGAGCCATGGATGGCTCAGCGGAGCTTCATGGATAGTTTATGCGTGTTTGTGTTCGATGCCTATTCACTACGATACTAATGCTTAATCAACTCAGTTTTTCCCTACTTTTCTTCCCCTTCTATACCAAAACTACTTGAAATTGCAGGTAGGCGGCAAGTGAGTGAATCCCCATGAGCATAGCTAACTATGTGATTGGGGTGAACGAACGTAGCCAACACCGCTGCAGCTTCAAGTAGGAAGGGATATTCTTAATCTTCACTAGGCACAGCTCACGTTTTGACGTAAAATTTGCGCCCCTTCCAATACCATCAGGTGGTATTGGCCTGACTTGTGATCAGATTGAGAAACAAACAATGACAACTGAAAATACTTTTGTACCAGAGCTATTATCTCCAGCGGGTAGCCTTAAGAACATGCGTTACGCATTCGCATACGGTGCTGATGCTGTTTATGCTGGCCAACCTCGTTACAGCCTGCGCGTACGTAACAATGAGTTCAACCACGAAAACCTACAGATCGGTATTAACGAAGCCCATGCTCTAGGTAAAAAATTCTACGTGGTATGCAACATTCAACCGCATAACTCAAAGCTAAAAACCTTCATCCGTGACCTTAAACCTGTGATCGATATGGGCCCAGATGCTCTAATCATGTCTGATCCAGGTCTTATCATGATGGTTCGTGAAGCGTTCCCAGAAATGGCTATTCACCTTTCTGTTCAAGCAAACGCGGTTAACTGGGCAACAGTTAAATTCTGGTCAACGCAAGGCGTTGAGCGTGTCATTCTTTCTCGTGAACTATCTCTAGAAGAAATTGAAGAAATTCGCGAACAGTGCCCTGAAATGGAAATTGAGATTTTCGTACACGGCGCTCTTTGCATGGCTTATTCTGGCCGCTGCCTACTTTCAGGTTACATCAACAAACGTGACCCGAACCAAGGTACTTGTACTAACGCTTGTCGTTGGGAATACAAAGTAGAAAAAGGTAAAGAAGACGAAGCCGGTCAAATCGTAGAAGAATTTGATCCAAATGCTGCACAAGCAATTGAAGTTCAGGAAGAGCGTCCTGACAACACTCTCGGTTTGGGCAAACCTTCTGATGAAGTTGTACTTCTGTCTGAAGCTCACCGTCCAGAAGAAAAAATGGCGGCTTACGAAGATGAGCACGGCACTTACATCATGAACTCGAAAGACCTGCGTGCAGTTCAACACGTAGAGCGTTTGACTAAGATGGGCGTTCACTCATTGAAGATCGAAGGTCGTACTAAGTCTTTCTACTACTGTGCTCGTACTGCTCAGGTATACCGTAAAGCGATCGATGACGCTGTTGCAGGTAAACCATTTGATGAGAGCTTGATGAATACTCTGGAAAGCCTAGCTCACCGTGGCTACACAGAAGGCTTCCTACGTCGTCACACTCACGATGCATACCAAAACTACGACTACGGCTACTCAGTGTCTGATGCTCAACAGTTCGTTGGTGAGTTTACCGGTAAGCGCCGTGGCGATATGGCTGAAGTAGAAGTTAAGAACAAATTCATGCTTGGTGACAGCCTAGAACTGATGACACCAAAAGGTAACGTTGTATTCACTCTTGAAGCAATGGAAAACCGTAAAGCTGAAGCGGTTGATGACGCAAAAGGCAACGGTCACTTTGTTTATATCCCAGTGCCTCAAGACATGGATCTTAACTACGCGCTACTGATGCGTAACCTGAATGCTGGACAAGATACTCGTAACCCAGTAGGCAAGTAACCATGGCGTTATTGATCACAAAGAAATGCACTAACTGTGACATGTGTGAACCTGAGTGTCCTAACGGAGCCATCTCTATGGGTGACAACATCTATGAGATCAATCCAAACCTCTGTACAGAGTGTAAAGGACACTACGAGAATCCGACATGTCAATCTGTATGCCCGATCACCAACTGTATTGTGACGGATCCGGAGCATGTAGAGACGGAAGAAGAGTTGCTTGAGAAGTTTGTGATTATTCAGGGATTAGCGTAATCGCTCTCTAAACACTTTAAAACGAAGCCCAGTCAAGTGACTGGGCTTTTTGTTGCGTTCTAATCTCAATTATTTCTGAGCTAGACCTTTGTCATTCAGATAACCAAGCATATACGGTCTCGATTCCTGACTCAGCTTAGCAGTGATTTGATCCGACCAACCTTGCTGTTTCACATTGCTCGAACGACTTTGATAGTATTCAATCATCGTCTGATCGTACTCAGCAACCGCATCTTTGTTCAAAGGCTGGTAAGTGTTCTCGTGAACAATCACATCCGCCCCTAAACGCGGTTTCAGCTGAGGATCTTGGTCTGGGTGGCCCAGACACATACCAAACAGCACTGCGCTGTATTTCGGTAATCCCAGTAGCTCATCCACTTGTTTTGGTGAATTACGTAGACCACCGATGTAGACACCGCCCAGCCCCATTGATTCGGCAGCCAACAAGCAGTTCTGCGCCATGATACCCGAGTCTACCGCCCCTATCAGCGTTAACTCCATAAACTCAGGTTTCACATTTGGGTTCATCTCATAGTGACGTTGATAGTCGATACAGAACACCAGAAATTCAGCAGCCTGAGCAACGTAATGTTGGTTACCAGATAGCTCTGCCAGCTTCTGGCGCTTCTCTTTATCGGTTACGCGAATAATCGAAACCACTTGAAGCAAGCTTGAGCTGGAAGCCGCAATACCAGACTTAATGATGGTGTCTAACTGTTGTTGAGTAATCGGAGTATCTTTAAAAGCACGTATCGAGCGATGGTTTAAAATCGTATCAATAACGGAATTCATCAACTTACCCCTTAATAATGCTGAGCATTATCGTAGTAGCCAGCAGGACTTAGAGCGGTGAAGATGACTGCAACATTTGAATCCTGACCAACAATGCCTTTCACTTGTTCGGTCACAATCGCTGCCACCTTATCTTGTACTTCCTGCCCACGATCAAACCACAGTACTTCCACGAATGGGTATGCAGCAGCTACCTCACCTTCTGCATAGAAAGTGGTGTAGATATATTCGAAAGTGAAATCTTCACGAGGAGAATTCATCAAAGACTGAAGTGAATCCGTGAGAGGTTTTGACAAGTTTTGCACCGTTTGAGGTTCTACAGCGCGGAAACGAAAATGTGGCATAACTTACTCCTTCTTTTTGAACATCATAACAGCTTCAAAAATTGGGAGCGACAACAAGTAATGGCTCTTGCATCAAAGTTCAGGTCTTAACATTCAATACAAGAGCCGCTTGGTTTCATTTACTATGCGTTTAAATGTTCATCGAAAAAGGTCAAAGTGCGTTCCCAAGCCAACTCCGCTGCTTCTTCGTTATAACGGCCCGTAGAGTCGTTATGGAAGCCGTGATTAACGCCTTTATATACGTGCGCAGTATATGGAACTTTGTTTGCCATCAGCACTTTTTCATAATCAGGCCATGTAGCATTCACTCGCTGGTCAAGTTCTGCAAACTGCAATAACAACGGCCCTTTGACATTGGAACGAATGCTTTCAGCTGCAGGCGTCCCGTAAAAAGGCACTCCGGCATCCAGAGCGTCTGGCATCGTGGCAGCAAGCATATTCACCACATAGCCACCAAAACAGAATCCGACAGCACCCAATTTGCCAGAGCTATTGGCATGGGATTTAATAAACATTGCGGCAGCAATAAAGTCTTCTTCAATCTTGGCTTTATCCATACTGCTTTGCATCGCTCGACCATCGTCGTCATTGCCCGGATAACCACCGAGAGGGAATAACGCATCAGGCGCAAATGCGATATAACCATTCATCGCCAGACGTCTTGCAACATCTTCAATGTAAGGATTCAAACCTCGGTTTTCATGCACAACCAAAACTACTGGCGCAGTTCCTGTCAGCTCACGAGGCATAACCAAATAGCCTCGCCCTTTGCCATGTCCTTTTGGAGAATCAAATTCCACGTAAGTGGCTTTGATCTTTGCATCGTTAAAAGATACCTGTTCTGCCAAAGCGTAGTTAGGTAGTAATGCAGAAGTGAGTACTGTCATGCTAAAACCCAATACTGCGAGCCCAGAGAGTCGTCTCATAAACTCTCTACGGTCGATCAGACCATGAGCATATTCGTCGTACCAGTCAAATGCTTCTTGCGGTATTTCCCTTGTTTGTTGGTTTTGGCTTGCTAGGGTATCAATACGTTCTGTCATGAAATGTCCTTAGTTCATTACGAATCATTCGTCTTTACTTAACAAATCTTAGACCATGCTCTGCGACTTAAGAGAACAAAATTTATCAAATTTGTAACAATTAAAAACGCGATATCGCATTTCAGACGACCTCTTCCAACTCGCCATTTTCTCTGGCTGCTATAGCAAAATTAAAGAGCCTCTATTTTTATGAAATGCATCGAAATAACATCCAGTGCACCTTAAGTCCATTGGTCAAAGATTAATAAAATACCGTTTCTTTTTCTTCAGCGCTCCGTTAAGAACTATTTACCTCGCTTCAAAGTAATTTAGTGGATAAGCGTTGTTCTCTTTCGTTCTCTAGGGCTTCATCAATGACCAAACTCTGCTCCTCAGAATACAAACCTTGCCAATCGCATCGCTCATTAACCAATAAACCTACGATGAGTGCCAGCCATCAACAATTCTCTACGGCTGGTTTCTTTCACACTGAATCATCTCCGAGAGATTTGTTTAATTTTGGTACTGGTTGGCGATTCTTTAAAAGCTCACATCCTCAAGGGGGGGAACTGTCTTTAGATGACAGCCAGTGGGAAATCATCAATGCTCCTCATTGTGTAGAGTTGCTCCCAGAGGATGCCAGCGGAAGTATTAACTATCAGGGAGAAGTCTGGTATCGCAAACACTTTGACCTGTCCGAATGTTTCTCTAACAAACGTATTTTCATCAACTTCGAAGCGATTCAGGGCAAATCTCAGATTTGGATCAATGGGCAGAAAGTAAGAGAAAATTACGAAGGTTTTCTCGGTATGGTTTTAGATATCACCGAATATGTGAACGTTGGCTCAAGCAACCTGATCTGCGTAATGGCCGACAATAGCGATGATTCCAGTTTCCCTGCGGGTAAAAATCAGTCCGAGCTCGATTTTACCTATGTCGGTGGTATGTACCGACATGTTTGGCTGTATACCACAGCGCAAACCTACTTTACCCATGCCAATCAAGTCGATGAAGTTGCTGGCGGTGGCATATTTGTGCACTTCGAAAAGGTTTCGCCACAAAGCGCCACTGTAAATATCAAATCCCATTTAGCAAATACAGATGTACAAGATTGCCCCCTGACTCTGCACACCCGCTTAGTTGATTCTCAAGGAAGCGAAATTACAACCGCCAACACAGATATTGTGCTAACAAGCCATCAGAACCTACATGTAGAACAGTCGATTACGGTTGAGAATCCACAGCTCTGGCACCCTGACTCTCCGCATCTTTACTGGTTAGAGTGTTCGCTCTTCAATCCGGCGGGAGAAAAAGTGGATGAAGTCCGTATCAGAATTGGTATTCGAACTATCGAATTGCGTGGCGAAGATGGCCTATATATCAACGGACAAGCATTTGAAGATAAACTTATTGGTGTTAACCGTCACCAGTATCACGCATATGTTGGTACAGCTCTGAGCAACAGCTTACATTGGTATGATGTGAAAAAGCTCAGAGATGCAGGCATGCGAGTCATCAGAACAGCGCACTATCCTCAGTCTCCAGCTTTCATGGATGCGGCTGATGAACTTGGCATGCTGCTTCTTATTCCTTCCATCGGTTGGCAATTCTGGAATGATGCACCGCAGTTTGTGTCAAAAGCAAAATCGAATATCAGACAGAAGATCCGTCGAGATCGTAATCATCCATCGGTTATGGCTTTCGAACCTGCTCTTAATGAAACTCACCAACCGGAGAGTTTCCTCAAAGATATCTATCAAATCGTCCATGAAGAGCAACCGTATGGCGCTATCGTGCCTCTAGATAGCTACCTTGAAGCCCAACAGTTTTCCGATATGGTTTATGCCCATCCGAATCAAATGAGAAGTAACAAACTCTCAGCAGGCGATATTAAGTTTGACCTATTCAAAGGCAAGGCCAGCTTTACCCGTGAATGGGGAGACAATGTGGATGACTGGAACTCTCATAATTCAAGCAGCCGCGTACATCGCAGTTGGGGAGAACAAGCTCAAATTATCCAAGCCATGCACTATGCTCTCGGTTCTGGAGATGGCAGCCATCAATATGCGACCAGTATTAACACCCTTTATCAAACGCCAAGACAGCATGTAGGCGGTACTCTATGGCATGGCTTTGACCATCAACGAGGTTATCATCCGGAACAGTTCTGGGGCGGTATCATGGATGCATTCCGTCAGCCCAAATACGCTTATGAACTGTTCTGCAGCCAACGTACCCCTCTTGTGGAACACCCTATTGCTGAAAGCGGCTATCACATTGCCATTCTGCATGAAATGACGCCTATTTCTCCTTCAGACGTCATCGTGTGCAGTAATGCAGACCAAGTTAGATTAACTTTCTGTGGTGTTGAAGTGGGAACAATGTCAGTCAAAAACACCACCACAGGCTTACCATTTAAACCCGCCGTATTTAAAAACGCTTATGACTTTATGACGGTAAAAGATAAACACCGAGCAGACTTGTTTGAGGAGGCTTGCCTTGTTGCCGAAGGATTGGTTGACGGCGAGGTGGTTTGTCGTGAAGTTAAGTATCCGGCAAGACGCCCGACACGTATTCGCCTACGCTTATTGGATGAAAGCACTCCTATCGTCGCAGATGGTTCCCAGTTAGTCACGATAGTCGCCGAAGTGACTGACGAGAGCGGCAACATCAAACGCTTAGCAAGAAACAGTATTACTTTCACGGTACTGGGTGAAGCGGAATTGATTTCGGCAGAGCGCATGAGTTCGAATCCAAGATTAGTCGAATGGGGAACAGCACCTGCAATGATCCGCACCTCGTTACAAGCAGGAGAAATACGTATACAAGCCAAACCTAGCATAGAAGGCGTACATTCATTGATTCCTGATGAACTGGTTCTGCATTCAAAACCAAGCACTCATCAACTACTGGCAAAAGAGCAGCGAGAATGGCTTGTTGACGAAAAAGAACTGCGTGAAAAAGCTTCTCAATTTGCTCTAGCTAAGCAGCAAAAAATAACAGCATTAGAGGACATGACTTTGCGTCTAAAAGGCGTTGAAGCTCAACAATCAGAATGCGGAGAAACCGCTGAATAAGTGTTAGTTGATTAGCGCTGATAAAATAACAAGGCCACACAGCAATAAGCTATGTGGCCTTTGTTTTTGGCATTGGCGGAATCCGCTGCTCTGCCAATTGAGCATTGCAGCAACTAGCCAGACGACAGATGTAAAAAAGCCCCAGTCTTTCGACTGAGGCTTCTAATAATGGCAGGGGTGGAGAGATTCGAACTCCCAGCACGCGCTGATTTTTGGTGTTGGCGGAATCCGCTGCTCTGCCAATTGAGCATTACAGCAACTATGTAAACGACTGATGTAAAAAAGCCCCAGTCTTTCGACTGAGGCTTCTAATAATGGCAGGGGTGGAGAGATTCGAACTCCCAACACGCGGATTTGGAATCCGCTGCTCTGCCAATTGGAGCTACACCCCTGCAGTTCGTTTTTAGTGAGACGACTCTCAGAATAAGTGGCGGAGCGGACGGGACTCGAACCCGCGACCCCCGGCGTGACAGGCCGGTATTCTAACCAACTGAACTACCGCTCCGCATTGGTTAGCGCTTGGTGCTAAATAAAAGCCTGGCGATGTCCTACTCTCACATGGGGAGACCCCACACTACCATCGGCGCTAATTCGTTTCACTTCTGAGTTCGGCATGGAATCAGGTGGGTCCAAATCGCTATGGTCGCCAAGCAAATTCTTTAATTCGGAAAGCTGTTTTCAGTTCTTATACACAATCAAGTTTATGTTCTTATTTGAGCCCACAAAACCCCTTGGGTG
>NZ_JABEQC010000017.1 GCF_013041605.1 Vibrio plantisponsor | reverse complement strand
CGATTTGGACCCACCTGATTCCATGCCGAACTCAGAAGTGAAACGAATTAGCGCCGATGGTAGTGTGGGGTCTCCCCATGTGAGAGTAGGACATCGCCAGGCTTTAAATTAGGTAATCATCTTTTTAATCGATGAAAGCCAAAACTAAAAATGTAGCATCGTTCGAGTAAGACTTATTTTTAGTAAAAAATTGTGGAGAGATGGCTGAGTGGTTGAAAGCACCGGTCTTGAAAACCGGCGTACGTTAATAGCGTACCTAGGGTTCAAATCCCTATCTCTCCGCCACATTGCAAAGCCCGCTAGAAATAGCGGGCTTTTTGCTATCTGTACCTTTCTAAAATCATCGTGAAAAGATTAATAAAACTTAATCTACGCACAACCACCGCTTAATCATCCTGCTCGTATCCTCTCTTAACAATTAAACGCAAGAGGATAAAACGTGAACATTTTAGGATACTTACAAAAAATCGGTAAAGCACTGATGGTGCCTATTGCCGTGCTACCTGCCGGTGGTTTGATGCTTGGCCTTGGCTACGCTTTAGACCCATCAGGATGGGGGGCGAATAACCCATTAGCTGCTGTGCTGGTCTACGGTGGTAAAGGGATTATGGATAACCAGGCTTGGTTGTTTGCGGTTGGTGTTGCTTATGGATTAGCGAAAGATAATAACGGTGCAGCCGCTCTATCTGGCTTACTTGGTCTGCTAATTGTCGAGATGATTGTCGGAAATACCGCCGTGATTTCTCAGATCACCGGAGTGCCTGTCGCTGATATGAGTTCTTCGGAACTGATTGCGTCCGCGGCTGCTGTTAGTGCATTTACCGGTATCATGATGGGGATAGTGGCTGCCACTCTTTATAACCGTTTTCACACTATCAAACTGCCTGCTGCATTAGGTTTCTTTGGCGGTAAACGTTTCGTGCCCATAGTGACTTCGCTGGCTTCTATTCTGATCAGTGTTGTGATGGTTTACGTATGGCCTGCAGTTTATGGCTCCTTAGTTAATTTTGGCGTTTCGATTTCTGAAATGGGCGCAGCTGGCGCTGGCATATACGGTTTCTTCAACCGTCTTCTTATTCCCGTTGGTTTACATCATGCCCTGAATCAGGTGTTCATCTTTGACCTTGTCGGTATTAACGACATTTCTAAGTTCTGGTCTGGGACTGGCGAATTAGGCGTCACAGGTATGTATCAAGCAGGCTTCTTCCCATTTATGGGATATGGTTTACCTGCTGCATGTTTGGCTATGTATCACTGTGCTAAGCCTGAGAACAAGAAAAGAGTTGGCGGCATTCTTGGGGCGTCAGCTCTGACCGCAATATTAACCGGTGTTACTGAACCTATTGAGTTTGCATTTATGTTTGTGGCGCCAGCTTTATATGTTGTTCATGCTTTACTTGCCGCACTATCCCTTTATATTGCCGCGAGTATGCAGTGGTTTGCGGGTTTCACTTTCAGCGGTGGTTTAATCGACTTCATTCTGTCTTTCAATTTGCCTCTCGCAATCAAACCGTACATGTTGATCCTACAAGGGTTTGCCTTCGCGGTGATCTACTACAGTGTGTTCCGATTCGCTATCGTTAAGTTTGATTTGAAAACACCGGGACGCGAAGATGCAGAGGTTGCTGAAGAGAACGAAACGACAACCAATGAGAAAGCTGCTCAGTATCTGAAAGCGTTGGGAGGCCATAGTAATCTTACTTCTATCGATTCATGTATTACGCGCCTTCGATTAACGTTGAAAGACATTTCCATTGTTGATGAGCGTACGCTTAAAGCCATAGGGGCGATGGGCGTAGTGAAGATAGGTGCGAATAACTTGCAGGTAATTATTGGGACAGAAGCCGAAGAAGTGGCTCACTCGATGAAGCTTATTCCAGAGACACGAGATTTATCGGATGTTGTTGTTCCTAGCTTCTCTGCTTAACTGGATATCAAATGAAGATAAAGGCTAAGCGGTGACTTAGCCTTTTTTATGTCGATTAATTATCAAAATAGAGCCGTGCACGTAGACCCGGATTGTTGTCACGCAAGAACAGGTGTGCGTTATGCAGATTAACGACCGCATCAACCAGAGATAACCCTAGGCCATTGCCTGCTTCAGAACGGCTTTGGTCAGCCCGATACATAGGGCGGCAAACATACATTTTGTCGTAGTCAGAAATACCAATGCCAGTATCGGCGATGACAACACCATAGCAGTCAGCAATGATATCAATCGATCCACCGCTTGGGGTGTATTTCACTGCATTTTCCAGCAGGTTAAATACGGCTCTAAACAGCAGCGAGCGATCCCCGGTAACCTCGCAAAGGGTGTCTTGCCTGAAGGTTAAGCGTTGCTGTTTTGCTTCAGCTACTGGGGCAATGAACTCTATGGCGTCTTGGGTTACTTTGCCTAAATCGATGGACTCTTTACTGATATTGATTTGGCCGCTGTTCAGTTTGGCAATTTCAAGCATGCTATTGAACAGTGACAGGATGAGTTCCAACTCATCATAGCAAGCGGAAATACTCGCTCTTTGAGAGAGCGATAGCTTGTCTTGGTCTAGAATGTCTTCGAGACGCAGTTTAAGCCTCGCCATCGGCGTTCTCATATCGTGAGCTAAACCTGTGGTCAGAGATTTAAGGCTAGACTCGTTCTTGGCCATTTGTTCAATCATGAAGTTGAGGTGAATGGCTAAAATATCAAACTCATCATCCTGCCGAGAAACCGCTATTTTGACATTATGCTCTCCGCACAGGACGCGATTCATAGCGTGATTTACTTTTTCCAACCGCTTGAGAATAAGTACAGTGAAAAACAGTGCAGATATAATCATGACGGCAACAGGAAGAATGATCCCAGAGAAGACAATCGGAATGAGGGATTTTCGATATTCTTCAACAGCGGTTTTATTCACACCGATCTCCAGCTTGAGGTTGTTACCGACCAGAATGTTATGCCTGTTTCTTTGCAAATCGATTGGGTAGTAAGAGTGTGGCAAGTCGGTTTCGTCAGTTTCAATCAGGTTGTAGTAGAAAGGGGTTGTGGCGGATCGCTTGGTTTCTAAAAGTTGTCTTACATCTTCCGTGCTCTGCTGTGCTGCAAAGTTGAACTCCAAAATCTCTTCATTGAGTTGTCTGGCGAGTTGTTGGCGGTGGAAATTATCTGAATCTCTGTAGACTTGGTGTATCACTATGATGTTGATGAGAGTCACGAGTAAAAACAGACTTACCAATGTTTTAAATACGGATGAACGGGTTAATGCATAGTCATCGACGAAGGACATACCCGACACCTCTCACTGTATGTAACAGCCCTGAACATCCGGCATCTTCCAGCTTGCGGCGTAGGTTTGCTACATGCACATCAATGACGTTGGTTCTAGGATCAAAATGATAGCTCCAGATATTTTCGAACAGACGCATGCGCGATACCACTTGCTCACTATGTTCTACAAAGTATTGAATAAGTTGGAACTCTTTCGGCTGAAGAATGATTTCCTGCTGATTGCAGGTCACTTTGTGTGCTTTGAGATCGACTTGTAAACAGTGGTAATTAAGAACGTGTTTAGTCGTTTGGGGTCTATGAGCGCGGTTGATAATGATGTTGACTCTTGCAATAAGCTCTGCCAATGCGAACGGTTTAATCAAGTAGTCGTCGCTACCCGCTTGCAAACCATCGACGCGGTCATTGACGCTATCCATTGCACTTAATATCAGTACAGGAAGCTGCTCTTCAGCGGCTTTAATCGCGGCCAGCACTTTCATTCCATCAAGGTAGGGCAACATTCTGTCTAGAATGATCAGTTGGTATTCAGAACTTAGCGCCATCATCAGCCCTTTCTTACCATCTTCTGCTTGGTCAACAATATAGCCGTGTTCCGTTAGCCCTTTACTGACAAACTCTCGGGTTGTGCTGTCATCTTCAATGATGAGTATTTTCATAGGATGTCCTTTTTGATTGGTACTTTACCGGTGAAAGCAAGTAGGAAGGGAATGAAAAAAGTAGGCTCGCGTGACTAATGCGAGCCAATACGATTTAGGGGGTAAATCGTTAAACATTGCAGCTTTGTATATAGGTTGTCGGGCAGATTGTATGTGAACCTATATTGAGCAGACCTTTTGGAAAGATTAAAGATAGTTAATGAAACAGTGTTAACTTTGGTGTGCGAATTTACCCGTTTTAATATCGGCAGCTCTACGTTTAGAGCGTGCCTTTACTGAGAAATAAATGTCCCTTCTGCCAGCTCCCATAATGCTCTCACCAATGGATTATCCAACTGTGAGCGTCGGCAACAAACCCCGAGTTGAAAGGGTTTAATCGGAGAGTAGGACAGGCGCTGAATACTGTCTCGCACAGGGCTGTTGTTAATGACAACGTCGGGTGCGATTCCTACACCACAGCCGAGTGCTACCATACTGACGATCGCTTCATGGCCAGCAATCTGTGCATAGATGCTAGGTTTGATTTTCATTTTCTTAAACCAAGTATTGGCACGATCGCGGGCGGTTCCTGATTCGGGAACAATAAAGGGAATCTGGTTCCAGTCAGGTTTTTCTTTATGCAGCTCTTCAACCCAACTGCTAATTCCTATCGGCGCAATCACGGAAAGTGGTATTTCACTGATGGTGGTGAACTCCACTTTGGACGGTAAGCTCTCAGGCATGGCGGAAATCGCGATATCCGCTTCATCATTTAAAATCTTATCGATTGCCTGAGCAGGATCACCGGTAAGCAACTTAAATTCGATGAATGGATGCTTAAGTCTGAATGAACTCAGTAGCTGCGGAAGATGACTGTAGCTTGCGGTTACTGAACAAAAGAGGCGAATTTCACCTTTGAGTTCATGATCTTGTGCATTGATTTGAGACTGAAATTGCGTCCAGTCGTGAACCATTTTTATGGCAACGGGTAATAACTTTTCCCCCGCGGGAGTCAGCTCTACACTGCGGTTATCGCGAATAAACAGCGGGTGCCCAATCTCATCTTCCAACTTCTGTATTTGACGGCTTAAAGCGGAAGGGCTGACATGCATGGATGTGGCCGACTTGCTGAAATTCTTGCTGTCGCAGATATTGAGAAACAATTTGATGGTTTTGATATTCATGAATCTTTCCATGTTGCATTTATTGCAATGACTAATTGTGAATATATCACTTTCAGCAATTAAATGTCTGCTTTAGTATGAACTCATTCGGTGCAGAGCCACCGACCCTACGGAAAGATAATTACAGGAGCACCACAATGGCTAACTATTTCAATACCCTAAATCTACGTGAACAATTGGACCAACTAGGCCGCTGTCGTTTCATGGATCGTGAAGAGTTCGCGACAGAAGCTGATTACCTGAAAGGTAAGAAAGTGGTTATCGTAGGTTGTGGTGCTCAAGGTCTTAACCAAGGTCTGAACATGCGTGATTCAGGTCTAGATGTTTCTTACGCACTTCGCCAGGCAGCAATTGACGAAAAACGTCAGTCTTACAAAAATGCAAAAGACAACGGTTTCAACGTAGGCAGCTACGAAGATCTTATTCCTCAAGCAGACCTAGTAGTAAACCTAACTCCTGATAAACAACACACAAACGTTGTTCAAACCGTAATGCCTCTAATGAAAGAAGGCGCTGCACTAGGTTACTCACACGGCTTCAACATCGTTGAAGAAGGCATGCAAATTCGTAAAGACATTACTGTTGTAATGGTTGCGCCTAAGTGTCCGGGTACTGAAGTACGTGAAGAATACAAACGTGGTTTCGGTGTTCCTACTCTGATCGCTGTGCACCCAGAAAATGATCCTAAAGGTGAAGGTTGGGATATCGCTAAAGCTTGGGCTGCAGCTACTGGTGGTCACCGTGCTGGCTGTCTAGAGTCTTCATTTGTAGCAGAAGTAAAATCTGACTTAATGGGTGAGCAAACTATCCTGTGTGGTATGTTGCAAGCGGGTTCTATCGTTTGTTACGAGAAAATGGTTGCTGAAGGTATCGATGCAGGCTACGCAGGTCGTCTACTTCAATACGGTTGGGAAACCATTACAGAAGCATTGAAGTTCGGTGGCATCACTCACATGATGGACCGTCTGTCTAACCCTGCGAAAATCAAAGCATTCGAGCTTTCTGAAGAACTAAAAGAGCTAATGCGTCCACTGTACAACAAACACATGGATGACATTATCTCTGGTCACTTCTCTAGCACTATGATGGCTGACTGGGCAAATGACGATGCGAACCTTCTTGGCTGGCGTGCAGAGACTGCAGAAACTGCATTCGAAAACTACCCAGAATCAAGCGTTAAGATCAGCGAGCAAGAGTTCTTTGACAACGGCATTCTAATGATTGCAATGGTTCGTGCTGGGGTTGAATTGGCATTCGAAGCAATGACTGCATCAGGCATTATCGATGAGTCTGCTTACTACGAATCACTACATGAGCTTCCACTGATTGCAAACACGGTTGCTCGTAAGCGTCTGTATGAAATGAACGTGGTTATCTCTGATACTGCGGAATACGGTAACTACCTATTCGCTAACGTTGCAACGCCTCTACTGCGTGAGAAGTTCATGCCAAACGTAGGTACTGACGTAATCGGTAAAGGTTTAGGCGAAACGTCTAACCAAGTAGATAACGCGAAACTTATTGAAGTGAACAGCATCATCCGTAACCACCCAGTGGAATACATCGGTGAAGAGCTACGTGGCTACATGAAAGACATGAAGCGCATCGCGGTTGGTGACTAATAGAAAATAAATGCCAGCCAAACACTAAAAATTCAAAGGCTGGCATAGCGTTAGCGCAATAAATATAAAAGCAAACACAACAAGAACAAAAAGGGCTGAGTCGTGAGATTCAGCCCTTTTACTATTTTTCAAATTCTATTTATCGAATTACCGACGAATGGAATTATTTATCAGCCAATTTGCTTTCCAGCTCTGCTAGCTTTTGTTCCATCTCCGTCAGCTTCTGACGAGTGCGAAGCAGCACTTGAGTTTGTACATCAAACTCTTCACGGCTCACTACATCCAGTTTGTTAAGCTGGCCTTGAATTACTTGGCGAACTTTCTGTTCCACATCCGCACCCAGCTCTTTGACCGGTTGAGGCATTGATTCGTGAATTTGCTTAGCAATTTGCTCGAGTTTCTTTGGGTCAAACATCGGGTTTCTCTCCTATCTTTCTGGTGAACATTCTATTCAATTCGCACCAGAAAGTCGTTAATTGCTGCAATAAAAAAGGCCACAGATGTGACCTTTTGTGATTATGAGAACATGAAGTTATTCATGACTCGCTTGCTGCTCTTTGTCAAAACGCGCCAGAGCTTCGAGTTCTTTCGCTTCGACAAACACTGGTAGTGGTTTGTGTTTTTCTGCTAGGTAGCTATAGATCACAGGTAACACGAACAGTGTGAATAGCGTACCAATAGAAAGACCAGCAACGATAACAACACCGATACTGAAGCGTTGAGCTGCACCTGCACCTGTTGCGTACATCAGTGGGATCAAGCCTGCAATCATCGCAGCGGTTGTCATCAGAATTGGACGAAGACGAACTTTCGCCGCTTCAGTAACCGCTTCAATACGAGATTTCTTATTATGCAGCTGCTCTTCTTTTGCCACTTCACAAATCAAAATACCGTGTTTGGTGATCAGGCCAACCAGAGTAATCAAACCTACCTGCGAGTAGATATTCATGGTTGACGCACCCCAAGCCAACGTAATCAGCGCACCACAAATTGCCAACGGTACGGACACCATGATGACCAGTGGATCTTTCAATGATTCAAACTGAATAGCGAGAACCAGGAAGATGATAGCCAGAGCTAGAGCGAATGTAGCGTAAAGAGCATTACCTTCGGTGACGTACTGACGAGCCTCGCCCATGTAGTCATGGTTATATCCGCTAGGAAGCTTCGTTTCTGCAACATTTTCAAACCAGTTAATTGCGTCACCCATTGCCGTACCTGGTGATGGCACTGCGCCAATAGTGGCGGAGTTTAACTGGTTGAAGTGTGGCAGTGAACGAGGTTCTGCGACTACATCAATACTGATTAAGCTACCCAGTGGTACAGCTTTACCATCAACCGCGCGAACAAAGTAGTTCTTCATGGACTCAGGGTTCAGGCGGTATTTGCGTTCCACTTGCGGGATCACTTCATAAGAACGGCCATCGAGGTCAATTCGGTTTACGTAACCGTCTGCCATCATGGTGCCAAGTGTGATACCAATATCTTGCATGGTTACGCCATAAGCACCGGCTTTATCTTTATCAATATTGATTTTCATCGTTGCTGAGTCGTAATTCAGATCCAAATCCGAATAAACAAACAGTGGGCTCAACTTAACGTCGGTCAATATTTCAGTAGCGATGGTAAACAGACTTTCGAAGCTGCTTGGTGTAGTCAAAACAAACTGGATCGGTAGGCCAGAACCTGCACCCGGAAGTTCAGGCATTTGGAATGCAGTCACAGCCATACCCGGAATGTTTTGGATTAACGAACCCACGCGGTTGGTCACTTCAGCTTGGCTTGCTTCTCGCTCGCTCCAAGGCACCATAGATGCGATACCAAACGCTTGGTTTGAGTTTGGAACCCCCGTAAACACCTGAGCAAATTGAACTTCTTTTTGCTCTGACAGAATCTTGTTCACGTCATTCATTGTATTTTGCAGGTAGTCCAAGTTCGCATTTGAAGGTCCGGTACCCATCAGCACCACAACACCTTTATCTTCAGATGGTGCAAGTTCACTTGGGATAAACTTAAACAGCATTGGTAAGCTTGCAAACACGATGAAAGCAAACGCAATGATAACTGGACGACGTTGCATCACAGCATCCAGCATTCGAGCGTATCTCTCCGTCATCCCATCTAGGATATGGTGAACCTTTTTCTCAAACTTGCTTGGCTCTTCATTTGCCTTAAGCATTTTTGAACACATCATTGGCGACAGTGTTAAGGCGACTACACCTGAAACAAACACCGCACCCGCAAGCGTCAAAGCAAACTCTTTAAACAAAGAACCTGTGATTCCGCCCATCATGGCGATCGGAGCGTATACCGCGCCTAGGGTTAACGTCATTGCGATAACAGGCACGGCGATTTCTCGTGTACCAATAATCGCAGCACGGAATGGTGTCTCGCCTAGCTTGATGTGACGGTCAACGTTTTCCAACACAACAATCGCATCATCTACAACCAGACCGATGGCCAGTACCATTGCCAGCAAGGTCATCAGGTTCCATGAGAAGCCCATTGATTGCATTACCATCGCAACACCGATCAGTGACAGCGGGATCGTTACAATTGGAATCAGTACCGCACGGAATGAGCCAAGGAACAATGTAATGACGATCAATACAATCAAGGCCGCTTCTAAGATGGTTTTAATTACCTCTTGAATCGACTCGTTAATCGCGATGGTAGAGTCATACATCACATTCATTTCAATGTTGCTAGGCAAGTTACTCTTTAGCTGAGGTAAAAGGCCGAGTACATCGGCAGCAATGTTAATTGGGTTCGCGCTTGGTGCTGCGTTAATTGCAGCAACAACCGCTTCGCGTCCATTAGCACTTGCACGATAAACATCATGACTTTTTTCCAAAGAGACTTTAGCCACATCGCTCAAACGGATGACAGAACCTTCGCCCGTTTTAACAACTAGGTTTTTAAGTTCATCGACATTCGATACTTGTGTATCTGCACTACCGTTATAAAGGACGAACTCACCCGTTGCTTGACCGGTTGCCGATTGGTAGTTATTGGCATTCAATACACCCATAACATCGCTAGCGGTTAGGTTAAGTGCCGCCATTTTTGCTGGATCAAGCCAAACGCGTAGCGCGTACTTCATACCGCCATATAAGTCGACTTTGGATACGCCGTTTACCGTAAATAGCTGCGGGTTGATTACACGTTCCAGATAGTCAGTGATCTGACTGGACGCCAATTCGTCACTGGTGAAACCGATATACAGAACAGCAGTCGTTGAACCTGTCGACATGGTGACTGACGGGTCTTCTGCTTCTTTCGGTAGCTGCGAACGCACAGAGTTTGTTTTCGCTAATATATCCGATAGAGCAGCATTCGGGTCAGTATTAAGTTTCATCATTACCGTAATGGTGGATTTACCTAGTACGGATGACGATGTCATATAGTCAATGTTGTCGGCCTGAGCGATGGCTTGCTCCAAAGGCTGGGTAATAAAGCCTTGGATTAAGTCCGCACTTGCCCCGTAGTAACTAGTTGAAACCGTTACTACTGTATTCGTCATTTCCGGATATTCACTGACCTGCATTTTGAACATTGCTTGCAGACCAAGCAGTGCAATCAAAAAGCTGATGGATATCGCGAGAACTGGACGTTTTATAAAAACATCAGTAAAGCGCATGAGTCCTCCAATTACAGCATCGGTGTTTGAGCTGGTGGAGTAGTCGCACTGCTTTCTACTACACGAACTTTTGAGTTGTTGCTTAGACGAACTTGACCTGACGTGATCACCACATCACCAATCTCTAAGCCATCAAGGACATGAGCATCTGCACCTTTACGCTCGCCAACTTTTACCACACGTTGCTCTACGCGATCAGCACCATCGACCTTTTTCATCACATAGACACTATCACCATAGAGAGTAAAGGTTATCGCTGTTTGAGGAACGATCACTTGGTCAACTAACTTAGGCAAAATAATGTTAGCGCGAGCAAACATACCGCTACGAAGAAGACCATCGTTGTTTGGGATATCCGCTTGAACTTGAATCAGGCCACTTTGCACGCTGACAGCAGGTTCAATAGCTGTAATTGAGCCAGTAAAAGATTTTTCCGGATATGAATCGACAAAAATATCGACCTCTTGTCCTAGAGAAATTCGGGAAATGTCGGTCTGTGAAACGGTAAAGCGTAAACGCATAATGCTGGTATCCTCAAGGCGCACAATGTCTGTGCCCGGTTGAAGATATTGGCCTAAGTAAACATTACGAATACCGACTACACCAGCAAACGGTGCTTTGATTTCACGACGTGCAATCGCTGCTTTGAGGCTTTCAATATCCGCAGACAGAGACAAGTAGCTTGCTTCTGCATCATCGTAAGACTCTTTTGAAATCGAGCCTTTGGTATACAAGCCTTTGTAGCGCTTATATTTTGCTTCAGCCGCAGGAAGGCGTGCCTGAGTACTTTTCAGGTTGGCGATTTCCACTTGTGAATCTAGCAATACCAATGGTTGATCTGTCGAGACTTGAGCGCCTGATTCAAACATTATCTTGTCGATCACACCGCTGGTCTCAGTAGTTAAAGTAACACCTTGGTTTGGTTCAATAAAACCGATAGCTTCAATCACTGGCGTCCAGTCATTAGCTGTTACTTCTGTGACGGTAACAGGAAACTCTGGTTCAGGACGGTTTGCCATGTACTCGGCGATTTTCTGTTGCTTGAATAAATTGAAACCAATCACGCTGCCAAAAAGTAGCACAGCAATCAGTAACATAAAAAAGGTCCACTTTTTCATTCGGCTCAGAGCTCCAAGTTCGTGTCGGATTAATATTCAGTTGCTTTTAAATCAATCCATTAAACACGTTTGCTAACGAGTAAACCCGAGAAGAGGGTTCTGCTCGGGAAAGGTAAATTCATAATGTGGCGGTATTATGCGCAACGAAGTATTCATTTTGCAATACACTTGTACAATAAAATGACAAATAGTTACACTTTTAACTTAGTTGGAATTGATCGCTTATGCAGACTATCATAAGCGGCCTTTATTTATCGACTCGAGAACACTATGAAGCTGAACCCTAGACAAGACGAAGCCGTAAAGTATGTATCTGGCCCATGCTTGGTTTTAGCAGGTGCGGGTTCAGGTAAAACACGTGTAATCACTAATAAAATAGCCTATTTAGTTCAGCAATGTGGTTATAAAGCGCGCAATATTGCAGCGGTGACCTTTACTAATAAAGCGGCGCGTGAAATGAAAGAGCGTGTCGGGCAGACTTTAGGACGCCAAGAATCCAGAGGTTTGATGGTTTCAACCTTCCATACCTTAGGTTTGAATATCATTCGTCGTGAGTTTAAGCACCTCGGTTTAAAAGCGGGTTTCTCTCTGTTTGACGACCAAGATCAGCTAGCGTTGCTAAAAGAGTTAACGGAAAAGCAGCTCGATGGTGACAAAGACTTGCTGCGCCAGTTGATGAGTACCATCTCCAATTGGAAAAATGACATGATCACGCCTGAGCATGCCAAAGCAAGTGCTCAAGGCGAACAGATGCAGCTGTTTGCTTTCTGTTTTGAAATGTATCAAACCCAGATGCGCGCTTATAACGCATTGGATTTTGATGATTTGATTCTCATGCCTGTGCTGCTATTGCGTGGCAATGAAGAAGTTCGCCAGCGCTGGCAAAATCGTATTCGCTATCTGCTGGTTGATGAATACCAAGATACCAACTCCAGTCAGTATGAACTGGTCAAACTGCTGGTGGGTGAACGCGCCCGTCTCACCGTCGTTGGCGACGATGATCAGTCCATCTATTCATGGCGTGGGGCGAAACCACAGAACTTGGTGTTGCTTGGTCAAGATTTTCCTAACTTAAAACTGATTAAGTTGGAGCAGAACTACCGCTCAACCAGCCGTATTCTTCGCGCAGCTAACATCTTGATTGCCAACAACCCGCACGTGTATGAAAAATCGCTGTTCTCTGAGATCCCTGATGGGGAAAAACTCAAAGTCATTTTAGCGAAAAATGATGAACATGAAGCTGAACGTGTAACGGCAGAAATCATTGCTCATAAGTTTCTTAATAGAACCGAATACAGAGATTATTCAATTTTGTATCGCGGGAACCATCAGTCACGATTGATAGAAAAGTATCTGACGCAAAACCGGGTTCCGTACAAAATCTCCGGTGGCACGTCGTTTTTCGCTCGAGCTGAAATCAAAGACATCATGGCTTATCTGCGAGTGTTGGTGAATCCAGATGATGACAATGCGTTCTTACGCATCGTCAATACACCTCGCAGAGAGATAGGCCCTGTCACACTGGAAAAGCTGGGCAGCTATGCCAATATGCGAGGAAAAAGCTTGTTTGAAGCGAGCTTTGAACTGGGTTTAGAACAGCACTTATCGGGAAGAGGTCTGGAGAACTTACAGCGTTTTACTCAGTGGTTGGTCGCGATCGCTGATAATGCGGAACGTGGTAATACGGTTGAAGCAGTACGTTCACTGGTTCGCGATATCAACTACGAAGACTGGTTGTATGAAACCTCATCAAGCCCTAAAGCAGCAGAGATGCGCATGAAGAACGTCTCTGATCTTTACTCTTGGATAGTTGCTGACTTAGAAGGTGATAATCCAGATAAAGAAGAGAAAACTCTCAAAGAGGTGGTTCAGCGATTGACCCTACGTGACATGATGGAACGCGGCGAAGACAGTGATGACAGTGATGCTGTTCAGCTAATGACTTTGCATGCGTCTAAAGGTCTTGAGTTTCCATACGTTTACTTGCTTGGTGCTGAGGAAGGTATTCTGCCCCATCAAACCAGTATTGATGAAGACAATGTAGAAGAAGAGCGTCGCTTAATGTATGTGGGTATCACTCGTGCGCAGCGGGAACTGACTTTTATTATGTGTAAAGAGCGTCGCCAGTTCGGTGAACTGATAAAGCCGACACAAAGCCGCTTCTTAGACGAACTTCCGTTTGATGATGTGGAATGGGAAAGCCAGAAACAACCGCAAACAGCAGAAGAGCGTATGGCGAAAGGGCAGGCTCACATTGCCAACTTGCGTGCAATGTTCAAAAAATAGCGTGCTCGATAGAGACTGAAATAAAAAGGGCTTGGTATAAACCAAGCCTTTTTACATAGAAAGCGTCTGATATAGAAAGAAATTACAAACCTTCAATCATGTGCTCGATTGCTGCAACGATTTCATCGTCAGAACAGTCCATACATGTACCTTTAGGTGGCATCATGTTTAAACCGTTAATCGCATGGGTTTTCAATACATCGATGCCTTGAGCAATACGAGGTGCCCATTGGTCAGCGTTACCTTTGATTGGCGCACCGCTTACTCCAGAGGCGTGACAAGCGATACAGAAAGTACCGTAGACTTTCGCACCATCACGAGGGCCTGCAGGTTCTGCAGAAACAGGTTCACTACCAGCTAGGTAAACATCACCAACGGGTTTAATACGTTCAGCAATAGCATCATAATCAGCTTGGCTAGTTGCTAGGGCTGCAGTAGAAAAAGTTAGAGCAGCGAACAATACGCTAAAGAGTGATCGAGACATATCCTATAAACTCACTTTACATTCCGAAGGTAAGTGCTGCTTACCTATTTATATTTAGAGTAGGGGTGATTTTAAGCAACATAGTTTGTGTGTTAAGTTAACTTTGCTGTTAAATCAATGTAAACAGTGAGTGATTATATCCCGATAAGTTGTTGCAATAAACAACAAGTTGCGATCTTCAAGGTCTTAGTCACATCCTTATTGTGGTAATAGCTACAAGGATGTGACGAAAAAGCCATCAAACGGCAAAAAAAGTTGAAAAAATACTAGACGACATAGTGTGAACTACGTATTATTCCACTCCGCCGATAGGGCATGCGCCCGTAGCTCAGCTGGATAGAGCGTTGGCCTCCGGAGCCAAAGGTCGAAGGTTCGAATCCTTTCGGGCGCGCCATCCGGATGCTTACGGGATTGTAAGCGAATTGGCAAATACAGTGGTGGCCATAGCTCAGTTGGTAGAGTCCCGGATTGTGATTCCGGTTGTCGCGAGTTCAAGCCTCGTTGGCCACCCCATTATTCTGGTAACTTCGGTTCCCTTTCTTGATGAATTTCGAGATAAAACACTCGTCGGTGAATAGCGCAGCTTGGTAGCGCATCTGGTTTGGGACCAGAGGGTCGGGGGTTCGAATCCCTCTTCACCGACCACTAATTTTGGTGGCCATAGCTCAGTTGGTAGAGTCCCGGATTGTGATTCCGGTTGTCGCGAGTTCAAGCCTCGTTGGCCACCCCATTATTCTGGTAACTTCGGTTCCCTTTCTTGATGAATTTCGAGATAAAACACTCGTCGGTGAATAGCGCAGCTTGGTAGCGCATCTGGTTTGGGACCAGAGGGTCGGGGGTTCGAATCCCTCTTCACCGACCACTACAACGAAGCCTCAGTCGAAAGACTGGGGCTTTTTTACATCCAAAGTTTAGGTTTTCGAACAGAGCGGGGTTCGCCTGATGTTCAGGATCTGGCTCTTCACCAACCACTATATAAAGTCTCGTTAGAAATGATGGGGCTTTTTTACATCTAGAGTTTAGTTTTTCGAACAGAGTGGGGTTCGCCTGATGTTCAGGATCTGGCTCTTCACCGACCCCTACATAAAGTCTCGTCAGAAATGACGGGGATTTTTTACATCCAGAGTTTAGGTTTTCGAGCAGAGCGGGGTTCGCCTGATGTGCGGGATCTGGCTCTTCATCGACAACCATAATGAAGCCTCAGTCGAAAGACTGGGGCTTTTTTACATCCAGATTTTAGGTCTTCGAACAGAGCGGGGTTCGCCTGATGTGCGGGATCTGGCTCTTCATCGACAACCATAATGAAGCCTCAGTCGAAAGACTGGGGCTTTTGTCGTCTTGAAGCAGAATGACGATGAAGTGGATGCTTTAATGATGTTTTTGTAATTTCATATGCTCAACGCTGGGATGTATTTCAAATTATTCTGGGTCATTTCTTGCGTTGAGTAAAAATCATCTAAAGTATAAGTGCGTGTATTTTGTACAAAAATGGATTTCTGAATTTTAAAGTGACTAAATTTGCAGTTTATGTGAATGAAACGGCTTGGAATAAACACCTGCTTATGTGATCTATGTTTCGATTTTATGACTGCTGTTTGATTTTAATTTGGTCATTAATTTTAGCTTTCGCTTTGAATTCTATTTTTGTTTCTATTTTGTTAATAAAATTTCATTGCTTAAATTTGATTTATTATTCACTGATTCAATTTTAGATTGTATGGTTATTTTGTGGCTTTACAGTGTTTAAGGCTGAGTTGTTCTGTGTATTTTTACGTGCTAGATGAATGGTCAAACCATTGTTATGTGCATTTATGGTGCATACAAATTCGATAATAGTGCTTTGAATTCGTTTTTTATCGACTTTTTATCCTATCTTTGTTGCTTTTCTGTGAAATATTTGCCAAATTGATGGGCTTGTAAATTGTCAGAATTTTGTACTGACAAGAATGGATTCACTTGTACTCATATTACTCGTATTTTTCACCGAGGTATGAGACGCAGACAGGGCAGAAAACTGCCGAGCAGTAGAGGTCTGGTGTAAATGTCACTTTTAGAAGTAAAAAACCTTCGTATTGAATATCCTTCGCGTCACGGTGTGCATGCGGCAGTAAAATCACTTTCGTTCAACATTGAGCGCGGTGAGATCGTCGGTGTGGTTGGCGAATCTGGTGCGGGTAAGTCTACCGTTGGTAATGCTGTTATTGATTTGCTTAGTCCTCCAGGCACGATTGCTGGTGGTGAAGTTTTCCTAGACGGCGAAAAAATCTCCGGTTTATCGCCTGAGAAAATGCGCAAAGTGCGTGGTTCTAAAATTGGCTTTATTTTCCAAGACCCGATGACGTCTTTGAACCCGCTATTTACCGTTGAGCACCAATTAACAGAAACCATTCATGCCAATATGAAGGTTTCTGAAGAAGAGGCCTATCAACGAGCGCTTTCCTTAATGAAGCAAGTGGGTATTCCTCAGCCTGAGAACCGTCTAAAGCAATACCCTCACCAGTTCTCTGGTGGTATGCGTCAGCGTGTGGTTATTGCTATCGCTCTTGCTGGTGAACCTGATCTGATTATTGCGGATGAACCAACAACGGCGCTGGATGTTTCTATTCAGGACCAAATCCTAAGTCTGATTCGTGAGTTGTGTATCAAGAACAACGTAGGTTGTATGTTGGTTACGCACGATATGGGTGTTGTGTCGAACGTTACTGATCGCGTCGCGGTTATGTATCGAGGTGATCTGGTTGAATTTGGCCCAACAGCAAAAGTGCTGGGTAACCCTGATCACAAATACACGCGCAGCCTGATTTCAGCTGTACCACGTTCTGACAAGAAGCTTGATCGTTTCCCGCTGGTGACTTACATCGAACAAGCGGAAGAGACAAAATCGATTGATATTAAAAATCACTGGTTAGGTAAGAGTCAGGACAACAGAGCGTACACAGGCCCGTTACTGAAAGTAGAAAACGTAAACTTGCGTTTTGTGACTAAAGATTCCTTATTCGAAAGCCGTCGTGAATATGTGCAAGCTTCAAACGATGTGAGTTTTGAAGTGTTTGAAGGCGAAACCTTTGGTCTGGTTGGCGAATCGGGTTCAGGTAAATCGACTATTGCGCGTGTTATCGCGGGTCTTTACCAGCCAAATGATGGTCGCGTGACATTTGAAGGCATTGATTTAACGGCTCTGAAATCTGAAAAAGAGCGTCGCCCTATGCGTCGTCAAATGCAGATGGTATTCCAAAACCCTTATACGTCGATGAACCCGCGTATGAAGATTTTCGATATCGTTGCGGAGCCTATTCGTTTCCATAAGCTAACCAGTGGTGAAGCGGAAACGCGTCAAATCGTAAACGATTTATTAGAGCACGTAGGCCTTGGCAAAATGGCTGGCGTGAAATATCCGCACGAGTTTTCAGGTGGTCAACGCCAACGTATTTCTATCGCTCGTGCGTTAGCAACGCGCCCGCGCTTACTGATTTGTGATGAACCGACATCCGCTCTGGATGTATCTGTACAGGCTCAGATTTTGAACCTTCTTAAAGATCTTCAAGATGAACTGAACCTAACCATGCTGTTTATCAGTCACGATTTACCTGTGATTCGCCAAATGTGTGATCGCGTAGGTGTGATGAAAATGGGGACTTTACTGGAAGTTGCGCCAACGGAGCAGCTTTTCAACTCTCCTCAGCACGAGTACAGTAAACAACTGATTTCTTTGATGCCTGAATTCACAGGGTTAAGAGAAGAAGTAGAAACGGCCTAAAGCCGTAACCATTACCAAACGTTCTTGTTTGGCATTTTAAGCAGAAGCAAATACAACAACTAGGGATTTGGATTCCCGCATAAGGAGTTATGCAATGAAAACCATGAAAAGCAAATTAGCATTAGCTTTAATGGCCGCTGGTTTAAGCTTTGCAGCTAGCGCAGCAGACATCAAAGTAGCGTACGACGCAGACCCAGTGTCTCTTGATCCACATGAGCAACTTTCAGGTGGTACGCTTCAGATGTCTCATATGGTATTTGATCCACTAGTTCGTTACACGCAAGATTTGGATTTTGAAGCTCGCCTAGCGGAAAAATGGGAGCGTATTGATGATAAAACGGTACGTTTCCACCTACGTAAAGGTGTTAAGTTCCATTCTGGTAACGAACTAACGGCTGACGATGTTGTTTGGACATTCGACCGCCTACAAGTTTCTCCAGATTTCAAAGCGATTTTCGAACCGTTTGAAAAATTGGTTAAAGTTGATGATTACACATTTGACCTAGTGTCAAAAGGTGCATACCCGCTTGTTCTTCAAACCGCAACTTACATCTTCCCAATGGACAGCAAGTTCTACTCTGGTACTGGTGAAGACGGTAAAGACAAAGCTGAAATCGTGAAACACGGAAACTCTTTTGCTTCTACTCACGTATCAGGTACTGGTCCTTTCATCGTTACTTCTCGTGAACAAGGCGTAAAAGTTGAATTTGAACGTTTTGACGGTTACTGGGACAAAGCGTCTAAAGGTAACGTAGACAAACTTACTCTAGTGCCAATCAAAGAAGACGCGACTCGTGTTGCTGCGCTTCTTTCTGGCGACGTAGATATGATTGCTCCTGTAGCGCCAAACGATCACAAACGTGTTGAAGAAGCGAAAGGCGTTGACCTAATCACTCTTCCTGGTACTCGTATCATCACGTTCCAAATGAACCAATCTAGCAACGAAGCGTTGAAAGATGTTCGTGTTCGTCAAGCTATCGTTCATGCGATTAACAACGAAGGTATCGTTGATAAAATCATGAAAGGCTTCGCAACAGCAGCTGGTCAACAAAGCCCTAAAGGCTACGCAGGTTACAACCCTGAGCTAGTTCCACGCTTTGACCTGAAAAAAGCAAAAGAGCTAATGAAAGAAGCGGGTTACGAGAAAGGTTTCACGCTTACTATGATCGCTCCTAACAACCGTTATGTGAACGATGCAAAAGTAGCACAAGCTGTTTCAGCAATGCTGTCTAAGATCGGTATCAAAGTTGATCTGAAGACTATGCCTAAAGCTCAATACTGGCCAGAGTTCGACCTATGTGCAGCAGATATGCTGATGATCGGTTGGCACTCAGATACAGAAGATTCAGCGAACTTCTCTGAATTCCTGACTATGACTCGTAACGAAGAGACTGGTAAAGGTCAGTACAACTGTGGTCACTACTCTAACCCAGAAGTAGACAAGCTAGTTGAAGAAGCAAACGTTGAAACAGATCCTGCTAAACGTTCAGCAATGCTACAGAAAGTAGAAGCGACTCTGTACAACGATGCAGCGTTCGTTCCTCTACATTGGCAAAACCTTGCTTGGGGTGCTAAGTCTAACGTACACGCGAAAGAAATCGTGAACGCAATGGACTTCCCTTACTTCGGCGACCTAGTGGTTGACGAGAAGTAAGATTGAGCATTAACAAGTAACACCACGCCTTCGGTGTTTGACATCGAAGGCGTGTTTTAACACTTAGACAGTTTATTTTTTCAGTCGGATAAAGTGTCGTTTTTTAGGCTGAGTATTTTCGCACCTCGTGTGTATTCCGAATTTTGCATGGAAAGTTAAGGGGCAAGGAATGTTTACGTTTCTGGTCAAGCGCCTGTTTCAGGCACTGATAGTGATGTTTGTGATCAGTTTAGTGGCGTTTGCCATCCAAGATAACTTGGGTGACCCGCTACGTGAGCTTGTCGGCCAATCTGTTTCAGAAGCTGAGCGCCAAGCGCTGCGCGATGAACTTGGTCTGAACGATCCCTTCATTACCAAATATTCTCGCTTTGTTACTGCTGCGGTGCAGGGTGACTTAGGCACATCTTATTTCTTTAAACGCCCAGCTATTGAAGTCATTCTTGATAAATTAGTGGCTACTCTAGAGCTCGTCTTTGGTGCGTCATTAATCATTATTGTTTGCTCTATTCCAATTGGTGTTTATACGGCAATAAAACCAAAAAGTCTGTTTACGAAAATCGTGATGGCCGGTAGTAGTATCGGTATCTCTATTCCGGTGTTCTTAACAGCGATTATGCTGATGTATATCTTCTCAATTGAATTGGGCTGGCTACCATCTTATGGACGTGGTGAAACCTACAACCTGTTGGGCTGGGAATCAGGCTACTTTACGGTTGATGGTCTACTGCACCTGATTCTGCCTTGTATCTCACTGGCTTCCATCATGTTGCCACTGTTTATTCGCTTAGTTCGTTCTGAAATGCTCGAAGTTCTGAGCTCTGAATACATTAAGTTTGCTACTGCAAAAGGTTTACCGCTGAAGAAAATCTACTACCAACATGCGCTGAAAAACACAATGTTGCCAGTGCTCACGGTGGGTGGTGTTCAGATTGGTACTATGGTGGCGTATACCATTTTGACAGAGACAGTATTCCAGTGGCCGGGTACAGGCTTCCTATTCCTTGAAGCGATTAACCGTGTAGATACACCTTTGATTACTGCTTACGTTATTTTCGTTGGCTTAATCTTCGTTGTTACCAACACAGTGGTTGATTTGTTATACGGTTTGATTAACCCAACCGTAGACTTAACAGGAAAAGGAGCATAATCATGAGTGAATTTGCAGCAGCTCCTTCACGCTGGGAGCGTTTTAAACAGTCAGATTTTCTGTACTACTTCTTACGTGACAAAGTGGCAATGTTCAGCTTTGCCATCTGTATGATTTTCTTGGTGCTTTCAGTGGCTGCGCCGCTTATTGCACCGACAGACCCATACGATATGTCATCGATTGATATTATGGACGCAGAACTTCCACCATCTTGGATGGATGGCGGTGATGAGCGTTTCCTACTGGGTACTGATGAGCAAGGGCGCGATATTTTATCGACCATGCTTTACGGCTCACGCCTTTCACTGACGATCGGTTTCCTAGCGGTAGCGCTACAGCTGTTCTTGGGCATTATCATTGGTCTATCTTCTGGTTACTTTGGTGGTCGTATTGATAGCTACTTAATGCGTTTTGCCGACGTTCAGTTGTCGTTCTCGACTATGATGGTGGCGATCATTGTATCGGCAATCTTCAAGGCGAGTTTCGGTAGCGAGTTCTATAGCGAATACGCAGTGTTAATGCTGGTGGTGATTATCGGTGTGGCTGAATGGCCTCAGTATGCGCGTACTATCCGTGCATCTGTATTAGCTGAGAAGAAGAAAGAGTATGTGGAAGCGGCTCGTGTCATGGGCTTTAAAGCGCCTCGTATCATGTTCCGCCACATTCTGCCTAACTGTTTGTCGCCAATTCTGGTTATCTCAACGGTACAGGTGGCAAACGCCATCATGTCAGAAGCGGCACTTTCATTCCTTGGCTTAGGTTTACCAGTTGACCAACCATCGCTTGGCGCTCTGATTAGTATCGGTTTCAACTATATTTTCTCAGGCTCTTGGTGGATCACTGCCTTCCCGGGTGTGCTGCTTGTAACCTTAGTATTGGTAATTAACCTACTCGGTGACTGGCTGCGTGACGTATTTAACCCGAAAATCTATAAAGGGTGATCCTCGTCGATTGATTTTGTTGACATAATCTACCTAAACTAGAGCCGTAAGTGATTTACGGCTCTTTTTTTGCTTATGTTTTTTCAAAGAACTAGAAATAGCTAGATAGATACAAGCTCAGGTCGAGTATTGACAGTAACCATAGTCACCTGAACGGAGAGCGTATGGATATTAAAGGGGCCGCAATGCCGAAACTTTCTCACCTTCTTTTGATTGGATTGCCTTTTTGTTTTACTTCTCAGCCACTTTTGGCCGCAGAGCCTGATCAGTTTTTGTGTGGTGGAACTCAAGCTTCAACCAACGAGCTTCCTCAGTTAAACAACAACTGCCCAATTGGTAAGGGATTGTGGGGGAATTCTGCACCTAAAGGAAAAGACTCTCTATTTTGGATTCAGTGTGGCTTGCTGAATGATTCAATGCCGTTAAGCCGCGCTAAAGTGCTTTATAAGCACATCTCAACAGACGTATGGATGAAGCCAGAAGGGAAAGCGTTACGCTGCCTGATAGGTCCTTACGACGACTATGCGACAGCCAAAAAAGAGCTCGCTGGGGTTAGAAGCGAGAAACTTTACAAGGAAGCATTTATTCGCGAAGTACGCAAAGGCGAGCAAGATGCTCCGGTTGTTACTGAGAAAAAACCAGCATCCAAATCCCAAAATACTGCTAAGAAAGTAGTCGCCGCGAAACCTAAGCCAGTTGTTAAACCAGCGCCAAAAGCAAAACCCGCAGTAACGCCATCCGCTACTAAAGCTGCGCCAAAGGCGGCTAAAGACATGCCTAGTATCACCATTCGACGTGAAGCAACGCTGAGTGGCCTTCATTACGTAGTTCCTTACGTGATGGATGAAAAGGAGCAGTTCTATATGGAGCATGATTTGGCGTGGAATCGCCTAAATTATGCTGATGCGGAGAAACGTTGCCAGCAACAAAAAATGCGCTTAGCCACAGAAGCCGAATGGAAGCAGTTGCTTGATTCCAAAGTGATGGAAAAAGATAAGTGGCCAGTTTATTTGCCTTATTGGGGTGACAGCAGTAAAGGTTTCTTTACCACTGGTAAGGTCAATACCTTAAAAGGTACCTCTCTTCTCAATGTGCTTTGCGTAAAGTAATCCAAAGTTTACTTATTGAAGAGAATAAAAAACCCAGTGAATGCCACTGGGTTTTTTCATTGTTAGATAAGATTATGCATCTTCTGGGATCTTATGTGGTTGTGTGCGGAACAGCTTCATCACAATCACAAAGAATACCGGAACGAAGAAGATAGCCAGTATCGTTGCGGCGAACATACCACCTACAACACCCCAACCAATTGCGTTACGGCTAGCGGCACCTGCACCTGTACTCAGTGCTAGTGGAAGGACACCCAAGATGAAGGCAAATGACGTCATCATAATTGGGCGTAGACGCATACGACACGCTTCGACTGTTGCTTTGATAAGATCCTCACCTTCGTCATAAAGTGCTTTGGCAAACTCTACAATCAGGATGGCGTTCTTCGCAGACAGACCGATAGTGGTTAACAGACCCACTTGGAAGTAGATGTCGTTAGACAGAGACTTCATTGTCGCAGCAGCAATCGCACCAAATACCCCTAGTGGAACTATCATGATTACCGAGAACGGCACACTCCAGCTTTCGTATAGAGCAGCAAGGCTTAAGAATACGATTAAGATAGAAAGCGCATACAGTAGTGGTGCTTGTGAACCAGTTTGTACTTCTTGGTAAGATGCACCTGTCCACTGCAGGCCAATACCTTGCGGCAATTGAGCTACAATGTCGCTGATCGCCTGCATTGCATCACCAGTACTCTTACCAGCAGCTGCCGAACCTTGAATGTTAACCGCAGGAACACCGTTGTAACGCTCTAGACGCGGTGAACCGTAAGTCCAGTCAGTCGTTGCAAACGCATCAAATGGAACCATTTCACCTAGGTTATTTTTTACATGCCATAGGCGCAGATCTTCAGGGTTCATACGGTATTCAGCATCTGCTTGTACGTATACTTTTTTCACGCGACCGTTATCGATAAAGTCGTTAACGTAGCTTGAACCCAGTGCCGTGGACAGTGTGCTGTTGATATCAGAAACAGACAGACCCATCGCCATCGCTTTTTCGTAGTCGATGTTAATACGGAACTGTGGTGTATCTTCCATACCGTTTGGACGAACACCTGTCAGGTTAGGGTTTTGCGAAGCCATACCCAACAGTTGGTTACGAGCCTGAATTAGCTTATCGTGACCTAAGTTCGCATTGTCGGTGATGTAAGCGTCAAAACCGGTTGCGTTACCTAAGCCCATAATCGCAGGAACGTTAAAGGTATAGATGTTCGCTTCTTTCACCTGAGAGAATGCTCCCCAAGCTCGGCCAACAATCGCGTTGACTGACATCGCAGGATTTGTACGTTCATCCCAATCTTTAAGACGGATGAACGCCATACCCATGTTCTGACCTTGACCCGCAAAGCTAAAGCCTGAAACAGTGAACACCGACTGAACAGAGTCAGATTCATTTTCCATAAAGTGTTTTTCAACTTTATCCATCACGTTCAGCGTTTGCTCTTGTGTTGCACCTGCTGGTAACTGAATGATAGAAAGGAAAATACCTTGGTCTTCTTCAGGTACGAAAGAGGTCGGTAGACGAGTCCACAGCGTACCCAGAACACC
Organism: Vibrio plantisponsor; assembly: GCF_013041605.1. GTDB lineage: Bacteria > Pseudomonadota > Gammaproteobacteria > Enterobacterales > Vibrionaceae > Vibrio > Vibrio plantisponsor. Next base: position 48,759 of record NZ_JABEQC010000017.1, on the reverse strand, counting down.
AACGATAATGACGTACATAGCAAGGTAGCGAATACGCTGGTTGACACCTTTACTCACGACGTTTTTATAGCCGTTCGTACCACGGTCAAACGCTTTGTTAAACCAAGCGAGCGGACCGCGGCGAACGTGGTGTTCACCTTTATGCATCGGTTTTAGCAGCGTTGCACAAAGTGCAGGAGTCAGAACCATTGCCACGATAACCGACAGTACCATTGACGATACGATAGTCAGTGAGAACTGACGGTAAATCGCACCCGCTGCACCACCGAAGAACGCCATCGGAATGAATACCGCACTTAGTACCATCGCGATACCAACCAGTGCACCGGTAATTTGCCCCATTGATTTACGAGTAGCTTCTCGAGGTGCAAGACCGTCTTCAGCCATTACCCGCTCAACGTTCTCTACTACAACGATAGCATCGTCAACCAGTAGGCCGATCGCCAGCACTAAACCGAACATGGTTAGGGTGTTGATAGAGAAACCAAATGCGGCCATAACACCGAAAGTACCAAGCAATACCACCGGAACGGCAATCGTTGGGATTAACGTTGCACGGAAGTTTTGCAAGAACAGATACATCACGAGGAATACCAGAACGATCGCTTCAATCAGCGTATGCACTACTTCTTCGATAGAGATCTGAACAAATGGCGTTGTATCGTATGGATAAATAACCTCAATGTTGTCTGGGAAGGTTGGCGACATCTCGTTAATACGAGCTTTCACTAACTTAGAAGTATCCAGCGCATTGGCACCTGTAGCTAACTTAATTGCAATACCAGCAGCGTATTTACCATTGTATAGAGCAACCGCTTGGTAACTCTCGGCACCTAGCTCAACACGAGCCACATCTTTTAAGCGAATTTGCGCACCATCGGTGTCTACTCGCAATAGGATATTTTCGAATTCAGAGACCGTTCTCATACGGCTTTGCGCAGTGATGGTTGCGTTTAGACGTTGCCCTTTCACCGAAGGCGCAGCACCTAACTGACCCACAGACACTTGCGTGTTCTGCGCACTGATCGCTGATTTCACTTGAGTTGGCGTTAGGCTGTATTTATTCAGTTTGTTTGGATCTAACCAGATGCGCATTGCATTCTGTGCACCAAATACCTGAACTTCACCCACACCTTGAACACGGCTTAGTGGATCTTTAACGTTCGAAATCATGTAGTCAGAAAGGGCTGTGTTGTCCATGCTGCCGTCTGTTGAGACGAAGCCTACAACCATCAAGAATGAGCTAGACGATTTTGAAACGGTGATACCTTGTTGTTGTACTTCACTTGGTAGTGTCGCTTCTGCCAAGGCTAGTTTGTTCTGCACTTGAACCTGAGCGATATCCGCATCCGTACCACTTTCAAAAGTCAGTGTGATGCTGAAAGAACCTGATGAACTACTTTGAGACGACATATAAATCAGGTTATCAATCCCGTTCATATTTTGTTCTATCGTCTGTGTCACACTGTTTTCAACCGTATCAGCTGAAGCACCTGGGTAGGTACCTGAAATGATTACTGTCGGCGGTGCGATATCCGGATATTGGGATACCGGAAGTGTGATGATCGACAACACACCCGCTAACATGATGATTATTGAAATCACCCAAGCAAAGATTGGGCGATCTATAAAAAATCGAGCCATATCTTATTGTTCCTTAGATGATTCCATCAGTTGCGGATTTACCGTGCTGCCCGGGCGTACTTTTTGTAGGCCTGCCACAATAACGGTTTCACCGGCTTCTAAGCCTGAATCAATCAACCATTGTGAATTCACAGTATGACTTGCTACGACTGGACGGCTTTCAACTACATTTTCAGCATTTACAACCAATACAGAAGCTTCACCGCGTGCATTACGGCTTAGCGCTGTTTGCGGAACAAGAATGGCGTCAGAACGAGCTTCAACCGGCAGTTGAGCACGCACATAAAGACCCGGAAGTAAGAACTGATCTGGGTTTGGCAGTGTTGCACGAACGTTGACTGTGCCTGTGTTTTCATTCACAGAAACTTCAGCAAACTGTAGCGTTGCTTTTTGCTCAATTGGCGTACCGTCATCGAGGAACAACTTAATGCCTTTTAATTCGCCTTTTTCTTTACCAGTACTTTGGCGAAGTTTTAGAAGCTCATTACTTGGCTGAGAAAGGTCAACATAAAGTGGGTCAAGTTGTTGAATCGTCGCCATTACATCAGTTTGGTTAGCGGTTACTAACGCACCTTCAGTAACGTGTGAACGACCGATACGACCTGAAATCGGCGCTTTAATATGCGTGTAATCAAGGTCAATCTGCGCAGCATTAACATTCGCTTGAGCTGCTTTCACTGATGCCAAAGCTTCTTTGTAAGTCGCTTGTGCATCTTCATAAGCTTGTTGGCTCACAGCATTCTTTTTCACCAGCTCGCTGTAGCGTTTTGCTTGAAGCTCTGTACGGCTAAGTGTTGCTTCCGCTTTCGCTAGATTAGCTTGCATACTTGCCAATGAAGCTTGGTAAGTTGAAGCGTCAAGTTCAAACAGAACATCGCCTTTTGCAACTAAGCTACCTTCAACAAACTTACGTGCTGTAACAATACCACGAACCTGAGGGCGAACTTCTGCGATTCGGAAAGCATTAGTACGACCAGGAAGAGTGCTTGTTACCTCAACTGGCTGGGTTGTGACTTTGATGACATCTACTGCGACAGCAGGTGCAGCACCGCTATTGACCGCCGCTGGTTTGGCGTCTGGTTGACAACCGGCAAGCACAATTGCAGCAGCAATCGTGGTTAACCACGTTTTTGACAAGGATCTACCCTGGCCCATATTGATCTCTCCTTTACCACTAGAACTCATCCTGCACGCTTCCTTATTTATGCTTTAAAGGTTATCGATGGGCAGAACGTGAATTAGAACTCGAATTTACGTATTCAAATATTGTTAGTGTAAATAACCAACAGTTAATAATCGGTTAAGACATCAGTCTGTTACACATTCTAACAATGACTTTGTCATTTATTGCACAGTTGGACAAGACCTTACACGCAATTCATCATTAAAAATAATGAAAAAGATTGAACTAATTGCTTGGTGAGTGTTTGAACAATTAATACGGTCTTTTGGTTACGAGAGCGGCAATCAGCGCTTTGTGCTTGATACAGCTTGCTTATAAAAGCGTCTCATAATCGAAGTGATAACTCTGAATAAGCTCAGCTTATTAGAAATAGAAATTCTGTTGAACTTTATCGCCGTTGAGTAACGATATAAAAAAGCCCTGCAAGTTTTGCAGGGCTTTGCTCTAACAAGTGGTTACTAACGCATAGTAACCCACTCTTCTGAACCCGTTGGGTGGATGGCAACGACTGAGTCGAAGTCTGCTTTGGTTGCGCCCATCTTCATAGCGACGCCGAAGCCTTGGATCATTTCATCAACTGCGAAACCAATGCCGTGCAGACCAACCACCGTTTCTTCTTCACCGGCACAAACCAACTTCATCTTACATGGTTGACGGTGTTGAGTGACAGCTGTGTACATAGCGGTAAAGCTTGAAGTGTACACTTTCACGTTCTCTTCGCCGTATTTAGCAATCGCTTCTGGTTGTGTTAGACCGATAGTGCCGATTGGTGGATGGCTGAATACCACGGTTGGGACTAGGTTGTAGTCCATTTTCGCGTTGGTTTTACCGTTGAATAAGCGCTCAGACAATTGGCGACCCGCTTTAACCGCAACTGGAGTCAGTTCAATACCGCCTTCCATGATGTCACCGACACAGTAGATGCCAGCCACGTTAGTGTTCTGGTACTCATCAACTTTGATATAGCCTTGCTCGTTGGTTGCAACGCCAGTTGCAGCTAGGTTGATCGCATCTGTTGCTGGGTGGCGACCGATAGCCCAAATCAAGGTATCAACGTTTTGGCTTTCACCATTTTCTAGGTGAAGAGTCAGGCTGCCGTCGGCTTCTTTTACCACTTCTTTTGGCACGCTGTGCGTATGTAGCGTTGGGCCTTCTGTGTTCATCACTTCAACCAATGTTTCGATGATCATCGGGTCAAAGCTACGTAGCGGAGATTCTTTACGGCAGAATAGGTGAGTTTCTGTGCCAAGTGCGTTGAGAACACCGGCAATTTCAACAGCGATGTAACCAGCACCAATCACGGCAACACGTTTTGGTTGTTCAGCCAAATCAAAGAAACCATTGGAGTCGATACCGTACTCAGCGCCAGGAATGTTAGGAATCGTTGGACGACCACCGACAGCGATCAGAATGTTGTCTGCTGTGTAGTGCTCGCCATTAACTTCTACGGTTTTCGCATCGATGAACTTAGCAAAGCCGCGAATTACTTCTACTTTGTTGTTACCAAGAACACGGTCATAAGATTGGTGAATACGGCCAATATACGCTTGGCGGCTTTCAACCATTTTCGCCCAGTTGAAGCTTTTTACGTCGACGTCAAAGCCGTAATCAGGTGCGTATAGGTTCATTGCTTCAGCAACTTGAGCACCGTGCCACATAACTTTCTTCGGTACACAACCTACGTTGACACACGTACCGCCAAGATCTTTCGCTTCAATCAGCGCGACTTTTGCGCCGTACATAGCTGCACGGTTTGCTGAAGCGATACCGCCGCTACCGCCACCGATACAGATGTAATCAAAATGCGTTGCCATTACTTTCTCCATTTTTCTTTGATCGCTCGCCAGTAAGATTAAGCAGGGAGCCATTATTTATTAGGGCATAGCTAAATAGTTGGGGTAAACCGTGAGATCACAAGTTACCCCATGGAAAAACTTGAGCAAGTTATTCCGGAACAATCCATTCCACTTTGTAGTGACCTGTCGCTGGCGCAATTGCTTGTTTTAAAAACGGCAGGATTTCTTTCATTTGGCTTTCAAGCTTCCATGGCGGGTTGATAACAATCATGCCCGATGCTGTCATGCCGCGCTCGTTGGTATCAGGAGAGACACCCAGCTCGATTTGCAAAATTTTAGTGATACCTAAATTTTCCAGACCTTCAATCATATCTTCAATATCACAGCGGTTAACCACTGGATACCAAATCGCATAGATGCCCGTTGCCCAGCGCTTGTAGCTTTGTGCAATGGCATTCACCACGTCTCGGTACTCTTTAGCCAGTTCGTAAGGTGGGTCGATCAGCACCAGACCACGACGCTCTTGCGGTGGCAAGCTTGCTTTCAGGCGTTGAAAACCGTCTTCTTTGTAAATCGACACTTGGCGATCACGATCGAATTCCTGTTCCAACAGTGGGTAATCACTCGGGTGTAACTCGGTTAATACCATGCGGTCTTGCGGGCGCAGGTGAGCACGTGCCACGCGAGGCGAACCTGGGTAGTAACGCAGTTCATCGCCTTGGTTAAGGACTTTGATAGCATCAAGGTAGCTTTGAATGTCTTCTGGCACATTATATTGTTGCCAAATACGAGCAATACCTTGTTTGTATTCACCCGTTTTTTCCGACCACTCATGAGTTAAGTCGTAGCGGCCCACACCGGAGTGAGTATCGTGATAAACAAATGGTTTATCTTTTTGCTGTAGTGCATTGAGGATTAAGCTTTGTACGATGTGTTTCACTACATCTGCGTGGTTTCCTGCATGGAAACTGTGTCGATAACTTAACAAGTGTCGCTCTCTAACTTATGGCTGAATATGGAAAAACGAATGCGGCTAATTATACACCCAAAATTGTATGTTGAGGTGGGTCTAGACACATTTCGAATTGTATTGAATTGACGCTACTCTTGAAAATTCACCTTCCTACCTATATTTATTAACCTAACAGACGAGGATATTTCATCCTCACTATTTTTCATAAAAAGGAACGTTTTATGTCTAATCCACTTCTTAGCTTTACGGATTTGCCTCCGTTTTCAGAGATTAAGCCGGAGCACGTAAAGCCAGCGGTTGAACAGGCAATAGAAGATTGCCGTGCAAAGATTGAACAGGTACTTGAAGGTAATATACAACCAACTTGGGAAAATGTTATTGCACCTATCGAAGAAGTGGATGATCGCTTGAGTCGTTTATGGTCACCAGTGAGCCATATGAACTCAGTGATGAACAGTGACGAATTGCGTGAAGCTTATGAAAGCTGCTTACCAATTCTGTCTGAATATGGAACTTGGGTTGGTCAGCACAAAGGTTTGTTTGAAGCGTATAAAGCAATCAAGAACAGTGAGGCTTTTGCAACGCTGAGTCAGGCGCAGAAGAAAACCATTAAAGATGCACTACGTGACTTTGAATTGTCTGGTATCGGTTTACCTAAAGCAGAACAAAAGCGTTATGGCGAAATCAGCAAGCGCATGTCTGAGCTGGGTTCTAAGTTCTCGAATAATGTACTTGATGCCACCATGGGTTGGACTAAGCACATTACCGATAAAAACGAACTGGCAGGCATGCCGGAATCAGCGCTGGCGGCGGCTCAAGCCGCGGCAGAAGGCAAAGGTCTTGAAGGTTACTTGTTAACTTTGGATATCCCTTCTTACCTACCTGTAATGACTTACTGTGATAACCAAGCGCTGCGCAAAGAACTTTACGAAGCTTACGTAACGCGCGCGTCAGACCGTGGTCCGAATGCGGGCAAATGGGACAACACCGAGAACATCGCTGAGTTGCTGAAACTGCGTTATGAAGTGGCTCGTATGCTGGGTTTCAACACTTACAGCGAAAAATCTCTGGCAACCAAAATGGCAGAAACGCCAGATCAGGTTCTGAGCTTCTTGAACAATCTAGCCACGAAAGTGAAACCACAAGGTGAACGCGAAGTTCAAGAGCTGCGTGAATTTGCTGAGCAAGAGTTTGGTGTGACTTCGTTTGAATTGTGGGATATCGCTTACTACAGCGAAAAGCAAAAACAGAAACTGTTTAAGATATCTGATGAAGAGCTGCGTCCTTACTTCCCAGAAAACAAAGTGGTTTCAGGCTTGTTTGAAGTACTGAAGCGTGTCTTCGGCATGCAAGTACAAGAGCGCGAAGGTGTAGATACTTGGCATGAGTCGGTGCGTTTCTTCGATATTTTTGATAGCAATGATGTGCTGCGTGGCAGCTTCTATCTTGACCTTTACGCTCGTGAACATAAACGAGGTGGGGCGTGGATGGACGAGTGTCGCGTTCGTCGTATCAATGCCAATGGTGAGCTACAAACGCCTGTGGCCTATTTGACGTGTAACTTCAACCGCCCAGTGGGTGATAAGCCAGCACTGTTTACTCATGATGAAGTGGTGACTCTGTTCCACGAAACGGGTCACGGTATCCACCATATGCTGACTCAGGTAGATGTTAGCTCTGTTTCAGGTATCAACGGTGTGCCTTGGGATGCGGTTGAACTACCAAGTCAGTTCCTAGAAAACTGGTGCTGGGAAGAAGAGGCACTGGCATTTATTTCTGGTCACTACGAAACAGGCGAACCTTTACCGAAAGAGATGCTCGACAACATGTTGGCAGCGAAAAACTTCCAGTCAGGTATGTTTATTTTGCGTCAGCTTGAATTCGGACTGTTCGACTTCACTCTGCATACTACTTATGACCCAGAAGTGGGTCCTCAAGTGCTGGAAACCTTAGCAGAAGTTAAGAAGAAAGTAGCAGTATTGCCAAGTCTTGAGTGGAACCGTTTCTCACACAGCTTCAGCCACATTTTTGCTGGTGGCTACAGTGCGGGTTACTACAGCTACCTATGGGCAGAAGTGTTATCAGCAGATGCGTTCTCGCGCTTTGAAGAGGAAGGTATCTTCAATGCGGAAACGGGTGCAAGTTTCTTAAATAACATTCTTGAAATGGGCGGTAGTGAAGAGCCTATGGAGTTGTTCAAGCGCTTCCGTGGTCGTGAGCCACAAATCGACGCCTTGCTACGTCACTCAGGTATTGCTGCTTAAGTTCTACTGATTTGAGTTATTCAGTTCAATAATTAACATAACCCTGCTTTATCAAGCAGGGTTATTTGTTAGAGTGGTTTTGGTATTGAAAAGGAGAGAATAATGACGCGCCGTAACCTACTAATTTGTTCTTTAACTGCCACATTTTCCCTTCTGGGATGCGCTGAAATGAAGCAAGCGGGTAAAGAAATTGGTCACGCGACACGAGATGCAACAACCGCAGTGGGACATGCAACCAGAGATACCACCAAAGCGATTGGCCATGCGTCACGAGATGCCGTGATCAGTATTCATGACGAGCTGTCACAGTAACGCGTTTCCGCTCAAGCCATCGATCAATGGATAAAGCACCAGGCCCCCACACAATCACGGTTAACATCATCATTCCCCACAGTTGATGATCATAGAATCCTCTCTCCCACAACAGCGGGTATGAGATAACGGCGATGGCATTCACCGCGAAAAGTGCGAGAGCGCTGATCCTGCCAAACAGTCCTAAAACAAGAAATATCGGAATAACCAATTCCGCTGCAGTTGCGAGATAAGCTGCTAATTTCCATGAGATAAAAGGAACTTGGTACTCCAACTCAAACAGGAATAGAGTGCTATTCCACGTGGTTATTTTCGTCAGTCCTGAGTTAAAAAACACCCAACCTACCCAGAAGCGGCAGATCAGCAATACGACAGGTGCGAGCTGTGCGGTAAACCATTCTATAGATTGGTTGAGGCGAGCAATCACGGATATCATACAGAAACTCCTAGTGAGGGTTTGCCAATGAGAAACCGGCAACGATATTGAGTGCGAACAGTGACGGCAACGCGGCCAGTGCTTCGGGTTGGATTCTACCTAGTGGTATTTCGCTGCTGAGATTCAACAACAATTGGTATTCTTGGTTGTTTAACTCTTTCGCCCAAGGCCGACCATATTCATCACAAGCTATGACTCCTGATTGAGCGTTATTCAGAATCAGGTTGTCGAAATTTTGTTGGCTAAATGCTCTTTGGAGATCGAATAAGGCGAACTTGGATGTAAACGGGAAAATCCAAGAATCAAGATGAAGAATTACGTTGGGGTGCTGTTGCTCAGAAAGGGTATGTATGGCTTCCAGTGGTTGCAGTGACCGCTTTTCGCTCTGTCCAAACGTTTGTTGAGCTTTATCTAACGCCCATTCAAAACGCGCTAAATCACTTGCATACGGTGCGGCGTCGGTGACTTGCTCAAACTGGCTGATCACATCATCAAAATGGTTTCCATAATGACTAACGTTACCTTCTGTGGGCGGTGAGCGAAGGATATATTCACGAGATAGTGCGTTAAAACATTCCTCTCCTAATACCTCTGTAAGCATTGGGTAGGTAGCTTGCATGACTTCCGTTAAACTCATGACAAAATTATTGCGGTAGATTTGCAGTCTCTCTTCAGCGCTAAATCGTCCGCCGATGATATCGCACGCCTCTCCCTGTGCTTGATAACGCAAGCTCTCAGCAAAGGTTGCCTGTAGCTCCGCTAATCCAAGTGGTTGGGCTAATCCAAAGCTCATGATGCTTTCCTTCTCATCGAGTCGAGCCTTGTGAGCATCTCGCTAGCTTTGTTTGCTTCCGCTAGCAGAATTTCAACATCTGGAATGTCTAAATCCCATTCAATCAAAGTTCTTCGGCTGCCGTGTTTCTCACACCAGAGTTGGTAGAGTTGCCACACTTCAGCAGATACCGGTTTACTGTGGGTATCTATCCATATTTCCCCTTCGGCAAGTGTGTTAATCGAAAAGCCGGCAAGGTGAATTTCGTCAACGGCATGCGCAGGAATAGAATCAATATAGGTTTGGCCGCTAAAACCATGATTGAAAGCAGAAACATGTACATTATTCAAATCGAGCAACAAACGGCATTCGGTGCGTTGTTGTACTTGTACCAGAAATTCCCACTCTGAAATGGTGGAGTGGTTAAACTGCAAATAGCTAGAAGGGTTTTCAATCAGAATCGGGCGCTTTATGGCGTCCTGCACAGTAAGCACATTACGACAAAACACCTCCAACGCTTCTTCGGTGTATGGCAAAGGCAGTAAGTCATTGAAATAGTGACCGCCATTTTCGCTCCAGCTTAAATGATCGGAAACGAAAAGTGGCTGAACCTCGTCGATCAATGCCTTAAGTTGTTGTAAATGAGTGGTGTTGATGCCTTGTACTGAACCCAATGAAAGACCTATGCCATGACAGCTAATCTGATGATTATTACGAATGCTACGCAGCTGATTACGGGCAACCGAGTGGGGAGAAAAATAGTTTTCGCTGTGAATTTCTAACCAACTCACTTGTGGTGGTTGCTCTAAAAAATAGTTGAGATGGGGAGACCGCAAGCCTACACCTACTTGGTTATGCAGCATGAAACCTCCGTTAGATTTGTTGTGAGTTTGCTAAGCAGTGGAAGGGAAGGAAAGTGGTGCGCTTGCTGAGCTTAGTGCACCACTTATCTATGGTTTTAAAACATTAAGAAGACATAGTGCTTCCGCCAGAAAGTTTGCCGCACAAGCCTTTAGGTACGACAACGAAAGCATCTTTCTGACCATCTTTTTTCGATGTCCCAGCGCATGAACTCATTTTCGTCGCACAGTCGTTTTGGCCTGCTTTCGCCACGCCGTAGCATTTTTCCTGATCTGCTGCGAACGCTGAAGTCGCTGTTAACATTGTTCCGCCTACTGCAAGTAAGCTTGTTACTGCTGCCGCTACCGCCAAATTTGATTTTTTCATCATCACTTCCTCATGAATGGTTCTTACCTGATTTCGCAAGTTAACAACTTGTTAATCGTTGAGCTTGCTTATTAGAAAAGAGAGGAAGGACTGAGAAAAACTTTCAATGAATGGAATAAAAAATAGACTAATTGAGGGTGAAAGTACGCTAAGCGAATGAATTTTTTAGCAATCTATGAGCAAAAAAACTTCAATTATTTTTACTTGAGCCAGAAATCTCTGCAAATAAAATGGCTTGTTTAACGAGCATCTCGGTCGATTTTAGGGTTATAATCGTCGTCATTATGTATAAATAACCAGTAGCCTAGCCATGATGGATCCTTCTCTTTTACTCGACGGTTTAAACGACAAACAACGCGAAGCAGTTGCTGCACCACTTGAAAACCTACTAGTGTTGGCTGGTGCGGGCAGTGGTAAAACGCGGGTTCTGGTACACCGTATCGCTTGGTTATTATCGGTAGAGCAGGCGTCACCGTTCTCAATTATGTCGGTGACCTTTACCAATAAAGCTGCTGCGGAAATGCGTGGTCGAATTGAAGAGCTGATGATGGGCAGTTCATCTGGCATGTGGAATGGTACTTTTCACGGTATCTGTCACCGAATTCTGCGTGCACATTATCTGGATGCGAAGCTGCAAGAAGATTTCCAAATTATTGATTCTGAAGATCAAATGCGTTTGTTGCGCCGTCTGATAAAAGCACAAAACTTGGACGAGAAGCAGTGGCAAGCGCGTCAGGTATCGTGGTGGATTAACGGCAAAAAAGATGAAGGTTTACGTCCAGCACATATTGATTCGTACCGCGATCCTATCACTCAGACTTATGTACAGATTTATACTGCCTATCAAGATGCGTGTGATCGTGCTGGATTGGTCGACTTTGCTGAGATCTTGCTGCGAACGTTAGAGTTATTGCGTGATAACAAGCATATCCGCGAACATTATCAAGCTCGCTTTAAACATATTTTGGTCGACGAATTTCAAGATACCAACAACATTCAATACGCTTGGCTGCGTTTGATGACGGGCAAAGATACTCACGTGATGATCGTCGGTGATGATGACCAGTCGATTTATGGCTGGCGCGGCGCGAAGGTTGAGAACATCGAAAAATTTACGCAGGAATTCCCGAGCGTGAATACCATTCGTCTGGAACAAAACTACCGTTCGACGAAAACTATCCTTGAAGCTTCAAACACTCTGATTGCCAATAACAGCGAGCGTATGGGTAAAGAGCTTTGGACAGATGGTGTCGAAGGTGAGCCTATCTCAGTTTATTCAGCCTATAACGAGCTGGATGAAGCACGATTTGTGGTCGGTAAAATTAAAGCGTGGCATGAAGATGGTGGTGCTCTGGAAGACACCGCAATTCTGTATCGTAACAACGCCCAGTCACGTGTACTGGAAGAAGCATTAATTCAGGCGGGTTTGGCATACCGAATTTACGGTGGTATGCGATTCTTCGAACGTCAGGAAATCAAAGATGCTCTGAGTTACCTGCGCTTAATGGCTAACCGTAATGATGACAGTGCATTTGAGCGTGTGGTGAATACACCCACTCGTGGCTTAGGCGATAAAACCTTGGATACCATTCGTTTTGCCGCTCGTGACCGTGGCTGCACCTTATGGGATGCCAGTGTTCTGTTGTTAGAAGAGAAAGTGTTAACAGGTCGCGCAGCGTCAGCCCTTGGCCGCTTTGTTGAATTGGTTAATGCACTAGAAGATGACAGCGCTGAAATGTCTTTGCATGAGCAAACTGACCATGTGATTAAAACTTCCGGTCTGTTTGAAATGTACCAGCAAGAGAAAGGCGAAAAGTCGAAGGCGCGTATTGAGAACTTAGAGGAGCTGGTAACGGCCACTCGTCAGTTCGAAAAGCCGGAAGAAGCAGAAGAGATGACATTGCTGACGGCATTCTTGACTCATGCTGCTTTGGAATCAGGTGAAGGTCAGGCGGATGAATTTGATGATGCTGTCCAACTGATGACTCTGCACAGTGCAAAAGGCCTAGAATTCCCAATGGTATTCATGGTTGGCGTTGAAGAGGGCATGTTCCCTAGTCAGATGTCAGCGGAAGAAGCTGGGCGTTTAGAAGAAGAACGCCGCTTGTGTTATGTGGGCATGACCCGTGCAATGCAGAAGCTTTACATCACTTATGCGGAAATGCGCCGTTTGTACGGACAAGACAAGTATCACAAACCTTCGCGCTTTATTCGCGAACTGCCAGAGAAATGTTTGGATGAAGTGCGAATGAAAGCGCAGGTGAGTCGTCCAGCTAGCAGTGGTCGTTTCAGCCAGACGGTTGTGAAAGAGAACTTCAATGAGACTGGCTTTACGCTCGGCTCTCGCGTTCGTCATCCTAAGTTTGGCGAAGGCACCATCATCAACTTCGAGGGCAGCGGTCCGCAAAGTCGTGTTCAAGTTGCGTTTAACGGTGAAGGTATCAAATGGCTGGTCACTGCATACGCTAAGCTGGAACGCATGTAATTGATTTTGATGTACAGAGTAAGAACCTAGCCTCAGTGCTAGGTTTTTTTATATCGTCGATTCAGTTGTAAGCAGAAAAAGAAAAACCCCGAGGGCGCGAGCCCTTCGGGGTTATAGTCTTACTTGCAGCAATCCAGCTACTAATAGGTGCTCCCTGCATCTATTCCTTGATAAGTGTGCTGTATTCCTTCAGCGCAATCCTTTCATCGCCATCCTAGCGGTGTCCATGATCTTCCTGATCTGCTAACAATCCTCGTTAGCTCACATCACTTGTTCCCTGAGCGGTGTCCCTGACATCATCCTGATGTTAAGTCCTTTCCTCATCCAGAGGTGTCCATTGCCATTCCCTTGTCGCTACCATCCTAGTAACGAATGAGTCCGTTCAATGTCCATTTCGCTTTCCATGCCGATTATTCATCCTGAACAACCGTAACTTCATCCTGAAGTTCACTATCCTTAGCGATCCATTCCGTGTCAGCATCCTTCCGACAGGGTTCATATTACCTACTGGGAGGTATTCAGCAACGCAAAGAAATCGTTTGCATGCTGATATTTTCTGGCTAAAAAGTAACTTGTTTATAAAAATCATTCACTTAATTATTTCAGGCATCTTTTTTCTAGTGTAGAAAGAGATATTTCCCCATCTGTTTGTGAGAGATCTCGCACAAGGTTAAGGGGTGATCAGCCATTATCTTTATTGTTTCAATTTGCAGTTAAAGTGAATTTAAATTCATTTTAACTTTGTTTTAGTGAATGAAGCTGGCCATTGACTGCCAAAGAATAGTGAGGCCAATCAGCGAAAAAATCACGCCACACAGTAAATCAATATAGCGACTTGCTTGGTTGAGCTTTGTTTGTAGTCGTTCGGTGGATAGCATCCACGCAAGACAAGCAAACCAAGTCAGCGATAATCCCCATAAAATTAGCAGCGCAAAGCCTTTACCTGTCACCGACATACTTGCCGGAACCAATGTGGACATTAAGCTGACAAAGAAAACCAGAGCTTTCGGGTTCAGGATGTTAGTCATGAATCCACGAGAAAATGCCTGTTTTTTATTGCTCAGTAACAGCGCTTTTTTATCTGTGGGCGCGATCTCTGCTGCTGAGTTCCAGTTGGCGATAGTGGCTTTTAGCGCTCCAAAGCCGAGGTAAAGTAAATAACTGCCTCCGCATAGCTGCAGTAAAGCAAATAAGACGGGCTGTTGGTGGACCAAATAGCTGACACCAGTAATGCTAAGAAGAGAATGCAGTAATATGCCGAAAGAGAGCCCAAGCGCGATGTAAATACCAGTTTGACGGCCATAACGAGTGGCATTTTGCACCACTAAGGCGACATCGGGACCCGGACTCATCAGTGCGACGAAATGGACTCCGGCTAGAGTGATAAGGATACTGGCTTCATTCATATAAAAACTCCTACTTAGAATGAAGAGATTGTGCCTTGAGCTTTGTTAGTTGGCTTGTAAATTTTTGACAGTGTGAAATGTTTAATTCACTGCCGATGGAGAAATACCGTAGCAGTGTTTAAAAGCTTTGGTGAAATGTGCTTGGTCGTAGAAGCCAACCTGCATAGCGACTTCAGTACCAGACAAGCCACTTTTTACTAACTTCATTCCCTGTTCGATACGTAAACGAGTAAGCCAAGCATATGGAGTCATGTTCATGCGGGCTTTGAAATGGCGTTGAAACTGAGTCGGGCTGAGTGAACAAAGGTTCGCGAGCTGTTCTAAGCGGACAGGTTGATCAAGATGTGCAAGAAGATACTCTTTCAGCGTAGCCAGTGATTGCTTTCCAAGTGGTATGGCTGCCTTTTGTTTTAAAGCACCATAACGTTCAACCAATCCACCCAAACCCTCATAAGGAAGGCAATCAAGCGCGAGTTGGCTCAAGTCCGGCTGCATGAGCTTCTGATGTAATTGAGCAAGAGGGGCAAACAGATTTGGATCGCTAATGATGAGCTGTCTAAAGCTCAACATGTCACTTGGTTGCGTGAACTCTAGGTTGTCAGTAAACCACGTTGGATCAATAGAAAAGACGCGTACTTGATAACCCGTATCTAAGATAGAACTGCCGTCATGGAGTTCATCTGGCGGCATGACAATAATGTCACCGTAACCGACATTGTGCTGAGTGCCTTGATGAGAAAACTTTTGCTGTCCACTGGTCATTAACCCAATGTGAAAATCTAAGTGATAGTGGCGATCGAAAGCGAACTGATGGTAATCAGCTTCGATCAAACTTATCCCTTGATGTTGAGTTGATGAATAGAGGATTTTGTCCATATTAAGCTTGGCGAAATAAACAGCAATTCACCAAGCTTAACTAGTCGCTATAGGAATGTCTTGTAAAAAACGATCACTTAGCTGCAACAATTGTTGCTGGGCGCTTTCTGCCTTGGGTCAAACCGTCATAGCTGAACACCACTAACGCACCCCAGATGAAGGTGAAAGTGACGGCTTTATCGGTCGAGAATGCTTCTCCGTAAATCAGCACGGCCAACAAGAACATTAAACTTGGTCCTATGTACTGGAAAAATCCCAAGGTCGACAGTTTGAGCTTTGTCGCTGCACCGGTAAAACAGAGTAAAGGTAATGTAGTGACGATACCGGCACTGATCAGCAGTACATTAAGGTTAAGTTCGTTGTTAGACATTGAGCTGGTGGCCGAGTCGGCAAACCAAGCCAGATAAATCAAAGCAGCTGGTATCAGCACTAAGGTTTCAATAAACAGGCCTGTCTGACCGTTCACACTCACTTTTTTACGCAATAAGCCATAAAAAGCAAAACTGATGGCTAACGCAAACGCGACCACAGGTACAGAGCCGAAGACAACAATTTGAATCGCGACGCCAATTGCTGCCAGCGCTACAGCAAACCACTGAAGCTTACGTAATCGTTCACCGAGAAATAGCATGCCAAATACAACGTTGATCAGAGGGTTAATGTAATAGCCCAAGCTTGCGTCCAACATGTGGTTGGCATTGATTGCCCAGATGAAAATCAGCCAGTTGGCACCGATGAGTAGAGCGGTAGCAATCAGATATAACATCTTAGGTTTTGACTGGAAAATGCTGACAACGTTACGCCATTGGTGACTAAAATGGATGATTATCGCTAAAAAGAAAAACGACCAAATAACGCGATGGCTGAGGATTTCCAGAGCAGGAACGAAAGTAATAGTTTTAAAATAGATCGGTGCAATACCCCACATTGTGTAGGCACCGATAGCCAGTAATACGCCTTTTTTAGCGTTTGTTTGCTCTTCTGGAGTCATTGTTTATTCTCGATTGAGAGTTGTTCGATACCTAGTTATAAATGGCAGCATTTACCGAGGTATTACAGAATGTTTCGAAAGGAGTTTGCAGTATATACACAAAATACCCGACTGTGCAGCTAAGGAATTATCGACGGGTGAATTTTACTGCCCAGTCGGAGAACCTCTGATTTGTCGAACTTTTCTTGCGGCGGTTTCGAGTTCACCATTTTCTTATACATTTAGCGGTTTTATTCACCGTTAAACGTCTCTACAATATCGGGCTAATTTGATGCTAACGCATCATAGGATTTACCCATCACTGAGAGCTTGCATGACTGCCACTTTAATTGCTGAACACTCTGAGTCACCGTTGACTGCGACAGATGTCCTGCGTGACGTATTCGGCTATCAATCTTTCAGAGAAGGTCAGCAAGAAGTTATTGATACAGCGATTGAAGGCAATGACAGCCTAGTGATCATGCCAACCGGTGGTGGTAAGTCTCTCTGTTATCAGATCCCAGCTTTGGTCCGTTCGGGTGTGACTGTGGTGATTTCACCACTGATTTCATTGATGAAAGACCAAGTTGACCAGTTGAAAGCTAACGGTGTGTCAGCGGAATGCGTTAACTCGACGCAAACTCGTGAAGAGCTGATCAGTGTTTACAACCGTATACATGCGGGGCAGGTGAAGCTGATTTATGTGTCACCGGAGCGTGTGCTCACCAACGAATTTATCGAGCGTTTACACAACATTCCACTGTCGATGATTGCAGTGGATGAAGCGCACTGTATCTCTCAGTGGGGGCATGACTTCCGCCCTGAATATGCATTGCTAGGGCAGTTAAAGCAGCTATTTCCACATGTGCCGATTATGGCGCTGACTGCAACCGCTGACGACGCGACTCGTAGCGATATCCTGCACCGCCTTAATCTGACTGAACCTCATATCTATCTGGGCAGTTTTGACCGTCCAAATATCCGCTATACCCTAGTTGAAAAGCACAAGCCGGTTTCTCAAGTCATCCGTTATTTGGGGACGCAAAAAGGGCAGTGTGGAATCATCTATTGCGGCAGCCGCAAGAAAGTGGAAATGCTGACCGAAAAACTGTGCAACAACCACATTCGCGCTGCCAGCTACCACGCTGGGTTAGAAGTGGACGAGCGTGTCTACGTGCAAGAAGCCTTTCAGCGTGATGATATTCAGATTGTTGTCGCTACAGTGGCGTTTGGTATGGGTATCAACAAACCGAACGTCCGTTTCGTGGTTCACTTTGATATTCCAAGAAATATCGAGTCTTACTATCAGGAGACAGGTCGAGCTGGTCGTGATGGTTTACCTGCAGAAGCGATGATGCTTTACGATCCTGCCGACATTTCTTGGCTTCGTCGTATGTTGGACGAGAAAGATGAAGGGCCGCAAAAGCAGGTTGAAACCCATAAACTGACCGCGATGAGTAACTTTGCTGAAGCGCAGACGTGTCGTCGCCAAGTTTTGCTTAATTATTTTGGTGAATATCGTGAAAAGCCTTGCGGTAACTGCGATATTTGCCTTGATCCGCCAAAGCATTTTGACGCGACAGATGAAGCGCGCAAGGCGTTGTCGTGTGTTTATCGTATCAACCAAAATTTCGGTATTGGTTATGCGGTTGAAGTGCTGCGTGGCATGCAAAATATCCGCGTGCGCGAAAATGGTCACGATAAAATCTCTACTTACGGTATTGGGCGAGACCACAGCCACGATTACTGGGTGAGTATATTCCGTCAGTTGATACACAAAGGCATGCTGTATCAAAACATCACTCGAAATTCGACACTGCAACTGACAGAAGAAGCGCGCCCATTGTTGCGAGGTGATATGACGTTAGAACTTGCGGTTCCTCGTCTCGATACTGCTGTTCGCGCGGCTAAATCCGATAAGCTATCGAGCAAAAATTACGATAAGAAGCTGTTTGCGAAATTACGTAAGCTGCGTAAATCCATTGCGGATGAAGATGGTTTGCCACCTTACGTGGTGTTCAGTGACGCAACTTTGATTGATATGGCGGAGATTTTGCCAACTTCTTACGGTGAAATGTTGGCAGTCAACGGTGTTGGTCAGCGCAAGCTAGAAAAGTATGCCGACCCATTCTTAGATTTGATTCAGGAGCATTTAACCCACCATGGTTGAGTTCGGTTTAAAGGAATATCTGGCACAGGAAGGTCGACTGATTGTTCAAACTCAGGCGTTTGAGTTTGATAGTTTTCCTGCTTTGGGTGAGCGTTTACTTACTTTGTTGTCTGCTAGCGCAGTAGAGAAGCAACAAGATGCCGATCTGCATTCATGGCTGATTGATTTCGAAGGCAGTCGTTTGATGCTGCGCGCTGAGCACTACAGTGAATGTGTGTGGCTAGAAGCGTTGGGCGAAGGTCAGAGCAAAGAAGAACTGGATTTTATTGCCAGCTTATTAGCTCGCGGAATTTAAGATTTTAGTTCTCCCCCTCGAAGGAGGAGAACTAAGGCGATTATTCCTCGCCAATAAACCCACCAGTTTGGTGAGTCCACAACTGAGCATATACCCCATTTTGAGCAAGTAGCTCTTGGTGTGAGCCTTGCTCGATGATTTGACCTTTATCCATCACGATCAGGCGATCCATTGCTGCAATGGTCGATAGTCGGTGCGCGATGGCAATAACGGTTTTGCCTTCCATCAGCACTTCAAGGTTCTCTTGAATCGCAGATTCCACTTCTGAGTCCAATGCAGATGTTGCTTCATCCATAATCAAAATCGGTGCATTTTTCAGTAATACACGCGCGATAGCGATACGCTGACGCTGACCACCTGAAAGCTTCACGCCTCGTTCACCCACTTCCACATCGTAACCCGTGCGACCTTGTTCATCTTTTAAATCGATAATGAAATCATGAGCGTGTGCTTGCTTGGCTGCGCAGATAAGAGCTTCTTCATCAGCGTTTGGATCGCCATAAAGAATGTTTTCACGAATCGAACGGTGCAGAAGCGATGTATCTTGCGTGATCATACCGATTTGTTGACGCAGAGATTCCTGTGTCACCGCCGCTATGTTCTGACCATCAATAGAAATTGTGCCGGATTGCACGTCGTAGAAACGCAATAGCAAGTTAACTAAGCTCGATTTACCCGCACCTGAGCGTCCAACAATACCGACTTTCTCACCCGGTTTTAGATCCAGATTCAGCGATTGGAAGACAGGTTTATCTTCACTGTAATGGAAATCGACCTGATTAAACTCCACCTTGCCTTGTGTCACTGTCAGATCAGGCGCATTGGCTACGTCTTTGATTTCAACATCGCTGGAGATTGTGTTCATGCCATCCACGACCGTACCGATGTTTTCGAACAGCGCACTCACTTCCCACATGATCCACTTAGACATGCCCTGAACACGCAAAGCGATACTAATTGCAACTGCAATCACACCCACGGTAACGGCGTTATCTAACCAGAGATTGATAGAAAGCGCAGCGATAGAAAACAGCAACAAGTAGTTAATTGCGTCCACGCTAAATAGTAGGCACGTCACCATACGCATCTGTTTATAAACGGTTTTCAAAAACAGCTTCATGCTGCTTTCTGCATAATCCATTTCACGTTGCGAATGTGAAAACAGTTTTACTGTAGTGATATTGGTGTAACTGTCGACGATGCGACCTGTCATTACAGAGCGAGCGTCTGCTTGTTCGGTGGCAACTTGCTTCATCTTTGGAATGAAGTAGAGCTGAATGAGGATGTAGGTAATTAACCAAATCAAAATTGGCAGCATCAGCACCATATCCGATTCGCCCATCATCCAAATCATCGAAACAAAATAGACAGAGATATACACCAATACATCGACCATTTTCATCACGGTTTCACGTACTGAAAGGGCACTTTGCATCACTTTGGTGGCAACGCGCCCGGAGAAATCTTTCTGAAAGAAGCCGACGCTCTGTTTCAACATGTAGCGGTGTACTAACCAGCGGATCGACATCGGATAATTGCCGAGTAAAGTCTGATGCATGATGTTGGAGTGCAAAAACGCCAGTAACGGCATAACCAATGCGACAAGAATCGCCATCGACCAGAGGCGACCGCTTTGGTCTGCCCAAAAAGTCTCTGGTTTTTGATTGCTGAGAATATCAACCAGTTCACCCATATAACGCAGAAGCGTCACTTCAGCGATAGCAACACAGGCACTTAGAATCGACATGATCAGTAATGGCTTTTCAAAACCACGAGTGTAATGACGGCAAAAAGCAAACAAGGTTTTTGGCGGCTTTTGAGGCTCTTCTCTCGGAAATGCCTCGGTAAGTTTTTCAAACCATTGGAACATGTTTTATTTGACCTATATTAATGAAATTGAGATTGCTTCGCATTTGTACTTCCAATTATGGGAATTATCAGTAAAATGCTGATGCATAATAATGATAATCAAAACTATTCTCAAATATTTACAGCAGGGGTTCCACTCATGGTAGCGACACGCCCAACTAGACTCAGACAAGCAATCCGCACCGCGCTTTGTTTTAGCTTGGCTCCATTCTCACTTCTTACTAGTCAAAGCGTAATGGCAGAAGAGGTTGTTCAAAAAGATTCTCAAGCAGTAGAGACAATTGTAGTTACTGCTTCTGCACTTAAGGTTGATACGCCAGCGCAAGAAACGCCTCAATCTATCTCTGTGATTACACAAGAAGACCTTGAGCAAAAAAATGTTCAAAAGTTAGATGAAGCATTTCGCTATACCAGCGGTGTAGCAACTCAGGTTTATGGTTCAGACAATAACTCTGAATGGTTCCGTGTTCGTGGCTTTGAAGCTACTAGATACCTAGACGGTAACCGTTTGTATAAAGATGGCTATTACGCATGGGTCATTGAACCATTTGGCTTAGAGCAATTGGAACTGTTAAAAGGCCCATCGTCGATTCAGTTTGGTGAATCTTATCCAGGTGGTGTTGTAAACGCGGTACAAAAGAAACCAACAGATGCACCACAAGGCTCATTTAGTGCTTCTGTTGGTAATCTTGATAGCCGTCAGTTTAGCCTTGATGTGTCTGATTGGGCGAATGAAGATGGTTCTCAACGCTATCGCTTAGTCGCAACTTATAAAGGTGAAGATGGTGTTTTGGACTATACGGAAAATGAGCGTGTATATATTGCACCTAGTTATTCTATTGATTTCTCTGAAGATACATCTTTAACACTATTAGCCAGCTTTTTGAAAGATGATGGAACCCCTACAGGTGGCTTCTTCCCTGCCTACGGCACATATTTTGATACAGCCCAAGGTAAGATTTCTCCTTCAACAAACTATGGTGATCCTAGTTACGAAACAAATGAAGTTACTCAAGTTTCTCTAGGGTATTTGATTGAGCATCAAATAAATGATATTTGGGCTTTTAATCAGAATTTTAACTACGGATATCAGGATCTTAAGTTAATTAGTAGTACATATGGTTGGAGCTCAAATCTAAATACATCATTTGATAACTTGTCTCGTGACATTGTTTATGACGAAGGTGATGTTCACAGCCTTACTTTAGATAATAAATTTATGGCTAAATTTGATACTTCTAATGTTAGTCATACTCTTGTTGCTGGTGTGGATGCCCAATATTTCAGAAACAAATTTAAGCATCTAGATTCGTTTGGTGCTTGGGGCGGTGGTGCGTCGTTAAACGATGCATTCAATCCAAGTTATGGTGGTGAAACTCCTGATTTAAGTTCTGCTACTCAAAATAAACGCGAGAAGTCACAGCTTGGTCTTTATGCTCAATATCAAGCAGAGGTTTATCAAAATCTAATCGCTAACTTGGGTGCACGTTACGATTACGTAGATTTTGAGAATACAGCAGCTTCTACCGAAACATCAGGAAATGTTGATAACACAACATTTAACGCAGGCTTAATGTACTTGTCTGATATGGGATTATCTCCTTACATCAGCTATGCAGAAGCTTTCGAAGTATTAACTTCTATAGATTCGTCAACGGGTGAAGTTTATAAGCCTCAAAGAGGTAAGCAGTATGAAGTTGGTGTTAAATACACGCCAAGTTTTCTTAATGGATATATTAACTTAGCTTGGTTTGACTTAACTCAGGAAAACGCTCTAACTTCAGTGGGTAGCTATACGATTCAAAGCTCTGATACGGATGAAGTAGTATCTAGAGGTGTAGAAGTAGAATCTGTAATTCAAGCGACAGACGCTCTAAGAATCAGCGCAACTTATACTTATACTGATGCGAAAGAAGTCTCAAAAACCAAAGGTGAAATTGACGCTGTATTAATCCCAGAACAGCAAGCATCTTTATGGGTTGATTATAATGTGGCTTCGTTAAACTTACCTGAGCTAACGGTTGGTACCGGTGTTAGATATGTTGGTGAGTCAATTGGTTATCAATCATGGGGTAACTACGATGATAAATACATTGTAAGTAGTTATACCTTGGTGGACTTGATGGCTAAATATGACATTAGTAAACAGTGGCAAGCCCAAGTTAACGTAAGCAATGCTTTGGATAAAGAGTATTTAGCTTCATGTAACTCTGGTTACTGTTACTACGGTGATACTCAACGTATCACAGCAACGGTCAACTACAACTGGTAATCTTTTCAAACTCACTCTCTTAAGGGAGTGAGTTTTTTTGTTTGTTTTATTCCTGCTCCTGCAGGATTTGTTGTTTGAGAGTTCCCAGAATCAGGGAGAGAGAGATGTATCACTTACAAGGTGTTGAAATGGTACGAGGTGGGCGAACCATCTTGTCTGTGGATTCACTGAACATACCCACCAATGAGTTAACGGTTGTGCTCGGTCACAATGGCTCTGGTAAGTCTACTTTAGTCAGCCTTTTATCTGGCCAGCAAACGCCGGATAAAGGTCGAGTTGAACTAAATGGACAATCTCTCTCATCTTTAGCTGCAAAAGAATTGGCGAAATCCGTCGCATTTCTTCCGCAAAAGTTGCCTACCTCTGCGGGTTTAACGGTACGTGAATTGGTTCGTTTAGGGCGTTTCCCTTGGCGCGGTGCGTTAGGTCGCTGGAAAGCCGAAGATGAAACCATTATTGATGAGTCTATCGCCAAAACAGGTGTGACAGACTTTGCCAATACTCTAGCGGATGAACTGTCTGGAGGTGAGCGTCAAAGAGCTTGGGTTGCGATGTTGCTTGCGCAGCAATCGCCAGTTTTGATCCTTGATGAACCTACTTCGGCGCTAGATGTACACCATCAATACCAATTAATGGCTCTGCTTTCTGAACTCAACCAGACACAAGGATGTGGCATCATAGTGATTCTTCATGACCTGAATTTAGCTCTGCGTTATGCCACTCACATTGTCGCCCTTAAGCAAGGACGAATAGCTTTTGAAGGCGCTGCGGAATTGCTGCTTGATGAGCAGCGACTCTCAGAGCTTTACCATTCTCCTATTAAATTGATTGAACACCCGCAGCCAGTGGCTGAATCTAAAACCAATAAGGTCGCCATCGTATGTGCTTAAAAAGTTTGAAAAAGGCATGCCAAAGCCTCGCTGTTATTTCTGGTTTATTGCTTTCTTGTCAGGTACTAGCGGAGATTCATATTCAAGATAGTCGCGGTGAGCAGGTTTTCGCGCAATCTCCTCAACGTGTTGTGGTGTTGAACTGGGACTTGCTAGAACAGGTTATAGAACTTGATATCACCCCAGTCGGCGCGCCAAATTTACCGTCATATAATGAGTGGGTTGCTCAGCCTGCGCTCCCTGCTGGCGTTGAAGATATCGGTACTCGCGCCGAGCCTAATCTCGACAAAATTTCAGCGTTAAAACCGGATGTGATTATTGCAGCTTCGCCACAGAAGGATCTGATTCCGACTCTTGAAAGTATTGCTCCGGTTGTTTATCTGTCGAACTATGGTCAGCAAGACCAGTCAGCACAAGTGGCTATTGAGCAATTCAAAACATTGGCGGTGTTATTTGGTAAGCAAGAATTAGCACAGCAGAAGCTAGATGCAATGAGTGAGCGATTTAAGCAATTAAGCACATCGTTACATCAGGCATTTGGCGAAGAACTGCCATCGGTTGTCGCAATGCGTTTTGCCAGTAATACGTCGGTGTTTTTGTATGGTGACAACTCTGGCACTCAATACGTAATTGAACAGTTAGGCTTAAAAGCGGCGTTGCCTCAGCCTGCCACACCTTGGGGTATCGTTCAAAAACGCTTGAATGAATTACAGAACGTGAAAGATGGGTATGTGCTCTATATCTTGCCATTCCCAGAACAAGATAAGCTCAATAAATCGATGTTGTGGAAGGCGATGCCTTTTGTGCGCAGTGGTAAGGTTAATGCGGTTCGTACCGTATGGAGTTACGGTGGTGCCATGTCACTGCTTTACACGGCTGAAGCATTGACTGAAAGCTTGCTTGAGGTTGCGCCAAAGTCATGAGGTTTGGGAATTTAAACCTGCTTGGTTTATTTGTGTTGCTGGCGGCAGCGTTCAGTTTGCAGATCGGTAATGATCTCAGTTTGTCGATGCAGTGGAGCCTTGCAACGTTAGCTACTGAAGCGCAAGAGTTTGCGGACTTCAATTTTTTCTATGCTCAATTGCCAAGGGCGGCTATCACTATTCTCGTCGGAGCGATGCTCGGTCTAGTAGGTAGCCTAATGCAGCAGCTCACGCAAAACTCTCTGACTTCACCACTGACACTGGGCACCTCTTCTGGTGCTTGGCTGGCATTAATTGTCGTTAATATCTGGTTTCCGAATTTAATTGCCGATTACAGTGCGCTTGCTGCCATGGTCGGCGCATTGTGTGCATTCGGTGTGATTGTATTAATAACGGGTGTTAACAACATGACCGGTTTGCCTTTAGTGGTGTCTGGCATGGTTGTGAATATTCTCCTTGGCTCAATCGCTACTGCGATCATTTTGCTCAATGAACAATTCGCCCAAAACGTATTTATGTGGGGAGCTGGCGATTTAGCGCAGAATGGTTGGGAGTGGCTTGAGTGGTTACTTCCGCGTTTAGCTATTGCAATCCCATTGCTCATTGTAGCGCCCAGAATTCTCACCTTGATGAGATTAGGACATCAGGGTGCTGCTGCTCGTGGTCTGGCAGTGATTCCTGCGTTCTTGTTATTGATGGTTGCGGGCATTTGGCTGGTTTCAGCATCTATTACTGCGGTAGGTGTGATTGGCTTTATCGGTTTATTAACGCCAAACATTGCTCGTGCTATGGGGGCTAGAACGCCAAAGATGGAGCTTTATTCGAGCATGTTGCTTGGTGCATTGCTGTTGCTGTGTACTGACATGCTTTCTATGTGGCTCAGCTTATGGACGGCGGAAGTTGTTCCTAGTGGCATTACCACCGCAGCGATTGGTGCTCCGGCTTTAATTTGGTTTAGTCGACGTCAATTAAAAGCACAAGATACATTGGCTATCAGCTTGCCTCATCATCGCAGTAATGTGAGCAAACGAAGTGTGTTGATACTTGTTACTGCGTTTGCTTTCGCGATTGTTTTGCACGCTTTTCTTCAAGTAAGTGATAACAGCTGGAGCTGGATCATTCCAAGTGACTATCAATGGCAATTGCGTTGGCCGCGGGCTTTAACGGCGTTGTTTGCTGGCATTGGTTTGGCGATTGCAGGGACGATTCTGCAACGTTTGATTTATAACCCATTAGCGAGCCCAGACATTCTTGGTGTCTCTTCTGGTGCCACATTTGCCCTCGTGTTCTCCAGTTTGTTTCTTGGGCAATCAATGATGAGCACTAACTGGGCAACGGCTTTACTCGGCAGTGTGATTGTTTTGATTGCTCTGTTGGTGTTAGGTAAGCGCCATCTGTACGCTCCTTCTAGCCTAATCCTGACGGGTATTGCGATTACTGCATTGCTAGAAGCGCTGGTGCAGTTCTGCCTTTCAAAAGGCACGGCGGACAGTTATCAAATCTTGTTGTGGTTAGCAGGCTCAACTTATCGAGTCACTTCCTCACAAAGTCTCTACTTGGCTATTGGTGTGGTGGGGTTATCTTGCTTTGCTTTGTTGGCGTCACGCTGGCTAACTTTGATTTCTATTGGACGCAGCTTTGCCGGCGCACGAGGTTTAAGCCCACAAACGGCTAGTTTAGTTCTGCTCATCGTGGTCGCTCTATTGTGTGCGCTTGTGACAGCAACGATGGGACCAGTCTCTTTCGTTGGTTTAATCGCGCCACATATGGCGATGATGTTGGGAGCGCAGAAAGCAAAACAGCAACTATTGGTGGCAAGTTTAGTTGGCGGCTCGTTAATGCTATGGGCGGATTGGTTAGGGCAGGTAATGCTTTATCCAATGCAGATTGCGGCGGGAACCATAGTCGCAATTCTCGGCGGAAGTTATTTCTTGTTGCTGTTAGTTTTCAGTAGAACGAAATAAAAAGAAAAGAGCCCGTACGGGCTCTTGTTACATCATATGTTTACGGCGAATATCGAGCAGAGCGAAGATGCCGAAAATCAGTATTGACCATTTTTCCCAACTGCTGGTTTTTACTTTGTCACCAAATGCGCCAACAAAAATCAGCATTTGCAGACCATGCATCATGAACAGGAAGGCGGTCATGATGTAAAGCGCGATAGCTGCTTTACCGGGAAACGGCATAACAATATTGAGCAGCAGTACAAGCCAGACAAATGCAATCGCAGCTTTCGCTAATACTAATAGAGCTTTCATTCTGTAGTCCTTTCAAACAGTCGGTAACATACTTGGCCAGCACTTTTTTCTCGGTATAGCTGCCAGCTTTCTGGTAATTCAGGTAACGATAATTCTTTTTCGGTTTCTATGTAAATCATCGCGTTATCAGCAAGCCACCCATTCTGCTCCAGCAGTTGCAGCGTTTCATCTAACAAGCCTTTACGAAACGGAGGGTCGATGAATACCACATCAAAAGGTGATCCGTTTTGCTTCAGATAGGTTAAAGAGTCGGTATTAATTGCTTCGATGTTGGTTGCTTTTAACGTAGCAATATTGGTTTTTAACTGGTTGAAAGCTTGAGGGTTTAATTCCAACATAGTCACGCTTTCTGCCTGACGAGAAGCGCATTCAAAGCCTAAACCGCCAGAGCCTGCGAATAGGTCAAGGCATTTAGCATTCGGCACGTCTTGAGCAATCCAGTTAAATAGGGTTTCTTTGACTCTATCTGTGGTTGGGCGTAAGCCTTCAGCATCGTGAACGGGTAGTTTTCTTCCGCGCCATAAGCCGCTGATAATTCGAACTTGCCCACTTGGAGCACGATTTTGTGATGGGTTTTGTTGGCGACGTCTTACCATAGATTTTTTGACCGCTAATTAAGTGTTATTATACCCAAGTGACCTCAAGATGCTTGTTCAGCGAGAATTTATTCGCTCTTAGGCAAGGCACTGATTTGAAGACATAGTTATTCTACGTAGAAAATCAGTAACGCAGAATAGGAGCGAATAAAACTCGCCCTTTGGGAGCTCATCAACGAGCCCATTTCTGCGCTCAATAACGTTGAAAGGGAATGCCATTCCTACCGTTATTAAGCTTGCTCTGAACTCGTTGATGAAGCTCTGAATCCTGCATTGTGAGGTCACTTGGGTATATAGCCAACCTTTCAGTAATAATAGTTTTGCTGAAGATAAGCATTCATAAATATGGCAAAGTTTACCAAGTGAAGAAGAAAGTTATCACTGCTTTGTCATTTTTCTTTTCTTTTTAAGGATAATTCTTTAAGAAAAGAGTCATAGTTTAGAAAAATAATCAGACAAGAAAATCTAGGATATCCTCAGATGACGGAAAAAAAGAAGCGTGGCTTACTGTCATGGCTTGGCTTTGGTGATGAAGAACCGAGCCAAACAAAAGCAACCGAAGAGCAAGTAGAACAAACAGAACCAGAACAAGCGGTTGAAGAGCCGGTCGAGGAAGTCAAGACTGAAAAAGCAGAAGCAGAAGCAGAAGCAGAAGCAGAAGCAGAAGCAGAAGCAGAAGCAGTTGAAGACGAAGAACCTCAAGTTCAAGAGCCACGAATTCAAGAGCAGGAAAAGCCAACAGAAAGCTTTTTCGCACGCCTAAAACGCAGTTTAAGCCGCACTAAAGCCAACATTGGCGCAGGTTTCTTTGGTTTATTCAAAGGCAAAAAAATCGATAGTGATCTGTTTGAAGAATTAGAAGAACAGCTATTGATTGCGGATGTGGGTATGGATACCACACTGAAAATCATCGAAAACCTGACAGGAAAAGCATCTCGCCAGCAACTAAAAGATGGCGAAGCGCTGTACGATCTACTGAAAGGTGAGTTGGCAGAAATTCTGTCGACCGTTGAACAGCCTTTGGTTGTTGATACCGCAAAAACGCCGTACGTGATCTTAATGGTTGGTGTAAACGGTGTCGGTAAAACCACAACAATCGGTAAACTGGCTAAGCAGTTCCAGTCTCAAGGTAAGAAAGTGATGCTGGCTGCGGGTGACACATTCCGAGCAGCGGCTGTTGAACAGTTACAAGTATGGGGTGAGCGCAATAATGTTCCTGTTATTGCTCAACATACTGGCGCAGACAGTGCGTCCGTGATTTACGATGCGATTGAAGCTGCGAAAGCGCGTGGTGTGGATGTGGTTATCGCTGATACCGCAGGTCGTTTACAAAACAAATCCAACCTGATGGAAGAACTGCGTAAAATCGTTCGCGTAATGAAGAAAATCGACGATTCAGCGCCGCATGAAATCATGCTGACGTTGGATGCAGGTACTGGTCAAAATGCGATTAGCCAAGCGAAACTGTTTAGCGATGTTGCACCAATCACTGGTATTACTCTGACTAAACTGGATGGTACTGCAAAAGGCGGTGTGATTTTCGCGATTGCGGATCAGTTCCAAATTCCGATTCGCTTTATCGGTGTGGGCGAAGGCATTGAAGATCTGCGTCCATTCGAAACGCAAGAGTTCATCGACGCGCTGTTCAGTCGCGATGAGTAATAATCCCAAGTTCAACGAACAGTAACATACCCTAGAGAGATGCCCGTTTGGGTATCTCACTGCAAAAAAGGAATGATGCGTGATCAAGTTTCAACAGGTGAGCAAGGTATATCGAGGCGGGCGACAAGCTCTGCAGAAAGTCGATTTTCATTTACGTCGTGGTGAGATGACCTTTCTGGGTGGACACTCTGGCGCGGGTAAGAGTACTTTGCTTAAGCTCATATGCGCTATTGAGCGACCTACAGACGGCAAAATCAGTTTTAACGGCCATGACGTCACCCGTATCCCAAACAAAGATATTCCTTTTTTGCGCCGTAATATCGGCATTGTTTTCCAAGATCACCGCCTTTTGATGGACAGAACCGTGTTTGACAACGTTGCGTTGCCGATGCGAATTGAGTCTATCTCTGAAAACGATATCAAGCGCCGAGTTTCGGCAGCGTTAGATAAAACCGGTTTGTTGGATAAAGCTCGTTGTTTACCGAGCCAGTTATCGGGTGGTGAGCAGCAACGTGTTGGTATTGCCCGAGCTGTGGTGAACCGTCCTACTCTATTATTAGCCGATGAACCTACGGGTAACTTGGACCCAGAACTATCGACTCGTATCCTGCATCTGTTTGAAGAGTTTAACCGCGCTGGAGTGACCATTTTACTGGCAACTCACGATCATAACTTAGTGAATTCTCGCCCTCAGTATCGCCACTTAGAGTTAAATCAGGGCTTTTTAAGTGAGGTTGAAGATTATGGCCGTTAATCCTAAAAACAAGAAAACGACCAAAGCTCGTGATGCAAAAAGAGTGAAAACCGATAGCTTTTTGACTATTCATATCAAACAAGCCAAAGCGTCTTTTTCCAGCCTGTGGCAACGCCCTATGGGTAATATTCTCACATTGGCTGTTATCTCTATGGCACTGACTCTACCCGCATGTATGTATTTGCTGAGCAAGAACATTGCGTCTGTAGCAGACAATGTAGCGAGCCCCTCTCAAATCAGTGTTTACATAAAAGAAGATACGCCTGAGCCAAGAATCATGGTGTTGAAAGACGAAATCGAAAGCCGTGCTGAAGTGGAGAAAGTCGATTATATCTCTCCACAACAAGGTCTCGAGGATTTGAGTCAGCATTCAGGTTTCGACCAAGCTATCAGCCTGCTTGATGAGTATTCATTGCCGGGTGTGCTGATTGTTTCTCCGAACGTGGAAACCGATCAGGAAATAAAGGCGATTGCTGATTCCATCCGAGAGCAGGAAGGGGTAACAGACGTACGTTTAGACGAAGACTGGTTCGCTCGATTGGATGCTATTCGTAATCTGGCGACGATTGTGGTTATCAGCTTGTCATTATTAATGCTGGCTTCTGTGTTTTTGATTATCGGCAACACACTTCGTTTTAACGTTCAGGCCAACAAAGAAGAAATTCAGACTATGAAGCTGATTGGTGCGACCGATAGTTTTATTCTGCGTCCTTATTTATATGTCGGTATGTGGTTTGGTGTTCTGGGAGCCATATCTGCTTGGTTGCTAACGGCCTTTATTACCATAGTTCTGAATGGTGCAGTTGAAGATTTAGCTAAGTTGTACGACAGCCAGTTCCGGTTAATCGGTTTAAATTGGGACGAATCTTTGCTACTACTTATGTTGGGAACGGCCTTAGGCTGTATCGCGGCGAAAAGTGCAGCTCAACGTCACTTAAAAGAAATTGAACCTGTGTAGCGAATCCTTGTCATTATTAGGTGAAAACAATATTTGAGTAGCTAGTTGACTTGTCACTAACATTTGTTTATGCATAATAACCAATCGGTCTTGAATACTGTTCATTTTGGGTTCAAGATTGTTAGATTAAATTGGCTCCAGATCAGAGATTGATGAGGAATTGAATGACTACGTCAACATATCAATTAGCGCTTGTTTCGCAAGATAGCTTAGATAGTTATATCCGCACAGCGAACAGTTATCCTATGCTGACCGCAGAGGAAGAGCGTGAGCTTGCTGAGAAGTTGCATTATGAAGGTGATATTGAAGCGGCTAAAGGCTTGATTCTGTCACACCTTCGTTTCGTTGTTCACGTTGCTCGTGGTTATTCTGGCTACGGCTTGCCATTAGCGGATCTTGTTCAGGAAGGTAACATTGGTCTGATGAAAGCGGTAAAACGCTTTAACCCTGAAGTGGGTGTAAGACTGGTATCTTTCGCGGTTCACTGGATCAAAGCTGAAATCCACGAATACGTATTACGTAACTGGCGTATCGTGAAGATTGCGACGACAAAAGCGCAACGTAAACTTTTCTTCAATCTACGTAAGTCGAAAAAGCGTTTGGGTTGGTTTAACAACGGCGAAGTTGAAACTGTTGCTCGTGAACTGGGTGTAGAGCCTTCAGAAGTTCGTGAAATGGAATCTCGCTTAGCGGCACAAGATGCAACGTTTGAGTTTTCTGCTGATGACGATGACAATAGCAACTCTTACGCGGCGCCAATGTTATATCTGGAAGACAAGCATTCAGATTTAGCAGACAACCTAGAAGAGCAGAACTGGGAAAAACATACGACTCAACGTCTGAGCCTTGCTTTAGCAAGCCTTGATGAGCGTAGTCAACATATCGTGCGTTCGCGTTGGTTAGATGATCAAAAATCAACCCTTCAGGAACTGGCCGATATGTACGAAGTGTCTGCTGAGCGTATTCGTCAGTTAGAAAAGAATGCGATGAAGAAATTAAAAGAAGCGGTTGGCGAGCTGTAATCCCTAACCATTCTATAAATACAAAAAACCGAGGTCTGTTGATCTCGGTTTTTTTATGCCGGATCGAAAACTCTCCTTAACGGAGTATCGCTAACTGTGGATAAGTCTGTGGTAAATTTATTTACTGACTGTCATCAAGTAGGGTAAATAAAGGTATGAACGCTGTTTTTTATTTGGGGATACTTTTAGATCTACACACAGAAAGAGCAGGATCATCACTAGATGTTGTGGATCGATCTTAAGAAAAACACTTTATCACCGCAATCCACAGGATTATCCACAGTTGATGAACAAATGATCGCTGGTGGATAACCTTACTCAGCCCATGTACTTGTCATTCTCTGGATAGGTTACAATGGCGCTGAAAAAATATTACTAAAGTGAGAGTAAATCATGGACCAATTTCAGCACATTGATGTAGCGGGCGCTCAAACCCTCATCGAACAGAATAATGCCAAGCTAGTGGATATCAGAGATCCCCAGTCGTTTGCTGTAGCACATGCAAAAACGGCATTTCATTTAACCAATGACAGCATCGTTTCATTCATGGAAGAGGCTGAATTTGATCAGCCGGTTTTGGTTATGTGCTATCACGGAATTAGTAGCCAGGGTGCAGCCCAATACTTGGTTAACCAAGGCTTTGAACAGGTGTATAGTGTGGATGGTGGTTTTGAAGCTTGGCATCGTGCCAACTTACCTGTCGAAGCGAGTTAGAAAAACAGATGATTAGATTGATCACTTTAAATAACCCTCGAATGGCGCAAGCATTTATCGATTACATGGCGTCACGGCAGATAGAGATAAGAATGACGTCAGAGGGAAGTGGTCAATTTACCTTGTGGTTGATGGAAGATGAACATCAACTGGAAGTGGAACACGAAATAGAGCTGTTCCTCGCCAATCCCAATGACGGTAAGTATCAGGCTGCGTCTTGGGATATGGCAGAAAGTCGTAAACCTCAATTCCGATATCACTCGCCCAGTATGATGGCAATGCTCAAAGCCAAAGCGGGTCAATTAACGCTATCCATCATGATGGTCTGTGTTGCTATCTTTGCTTTACAACAAATAGGCATGTCAGATGCGGTGTTCTCCGCATTACATTTCCCAGCAGAAAGCGGCCAGCAATGGCAGTTGTGGCGTTGGGTAAGTCATGCGCTACTGCATTTTTCTGTCTTACACATAGTGTTTAACTTGCTATGGTGGTGGCAATTTGGCGGCGATATCGAAAAACGCTTGGGCAGCTTTAAGTTATTGCAGATTTTTTTAGTCTCTTCGGCTTTTTCCGGTGCAGGACAGTATTGGGTTGAAGGCGCTAATTTTGGTGGCTTATCAGGTGTGGTTTACGCTTTAGTCGGTTATTTATGGATGCTGGGTTGGCGGGCACCTCAGATGGGGCTAGGCATTCAGAAGCCACTAGTTGTGTTTATGTTGGTTTGGTTAGTGCTTGGTTTTGTGCAGCCTTTTATGGCGATTGCCAACAGCGCTCACTTAGCCGGCTTGGTAGTTGGTGTTCTGCTAGGGCTCAATGATGCGAGTCGATACTCTCTGAAGAAACAAAAAAACGGCTCATGAGCCGTTTTTTCTAAGGGATAATTCATTACTGGTATAGATATTTTGTGAACAATAGATCGGCGATGATGGTACGTCCTGTTTCTGGCAACAGTGTATTATTCAGCTGCTCTACTAGGGTTTTACGAAGATCTTCACGACCCGCTAATGACTTAATCACATCTTCGTTTTGTTTACCCAATAGCTCGACAACCGCATCTCTAATTAGAGGCTGGTGCTTTTCTATCAGTGGTAAATCGGCGCTGTTGCTCACCATGACATCAATACGCACTTGGATATACCCCAGCTTTTTACCCTTGGTGTAAAAATTCGTTGTCACATCCGGCTCAAGAGTGAAATAAGCCAGTTTTGGTGCCTCTTCATCAGCAATAACTAAACTGGAAAACAAAAGGCCAAATGCGAGTATTATCGGAGATAGGTATTTTCTAAGCATATGTCTATTAATTCTTTTCTCTGTTCAAGATACTCGAACCGCCCGAGTCTTGTTACAATAGAGCATCTTTTTGTAAATAAAAATACTCTATTAGGTTTCATGTCCTTGGTTTGAGACCATGAGCGGACTTTCTTTCGAGACTACTGCTCGCTGTATTGAATATTAGTATGAATCAATCAATTTCGCTGTACCTGACTGCTTTAAGCCAAGTGAACTGGTTATCGCCAGACGAATTCACATTTCCAGACCCTAATGCAAAAGCTTGGTTGCTAGAGCAGGGGTCGCTTTCCCGTCGATTATCGGACAACTGTCAACAACTGACGGTTGAGCTGCTGCACAACCAATGGGTGGAATCTTCGTTTCTGGACAAGAGCGAATCTGAACTCTTGCCAACAGAACCGTGTCTTTTGCGAAAAGTCATTCTACAAGGAGATGGTAAGCCTTGGATAGTCGGAAGAACATTGATTCCAAAATCATCAGTTCAGGATCAATCGCATAATCTTGAACTCCAAGGTGAAATACCACTTGGACTGACAGTATTCAGTGCAGATAATGTTAAGCGCGATGAGTTGTTGGTGGGGTGGGCTGAAACACCAGATGGCTTGCTTTTAGCGCGACGTTCACGTTTATGGATGAACAATAAACCTATGTTAGTGGCTGAATTATTTCTGAGTGATTCCCCTGCTTATTTTTTCTAAGGAGCAAGTATAAATGAGCGCTGTAAAGGCAAAGGCGTATTGGCAGCTAACGCGAATGGATCGTCCTATTGGTTCATTACTGCTTCTGTGGCCTACCATCTGGGCACTTATTTTATCGGCTCAAGGTTTTCCAGACATCAAGGTTCTTATCGTTTTCGTCTTAGGAGTCTTTATGATGCGTTCGGCTGGATGTGTGATCAATGATTTCGCCGATCGAAAAGTTGATGGGCATGTAAAGCGCACTTCGCAGCGTCCTTTACCATCAGGAAAAGTGTCAGCAAAAGAGGCGGTGATTTTGTTCCTCGCGTTATCTATTGCGTCGTTTCTGTTGGTATTGACTATGAATCCGCTGACAGTTCAGCTTTCCTTCGCGGGTTTAGTGCTTGCCTTCATCTACCCCTTTATGAAGCGATTTACTCACTTGCCTCAGTTGTTTCTGGGTTTAGCCTTCAGTTGGTCTATTCCGATGGCATGGGCTGCACAAGCTAACGAACTGCCGTTAATTGTCTGGTTTGTTTTTGCGATTAATGTGGTGTGGACCGTTGCTTACGACACCCAATATGCCATGGTCGATAGAGATGATGATTTGGTCATTGGCATAAAGTCGACAGCCATTCTCTTTGGCCGGTATGACAAAATGATCATCGGTGGCTTACAGCTTCTGACGATTGCAATGCTGATTATGCTAGGCAATTATTATCAGTTGGGTGCGAGCTACTATTGGGGCTTGCTAGTGGCTGGCGGATTGTTCGTTTATCAGCAGCATTTGATTCGCCATCGAGAGAGACAGCCTTGTTTTCAGGCATTCTTAAACAACAACTATGTGGGCATGGTCGTTGCGGCTGGATTGCTGATTTCATACTTCTGATTCAAAAAGAAAAGGCATCCAGTGGATGCCTTTTTTACCTTCACTATTTTATTTCACAAGATGCTGGTCGTATTGATAAATACTTTCTTGAATGGTCAACCTTACTTCTGGATAAAGCATACCGTATAACTTCTTAGCCAGACGTTTTGTCTGCTCAACGTTACATTCACCATCATTGTCTAAATAGCCTTCCGATTTCAACGTCACAAACAGTGCTGAGAACACACCCTTGTCGAAGAACTCTGGAGCGTTAATGCCGTGCAGACGACCGAGACGTTGAGCAATTTCTTGGCTCTTAGCTTCTAAATCTGACTTACCAAGCTCTGGGTTCTCTACCAGCAAGTTCAGAGCAATCGCATAACGTTGTAGTGTTTCTGAAATCGTGCGACCTAGTAGCATCAACACTTGGGTTTTCGCTTGGTTAATCGTAACCATACCATCATTAATTGAGATTAAATCTTGGCGTTGCAACTCATCCAAGTAGTGTGTCACTTTCTCTGCTAATTGCTCGCTATCAAGACTTAGGAAAAGCTCTTGTTTCAAGAACGGGTAGATAAGCGCAACATTTTCCTGAATTTTCTCTACGCTGAGTTTCTGCTGACGAATCAACATTTGAGCAATCAAAGACGGCAGTGCAAGTAAGTGGATGATATTGTTGCGATAGTAAGTCATCAGAATCGACTGATTACGGTCTAATGAAATAATGTCGCCCATGGTATCGGACTCAATTACAAACTTGTCGAGCGATTCGGCATGATTCACCAAGCTTTCCGCATTGTCTTCAGGAATCGTTGACGTGTTGGAATAAGGAACATTGCGCAGAATGTTCAAGTAGCAATCAATCTGATTGATTAGAGTATCTCTTGATAATGCACGTTGACGAGATGCAAGCAGAGCCGTTGCACACAACGTTAGCGCGTTAGTTGCTGCTGCGTCGTTAATGTGCGTCATCATCTTAGTCGCAAGCTTGTTCACCACAGGGTTCATCCATTGTGGTTTCGTTGCTCCAATAGGGTCGATATCTTGAGTCCAAGTCGGTACTTGCTCATTCAAAAATTGATTCAGTGGAATTGGCTCACCAAAGTTCACATAACCTTTACCGAAGTTACGCAGTTTACGAATAGTACGCAGTACTAAGCCCGCGTTCTCTTTCTCTTTTTGCTTACCGCGCAATTCTTTGGCGTAGGTGCTGACTTCCATTACGTGCTCGTAACCAATGTACACAGGCACAAGTGTTACCGGGCGATTTAATCCGCGCAGCATCGCTTGAATGGTCATTGCCAGCATGCCTGTTTTCGCCGTCAGCAAGCGACCTGTACGTGAACGGCCACCTTCACTGAAATATTCAACCGAGTAACCTTTAGAAAACAACTCAGCTAGGTATTCACGGAAAATGGTGGAATACAGCTTGTTGCCTTTAAAACTGCGACGTAAGAAGAATGCTCCACCACGGCGGAATATCGGGCCTGCTGGGAAGAAGTTTAGGTTGATGCCTGCCGCAATATGCGGTGGTACTAAGCCTTCGTTGTATAAAACGTAAGACAGAAGTAAGTAGTCCATGTGACTGCGGTGACAAGGCACATAAACAATCTCATGCCCGTCTTGCGCTAGACGACGTACAGTCGAAGCGTTGTTGATGTTTAAGCCTTGGTATAAACGGTTCCAAAGCCAGCGCAAAACACGACTGCCTTTTTTCACCAAGGAGTATGAGAAGTCCGCCGCAATTTCATCCATGATGTCATGGGCAGCTTTGCGAGCTTTCTCAATTGAAATGTTTTTCGCTTGGGCTTCATCCTGAATGGCTTTATCAATCGCAGGAGACTGCATCAATCGGCGGAACAACACTTCGCGTTGAGGAAGATTAGGACCGGAAGCCGCCAGTTTCTGACGAGAGAAGTGAATACGTGCCACGCGAGCGAGTTTATGTGCAATCGCTTCATCAGTACCGTGTGAATTTGCCATGTGGCGCAGTGATACCACTGGGCTAAAGCGCACCAAACAATCTCGCCCAGCGAGAATAACCGCTTGTGCTTTCTGTAAACCATTCATGGGTTGCAGGTATGGCTTTTCGCTGCCTTCTTTGCCGGGTTTTCTTCCCCACAAAACTGACGCTGGGATCACTTGTACATCAAGTTCTTGATCATTGTGATGTAGAGCCAGAAGCTCAGTGAACGTTGCGATGGAATCGCTTGGTACATGGCTATCATTCTGTAGCAACGTCGGACGAGAAGAGATAAACACGTAACGTTTTAAAGTCTTACCCTGAATGTCTAGTGGAGACAGTGGATCCGGCAAGCCCGCTTCTTTCGCGTGAGTTTGCAGTGTCAGCAAATCAATATTTGAACGGAAAGGTAGTGCATAAATGATTGGCTTGTTAATATCGATGCCGATATCTTCAATCGGATTTGACGGAATTGCCGTCCCTTTTACTAGTAGCGCTGTCGGTAACTTTAAAAGCGAACGTGATAGTGATTGTCCAGAAGACATAAGAGTTCAAAGCCTCAAAAATCAGTACAAAAACTCAAGAGTATTTCCGTGTTCCTAAACCATAGGAGAAGCAAAATGGAGATGCACCTGAGTTGGTCTTTATTTTTCGAGCTGCAAGAATACCAGAAACTGGTCAAACCTTTTAATTTTATTCAGTGATGTTTGATTTTTGCGCATATATTCTGAATTTTTTCTCAGATTGAATTTGCTAATACGTGGAACAGTAGTGTGTATAAAAAGAACCCCCAAGGGCTAATGCGCCTTTTTAAAGCAACAGGTTATTCGTACAAAGGTATCTGTGCGGCATTCAAACATGAAGCGGCCTTTCGTGAAGAAGTATTGCTAGCGGCTGTCGCCATTCCTTTCGCCATTTGGTTAGATGTGTCGCAAGTTGAGCGCATTCTAATGATATCGAGTGTGCTGCTGATTGTGTTGGTCGAGTTATTAAATAGCGCGTTGGAAGCGGTCGTCGATCGTGTTGGTCAGGAGCACCATGAGCTATCAGGACGAGCCAAAGATATGGGGTCGGCTGCAGTATTTATTGCGATGATGATTGCAGGTTATATTTGGGTCGAAGCCCTATTTATCTAAAAAATAAGCAATTGGCTTTGCATTTAATAAATTACTGGATATACTCACAGTCAACTGTATAAAAAAACAGGTGAACTATGAAGCCGTTAACGCCACGCCAGCAACAAGTTTTTGATCTAATCAAAAGCAAAATAGATGAAACAGGAATGCCACCGACTCGTGCTGAAATTGCACGTGAACTGGGTTTTCGTTCTGCAAACGCAGCAGAAGAACATTTGAAAGCTCTTGCTCGTAAACAAGCAATTGAAATCGTGCCGGGAGCTTCTCGTGGTATCCGTATTCTATTGGAAGCGGCGAATGAAGAAGAAGAGCAAGGTTTACCTCTGATCGGTCGCGTTGCGGCTGGTGAGCCTATCTTGGCTCAAGAGCACGTTGAATCCCATTACCAAGTGGATCCAAACATGTTCCGTCCACACGCTGATTTTCTATTGCGCGTTCACGGCGAGAGTATGAAGGACATCGGTATTTTGGATGGCGACTTACTTGCTGTGCATAAAACTCAAGACGTACGTAACGGACAAGTTGTTGTGGCGCGAGTTGAAGATGATGTGACGGTTAAACGTTTAGAGCGTCGTGGTTCAAAAGTGTTACTTCATGCTGAGAATGAAGAGTTTTCTCCAATTGAAGTCGATTTAACCTGTCAGAATCTATCTATCGAAGGTATTGCGGTTGGTATTATTCGCAATACTGACTGGATGTAATCATACCTTTCTGGCGTTATTTTTAGGTTTCACATCTGCGCGATGTATTCGAAATTTAAAGATTTGCAAATCTAATTGATATTCATTATCATCTTCTTTGTCGCGATACAAGGAAGATGATGATGCGCTCCCCCCACAAGCAAAACTCACAACGCTATCAAATCCCTACCAGCTTGGTTCAACCACTTTGGCTACGTAGTCGTGAAAGCTTGGTCGATAACGGCCTTGTTTATGATCCTATTGCAGCAACAGCCTGCCAACGTTGTCATTTAGCTCCGGATTGTATCAGTGGTGATATCGATCAAAAGCAACTCCTTCATGTCACCCTCACTCAACTGTGTGACAAACAAGTACATCAATTTTTAGATGCACATCCTGATGGATGGATTGTTAACGTCGGTGCAGGCTTGGATACACGATTCTACCGAATTGATAACGGACGCTGTCATTGGATTGAGTTGGATGTGACTGAGAATCTGGTGTGGCGACAAAAACTGTTTCACCACAGTGAACGTTACTTACATCAGTGTGGCAGTGTCGGGGAGATTGATTGGTTAGAGCGTTTACCAATCCCAGAGTACGCACCAGTTTTAATTCTATGTGAACATGCGCTACTTGATTGTGATTCGATACAAGCGTCGAGATTTATTCGATCTCTAGGGCTCAGTTTTGCTAATGCGAGTGCTTGTCTTGTGCTGGCAGGAGATAAAACCTGTACCCACTTGGGACAGAAAATGGGTTCAGGCAGGTATGCTCATGGATTTGCTACTCCAAAACAGGCGGTAATGAACTGTTTACCTTGGGCACGACAAGTGACAATTGCTTCTCCTTTAGATAGCAATTGTGGGCGTTGGAAGTTCTGGCAACGTGTATTGAGTAAATTTTCTGTCTTAAAACAACGATTTACCCCAGTTGTTGTGCAAGTGTACTGGTAGGCGGCCGTAGCCGACAGTCCTTAACTTAGTTACACTTTGTTCTCTAATGCAAGGAGCAAAGTCGTGGCATTCTTTATGGCTGGCCATGCTCAGTTTTATGATAATTCGCGGGTTAAGTTTGGCTATGGTTTTGGTAGGGCAGTGGAAACGAGGCGTCTTCTTTGCTTAACGCTGTTATTTTCTGACCAATAAAAAAATCGCAGCCCTAGAGCTGCGATTTGTCATTTAACGGATGCTTCCATTTCACTGTGAAAGCTAAAACAAGCGATTTAGACCATTCAATGCGGCTACGCGATACGCTTCTGCCATAGTCGGGTAGTTAAAAGTGGTATTGACGAAATACTCGATGGTATTTGCTTCCCCTTTTTGTTCCATGATGGCCTGACCGATATGGATGATTTCCGCAGCTCGTTCACCAAAGCAGTGAATACCTAAAATCTCTTTCGTTTCGCGGTGGAAGAGAATCTTCAAGCTACCAACATCTTTGCCAGAGATCTGTGCTCGTGCCAAGTGTTTGAATGACGAACGACCCACTTCATAAGGCACTTTCGCGGCTGTTAATTCTTGCTCTGTTTTACCAACCGAACTGATTTCTGGAATGGTGTAAATACCCGTTGGGATATCTTCAATCAGTTTGTTGGTGGCTTGTCCTTGAGAGATCGCTTGAGCAGTGAAACGACCTTGGTCATAGGCGGCACTTGCAAGGCTTGGATAGCCAATCACATCTCCCACAGCGTAAATATGGCTGACCTCTGTCTGGTAGTTGCTGTTAACGCTTAGCTGACCGCGGGAATCTGCTTTCAGACCAACCACTTCAAGGTTGAGCTTGTCTGTATTACCCGTACGGCCGTTCGCGTAAAGCATACAGTCAGCTTTCATCTTTTTACCTGAGTTCAGGTGGACGATAACACCATCTTCCGTGCCTTCGATTTTGCTGTACGTCTCGTCGTTACGAATAACCACGCCGCTATTCCAGAAGTGGTAAGAAAGTGCATCTGACGTTTCGTTGTCTAGGAACGAGAGCAAGCGGTCACGTGTGTTAATTAAGTCTGTTTTAACCCCTAAACCACGGAAGATAGAAGCATATTCACAACCGATGACACCTGCGCCATAAATAATGATATGTTGTGGGTCGTGCTCAAGGTTCAAGATAGAGTCACTGTCATAAACGCGTGGGTGACTGAAATCTACATCCGCAGGGCGGTAAGGGCGTGAGCCAGTAGCAATAACAAATTTGTCTGCGGTGTAGTTTTCAACCGTGTGATCGCTTTTTGTCACTGCGACAGTATTGGCATCGATAAAACGTGCTTTACCAAAGATTAAGCTGCACTGGTTACGGTCGTAAAAGCCTTGGCGTAGACGAGTTTGCTTATCAATAACGGTTTTAGCATGACCAAGGATAGTTGAAAAAGTAGAGTGAAGACTAGAGTTGTTGTTGCAGAACAAAGGGTTGCTATTAAATTCGATAATACGGCTAACCGCATGACGCAATGCCTTTGAAGGGATAGTTCCCCAGTGTGTACAACCACCGCCTACGCTGCTTTCTTTTTCAATAATGGCGACATTCATCCCCGCTTTGGTTAACCCCATTGCTGCACCTTCACCGCCAGGTCCACTACCTATTACGATGACGTCAAAGTGGTTATTCAGTGCCATAGATGATCCTTGTTATAATTTGGTTAACATTGCGATAGCGAGATTTTAACTGATATGTGTTAAGCGTGAAACTTAAACCCCTTATAGAGTGGAGAGGATCACGAGATTAAAACAAATATCGCTGATTTAACGCGTAAGCCGGGCAGTTGATGAAAAATGCAACGGTTATGTTAGGAAATTGTCTGATGCTTCAAAATGGTCTGTTTTGCCTCTTAGACATGTTGGTTAATCGCGCTATAGTAGGCGACTTTAGTGACTGACTTGGCAGGGCTTGGCTTAAAATGAAATCCACGGGAATTCGCGCACAACAGAAAGAAAAAACGCGTCGTTCGCTGATTGATGCGGCATTTAGCCAATTAAGTGCTGATCGTAGTTTTTCGAACTTAAGCTTACGTGAAGTCGCACGAGAAGCGGGGATAGCCCCAACCTCTTTCTATCGCCACTTTAAAGATATGGATGAGTTGGGTTTGACCATGGTTGATGAAGGCGGATTGTTACTGCGCCAGCTCATGCGTCAAGCACGCCAGCGTATTGTTAAAGAGGGAAGTGTGATTCGCACTTCCGTAGAAACGTTTATGGAGTTCATCGAAAGTAGCCCAAACGTGTTTCGTCTATTATTGCGTGAACGCTCTGGCACTTCGTTTGAGTTTCGTGCGGCAGTAGCGCGTGAGATTCAACATTTCTCTGCCGAACTTTCTGAATATCTGATAGCGACAGGTATGAATCGTGAAGAAGCCATCACTCAAGCAGGTGCTTCAGTCACATTAGTATTTAGCTCTGGTGCAGAAGCTTTAGACTTAGATCGACGTGATCGCGATGAACTCGCAGAACGTCTGATCATGCAACTGCGAATGATAGCCAAAGGGGCTTTCTGGTATCGCAAAGAACGTGAACGAAATCGACTAAAAGGCG
This sequence comes from Vibrio plantisponsor, assembly GCF_013041605.1. Taxonomy (GTDB): domain Bacteria; phylum Pseudomonadota; class Gammaproteobacteria; order Enterobacterales; family Vibrionaceae; genus Vibrio; species Vibrio plantisponsor. Next base: position 5,894 of record NZ_JABEQC010000017.1, on the reverse strand, counting down.
GGATGAATTAATGTCAAATGAAAGTAGCGGCTCAATCAATCATGGTTCAGAACGTAAAACACTGATACTTGCGTTAATCGCGGGTATGTGTGGTGACGCTTTACTGTCTTGGATGACCATCAGTGAAGTCTCTTTTTCTATTTTCCCTGTTATCGCTTTGGTGCTGTCTGTGCAGGCGTTGTATCAGGAATACCTACGTAATCCAGTTGCGGAAGACATTCCACTAGTAGGTTTGGCGTGCTTCTTTGTCGGTGCGTTTGGCCACTCGGCATTTGTTAAGGCTCAGTATCCAGAAGCGGGGTCTAACTTCTTTTCGATCATCGTAGCTTTACTGCTCTTATTATGGGTTGGAAAGAAGCTAGGATTTATCGGTCGTTCTGAATAAGTGCACATCAGCTAATTACAAAAGTTAATTACAAAAAAACGAGCCAATCGGCTCGTTTTTCTATTTGTGAACTTTGGTTTTAAGCGTGAATTACGCTTTTCGCTCTAGCATTACACCCGCTTCCATATGGTGGGTGTATGGGAACTGGTCAAACAGAGCAAAGCGAGTCACCTTATGTGTCTCACATAAAACATCTAAGTTTTCTTTTAGTGTTTCTGGGTTACATGAGATATAGAGAATGCGCTCATAGCCCTGCACCATCTTACAGGTATCGATATCCATTCCTGAGCGAGGCGGATCGACAAAGATGGTGTTACAGTTGTAACTTTTTAAATCGATGCCAGCATCTTTCAGGCGGTTGAATTCACGTTTGCCTTCCATTGCTTCGGTAAATTCTTCTGCTGACATACGAATGATTTGTACATTGTCGATTTTGTTAGCAGCAATGTTGTATTGTGCTGAATGTACCGATGGTTTTGCCAACTCAGTTGCCAAAACTCGCTCGAAGTTTTGAGCCAGTGCCAATGAGAAGTTACCGTTACCACAGTAAAGCTCTAGCAAATCGCCTTTGCTTTCTTGGGTGCAATCGACAGCCCACTCCAGCATTTTTTCTGCGACTTTACCGTTTGGCTGAGTAAAACTGTTTTCAACTTGTTGGTAGATATAAGGTCGACCGTTCACGCTCAGCTTCTCAATCACATAATCTTGGTCCAGCACAATCTTCATTTTGCGCGCACGACCAATAATGTTCAGATTAAAACCTTCATTCTGCAGTGTTTGTTTGAGCGCTTTAGCTGCCGCAATCCACTCTTCATCAAGTTGACGATGATAGAGAAGAGATACCAGAACTTCGCCACTCAGAGTGGATAAGAAGTCCACTTGGAAAAGTTTACGGCGCAGAGTGTCGTTGCCTTTCATTGCGTCTATCAGCAGTGGCATTAAGTCATTAATAAGGCGACTTGCCGCAGGGAACTGATCAACACGGTATTTTTCGCGAGTTTGCTGGTTGAACATGATGTAGTACATATCATCACCTTCATGCCAGATACGAAACTCAGCGCGCATACGGTAAAACTGAGCCGGGGACTCAAAGACTTCCAACTCAGGCACACCATAAGATTCAAACATCTCTCCTAGTCGAGTGACCTTCTCATCCAGTTGCGCTTGGTAGTTGTCTGGGTTTACATCAAGAGTCGCCATTGCTTTACCTTTTTCTGGTACGTTCAAATAAAGAGCGCAGATTTTATTCAATCTCCCGCTCATGTCCAGTATTCTCGCCAAATTGATGATTTTATCGATTGTAAAAACTATAGCTTATATAAATCTAAGCTAGACAATTGCTCGTTTGCTCAATACTATCGACGTCAAGCTGGTGTTATTTAGAAGCCTAGACGGCTAAATTAACTTAAAAGGGAATCTGGTGGAAATCCAGAACTGACGCGCAGCGGTAAGAGAGAACGAATACTCAAATGACACTGCAATTTGTGGGAAGTCGAGTTAGTAGGTTAACAGCTCTCAAGTCCGAACACCTGCCAGCAGCTGAGCAAACCAATGGGATGGACCCATGCTCGGTAGGATTAACGCGATTTAGGACAATATAATGAATAAATCCCTTCTAGCGGTGGCAGTGGCGTCGCTGTTTTCTCATACCTCATTTTCATACGCACAAGAAGCAACCGCTGATGAGACGGTTGTTATTACAGCGAAAAGCGACAATGTAAATTCTATCTCAGACATTCCTGCGAATATTGTTGTTATCGATCAAGATGACATAAAAAGAAGTGGCGCGTCGTCTTTGACATCACTACTGAGAGGCCGAGCGGGTATTCAGGTTTCAGATACCAACTCAGGAGCGTCTCTTTCAATGCGAGGCTTTTCAGGATCTCAGGCCATGCATAATACTTTGATACTAGTGGATGGACGTAAGCTTAATAAGCCTGATCTTTCTGCGCCTCAGTTATCTTCCATCCTGCTTAGTCAAGTCGAAAGGATTGAAATTCTCTCAGGCAGCGCTGGCGTATTGTATGGAGACCAAGCAGTTGGTGGTGTCATTAATATTATTACTAAGAAAAGCACTAAATCACATGGCGAAGTGAGCGGTTCTGTAGGTAATAACAATTCATACGCAGGCAGTGTTTTTGCTTCAACCCCATTGAACGAAAATTGGGGAATGTCAGTTAGTGCGAGTCAAGATAATAACGATAACTACCGAGTTCACAACAAAAGAGAGACTGGGAATGTACTCGCTCGCCTCGATTTCAACCAGCAAGATAAAAAGTTTTATGCGGAAGCAAGCTATTACGACAACTATCGTCAATACGCAGGAGCTTTAACAGAGCAGCAATATAATGAAAACCCAAAACAAGCATTAAATGATACCGATTATGGGCACGAAATAACTTCGGCATTTCGTGCAGGCTATCAGCAATCATTTGCTTCTGATTGGTCAGCAAAAGGTGACATCATCTTTTCAGATACAGGTATTGATAGCTTAGTGACATATTCTTCAGGTTATGCATCTGCAACGGCTATAGAAAGTAATTTGCTTGAACTTCAATTAGCTGTGGAAAAACCTTTAGACACAGATAATGGTGCGGGTAACTTCTTGCTTGGTACAGATTTCAGCAGTAATGATTACTCTCGCGGTACAAGTGTCAGTAACACTCAAGAACTGCTGAGTGTTTATTCTCAACTGAATTATCCTCTTGTAGAAAGCACAACACTTATCGTTGGCGGTCGTTACAGTAAAGTAGAAGATCAAATCCAAAATACAACAACATATTCTGATGGTGAGACTTTAAAAGAAGATGCGTCTTCAGTGGAACTCGGTATCAACTTTAAACCTAATCAGCATGTGCGTTTCTATTTCCGTGGTGAAAGTAACTTTCGTTTTGCTAAGGTTGATGAGCAAAACTATACCCCCGATGATGTGGATAGTTTAAAACCTCAACGTGGAGTTTCATTGGAAGCCGGAGCTGACTATTTGATTGATGGCTATTCGGTAAAAGTTGATATCTATCATCTGAAGCTGAAAGATGAAATTATTTATGATCCTAGTGCTTCTGCACCTTCAGGATCAGGGGCTTCATCTGGTGCTAATGTGAATGCTGATGAGTCTGAGCGTTTAGGTGGAAGTCTTTATGTCGATAAATATTTAACTGATTCAATCTTGGTTGGTGCTGAGTACAGCTACGTTGATGCTGAGTTTGTATCAGGAGATAAAAAAGGAAAGCAATTGTCGTGGGTAGCAAAGCATTCAGGACGAGGTTTTATGAATTATGAGTTTACGGCAAATTGGAGTGCTATGTTAGAAGGCATTTATGTCGGCGATAAGTATAAAGACGGCGATGATAGCAATACCCAAGATAAGCTGGATGCCTACTGGTTAAGTAATATGGCTATTAACTATATTCAAGATGCATTTTCAGTTAATTTGCGAGTCGATAACGTTCTTGATGAACGTTATGCAGACAGTGCATTTAGCTATGGTTCTTATTACCCTGGTAGTGGGCGTGAGTATAAACTGACGGCTGCATACCAATTCTAACGAATCCTTAAACCGCCCTCGGGCGGTTTTTCGCTCTTTGGCGTTTTAACAATCATTGCCAATTGATATAGAGCGAGTATGATCGCTGCGTTATCGTTGTTCTATCTGGTTCCCATTGTGTCTAATCAATCTGTTCCTAAAGTCTTAATTTTCGACTCTGGTGTCGGTGGCTTATCTGTTTATAGAGAAATTGAAATGCGCCTGCCGCAGCTCTCTTATACCTATTTATTTGATAACGCGGCCTATCCATACGGAGAGCTAGACCAACAAGTCTTATTACAAAGAGTTGAGCGGCTAATAACAGGGCTAGTAGAGCAAGAGGGTTTCGACATAGTGGTCATTGCGTGTAATACAGCAAGTACCATAGTTCTTCCTACATTACGTTCAAAACTGTCTATACCCGTGGTAGGTGTCGTCCCTGCTATTAAACCTGCTTCCTCTATAGCGAACAAAGCGGTTGGGTTAATCGCTACCCCCGCTACAATCACTCGTCAATACACACATGATCTTATTCGAAGCTTCTCAGCGGATAAAAATGTTGAATTGCTAGGGTCGACACGCCTTGTAGATATGGCTGAAGAAAAACTCAGAGGTAGAGCGATAGATTTGCAGGAACTGCAAAATATCTTAAGTCCACTGATCAGTCATATAGATGTCGCGGTATTAGGGTGTACTCACTTCCCTCTAATCAGAGATGAGATCCAGCAGGTGCTAGGAAAGGATGTATTGCTGGTGGATTCAGGTGAGGCTATTGCGAGAAGAGTAAAATCATTACTTGGTATAGAAGGAAGTGTTTGCTCAGAGAACAAACACACCATTTATTCTAGTGCACCTGCTTGGGAAGAAAGTGCACTGAATGAAAGATTAGAGCAGCTTGGGTTTTCTGCTATTCGTCCATATCCTCTTCTGGGTGTTTAGGGTCATTTGCAATTCTAACTTTAAGCGTTCTCTGCATGTAATCATGCTCATTTAATGCATCAATTGCAGATTGAGCATGTGTTGCCGCCATAACGACAAAGCCAAATCCTCGACGTTTACCTGTTCGCTTATCTTTCATTAAACGAACCGCAAACACATCACCATGCTGAGCAAATAAATCACGTACATGAGATTCGTTTGCTTTGTATGGCAAATTGCCTACATAAAGAGTCTTGGTTGGTAAGGCTGAATCATCATCTTCTGTTTCAGTATTAGATGGGGTTGATAGGAAAAGTTTAAATACAATAGTTGCTGCCACAACACCCACAATAAAACTTACAGATGAAGGAATGCTTGGAATTAGAGAAATTATTGCACCGCCAATAATCGCAATCGCGATATTTAAAAACATTGGTTTATTTAAGTTCATAAAAGAATACTACTTGTAAGAATAAAATTAGATGCGTATCTACGATTAACAAAATAGATACATCAATCTTACGTACATGCTTGAGTTTTTTCCAACCAATTGCTGTGACCCCCCTCAAATGTTGAAATTTTATTCGATAAACAGTGCTTTGCTTGCTTTTTGAGCGAACGAAAATTTATTTGAAAAAAGTGCTTGTCTTAATCTCGTACCTCCCTATAATGCCGCCACACCGACACGGAGTGAGACGAATATCACAACGTATCGAGTAAGAGAGAAAATAAAGTTTCAAATAAACGTTGACTCTCAAAAATTAAAGCGTATTATACGCACCCCTAGCGACGAGGCTTTCAGGCTGAAATCGATAGAAAAGCTCTTTAACAATTTAAACCTATCAATCTGTGTGGGCACTCGTTGATGAAAATCAAAGTTAAGTCTTTGTTCTCGTAACAAAGCAACTTAGGTTTCAATGAACTGAGTGACCAATTGAATCGTAAGATTCAGCACAGTCAATTCAACATTACTATGTAATGTATTCAGTATTCATTGAGCCGACAAAATCTTAAATTGAAGAGTTTGATCATGGCTCAGATTGAACGCTGGCGGCAGGCCTAACA
>NZ_JABEQC010000016.1 GCF_013041605.1 Vibrio plantisponsor | reverse complement strand
TGTTAGGCCTGCCGCCAGCGTTCAATCTGAGCCATGATCAAACTCTTCAATTTAAGATTTTGTCGGCTCAATGAATACTGAATACATTCTTTTGCTTAATAAAAAGCTAAGTAATGTTGAATTGACTGTGCTGAATCTTACGATTCAATTGGTCACTCAGTTCATTGAAACCTAATTTGATACCGAAGTATCTAATTTGATTTTCATCAACGAGTGCCCACACAGATTGATAGGTTTAAATTGTTAAAGAGCTAGGTTTTTAAAGGCATTCCTCTCAAAACGGACGGCTATTTTAGCTAGTTAAGTTTAAGTGTCAAACACTTTTTTAAAACTTTTTCATCGTTAATTGATGCTAGTTAATAAACCGGCTAACTGGTTACATTTCTTATGAACTGTTCCCGTGTCAGCGAGGCGGCATTATAGGGAGATGATCAGAATTGGCAATAGTTTTTTAGCAAAGTTTTTGAAGTTTTTTATCGTTCGAACAAAAAAAAGCCAGCGAGGCTCTTTTTTGTCTGTTTTCTTTACAATTGTTCAAACTTTTGGGCGAATAAAGACACTTTTTCCCAGTCTGTGTATTCAACTTCTTTAGTTGTATCCGTTTCACCGCCAGTCAGTTTCATAATAAAACGAATCATCATTCTATCTATTGGGCGATAACGTGGGTAATAAAGCGCTCCTGCAAACACACCTATCAATGATGGTTGCCAAGGCGATTTCTTTAGAAAAGTTTTTATATAAACGCTTCCTTCAGGAGTATCTTTACCCTGATCCACTTTGCGAGCCGTGAGATTGACACAATAAAAGGCTGCCTTTACTTGTTCTAACTGTTTTATGTGAGCATCGATGAATTGATACAACTTCGCATTTAATTTTCCATAGCGGATAGAAGCACCAACCAACACTTTGTCATATTGAGTTAAGTCCATTGTCTGACACTCATGCAAGTCCACAAACTGACATTCATAACCTTGCAGCTGCTGCGCAATGTGGTGCATGATTTTTTTTGTCTGACCTTCGCGGGTCGAATATAAAAGAAGTGCTTTCACGCTATATCCCTACTTTGTAACCCTAGCTACGCCAAAACGTAGGCGTTAACAAAATTAATAAAGTAAATATTTCTAGACGACCGAACAACATGGAGACAATAAGCACCCACTTAGCACTATCATTAATGTCAGCAAAGTGGACAGAAACCTCTCCGAGCCCAGGTCCTAGATTGTTTAAGGTGGCAGCAACGGCGGAGAACGCGCTGAGTTCATCCATTCCTGTCGCGATCACTGCAAGCATACAAACCACAAACACTAATGCATAAGCAGAGAAGAATCCCCATACCGCATCGACAACTCGTTGTGATAACGCACTGTCGCCCAATTTAATCGGGTAGATTGCTCTCGGGTGCACTAAACGTTTCATTTCACGAGCACCTTGCAATGTAAGCAATAACACGCGAATGACTTTCATACCGCCACCGGTTGAACCCGCACAACCACCAATAAAAGACGAGAAAAGTAGAAGCACAGGTAAGAACAGAGGCCATTCTGAGAATCCTGTTGTGGTAAATCCCGCCGTAGTGGAAATTGATACCGTTTGGAATATCGCCTGATCAAACGCGTCATAAAGAGAGTCATAGGTATGGTGCTGCAATAGCATTAAGAAACAGACGACAAATAGAATGACTTGTATAGCAACGAATGCTCGAAACTCAGGGTCACGCCAATAATATTTTGGATGCACACCGCCCGTTGCCCAAACAGCATAATGCAAGGTGTAGTTACACGCGGAGATTAATAGGAATACAACCGTAATCAGGTTAATCGCATAGCTATCAAAATATCCCATACTCGCGTCATGGGTTGAGAATCCACCGATAGCGATAGTTGAAAAGCTGTGGCAGATCGCGTCGAAAACCGTCATACCAGCCAACCAGAACGACGTAGCACATAGAATGGTCAAACTAAGATAGATATACCACAACGCTTTTGCCGTCTCTGCAATACGTGGCGTTACTTTAGTATCTTTTACAGGCCCGGGAACTTCAGCTCGATACAACTGCATACCACCGATACCCAGTACTGGTAGGATAGCGACAGCTAATACGATGATACCCATACCACCAAACCACTGTAGGAACTGACGGTAAAATAGAATCGCCTTAGGTAATTCATCAAGGCCAACTATGACTGTCGCCCCCGTGGTGGTTAATGCAGAGAATGATTCAAAAAAAGCATTAGTGACTGATAGGTTCGGGTTATCAGACAGCAAAAAAGGCATCGCCCCAGCACTGCCGATTACCGTCCAAAAAAGGACAACAATAAGAAAACCGTCTCGGGATTTGAGTTCGTGTCGATAGCGGCGGTTAGGAAACCAAAGTACCGCGCCAAAAAACAGCAATGCAAAAAAAGTAGTGACAAATGGTACACCCGCACCATCACGATAGATCAAAGCGACCAGCGCAGGAGCTAGCATTGTAAAGCTGAATATCGCGAGCAGCAGCCCGACAATCCGGATAATTGAACGAAATTGCATTGATAGACAAAATGAAGCCGGGCTTCTTAGTTCCTATATATTGGTTAAATCGGTAACAATAATCTTTGCACCGCTTCGATTAATGATAGTTTGGGTGAAATCTTCAACATGAAGAACTTCCAGCTCCACATCTAATTCCACGTTTGAACCATATTGAGCGTCAACTTCTGTCCCATCGAACTGCTTAATAATAGACTGCGCCAGCGGAACTAGGCCGTAGTCTAAACTTAGGTGCAAATTTGTGGTGATTTTTTTCTCAATAGTTTGAAGCAGCTTAAGTGCTTGTTGCACACCACCACCGTACGCCTTAACTAAACCACCGGTTCCAAGACGAATACCGCCATAGTAACGCGTGACAACAGCCGTGATTTCACCTACGCCAGAACCAGATAACTGAGCCAATATAGGCTTACCCGCTGTTCCTGATGGCTCTCCGTCATCACTAAATCCCCAAAGCATCGAATCTTCAGGCCTACCCGCGACAAATCCCCAACAGTTATGTCTCGCATCAGGATGTTTCTGCTTTATTTGCTCCACAAACGCTTTGGCTGCATCACTACTAGGCGTATGTGCAAGATAAGTAATAAACAGGCTCTTTTTTATCTCTTCTTCGAAGATAACCGGCTCATTGGGGATCAAATAAGGTCGAACGTTCATATTTTTCACAAAATCATAAAGATGACCAAGTGTATCACGAGCCCTAAAAATGTGCTCAGGATTGGTACCAGCACACAATGTTAAACACTTGTTTAAAAAATGTATTGAAATTAAGCATTCTGCCGTTCAAACTGAAATTACTGGTCACACCAGAAACTAAATACAACAAAAACTCTCACACACAATCCTTCGGTTGTATGTCAAGGAGATAGACAATGATTTACCAAGCCGAAACCCTACAGGTAAAGGAATTAGAGAACGGTATTGCAGAGATAAGCTTCTGCTCACCGCACTCTGTAAACAAGCTCGACCTCAGCACTCTTAATTCTCTAAACGAGGCTCTTGATGCTCTCCAAACTCATCAAGGTTTAAAAGGTGTTGTGCTCACAACGGATAAAGACTCATTTATTGTCGGTGCCGACATTACTGAGTTTTTAGGACTATTTGCAAAACCAGAAGCAGAGCTAAATACGTGGCTCGTTTTTGCAAACAGCATATTTAACAAGCTGGAAGATTTACCGGTACCAACACTCTCTGCGTTAAGAGGTTTCACTCTTGGCGGCGGATGTGAGTGTGTACTTGCTACCGACTTCCGCATTGGTAATAAAACCACCAGCATCGGTTTGCCAGAAACCAAACTCGGTATTATGCCTGGCTTTGGTGGCACGGTTCGCCTGCCAAGAATCATCGGCGCCGACAGCGCGATGGAAATCATCACTCAAGGTAAAGCGTGTAAAGCTGAAGAAGCACTAAAACTGGGCTTACTCGATGCCATTGTTGAAAGCGACAAGCTCGAAGAATCTTCTATCGCGACACTAACCCAAGCCATGAATGAGAAGATTGACTGGCAAGCACGACGTAAGCAAAAAACCTCAGCGCTGACATTAAGCAAGATTGAAGCGATGATGAGCTTTACCATGGCGAAAGGTTTAGTCGCTCAGGTTGCGGGTACTCACTACCCAGCGCCAATGACCGCCGTCAAAACTATCGAACAAGCAGCAAACTGCGAGCGCGATGCCGCTTTGGATATTGAGCGTAAACACTTTATCACCCTAGCGAAATCTCAAGAGGCGCAAGCGCTTGTAGGTATCTTCCTGAATGACCAATACATTAAAGGGCTTGCAAAAAAATCTGCGAAATCTGCATCGAAAGATACTCAGCGTGCAGCTGTTCTAGGCGCGGGTATTATGGGTGGTGGTATCGCTTACCAATCCGCTTCAAAAGGCGTTCCGGTAACCATGAAAGACATCGCTCAGTCGTCTCTTGATTTAGGGATGACGGAAGCGTCTAAGTTGCTAAATAAACAACTTGAGCGTGGCAAGATCGATGGCTTTAAGATGGCTTCTGTGATCGCTTCTATTTCACCAACGTTACATTATGCAGGTATAGAGCAATCCGACGTTATTGTGGAAGCTGTGGTTGAGAATCCAAAAGTGAAAGCGGCCGTTCTGAGCGAAGTGGAACAACAAGTTTCAGCAGATACCGTCATCACGTCAAATACCTCGACTATTCCAATTAACTTACTGGCGAAATCGCTTAAGCGCCCAGAAAACTTCTGTGGTATGCACTTCTTCAATCCAGTACACCGTATGCCGCTGGTTGAAATTATCCGAGGTGAACACACTTCTGAAGACACCATCAATCGTGTTGTCGCTTACGCTGCGAAAATGGGCAAATCGCCAATCGTGGTTAATGACTGCCCAGGATTCTTCGTAAACCGTGTTTTGTTCCCATACTTTGCGGGCTTTAGCTTGTTGATGCGTGATGGCGGTGATTTCACTCACATCGATAAAGTGATGGAACGTCAATTCGGTTGGCCAATGGGCCCTGCCTACTTGTTGGATGTGGTTGGTTTAGATACTGCTCACCATGCACAAGAAGTGATGGCACAAGGCTTCCCTACTCGTATGGCTAAAGAAGGCCCTGACGCGATCAGCGCCCTGTTTGAAGCTCAGAAATACGGTCAGAAAAATGGTAGTGGTTTCTACCAGTACACTGTCGATAAAAAAGGCAAGCCTAAGAAAGCCTTTGATAACAGTGTTCTTACACTGCTTCAAACCGTGTGTGGTGCTTCTGCCGAGTTTGATGACCAAACCATTATTGAACGCATGATGATTCCTATGATCAATGAAGTAGTGCTTTGTTTAGAAGAGAACATCATTGCTTCACCTCAGGAAGCTGATATGGCTCTAGTTTATGGCTTAGGTTTCCCTCCATTCCGTGGTGGTGTGTTCCGTTACCTAGATAGTATTGGTCTGAGTACTTACCTAGAAATGGCGAAAAAACATCAGCATTTAGGTGCGGTTTATCAAGTACCTCAACGCCTGATAGATATGGCTGAGAAAGGTGAAACCTTCTACGGTTCACAACAGGCTGGCTCACTGTAACCACTTTGGAAAAGGAATAACAAAATGAATAATGTAGTGATTGTTGATTGCCTTCGTACCCCTATGGGACGTTCCAAAGGCGGGGCGTTTCGCCACCAGCGAGCGGAAGATCTCTCGGCTCATCTGATGAAAGGTATTCTGGCAAGAAACCCTCAAGTTAACCCACACGACATTGAAGATATCTACTGGGGCTGTGTGCAACAAACCTTAGAGCAAGGCTTCAACGTTGCGCGTAACGCAGCGCTACTGGCAGGCCTGCCAATTGAAATTGGTGCTGTTACAGTTAACCGTCTCTGTGGTTCTTCTATGCAGGCTCTTCACGATGCCACTCGTTCTATCATGGTTGGTGATGCAGAGATCTGCCTAGTAGGTGGTGTTGAGCACATGGGACACGTACCGATGAACCATGGTGTGGATTTCCACCCAGGTTTATCAAAGAACGTTGCAAAAGCAGCAGGCATGATGGGTTTAACTGCTGAAATGCTGGGCAAAGTACACGGTATTAGCCGTGAACAACAAGATGCGTTTGCCGCACGTTCACACCAAAGAGCGTACGCTGCAACTGTTGAAGGAAGATTCAAAAATGAAATTCTTCCAACAGAAGCTCATGCGGAAGACGGCACTCTATTCACTCTCGATTACGACGAAGTGATCCGCCCAGAAACCACTGTTGAAGGCTTATCGGCTCTTCGACCTGCCTTTGACCCAGTCAATGGTACGGTAACTGCGGGTTCTTCTTCTGCGCTGTCTGACGGTGCATCTGCAATGCTGATCATGAGTGAAGCAAAAGCGCTGGAGTTAGGACTTACTATCCGTGCCAAAGTAAAATCGATGGCGATTGCCGGCTGCGATCCTTCTATCATGGGTTATGGACCTGTTCCTGCTACTCACAAAGCACTGAAACGCGCTGGTCTATCAATGGAAGACATTGATGTGATTGAACTGAACGAAGCCTTTGCTGCTCAGTCTTTACCTTGTGCAAAAGACTTAGGTTTATTGGATAAGATGGATGACAAAGTAAACCTCAATGGTGGTGCAATTGCATTAGGCCACCCATTAGGTTGTTCAGGAACACGGATCTCAACGACGTTGATAAACCTTATGGAAGTAAAACAAGCGAAATATGGCTTGGCAACCATGTGTATTGGTTTAGGCCAAGGTATTGCGACGATTTTCGAACGCCCGTAAATTAGTTAAAAATAAAAGGCCACCAGCTATGCTGGTGGTTTTAAATCCAAACAATAATGCCAGCTCATGCTGGCATTTTTCTTAATCCGCTTTTAGCCAGTCTCTATGAAGTTGTTCGCTCGAACCTAAATAATTCACCATCCACTCAATCAAACGGTGATTATCATCTTTACGCCATACGAGGCAGCACTGACTTAAAGGTTGTTGATCGGGTAATGTTTTTTCTACCAGCAAGCCTTGTTCAATCAATGGCAGCGCAATATGACGTGGCATATAGCCCACACCAATCCCCTTTTTCAGGCACTCTATAGCGCTATACCAGTTGGGCAACAATAATCGACGCTGTTGAGGATAATGTCCCGTATGTCTTTTAGGTAACACACTAGAGGTATCATCAAGACAAATCGCTGGAAACTGGCTCACAAAGGCTTCACTCAAATCTTGCTGTTGTGCACACGGATGATGAGGTGACATCACAAATGTCCATTTCAACTCGCCCATATCTCGTACCTCGAAGTCTCCGCCAACAGGAACTGCCGAGGTAGCACCAATCACAATATCCGCCCGCTCTTGAGCTATCGCTTCCCATGAACCGTTAAATACTTCCATGTTGATTTGTAGCTCTGCAAATTCAAACTGTTGATAAAAATCTTCCACCAGCGATTTAAGCTTATCGAGTTTCACCACATTATCTAAAGTCAGCTTGAGTGTAGATTGCCAACCATGAGCCGCTCGGCGAGTTTGCGCATTGATCTCCTCCATCTGCCTCAAGAGCAAACGGGCCTGAGCAATAAATAGCTCACCAGCCGGAGTCAGTTCTACTTTACGAGGTAAACGGCGAAAGAGAACCACATCGAGTTCTTGTTCCACTTGCCGAACACCGTAGCTGATGGCTGAAGGAACTTTATGCAACAGCTCAGCCGCCGCGGTAAAACTGCCTAATCGAGCGACCGCATCCAACATTTCCAACGAAGATTTAGAGTACACACATATACCTTTCAAATTTTTTGAACGATAACCAGCAATTTTATCGTTTCATTTTCCTAGTAACGAAAAATAGAATAGCACGGTAAATAAATAGGGGTTGGCGCCAACTGATATTCACGGAACATTAATTAAAATATTTGATTGGTTAAAATGAAAATATCAAAATTACAACTCTTCTATCTTGCAACTCTGTCTATGCTCGGCTTTATAGCCACCGACATGTACTTACCGGCCTTTAAAGCGATGGAAATCGACTTTGCTACCGGACCTGAACAAATAGCCTTGTCTCTAACAATATTCTTGGTCGGGATGGCTATCGGTCAATTGATATGGGGCCTTGCCTCAGATAAGTTTGGTCATCGTAATACGCTGGCGGCAGGCTTAGTACTTTTCACCATCGCATCCTTAGGGCTGGCATTCGCCGATCAGGTTTGGCAACTGTTGGCTCTGCGCTTTATCCAAGCGATCGGTGTCTGTGCACCAGCTGTAATCTGGCAAGCCATGGTTATTCAGCGATATTCAAGCCAAAGCCAACAGATTTTTGCCACAATTATGCCGTTGGTCGCGCTCTCTCCTGCTCTAGCACCTCAACTGGGGGTGTTGCTAGCAGAAAGCTTTGGCTGGCCGAGTATCTTTGTTGCACTCTCGGTCATCGGCATGGCACTGATTACAGCGACAATGGCACAAGATAATAAAAAGGCGGATATAAAACAGACCAGCATAGCTGCTGATATAAAAGCACTACTTGCTTCAAAAGCTTATCTTGGCAATGTGCTGATATATGCTACGGCATCAGCGGCCTTCTTCGCTTACCTAACAGGTATGCCGGAAATCATGGCTCAGTTAGGCTATAGCACAAAAGATATCGGCTTAAGCTTCATCCCACAAACGATAGCCTTCATGCTAGGTGGTTATTTAGGCAAGGTAGCAGTGAAAAAATTTGGCGATGAGAGAGTACTGCGTCATTTGATCGGCTTATTCAGCGTCGCGTCACTGCTGATTTTTATCGCATCACAATGGCAGTTAGAATCTATTTGGCCAATTCTGACTCCATTCTGTTTAATCGCCGTTGCCAATGGTGCTTTGTACCCAATAGTGGTCAATCGAGCCTTAGCTAATGCCAAACAAGCACCAGCGACTGCTGCAGGGTTACAAAACAGTCTACAAATCTGTATCAGCAGCCTTTCTAGTGCTCTGGTTGCCTCAATGGCAAGCCAAGCACAAATGGTTATAGGTATCGCAATTGTTATTTGTACGGCAGGATTGTGGTTCGGATTCGTTGTTTCCAATAAACAGCTATCACAACATTTCACAACACCTGATAATTCGCGTGTTGTCAGTGATGAATAATCCGTAAAAAAAATAGCCCTCATAATTGGGGGCTATTTTATAGCAGAGCACTTAGATTACTTTTTCTTAACTGGGCGTTGCCAACCAGCAATTTTCTTCTCTTTAGCGCGAGTGATTACTAACTCACCTTCTGCGACATCTTTCGTTAATGTCGTGCCTGCTCCGATTGTTGCACCGTTTGCGATAGTAACAGGAGCCACCAGCTGGCAGTCAGAGCCGACAAACACATCGTCACCAATAATGGTTTTGTGCTTGTTAACGCCGTCATAGTTACAAGTAATCACACCTGCACCGACGTTTACACGCTGACCAATTTCTGCATCACCAATGTAAGTTAAGTGGTTAGCTTTAGAACCTTCGCCAACACGAGCATTTTTCACTTCAACGAAGTTGCCAACATGAGCATCATTACGCAAGTCAGCCCCTGGGCGAAGGCGAGTAAATGGACCCACAGTACAATCTTCACCCACACTCGCGCCTTCAATCACGCTGTATGGACGAATAACGGTATTGTCATCGATTTCACAGTCTTTCAGGATACAACCCGCACCTATAACCACGTTATCACCGATAGAAACCGTACCTTCGATAATAACGTTAACGTCAATTTCTACGTCCATACCGCATTGCAACTCACCACGCAGATCAAAACGAGCTGGGTCGCGTAGCATTACGCCCTGTTCTAACAGCTTGTTTGCTTGACGAGCTTGGAATGCACGCTCCAAACGAGCCAGTTGAATACGGTCGTTGACCCCTTCAACCTCAATTGAGCTCACAGGATGTACAGCTTCAACCGCACGCCCTTCTTCATGTGCAGCAGCAATGACATCTGTCAGGTAGTATTCACCCTGAGCATTGTTGTTATTCAAACCTGACAACCAGCGCTTTAGATCACGGCCAGTCGCAACCATCACACCAGTGTTAATCTCTTTGATCAGCTTTTGTTCTTCAGTTGCGTCTTTCTGTTCAACGATCGCCACTACAGGGCCGTTCTTACGTACGATACGTCCGTAACCCGTCGGATTTTTAAGCACCACAGTTAATAACGCGATACCATCGTTTGGTTGCGCATCTAATAAGCTTTCGATAGTTTCTTCAGAGATTAATGGAACATCACCGTATAACACGAGGATCTTCTCATCATCCTGAAATTGTGGTGAAGCCTGATCAACCGCATGACCTGTACCAAGCTGATCCGCTTGCAGAACCCAGTTAACGTTCTCTTCTGCCAAAGTCTGTTTCATTTGATCACCACCGTGACCATAAACCAGATGGATATTCTGAGCACCTAAGCTATTACACGTATCAATCACGTGCTTGACCATCGGCTTACCAGCAAGAGTATGAAGGACTTTTGGCATATTAGAATGCATGCGAGTACCTTTACCCGCAGCCAAAATCACGGCACTAAATTTCATGTTTAACCTATTTGTTTGAGGTAACGACTGATTGCATTTTAGCGGCTTACTGTAATGGTGTTAATTATTTGACGTTAATTTCTGTTAAAAATAAAGCACGAACTAAATAACGCAAAAAAGGCGACCAAAGGTCGCCTTTTCATAAAACGCGCTAATAAAAATTAACGACGTTTCTTAGTCAGCTCAATTACTCGTAGCTGAGCAATGGCTTTAGCCAGTTCACTGGCCGCTTGCGCGAAGTCCATATCGCCATGCTGATTTTGAATTTTCTCCTCAGCGCGACGTTTGGCTTCTTGAGCCTTGGCTGTATCTAGATCTTCACCACGAATTGCTGTGTCAGCCAGTACAGTCGCTGTACCAGGTTGAACTTCAACAATACCACCAGAAACATAAATGATTTCTTCGTGGCCGTGTTGTTTCACTATACGAACCATACCAGGCTTAATAGCGGTCAGCAGCGGTGTGTGACCATGGAAAATACCAAGCTCACCTTCGCTACCGGTCACCTGAAACGTTTCAACACGACCTGAGAAGATTTTCTTCTCTGCGCTCACAACGTCTAGATGAAAGGTTATTGCTGCCATATCGCCTCCTAGTTAGCCTTATAGCTTCTTCGCATTCTCGATAGCTTCGTCGATAGTACCGCAGTACATAAACGCTTGCTCTGGAATGTCGTCGTAGTCACCAGCTAGTAGGCCTTTAAAGCCACGTAGTGTTTCTTTAAGAGGAACGTATACACCAGGGTCACCAGTAAATACTTCCGCTACGTGGTAAGGCTGAGTTAGGAAACGCTCAATCTTACGTGCACGAGATACAACTTGCTTATCACCTTCAGATAGCTCGTCCATACCTAGGATCGCAATGATATCTTTCAGCTCTTTATAACGCTGAAGCGTTTGCTGAACACCGCGCGCAACATCATAGTGCTCTTGACCAACTACCAATGGATCTAGCTGACGTGAAGTCGAATCTAGTGGGTCGATCGCTGGGTATAGACCCATAGCAGCGATGTTACGGTTAAGTACAACTGTTGCATCCAAGTGTGCGAACGTTGTTGCTGGAGACGGGTCAGTCAAGTCATCCGCAGGTACGTATACCGCCTGTACAGACGTAATAGAACCTTGACGAGTTGAAGTGATACGTTCTTGAAGAACACCCATTTCTTCAGCAAGCGTAGGTTGGTAACCTACTGCAGAAGGCATACGACCTAGTAGTGCTGAAACCTCAGTACCTGCAAGTGTGTAACGATAGATGTTATCGATAAACAGCAGTACGTCACGGCCTTCATCACGGAATTTCTCAGCCATAGTCAAGCCAGTAAGTGCAACACGTAGACGGTTACCTGGTGGCTCGTTCATTTGGCCGTAAACCATTGCTACTTTTGATTTTTCAGGTTCAGCGATGTTTACAACACCCGCTTCCTGCATCTCGTAGTAGAAGTCGTTACCTTCACGAGTACGTTCACCAACACCCGCGAATACTGATAGACCAGAGTGTTGCAGTGCGATGTTGTTGATAAGTTCCATCATGTTAACGGTCTTACCTACACCTGCACCACCGAATAGACCGATCTTACCACCCTTAGCGAATGGACAAATCAAGTCGATTACTTTTACACCTGTTTCTAGAAGAGCTGTCTCGTTTGATTGCTCTTCGTAGCTTGGCGCTGCACGGTGGATAGAGTAAAGCTCTTCCGCACCGATTTCACCACGCTCGTCAATCGCATCACCAAGCACGTTCATGATACGACCTAGTGTCTTAGTACCTACTGGTACTGAGATTGGAGCGCCAGTGTTTTCAACTGCCAAACCGCGACGTAAACCATCAGAGCTACCCATAACGATTGCGCGAATTACGCCACCGCCAAGCTGTTGCTGAACTTCAAGAACTAGACGCTCTTTAGAATCCACAACGTTCAGAGCATCGTAAACACTAGGTACTTCGCTCTGTGGGAACTCTACGTCGACTACCGCACCAATGATCTGTACGATCTTACCTGTAGCCATCGTTAATCCTCTAAACTGTTTGTTTTACCTAAGCTTAAACCGCTGCCGCACCAGAAACGATTTCCGATAGTTCTTGTGTAATCGCAGCCTGACGGGCTTTGTTGTACACAAGTTCTAAATCTTCAATCAAGTTGGTTGCGTTATCAGTTGCAGCCTTCATCGCAATCATTCGAGCCGCTTGCTCACAAGCAAGGTTCTCAACTACACCTTGATAAACCTGAGACTCTACGTAACGCACAAGAAGCGTATCCAGTAGAGGTTTTGGTTCAGGCTCGTAGATGTAGTCCCATGAATGCGGACGCTGCATCTCTTCGCTTTCCGATTTAGGCAAAGGTAGCAATTGATCGATCGTTGGTTGCTGAACCATAGTGTTTACAAACTCGTTGTAAACGACATATAAGCGGTCCAATTCACCTTCATCGTATTTTTTCAACATTACGCCAACAGAACCGATCAGGTCTTCCAAGCTAGGTGAGTCACCTAGACCAGAAACCTGAGCGACGACTTTTGCGCCACTGTTGTTAAAGAAAGCCGTTGCTTTAGAGCCAATTACTGCTAGCTCAATTTCAGCACCTTTTGCTTTCCAAGCTTGCATATCTGTTACAGCCTTTTTGAACACGTTAATGTTCAAGCCGCCACACAAGCCACGATCTGTAGAAACGATGATATAACCAACACGTTTAGCTTCACGCTCTGCTAGGTACGGATGACGGTACTCTAGGTTTGCGTTAGCCACATGACCGATCACTTTACGCATTGTTTCAGCGTATGGACGAGAAGCTTCCATTGCGTCTTGAGAGCGACGCATTTTTGAAGCTGCTACCATTTCCATCGCTTTCGTAATTTTCTGAGTGCTTTTAACACTACCGATTTTATTACGTATCTCTTTTGCGCCGGCCATCGTTACTCTCCATTAGTTGGTGGCAGAATCTGCCACCGACTTATTACCAAGTTTGGGTTGCTTTAAAATCGTCGGTCAGTTTCTTCAACTGAGCTTCGATCTCATCGTTGTAAGCACCCGTCTTGTCGATCTCAGCTGCAAAATCTGCGTGCTGAGCGCGAGCATACGATAGTAGAGCCGCCTCAAAATCTAGAACTTTTGACAGTTCTACATCATTTAGGTAGCCACGCTCTGCTGCAAAGATAGTTAGAGCTTGGTCAAATACTGACATTGGAGCGTATTGTTTCTGCTTCATCAGTTCAGTAACTTTTTGACCGTGGTCTAACTGACGCTTAGTCGCTTCATCAAGATCAGAAGAGAACTGAGCGAAAGCCGCTAGTTCGCGGTATGCAGCTAGTGCTGTACGGATACCACCTGATAGTTTCTTGATGATCTTCGTTTGCGCAGAACCACCTACACGAGATACTGAGATACCTGGGTCAACAGCTGGGCGAACACCCGCGTTGAATAGCTCAGTCTGTAGGAATATCTGACCGTCGGTAATAGAGATTACGTTTGTCGGTACGAATGCTGAAACGTCACCAGCTTGTGTTTCGATGATAGGTAGTGCAGTTAAAGAACCTGTCTTACCTTTCACTTCACCGTTAGTGAAACGTTCTACATACTCTTCGTTTACGCGAGCAGCACGCTCTAGTAGACGAGAGTGGAGGTAGAATACGTCACCTGGGAATGCTTCACGGCCTGGTGGGCGTTTTAGTAGTAGAGAGATCTGACGGTAAGCTACCGCTTGTTTAGATAGATCATCGTAAACAATCAGTGCATCTTCACCACGATCACGGAAGTATTCACCCATCGCACAACCTGCGTATGGCGCTAGATATTGTAGCGCTGCAGATTCAGAAGCAGATGCTACAACAACGATAGTGTTCGCTAGTGCGCCATGCTCTTCTAGTTTGCGTACTACGTTAGCGATAGTCGATGCTTTCTGACCGATTGCTACGTAGATTGAGAAAATACCAGAGTTTTTCTGGTTGATGATTGCATCGATCGCCATCGCTGTTTTACCAGTCTGACGGTCACCGATGATAAGCTCACGCTGACCACGACCGATTGGGATCATTGAGTCAACTGACTTATAACCAGTTTGTACAGGTTGATCTACCGATTTACGGTCGATTACACCCGGTGCAATCACTTCTACAGGCGAAGTTAGTTTCGCTTCAATAGGACCTTTACCATCAATAGGTTCACCTAGTGTGTTCACTACGCGACCTAGAAGTTCTGGACCAACTGGTACTTCAAGAATACGACCAGTACCTGTAACTTTCATGCCTTCCTTAAGGTCAGCATATGGGCCCATTACAACCGCACCCACTGAGTCACGCTCAAGGTTAAGTGCTAGTGCATAACGACCGCCCGGTAATTCAATCATTTCACCCTGCATCACGTCCGCAAGGCCATGAATACGGATAATACCATCGCTTACCGATACGATAGTACCTTCATTGCGAGCTTCACTAACAACGTTGAAAGATTCAATACGTTGTTTAATTAGATCGCTAATTTCCGTGGAATTAAGTTGCATGCTCCAATCCCCATCAAGATTGCAAGGCATCGCTCAGGCGGTTCAAACGACCACGCGCTGAGTTATCGATGACAAGATCTCCGGCTCGAATTACGACCCCACCAAGTAGGGTCTCATCTACACTGCAATTCAGCTGAACTTTACGTTCTAGACGCTGCTCCAGTTTGCTACTGATATCTGAAAGCTGTTGTTCAGAAAGCTCGGTTGCTGAAATAACTTCAACATCGATATTCTTCTCATACTCTTTCTTAAGAGCAACGAATTGCTCAAAAACATCAGGAATAGCTCTTAAACGGCCATTCTCAGCCATCACCTTAAGTAGGTTTTGGCCATATTCATCAAACTGTTCGCCACAAATTGCGATAAAAATTTCTGCAAGTTTCTCAGCAGAAGCAGAACTGGTTAACAGTTCATGTATTTGCTCGTTATTTGTAACTTCGGCAGCGAAAGCTAACATCTCACTCCACTGAGTTAGTTGTTGCTTTTCTACCGCAAAGTCAAAAGCTGCTTTAGCGTAGGGGCGAGCAATAGTAGTCAAATTAGACATTCGCGCCCCCAGACTTAAAGTTTTGCAGTAATGTTGTCGAGAATATCTTTATGCGCATCTTTATCGATAGAACGCTCAAGAATCTTCTCAGCACCAGCAATTGCCAGAGTTGCAACTTGTTTGCGCAGCTCATCGCGGGCACGATTACGTTCAGCTTCAACTTCTGATTCTGCTTGAGCAAGGATTTTCTGGCGTTCTGCCTGAGCTTCCTCACGTGCTTCATCTAGAATTTGAGCTTTGCGCTTGTTCGCTTGCTCGATGACCTCTGTTGCTGTGCGCTTCGCTTCTTTCAAAGAATCGGAAGCGTTGGCTTGTGCTAGATCTAAGTCTTTTTTTGCACGCTCAGCGGCTTGCAAACCGTCAGCAATTTTCTTCTGACGTTCTTCAATCGCTTGCATGATTGGTGGCCATACATACTTCATGCAGAACCACACAAATAGTGCGAAAGACAGAGCTTGACCTAGCAGAGTTGCGTTCATATTCACAACAGCTACCCCTCTATATGGACTTAGTATTAATCAATGGCAAACCTAAAAAAGCTTGCCTCTGGCAAAACGTGATTAACCTAATTGACCAACAAATGGGTTCGCGAATGTAAATAGAAGTGCGATTACGATACCGATCATAGGAACCGCATCCAGTAGACCCGCGATGATGAACATCTTAACTTGTAGCATAGGAGCCATTTCTGGTTGACGAGCTGCACCTTCAAGGAATTTACCACCTAGAAGTGCGAAACCAATCGCTGTACCAAGAGAAGCAAGACCGACGATGATACCTACGGCGATTGCAGAAAAGCTCAGTAAAGTTTCCATTACTATCTCCAATTATAGTTGTTGGCTAATTGTGCCCAAATAAAAGCTATATATTAATGATCACTGTCTTCGTGTGCCATTGACAGATAAACGATAGTCAACATCATGAACACAAAGGACTGAATCAGAATTACAAGAATATGGAAAATAGCCCACGGTAGTGAACCCATCCATTGTAAATACCATGGTAGCATCGCTGCGATAAGAATAAATACAACCTCACCTGCGAACATGTTACCGAATAGACGCATACCAAGTGAAAGAGGCTTAGCTAGTAGCGATACCACTTCAATTAGTAGGTTAAACGGAATCATCACTGGGTGATTAAATGGATGTAATGCTAATTCTTTCGCAAAACCGCCTAGGCCTTTTACTTTGATGCTGTAATAAATCATCAGAGCAAATACACCTAGTGCCATAGCCATGGTGATGTTCACATCAGCAGAAGGAACCACTTTCAAGTAAGGGATACCTAGCCAATGCTGTGCTGGATACGGCAAGAAATCAATTGGCACTAAGTCCATGATGTTCATTAGCAATACCCAACAAAAGATAGTCAGTGCCAGCGGTGCTATTAGTGGATTGCGTCCATGGAAGGTGTCTTTGACGTTGGTATCGACAAATTCAACCACTATTTCAACAAAACACTGTAGCTTGCCTGGTACACCCGCTGTTGCCTTCTTCGCTACAGAACGGAAAATCCAAAGGAAGATCAGTCCAGTAAACAAAGAAAAAAACAGGCTATCGATATGTACGTTCCAGAAACTTGTTTCCGACCCAACTAAACCCAGCTTGTATAAAGACAGGTTGGTTAGGTGGTGTTCAATGTATCCGGACGATGTTAGCGCTTCACCTGGCGCAGCCATAACTCATCCTATTTTTTGTTGTTAATGAATAGCACTGGCGCACAGATATTAATACCTAGAGCCAGCAAATAGGTTAGTTTCAGGGGAACAAGTTCCACCTGCATATACATGTAAGCAACAGAGAATAAAACGACTGTAATAAGAATTTTAAGTGCTTCACCAGTGTAAAAAGAGACCGCGATACGCTTTGCAGCGCGAGCTCCACTAAACATAAAAGCACACAGCGCAAAAACCGCATTGGCAAAGACACAAATGCCTCCCCCAACCAGCGCTGAAAATCCCCAATCAGCATTTACAGCAATAGTCATCCCTGCTGCCACAACCATAACCGCGCCAGACTGGATCATTAACAATTGCTTTGCAAGCTCTCGTCCTGGCCTAGCCAACGCAGCTACCATGTATTCGTACCTCTAGTTACATTCCCAACACTAAAAAATAGTAATGTTGAGAAATTCGCGAAAATTATACGAAGGCGCAAAACTAATGCAACGTAAATACAATCTTATGTTACATTTTTGTTCGCTAACCAACATTTTTCACACAAAATTCTTTTTTCTCAGAAATGTGACGCCGACCGATTATGTCACTTAGGCTTGCAGCTTTGCAACCAATTGCTCTAGTTTCTGGGGTTCATCAAGGCTAATCGTTACCTTAGATTTACCATTTTTGGAACGGACAATTGACACTTTTGCACCTAAGTTTTCACTAAGTTTTTGTGACATTTGTTGTATTTCTACGTCTTCAAGCACATTTTTTTCTTCAGTTGTGTCTGAGAGACATTTTTTCACTAATTGCTCAGTCTGACGCACTGTTAATTGCTTCTTAGCAACTCGCTCTGCAATCTCTTCTTGTCGTTCACCTTCCAGCATTAACAGAGCACGAGCATGCCCCATCTCTAACTGTTTGGTTTCAACTAAACGCTTAACAGCGTCAGCCAGCTGGTTAAGACGAAGTAGGTTACTGACCGTTGTTCTCGACTTACCAATAACATCCGCGACTTGTTGGTGAGTCAGTTTAAATTCATCTTGCAGACGCTCTAAAGCTTGTGCTTCTTCAATCGCATTAAGATCTTCACGCTGAATATTTTCGATCAACGCCATCGCGATCGCCGCACGATCATCCACTAGTTTGATCAAACAAGGGACTTGCTTCAAACCCGCTTGCTTTGCTGCTCTCCAACGACGCTCACCAGCAATAATTTCGTAGCCACCTGTATTTAATGGGCGAACAACGATCGGCTGAATAATACCTTGAGATTGAATGGATGCAGACAGCTCTTCCAAAGCTTCAGGAGACATATCTTTACGGGGCTGGTAAATACCCGGCTTCAAGCTCGCAATCGCGATATCCTGCAGCTCACCGTCAGAAGACATCTCTTGACTGTGTGATGCCACTTGTTGCTTTTCACGAGCAAGAGAACTGGTTGCCAATAACGCATCCAGTCCTTTTCCTAAACCACGTTTAGACGACATGTAAACGAATTCCTTTATTCTGTGTTAAGCGATAACTTCTTCGCGACGAAGCATTTCTCCTGCTAAAGCTAAATAAGCTTTAGAACCCGCGGAATACTTATCGTAATACATGGCAGGTTTACCATGACTAGGCGCTTCAGCGAGGCGGACATTACGAGGAATAACGGTACGATAGACTTTGTTACCAAAATGCTTTTTCAACTGATCGGAAACTTCGTTGGCCAATCGGTTACGAGGGTCGTACATGGTGCGAAGCAAACCTTCGATTTTCAATTTATCGTTCACTACCGCAGCAAGTTTGCTGATGGTATCCATTAACGCAGTTAAACCTTCTAATGCGAAATACTCACATTGCATTGGCACTAACACAGAGTCTGCTGCTGCCATCGCGTTGATTGTAAGGAGGTTTAAAGAAGGAGGACAATCAATAAAGATGAAATCATAGTTATCACGAACTGCTGCTAAAGCGTTCTTTAGACGGACTTCGCGAGCGAAAACTTCCATCAATTTGATTTCTGCAGCAGTTACATCGCCATTAGCAGCGATCAAGTCATAGTGTCCAGCAGTGTTGCGGCATACCACGTCTTCAAATGGTGCGTCTTCCACCAAGAATTCGTAAACCGTAGCATCGACTTGGTATTTGTCTACACCACTTGCCATTGTGGCGTTACCCTGAGGGTCAAGATCTATTACCAGAACTTTACGTTTAGTGGCTGCCATTGAAGCAGCTAAATTAACACAAGTTGTTGTTTTTCCTACGCCACCTTTCTGGTTGGCGATCGCTACGATTTTACCCACGGTATGCCTCGCTGTTATCCCTTTCGGGATAAGATTACAAGATGACGCTCGCCTTCTAACTCTGGAACTTTCAAAGCTTTGACATCGGTCACAGAACACCATTCAGGTAACAGGCTTATCTCTTCCTGTGGCAATTGTCCTTTGAGGGCAAAAAACACTCCTGAATTGGCGCGCGGTAAGTGCTGACACCACTCAACCATATCGGACATAGAAGCAAAAGCTCGACTCAGAACTGCATCAAAACCATCTTCCGGGTCGAACTCTTCAACACGGCTTTGAACAGCAACAACGTTAGCAATACCTAGCTCATGCAGAACTTGCTTAATAAAACGAATACGTTTACCCAAGCTATCCAGTAAGACAAAACTCTTGTCTGGATTCATGATGGCCAGAGGAATGCCAGGTAAACCAGGTCCTGTTCCAACGTCAATAAAGCGCTCACCGTTTAGGTAAGGGCTCACCACAATGCTATCAAGGATATGTTTCACTAACATATCCGCAGGGTCTCTTACCGATGTAAGATTATACGCTTTATTCCACTTGTTCAGCAGTCCAACATAACCAAGTAGTTGTTCACGTTGCTTTTCTGATACGTCTAAGTCTGTTTTGGCGATTAACGAATCTAATTTAGCGCGTAAATCCATTAAGCCGCCTCTCCTTTCTTCAAAATGCCTTGTTTTTTCAAGTGAACCAACAAGATAGAGATCGCAGCAGGAGTAATACCAGAGATACGTGACGCAATGCCAACCGTTTCAGGTTTAGCTGCGTTGAGCTTCAAGACTACCTCGTTCGACAGACCTTTAACTTGCTTGTAATCAAGATCCGCTGGCAATTTGGTATTTTCGTGACGCAGAGATTTCTCGATCTCGTCTTTTTGACGCTCGATATACCCTTCGTACTTAACTTGAATTTCCACTTGTTCAGCGGCTTCAGCATCTTCAAGCGCAGGACCAAATTCAGGAAGAGAAACAAGCGCATCGTAATCCACTTCTGGACGACGTAGTAGATCTTCACCACTCGCTTCACGTGACATTGGTGTTTTCAAAAGCGCGTTTAGAGCCTCAATACCTTTTGAGTTCGGGTTCATCCAAGTCTCTTTTAGGCGTTGACGTTCTTTTTCCATATTGTCGATCTTCTGATTGAAACGAGCCCAACGCTCATCACAAACAAGACCAAGTTCGCGCGCTTTTTCCGTTAAACGAAGATCAGCGTTATCTTCACGCAGCAACAAACGGTATTCAGCACGCGAAGTAAACATGCGGTATGGCTCTTTAGTACCCATGGTAGATAGATCGTCGATCAACACGCCCATATAGGCTTGATCGCGACGTGGGCTCCAACCTTCTTTGCCTTGGCTGTACAAACTTGCGTTCAGACCAGCCATCAAACCTTGTGCAGCTGCTTCTTCGTAACCAGTTGTACCGTTAATTTGACCAGCAAAGAACAGACCTTGGATAAACTTAGTTTCGTAAGTCTGCTTCAAATCACGAGGATCAAAGAAATCGTATTCGATCGCATAACCAGGACGAACGATGTGTGCGTTTTCAAAACCTTTCATTGAACGAACGATTTGAACTTGTACATCAAAAGGTAAGCTGGTGGAGATACCGTTTGGATAAAGTTCAGTCGTGTTCAAACCTTCTGGTTCGATAAAGATTTGATGGCTGTTTTTATCAGCAAAACGCATCACTTTGTCTTCGATAGACGGACAGTAACGTGGACCAATTCCTTCAATCACTCCAGCATACATAGGGCTGCGGTCAAGGTTAGAACGAATCACATCATGTGTCTGCTCGTTGGTATGAGTGATGTAACAAGGAATCTGACGCGGATGTTGCTCACGTTTACCCATAAATGAGAAAACAGGCGTTGGATTGTCACCATGCTGAGCTTCCAGAACAGAAAAATCGACACTGTTTGCATCAATACGTGGTGGTGTACCCGTTTTTAGGCGATCAACTCGGAAAGGTAATTCACGTAGTCGATCCGCTAGAGCGATCGATGGTGGATCGCCTGCACGACCGCCTGAGAAGTTTTCCATACCAATGTGGATCTTTCCACCAAGGAATGTACCAACGGTCAACACAACCGATTTAGAGCGGAATTTAACGCCCATTTGAGTTACTACACCCAGCACTTGATCGTTCTCGACGATAAGATCATCTGCGGCTTGTTGGAAAAGCGTCAGATTTGGTGTGTTTTCCAGTGTGCTGCGAACATAGGCTTTGTATAAAGCTCGGTCAGCTTGTGCACGAGTTGCACGAACTGCTGGGCCTTTAGAAGCATTCAGTGTTCTGAACTGAATACCTGCATGGTCAATAGCTTGCGCCATTAAACCACCCATAGCATCTACTTCTTTAACTAAGTGGCCTTTACCAATGCCACCGATCGCTGGGTTACAAGACATCTGTCCTAGCGTGTCAATATTGTGCGTTAGAAGTAACGTACTTTGTCCTGTACGTGCGGCTGCGAGAGCGGCTTCCGTTCCTGCGTGACCGCCACCAACCACAATGACGTCAAATGTTTCGTGATAAAGCATGAACGACCTCAGGTATTCAATGAGATTAAGAGTTAAACAAAAGAGGCGTATTCTACCCTCTTTCCTAAGTCTAGAAAATCGCTTTTCTATATTTTCCTGTCACTACCGATAACTTAATATATATAAGATCTTTATATAGAGATCTTTTATTATTCTTACTATTAGGATCGACGATCTCTGTGGATAAGTGGAAAATGATCAACAAGATCATGGATCTTTAACGGATCAGAACTTGTGATCTACACATGATCTTATTGCGTATTAACTGGGATCAAAATAGGTACTTATACACACCCACCTAAACTGATCAAAGTTGTTATTGGGATAACTATAGGTTGATCACCGGATAAATGTGTAGTTATCCACAAGTGATTTGTTTGAAATAGCATCAATATTGAATAAGTTTACAGTTCGATTTTTAGTTTATTTTCTTTCAAACATAAAAAAGCAGCGTTTCCGCTGCCCTTTCATGTCGATTCTGTGCTTATTTAAGCTGGTGGATGATGCTTTGTAGCCACTCTTCTGCTGCATCTTCAGGAACCGGATGCTCTTGAATATCGATAGTGAAGCACTCTGATAGCGGAGTTGCACCGATATCCTCAAGCAGTACATGAGCATGCTTGCCTGCGGCACAAAAGGTGTCATAGCTTGAATCGCCAATCGCAACAACCGCAAACTTTAAGTTGTTGGTTCTTGGTGGTGTATTTTGTAATGCAGCGATAAAAGGCTGAATGTTATCTGGATAATCTCCAGCACCATGAGTCGAGGTGACGATTATCCAAGTACCGTCTGCTGGAATTTCTTCAAGCGCAGGTTGGTTGTGGATGGTTGTTTCCAATGACTGATCTTGAAGTAAATCACTGAGATGATCACCCACGTATTCTGCACCGCCAAGGGTGCTACCCGTAATTATATGGATCATAGTGCTCCGCTTTATTTACCAATACAGAAAGATGAGAAGATTCGGCCCAATAGATCATCTGAGCTGAATTCACCGGTAATTTCGTTTAAGTGTTGCTGAGTAATACGCAGTTCTTCCGCTAAGATTTCACCAGCCATGTAGCCTTCAAGTTGTTGCTGACCTATGTCTAGGTGCTCTGCGGCACGTTCCAGAGCTTCTAAGTGGCGACGACGCGCCATAAAGCCGCCTTCTTGGTTACCAGAGAAACCCATACACTCTTTTAAGTGTGTTCTCAGAGCTTCTACACCTTCGCCTGTCTTCGCTGAAAGACGGATCAATGTTGGGGTACTCACATGGCAAATGCCCAGCGTTTCACCTGTTTGATCCACTTTATTTCGAATAACCGTCATACCCATGTTGTCTGGCAGACGATCCACGAAGTCTGGCCAAATATCTTCAGGGTTAGTGGCATCTGTTGTGGTGCCATCAACCATGAACAGTACTCGGTCAGCTTGCTTTATTTCGTCCCAAGCGCGCTCAATACCGATTTTTTCTACTTCATCTGAAGCATCACGCAGACCAGCTGTATCAATTATGTGCAGCGGCATACCGTCTATATGGATATGTTCACGAAGAACGTCACGAGTGGTACCAGCTATATCTGTAACAATGGCAGACTCTTTACCAGATAAGGCGTTCAGTAGGCTTGATTTGCCTGCATTTGGTCGGCCAGCGATTACGACTTTCATACCTTCACGTAAAATAGCGCCTTGGTTGGCTTCCTTACGCACAGCATTCAGGTTATCAATAATCGCTTGCAGATCGGCGGCAACTTTACCATCGGCCAAGAAATCAATTTCTTCCTCTGGAAAGTCAATCGCAGCTTCCACATAGATACGCAGGTGAATAAGTGACTCCACCAGCGTGTTGATACGTTGTGAGAACTGACCTTGCAAAGATTGCAGTGCCGATTTCGCCGCTTGTTCAGAGCTGGCATCGATTAAGTCTGCAATGGCCTCTGCTTGGGTTAAATCCATTTTGTCATTGAGGAATGCTCGCTCTGAAAACTCACCTGGCCGTGCTGGGCGAACGCCTGAAATTTTCAAAATACGCTTAATCAGCATATCCATTACTACCGGACCACCATGGCCTTGCAGTTCTAATACGTCTTCGCCAGTAAATGAGTTCGGGTTAGGGAAGTAAAGCGCAATGCCTTGGTCAAGCTCCAGACCGCTTTCATCTTTGAAAGGCAAGTATTCCGCATAGCGCGGTTTTAACGTTCGTCCCGTTACTTCTAAAGCAACCTGAGCCGCTTTTGGACCTGAGACACGGATAATGCCTACACCGCCTCGTCCAGGGGCTGTTGCTTGAGCAACGATGGTATCAGTTGTCATAAAGGTTGTTACCTAAATACATTTCGAATTAGCGTCATTGTAATCAGCAAAAAACAAAAAGGCGACCTTTTGGCCGCCTTTGCTGATTCATCATTAACTTACTTGGAGTGTAAGCCTTTCTTCTCTAGCGCTTTGTAAATCAAAGTCTGCTGAATCAGAGTCACGACGTTCGATACCAACCAGTAAAGAACCAGACCTGAAGGGAAGAACAGGAAGAAGAATGTGAACATCACCGGCATGAAAGTCATGATCTTTTGTTGCATTGGATCAGTAACTGTCGTTGGGCTCATCTTCTGGATCATGAACATACTTGCACCCATTAATAGAGGTAGGATGTAGTATGGGTCTTGTGCTGACAAGTCATGAATCCAACCAAAGAATGGTGAGTGACGTAGTTCAACAGATTCCATCAGTGCCCAGTATAGCGAGATGAAAATTGGCATCTGTAGGAAGATTGGTAAACAGCCACCAAGTGGGTTTACTTTCTCTGTCTTGTACAGTTCCATCATCTCTTGGCTCATGCGTTGACGGTCGTCGCCAATACGCTCACGCATTGCTTGCAGTTTAGGTTGCAGCATGCGCATTTTCGCCATTGATGTGTACTGAGCTTTCGTTAGTGGGTACATAGCACCACGAACGATGAAAGTTAGACACATGATTGCTAGACCCCAGTTCACTACGATGCCTTGAATGAACGAAAGCAGTGAGTGTAGAGGTTTTGCAATGAACCATAACCAACCGTAATCCACTACAAGGTCTAGGCTTGGTGCTACCGCTGCCATTTCATCTTGCAGTTTTGGACCAACCCATAGCGTTGATGTGAAGGTTTCTTGAGTACCATCCGCCAGAGTTTTGTTTGGCATACGAATACCGATATCACCTAAGTTACCGATAATACGAGAGTAGATGTTAGTACCAGGTTCGTTACGTGGAATCCACGCTGTTGCGAAGTAGTGTTGGATCATCGCTGCCCAACCAGTACCGTTTGGTAGGTTGATAGACAGGTTACGATCTTGCATATCGTCGAAGCTGTACTTTTTGTAACGAGTATCTTCACTTGAGTATGCGCCGCCACGGTAAGTTGGCATTGCTAGGCTACCGCCAGAATCTTGTAGATTTTGACGTAGGTGCGCGTACATACCCATAGTTGCGTTGCTGCCAGAGTGGTTAACAACGTTGAATTCAACATCGATCGCATAGCTGTTGCGTTTGATGATGAACGTTTTGGTGTACTCGATACCGTTTGCTGAATAAGTCATGGGAACGCGAAGTTCGTCTTGACCGTCTGCTAGCGTGTAGCTGTCAGCATCAACATGATAATTTGGACGAGTCGTGCTGCTTAGGTCGATACCTTGAGGACCGATCAAGCCACTTTGAGCAATAAACTGGTGTCCTTGCTCATTTTTAAGTAGTTGGAATGGAGTCTCTGAATCTAGTTCTTCTGCATATTGATTAAGTTTTGCAGAAACAACATCACCGCCAACTGTGTCAATCGACAGAGTTAGTACATCTGAAGTAACGGTAATCGTTTTTGCAACAGCACTAGTTTGAGATGGTGCTGGGTCAAACTCATCTGCAAATGATGGTGCAGGTACTGTATTGCCTGATTGAGCCTGTTCAACCGCTTGCGGAGCTGGATTCTTAGCTACTTGCCATTGTTGGAAGAGTAAAAAAGAAACCAGAGCCAAAGCGATTAACAGGATATTACGTTGAGAATCCATCGTTAATTATCTCTGTCGTGTTTTTGGATCGGTGGAACGGGGTCAAACCCGCCTTCATTCAAAGGGTGGCATTTTAATAGACGTTTGCCAGATAACCAACACCCTTTTACAAAACCGTGAACTCTCAGAGCTTCTATCGCATATGAGGAACAGGTTGGAGTAAACCGGCAGCGAGGGCCGATAAGCGGACTAATAGTCCATTGGTAAAGTTTTACTAAACCAATGGCTATCCACGTGAAGGGCGAGATAGGCGTTGCCATAACTTTTCGAACAAAGTAAATAGTTCTTCATTGCTCAAATACTGCGCGCTATTTTTCGCTATTACAACAAAATCTTTATTAGGAAGTTTGTGCTGTTGAAGACGAAAACTTTCTCTAGATAAACGCTTAAAGCGGTTACGACCGACGGCAGTTTTAATTTGTTTTTTTGGAACAGCTAAACCTAAACGAGGGTGAGAAAGATTATTGTTGCGGGCAATGATTGTGAAATGAGGAGAGCCAGCTCGATGAGCTTGCTGAAAGACATTTTTATAATGCTCGGGAGTTAACAAGCGTAACTCCCGATTGAATGCGTACGTACTCAAAATAATTTAAGGATTATTTTGAAAGGCGCTTACGGCCTTTTGCACGACGTGCATTAATTACTTTACGACCGTTCGCTGTCGCCATGCGAGCACGGAAACCGTGAGTACGCTTGCGCTTTAGAACTGTAGGTTGAAAAGTGCGTTTGCTCATTGTAAATACCTTACTGATCAGTAGTTTTTAGGTTTGTTAAACCCGGCGTGGGCTTTGTGTCTTCTCTTTATATAAAGAAAGGACTATCCGACGCCTCTCAACAAAGAGGCGGAATTGTAATCACTGTCACAAAAGGTGTCAATGATTGGGTTTGCCGAAGTCCCATTCAGTTTCTCAAATTACTAAGAAATCGAGGCTTCGGTTTTTCCGGTCGGGCGATTATACGGAGTC
This sequence comes from Vibrio plantisponsor, assembly GCF_013041605.1. GTDB lineage: Bacteria > Pseudomonadota > Gammaproteobacteria > Enterobacterales > Vibrionaceae > Vibrio > Vibrio plantisponsor. Next base: position 52,468 of record NZ_JABEQC010000016.1, on the reverse strand, counting down.
TCGGTAAAATCTCAAGGATCCTTATTCGATCCCAACCATATTTAAGAATTTCTTTAAACGAGGATCCTGTGGATTACCAAAAATATCCTGTGGAGAACCTTGTTCGATGATGTTGCCTTCAGCCATGAAGATCACTCTGTCCGCGACTTCTCTGGCAAACTGCATTTCGTGAGTAACCACTAACATCGTTTGATGTTGTGTGGCGAGTTTTTTCATCAGCGCAAGAACTTCACCAACCCATTCAGGATCCAGTGCAGATGTTGGCTCATCAAACAGCAGTAGCTCAGGTTGCAGTGCCATTGCTCTGCCAATACCCACTCGTTGCTGTTGACCACCAGAAAGCGCAGAAGGGTAACTGTCTCCCTTGTCGCCAAGGCCAATATCATCAAGTATCTGTTGAGCACGAGCTAAAGCATCGCTCTTTTTCCAGCCTTGTACCGTAATCAAGCCTTCAGCGATGTTTTGTCTTGCTGTCATATGTGAGAACAAGGCGTAGTTCTGAAAGACAAAGCCAGTTTTGCGTCTAAGTGCTAACACTTCCGCTTTTGTATGGTTTTGGCAATCAACAGTGACATCATCAATGTTGAAGATGCCTTGGTCAGCTTGCTCTAGGAAGTTAACACAACGCAACAGCGTTGATTTACCTGTACCACTTGAACCAATAATGACGATGATCTCTCCTTTATTAATAGAGAGATCGATGCCTTTGAGAACTTCGCTATCGCCAAAGCGTTTGTGAATGTTAGTTAAGTTGATCATCTTACATACGCCTTGTTGAGTTTGTTTTCCGCCCAAATCTGTACTCGTGTCAGAACCACAACCACAGCCCAGTAAATCAATGCTACTGCTAGGAATGCTTCGAAAAAGCGAAAACTGGATGATGCTTCCATCTGAGCTTTAGCCATAATTTCCGCAACACCCAAAGTAAAGGCGAGGGAGGTCGACTTTATCATATCAATGAAGTAGTTCATCAGTGACGGCAAAGCCACACGTGTTGCTTGCGGCAAAATAATGCGGCGCATAGCTTGGCTTGTGGTCATGCCCACAGAGAGGCTGGCTTCCATCTGGCTACGATCAATACCAATAATTGCCGCACGAATGCTTTCTGCCATGTAGGCGGAGAAATGCAACGTGATACCAATAACCGCGGCACTGAAAGCATCAATACCGACTAAGATCGGGAATATCTGCGGCAAACCGTAATAAAGAAGAAACAGCTGTACTAATAGTGGTGTTCCACGGAAGAAGCTGATGTAGAGCTGACTAAGCTGATCGAGCACCGGAACTTTGAACACCCGAATATTGGCCAAGATGACAGAAAGAATCAGAGAGAACAGCATTCCCCATGTCGCCATTTCCATGGTGGTGCCAAGATACTTGAGCAGTATCGGCATCAGCTCCAGCATGTATTGAAAGTCAAAACCCATTTACTTCCCCTTAAAGACAACAAAAGGCGGGATCATACAATCCCACCTTAATCACTACCGCATAGCTTATTAGTTAGTAATATCTGTGCCAAACCACTTGTTCGAGATTGTGCTTAGCGTACCGTCTGCACGGATTGCTGCAAGCGCTTGGTTAACTTCAGCTTGTAGTTTTTGACCTTTCTCGTTGTTTAGGAATGGCCAAGCATTTTCGATAGTTTCGAAAGGTTTACCCGCTAACTGTAGAGGAAGACCCGTTTTCTCGATAGTTTCTAGAACAGATAGACGGTCCATTACGAATGCGTCAGCGCGACCTAGAGCCACATCATGTTCAATACCAGTGTCGTAAGTCTTGATATTGATTTTGCCGTCTTTATCGTAGTCACGTAGCAGTTGCTCAAAGTTAGAACCTAGGTTTACAGCAACTGTTTTTCCAGCTAAATCTTCAATTCCGTTAATGCTGTCGTTACCTTTACGAACCGCAATTTGTGCACCGTCGATTACGTACGGGTCTGCAAAAAGGTATTTTGCTTTACGAGCGTCAGTAATAGTGATTTGGTTAGAGATAGTATCGATACGACCTGTCTCTAGAAGACCAAATAGACCAGAGAAGTTTGAAGTTACAAACTCCACTTTATAATCGTTGCGTTTAGCAATTTCATTCCATACATCCACTTCAAAACCTTGCAGTTGGTCTTGCTTAACAAATGTGAATGGGAAATAACGACCAGACATGCCGACTTTAATGTCCGTTGTTGCTTGAGCTGCTGAGGCTGCCAATACAAGAGAGGCTACCGCGAGTTTAATCCAGTTTTTCATTTTCTAACTCCGAATGAATATAGGGCAGAATGTTACTGGTAAATGTTAGTACAGAACAAATAACCTTATGTTATTAACAATAACCATAATAAGTTTTTATTTTGGGATAACTCACTAATTTTCTGGGATATGTGGGTAAAATTGGGGAAGTTTATGTAGATCTTCATAATTGAGACGGAAATATTGTGAATAACTTTGATCTTATTCACTGGAACTTCGATCAATCGCTGGCGATCTTAGTTATCAACAGGTAGAATTACCAACCTTTATCGATCATCAGATTAGAGTGAGAGCACCGTGTCATCTTCGCTTTGGTTGCAATGTTTGCAACAGCTTCAAGAAGAATTACCAGCCGCAGAATTCAGCATGTGGGTTCGTCCGCTACAAGCGGAGCTCAATGATAATACTCTCACTTTGTTTGCCCCTAACCGTTTTGTGCTTGATTGGGTTCGCGATAAGTACATCAACAACATTAATTTATTGTTGAAAGAGTATTGTGGCAACGATGTACCAAGCCTGCGTTTTGAAGTGGGCAGTAAACCTGTAGCGGCTGTGAAGCCAGCGCCAACGCGCTCTGCTGCAGATGTGGCGGCAGAATCATCTGCGCCAGCTCAACTAGCTCAGCGTCGTCCTGTTCACAAAACATGGGATGACGAATCTGTTGAAGCGGATATTACTTATCGTTCTAACGTTAACCCTAAGCACAAGTTCAATAACTTCGTTGAAGGTAAATCGAACCAGTTAGGTTTGGCTGCTGCTCGTCAGGTTGCAGACAATCCGGGTGCTGCGTATAACCCTCTATTCTTATACGGCGGTACAGGTTTAGGTAAAACTCACTTGCTTCATGCTGTGGGTAACGCGATTGTCGATAACAAACCGAATGCCAAAGTGGTTTACATGCACTCAGAACGTTTCGTTCAGGACATGGTTAAAGCACTGCAAAATAACGCGATTGAAGAATTTAAACGTTACTACCGTAGCGTTGATGCGTTATTGATCGATGATATTCAATTCTTTGCCAATAAAGAGCGCTCTCAAGAAGAGTTCTTCCATACTTTCAACGCTTTGTTGGAAGGTAACCAGCAAATCATCTTAACTTCTGACCGTTATCCTAAAGAGATTAATGGTGTAGAAGATCGCCTGAAATCTCGCTTTGGTTGGGGTTTGACGGTAGCGATTGAACCACCTGAGTTAGAAACTCGCGTGGCGATTTTGATGAAGAAAGCGGAAGATCACCAAATTCATCTGCCAGATGAAGTGGCATTCTTTATTGCGAAACGTCTGCGTTCAAACGTTCGTGAATTGGAAGGGGCACTTAACCGTGTTATCGCCAATGCGAACTTTACCGGTCGTCCTATTACCATTGATTTTGTTCGTGAAGCGCTGCGTGACTTATTAGCTCTGCAAGAAAAGCTGGTCACCATTGATAATATTCAAAAGACAGTCGCAGAGTACTACAAAATTAAAATGGCGGATTTACTGTCAAAACGTCGTTCACGTTCTGTTGCGCGTCCTCGTCAGTTAGCTATGGCGCTAGCGAAAGAACTCACCAACCACAGCTTGCCAGAAATTGGCGATGCTTTTGGTGGTCGCGACCATACCACAGTGCTTCACGCATGTCGTAAAATCGAGCAACTGCGCGAAGAGAGCCACGACATAAAAGAAGACTATTCGAACTTGATTCGCACGCTTTCATCATAATTGCGCTATAGTTTGCGCTGATTTTGCGTCGTTAATCCGTCTATCGTTTAAGAGCACACTATGAAATTTACTATCGAACGTAGCCACTTCATTAAACCTCTACAACAAGTATCCGGCACTTTAGGTGGCCGTGCGTCATTGCCTATCTTAGGTAATTTGCTGATTAAAGTTGAAGACAATCAATTGTCTATGACGGCAACGGATTTGGAAGTTGAACTGATCAGCCGAGTGACGTTGGAAGGAGATTTTGAAGCGGGCAGCATTACCGTTCCGGCGCGTAAATTTCTTGATATCTGCCGAGGTCTGCCAGATTCAGCGGTGATCACAGTGCTTTTAGAAGGCGATCGTATTCAAGTGCGTTCAGGGCGCAGCCGTTTCTCATTAGCGACTCTGCCAGCGAACGATTTCCCAAATATTGAAGATTGGCAAAGTGAAGTTGAAATTTCACTTACTCAGGCAGAACTTCGTGGTCTGATAGAGAAAACTCAGTTTTCGATGGCAAACCAAGACGTGCGTTACTACCTAAACGGCATGCTGTTTGAAATTGATGGCAGCACACTGCGTTCAGTGGCAACTGATGGTCACCGTATGGCGGTTTCTCAAACCGAATTAGGGGCAGATTTTGCTCATAAGCAAATCATCCTACCGCGTAAAGGTGTATTGGAATTAGTGAAGCTGCTGGATGCTCCAGAACAATCTGTGGTACTGCAAATTGGTAGCTCAAATCTGCGTGCAGATGTGAACAATTTTGTTTTCACTTCTAAGCTGGTTGATGGTCGTTTCCCTGATTATCGACGCGTAATGCCGCAAAGTACCAACAAAGTTTTGCTTGCTAACTGTGATGAGTTGCGTCAGTGTTTTTCACGCGCTGCAATTTTATCCAATGAAAAATTCCGTGGCGTACGTGTGAATCTGGATGACAATGAAATGCGCATCACAGCAAACAACCCGGAACAGGAAGAAGCGGAAGAGGTGCTAGATGTCACTTTCGAAGGAGACGCAATTGAGATCGGCTTCAACGTAAGCTACATCCTAGATGTGTTGAATACTCTTCGTTGTGATAACGTACGTATCTCAATGTCAGATGCTAACGCCAGTGCGCTGGTGGAAAATGCGGAAGATGACAGCGCGATGTACGTCGTGATGCCAATTCGCCTGTAACCGAGAGTTAACTTCGCGCTATGCCGCTAACCCGTCTGGTTATTCAGCAATTTCGTAATATTAAAGCCTGTGATATTTCATTATCATCAGGCTTTAACTTTCTTATTGGTGTCAATGGAAGTGGCAAAACCAGCGTCTTAGAAGCGATTTATCTGCTCGGACATGGTCGTTCTTTTAAGAGTTCGCTCACGGGCCGAGTGATTCAAAATGAGTGTTCTGAACTGTTTGTTCACGGGCGTTTTTTGACCTCGGATCAATTTGAGTTACCTATTGGTATTAATAAGCAGCGTGACGGGTCAACTGAGGTTAAAATAGGCGGTCAATCTGGGCAAAAATTGGCACAGTTGGCACAAGTTTTACCATTGCAGTTGATTCATCCTGAAGGCTTTGATTTATTAACGGATGGACCGAAACAACGTCGATCATTTATTGATTGGGGGGTGTTTCATTCTGAACCTGCATTCTATGATGCATGGGGAAGATTTAAGCGTTTAAGTAAACAGCGTAATGCATTACTCAAAACAGCGACCAGCTATCGTGAGCTGAGTTATTGGGATCAAGAATTGGCCTTGTTGGCTGAAAATATTGACCAATGGCGCCGAACTTACGTCGAACAAATGAAAGTTGTCGCAGAAGAGTTATGCCGCACGTTTTTACCCGAGTTTGATATTACGGTAAAGTACTACCGCGGTTGGGATAAAGAGACCCCATACCAGCAGATATTAGAAAAGAACTTCGAACGCGATCAACAGCTTGGCTACACCTTCAGTGGCCCGAATAAAGCTGATTTGAAGATAAAAGTTAACGGTACTCCGGTGGAAGATGTGCTTTCACGGGGGCAACTGAAATTAATGGTGTGTGCACTACGTGTCGCACAGGGCCAACACTTAACTGAGTTGACCGGGAAGCAATGCATCTACTTAATTGATGACTTTGCTTCCGAACTCGATAGCCAGCGTCGTAAGCGTCTTGCAGACTGCTTGAAGGCGACGCAGGCCCAAGTTTTTGTAAGTTCTATTACACAAAGCCAAGTTGCCGACATGGTCGAGCCAAACAGCAAGATGTTTCATGTGGAACATGGCACAATAGAGCAAGGATAATTTAGTCAGAGAGTAACTCATGTCGAATAATTACGATTCATCGAGTATTAAGGTACTAAAGGGTCTGGACGCAGTACGTAAACGTCCAGGTATGTACATCGGGGACACTGATGATGGCACCGGTCTACACCACATGGTTTTTGAGGTGGTGGATAACTCAATAGATGAAGCGTTAGCAGGTCACTGTAAAGACATCATCGTTACTATTCACGAAGATAACTCAGTATCGGTTAGCGATGACGGCCGTGGTATCCCAACCGAACTTCACCCAGAAGAGAATGTGTCTGCAGCAGAAGTTATCATGACGGTACTTCACGCTGGTGGTAAGTTCGATGATAACTCTTACAAAGTATCAGGTGGTTTGCACGGTGTAGGTGTGTCAGTAGTTAACGCACTATCAGAAAAAGTGCTTCTGACTATTTACCGCGGTGGTCAAATCCATACTCAAACCTATCACCATGGTGTGCCTCAAGCGCCGCTAAGTGTTGTAGGTGATACTGAAAAAACAGGTACAACGGTACGTTTCTGGCCAAGTGCTGACACCTTTACTAATATCGAATTCCATTACGATATTCTTGCGAAACGTCTACGTGAGCTTTCATTCCTAAACTCGGGCGTATCAATCAAGCTGGTTGATGAGCGTGAAGAAGATAAGCAAGACCACTTTATGTATGAAGGTGGTATTCAGGCGTTTGTTACTCACTTAAACCGTAACAAGACGCCAATTCACGAGAAAGTGTTCCACTTTAACGCAGAGCGTGAAGACGGCATTAGCGTTGAAGTGGCAATGCAATGGAACGATGGTTTCCAAGAAGGTATTTACTGCTTTACCAACAACATCCCACAGCGTGATGGTGGTACTCACTTAGCCGGTTTCCGTGCAGCGTTAACGCGTACGTTAAACACTTACATGGACAAAGAAGGCTACAGCAAGAAAGCGAAAACAGCGACGTCTGGTGACGATGCGCGTGAAGGTTTGACTGCGGTTGTTTCAGTTAAAGTTCCAGATCCAAAATTCTCAAGCCAAACCAAAGACAAACTGGTTTCTTCTGAAGTGAAATCTGCGGTTGAGTCTGCAATGGGTGAGAAACTGAATGAGTTCCTTGCTGAGCATCCTTCAGAAGCTAAGATGGTGTGTAGCAAAATCATTGATGCGGCTCGTGCTCGTGAAGCGGCGCGTAAAGCTCGTGAGATGACTCGTCGTAAAGGCGCGTTAGACCTAGCTGGTCTTCCAGGTAAACTTGCTGACTGTCAGGAAAAAGATCCTGCACTGTCTGAACTGTACATAGTGGAGGGTGACTCTGCTGGCGGTTCAGCTAAGCAGGGACGCAACCGTAAGAACCAAGCCATTCTTCCGCTGAAAGGTAAGATTCTAAACGTTGAAAAAGCACGTTTTGATAAAATGCTTTCTTCTCAGGAAGTGGCAACTCTGATCACTGCATTAGGTTGTGGTATCGGTCGCGATGAGTACAACCCAGATAAACTGCGTTACCACAACATCATCATAATGACCGATGCGGACGTCGATGGTTCGCACATTCGTACGCTACTGTTGACCTTCTTCTACCGTCAAATGCCTGAGCTTATCGAGCGCGGCTACATCTACATTGCACAGCCACCGCTTTACAAAGTGAAGAAAGGTAAGCAAGAGCAATACATCAAAGATGAAGAAGCAATGGAGCAATACCAAGTTTCTCTCGCTCTAGATGGTGCTGAACTGCATGTAAACGCAGATGCTCCAGCATTGGCAGGTGCTCCTCTTGAGCAGCTTGTACACCAGTACAACGCAGCGGTTAAGCTGGTTGGTCGTATGAGTCGTCGTTACCCATACGCTATGGTTCAAGAGTTCATGTACGTGCCACGTTTGACTGCTGAACAATGTAAAGATCAAGCGGCAGTGGATGCTTGGACGAAAGTTCTTGTTGAGCAGCTTAATGCAAAAGAGTCTGGCGCGAGCCAATACAGCTACCAAGTAGAACACAATGCAGAGCAAAACGTTTATGCACCTAAGATTGTTGTTCGTACGCATGGTGTGACTTACGAATACTTGATCAGTGTAGACCTGCTTAACTCTAGAGAGTATGGCAAACTGGCTGACACTTCAGAAGCGCTACGTGGCTTGATTGAAGAGGGTGCTTTCATCAAACGTGGTGAGCGTACTCAACCAGTAGACAGCTTCTCTGCTGCACTAGACTGGTTAATTAAAGAGTCTCGTCGTGGTCTTTCTCTGCAACGATACAAAGGTCTTGGTGAGATGAACCCAGATCAGCTTTGGGAAACCACTATGGACCCAGAAACTCGTCGTATGATGCAAGTAACCATTGAAGATGCGGTTGGTGCAGATGAACTGTTTACCACACTGATGGGTGACCAAGTTGAACCTCGTCGAGCGTTCATCGAGAACAACGCTCTGAAAGTTGCTAACCTAGACGTGTAGTCCACTCACGATTTAGTCGAAATAACAAAAAGGCGCACTTTAGAGTGCGCCTTTTTTATGCTTGTTGTTTTACTTTAACTTTTTGTCTATTGAGTATTACGTAACTCTCGACGCAGTACTTTGCCAACCGCAGATTTAGGTAGTTGCTCATGGAAAGTAATTCGTTTTGGTACTTTGTAGTTAGTGAGGTGCTGGCGACAGAAGTGGATGACATCGCCCTCGTATAATGGCTCTAGTGTTGCGACATGAGCATGTACCAACTCGCCAGTGTGTTCGTCATGATCGCCGACAACCGCAGCTTCAAAGATGTGCTGGTGGCTACATAGAATATCTTCTACTTCGTTTGGATAAACATTGAAGCCAGAGACGATAATCATATCTTTCAACCGATCGACAATTTGCACTTGGCCATCGGTTTTAATCAAGCCGACATCACCCGTTTTAAAGAAACCATTAATAATCGAGTTGTTGGTCTCATCTGGTCGTTGCCAGTAGCCCGGCATAACCTGCGGCCCTTTCACCACCAATTCTCCAACTTCTCCTTGGGCGAGAGGCTTATTATTGATGTCCCAAACTTGGACTTCGGTTTCAAGTAGTGGAATACCAACACAGCCAACTTGTTCTTTACCAAATTCGTTAAGGGTAATCACTGGTGACGTTTCAGATAATCCCCAACCTTCCGTGATGGTGCACCCTGTTGTTTGGTACCAGATATGAAACGCTTTGCCGGTCAGCATAGAACCGCCGGAAACCGTGACATTCAGGTGACTGAAATCGACAGATGAAATCTCTGGATGCTGGCAGAGCCCCATAAACAGCGTATTAATGCCGGATAAGCCAGAGAAGCGAACGTTTTTCAATGTATTAACGAAACCATCCATATCACGTGGATTAGGGATGAGAATATTTTGAACCCCAACGCTGAACAGGCTGATCATATTCACGGTAAACGCGTAGATGTGATAAAGCGGTAACGGGCAAACAAAGCTGTCTTCACCTTCAATCATCTTCTTTGTGAGACGAATGTTCATCTGAGCTGCATTGGCCATTAGGTTGTTATGTGTCAGGCAGGCTCCTTTAGATACACCTGTAGTGCCACCTGTGTACTGGATAACAGCAATATCATCGGCAATCGCACTGTTTTTGGCAAAGGCTGGTAGGTGTCTACCTGCGGATATAGCGCTATTAAAGTCGCTGTAGTTACCGCGATCTTGCTCTTGTTGAGTTAACAGATCTGGCGCAGAGGTAACGATCACATGCTTAATGTTCAGCTCAGATTCGATAGCTTGGTATTTTGGTACTAAGTCTTCCAGAATGATCAGAGCTTTTGCGCCGGAATCACTAAACTGATGTTTCATCTCTCTTGAGGTGTAGAGAGGATTGGTATTCACAATAATCAGCCCTGCTCGTAGTGCGGCATAAGCGGCAATAGGGTACTGAGTTAAGTTTGGTAGCTGAATGGCGATTCGGTCACCCGCTTCTAGTCCACATTCATGTTGCAGCCATTGTGCTAAATAGCGAGATTTTTGTTCAATACCCTCATAAGTCAATGTTTGACCTAAACAATGAAACGCAGGCTTATCGCTATAACGAGAAAATCCATCTTCAAGTAATTGAGCTAGGTTATTGAATTTATTAGTGTAGTGGTAAGCATCTTTAATCATGTTCTATCGGTTCCTTTTATGCATGACGGCAGATACGGTGTAGGAGGTCTATCTTTGGTTTTTCACCGTCATCAGGCTTATTAGATATGCAATTGTTGGAGAATGATGACCTAATATCCTTTTAACATTGCATTAACAATAAGCGAGTCTAACTGACCCAAGTTTTTTGGCTATAGTCCTGAACGGTATATTGTGCGGATTGGCGTTAATTTGTGATAAGCATCCAATACTCTTGATACTTTTATCATTTTTTATGCAATCAGATGCCATGTGCGCTGCTTTTATGAAAAACAAAAAATTTTTTAAGGGAGACTTGAAAGAGTAAAAGGTGGCCTTATATCTATTTACGAAGCAGGAAATGCCACAGCTGGTGGGTTTCCACTGACTCGTCCAAAAGGAGAGTTCGCTTCATTAATTAGCATCTAATCAATGCATCATTTAAAAATATTGCTTCACAGAAGGATACTTATTATGAGAACTGTAGATTTTGCTCCTCTATACCGTAACGCAATTGGTTTTGATCGTCTTCTAAACATGATGGAAGCGAACGCAGCGAAAAATAGCCAAGGCGGTTTCCCTCCGTACAACATCGAGCAGCAAGAAGAGAACAAGTTCCGCATTACTATGGCGGTGGCTGGATTTGCTGACGAAGAGCTAGATATCACTCAACAAGAAAACACCTTGATTGTTCGTGGTGAGCGTAAACCAACAGAAGAAAAAAAATACGTTTATCAGGGCATTGCCGAGCGTGATTTCGAGCGTAAGTTCCAATTAGCGGACTACGTAAAAGTGATTGGTGCCAATATGGAGAATGGTTTGTTACACATTGATTTGGAACGTGAAATTCCAGAAGTTATGCAACCAAGAAAGATAGCCATTAACGGCAAGCACTTACTAGAGAATTAATATGAAAGAGCCCGCGAAAGCGGGCTTTTTTGTGTCTGTTTTATGCTTCCTGATACGCTTTCTTCACTTCTTCTGCGATGACTGCGATACCTTTTTGCATCGCTTCATCATCTTGAACATAGTTCATGCGTAGGCACTGATGAGCATGAGTCCAATCTTCTTTCTGACCAATAAAGAAATATTCACCCGGAACGATCAGAACTCCGCGTTCTTTCAAACGTTTATAAAGTTCCATAGTGGTAATTGGCAGTTCATCAAACCATAGCCATAAGAAGATAGCGCCTTCCGGTTTGTGAATGCGGAAACGTTCATCATCGATAGCTTGTTGTAGAAGCTCTACTGCACGCTGTGATTTTTGTTTATAGAAAGGCTTAATCACCTCTTCACTCAGACGCAATAAGTCATTCTTTTCAATGATGCGATGAGCCAGAGCTGGGCCAATGCTCCCTGGCGCTAAGCTAATGATGCCGTTCATATTGCTCAGTGCTTCAGTGACTTGTTCGTTGGCAATCACGATGCCGCAGCGAACACCCGGAAGCCCGAGTTTCGATAAACTCATGCAGAGAATCGTGTTCTCATTCCAGAATGGTTCTACATCTTCAAAGATGATGTTTGGAAATGGTACGCCATAAGCGTTATCCACCAGCAGTGGGATGTTGTTCTCACGAGCCAATTGGTCGAGTTTGTGGATCTCTTCCTCTGTTAACACATTCCCCGTAGGGTTGGTTGGGCGAGAGGCGCAGATAGCTGCAACGGAATCGTCGATTTTTATTTGCTCAAAATCCACGTGGTATTTGAATAGACCGTTGTCCAGCAGTTCGATTTCTGGGTGGTAAGAAACGAAAATATCTTCGTCGATACCCGCATCACCATAACCAATGTATTCAGGTGCTAGAGGCAATAAAATCTTCTTAAAGCTTCCATCTGGTTGTTTACCAGCGAACAGGTTGAACAGGTAGAAAAAACCACTTTGGCTGCCGTTGGTTAAGCTGATGTTCTTTTCTGAAATGTCCCAGCCGTAGGTATCACGTAGCAATTTGGCTAACGCGCTGATGAAGACATCTTTACCTTGAGGACCATCGTAGTTGGTCATACCCGCCAGTAACGAGCCATCAGCTAGCATCTCTTCGGTTGTCAGTCGGAAATAATCGAGCATTTCTGGGATGGCGGCAGGGTTACCTCCACCAAGCATGATGGCACCCGGAGTGCGTAGACCATCATTAAGATCATCCATTAATTGGGTGATACCGGAATATCGATTAAATTTCTCGCCAAAAGTTGAAAACTGCATTACTGACTACCTGGGGTTGTGTTTATTTGGAGTATTGTCGGCGGATAGATTCTCAGCCGTTTAGAGTAGCTCCTGAACATACCGCAATGTTTTTGTGAGGCAAAGCACTATTTAGGGGCAAAGTATCGATATATAAAAAAAGCGGCTCAACTCCGATGAGTTAGCCGCTCTTTGTAGTTTTAACTACTTAAACTGAAACGCTACATCACTTTTGAAGTAGTGAGATATCCGCAATTTGCAGGAACAAGTTACGTAGGTTGTTAAGCAGAGTTAAGCGGTTTTTCTTCAACGCGTCATCATCTGCCATTACCATTACGTTATCAAAGAACGCATCTACTGGCTCGCGTAGTGCAGCAAGTTGGCTCAATGCTTGTTGGTAGTTACCCGTTGCAAATGCAGGCTCTAACGCTTCAGTGAGAACTTCAACGTTTTCAGCCAGAGCTTTCTCCGCATCTTCCTGAAGAAGAGACAGTTCGATCTCATCTGGCAGTTCGCCTTCGAATTTCGCCAGAATGTTACCCACGCGTTTGTTTGCTGCTGCAAGTGATTCTGCTGCATCCAACTCACGGAAGTGAGAAACCGCTTTAACACGTTGGTCAAAGTCTGCTGGTTTAGTTGGGCGACGAGCTAGTACCGCTTGGATGATGTCTACGCTGAAACCTTCATCTTGGTACCATGCGCGGAAACGACCTAGCATAAATTCAATTACGTCTTGCTCAACGCTTTCGTTAGTTAAACGATCACCAAACAGTGATTTCGCTTTCGCGACTAAGTCTACTAAATCTAGGTTGTAACCGTATTCGACGATGATGCGCAGTACACCTAGAGATGCGCGGCGTAGTGCAAATGGGTCACTGCCTTTTGGCGCTTGACCAATACCGAAGATACCTACGATAGTGTCCAGTTTATCAGCCATAGCAACCGCTGCTGACACACCGTTGGTTGGCAAGTTGTCGCCAGCAAAACGAGGCATGTATTGCTCGTTAAGTGCTACTGCAACTTCTTCTGCTTCACCGTCGTGGCGTGCATAGTGCATGCCCATAACACCTTGAGTATCGGTAAACTCGAATACCATTGATGTCATTAGGTCACATTTTGCTAGCAAGCCTGCGCGTTTTGACTTCTCAACATCCGCACCGATTTGCTCAGCAATGTAGCCTGCAAGTTCAGTAATACGGTCTGTTTTGTCTTTGATGGTGCCCAGTTGTTGCTGGAAAATTGCCGTTTCAAGTTGAGGAAGACGATCAACCAGTTTGCTCTTGCGGTCTGTGTTGAAGAAGAACTCTGCATCAGCAAGACGCGGACGAACTACTTTCTCGTTACCTTCGATAACATGGCGAGGCTCTTTAGACTCGATGTTTGATACGAAGATAAAGTTAGGTAGCAGTTTCTTATCTGCGTCATAAACAGGGAAGTACTTCTGGTCGCCTTTCATGGTGTAAACCAAAGCTTCTGAAGGTACTTTAAGGAATTTTTCTTCAAACTTAGCAGTAAGCACAACAGGCCATTCAACCAGAGAAGTTACTTCTTCTACTAGGTCATCTTCTAGGTCTGCAACGCCGCCAACTTGTTGTGCTGCTTTTTGTGCATCAGCAATGATGGTTGCTTTACGAGCATCGTAGTCAGCGATGACTTTGCCGCGCTCTTCTAGAATCGCTGGGTATTGAGATGCAGAATCGATAGTGAATTCTGCTTCACCCATGAAACGGTGACCACGGATAGTACGAGTAGAACTTACACCAAGGATTTCACCTTCAATAAGTTCATCACCGAACAGAATGGTTAGCGTTTTAACTGGGCGGATAAATTGAGTTTCTTTATCACCCCAACGCATTGGTTTCGCGATAGGTAAGTTAGCTAATGCTTTTGCTGCCAGTTCAACAACAACCGCTTTTGCTTCTTGGCCTTTCACTTCTTGTTTGTAAAGCAGCCATTCGCCTTGGTCTGTTTTTAGACGATCTGCTTGTTCAACAGTGATGCCATTACCACGAGCCCAGCCTTCAGCAGCTTTGGTTGGTTTACCATCTGCATCAAAAGCAACCGCAATCGCAGGACCACGTTTTTCAACCACTTTGTCAGCCTGACCTTCAGAAAGGTTGGTGACTTTAAGTGCTAAACGACGTGGCGTTGCAAACCATTTGATACCTTCATGAGTAAGGTCAGCGGTTTTCAATTCTGCTTCAAAGTTTGCAGCAAATGCTTCCGCTAATGTGCGAAGTTGCTTTGGTGGTAACTCTTCAGTACCGAGTTCAATTAGAAATTCTTTTGCCATCTTATTTGTCCTCACCCTTTTTACACATAGGGAAGCCTAAAGCTTCACGAGATGCGTAGTACGCTTCTGCAACCGATTTAGTTAGGTTACGGATACGTAGGATGTAACGCTGACGCTCTGTTACTGAGATTGCTTTACGAGCATCCAATAAGTTGAATGCGTGAGCCGCTTTTAGAATGCGCTCATAAGCTGGTAACGGAAGAGGCTTTTCTAGCTCAAGCAGGTGTTTACACTCTTTTTCGCACTGGTCGAAGAAAGTGAATAGGAAATCCACATCTGCATGTTCAAAGTTGTAAGTTGATTGCTCAACTTCGTTTTGGTGGTAGATGTCACCATAAGTCACTTTGCCTAATGGGCCATCTGTCCATACCAAGTCATAAACAGAATCAACGCCCTGAATGTACATCGCTAGACGCTCGATACCGTAAGTGATCTCGCCTGTAACAGGTTTACACTCTAGACCACCAACTTGTTGGAAGTAAGTAAACTGAGTCACTTCCATACCGTTTAGCCAAACTTCCCAGCCAAGACCCCATGCACCTAGAGTTGGGTTTTCCCAGTTGTCTTCCACGAAACGGATGTCGTGTACTTGTGGGTCAACGCCAAGCACTTTCAGAGAACCTAAGTACAGCTCTTGAATGTTGTCTGGTGAAGGTTTAATGATTACCTGGAATTGGTAGTAGTGCTGAAGACGGTTAGGGTTTTCACCGTAACGACCATCAGTTGGACGGCGTGAAGGTTGAACATACGCTGTAGCGATTGGCTCTGGGCCAAGAGCTCGTAAGCACGTCATTGGGTGAGACGTACCTGCGCCCACTTCCATATCTAATGGCTGAACAATGGTACAGCCTTGTTGGGCCCAATAATCCTGCAGCGCGAGGATCATACCCTGAAAGGTTTTGATATCGTATTTTTGCATAGTCAGGTTCGCGCGATTCTTCTGTCTGAATTGATAAAAAATAACGATCAAGTATACCCAGTTATTCCCTGACAAAGTAGTGCCAATATTGCTTAATTATTGGCTTAAACTTTCTTTTAGGAGAGTTTTTATCGTTTATTAGCCTTTATGCTTTGATAAGAGAAAAAGTTAAATGGAAGCCCATGGCGAATTTAGGGTTGAGATTAATAACGATGCTGTATAGAATTCGGCCTGTCTTTGGGGAGTAGCTTATCAATGACCACGGCAAGTGGTATTGATTCGTTCGTCAACATAATTGGTGCAAAATCACCATGGCGTCCGAGACTCGAAGCCCTTCGAGTTTAGCAAGACCTTAGACAAACACTGCGAACTTGGGTAGGGCGTAGGGTTTGTCTATGGTTTATATAATAATCCCTACCCTAATGAGTAGGTCGTGAGCGTTTTAGCAATTTCAATTACAACAGTCGCCTTAGCTGAAATCGGTGACAAAACCCAATTACTATCTCTTCTGTTAGCCAGCCGCTACCGTAAGCCGGTACCAATCATTGCTGCTATTTTCCTTGCAACCGTTGTGAACCACGCATTAGCTGCTTGGTTAGGTGTTGTAGTTGCCGATTATTTATCTCCTGAAATCCTTAAATGGGTCGTTGTGGTCAGTTTCTTAGCCATGGCTGGCTGGGTGTTGATTCCAGATAAATTGGATGATGACGAGGAAATCTCAAACCGCGGGCCTTTTATTGCAAGTTTTATCGCGTTCTTTGTTGCTGAAATTGGCGACAAAACTCAGATTGCGACTTCTATTCTTGGTGCTCAGTTCGCAGACGCATTAACCATGGTGGTGTTGGGTACGACAATTGGTATGCTGCTAGCCAACGTTCCGGTTGTTCTGATTGGTAAATTGTCTGCTGACAAACTTCCTTTAGGTATGATTCGAAAAATCACCGCACTGCTGTTCTTGGCCTTAGCTGCGGGCACTGCCTTCCTATAAGTAACACCAGTCAGTCTGTCATCTTTGGTTGCAAATATTGTTTAAATAACAATCAATAATGCGCGGGCTGACATATTTGTGTCACGCTTGTCATGCTAATGTAATAGGCGATGGTTTTCTAAAAAAGAGGGCTCGTTTATGTTGTCACGATACATGGGGATGAGCGTTAAGAGTCAGGCTTATTTGTTTACGTTTGGCTTTGGTTTAACTTTGCTTGGAATGTCGTTAACTGAAATGTGGCTACCAATGGTTGCTGGTGCAATCATTATGGCGGCTTTAAGCGTTGAGTCTTGGATTCGGGTATCCCACATCATTCCACTGCATAACGAAATTAGAGCTTTACAAAAACAGGTCAACAAACTGCAAGCGGAGTTACGCTCTGTAGAAAATCAAGATTAAGCAAAAGGCTGCCACGACATCCATTCATAAAGATGAATGTGTTATGGCAGCCTTTGTTTGTTTCCATTCTCGCTTTTTATTCCAAACCTTTCTTAATCAGGTACTGGTAAGGCAGCTCGTCTGTTTTTGATGACAATAACTGGTGGTCCATAAAGCGGCAGAAACTTGGAATATCCCGAGTGGTTGACGGGTCATCCGCTTTTACCAGCAGCACTTCACCATCCTGCATAGTACGAATTGTCTTTCTGACCATCATTACAGGCTCAGGGCAGCGTAATCCTTCAGCTTCCAATACTTGATTGACACTGATGTTATCGGTGATTTCTGGATTGATACTCATAGCAAACCTAACGGATGTCACATTTAGGGCGTTGATAATACTGTTGGGGAAAAATTATTCAATAAACTCTTGGCAAATGAAACAATTTGGTTTAATTTAATTAACAAGTTGGTAACAAGCGGGCTGGGGGTTGTATGTTAACAGCGTTAGATAGACTGACCATCTATTCGGTTCTGTGTTTTATCTCTTTCTGCTCATTAGTTATTAGGACACCTGCTGAACCATCACTCATGCCACTACTTGGCGTGATTGCTTCAATCAGTGGTATCTGGCTTGAGATGCACCTGTGGCAAGGCTCATCTGAAGAACAGAAACATTAATTGTCATACTATGCTCTACGATATTCCGACACTATCCCCAGTTTTCTTGGGCTTCCCCGCTGAAAGGCGGGATTTTTTTTATTTATTGGTTACACTCAGAGTATCGTTATAAACCAGAGTGTTATTGTGGAATTAGAAGATGTTTATCGTCGGGATTTAAACTTACTTATTGCTTTACGAGTTCTGGTGGAAGAGTGCAGTGTCAGTCGAGCTGCTGAACGCCTCAATTTAAGCCAGTCAGCAATGAGTCGAGTGTTAGGGCGGTTGCGTAGTTTATTGGCTGATCCGCTTTTTACCCGTCAAGGGCAAAGCCTTATCCCGACAGAAAGGGCTTTAGCGATTAACTTAGCGCTAGGTGAACCTTTAGAATCTCTGCGTCAGGTACTTTCTCCTTTGGATTTCAATCCAAACTCCTGCGATCACACCTTCACGATTGCAACTACTGATTACGCAATGCAAACCATTTTGCCATTCGCTCTGCCTCGAATTTATAAAGAAGCGCCGAATGTCGCTTTTGAATTTTTGCCTCTTCAACATGAGCGATTGATGGATCAGCTCACTTATGATGGTGCTGATCTCGCGATTTGCCGACCTATTCGTTCAATTGAACCTTTGCGACACGAGATTCTGGGAAGAGTTGGGGTTCTATGTTTGTTATCTAAACAACACCCATTGGCGAACAGCACGATGAGTTTGCAAGATTATCTGCAGTATCCCCATGCCATGATAGCAATTAGCGATGGTGTGAAGGCGTTGATAGATCAGGCTCTTGAAGGTTGCCCTCCTCGTCATATGGTGTTGCGGGCTTATCATTTAGAAGCCGCACTAGCCATCATTGATATGATGCCTCTGATTATGACGGTACCGGCGGATTTAGCTTATCTGGTTGCTGAGCGGTATGACTTGGTTGTTAAACCTTTGCCATTTCAGTTCACCCCTTTTGACTACTCAATGATTTGGCATCCGAGATGTGAACATTCGCCAGCCCAAGAGTGGCTGAGAAGTATAGTGAAAGAAGAGTGTGGAAAGTTGATCGCTAAGCGTGTGGAAGATATGGGGTTGGAATAAAAAAGATAAGGCTCAATGAGCCTTATCTTTCAATCTTTTACAGCTTAATCACGACACGACCAGTCACTTGGCCATTGGTAATGTCTTCAGCGTATTGTGCTGCTTTATCAAGTGTAATTTCTGTGCACGCTTGTTCGAAGTAACTCGCTGGTAATAGTTCAGCCAATTTTTCCCATGCAGCAACACGTTTTTCAAACGGGCAGCTTACTGAATCCACACCTTGCAAACGAACGTTACGCAGAATAAATGGCATTACAGTGGTTGGAAGATCAAAGCCACCAGCAAGTCCACAAGCGGCAACAGCACTGTTGTAATCCATTTGTGCTAAAACTTTTGCTAATACCTTGCTACCCACAGTATCAACGGCACCAGCCCAAACTTGCTTCTCTAGTGGGCGTGCAGGTTCTTCAAACTCACTGCGGTTGATAATTTGACTCGCACCTAATTTTTCAAGTAACGGACCGTTAGTCTCCACTCGGCCAGTAACTGCGGCAACTTTGTAGCCTAGTTGTGCCAGTAAGGTAACAGCAACAGAGCCCACACCACCGCTTGCACCAGTCACCAAAATGGGTCCATGTTCTGGTTTGATTCCTGCGTCGATGAGAGCTTGAACACAAAGCATTGCGGTAAAGCCAGCAGTACCTACCATCATGGCTTGTTTTGCCGAAAAACCTTGAGGAAGAGGTACTAACCAGTCTGCTTTAAGACGAGCTTTTTCTGCCATGCCGCCCCAATGATTCTCACCAACGCCCCAACCAGTCAGAACAACAGCGTCACCTTCTTTATAGCGAGGGTCTTCAGAACTGATGACTTTGCCCGCGAGATCAATGCCCGGAACCATAGGGAAGTTGCGGATAATTTTCCCTTTACCTGTAATGGCAAGGCCGTCTTTATAGTTCAGTGAAGAGTAGTCAACAGCAACAAGTACATCACCTTCCGGAAGTTGTGATTCATCAAGCTGTTCAATAGTCGCAATAGTTTGTTTTTCTTCTTGGTTTAGAGTTAAAGCTTGAAACATACAGTATCTCCACGAGTGATTTATCTTTATTGACTATAGTTTAGCCTTGATAGCTTGATGAATTAAATGAAACTTTAGCATTAGTTCTATGCATAACACGCATAGTAATTGTGGTTATATCGTATTAAGTAGCGAGTCATACCTGTTAGGAGTAGAGGGGTAGGTAAAAATAATGTTAAAGCTTAAGTTGGGTTTGTGTGTGCATTTGTTATTTAAAAGTATGATATTCAGTATGAGCGGTGTAGGTTATTTCTTATTTGTTTGTGGGGTTTGTTTCTTGTAGTGGGTGAGACTGTTTTTTTACCTAATAAGTACACGTAATTATTAACGTAAATATTTAAAGTTTTTGTGTTTTTTTCTATTTTTTAATCTAATGTTTTATTGTTTGTTGTTGATTTAATTGATTTATTTTCATTTAAGTGGGTGGGGTTTTATATTGAAAGGATAAGCTATATATATTCATGATTTTGATAGGTTTCTCTTATTGGTTTAATTGGTCTAAATAATGTGATCGTTTTTCAAACTCTACATATAATTAGTTTTATATTAGTAGAACATCTATATGCTCGTTTATTAAAAGAGAACTATTGTCATCTAAATATATTATTTTGATATGACCAATTGATAACATTCTGTTAATTAAGGATAACCCTATGAATAAAGATAGTAGCTCAGCAGGAAAGTGCCCAGTGATGCATGGCGGCATGACATCAACGGGATCTACAGTAATGGACTGGTGGCCAAATGCTCTAAACTTGGACATCCTTCATCAACACGATAAGAAAACCAACCCACTTGGTGAAGACTTTAATTACCGAGAAGAACTTAAAAAGCTTGATGTAGAAGCTTTGAAAAAAGACCTAACAGCATTGATGACAGACAGCCAAGAATGGTGGCCAGCAGACTGGGGTCATTACGGCGGTTTGATGATTCGTATGGCTTGGCACTCAGCAGGTAGCTACCGCACTGCGGATGGTCGTGGTGGTGCTTCTACCGGTAACCAGCGCTTTGCTCCACTTAACTCATGGCCAGATAACGCGAACCTAGATAAAGCGCGTCGCCTACTATGGCCAATCAAAAGAAAATACGGCAACAAAATCAGCTGGGCTGACTTGATGATTCTTGCAGGTAATATTGCGTATGAATCAATGGGTCTGAAAACCTTTGGTTTTGCGTTTGGCCGTGAAGATATTTGGCATCCAGAAAAAGACATTTACTGGGGTTCTGAAAAAGAGTGGTTAGCGAAGAGTGGTGGTGAAGGTAGCCGTTACTCTGGTGAGCGTGACCTAGAAAACCCTCTTGCAGCCGTAATGATGGGCTTAATTTACGTAAACCCAGAAGGTGTGGACGGAAAACCTGACCCACTAAAAACGGCGGCTGACATGCGCGTGACGTTTGCTCGTATGGCAATGAACGATGAAGAAACTGTAGCGCTAACGGCTGGTGGTCATACTGTGGGTAAAGCTCACGGTAACGGCAAAGCTGAAAACCTAGGTCCAGATCCAGAAGCAGCAGACATTGAAGAGCAAGGTCTTGGCTGGAACAACCATAAATCACGTGGTATCGGTCGCGATACAGTGACAAGTGGTATCGAAGGCGCTTGGACAACTCATCCAACACAGTGGGATAACGGCTTCTTCAAGATGCTTCTAGAGCACGAGTGGAAACTGACTAAGAGCCCAGCAGGTGCATGGCAGTATGAGCCAGTAGACATCGCTGAACAAGACAAGCCAGTAGACGTTGAAGATCCATCAATCCGTTATAACCCAATGATGACGGATGCGGACATGGCACTGAAAGTTGACCCAGAATACCGTAAGATTTCTGAGCGCTTCCACCAAGATCCAGCGTACTTTAACGAAGTGTTTGCTCGCGCTTGGTTCAAACTGACGCACCGTGATTTAGGTCCTAAAGCAAACTATGTTGGTCCAGATGTACCTGCAGAAGATTTGATTTGGCAAGATCCTATTCCACCAGGCGTGACTGGTTACGATGTTGAAGCAGTGAAAGCTAAGATTGCAGCTACTGGTTTAACTGTATCAGAGTTGGTTGCTACTGCTTGGGATAGTGCACGTACCTTCCGTAATTCAGACTTACGCGGTGGTGCAAACGGCGCTCGTATTCGCCTTGCTCCACAAAACGCATGGGAAGGTAACGAGCCAGAGCGTCTAGCTCGAGTGCTTTCGGAATTAACTAAGATTGCACAAGAGTTTGGTATCAGCATTGCAGATACGATTGTTCTTGCCGGTAACGTTGGTATCGAGAAAGCGGTTAAAGCAGCAGGTTACGACTTCAAAGTACCATTTGCAGCAGGTCGTGGTGATGCAACAGCAGAACAAACCGATGCTGAGTCATTTGATGTACTTGAGCCTGTCGCAGACGGTTTCCGTAACTGGCAGAAAAAACACTACACGGTGACACCTGAAGAGATGTTACTAGACCGTGCTCAATTGCTTGGTTTGACTGCGCCAGAGATGACAGTGCTTATTGGTGGTATGCGTGTGCTAGGTACTAACCACGGTGGCAGCAAACACGGTGTGTTTACTGACCGCGTTGGTACTTTGACTAACGATTTCTTCGTTAACCTAACCGACATGGCGTTTACTTGGAAACCAACAGGCCGCAACTCTTACGACATTTGTGACCGTAAAACTGGCGAGGTTAAGTTCACTGCAACTCGTGCTGACCTAGTGTTTGGTTCAAACTCTGTCTTACGCTCATACGCGGAAGTGTATGCTCAAGATGACAACCAAGAGAAGTTCGTAAAAGACTTCATCGCAGCTTGGACCAAAGTGATGAACGCAGACCGGTTTGATCTGAAAAAGTAAGACTTAGAAAACTAAGTGTCACTAAAGCTCCTGCCTTCGGTGGGAGCTTTTATTTTGCGGCAAACCCAAAACAAGCAGAAAAAGAAAAGCCATCGATTTTCGATGGCTTTTGTACTGAAGTTGCTATTTCGCTAAGAAGAAACGATAAGACGGGTTGTCGGTTTCATCTTTACAGCGATAGCCCAGCTCAACCAGATGAGCAGAGAAACGCTCTAAATCAGATTGTTCAAGCTCAAAGCCACACAGTACGCGACCATAGTCAGCACCGTGGTTACGGTAGTTGAACAGACTGATGTTCCAGTGAGTACCAAGGGTGCTTAAGAACTTAAGTAGTGCACCCGGATATTCTGGAAATTCGAAGCTGTATAAACGCTCTTTCAATGGTTTAGACGGTTTACCACCAATCATATAACGGGTGTGCAGTTTCGCCATTTCATCGTCAGAGAGATCCTGAACCGGATAACCAGAGTTACGCAATTCTTTGATGATGGATTGCAGCTCTTCCTGACCACCCACCAGACGAACACCGACAAAGATGTTTGCCAGTTCGTCATCGCTATAGCGGTAGTTGAACTCTGTCACAGCACGGTTACCAATGATTTGGCAGAACTTAAAGAATGCACCTTTCTGTTCTGGAATGGTGACCGCAAGTAAGCCTTCGCGTTTTTCACCCAATTCACAACGCTCAGAAACATAACGCAGACCATGGAAGTTGGTGTTCGCACCCGATAGCACGGTTGCCAGTTTCTTATCTTTTAGTTGGTTTTTCTCAGCGAATTTTTTCAATCCAGCCAGAGCTAGAGCTCCTGAAGGCTCAGCAATCGCGCGAGTATCTTCAAAGATATCTTTTACTGCGGCGCAGATTTCATCACTTGATACCGTGATATGACCGTCCAGATATTGCTGACATAGGCGGAAGGTTTCATCGCCGATGCGTTTTACTGCCACGCCGTCGGCAAACATGCTGACTTGGTCAAGTACCACTGGTTCACCTGCATCCAGAGCTGCTTTTAAACAGGCTGAATCTTCAGGTTCTACCGCAATGACTTTGATTTCCGGCATCAACTGCTTAACCAGTACCGCAACACCCGCTGCTAAACCGCCGCCGCCAACCGGGACAAAAATGTAATCGAGATGGCCGTTTTGTTGCAGCATCTCCATACCGATAGTGCCTTGACCTGCAATGACCAATGGGTGGTCAAAAGGTGGCACAAAGGTATAACCGTTTTCTACCGATAGACGCTCTGCTTCGGCTTTTGCTTCGTCAAAGTTACTGCCGTGAAGAATAACGTTACCGCCAAAACCGCGAACCGCTTCAACCTTGATATCCGGAGTGGTGCGAGGCATAACTATGGTGGTTTTAATACCAAGTTTAGTCCCTGATAACGCCATACCTTGGGCATGGTTCCCCGCAGATGCTGCGATAACCCCAGCGGCTTTTTGCTCTTCAGTCAGGTTCGCCACCATGTTGTAAGCACCACGTAATTTAAACGAGTGCACAGGCTGGCGGTCTTCACGCTTGATCTGCACTTGGTTACCGATACGAGCAGTCAGACGAGGCATATCTTGAAGTGGCGTGACATTTGCCACCTCATAGACAGGAGCGCGAAGGACTTGGCGCAGATAATCTGCGCCAGTTTGTTGAGTTAAGGTCATAAATCTAGCCCTCTAGCTTAGATTTATCTCGCACCGCACCTTTGTCAGCACTGGTTGCCATGCTGGCATAAGATTTTAGTGCAAAAGAAACTTCACGTTGACGATCAACCGGTTTCCAACCAAGTTTATCTTGTTCAGCGCGGCGCTCAGCAAGCTCCTGCTCTGATACTTGTAGAGAAATAGTACGGTTTGGAATATCGATTGAGATAGTGTCGCCCGCTTTCACTAGACCAATCGTGCCACCATTCGCTGCTTCAGGAGATACGTGACCGATCGATAGACCAGAAGTACCGCCAGAGAAGCGACCGTCAGTTAAAAGTGCACACTCTTTACCTAGACCCATAGATTTAAGGTATGTGGTTGGGTAAAGCATCTCTTGCATGCCCGGACCACCTTTAGGACCTTCGTAACGGATAACGACCACATCGCCAGATTTCACTTTGCCGCCAAGAATGCCTTCAACCGCATCTTCTTGGCTTTCAAATACCACTGCTGGACCTTCAAACTTGAGAATGCTTTCATCCACACCTGCAGTTTTAACGATACAGCCATCCAATGCGATGTTACCGCTAAGTACAGCTAGGCCTCCGTCTTGGCTGAAAGCGTATTGTTTCTCACGGATACAACCATCTTTACGGTCCACGTCCAGCGTGTCCCAACGGCAGTCTTGAGAGAAAGCTTTAGTAGTACGGATACCCGCAGGGCCTGCGCGGAAAAAGTCTTTTACCGCGTCCGAATTGGTTTGCATCACATCGTATTGACTCAGCTGCTCTTCCATCGTTAAACCTAGCACCGTGTTGGTTTTACTATGTAGCAAGCCTGCACGGTTGAGTTCGCCCAAAATACCCATTACGCCACCAGCGCGGTGAACGTCTTCCATGTGATATTTCTGAGTTGATGGCGCCACTTTACACAGATGAGGAATTAAGCGAGACATGCGGTCAATATCGGTCATATCGAAATCCACTTCGCCTTCTTGAGCCGCAGCAAGCAAGTGAAGAACCGTGTTAGTTGAACCACCCATTGCGATATCTAACGCCATAGCGTTTTCGAACGCATCTTTGTTCGCGATATTGCGTGGCAGCGCGGTTACATCATCTTGCTCGTAGTAACGTTTTGTCAGTTCAACGATACGACGGCCAGCATTGATGAACAGTTCTTTACGATCAGCATGTGTTGCCAGCATAGAACCGTTACCCGGTTGAGATAGGCCCAAAGCTTCAGTTAAACAGTTCATTGAGTTTGCAGTGAACATACCTGAACAAGAACCACAAGTTGGGCATGCAGAACGTTCTATCTGCTCACTTTGCGCGTCAGAGACTTTAGGGTCAGCACCTTGCATCATGGCATCAACAAGGTCTAGCTTGATGATCTGATCAGAAAGCTTGGTTTTACCCGCTTCCATTGGTCCACCTGAAACAAAGATCACCGGAATATTCAGGCGCATAGACGCCATTAGCATCCCCGGAGTGATTTTGTCACAGTTAGAGATACACACCATTGCATCAGCACAGTGTGCGTTCACCATGTACTCTACTGAGTCTGCGATAAGTTCACGAGATGGCAATGAGTAAAGCATGCCGCCGTGACCCATTGCGATACCATCATCAACCGCGATGGTATTGAATTCTTTTGCGATGCCGCCTGCGGCTTCGATTTCAGCAGCAACTAGCTGACCTAAATCTTTTAGGTGAACGTGACCCGGAACGAACTGAGTGAACGAGTTCACGACTGCGATAATTGGTTTACCGAAATCTTCTTCTTTGACGCCAGTGGCACGCCATAGTGCGCGTGCTCCAGCCATATTGCGTCCATGTGTTGTGGTGGCCGAACGGTATTTAGGCATGTTGTGTTTCCTTACCTTATTTCTTTATAAATTAGTGGCTTTAAGAACTAATGGCTTTAAGCGCAAATTTGTTGTTGTAAGTTGTTATTTGGCAGCTCGTCGTTTCTGATGTTGGTCACATCAACAGTGCGAACATCCCATAATTTTTCAATCTGGTTAGTTAATGTTGTGATTGGTCTGTCGCTGTCGACAATAATCTCTACACTTGCAACCTTGCTTTCATGGTTTTGAGTTGCCGCTACTTGTTTGATGATAAAACCACGGTGGCGAATAACACGCAGAACACGCTCAAGTAGTACTGGTTTATCGTCTGCTTTGATGTCTAACAGATATCTTTGCATGGTGAGCCTCTCTTAAGTGTTCTCTAACATGTCATTGTTGGATGCGCCCGGTGGTACCAACGGCCATACGTTTTCTTCTTCATCAATTAAGACATGAAGCAGATAAGCGGTTTTGCTTTCAAGCATCTCTTTTAATGCGGGTTCAACTTCTTCTTTCTTAGTGATGGTTTTGCCCGGAATATCAAAGGCCTTTGCCAGCATGACGAAATCTGGGTTGTCATCTAGGATAGTTTCACTGTGGCGACCATCGAAGAATAGTGATTGCCATTGACGAACCATACCCAAGCGTTGGTTGTTCAACAGAACCATCTTCACCGGAATTTTACGGCGTTTCAGGGTGCCAAGCTCTTGAACGTTCATCATGAATGAACCGTCTCCAGAAACCAGAATCGATTGGTCTTCTGGACGAGCGACCGCTGCGCCCATCGCCGCAGGTAAACCAAAGCCCATAGTTCCCAAACCGGCAGACGAGATGAAGTTTTGTGGCATGCGTGGCTGTACATGTTGCGCTGCCCACATCTGATGTTGACCTACGTCGGTAGAGACAATAGAGCTATCCGGCATCATGTCTGACAGTTGTTTCAACAATAGCGGAGCGTAGATGAGATCGCCCGGATGGTCGTAACGCCATTTAAAACCACTGCGTAAGCTTTCACTGTGATGAACCCAAGATGCAATATCATGACTTAACTCTAGCTGAGGCAAAATGGTATTGATGTCACCACGCAGTGCGGCATTCGCTTTACGCAGCTTATTGAACTCCGCAGCATCAATATCAATATGGATAACTTTCGCATGAGGAGCGAAGGTATCCAGTTTGCCTGTCACTCGGTCATCAAAACGAGCACCGACAACGATCAACAAATCACTTTCCTGAACGACTAGGTTAGCGGCTTTGGTACCGTGCATACCCAACATACCAAGGTAGTGTGGGTCGTGGCGCTCGATGGTTCCCAAACCTTTCAGTGTGCTCACTGAAGGCATTGGGTTCAAACGTAAGAAGTTGCGCACGCAGTCTGTCGCGTGAGCCAGTTGAACACCACCGCCGACATACAAAACAGGACGTTTGCTTTCAGTCATCAATTGTTGAGCTTTGACTAACTGCTGAGGGGCAACCTGAGGGATTGCTGGTGGAGTAAAACTCGGTAGCGAAGTCACTGGCGCTTGACCAAGTTGCACATCTTTAGCGATATCAACGATAACCGGACCTGGGCGGCCAGTTTTAGCAACTTCAAATGCTTCTGCAAGCGTTGGAGCAAGCTCATTAATATCGGTAACGAGGTAGCTGTGCTTGGTACAAGAGAGAGACATACCTATCACATCCATTTCTTGGAAAGCGTCAGTACCAATGTGAGAGCTGGCGACCTGACCTGTGATAGCAACGAGTGGAACGGAATCTAGAAAGGCATCGGCAAGGCCGGTTACAAGGTTTGTGGCTCCAGGGCCTGATGTTGCCATACATACTGCTACGTCTTGAGTGGCTCTGGCCATGCCTATGGCAGCCATTGCAGCACCTTGTTCGTGGCGACACAGTATGTGTTCTACTCCGCCATCATACAAAGCATCATAGATGGGCATAATAGCGCCACCCGGATAACCAAAAACGGTTTTGATACCTTGCTGTTTTAAAGCGGCTACGACTAGTTGCGCTCCCGTCATCGTATGCCTCCGATAGTGCGATTTGAATCGCGTTGGTTAGTTGTGTTGTGTTTGCACGTCATGTGCGCTCCCATTCTTCCTGACATATCCGACTAGGTATTAATCAGTATGTGCTTTTTATTTAGTCTTATTGTTTTGTTTCAGCATAAAGGCTGTAAAAAAGCCCCCGGACTTTTCAGTGCGGGGGCTTTTTGAATCTTGGCAATTATTTTACGCCTGCAAGTCCCCGCGCGGTCTTAATAATGACCACGATAATCAGGGTAATCAGTGAGTTAATGCGGGCGTTCAAATTCATCAATATGCTCTAAAAAATCGTTTTAATAGTATGCGCAATTGTTTGCGTCTCTAGTGGTAACATACATCTCCGTTACATGACAAGCAAAAACTCATTCTTTTTTCACATTCTCGTTTTGAACTCCCGCGATATATAACAAATGCCATTGGCCAGCAGACAGAGGATTCACTGCTGAGTGATTGTTAATCAAAGAATAAGGGACAAAATGGGACTTGCGATTATCCATAGTCGAGCCAGTGTGGGTGTGGAAGCACCTTCAGTTACAGTGGAAGTTCATATCAGCAACGGTATGCCGGGATTCACCTTGGTTGGTTTGCCTGAAACCACGGTTAAGGAATCAAGAGATCGGGTTCGCAGTTCCATTATCAATTCTCAATTTGTTTTTCCGGCTAAGAAAATTACCGTCAATTTGGCGCCCGCAGATCTTCCCAAAGAAGGTGGACGTTTTGATTTACCTATTGCGTTGGGCATTTTGGCGGCTTCGAACCAAATAGCACAAACATGCTTAGATAAGCATGAATTCATCGGAGAACTGGCGCTATCTGGCGAGCTTCGAAGTGTGAAAGGCGTACTTCCGGCTGCATTGGCTGCATCCAAAAGCAAACGTTGTTTGGTGGTTCCTCACTGGAACGGCGACCAAGCAGCTTTAGTCGATAGTCAGCAGCATAAATCGGCTCAAACTCTACTGGAAGTGTGTGCCGATTTGTGTGGACAGAAAACATTGAGCCTGTTTGAAAGTCCTAACATCGTCAAAAGCTTTGGTCACTCACGGGATCTACAAGATATCATCGGACAGCAACAGGGCAAACGAGCTTTAGAGATTGCAGCGGCGGGTAACCATAATCTGCTGTTTTTGGGGCCACCCGGAACAGGTAAAACTATGCTGGCTTCGCGCTTGTGTGACCTACTGCCGCCAATGACTGACGTTGAGGCGATGGAAACCGCCTCTGTCGCTTCTCTTACTCAGCAAGAGATCAATATTCACAACTGGAAACAAAGACCGTTTCGTTCGCCTCATCATTCGAGCTCGATGGCGGCGTTAGTGGGCGGAGGTTCTATTCCTCGCCCGGGAGAAATTTCTCTTGCCCATAATGGGTTGTTATTTTTGGATGAGATGCCGGAGTTTGAACGAAAAGTCTTAGACTCACTTCGTGAACCTCTAGAGTCTGGCGAAATCATTATTTCCCGAGCGCAAGGCAAAACTCGCTTTCCGGCTCGTTTTCAGTTGGTGGGAGCATTGAACCCAAGCCCTACGGGGTATCACGAAGGAGAGCAGGCGAGAGTTAATCCACAGGTGATTTTGCGTTATTTGAGTCGCCTGTCTGGCCCATTACTCGACAGGTTTGATATGTCGATAGAGATCCCCGCATTACCGAAAGGCACGCTGTCTAATGGTGGAGACAGGGGAGAGCTAACGGCGATTGTCAAAGAGCGAGTGCTGCAAGCTCGTGAAATAATGTTAGAGCGAAGCGGAAAAGTGAATGCCTTACTGCAAAGCCGAGAGATAGAGCAAGTTTGCCCTTTAACTAAGCTGGACGCTGAGTTTCTAGAAAATGCACTGCACCGTTTGGGGTTATCCGTTCGGGCGTATCATCGCATCATCAAAGTCGCGCGTACGATTGCTGATCTACAGGGCGAGATGGAGATAAATCGTGCTCATCTTGCGGAAGCATTGGGTTACCGTGCGATGGACAGGTTGCTCAAACAACTTACTTCTCAGTCGATTAGCTAACAGAAACGGGTGATTGGTCGATGCTTATTAATAAGTTCTGGCTATGAGTACTCTGACCATTGCTGAACGATATTTTAAAAAACGAACAAACTTGTATAATTGGGCGCTTATTTTTTGTTCATTGAATTGAAGGCTCTGCGTTGTCTTATTTTTTGCTCATTATCAATGCATTATTGGTTATCGTTAATACGGCGATAAGCTCTCTGATCATCTGTGCAATTGCTGTCATTAAAGTTCTGTTGCCAACCCCGAAACTGAAAGCGCGAGCCACTCAGATGGCAGATAAAGCGATGTGGATGTGGGCGACGGTGAATGCGGGATTACTTGCTGTTTCAAATCCTGTGCAGTGGGATATTGAAGGGGGAGAAGACCTAAAGAAAGATGGCTGGTACTTGCTGATCAGCAATCATTTGAGCTGGACGGATATTGTGGTGCTGTGCTCGGTATTTAAGGATCGCATACCTATGCCGAAGTTTTTCTTAAAGCATCAACTCCTGTACGTGCCTTTTGTTGGTATGGGTTGTTGGGCGCTTGATATGCCTTTTATGCGTCGTTATTCCCGTGAATATTTGCTTCGTCATCCGGAAAAACGTGGTCAGGATTTACAAACCACTCGCCGCTCATGTGAGAAGTTTAAGTTCCATCCGACCACAGTGGTTAACTATGTTGAAGGTACTCGTTTTGATGTTCGCAAGCAGCAAGCGGTACGTTCTTCCTATCAGCACCTTCTACCGCCAAAATCCGGTGGTATGGCTTATACCTTAGCGGCGATGGGTGAGCAGTTTGAAAACATCATAGATGTCACTTTGGCGTATCCAGACAATCTAGAAAAACCATTCCGAGATATGTTGATGGGGCGCATGAAAAGAGTTGTCGTGCGTGTTCGAGTATTGCCAGTTGATGAGAATGTCTCTGGCGATTATTTCAATGACAAACCGTACAAACGTCAGTTTCAGCAGTGGCTGGGGGATGTGTGGCAAGACAAAGATGAAATGTTGAAAGAGATTTATAAATCTTAATCAAAAACAAAGGGAGCTTTCGCTCCCTTTGTTTTGCTTATTTCTTGTTGACCAAGAAGTTCACCAACTCGAAGTATTCATCCAATGTTTTGATACCTTGAGCCTGAACCAAGTAGTGGTTGTTGACCACAACCGCAGGAACACCACTTAGGCCAGCTTCTTGGAACTGCTTGTCAAAACGACGAACCATAGAATCTACCGCAAAGCCGTTAAATGCTGCATCGAACTTGCTGCCATCAATGCCTTCATCAGTAAAGATCTGACGAAGCTCTTGATCGTCTTTTGGTGGCTTACGTAAGTTGTGAATACGGTTGAACATGACTGGAATCATTTTATCTTCAACGCCTAGTGCAATCATAGTTGCGTAAGCTTTGCTCATTGACTTACCCATATTACCGCCCATGAAAGACACGTGATTCTTTTGCAGTTTCACGCCTTCTGGAAGTTTGTCTTTAAGCTGAGCAATGATTGGCTCAAACTGGTTACAGTGTGGGCAATAGAAAGAGAAATACTCAACTACGCTAGGTTTTGAAGAAGGTGTTAGGTCGAGCTCTTTGTAGTGCACTCCTTCCTGAAAGTCTGTTGCGTAAGCCGAAAGGCTGAACATCAGGGTTGCAACCAGTGCAAACAATTTTTTCATTACGGACTCCATTTTTCCTTTTAAAGGCAATAAATTACCATTGTGGCATCAGTGAGAGCGCAGGCTCGTCTAATGCTGAGATTTGTTCTTTGAATGACAGCACCTGGCTTTCCCAATATTTAGGATCGTTGAACCAAGGAAAGGCGATTGGGAATGCTGGGTCATCCCAACGTTTTGCCAACCAAGCCATGTAGTGCACCATTCGTAGACCACGAAGTGGCTCAATTAGTTTCAATTCCGAGACATTAAAATCGCAAAACTCTTGGTAGCCTTCAAGCAAAATATCCAGTTGAACGATCTTATCTTGTCTTTCACCGTTGAGTAGCATCCACAGATCTTGCACGGCAGGGCCATTACGAGAGTCATCGAGATCGACAAACATCGGGCCATCACGCCACAAAATATTGCCGGGATGACAGTCGCCATGGAGACGAATGTTGGCATGTTTGCTTGACCATTGCTGCTCAATTTTTTTGATCAGAAAGTCTAAGTCATTAAAGAACACATTCTCCAAATGCATCGGAATGCACTGAGAGTTTTGTAGCAGTTCCCGAGGCTGATATAGGTATTCTTCCAAGCTCACAGTTGGTCGATGTTGGAACGTTTTTTCAGCGCCGATTTTATGAATTCGGCCTAGAAATCGCCCCACCCATTCCAGTTGCTCTTCGTTATCGACTTCAAATTGACGACCACCGACACTGTTGAACAGTGCAAAGTCATAACCTTGATAATGATGAAGGCTAGCGCCGTTGATCACCAGTGGCGGGACTAGCGGGATCTCCGCTTCTGCCAATTCGAGTGCAAATTCATGTTCTTCGCGAATTTGGTCGGCAGTCCAGCGTTGTGGACGATAGAACTTTACGACGAAGCGTCGTTTGTCTTCATCCACAAACTGATACACACGGTTTTCATAGCTGTTAAGAGCAAGAAAGCCGGATTCTGCACGAATACCGATGCTCTCTAGTGCGTACCACATGAGATCGGGAGTTAATGCGTCAAAGTGAAACGTTGCTTGAGTCATTGATTAAAAAGGGCTCATTACTGAGCCCTTTTCCTTTGATAATGAAGAAGTCTATAGCTTCTTAATAAAGCGGCTTTCAACTTCTATCGTGAATTGGTTGGTATCGTCGCTGAGTATAAACTGAATTGTCGCAACAGGAGAACTTAAGCTATCCGGTTTGACACCTAAACTCATTGGTAGGTTGACTACTTCGCCCGGTTTCACCTGTACCGTTTGTTTACCATACCAAGTCACATCCGAAAGGCCAGAGACATCAAGTTTATAGTCTTGAGTTTGCTGAGTCTTGTTGATGACTTTCAGCGTGTAGGTGTTTTCTACTTCACCTGAGCTGTTGGTTCTAAATAACTGGTTACGATCGCGAATCACGCTTAGTCCAGCAGGGTCGACCGCGGCGATTTGAGCAACAAACAAACCGCACATAATCAGCAGTACCGCGCCATAGCCAATCAGTTTTGGACGCATGACTTTGGTGTGTTTACCGGATAAACGATGCTCAGTGGTGTAGCTAATCAAACCTTTCTCATAGCCCATACGTTCCATCGTAGTATCACAAGCGTCGATACAGGCACCACAGTTGATACACTCATACTGCAAGCCGTCTCGAATATCGATACCAGTAGGGCACACCTGAACACACAAATCACAGTCAATACAGTCACCCAAACCTAGTGCTTTAGGATCTGCTTTGCGGGAACGGGGACCACGCTGTTCTCCGCGAGAGGTGTTGTAGCCAACAATAAAGGTATCTTTATCAAACATGGCTGATTGGAAACGAGCGTAAGGACACATGTGAATACACATGATTGAACGCATCCAACCCGCATTGCCATAAGTACAGATGGCAAAGAACAATACCCAGAACACCGGCCAGAACGTCGCGTTCAGGGTGAAAAAGTCGATAACCAGGTCGCGAATAGGCACGAAATAGCCGACAAAAGTGAAACCCGTGACTAACGCAATCGCAAACCAAGCAACATGCTTGAGGGTTTTACGCATCGCCAGTTTAGCCGTCATTTTGCCTTCATCTTGCTTACGACGTTTGTTGGCGCTGCCCTCAAGCTTTTCTTCAAACCATATGTACATAAAGGTCCATACAGTTTGTGGACAGAGATAACCACACCATACACGCCCCAAGAATGTGGTGAGGAAGAACAGTCCAAATGCGGCAATCATAAACAGGAGTGCAAGTAAGGTTAAATCTTGCGGATAAAGTGTGGTGCCGAAAAAGTTGAACTGTTGGTTACCCATGTCCAACAGGATAGCTTGGCGATCGCCGTAAGAGATCCAAGGAACCAATCCAAAAAGTAATAATAAGAACCAGCCACCATAGCGACGCAGTTTCTGGTAAGTGCCTTTACTCTCTCGAACGTATATCCCTTTGCTCGGGTTGAATCTGTCTCCTCCCTGACCTTTGTGGGTTTTGGGATTAAAGACTTTGGGAGTCACATCTTTAATGTCTATTTTGTCCTGACTCATGGAATATTCCTTTGGGCTTTTTGGCGCCGTTTCAAAATGACGGCACTCTCTGACATTGCTTTCCCCTTCCGCACTCAGTGAGAAGGATGAGTATTGTTTTAATAAGTGGGCGATTATAACGCCATCAACATTTTTATTTCTTTAAGGCAATCAATCTTTAACAACAAAATGTGTATTTCTGCTCTGTTATCAACACAAACTGGTTGTTAAGAAGCGGTGATTACAAAAAAGAGCGACATAAAAGTCGCTCCGTTCGATGAGTTTCTTAATCTTTGATGACACCACGAGCACGAAGCAGTGCGGTTTTAAAATCATCTTCGTAGTCTTTCTTCAGCCCGGGAATGACTTCGTCTTTTGCGCTGTTACGCATTTTAAGGTGATAGATGAGAACATCGTCAGTGAGTTCTTCCAACGGACCTTTGTAACCCGCTTCGCCTGCTAATTTCACGATGAACTGGAGCAAGTTACATTCAGAATCTTTTTGCCATTCAGGCTCAAGTAACTCTAGCAACTCTTCAATACGGTGACACTTCATAGCTTTCTCCACACTCTTTTAATGGTTTAAGCTAAAGGTATCAAATGTAGGAAAAAGTAGAAAAGAAAAAAGCGCAGATTACTATTTATAAGCAAATAGCTCTGCGCTTTTCTATATTAAGCAGCCTGTTCGACTTTTGTCTCTGGCGATGCAGTCAGTGCATTGGTCTCAACAAGAGTTTTTGCAGGTGCGAGCTTTTTCGCAACCGGAGCAGCAACGAAGCCACTACGACGACGCATTGCACTACGGTTTGTGTGCGAAAACCTGACAGTTGTTGGGCGCATTCATTTACCTAACAGTCAGGCATATCCATTGCCGATGTAATGGACCTAGGCAACTATGAGCTGCTCTTCTGGCACCGAGGTGTTTGAAGGATGGCTCCTTCTGGCAATCGCCAATCCACTTAAATTGTCTAGGAATAACGATATAAATCATATCGAAGTTAGATTAGCACCAAGTTTTCAGTTGGTCGATAGTTAACCAGTGAATATGTTAAAAAAAATGAATTAGTTTGTGTGAGAACTGCAATTGAGTTTTTTTATTCATACGTTTTACTATGGAATGCGCTTTACTATGAATAGCGATAGAAGGAGGTGTGTATGTCGTTTCTCAAGAAAACCCTCGCAAGTTTTGGAATAGGTTCCGCAAAGGTGGATTCCGTTCTGCAACAAGAAGTGCTTTATCCCGGTCAATCGGTGAAATTTACTGTTCACGTTTATGGCGGCTCTAGCGCACAGGATATTGATAATATTGAATTAAAACTCTGCTGCCGCTATGTGGAAGAAGTATTCGAAGACAGTTCGAAACAGCAAGGTTCTCGCAAGCGTAAAGTGCATCGCACTTACGTGCTAGCGGATTGGTCGCTGCCGTATTCATTTACCATTCAGCCGGGTGAGACGCGTGATTTTGATGTTGAGATGGATGTGCCTTGGAACACTCCTGTAACGATTGGTGATGCCAAAGTTTGGTTGGAGACTGGTCTCGATATTGCGATGGCGTTGGATCCGACCGATAAAGATATTTTGACCGTTCGGCCAGATCCTCTGATGGATGGCATTTTTTCTGAACTGGAAGAGCAGGGGTTACGCTTACGTCAGGTTGAATGTGAAGCTGCAAAAGGCTTTGCACTGCCATTTGTGCAAGAGTTTGAGTTTGTTCCGACCACTGGGCCTTTTCATGGTCGCTGGCGTGAGTTGGAAATTGTGGCTTATCGCGACAAGGACTCTTTGCAAATGTGGTTTGAAATTGATCGCTACCAAAGAGGGGCGACAGGCATGTTAGCGAGTCTTTTGGGTTTAGGAGAGCTAAAACGTCAAATGACGATTACTAGCGGTGAATCGCCACAAGCTGCTGGGACAAGAGTGCTTGAATATCTGGATTCTCACTCATAGTGGCTTAACTAAAAATTAACATTTCTAGCTTACGGTTGTAAGCTGAATGTGTCATAATCTGCCTACTGTCCTGTTCTATGTGGGTGTGGTATGTCAGTGAGTGAATACAGTGTGAAAGAAGAAATAGCCAATGCGATTAGTCATGGTATTGGCTTGATATTGGGTATTGTTGGCTTGGTTTTATTGCTGGTAAAAGCGGTAAACCATAGTGCAGATGCCCTGACTATTGCCAGTATGAGCGTATATGGTGGCAGTATGATCGCACTGTTTCTTGCTTCGACGCTTTACCATGCCGTTCCTCATCAAAGAGCGAAACATTGGTTAAAAATCTTCGACCACTGTGCCATTTACTTATTGATCGCTGGTAGCTATACCCCTTTCCTGCTCGTTGGCTTACGCACTCCGCTTGCTTTTGGTTTGATGATAGTGATCTGGTCGATTGCTCTGTTGGGTATCGTCATGAAAATCGCTTTTGTGTATCGATTTAAGCGTTTTTCACTGTTCTCGTATCTCGCAATGGGCTGGTTAT
Source organism: Vibrio plantisponsor (assembly GCF_013041605.1). Taxonomy (GTDB): domain Bacteria; phylum Pseudomonadota; class Gammaproteobacteria; order Enterobacterales; family Vibrionaceae; genus Vibrio; species Vibrio plantisponsor. The sequence goes on along the minus strand of NZ_JABEQC010000016.1, from coordinate 15,673 downwards.
CTCTGGTGGTGATTTACCAACTTGCTTTGAATCTGGATGTGGGCGGATTAACACTACTGGCGGCGGGTGGCGTGGTTTATTCACTGGGTGTGATTTTCTACGTAGCGAAGCGCATCCCATATAACCATGCGATTTGGCACGGATTTGTTCTTGCGGGTTGCGCTTGCCACTTCTTGGCGATCTATCTGTACGTAAATCCGATTTAGCGGGTTTCTAGGTTTGAAACCGTCGCAATAAGCTGATAGTTCTCTGCTTTCGGCACTTCAATTTCTATCACTTTGCCTTCTGCGGCTGTCTTTGGTCGCAGATAGGTTTCCGCCAGACGTTTTATAGATTGCCAAACCGTTGTTTCTTGCTCTGCAAGCTTTTTCCCCTGGCTGTCCAAAAGCTCTATCTTGAGTTGAACATTGATCACCGATAGCGAACTTTGGTTGGTGATAGCGGTTGGTAAAACGACCTTGCCATTTTGATAACTTGCGGCGCCAATAACAATGTCCACACCTGAGTCAGACAGTTGCAGACTTGGTTTGCCGCTTTCAAGTACGAGTGTTGTCCCGCGTTGTGAAGAGATAATGGGTGCAGCTACAGCAAGGGCTGTTGCTTGATGAGTGTTTTCAGGCTGAACATATTGCCAAGTAAAATCATCATTGAGCTGAACTTTACGTCCATCCTCTAGTTCGATGACTTGGCTGGCCGCTGCATTAGCAGTGAAGGCAATGAAAGCGATTGCCACTGAAGTCGGGATACATTTCATGATTAGCGTCTCCAGAACGCTGGGAAGAATAACACCAGTATCGTCAAAATCTCTAAACGCCCCATCAGCATGCCAAAACTTAACACCCATTTTGCCGCATCCGGCAGTGGGGCAAAGTTACCTGTTGGACCAATAACAGTGCCCATTCCCGGCCCAACGTTTGCTACTGCGGTGATCGACCCTGAAATACTGGTCACAGGATCCAGTCCCATCGCGGATAAACAACCCGCAATTAAAATAATGGTGATGGCGAAGGTAAGACCGAAAGCAACCACTGAGCGGACAATATCTTCATTCACAGGGCGTTGGTTATAACGCTGAACGAAAACGCCATTAGGGTGAATCAGCCTCATCATCTGGTTTTTTAGTAAGGCAAAGCAGATTTGGAAACGGAAGATTTTAATACCACCCGCTGTTGAGCCTGAACAAGCCCCCACCATCATAATAAAACCGAATAGTGTGGTTGGAAGTGCTCCCCAGGCACTGAAATCATCAAGACCATAACCTGTGGTGGTTACAACCGACACAATGTTGAACATTGAAATGCGCAGGGCGTCTAAAACAGAGTAGCCATTGTGCAGGTTAAGCCACGCGGCGACGATTAAACTCGCGACAATGAACAGCAGGAAGAACCCTTGTACCTGTGCGTCCTTTAACAGCACCATAGGGCTGCGTTTTCTCAAGGTAGCCACAAACAGCAGGAATGGCAGTCCGCCAAGGAACATAAACAAAGTTGCTACCCAATGAGCGCCATTAGAGAAGTGATTCATTGAGCTGTCAGAGGTTGAGTAACCACCAGTAGACAGTGTGGTGAACGCATGGTTTATGGCATCAAATAAGCCCATTCCAGTCAGCATGTAGCCCATAATGCACAGCAGGGTCAGTACTAAGTAGACCGCAACTATGTTCTTCGCGACCGTTTTAGCTCGCGGGCTGCTTTTATCAGACCAGTCAGAAGACTCCGTCTGGAACAGCTTCATACCACCTACGTTGAGCATTGGTAGGACAGCTACGGCCATTACGATAAAGCCTACACCACCGAGCCATTGCAAAATCGAACGCCATAAAAGAATGCTTAGTGCCATATCATCAAGCCCACTCAACACCGTTGAACCTGTCGTCGTTAAGCCAGACATGGTTTCGAAGTAGGCATCGGTAAAGCTGATGTGATTGATGAAGACAAAAGGCAGTGCAGCGAACGCACTGGCAACCGTCCACACTAAACTGGTGATAAGGAACATGTCCCGCACACTGAGACGAAAATCGGATGTCCGGCCTATGGTCAAACAAATGAAAGCTACAATGTGCGTGATGATGACGGCTTGTGCGAAATCGAGGAATCCGCCTGTACCCGTTATGAATGCGACTATGGTTGGCACATACATAAACAGGGCTAGTTTTGAGAGAACTAACCCAACGACAAACAAAATGGGGCGTAAATTCAGCATAGTGATGCCGGCATCCTATAAGAAGAAAGGACTTGGCTGGAATAAAGCTTCGACGTCCGGCACGTATTTCTTGTTCACAAGGAACATTACGACGTGATCATCCTGCTCAATAACCGTACGGTCATGGGCAATCAAAACTTCTTCGCCACGCACAATCGCACCAATGGTGGTACCCGGCGGAAGCTTAATATCACCGACTGAACGGCCAACAACTTTGGAGGTCGTTTCATCACCATGAGCAATCGCTTCAATCGCTTCTGCTGCACCGCGACGTAGCGAGGATACGTTAACAATATCGGCACGACGAACGTGAGTAAGCAGCGCTGAAATGGTCGCTTGTTGCGGTGAAATCGCCACATCAATTACACCACCCTGAACCAGATCGACGTATGCGCCACGCTGGATCAGTACCATTACCTTTTTCGCACCAAGGCGTTTTGCCAGCATGGCTGACATGATGTTGGTTTCATCTTCGTTGGTTAAGGCAATGAACACATCAACTTGGTCGATGTTCTCTTCCGTTAGCAGTTCTTGATCTGCGGCGTCGCCACAGAAAACGATACTGTTTTCCAGCTCTTCTGACAGTTGTTCTGCGCGGCTGTAGTTACGTTCAATCAGCTTAACGCTGTAAGTGTGTTCAAGACGTTTTGCTAGGCTTGAACCTATGTTACCGCCACCAACAATCATAATTCGGCGATAAGGTTTTTCTAAGCGTTGCAACTCACTCATTACTGAACGGATATGGTTACTTGCTGCAACGAAGAATACTTCGTCATCCGCTTCAATGATGGTTGTACCTTGCGGTCGTATTGGGCGGCCTTGACGGAAAATAGCGGCAACACGCGTGTCGATATGAGGCATGTGTTCACGCAGTGCTGACAGTGCGTTACCCACTAGCGGACCACCGTAATAGGCTTTTACCGCCACTAGGCTAACTTTTTCATCCGCAAAGCTAACCACTTGTAGAGCGCCCGGGTATTGAACCAAGCGTTCGATATAGCTTGTCACCAGTTCTTCAGGTGCGATTAGGTGATCAACGGGTACTGCGCCTGACTGGAATAACGCTTCTTTTTCAGCAAGATATTGAGGTGAACGAATACGGGCAATTCGGTTCGGGGTGTTAAATAGAGTAAAGGCGACTTGGCAGGCTGCCATATTGGTTTCATCGGTATTGGTTACCGCAACCAGCATGTCTGCATCTTGTGCGCCCGCTTCTCTCAGTACGTCAGGGTGACTGGCATGGCCATTCACAACGCGTAAATCATATTTATCTTGCAGTTCTCTGAGGCGGTCACCGTTTTTATCAACAACAGTAATATCGTTGTTTTCGCCCACTAAGTTTTCGGCGAGTGTGCCGCCAACTTGCCCTGCACCAAGAATGATGATTTTCATACCTGTTCTCTTATTCTCTACTAATATCAAAGGCAGCCTCAGGCTGCCTTTGATTCAATAACTTACGCGTTTTTAACCATAACAGCGTAGTAGAAGCCATCCATATCTTGCTCACCAGGAAGAATTTGACGACCTGGTTGCTCTGGATCTGAACCAATTAGTTGCGCGTCAGCTGTACGCGCTAAAAAGTCTTTAACCTGCAGGACGTTTTCCTGAGGGGTAATCGAGCATGTTGCGTAAACTAACGTACCACCAGGCTTCAATTGTTGCCACATTACCTGCAATATTTCACGTTGTAGCTCAGCTAATGCATCAATATCGTTCGCGCGACGTAGCCATTTGATGTCCGGATGACGACGAATAACACCTGTCGCAGAACATGGCGCATCGAGCAAAATACGATCAAATTGTCCGCCTTGCCACCACTGTTGTGGATAACGTGCATCACCACAAATAACATCGGCCTTCAGATTTAAACGTTCTAGGTTGTCGTGCACTCGATTCAGTCGTGTCGCATCGCTATCAAGCGCAACCACTTCTGTATCTTCGGTATGTTCCAGAATATGCGCAGTTTTACCACCCGGCGCCGCACAACAGTCTAGAATCAGCTCACCTTCTTTTGGTTGAAGGTAATCAATCGCTAACTGAGCTGCTGCATCTTGCACCGATACCCAACCTTTTTCAAAGCCCGGAAGCAAGGTGACATCACACGGTGTGGTCAGTTTGATCGCATCTGCCGCTTCTGGGTGAAGAGTGTATTCAATTTCCGCCTCGTCCAGAAGGATTTGGTACTCGTCACGAGTATGATGCTGGCGGTTCACACGCAACCACATTGGAGCTTTGCTGTTGTTCGCTTCTACGATTGCTTCCCACTGTTGTGGGTAGCTTTCTTGCAGCATTTTAAGAATCCAGTTTGGGTGACCATATTTACCCGCGTTGTGACTAACGGCGAATTGGTCCAGCTCTTCTTGATTGCGCAGATAATTACGCAATACAGCGTTAATGAGTCCACTCAGGTTTTCACCACGCAGAGTTTTTGTGCCTTCCACTGTATCAGCAACCGCTGCGTGAGAAGGAATGCGCATGAAACCTAATTGATAAAGCCCGACCAGAATCAGGTGATGAAAAACGCGCTTTTTACCCTTGAGAGGGTTCTCCATCAGCTCATTGGCAATAGACTCTAAACGAGGAAGATAACGTAGAGCGCCGTAGCAAATCTCTTGCAATAGTGCATGATCTCTCGGGCGAATGGTTTTTTGAGCTGCTGGAAGAGCGTGAGAAAGTGAATGACCTTTGTCGACCACTTGGAAAAGGACGTTAGCAGCTGCTGCGCGAACATTCATGGTGAAACCCTTAAAATTCAATAGGGACATCTCTGCCCCTGTGATTAATGTACTTTCCCTTTCTGACATCATTCAGTTCAGGGAGATTTAGCCACAACTCAGTGAAGTGGCTAGGAATCGTTAGCTCAGTTGTGTGCCAACTTCAAACCAGCTTGCACGTGCATTGAGGATGTCTTGAACAGGCATTGCTTTTTTGCCCGGAACTTGAAGCTGTTCTAGTACCAATACACCCTTGCCTGTTGCCACATAAATACCAGTTTTATCGGCTTGTATTATGGTACCAGCAGGTTGGTCTGAGCTTTGATCCACAACACGGCTTTGCCAAACTTTGATGCTATTTTCTGCAACTTCAAAGTGACTCATTGGCCATGGGTTAAATGCACGAACGCATCGTTCGATGTGTGCTGCATCATCACTCCAGTTGATACGAGCTTCTTCTTTGCTCAGTTTCTTGGCGTAATTGGCAAGCTCATCGTCTTGTTTTTCAGCTTTCGCATTGCCGTTCGCAATATCGACTAAACATTCAACCAAAGCTTGTGGGCCTAGATCTGCAAGTTTCTCGTACATGGATGCGCTGGTATCTGTTGCTTCGATTGGCAGCGTAGCAATTTTCAGCATATCGCCCGTATCTAAACCGATGTCCATTTGCATGATGGTTACACCTGTTTCGGCATCACCCGCCCAGATAGAGCGCTGAATCGGAGCTGCACCACGCCAGCGTGGCAGGATTGAACCATGCACATTAATACAACCCAGTTTGTGTGTATCTAAAACCGCTTGCGGTAGTAGTAGGCCGTAAGCCACCACGACCATTAAATCAGCATTTAGATCGGCCAACTCTTGTTTGGCTTCATCTGATTTAAAGTTCTCAGGTTGATAAACAGGAATATCATGCTCAAGCGCTAGAGTTTTTACTGGGCTGGCAGTCAGTTTTTTACCGCGGCCTGCAGGACGGTCCGGCTGAGTATAAACTGCAATAACTTCGTGCTCCGAAGACAACAACGCCGCCAAGTGACGGGCGGCGAAATCCGGAGTACCTGCAAAGACAATACGTAATGATTGGCTCAAGGTAACCTCTCTATTTTTATTGATTCTTATCGTTGAAGCGTTTGATTTTCTCTAGCTTCTCTTTGATGCGCTTACGTTTTAGCGGTGAAAGATAATCAACAAATAGTTTGCCTTCTAAGTGGTCTAATTCGTGTTGTACACAAATCGCCAGAAGGTCATCTGCTTCAAAAGTATATTCTTCACCATCACGGTTAAGAGCTTTAACGGTGACTTCAGCAGCACGTGGCACAAGAGCACGAGCACCAGGGACAGATAGACAGCCCTCTTCAATACCATCTTCGCCGCGCTTCTCAATAATTTCTGGGTTAATCAATACCATTGGCTGATCACGGCTGTCAGAAATATCAATCACCACGATGCGTTGGTGAATGTCGACTTGCGTCGCAGCTAAACCAATACCTTCTTCGTCGTACATGGTTTCAATCATGTTATCTACGATGGTTTGGATCTCTGGTGTGACTTTTTCAACCGGCTTGGCAACGGTGCGAAGACGGTCATCTGGGAATGTTAATACTTGTAATACAGACATATACACTCGAAATATTGAACTAGGCCGAAACAGGATAAAGCTTGTTGGCTCAATTCTAGACATTTTATGAGTCAAATGACAGCATCCTGCGTGATTTATCAAAATCATTCTCATTCATTTAACGCAGGGTTTAAGGTCATGACTCGATTGAAAGGTTATTTTCTCCTAGTGTTCATTGCGCTAAATGGCTTTTCTTTAAAGGCTTTTGCCCAACAACCTACCCAATTGACGCTTAAGCAAGGTGCGCCGACGACTTACACGGTCGTGAAAGGAGATACCTTGTGGGATATATCGGCCATGTACTTAAACAACCCTTGGTTGTGGCCGCAGCTGTGGGACATCAACTCTGATATTGAAAACCCACATTTAATTTATCCCGGTGATCAGCTCTATTTAGTCTGGAACAACGGTAAGCCTCAGCTGAAGTTCAAACCTAAAGTCACCCTAAGCCCTAAAGTTCGTAAAGTGAAAAAGCAACCGGTGCCGATTGTGGAACAAGGTTTAGTGATGCCTTATTTGCAGTCTGACCGATTGATAAGCAAAGACGTTTTGGCAACTAGCAGTAAAGTAATAGGGGATAGTGAAGGACATCAGTACATCACCCAACAAGATGTACTCTATTTTACAGGGCATCATACTCAGGCCCAGTGGGGTGTTTATCGTCCCGCCAGTGAGTTTGAGCGAGACAAAGAAGTATTGGTGGCGTTACGCCTAATCGCGACGGGCGAACTTGTCCGATCCGACGAAACGATTTCAACATTGCGCATTAAAGAGCAATCTCAAGAAGTCGTGCAAAACGATATCGTTTTACCCCTAGTCGATATGGAAAGTTTGAAACTGACCACCACATTTTTCCCCCATCCAGCTCCGGAAAGTGCCAATGCTCGTATATTGGGAGCGTTGGAAGGCAGTCAGTATTATGCTCAAGGGCAGGTTGTTGTTTTGAACCAAGGTGGTGAAGATGGCTTAAAACAGGGCTGTATGTTTGAAGTTTATAACACCGGTAGCCATGTTTTTGCTTCGCAAGGTCAGTTTAGCTATGAAAAGAAATGGTTTGATAAAGGGATGCTACTGCCAAGTAAGAAAGTCGGCGAGTTAATGGTCATTCGTCCGTATGACAAATTCAGCTTAGCGTTAATCACCCGCAGTCAAACGGCATTCAATCAAGATGTTATGGCCTTGTCTCCGCTCGCGGCTAATGCCGCTCTGTCTCTATCTTCTGATACTGACGATTAAATAGAGTCAGTCATGAATGAAAGGGATTTATCAGCATGGTTAGCGCTAAGCTTTACGCCAAAACTGAGCAAAAAGTCTGTTAAACAGTTATTGAGCCGAGATTCCCTCTTCAACCTTTTTAGCTATTCAGCCAGCCAATGGCAGGCGGTAGGATTGGCTTCTGATCAGATTCACTATTTGATGCATGATGCTGAGCGAGAGGTGGAAGAATCTCTCGAGTGGTTAAAGGCACAAACCGGAAGGCATATCATCACGCCATTTTGTGATTCGTATCCTGCTCTACTGCAACAAATCTCCTCAAAACCAGATGTTCTGTTTGTTGAAGGACAACTGGAAACATTGAATCAACCACAAATCGCTATTGTTGGTAGTCGTAACGCCAGTATTGATAGTCAGAAGATTGCTCATCAGTTTGCAGGGCAGTTAGTGGAACAAGAGTTGGTGGTCACCAGTGGTTTAGCTTTGGGAGTTGATGGCTATGCTCATGATGGTGCGTTGAAAGCCGCTGGTAAAACGATCGCTGTTTTAGGCTCTGGGCTAGCGTCTATCTATCCTTCGAGACATAAAAATCTCGCCGCTCGTATTATAGAAAACGGTGCTTTAGTTTCAGAGTTTCGTCCTAATGCGAAACCTCGCCCAACCCATTTTCCTCGGCGCAACCGGATCATCAGTGGTTTATCTATGGGCGTTCTGGTCGTTGAGGCGGCGGAAAAAAGCGGATCTTTGATTACCGCTCGCTATGCAACTGAACAAAACCGAGAGGTTTTTGTGGTACCGGGATCTATTCTTAACCCCAATTGTGTGGGCAGTAATCGCCTAATTCAGCAGGGCGCATGCTTAGTTCAGAATGTACAACAGATTGTTGATGAACTTGAATCTATGCTGGATTTCAATCGCTTACAGCCTCAGCAATGTCAGCATACACTTTTTTTATCCTTAAATAGCGAAGATGAATTGCCATTTCCCGAGCTGTTAGCTAACGTAGGAGAAGAAGCTACACCAGTTGATATTCTTGCAAGCAGGACCCATATACCTGTCCAAGAAGTCATGATGCAGCTCTTGGAGCTTGAGCTTTCAGGGCATGTTGTTGCAGTTTCCGGTGGCTATATTCGTAAGGGGAGGGGCTAGCTATGATGATGGATATTCTGATGTATCTGTTTGAAACTTATATCCATAGCGATGCAGAGTTGCAAGTGGATCAAGACGAGCTTGAAGATGAATTACTTCGAGCAGGGTTTCACCAAAAAGATATCTACAAAGCCCTAAACTGGTTAGAAGAGCTAGCGGCATTGCAACAAACGGATGCACAGTCAGCGATTTCAACCAGTGCGGCAACATCTATGCGTATTTTTACAGCGCAAGAGATGGAGCGTCTAGACCTAGAATCTCGTGGTTTCATCCTATTTTTAGAGCAAATTAAGGTATTAACACCTGAAACTCGCGAAATGGTGATCGATCGAGTGATGGGGCTAGAGACCAATGAATTAGAGTTGGATGACCTGAAGTGGATCATCCTAATGGTGCTGTTCAATGTTCCCGGGAATGAGAACGCTTATACGCTTATGGAAGAGCTCTTGTACAGCAAAGAGCAAGGTATTCTTCATTAAGCTAATAAACGTATTATGAGCGGTAAAATTGATAGCGAGCTATTTTCAGCTCATGAACATGCGCTGAACGAACCTTGTCCGAAATGTGGCGGAGCGTTACAGCTTCGCCATGGCAAACACGGCCCGTTTCTCGGCTGTACTCAGTATCCTAATTGCGACTACATAAAACCACTGCACCAGAATGACGGACACATAGTGAAAGAACTTGGTGTGCCTTGTCCTGAATGTGGGAGTGAGTTGGTATTGCGCCAAGGGCGTTATGGCATGTTTATCGGCTGTAGTGCTTACCCCAAATGTCACCATATCGAATCTCAAGATAACTCTGCAGATGAAACCAAGCCAAGCAAGTTACATGCTTGTCCTGAGTGCGGTAAAGGGCATCTTGCCGAGCGTAAAACGCGTTTCGGTAAAACGTTTTATGCTTGTGATACTTACCCTAAGTGCAAATTTGCCGTTAACTTACCTCCAGTAGCGGGTAAGTGCGAGAAATGCGGTTTCTCATTACTGGTTGAGAAGAAGCTCGCTAGCGGCACTAAGTATCAATGTGCGGATCGCAAGTGTGGGCATATTCAGGAATAGAACATAAAAAACGGCGCTTTAAGCGCCGTTTTTGTATCTGGAATTAAATCTTAAGATTTAAATTGTTTCGCTACTTCCTGAACTGCTGGAAATGCTTTCGCATCTAAAACATCCGCCAATTCACACAGTTTACGGACCAGTTCACCGTGGTAATCAGCCGTCACGTTGATGTGACCCATTTTTCTGCCCGGACGTTTTTCTTTTCCGTACCAGTGAATATGACAACCTTCCATTGCTAGCAGGCTTTCTGGTAACGAGTCTTCGCCAAGAATATTGATCATCGATGTCTCGCGAACCAGTTTGGTGCTGCCTAATGGCATGCCACAAACCGCGCGCAGATGATTTTCAAACTGACAGGTTTCCGCACCTTGTTGTGTCCAGTGACCAGAGTTGTGTACGCGAGGTGCAATTTCGTTAACCAGTAGTTTTCCTTGAACATCAAAGAACTCTAGAGCTAAAACGCCAACGTAATCTAAGCTGTTTGCCACAGCGGCAAACATTTCTTTTGCTTGTTCTTGTAGCTCTGGAGCATCAATAGCAGTTGAAAGGCTAAGGACACCATTCACGTGCACGTTTTCAGCTAATGGGTAAACGGCAACTTCGCCATTTTTGCCACGAGCACCAACCAGAGAAACTTCACGGTCAAAAGGAACAAATTCTTCTGCAACAATCGCTTGGTTGTTAGAAGATGCAATACACTCTGCCATTTCTGGCCAAATTTTATCTGCATCTTCCTTGTTCTTCAGACGCCATTGACCTTTGCCGTCATAACCACCTAAAGCACTTTTTAGTACCATAGGAACGCCTACATGAGCGATCGCAGTATCGAAATCTTCACGGTTATTAATAACGGTGTACTTTGCATTACTCACGCCAGCGTTATCTAACAGTGCTTTTTCAAGTCGGCGGTCACCGCCAGCTTTAATGGAGTCAGTGCTTGGCAGGAATTTTCCGCTACGTTCACACACTTCAAGCACATCATGAGGAATATGCTCAAACTCAGCGGTAATGACATCTGCTTTTTCAATCGCTTGCTCTAAACCATGACCAATCACAGCTTGAGTTAAAGGATGAACGACATTCTTGCTGTTAACGTCAAACGCAGAAATTTCAATATTAAGTGGTGCGCCAGCCAATGACATCATACGTGCAAGCTGACCTGAACCTAATACCAATACGTGCATCAATTATTCCTCGGCTGGATTTGGATTTGCCAGTACAGATTCTGTTTGAGCCGTGCGGAAAGCTTCCACTTTTGCCATCACTTCTTCATCAAAAGTACCGATGATTTGAGCCGCTAGAAGCCCAGCATTAGCCGCGCCAGCCTCACCAATCGCAAGCGTACCTACCGCAATGCCTTTTGGCATTTGAACAATAGAGTATAGAGAATCTAAGCCAGAAAGAGCGCGAGACTGAACCGGTACACCAAGAACTGGCAAGCTAGTGAATGCTGCTGCCATTCCCGGGAGGTGGGCAGCTCCGCCAGCACCAGCGATAATCACTTTTAGGCCGCGTTCTTTCGCGCTGCTTGCGTAGTCTGCTAGGAGTTGTGGAGTGCGATGAGCTGAAACTACTTTCGTTTCATAAGGAACACCGAATTGCTCTAGCATCTCTGCTGCAAGTTTCATGGTTGGCCAATCCGATTTGGAACCCATGATAATACCGACTTTCATCTCAAACTCCTTCAAGCATATTTATTTTGGTGAGCGAACGCCGCGCATTATACGAGGATTTTTACATCAAGCAAACGATTGCGTTGTTGTAATCAACAAATGTTGGCGGACAAATTACCCTTCGATGTTCATGGAAGCGTGGTTTGAACTTCCGCTCGTTAAGGTATAGGCGAAATCACCGATAATTTGTACACTGGGCGCAAATAGAAATAAGTCAGCTCAATTAGGTAGTTTTTGTGAATAATTTTGAACAAGCTTTACATGCATTGAAGTCTGGTGAAGTGATTGCCTACCCGACAGAAGGTGTTTTTGGTGTGGGTTGCGATCCGGACAGTCCAGAAGCCATCGAGAAGTTACTGCAACTAAAGCAAAGACCTGTAGAGAAAGGTTTGATTTTAATTGCAGCCTCATACGAACAACTGCTTCCTTATATAGATGAAAGCCAGTTAACCGCAGAACAATTACTACAAATCAAATCAACTTGGCCCGGTCCTGTTACTTGGGTTGTACCTGCGAGCAGTAAAGTATCCAAATGGGTGAGTGGTCAGTTTGATACCATCGCAGTGCGTGTGACCGATCATCCTCTGGTTCAACAACTGTGCAACGCTTACGGTAAACCGCTAACCTCAACCAGTGCAAACTTAACTGGTCAACCTTCGTGTATGACAACGGAAGAAGTTGAAGAGCAGCTTGGCGACAAACTGGTTACGATTCTGCGTGGCGCAACTGGCGGGCGTAACAAACCAAGTGAAATTCGCGATGCGAAAACCCTACAAGTATTAAGACAGGGCTAACTCACTCTGCGATGGGAATGCGTAAGGAACAAAAGATGTCGACAATTAATAAAGAAGCCGTAAAGCAGTTTTTGCTGTCAATACAAGATCAAATCTGCCAGCAATTAGAGCATGTTGATGGTGGTGCCAAGTTTATTGAAGATGCGTGGCATCGTGAGCCGGGCGAAAAGTTGGGCGGCGGTGGCCGCTCTCGTGTGATGCGTGATGGTTTGGTGTTTGAACAAGGTGGCGTGAACTTCTCACATGTTACTGGAAAGCAAATGCCAGCATCCGCAACGGCGCATCGCCCTGAATTGGCGGGACGTAAGTTTGAAGCCATGGGTGTCTCTTTAGTTATGCACCCGAAAAACCCTTATGTTCCAACATCTCACGCCAACGTGCGCTTCTTTATTGCAGAGAAAGAAGGTGAAGAGCCAATTTGGTGGTTTGGTGGTGGTTTCGACTTAACACCTTTCTATCCTTTTATTGAAGATTGCCAGCAGTGGCATTCAACCGCAAAAGCTTTATGTGAACCGTTTGGTGATGATGTTTATCAGCAGCATAAAGAATGGTGTGACCGCTATTTTTATCTTCCTCACCGAGAAGAAACTCGCGGTGTTGGCGGCCTATTCTTCGATGATCTGAATCATTGGGAATTTGATAAGTGCTTTGACTATATCAAAGCGGTCGGTGAAGGTTACTGCCAAGCTTATGTGCCGATTGTCGAACGTCGTAAAGCGACCGAGTATGGCGAGAGAGAACGTCAGTTCCAGTTGTATCGTCGTGGTCGCTACGTTGAATTTAACTTAGTGTTTGACCGTGGAACGCTTTTTGGTCTGCAAACTGGCGGTCGCACAGAATCAATACTGATGTCTATGCCTCCACTCGCTCGCTGGGAATATAACTACCAGCCGCAAGCTGGCAGCACCGAAGCTAAACTGAATGAGTTTTTAGTGCCGCGCGAGTGGTGACAGAAATTGCACTGAGTGATAGGGTCGTTAAGTATTGTTAAATAACAGACTTAGCGACCTTTTTATTGGTAGAGGCAGGGATATGGCTTTTGTAAAAGATCACTATGCGGTGTTTGGTAATCCTATCGGACACAGCAAATCACCGTTCATTCACACATTGTTTGCGCGTCAAACCAATCAAAGCATGGAATACACCGCTGAGTTAGCGCCAGTTGATGGGTTTGTTGCTGCAGCAAAAGCTTTTTTTGCCAACGGTGGCCGTGGTTGTAATGTTACGGTTCCTTTTAAAGAAGACGCCTACAAGTTTGCAGACCGTTTAACTGAGCGAGCACAACTGGCTGGTGCGGTGAATACATTAAAGAAACTGGATGACGGTGAGATCTTAGGGGATAACACTGACGGTGAAGGTCTGGTACAAGATTTGATGCAATATCAGGTGCCGCTGAAAGGCGCTAAAATTCTATTGATCGGTGCTGGTGGTGCAGCTAAAGGTGCACTGAAACCACTGATTGATAAAGAGCCTGTAAGTATCACCATTACCAATCGAACGTTTGCTAAAGCTGAGTCATTAGCGAACGCTTTCAGCGGTTTCGGAAAAGTGAATGCTGCAGAGATGAGTCAAATTGAGGGCAGCTTTGATCTTATTATAAATTCAACCTCTGCAAGCTTAGATGGAAAGTTACCGGAAATCTCTCCTTCTATATTCAGTGCCCAAAGTGTGGCCTACGATATGATGTATGGCAAAGGCCTGACTATCTTTAACCAGTGGGCGCTGGATAATGGCTGTGGTCATGTCTATGACGGCTTGGGAATGTTAGTTGGGCAAGCTGCCGAGAGCTTTATGTTATGGCGCGGTTTGCGTCCCGGCACAAAACAAATTCATCGTGAATTAAGAAAAAACTTGGAAGGCTAATGAACCAATCGATTCTTTTCCCTGACATGCAAGAGTGGAACAGTGAGCTACAAGCCGTAACGTTTCCTGCTCAGCAATCAGGTGCTTTAATTGAATGCATTGTTACTCTCGATGAGCTTGCGAAGATTTCGGGTGTCACTATTAGTAGTGAGCAAGAAGCGTTAGCCGCATTTGAGATGGTTCGTTTTGACCTAGAAGAACTGGCTGAGGAACTGATTGAAGACGAAGCCTTCAATCAGCTTGGACAAATAGAAGTTGTTAGCTAATCAACGCACAACATCTTTAACATTGTTTAAATAGTCATTTTTCGTCTGCACGTAGTTATCGGCAGATTTTAGCAGGAAAGCTCGTTCTTTATCCGAAAGGGGACGAGCTTGCTTAACAGGGCTTCCGACATATAAGTAGCCACTCTCAAGGACTTTTCCCGGAGGAACCAAGCTGCCTGCCCCAATCATTACATCACTCTCTATTACAACGCCATCCAGAACAATCGCTCCCATACCTACGAGTACGCGATCGCCAATTGTGCATCCGTGTAGCATAACTTTATGACCGACAGTCACATCATTACCTATAATGAGTGGGTAGCCGTTCGGGTTATCGGCATTTTTGTGTGTGACGTGCAATACGCTACCATCTTGGATGTTAGAACGTTCACCAATATGTATGTGGTTAACATCGCCGCGAGCAGATACTAATGGCCAGATGCTGGCGTCGTCTGCTAATTGAATATCGCCCACTATTATAGACGTTGAATCGATATAAACGCGGGCACCGATGTTAGGTACGATACCTTTGTAACTGCGAATAGGGCTCATATGGCCTCCTTTTTCTTGCTGACAAGGGCATATTAAAAGCCAATTAGTTGCATTTATAGCCCGTTGCGCGCAAAAAACAGTCAAACAAACAAAAAATAGAAAAAAGCTAAAAAAAGCACTTGCCAATGTGAAGCTGATCTCTATAATGCCCCCTCGCTGACACGGACAAGCTTCGAAAGAAACAGAAAAGTGTTCAGCAAGGTTGTTTTGTAAGGCTGAAAGCCTACGAAAATAAACTTAAAAAAGTGTTTGACACGAAAGTTTATATCGCTAAAATGACCGCCTCTTCCGAAGTGACCTAAGTCACTAACGTGTAGGAAGAAAGCTCTTTAACAATTTAAACCTATCAATCTGTGTGGGCACTCGTTGATGAAAATCAAAGTTAAGTCTTTGTTCTCGTAACAAAGCAACTTAGGTTTCAATGAACTGAGTGACCAATTGAATCGTAAGATTCAGCACAGTCAATTCAACATTACTATGTAATGTATTCAGTATTCATTGAGCCGACAAAATCTTAAATTGAAGAGTTTGATCATGGCTCAGATTGAACGCTGGCGGCAGGCCTAACA
>NZ_JABEQC010000015.1 GCF_013041605.1 Vibrio plantisponsor | reverse complement strand
GCTTTGTCATGTATCCCTCTGAACAACGTTTATCGCATATGAGTAGAGGGAGTAGGCAAGTGAAGTGCCAAATATAAAGTGGCTAAATTTCAGTGGCTTAATGATTTGTTATCAAGTGGTGGGCAAGTTTTTACTAGTCAGCGAGCAATAAGTGACACACGGTGCAAATTGTTACCCGCCTGTTTGGAGGGGGAGGAGAGAAAACACTCCTCTTCCCAGAAACTTAGAAAGAGGAGCGGGTGTTTAACTAGACTTTGAAATATTCCAGTTCATTCGTTTGAGCTTCAGCTAGCTGAGCAAGTTCTGTTGACGCTTGCAGAGTTTGATGGATAGCGGAAACATTTCGGTTCACCAGATCAAATGTGTTGGTGATGGACTGAGAAATTTCTTCGGTTACCGCAAACTGTTGTTGGGATGCGGTGGCAACCAGAGTGTTGATATCAGAAATCGACTGTGAAGCCGCTGCGATTTCTTCAAATGCTGCTTTGATTTGATCTGCCAGAGCAACGGAGTCCTCGATTAAATCAACGTTTTCCATCATGTTCTTGTTGGCTTTTTCAGACTGCCCACGCAACCTTTCAATTATCTTCTGAATGCTGACCGTTGATTCTTGAGTACGAGTAGCAAGAACCCTGACTTCATCAGCGACAACTGAGAAGCCGCGACCTTGTTCACCAGCACGTGCAGCTTCAATTGCCGCATTTAGGGCGAGCAAGTTAGTTTGTTCAGAGATGTTATTGATAACTTCAGTAACACTGCCGATTTCCAAAACCAACTGGCTGAGCTCACTGACAATGCTTGCTGTGTTGGTCACCGATTCGCTGATCTTATCGGTCAAGACGATGTTTTGTTCGAGCGTTTGTTTACCGCTTATAACGCTGTCTTGAGTTTTTCTCGCTTCGTCTTCTGCCATGACGGCTTTATTGCTCACTTCTTGAGACGTAGAAGACAGCTCGTTGATTGCAGTCGACACCTGCTCCATTTGCTGCAATTCATCTTGAGCGTTGTTTTGTGTTTCATTCATCACAACGTTCAGTTCTTGCGCTGCCGAAGAGACATTTTCTGAAATGCTCAACGAGTTTTTGATCAATGTGGACAACTGAGCCGATAGGTTGATAAGAGAGAGGTAAATACCCGTTTCTTTACCAGTTTTAGTAAAGTTGTGCGAAAGGTTACCCGTGGCCATCTCTTCCATTAGCGCTGCGATTTCATCAGGAGCTCCACCGACAGGTCTCAACACAAGCTTATTGATGATCATCATTAATACTGCGCTAGCTAAAATAATGCAGACAATACCAGTAACAGCTGCATAAATGAGTTGGTCGTTCGCACCTTGTTCTATTTCGCTGTTTGGCGTAAAGGTGACGAAGCTCCAACCGCTGATCTCTAAGTTGGTCCAGAAAGCGGTGAAATCTGTATTTTTACCATTTACAGCTGCGTTATAACTTAGCTCAGGGTTTGAAGCGTTGAACTCTTTATAAAGCGGGCGTTCATTAAAGATATTTTTACCAATCAATTCAGGGTACGGTGAGTGTAAAATGGTGCCGTCGTGAGCATAGAGGAACATGTTTGTTTTACCAGCAAAAGTACCTAATACGGAGGTGGCTTTTACATTGGCTGTAATTGCTGTTTCGTCATTCAATTTGTAGATAACGGCAATGACCAGATTACCACTAGTTGCAGATTTAAATGGCTCAGAGACGTAAAACGCTTTGCCATCGTTAAATACTGCATTGTAGTAGGAGCGGTTCATGTCTTTAGCGTTGACTGGGAGTTTTTCGCCATCTGAATTAAAGAGAGAGCCATCTTTAGTCACAATAGATACGGCTTCACTGACGTCTTGTTGCACTCTTTGCAAGGTTCTTAACTGACGAATAACATGTGTAGCTAAACTGCCACCTTCTGTATCGCCTTCAAAAGTGCTTAGTGCTGCCAGCTCATTGCGATAGCTTTCAAATTTGGAGTGAAGTGTTACCTCCATAGTCGCATTTTGTTCCCTTAACATTTCTTTATGTTGATGAATGCTTTCATTCCTAAAAGCTCGGTAATCTAACGCTGCTATCAGTATTACAATAGCGGCAATGAGCAGACTCAATGTGCCGATAGTTTGTAATTTGAATCTATTCATGATTCCCTCATTTGGCTATTTGCAATCTTTAAATATATACATTACATATGGATAATCTATTTGTGCCGACTATATATTTTTTGTAATTAATTCGGTAGGCAAAATTTATAGAGTTTTCCTAAAACATATTTTGAGTCAATTTCGGAGTTAACCTCATATGAAACAGGGTGATTATGTGGTCTGTATATTGAACTCAAATAGAAATCAGCAAGATTGGAACAAGCCAACGGGTGATAATTATTTCTTAATAATGTGATTCTAGAAGCGCACGATAAACATGCTCATAACCAATACTTGTGGCAACGAAAATCAATAATGCGAACATCAAAACATTGAAGGTTTTGAAATAGATTGGGTTCTCAATGCGTTTCCCCATGGCCATTCCTGCCAAGGAATAACTGCTTGGAGCGCCGAACGCGAGAATCGCTAAGCCTATTGACCAAATAACAATAGAGCTGCCACTGATACCTACGGCTGGAAACTGAATGGTCGAAATAGGCATTGTCGCAACCAGTGCTTTCGGATTAAGCAATTGCATGATCAGGCCATTTGTAAAACTCAATATCGACACACTAGCTGTTTTCTCAGAGACATTGACGTTTGTATGCAACACTTTCCAAGCAATATAAACAATATAACTGCAACCAATCAGGCTGATATAAGGCAGTAGTGAAGGGTTAATAAATTTAAGCCCAAGAAAGCCTAGAAATACGAACAGGATCAGCATCGCACATCCCACTCCGGCGAAAAAGCCCATATGCTCACGAGTTTTACCATTTAATCCACTGTGTAGACCTAATAGGTTAATTGGGCCAGGGGTGTACATTACACCAATGGCATAAGCGAGAATTTCTAACATTGAAAGCTCCAAATGTATGGAATTAAGAACAGAGTTGTAGCTGGTATTGCTTAGGTGTCATGCCAAATGTTCTTTTAAAATGACGATTGAGATGACTGTTATCGGCAAAGCCTGATAGTTGTGCGACATGGCTGGAAGGTAAGCCAGTCTCTAAATATTTACGCGCAGCATTAATTCGGCAGTTCAGCACGTATTGATGAGGGGTAATACCGAACTGACGATGAAATAAGCGAATAAAATGATATTTCGACATAGCTGCGGCTTGAGCCACGTCATCAATGGAAATATCTTGGTCAATATGATCGATGATGAAATCTTTTGCTCTGGTTAGCAGGCTATCTTTTTTTGACAAAGGTGTATGGAAATCATGATTGAGTTTTCCAGCTTTGCGCACTAAAGAATGCGCAATATGAAATAGCCCGCTTTCAAACTCGATAGTCGAGTGGTTTGACTCACTGACGAGTTGGTGCATTGCCAGAATTTGGTGTCTTAGCACGGGGTCATTGAGTAACGGACGATCTACTCTTAATGTCGCCTCTTTTCCGTAACCTAACGCTTGAAAAAGCGGCTTCAATTCATTGGGATGAATATAGAGCATGACATATTCAAGGCTTTCACTAACACCGGAATGACCGTCGTGCACATCTTCAGGATTGAAGAGCAGTACTCCGCCTGCTGGACTTTTATGGAAAGCGTTTTGGCAGAAAAAATCTTGGCGACCTTTGAGAGTAACGCCAAGGGAATACTCCTCATGCGCATGTTTGGTATAAGAAAAATCGCTCATAGTCGCTTCTAGTGCGGTGACTAGTTGCTTTTGACTACTGCTGAACTGAAAGCGATTTTCTTGTTTGGCACTCAAAACGATTCCCTTAACGTGTGATTCCTATAGTTCCCAGTATAGTTACTCGCTGAATCTAAAACTTGAACAAAATTGCTCATTATTGCTCTTGGACATCAAACTTAATAAATATCCATTTGTCTTGTTACCGCTGCCATTGCAATGCCTAAGGCAATGGCGGTTAACGGTCTTTTAGTTGTTAAAGCGAATATTGCTGTCATCGCGAGTGCAAGTTTTGCTCCCATATCACCTTGGATAAACAGAGGCGCAATAATCGCAACCAACACTGAGCCGGACATTGCCGCAATGAATTGTTGTACTTTGTGATTAATTGGCACAAAACTCATGACAAACACACCGCCCCAGCGAGTGACGAGAGTGACCAGTGCCATGATAAGAATGATTAGTAGAGTGCTAGAACCTGCGGTATCAATGCTCATGTGTTTCTTCCTTCAGAATAATACCCAGTAAACCACCGACTAAAGCGCCAGCAAAAACATGACTGTTTTCTGGTAGATATAAATAAGCTAAAACTGACGCCACGGCAGCGCCACCCCAAATGATCATGGTGCGTTGATCTTTCTTACCTTCCAGAACCATGGTGAGCAAAAAGCACGACATCACCATATCGAGACCAAAGGCTTTTGGGTCGCTGATAGAACTACCGAAATAGAGGCCTAGCCAAGTGCCTGCGATCCAGAAAACCCACATGGTTAAACCGCCACCAAGCAATATGCCCAACGCTTTGCCATATTCCCTGCGATTAAAGGCCTGCAAAGACATCGCCCAGTTGGAATCGGATGCCACCATCATTACGCCGTAGCGTTTTAGCGGATTGAGATGTTTTAACCAAGGGTAAAGAGAGGCACCCATCAACAGATGTCTGGCGTTGATAGCAAAAACAGTGACGACCAGCGGGAGAATAGGCACTTCAGTACCCCATAAATCCAAACTACCAAACTGAGACGCTCCAGCGAAAACTGCAGCACTCATCAGTACGGTTGAAACGTTGTCTAAACCCGTTTGTGAAGCAGCCAATCCGAAAGCGGCACCAAAGATAGCAACAAAGAGTGAGATGGGAAGAAACTTGCGGACACCGGAATAAAAGTGATGCGCAGTAAACTTGATATCGTTTAAATCCGTTTCAGACAAAAGAAGTTCCTTAGCTTACAAAGAAGGCAATTATGCTTATGATTTCTTATGTTGAGGTTGTAAGGAACTTTTTCAATCCATTAACAAAATAAAAACAACCGTGTGTGGTGAACTGGATGAAGAGGCGAAGTCAGCGGATACTGGGTTACTCCTTAATATTGTTTGTCAGCTTTCCATAGATATAGGCGAGTTCTGCAACAGTATGAGCCGAGAATTTCTTTAGCAGGCTTGCTCTGTGTACTTCAACGGTGCGCATTGCAATACATAGTTCGTCAGCAATACGGATGTTGCGTTTGCCTGAAATAATCAGTCTGAGTATGTCTTTTTCACGTTTGGTTAGCGAGTCATAGCAAGCCTTGGCGTCAACCCAGTCGAGTTTGGCCGCAGATTGGGTTTGTCCATCCATAATGGCTTGCACCAGTTCGTCACCTTTCACCGGCTTTTGAAAAAAGTGAATTGCACCTTCTTGCAAAGCGTCGACTGCCATTGGTATGTCACCATGGCCAGTGAGGTAAATGGTCGCCAAAGGACTGTTAGCTTGGTTAAGAATTTGATGAACCTGCTGACCTCGAAGTTTTGGCATTCGGCTGTCCAATATCACACAGCCCGGTTTGGTGATGTCGATAGAATCCAGAAACAGCTGGCCGTCTGCAAATGTAGTCACTTTAAAATCGTGTTCTTCAAGCATAAAGGCGAGCGAATCACGGACGGACTCGTCATCGTCGACGACATAAACAGGAAGTTGTGCATTGATGTGGTTCATAAGTGATATTCCTGATGATCCATTAAAAATAGGGCAGCGAAAGAGTGACCATACAGCCGTGAGGTTTTGTAGACTGCAACTGCATCTGACCATGGTGGGTTTCCAAAACCTCTCGGCATATGGCTAACCCTAAGCCAAGTCCGTTCTCTTTGGTTGTAAAGAAGGCGTCGTTTATTTCAATTCCCGCTAACCCCGTGCCATTGTCTGTGATCTTAACCAGCAGGTTTTCCTGATGGTATTCAGTCTCTACAGTAATGGTCGCTTGATAGTCTTCTGTCTTATGGCGTTGTTGGTAGCTGATACAGGCATCAATGGCGTTATTTAACAAGTTGACGAACACTTGCTGCATGCCCACGGAATCAATGTCAGCGGCAATAACGCCACCTTCCGTTTGGCGCACCAGTAAAACCGAGTGTTTCTGTAAGCGGTAATGCATTAACTCTAGGGTGTCGGTTATCAGATCTTCTATATTGTTCGGTTGCTTTTCGATGCTGCGTTTTTTAATGAGATTGCGTAAACGATGAATAATGGCATCTGCTCTATCCACCTCTTTTTGAATTTTATGAAAGACCGGTACGATATCTTCATTCGGTCTTTGCTTAGAAAGTCTCAATAAGCCACCTTCGCTGTAATTTCGTATTGCAGCGAGAGGTTGGTTGATTTCATGTGCAAGGCTACTTCCCAGCTCATCGACAATCGCTACGCGCTGAGAGTGTTCAAGCTGTTCACTTTTTTCTTTAAGTCGAGATTGTGTCTGTTCCAGAGCCTGCTTACTTTTGCTGAAACGGTATTCAAGCCAAAAGTGATAAGCGTTCAAAACGATGACAAATACAAAAACTGCCCATGCCCATTCCTGATGAAATCGTAGCCAACGAAAGGCTTCTTTCCACCAAGGTTCTTGAAATGGGTGGAGGTCTAACGCCTGATAAAGTTTATCAATGGACAAAAGGCTGGCGGGAGATGTCCAGCCAGAGGCTCCGGCAGCGATAGCCGCTTGGCTGTCCGATGGCATTGCCAGTAAGGCGCGAGTGACCTGTTTTGCCAGTTGAGAAGATGCACGCTCAGTTTTTGCAAACGACCAGTTTGGATAAAGGCGAGTCGATACCTGACAAGGGAAATCACTCGGTGTCTGCACATTGATCACTCGATAAGCATTGGCTTCCAATAATCCTTCTTGTTGCATGGTTTCAAGTAGGCACACTGGAACTATTGCTGCGTCAACAATCTTGTCTCGCAGTTGGTAGAGATTGGCGTCGATCGGAAAGCCAAGAAAACGAACATTGGCGAAGAAGTCATTCGGGTTGATTCCCATTTCTAACACTTGATAGCGCAGCGTCAGATAACCCCCAAACGCGCGTTCTGAAACCGCAGCCATCGGTTTTCCTGCTAATTCTTCGATTTTGAAATACGGAGCGTCTTTTTGCACCACTACGGCTGAACCAATGGTGTGATTAAAATGACCGGTTAGGCCGCTGTTGAGGGTGGCTAACCACGACAGTTCAAACTGTCTGCCCAAACGAACCGCTTGACCGGGATTGGTCAGGATGAAATCCATGCTCTGATTCTGAACGGCGGTTGCCATACTCTCAAGATCCAGAGGATGAAGGATAAAGTCGCTATCAGGAATTTGTTGGTTCAGCCAATCCATTGTCGGTTGCCAACGCTGCTGTGCGTACAAGTTGCCTCGTATGGCTAACACACCAATATCAACAGAGTTTTTCTCTGTTGATTGTCCAAAGCTGAACGCAGAAAACAGCAGAGAGATACTTGCCAAAAGCAGAGCTGCAATGTGCTGTGTACCCGTTCTCATCATCGCCTGAATTGTCCGTTTGAAATCCTTATATGGCTTAGGATAACAGCATCTTACTGCTAGCTACATTTGTTTTAGATCAACTTTGATCTGGGTATGTGGAAATCCACTATATCGGCAAGTGGGGGCTTTTCTGACAATAAACACAGACCCCTTATAAATTTAGCAGGTGAGTGATGGATACGAGCAAAAGACGCTTAATGAG
Organism: Vibrio plantisponsor; assembly: GCF_013041605.1. Lineage (GTDB taxonomy): Bacteria > Pseudomonadota > Gammaproteobacteria > Enterobacterales > Vibrionaceae > Vibrio > Vibrio plantisponsor. Next base: position 82,679 of record NZ_JABEQC010000015.1, on the reverse strand, counting down.
TGCCGTTACTGCTGGCGCTGCTTTGATTCCAATCACGGGTGTTGGAACAGCAACAGCAAGTACCGTGATACGAAATAACCAGTCGCCAGACAGAAAAGGTCAAACCGGTAAGCGTTACGCCATGGTTATTGATTTGCGTAAGTGCGTTGGTTGTCAGGCGTGTACGGTTGCTTGCAGTGTGGAAAACCAGATGCCGATTGGTCAGTTCAGAACCACAGTCAAACAATACGAAGTGACTCTTGAAGATGGCTCATCTTCAACGCAAAACGTAAAAGCGTTTACCTTACCCCGCTTGTGTAATCACTGTGAAAACCCGCCTTGCGTTGCGGTTTGTCCGGTACAAGCCACCTTTCAGCGTGACGATGGCATTGTGATGGTCGATAACAGCCGTTGTGTTGCCTGTGCTTACTGTGTTCAGGCTTGTCCCTATGATGCACGCGTCATCAACCATGATACGTTGACCGCCGATAAATGTACCTTCTGTGCCCATCGTCTTGAAAAAGGGCTGTTGCCTGCTTGCGTGGAAACCTGTGTAGGCGGTGCAAGGGTGATTGGCGATATCAATGATCCGAACAGTCACGTCAGTGAGTTAATCGCAGAGCATGGTGATGATCTTAAGGTTCTAAAGCCGAATGAAAATACTCGTCCGCATGTGTTCTACATAGGTATGAACGAAAGGTTTGTTCATCCATTGCAAGGGAAACCTACGATTTTTGAACCGCAAGGAGAACCAGCATGAACATTACCGAAGTTCTCGTTCAACCTCAGGCTGTTGCTTGGCTGCCATGGGCCGTTCAGTATTTCTTCTACATCGGTTCGGCCTATGCAGCAGCGATACTGTTTGTGATTGCGTTAAAGTTTGATCAGCAAAGTAGCCATCGTCTGCGTGCTGCGTTGGTGCTCACTATGGCGATTGGCGCTGTAGTGGGCCCGCTTGCACTGACTGGCGATCTTCATCAGCCGGGTCGAGCATGGCATTTCTACGTATATTTCACACCATGGTCATGGATGTCGTTAGGTTCTCTGTTGTTACCCGTGTTTTCCGGCTTGGCGATAATCACGGCTTGGTTGTACTTGCGTAATGACTTGATGAAATTAAGTGATAGCCAAGGAAAAGTGTTCAGATGGATTTCCAAACTGACTCTGGGCCAATGGCAGATCTCTCATAAACACATGTTAGTAGTGTCTCTGTTCACCGCTCTTTCTGGCTTAACCATTGCGGTGTATACCGGCGCTGAGATTATGGCGGTAAATTCGCGCCCTTTATGGAATCAGCCTGCATCGCCACTGTTTTGGTTTGTTTCCGCCTTCTTAGGTGCCGTGGGTTTTACGCTATTTGTCTGGCTGCTTTTCCCAAACAAAAGTAAGCAAGATTCACTGACGTCCTTTGATCTCAATCTGCTGAAAAAAGTGGTCTCATTGAGCAGCGTTCTTTCCTTGGTGCTTGTACCGATTTGGGCGTCGAATAATCAGACATTTTCGCTATATCTCAGCAACGAGTGGGTGCATCAGCTGGCAATGATTTCAGTTTTGATGCTACTCAGCGTTGTCTGGGGCATGTTTTGTCTGCGTGAGCATTACAGAAAAATAGGTTTGCTAGTGATGACGTTGTTGGCTCTTGGCGCTGCATGGGTTGTACGTTGGGTCACCATGATGCAGGTTCAGACCATTGCCAAGTACGATATTGGTCCGATTCCATATCAGCTCTCATTAGGATCTGATGGCTTACTGGGCATTGTAGGGATGTTCGGTCTATGGCTGGCTCTTGCTCTGCTTGCCAGCGAGTTAGTTTCATCCAGTGACCAACGATTCACATCTACTCATCAATAATTAGAGGAACAGTTCTATGGACAATAAACGTCGTCAGTTTTTGAAGTCTGGCCTCGCCGTTGGTGGTGTAGGAGCGTTTGCAGCAGGTTATGCAACCACAACCAAACATATGGTCGAAGGCGTGGTTGAAGGTAAAGCTGGCAGCCCAACTAAGGACATTCATCATGGTAATTCACTGGAAGCTGAATACACGGTCAACGCAAAGGGCAACTTGATTCCCAATCCAAACCAGCGAGTAGCGCCTTCAATGTGTTTTGGTTGTTGGACTTTGTGCGGTTTGCGGGTACGTATCGATAATAAAACTGATGAGATTTTACGTATCAGTGGCAATCCGTATCACCCGTTGTCGCACCAAAATGCGATTCCATTTGAGACACCGGTTAAAGACGCTTATTTGAGTTTGGCTGGTGAAGCGGGCTTAGAAGGGCGCTCCACCGCGTGTGCTCGCGGCAATGGTATGTTGGAGATTCGCAATAGCCCATATCGTATTACTCAGCCATTAAAACGAGTGGGTAAGCGCGGCGAAGGTCGTTGGGTTCCTATCAGTTACGAACAATTGCTGGAAGAGATTATCGAAGGCGGTGATCTTTTCGGAGAAGGACATGTGGATGGTTTGCGAGCGATACGTGATGTAAAAACACCGCTTGATCCAGAGAATCCTGAATACGGTCCTAAAGCTAACCAATTGCTGGTTACTAATGCCTCGAATGAAGGGCGTGACGATATCATCAAGCGATTTGCCTTTAACAGTTTCGGCACTCGTAACTTTGGTCATCATGGTTCGTACTGTGGTTACGCGTTTCGTGCTGGCAGCGGTGCTCTGCTCAATGATTTAGACAAATATGCCCATCTAAAACCTGATTTTGATAATGCAGAGTATGTGATTTTTATTGGAATGTCGCCTGCTCAGGCGGGTAATCCGTTTAAACGTCAAGCGCGTCAGTTAGCGCATGCTAGAACCAGTGGCAAGTTGGAATACACCATAGTGACGCCGAGTTTGCCTGCTGGTTCATCGAGTCTTGCTGCCGCAGACAGAAATAACTGGCTACCGATCAATCCGGGCACTGACTCTGCTTTAGTGCTGGGGATGATTCAGTGGATCATCGAAAACCAACGTTACAATCAAAGCTTTCTTGCCCAGCCGGGTGTTGAGGCAATGAAAAAGGCGGGTAACGCCCACTGGTGCAACTCGACTCACTTAGTCATCAGTGACGAAACGCATCCTAGAAACGGCAGCTTTCTTCGCGCTTCGGATATGGGTTTACCGTTTACGGGTGAGCCTCGTTCAGACACTGACCCTTATGTGGTTGTGAACGCAACAAGTGGTGAGTTCGCTTTACATACTCAGAGTGACACTGCGGCTTTGTTTGTTGAAACAGAGGTCAAGCTTGGAAGCGTATTCGTTAAGGTGAAGTCCTCTTTACAACGTTTAAAAGAGGAGGCGTTCAAATATGATTTGGACTTTTACAGCCAACAATGCGGGATTGCTAAAGAAGACATCATTGCACTGGCTAAGCGTTTTACCAGCTATGGCACGAAAGCGGTCGTCGATACTCACGGCGGTAATATGCACAGCAATGGCTTCTATAATTCGTTCACTATTTTGATGTTGAATGCGCTGGTGGGGAACATCAACCTCAAAGGTGGCGCGATGGCAAAAGCGGGTGGTTATCCGACTTCGGAGGATGGACCTCGCTACGATTTCACAAAGTTTGAAGGTAAAGTTGGCCCGAAAGGTATTTTCCTATCGCGTAGCAAGTTCCCTTATCAGAAAACCAGCGAATACAAGCGACGAGTGGCTGCAGGGCAATCGCCATACCCAACACGAGCGCCTTGGTATCCAATATCCGCTCCGCTTTTAACAGAACATTTATCCGCCGCTGTGGATGGTTACCCTTATCGCATAAAAGCGTGGATAAACCATATAGCGAACCCACTCTATGGTGTTCCGGGGCTAAAAAACTTATTGGAAGATAAGCTAAAAGATCCAAAGCAGTTGGGTTTGATTGTGTCTGTGGATGCCTTTATCAACGAAACCACATCGCTGTCTGACTATCTGGTTCCAGATACCGTGACGTATGAAAGCTGGGGGATGGCCGGTCCATGGCATGGTGTACCGGTAAAAGCGGTCACCGCACGTTGGCCAATTGTTGAGCCTCGCACCGAAAAAACAGCGGATGGTCGTCCAATCTGTCTGGAAAATTTCTTGATCGATGTAGCGAAGAAAATGCAGCTGGGCGGGTTTGGTGAAAACGCCGTTAAAGATGCACAAGGGCAGTGGCATGCCATTCATAGCGCCGAAGATTTTTACTTACGCTCGGCGGCCAACTTAGCTTATGTCAAAGGTGGCGTGCCGGAGGTTTCTGCGGAAGACATTGCTTGGTCTGGATTGGAAAGACTACTACCAGCGATGCAGAAAGTGTTAACACCTGAAGAGATGAAGAGAGTTGCGTTCATTTTTGCCCGTGGAGGAAGATTTGAGAACGCTACGGAAGCCTATAAAGGCGAAGAGATGAAGTATAAATGGAATCGTCCGGTGGCGATTTGGAATGAAAAGTTGGGTACTTCGCGTAATACCATGACCGGTGAATTGTACACAGGCTGCCCGAGCTGGCATCCGCAAAAACTCAGTGACGGTACATCAATGGAGGAGAAATATCCTAAGAGCGAATGGCCAATGTCACTCACCAACTTTAAATCGAACATTCACAGCGCGGTTTCGAACTTGTCACAACGTCTGCATTCGATAAAAGGAACCAATCCGGTCTATATCCATCCGAAAGATGCTCAATATGCGGGTATTGAAACTGGAGACCTTTTTGTTGTGGAAACGCCGAGCGCTCAAATCAAGGCGACAGCTATGGTGCTTGATGGTATTCAACCGGGAACATTAGGTTTCGAGCACGGCTTTGGTCATACCGAATTGGGCGAACGCGCTCACTGGATTGGCGACAAACAGCAGCCTGTAAAAATGAAGACCAGTGATGGTGTCAACATCAACGATATTGGCATGATTGATCCAACCCGAGAAGGCAAAGGCGTATTGCTCGACTGGGTGGTGGGTGCTGCTGCACGTCAATCACTGCCAGCTCGGATTTATAAAGCATAAAACAGAGCACTTAGTGACTAGCAACACCGCCTTTAGTCGTAGTGATAGAGGCGGTGTTTTATGTCGTTATGTGGAAATCCACAATAGTCGACTTACTAATAATACTGACAATAGTAGGAGTGATAATAGAAGTAGTAATAGTGAGTCAGCATGTCAAATTTACAACTATGGGCCGCTTTGCCCATGCTGGTTGCCTCAGTCAGTATTCAGGCGGTGGAAATGCCTGCCAAAGCTGGCGTCTGTACCAGTTGTCATGGGCAGGATGGGAAAGGTCAGCCAAATATTGCTCCGATGCTTGCAGGGTTAAGTGCGGAATATCTGGATAGCCAAATTCAGCTGTTCTTATCCGGTGAACGTAAAGATCCCCTAATGAGCCCAATGGCAAAAGAGCTGAGTGATCCTCAAATTCGCAAAGAAGTGACCGAATACTATGCGTCATTGCCTAGCTACGAGTTTACCAATCTCGAACAGCGCGGTTCTCAGGCCGATATCAGCAACCCTTATCGAAAACTGGTTTATCAAGGGGATTGGGACAGAAATATACCCGCGTGCGCCACTTGTCATGCCGCCAGTGGCATGGGCGTGGGGCAGTTCCCTCGCTTAGCAAGTCAGCATGCTTATTATCTGAAGAAGCAACTTCATGATTGGAAGAAGGGTGCCCGTAGTGGCGATCCCCTCAATATGATGTCTACCATTGCCCAAAAGCTAACAGACGATGAAATAGAAAATTTGTCGTTCTACTTTGCGTCATTTCGATACTAGGAGTTTGCTATGAAAGTCATTTATTCATTGTTGGCGTTCAGCATGCTTTCTGTATCGGCAAAAGCAAATACTGAATTGCCTGACCGTCAGGCTGAATTACCTGCGGCAAAGAAAAACAGTCAAGCCGAATATCTTGTCCCAAGAGATTTAACCACTATCACCAACGATGAATTTGGAGAGAAGGTTAAACTCGGTTACTCATTGTTCGTTAATTCACAGCAGATGCGTGGCAAGTACGTCGGCAATAACCAGAACTGTGTGAACTGTCATATGGAAGCGGGTCGCAAGGCAAACTCAGCGCCTTTGTGGGCTGCGTATATGGCTTATCCTGCATACCGTAAAAAGAATGATCGCGTGAATAGCTACGCTGATCGAATTCAAGGGTGTTTTACTTATTCGATGAACGGTAAACCTCCAGCCTATGATTCTCCGGAACTGGTTGCGTTAAGTGCTTATGCTTATTGGTTAGCCATGGGTGGTTTGATGGATCAGCATGGTCTGGAAAATGAGCCAGTGCCAGCTTTAGACGATAAGCAGTTGCAAATTGGTGGTAAGGCTGAATCGTTTCCCATGCCAGACGTTATCGCTCAGGCTCTTCCGGCAGATAAACGTGGCAGCTTAGCAGGACGAGGTTATCCAAAGATCGCAAATCCTGAACTGGAACCTTCACTTGAGCGCGGAATGCAGGTGTATGCAGACAATTGCGCCGCTTGTCATATGAAAGATGGACAAGGCGTCTCGGATAGTGATGGGCATTCTTATATTCCGCCTCTGTGGGGCAAAAATGCGTATAACTGGGGCGCGGGCATGCACCGTATTAATACTGCGGCTTACTTCATTTATGAAAACATGCCATTGGGTAAAAGCGTTCAGTTAACTGTACAAGAAGCTTGGGATGTATCCGCTTATGTGAACAGCCAAGAGCGACCACAAGACCCGAGATACAGGGGCAGTCTCGAAGAGAATCGCAAAAAGTACCATGCTCATGATGGGTTCTACGGCAAATCGGTGAATGGATACACGCTAGGTAGCAATGCTTTTCCTTCGGCAGTTGTGAAGTAACAAATACAGCGATGGCACTCGTCACTGTTGCTGCTAAAACCGAAAAAAAAGGCTCTACCGAAGTAGAGCCCTTTGTCGTTAATAGGAGATAAAATGTATGATTTAAGCTTGTTTGCGAATTAGGTAATCAAACGCACCTAGGCTCGCTTTTGCACCTTCGCCCATAGCAATAATGATTTGCTTGTAAGGTACGGTAGTTGCGTCACCAGCAGCAAAGACACCTTCCATGCTAGTTTCGCCACGGTTGCCCACTTCGATTTCACCACGAGCAGACAACTTAACTTCAGAATCCTTTAACCATTCAGTGTTTGGTACAAGGCCGATTTGTACAAAGATACCCGACAGTTCAATTTCTTTGATTTCGTCTGTATTGCGATCTTTGTATTTCAAACTTGTTACGCGTTTACCGTCACCAACAACTTCAGTCGTTTGTGCCATTGTGATGATTTCAACGTTTGGCAGAGAGTTTGCCTTGTTAATCAACACTTGGTCAGCGCGTAGAGTGTCAGCGAACTCAAGAACAGTAACATGTTCAACGATACCAGCTAAGTCAATTGCCGCTTCGATGCCTGAGTTACCGCCACCAATTACCGCTGTTTTCTTGCCTTTGAATAGTGGGCCGTCACAGTGTGGGCAGTAAGCCACGCCTTTGTTACGGTATTCTTGTTCACCAGGAACGTTCATTTCTCTCCAACGTGCACCTGGGCTTAGGATGACACTCTTACTCTTAAGTGTCGCACCGCTTTCAAGGTTTACGTGGATGTAACCATCTTCTGTGTAAGTAGCACCCATTAGCTTGTCAGCTTGTTGCTCAGTGATGATGTCTACACCGTACTCTTTTAGGTGTTCACCTAAATCATGCGCAAGTTTTGGACCTTCAGTATGCTTAACCGAAATAAAGTTTTCGATTGCCATTGTATCCATTACTTGACCGCCCAAGCGCTTAGCTACAACACCTGTACGGATGCCTTTACGAGCAGCGTATACTGCAGCTGCACTACCACCAGGGCCACCGCCGATAACAAGAACATCATAAGGTTCTTTTTCGTTTAGGCTTGCTGCTGCTTTTTCAGCTGCGCCATCATCAATCTTGTTCAAGATTTCAGTCAGTGACATACGACCTTGACCAAAGAGTTCGCCATTCACGAATACGCTTGGTACAGCCATGATGTCGCGAGATTTCACTTCATCTTGGAATAGAGCACCGTCGATCATCGTAGTACGAATGTCAGGGTTAATCGCCGACATCATGTTGAACGCTTGCACTACGTCTGGACAGTTTTGGCAAGAGAGAGAAATGAAGATTTCTACATCTAGCTTTTTGTTTAATTTAGCAATTTGTTCGATAGTTTCAGCTTCTAGCTTAATTGGGTGACCACCTGAGTGGAGTAGAGCCAATACTAGAGAAGTAAACTCGTGTCCCATTGGAAGACCAGCAAAACGTAGCTGAGTACCTTTCTTAGGGTTTGTCACAGCCATTACTGGACGGCGAGAGCTTGCTGCATCATCGCGAGTCACAGTCACTAAATCGCTTAGCTCTGCAATTTCGTTAGCTAGTGATTGGATATCATTTGCTGCCTTGCTTTCATCTAGGCTGACCACTAACTGAACTTCTTCTTTAAGGTTGCTAAGATATTGTTTTAATTGTTGTTTAATCGCCTGATCTAACATTTTTTGTTATACCTATTCGTAATTCTATTAAAGAGAGCGGTCACTCTGGATAAATTCAATTCTTTTATTTTGCTGAGGGGGAGAGCCAGTCAAGCTCGTAGGTCGTTAGGTACATTGCCTGACCAGCTCTCTAATTCAGCAACCTTCCTATTTGAAGCCGCTAAAGGGCTCCAAATGGATTAGGTTTTAAGCTTTATGCTTAGATTTTGCCTACTAGGTCTAGAGAAGGAGCTAGAGTTTCTTCGCCTTCTTTCCATTTAGCTGGACATACTTCACCTGGGTGAGAAGCAACGTATTGTGCAGCTTTGATCTTACGTAGTAGGTCTTCTGCGTCACGACCGATGCCTTCAGCTGTGATTTCTACAGCTTGGATAACACCTTGTGGGTCGATAACGAAAGTAGCGCGGTCTGCTAGACCTTGGCCTTCACGCATAACACCGAAGTTGTTAGTGATGTTGCCAGTTTGGTCGCCAACCATGAAGTAGTTGATCTTACCGATTGTTTCTGAGCTATCGTGCCATGCTTTGTGAGTGAAGTGAGTGTCAGTTGAAACTGAGTAAACTTCTACGCCACGAGATTGAAGCTCTTCGTAGTGGTCAGCTAGGTCGCCTAGCTCAGTTGGACATACGAATGTGAAGTCAGCTGGGTAAAAGAAGAATACTGCCCATTTGCCTAGTACGTCTTTTTCAGAAATTTCTACAAACTTGCCGTCTTTAAATGCCGTTGCGTTAAATGGTTTGATAGTAGTGTTAATCATGTTTTTTTACCTTCCTAAGAGTTTTTATGATTAGGCAATCTCTGTCTCTTGCCTTCGAGATGTATATTCACATGAAGTCATGGTTTAGAAAAATTGCTTGTTCTTATTGAATCAATCGGCAAAACCTATTAGATGATTTTGCATGCTTCAACTATTTGAACGGGACACTGCAAATAAAAAGGGACGCTATGCGTCCCTTTAACGTTTGATGTATCGAGTAATGTTGGGACTGAGAACAAGTTACTCGTCATCGACGTGAGAAACGGCCAGCACACCTCGTACTGCGCGTTTCCAGCCGTTGTAGCGTTGAGCTCGTTTCTGTTCGTCTTGTGCTGGCACGAAGACGCGGTCGATTTCTGCTTTATCCGCCACTTCATCTAACGAATCCCAATATCCAACCGCAAGACCCGCTAAGTAAGCTGCGCCTAATGCGGTAACTTCTGTAACCTTAGGTCTTTGAACATCGGTATTCAGGATGTCTGATTGGAATTGCATTAAGAAATTATTTGCCACAGCTCCGCCGTCAACACGCAGTGTTGCTAGCTTGATGCCAGAATCTGCCTGCATTGCATCAATAACATCACGGCTTTGGTAAGCAATACTTTCCAACGTTGCACGAATGATATGGTTTATGCCTGTACCTCGGCTCATACCCACAATAGTGCCTCGAGCATAAGCATCCCAATAAGGTGCGCCTAAGCCTGTAAATGCAGGAACCACATAAACGCCGTTGGAGGAGTCAACTTTGGTCGCAAAATATTCAGAGTCTTTTGCTTCGGTGATGAGCTTCATTTCATCGCGAAGCCACTGAATAGCAGCGCCACCAATAAAGACTGAACCTTCTAACGCGTAAGAGACTTTACCTTCTGGGTCACAGGCTAGCGTTGTTAACAAGCCGTTTTTCGACGTCACTTTCTCTTTACCAGTGTTCATTAACAAGAAACAGCCAGTACCATACGTGTTCTTAGCTTGACCCGGTTGAACACACATTTGACCAAATAGCGCGGCTTGTTGGTCACCAGCAATACCTGCGATTGGAATACGAGTACCACCTTTACCACCGATGTTAGTTTCGCCATAGACTTCAGAGGATGCTTTCACTTCTGGCATCATTGATAGCGGTATATCCAGTTCTTTAAGGATTTTTTCATCCCATTGAAGGGTATTGATGTTAAATAGCAGGGTACGAGAAGCATTGGTATAGTCAGTGACATGGACACGACCTTGAGTCATTTTCCACACCAGCCAAGTATCAACCGTACCAAACAGCAGTTTGCCTTCTTGAGCAAGTTCGCGTGCGCCAGCAACGTTCTCAAGCACCCATTTCACTTTTGTGCCTGAGAAATATGGGTCTAGCAGCAAGCCTGTGTTTTCACGTACATACTCTTCAAAGCCGTCAATTTTCTTCAGCTCTGCACAGATATCAGCTGTTCGGCGGCATTGCCAAACAATCGCATTGTAAACAGGCTCGCCCGTTTCTTTGTTCCAAACAATGGTGGTTTCACGTTGGTTAGTAATACCAATCGCAGCTACTTGGTCTGAGCGAATGCCTTTTTGGCCTAAAGCTTCAACCAGTGTGGAGCTTTGTGTTGCGTAAATTTCGAGAGGGTCGTGTTCCACCCAACCTGATTCAGGGTAGATTTGAGTAAACTCGCGTTGTGCAACACTCACGATATTTGCGTCATGATCGAGCACTACTGCTCGTGAGCTCGTCGTGCCTTGGTCAAGAGCAACAATATATTTATTATTCATAGGTAGGGATCCTTTTCACTTTATTGGATTTATTCTTTTTATTGCTCAAACCTGAGCTTTTGAGTCATCTGCGATTTCACACTCTTCACATTGATTTGGAATGGTACAGCCTGTACCCACGGTCGGTACGTACGCACCGATAAATTTAGGATAAGCCCAACCACCAAAACAAGCGCCAGCAACGGTTGCGACTATCGGAATGATAAAGTAGGGAATATCTTTCGCACCACTTAATGCGTAATCCCATCCTGCTAGGTATGCAAATAATTTTGGTCCAAAGTCACGAGCTGGATTCATCGCAAAACCAGTCAGTGGACCTAACGAACCACCAATTGTGGCAACCACGATACCGATTAGCAGTGGGTTTAGCGCTCCGCGTGCTGCACCATTATTTTCATCACCTAAAGCCAAAATTGCGAACATCAGTACTGCTGTAATGGCAAATTCTACAGCAAATGCACCAGAAAAAGATAAAGCAGCGTTAGGGTATGTTGAAAAAATGCCTGCAGTAGCAAGTGCTTCAGGTGTATTACGAGCAATACCGTTTGTCACTTCCCATGCGGTAAATAAATTGCTGTAAAGAGCATAAACAAGTGCGGCAGCACAAAATGCTCCGGCAACTTGAGAAGCGATGTAAGGAATAACTTTAGATTTTTCGAAGCCATGAAAAGCGGCAAGCGCTATGGTTACGGCAGGATTAATGTGTGCGCCTGAGACACCAGCAGTGCAGTAGACAGCAATGGCAACTGCAAGGCCCCAAACGATAGAGATTTCCCATTGCCCAAACTGAGCATTGGTCAATACGAGTGCGGCTACACATCCGACACCAAAAAATATGAGCAAACCCGTACCTATGAACTCGGCAATACACTCACCAATGAGAGTATGTTGTTTTTTATTAGCCATAATTTATTTCCTTGGACGTTGATTTGGCATTATCCCATACAGACAATGTGGGCATTATGTTAATCAAAAGGATTCGCATGAAACTATATGGCGCTCTCAAAATGAGCAAACGAACAATTAAATGTTCATTTTATGTTCGCAAATGTTAAGCAATGCACAGTTTTGTATCAATTTAGTTCAATAAGGCGAAGTGTCGATAACGATCAATGTTGGGCAGAGCAGCTAAGAATAAGTGACTTATTCAACAGTGTATTTATCTATATATTTCAAATGTGAACATGAAGAAGTACACTGCTAGTTATTGGAAACAGTCAATCAGGATCTACTTTGAAAGCCATTAAACGTCATCAAGAAATCATCGAGCTAGTCAAGGCTCAGGGATATGTCAGCACCGAAGATCTTGTTGAGCGATTCAATGTTAGCCCTCAAACCATTCGAAGAGATCTCAATGAGCTTGCCGACCTTAACCAAATTAAACGAAATCATGGTGGCGCGACCATAGTCACCAGTTCTGAAAACTCTTCTTATCAAACGCGCAAAGTCTCTCATCAAGAAGAAAAACAACGCATTGCATTGAAGCTGGCTCAACATATTCCAGATGGCGCCACTTTGTTTATTGATATTGGTACCACGCCAGAAGCAGTAGCAAGAGCGTTGCTGCAAAACCATCAGAACCTACGCATTGTGACCAACAATATTAATGTTGCGTCATTACTCATGACCAAGCCTGATTTCAAAGTGATACTGGCTGGTGGTGAAGTTCGCAACCGAGATGGCGGTGTGACTGGCGAGGCGACCATGGATTTTATTTCTCAGTTTCGTCTCGACTTCGGTATTTTGGGCATCAGTGGCATTGATTTCGATGGTTCACTCTTAGACTTTGATTATCATGAAGTTAGAGTTAAAAAAGCCATTATCGAGAATAGCCGCAGTGTCTATTTAGGCGTTGACCATACTAAGTTTGGGCGTAATGCCATGGTAAAACTGGGTGGAATCGAAGAGGTTGATCTGGTGATTACCGATCAAATGCCGCCAGAGAGCATCTGTGCCATTATCCGCGAGCATGAGATTCAGCTCGATATTGTTTGATAATGTTCGTTTTAAAAACCAGTCATCGTTTTGACTGGTTTTTTTAGGTCTTTTATATGTCATTCTTATGAAATTCACTCTCTTTTTTATCATTTATCCCCATTCATTAGCTAAAATAAACATAATTTGTGCTCGAACGAACATTTTTAGTTAAATTTTCGCACATTTGATCTTTTTGATGTCACACTAAAAACGCGTTAATTAAGGGTGGGGCGACAATGAATTCTACAGTTCGATTTGAAACCGACGTTGTCATCATTGGTGGTGGTGCGACAGGTACAGGGATTATGCGTGATTGTGCTCTGAGGGGCATAAAGTGCATTTTGCTAGAAAAAGACGATTTGGCGTCAGGTACCACAGGGCGAAATCACGGTTTATTACACTCTGGTGCGCGTTATGCCGTCACCGATCAACATTCCGCAAAAGAATGTATCCAAGAAAACCGCATACTGAAGAAAATCGCTCGACACTGTATTGAAGACACTGGTGGTTTGTTCATCACTTTGCCTGAAGATGATTTGGGCTTTCAAAAGACCTTTATCGAGCAATGCAAAGCCGCTGATATCGATGTAGAAATTCTTTCGCCAAAAGATGCTCTTCGTTTAGAACCGAATACTAACCCTGAATTGATTGGTGCCGTCAAAGTGCCAGATGGCACGCTCGACCCATTTCGCCTTTGTTCGTCTAACGTACTTGATGCCAAAGAGCACGGCGCACGTTTGTTTAACCATTCACGCGTCGTTTCTCTGATCCGTGAAGGCGACACCGTACTGGGCGTGAAATGTATCAATACTCAAACCAACCAACCTTTTGAAGTGATTGCCCAGCAAGTGATTAACGCGGCGGGTATTTGGGGACAGGGTATCTGTGAATACGCGGAGCTGGATATCAAAATGTTCCCTGCAAAAGGCTCGTTGCTGATCCTTGATTATCGAATCAATAATCTGGTGATTAACCGCTGTCGTAAACCATCGGATGCAGACATTTTAGTGCCGGGTGATACCATCTCTTTGATTGGTACCACCTCAGAACATATCGATTACGACATGATTGACGACCTGCATGTGACTGCGGCAGAAGTGGATTTGCTACTGGAAGAAGGTATCAAGTTGGCGCCGATCATGAAAAATACCCGAGTGCTAAGAGCTTATGCAGGCGTTAGGCCTTTAGTTTCGCTCAGTGGCGACAGTTCTGGCAGAAATATTAGTCGCGGAATTGTCCTGCTCGACCATCAGGAACGCGATGGTCTTAAAGGTCTCACGACAATTACTGGCGGCAAGTTAATGACTTACCGCTTGATGGCCGAACAGGCAACGGATCTTGTTGCGAGTAAGCTTGGTAATACTGCGCCTTGTATTACCCATACTAAGCCATTACCAGGGTCCGTCGAATCTCCGAAAGCGCTGCGTAAAAGTGCCAGTATCGCTAAGCCGGTTTATGAATCAGCCATCTACCGTCATGGAGAAAGGGCAGAAGCTTTTCTCTCTGAACAACCTCGCAGTCAGGCGATTGTGTGTGAATGTGAAATGGTCACCGCGGGTGAAATTGAGTACGCAATTAAAAAACTGGACGTAAAAAACCTCGTGGATTTACGTCGACGCACTCGGTTGGGAATGGGGCCGTGTCAGGGAGAACTGTGTGCCTATCGTGCAGCGAGTTTGTTCCAAGAATATGGTGACATTGGCGGTCATGAATCGGCATTGCTGCTCAAAGAGTTTTTGGAAGAGCGCTGGAAGGGAATTAAACCCATTTTTTGGGGTGATGCCCTACGAGAGGCGGAGTTCAGTTACTGGATCTATGAAGGGTTGTTTGGCTGTGGAGACATTGAGCCAGAGAGTATCGACAAACCTACCATTACACCGTCAACGCAGGAGCAAGAACAGCAATGATGAATTACGATGTCATAGTGATTGGTAGTGGAATTGCAGGCTATTCGGCTGCCATTAAATGTTTAGAACATGGGCTGAAAACGGCGGTGGTGAGCAGCGGGCAGAGTGCTTTACATTTTTCATCCGGCTCTATTGATTTGCTTTCACATTCCCCGTTAACGCATAAGTTAATTGATGATCCTTGGGCTGAAATTGACGCTTTACCAACTGCGCTTCCACAGCACCCTTATGCGAAAGTCGGCGGTAAAAATGTTCGTTCAGCCATGAACTGGTATCAACAAATGCTTGCGGCAAATGGACTTGCCATGAGCACTTTGCCTTCGTCACACAACCATTTTCGAATTACCACGCTAGGTACCTTGAAATCGACTTGGCTCTCTCAGCCCTATGTTGAAAAAATAGAACAAAATTTTTCAAATCTGGCGAAATTTAAACGCATTGTGATGATCGCTGTCGACGGTTTCAGAGATTTTCAGCCGCATATTGCTCTTGGCAATTTGCAGCAACATCCAGCGTTTAAATATATAACCATCAAAACCGCCAAAGTCAGTTTAACGGCGTTTGGGCAACTGAATCGCAACCCGTACGATCTAAGGTCGATAGATATTTCGAGGATCTTAAGAGATGAAGCTCAGTTCACCGAGTTTGCCAATCAATTGCTGAAAGTTGCCACACCTGAAGATTTACTGATGATGCCATCGATTATGGGTAATGGTGATGGTCTAGAGCTGATGCATAAACTCAGCCGTTATACGGGACTCCATTTGCATGAAGTACCAACCATGCCGCCTTCATTGCTCGGTATTCGTATTGAGGATGTCATGATGCACACCTTCATCAAAAAAGGCGGTGTGCTGCATAAAGGTGATGAAGTGCTTGGTGGTCAGTTTGAGGATCAAGGCGGCAGTATGAATTTGGCGTCTATCCAAACCAAAAAAATGGGTGAAATGAATCTGACGGCGAAACACTACATACTCGCGTCCGGTAGCTTCTTCAGTAAAGGCTTGATAGCGAACCAGAACTCAATCAAAGAGCCAATCTTTAATTTGGATACGGAAGTAACGGGTGAAAGAAATGAGTGGCATCAGCATGATTTCTTCAGCTCTAAGCCGCATCCATTCTTGTCCTTTGGCGTTGTGACTGACAAGAACTTTACCCCGTTTATCCAAGGGCAAAAGGTGAACAACTTGCATTGTATTGGTGCGATTTTAAGTGGCTACAATCCTATTACCCACGGCTGTGGCGGAGGTGTGGCAGTCAGCACCGCTTATTGGGTTGTCGAGCAAATTGTTGCGGGTTTACGAAGCGAATTACTAATGAAGGAGGTGAGTGCATGACAGTGGCAAGCAGAGATACCACCTTTGACCAATGCATTAAATGCACCGTTTGTACTGTGTACTGTCCGGTAGCAAAGGCGAACCCAGATTTTCCGGGACCAAAACAATGCGGACCAGACGGTGAGCGACTACGCATCAAAAGCCCAGAGTTTTATGATGACATGTTGAAACACTGCACCAACTGCAAACGCTGTGAAACGGCTTGCCCGTCAGGTGTGCGTATTGGCGATATTATTGCGGTGGCAAGAGGCAAGTTCGGCAAGCGCCCGATGAATCCTAAGCTGGTGCGTGATTTTGTCTTAAGCCATACCGATCTGTTCGGCTCACTCGCAACTCCATTTGCACCACTCGTGAATGCGGCGACGCAGTTGCCTCTGGTGAAGAAGATCATGCACAAGACGATAGGTGTGCATGAACATAAATCTTTACCTAAGTATTCGCATGGCACGTTTAGAAATTGGTTTAAGAAAAACGTCACCGAACAGTCAATTTACCCCAGAGCGGTCAGCTATTACCACGGCTGCTATGTCAACTATAACCATCCTCAACTGGGGAAAGACTTTATTCGAGTGATGAACGCCATGAACATAGGTGTGCGTTTACTGGAAAAAGAAAAATGCTGTGGCGTAGCGATGATCGCGAACGGCTTCCACGATAAAGCGAGAAAGAACGCAGAGTTTAATATTGATCATGTCGGCAAAGCCATCGAACAAGACAGTATTGCCGTATTGTCCACCTCATCAACCTGTTCTTTCACCTTGCAGGAGGAATATCCTCATGTGCTCGGCGTTGAAAACGAAAATGTAGTGAACAAGATCCACTATGTGAGCCGATTTCTGTTGAAAGAGTTTATGAGTGGCAACTTGCCAAAAATGAAACCGCTCAATAAGAAAATTGTTTATCACACGCCTTGTCACCTTGAAAGGAGTGGGGGAGCCGTTTTTACCATTGAAGTCCTGAAGATGATTCCAGGTTTAGAAGTGGTTGTGCTTGATAGTGAATGTTGTGGTCTGGCAGGTACTTATGGTTTTAAAGAGGAAAACTACGAAGTCTCTATGAAGATAGGGGATGACCTGTTTAGCAAGATTAGACGTTCAAACGCTGATTACGCCATTACAGATTGCGAAACCTGTAAGTGGCAAATTGAGGAAAACACTCAGCTAGAGTGTATTCATCCAGTGAGTTTGATAGCGGAAGCGTTGCTTTAACAAAAGCAGCCTTCGATAAAATTGAAAAAAATAGCCGTGGAAAAGAGGAAGTAGATATCGAGGATTTTGCCTGTTAATAAAACATAAAATCCTCTCACTACTACTAAAAAAGTTGTATAAACATATTGCTTTAATTGTGAATTAAATCACAATGTGTGCACATTTTTTCATCTTCTTTTACACGGTTATATGACGCAAATCATGTCCGCAACCAATGACAATTCTCGTCGTTCACAATACTTACGCGTTTTTGCTTTAGGTTTCAGCGGCTTCATTTTTAACACTACTGAATTTGTGCCAGTTGGACTGCTTTCTGATATCGCGAATGATTTCTCTATATCGACAGCTTCTGTCGGCTGGATGCTGACTATCTACGCTTGGATAGTCGCATTAATGTCATTACCAATGATGATGCTCACCAGTCGAATTGAGCGTAAAAAATTACTGCTCGCGCTGTTTGCGCTGTTTATTGTCAGCCACGGTCTATCGGTGTTTGCCTGGAACTTTGAAGTTTTGGTTGCCAGCCGAATTGGTATAGCCTTTGCTCATGCGGTGTTCTGGTCGATAACCGCCTCTATCGCAATACGAGTTGCTCCTCCGGGTAAGAAGACCTTTGCTCTCAGTATTTTGGCAACGGGAACCTCACTGGCGATGGTATTGGGGGTTCCACTCGGTCGAATCATAGGTCAATGGCTTGGTTGGCGAGTCACCTTTGGTGTTATCGGTATAACCGCTTTAGTCATAATGTTCAGCCTTTATCGCTTATTGCCGGTAATGCCGAGCTTGTTTACCGGTTCCATGAAGAAGCTGCCAGAGCTATTGAAAAATCCAGCCTTGATGGGTTTATACCTATTCATCTTCATGATTTTTACCGCGCATTACTCGGCTTACAGCTATATCGAACCTTTCCTTAAGACGATTGGGCTGCTCTCTGAAAACTTTACCACCTTCCTTCTGCTGCTATTTGGTTCTGCGGGAATTATAGGTAGTGTGATTTTTGGTAACTTAGGCGAACGTCCGAATACACCGATATTGGTCGGATGTACGGCGACAGTGATGGTTTGTACCGCGATGCTATATTTCGCAGTACCGCACTTGTGGTCTATCAGTATATTGCTGGTGGTTTGGAGTGCAGCATTGATGATTGTCTGTCTGGTTATGCAGGTGAAAGTGCTCAATATCGACGCCAACGCATCAGATATGATCATGTCTATGTTCTCAGGCATCATTAACTTAGGTATCGGCGCAGGTGCATTGATCGGCGGTAAAGTCATTCTGTTTATGTCGCTTGAAGGCATTGGCTACGTGAGTGCATTGTTTGCACTGCTATCACTACTCTGGATTATATTTATGATGAAGCGCTACAGCGCGATTCGTTAATACGTTAACGGTATGAATTGTTCATCGTTCGCACTAATGACAAAAGGCAGCCTCGGCTGCCTTTTAACTATTTCGATTATGTATAGCTAGAACTGCTTCAAATATCTTCTGAACGGTTACTAATATCTTGTGTTGACTCGCGTGCAACCAGTTCTCCGTGATAAGACTGATGACTTGGCAGATGACCTTGCTTATTTGCCTGAGCCAAGGCGAGTGCGGTGGCATCTTGCGTTAAGCGAACGATAGGAAGCGACACAGTAGAAAGGCTTGGAATAGCGTAAGCCGCGGCGGGTTCGTTATCGATACCGATAACCGACACATCCTGTGGCACTCTCAAACCGTGATCGTGTAACGCACGAATAGCGCCAATCGCCATGTCATCGTTACAGGCAAAAACAGCAGTGAATTTGTCGCCAGTTTGCAGCAGGATTTGCGCGCCTTTATAACCACCTTCTAAGGTGTTATCGCCTTCTACAATCCAGTTTTTGTTCTCAGAAACTTGTGCCAGTTTGAGCTGATGTTGGTATGCTTTTAAACGTAATCGTCCTGTTTCACTATTAAGTGGTGATGTAATACAGGCGATGTTTTTATGACCTAACTGAATGAGGTGATCCATCGCTAATGTGGCTAACTGAGTTTGTTTTAAACCAAAGCTCGATAGCGATTCCGCATTGAGTTGGCGGTTTAATATTACTAGTGGCTGGGCGATTTTTTGTTGCAGTTCAACCAGTTCAGATTCGGACAGATGACGACTATAAAGCAGAATGGCATCACAGCGTTGGTTAGCAATGGTTTCAACCGATTCGCGTTCACCTTCTGCGCTGTTCTTGCTGCGAATAACCAACAGCTTTTTGCCTGCCTGAAGGGCTGCTTGCCCAGCATGATGGAGGACGCTGCCAAAATAGCTGCTTCTAAATTCAGGAAGAACGAGGCCGATAGAGTTGGAAGTATTGGTTGCCAAAGCCTGTGCAAGTGTATTGGGTTGATATCCCAACTCTTTCATTACAGAAAGAACCGCATTTCTGGTGACTTCTTTGACCTGAGGGCTGTTGTTCAGTACTCGTGACACCGTCGCTTTTGAAACGCCAGCGGCTTTGCACACATCATTTATAGTTGCCATACATTTCCTTATCTATCCGACTCGACATACCTAAACATGATAGGCATGTCGAGAGGGAGACAAGTTTAGCCAATTTCAATTGAATTTTGAAAGGCTTATTTACTGTATATGTGGCGGTTAGATAACTTCGCCGTTGGTTTCAATAACCGTCTTGTACCAATGGAAGCTCTTCTTCTTCGAACGCGCCATTGTACCGCTGCCATCATCATGTTTATCTACGTAGATAAATCCATAACGTTTTCTGTATTCACCAGTGGTGAAAGATACACAGTCAATACAACCCCATGGTGTGTAACCCATCACATCTACGCCATCGTAACTGATCGCTTGTTTCACTGCTTTTATGTGTGAACCAAGGTAGTCAATGCGATAGTCATCGTTGATTGAACCGTCTTGTTCAATTTTATCTAATGCTCCAAGTCCATTCTCTACAATGAAGATTGGCTTTTGGTAACGCTCGTAAAGTTCAGAAAGTGCATAGCGAAGACCGTCTGGGTCAATTTGCCACTCCCAGTCAGACGCTGGTAAATATGGATTTAGGCGGCTACCTTCGAAAAGTGAAGGCGTGTTGGTCGCTTCATCGATTTTTACTGAAACGATGTTGGTCATGTAGTAGCTGATCGCTAAGTAATCTGCACAACCTTCACGCAGAATAACATCGTCACCTGGTTGCATTTCGACGGTAATCCCTTTACGTTCCCATTCTTTGAGCAGGTAACTTGGGTAGTAACCACGAACTTGCACATCACTGAATTGGTACTTCTCGCGCATCATTTCCTGTGCAAGCAGCATATCTTCAGGTCGGCATGAAGCAGGGTAGAGCGGCATCATATGGATCATGCTGCCAATTTTAAAATCTGGGTTGATAGCATGACCTTGCTTAACCACGAGTGCGCTTGCAAGGAACTGGTGGTGAAGCACTTGATACAGCATTTGTTCAGGATTTTCGTAGTCGCTGTAAATCATCCCAGAGTTACAGTAACCCCAGATCGGAAGTTTCCAGTTACGTTGGTTGTTAATTTCGTTGAACGTGATCCAGTATTTCACTTTGTTTTTGTAGCGTTCCATCACGGTTAAGCTGAACTTCACAAAGAAATCCATTACCTGACGGTTCTTCCAACTGCCGTACTCTTTTACTAAATGGTTCGGCATTTCGAAGTGAGAAAGGGTGATGACAGGTTCAATGCCATATTTCAACAGTTCATCAAAAAGATCATCGTAATACTGAAGACCTGCTTCGTTTGGCGTCTCTTCATCACCATTTGGGAAAATACGTGTCCAAGCGATGGAAGTGCGGAAACATTTAAAGCCCATTTCTGCGAACAGAGCCACGTCACCTTTGAAGTGACCGTAGAAATCAACCGCTTCGTGGTTTGGGTAAAATTTATCGGCTTCAACAGTTTCTGTGATGACGCGAGGCACACCATGAGCACCTTTCGTAAGTACATCAACGACGCTAGGACCTTTTCCATCTTTGTTCCAACCACCTTCAACTTGGTGCGCTGCGACCGCTCCGCCCCAGAGAAAATCTTTTGGAAAACCTTGTTGTGACATAGTGATACCTTCTCAAATAAAGTAAGTGAGCCTAATAAGAATAGGTGAGTTAGCTGCATTCTAATCCAGAAAAAAACAAAATGAAACCGGTTACAAAATGATTTTTACAAATTTACCATTATGAATCTGATTCAGATGGTGATGAAAGACAGACAAAAATGTTCGATTAAAAGAAAAAAGCCACGAGTGAAATGCTCGTGGCGAAAAGGGAAGGAACGAAAAACTATAAGAACGTTATGGTAGGTCAAACACTAGCGCTATGGCACGTGTATCGCTGTTGTTGTAGAAGCTCAAATACTCTTGAGAAACGATCTTTGCGCCATCTCCCGGAGTAAGTTGTGTATCGTTAACAAACAGTTCGCTGGTGATTTGGTGAACATACACACGACGACCTTCAGTAACCTTATAGCTCAGCTCGGTATGAGGCTCCAAAATGAGTTGGTGCAACATCGCATCCTGTTTGATTTGCAATGTACCGTTTTCACCCGTTGGTGTTGCAATCGTCGTTAGACCTGCCTCTTGACCAAAATCTTTTTGCTGATATCCCGGTTTACCGCCATAGCTATTTGGTTGAATCCAGATTTGCAAAAACTTCAACGTTTCCGTGCTAGACGCATTGAATTCACTGTGTGCAATTCCACGACCAGCGGACATCAGTTGAAATTCTCCCGCTGGAAGAGTTTCAACATTACCTTCGCTGTCTTTGTGCGCGATGGTGCCTTGAAGAACGTAACTGATGATCTCCATGTCACGATGGCTGTGTGTTTCAAAGCCAGCACTAGGAGCAACAGTGTCGTCGTTAATCACTCTAAGCTCTGAAAATCCCATGTGCTTAGGATCAAAGTAGCTACCAAAAGAAAATGTGTGTTTGCTGTCTAACCAGCCGAAGTTCGCTCGGCCGCGTTGAGATGCTTTTCTAATTTCAATCATAGTGTTCTCCTCACTTGGCTTGCTGGCTAACTAACGACAGGGTCATTAATAGCAATGCCAATCTATGGAAGAGATGTTAGAGCTTTAGACGCTGCGATCACAGCCGCTGAATTTGTTGCCCTTATTCGAAAAATTAGAATGAGGGCAAGATCGCTGTATGTAGAAAAGATTGTGAGAGGGATTGCAAGTGGGCTATTCGTTTCCGTAAAGCTTCATAAATGCATTCACAGCCTGTTCGACAGTGGTTTTGATCTGCTGCTGGCTTGGTTTATCGATGGCGGCAAACGCATATTGTTCAACATATTCTGACGACAACAAAGCTTTGAATTGCATAGCAGCGATCCATGGATTGCACTGGCTTAATTCACCTTTTAGCGACTGCTTTTCGATGTACTCACTTAAGTGTTTCCAGCCTTTTTTTGGGCCATTGTTGTAGAAATGGCGACCTATATCAGATCGGTCTGCTTCAGCGACTGCCATGCGATAAATGGAGATAGCATCGGGGGTTAAAATTGAGTCTAGGAAATTGTAACCAAATTCTAAAAGAGACGTTCGAACATCACGATTTACGTCCAAAGAGAGAAAAGAATTAGAGATCTGCTCTGTTGCAGATGACTGCATCACCTCGGCGAATATTTCTTCTTTAGAGCTGAAATAGTTATAAAGAGTCGCCTTAGAACCCCCCACTTGCTTTGCCAGTTGAGACATGGAAGTTCCACTAACTCCCTGTTGTGAAAAGCATTCTTTTGCAATATCTATAATCGCTTGTCGTTTTTCGTCGCTTTTAACTCGCATGAATATTTTGTAGTCCTTGAGGAAATTGTGGGTAAGTTTCGCTTGACGAAATCTTTCTGTCAAGAGTATAACTGTACTGTACGGTTTAGTTATAAGGTTGTCTAATGTGAAAAGATCTATCCAAAGGAACGAACTTGGGTTCTCTAACTTACGGTTTTCTAACTCAAAGTTTTCAAAAAACGGAAACAAAAATGTTCCTTACTTCGCTCTAACTCTGATCAGCGCAGCGCTTTTGGCGGGCTGCTCTGTTTCGAAAAATGAAAACTTGCCTGAAATTTCGCAAGCCAATGACTACGCGTTTAAGCAAAGTCTCTCTGCCGCAGAAACCATGGCGTGGCCAACTCAGGACTGGTGGTATCGCTACCAAGAGCCTCAGTTAAACCAACTTATCAATGACGCTTTTACTGGCGCGCCAAGTTTGAAAATGGCTGAAGCCAGACTGAAAAACGCTCAAGGTATCGCAGAGCAAGCAGGCGCGAGCCGCTCGGTTAATGTGGGATTAGCCGCTAGTGCTTCTGAAACCAAAGTGAGTTACCAATATCAGGCTCCAATGCCACCTCATGGTTGGAATGACTATGGAACGTTGACACTCAACTTCCAATACGATTTTGATTTTTGGGGTAAGAATCGTGCATCGGTTGCTGCGGCAACTTCCGAACTCGCAGCGGCTGAAGCAGAAGCTGTGTCGGCTCGCTTGATGCTGGCAACTGCGGTATCAAACGCTTATGCAGAACTGTCTCGTTTGTATGCGAATAAGCATACGGTAGAAACCGCGTTGGATATTCGCCATAAAACGGTAGAGCTGTTGACTAAGCGATATGAAAACGGCTTAGAAACACTGGGCTCTGTGAATCAAGCAAAAGCGATTGCAGCCAATGTTGAAGCTGAAATGCTGGGCATTAATGAGTCGATTGCACTGCAGAAAAATGCGCTTGCAGCCCTAGTAGGCCAAGGGCCAGATAGAGCATTAACAATTTCAGAACCTAACATTCAATTGGATACGCGCTACGGTTTGCCGCAAGACGCAGGTGTTGGTTTGCTTGGTCACCGCGCAGATATTACCGCCGCTCGCTGGCGCGCAGAGGCAGCAGCACAACGAGTCGGTATTGCAGAAGCAATGTACTACCCAGACTTGAGTATTTCTGCCTTCATCGGGTATCAGGCTTTTGGTCTTAATGACTTATTTGAGAGCGGCAATGATGCGGGCAGCATCGGTCCAGCCCTGTATTTGCCGTTGTTTACGGGTGGTCGTCTTGATGGGCAACTGACATCAGCAGAAGCGCGTTATGAGGAAGCCGTAAGTGGTTATAACGCAACACTGACTCAGGCTCTTCATGAAGTGGCGGACGTTGTGACCAGCACTCAAGCACTTGATGCTCGTATTGCGAAAACGCAAGAAGCGGTGGATGCGGCAGAACAAGCATTGAAGATTGCTTCTAACCGCTATCAGGGTGGTTTGGCAACTTACCTAGATGTGCTTGTTGCTGAAGAGTCGCTACTCAATAACCAACGAGCGTTGGTTAACTTACAGTCACGCGCATTCAGTCTTGATCTTGCTCTTATTCACGCTTTAGGCGGCGGTTTTCAGACCACAGAGTCTTAATTTTTAAAAGGTTTCTATTCATGAGTTCAAATCCATCACAAAACGACGCTGCAGAATTCGATGCGTCTGGTGCAAACAAGTCACGTAAAAAAGGGTTCTTAGCGTTAGCCGCGGCGATTATTGTTGCAGGTGGCAGCTACGGTTCTTACTGGTATTTAGTGGGGTCACGTTACATTTCTACCGATAACGCGTACACCGCAGCTGAAATTGCAGAAGTCACGCCAGCGGTTGGCGGTATCATCGCGAGTGTTAATGTGGTTGATACACAGTACGTCCACAAAGGTGATGTACTGGTACAGATCGAAGATACCGATGCGCAAATTGCTGTAGACCAAGCACAAGCAAATTTGGCGCTGGCTGAGCGTCGTGTACGTAGCTACTTAGCAAATGATGAAGGTCTTACTGCTCAAGTTGAAGCACAAAAATCAAACGAAACTCGTGCGAAGGCTCAACTTAATGCAGCGAAAGCCGATTTTGACCGTGCGAAAATCGATTTAGCTCGCCGCGAAGACTTAGTGCGTTCTGGTTCAGTATCGGGTGAAGAACTGACAAACGCGAAAACAGCGTTCGAGCAGTCGCAAGCAAACCTAAATGCAGCAAAAGCAGCATTAGCTCAGGCACAAGCAAACCGTCTATCAACTATCGGTGCGCAAAAAGCGAATGCCGCGATGACAGACAACACAACCGTTGAAAATAACCCTGAAGTATTGGCAGCGAAAGCACGTCTACAACAGGCAAAAATTAACCTAGAACGCACCATTATTCGCGCACCGATCTCAGGTGTGGTCGCGAAACGTCAGGTACAGGTTGGTCGCCAAGTTCAAATGGGTACACCGCTAATGACGGTTGTGCCAGTACAAAACATCTATGTAGATGCAAACTTCAAAGAAGTTGAATTACGTGATGTGAAAATCGGTTTACCAGTGTCAATTACTGCTGACCTTTACGGTGATGAAGTCATTTATCACGGTGTGGTTGCGGGTGTCTCCGGTGGTACGGGCTCTGCGTTCTCTATGATCCCTGCACAAAATGCAACGGGTAACTGGATTAAAGTGGTTCAACGTCTTCCTGTTCGTATCGAACTTGATCCAGAAGATTTGCAAGCTCATCCGCTGCAAGTAGGTCTTTCTATGCAAGTAGAAATTGATACCAAAGCGGACGTGAACAAGCAAACCATCGCTCAATACCGTGCATCTAAGCAATCTGAACAAGGTTAAGGTGGATCATGAGTCATTCCTCAGACAATGACATCAAACCTTTGACTGGTGGAGCGTTATTCATTGGCGCTCTGTGTCTGGCAATGGCGAACTTTCTCGCCATTCTAGATACCACCATTGCTAACGTTTCGGTTTCAAGTATTGCAGGCAGTTTGGGTACATCAACCAGCCAAGGTACCTATGTAATTACCTCTTATGCGGTGGCAGAGGCGATTTCGGTACCTCTGACCGGATGGTTATCCAGACGCTTTGGTTCAATTCGTGTATTCGTTACCTGTTTCGTGCTGTTTGGTGTCTTCTCAATATTATGTGGACTGGCGACCAGCATGACGATGCTTGTGGCTTTCCGCGTATTCTTAGGTTTAGCGGGTGGCCCATTGATGCCTTTGTCGCAAACGTTGATGATTCGAATCTTCCCGAAAGATAAGAGTCATGCTGCGATAGGTATTTGGAGTATGACAACGTTAGTTGCGCCAATCATGGGACCGATTTTAGGCGGTGTACTGTGTGACCAATTCAGTTGGCCGTACATTTTCTTCGTCAAAACACCTTTTGCTATTGTTGCCGCGATACTGTGTTGGAAACTGCTTCAACAATTCGAAACCAAAACCGTACGTTCGAAAATCGATAAAGTGGGTTTGGCACTATTGGTTATTTGGGTCGCAGCACTGCAAATCATGCTAGATGAAGGTAAAGACCACGATTGGTTTGAATCAAGCCGAATTGTTGTCTTGGCTGTCATTGCTGTAATTGGGTTTGTTGCCTTCTTGATTTGGGAACTGACCGAAAGAGACCCAGTTGTTGACTTGAAAGTGTTCCGCCATCGTGGGTACACCATGAGTATGATGACTTTGTCGCTGGCGTTTGGTGCGTTCTTTAGTATCTCGGTTATCACGCCGTTGTGGCTGCAAATCTATATGGGTTACACCGCAACGATCTCGGGTTATGCGACTGCAACAATGGGGATTTTAGCTGTATTCCTTGCGCCAATCATTGCCAATCTGTCATCTAAGTTTGACCCGAGGCCATTCGTGTTTGTCGGGGTAATGTGGTTAGGTCTTTGGACCTTCCTGCGTAGCTTTGGCAGTTTGGATATGACCTTTGAGCAAGTGAGTTATCCGCTGTTCTTGCAAGGTATTGGTATGCCATTGTTCTTCGTACCGCTAACGGCGATTGCACTAGGTTGTGTGAAGCCTAGCGAGATGGAGTCAGCGGCGGGTTTGATGAACTTCATTCGGACTTTGTCAGGCGCGTTTGCGACATCAATGATCAATACCTCTTGGGAGCATCAGACTCGGTATGTTCATGCGGAGCTTGCAGGTTTAACCGACAGAGCAGGTGTTGCAACACAAGCGATGCAAAGCTCAGGTATGGAAATAGGGCAGATACGTTCTTCTATGGACTGGCTACTGCAAAAACAAAGCGTCATGGTGGCAACTAATCAGTTGTTCATGGTTATCGCTGTTATCTTTGCTGTCGCAGCATGCATCATCTGGTTTGCACCTAAACCTCAACATGCCGTTGACCCAGGTGCAGCACATTAATTTTTAAAGATTTTACCTTTAATCCACGGGGCTAAAGCGAAGAGAAGGAACTCTTTTTTGCTGATGCCCCTTTTTTGCTGTCTATTAGTGATAATGGTTCTTATTTGTATCGGTTGTGTGCGACAATACTCCATCCTTTTATACTGTTAACTTTGAGTCATGAACCGTTCCAGCGCGTCTTTTCAGCGAGTCTGTAAACTACTTAACTATATTCACTCCAATATGGAACAGGCATTCAGTCTGGATGAGTTAGCACAACAAAGTTGTTGGTCTCGTTGGCAGCTGCAACGTGTATTTCAAAGTGAAACGGGATTATCCGTTGCTCACTATGTTCGAGAAATTAAGCTGAGTGCAGCCGCAGAATCGTTATTAG
Source organism: Vibrio plantisponsor (assembly GCF_013041605.1). Classification (GTDB taxonomy): domain Bacteria; phylum Pseudomonadota; class Gammaproteobacteria; order Enterobacterales; family Vibrionaceae; genus Vibrio; species Vibrio plantisponsor. Next base: position 54,791 of record NZ_JABEQC010000015.1, on the reverse strand, counting down.
CTGGTTCTGAGCGCGTTATAGATATCGCGATTGGGCTTGGTTTCAATTCAGAAATGAGTTTTAGCCGTGCATTTAAACAGCATTTTGGTGTAAGTCCTCGTTCGTATCGAAAACAAGGTAAGCGATATGGATTGAGAAAGCCTTTATTGACGCCAATCTCGCTGCCAACGGAAAGCCGACTAGAAACAGAAACTGCACTACCGCTGATTGAAGTGAGAGTAGAAACTACCAGCGACTTTGATTGCTATGGTGTGATGGGGGAGATCCGTGGCCTATTTTCGCCGGAGCCCAACTTTTCGCAGCAAGTTCCTAAGCTTTGGGCTCGTTTGTACGAGAGCTTTCCTGATGTTAAACAATATCCTCTCACCGGTGTGGTTGACGTTACCGGCGCAAGCTCTAATGGTCATCGCCTTCGTTATTTAGCGGGTGTGACTGAAAGGCTGCCTAGTTCAGAGATCCTTATCGAGAAATTAATAATACCCACTCAAATTTACGCCGTGATTAAACACAAAGGCCCGATTTCAGGCCTCGCTCAAACCTTGGAGTGGTTCATTTTTCATTGGTTACCTCAGTCTGATTATCGAGGTGAGGACGGATTTGAACTTGAACGTTACCCACAAGGTTACGATTGCCAAGACCTTGATGCAGAGATGGAATATTGGCTGCCTGTTTCGCCAGTGACTGGTTCATGAGCGACAAAATCTCCAGTTCCGCCCTCATAAGATGCTCCAAATTGTTAACTTTTTCCCTGCTGTGATTAGTAAGATGCAAATGATATTTATTCTTATAAAAGAAAGCAGGGTATTTGAAACATTATGTACAGACAAAAACAAATCCATTTCTCGCCGCTCACATTGGCTTTATTGGCGGCTTTTTGTTCACCGCTGAGTTTTGCTCAAGACCAGAGTTCAGAATCTGTCGAAACCGTTACCGTTCTCGGTCAGACTTACCGAAATACAGCGACCAAAACCGCATTAGAGGCGGAAGAAACACCGCAAGCTATTTCAGTTATTGAAAGCGAAGAACTCGAACAGCGTGGTGTGACTTCTTTAGGTCAGGCGCTGCGTTACTCGTCGGGTGTTGTGACCGAAACCAAAGGCGGCGCGGTCACCATGTACGATAACTTCTACATTCGTGGTTTTCGTATCGATCAAACCTATTACGATGGTTTGGTCCTCCAATATCTTAAAGGCTGGAATTTGCAGCCACAAATCGACCCGATTGCGATTCAAAGAGTGGAAGTGTTCAAAGGGCCAACATCCGTGCTTTATGGCTCTATGCCGCCGGGCGGCATGATCAATACCATTGCAAAGTCACCGCAAAGCCAGAAACACACTGAGGTATCTGCTTCCACAGGTTCGCGTAACCTAACACAAGCGACTTTAGATACTACAGGGCAGTTTGGCGACAGCAGCGTCTCTTATCGCTTGATTGCAAAAGCTCGTAAGCAAGATGGTCAGGTGGACGGCACCGAGGAAGAGCGTTACTTGGTAGCCCCTTCGATTGATTGGCAAGCAACGGAAAATACGCTGATTAATCTCAATATGTATTATCAGAAGGATCCGGCAATGGGGATGAACTCCTCACTTCCTTTGGCGGCGATAACGAATGGCTCAACATCACCTTCAACCTTCGCTGGAGATAATAACTGGAGCCATTTCGAACGCGAAATCATGATGCTTGGCTACAAAATTCAGCATCGATTCAATGATGATTGGGGCTTTCTACAAAATTTACGTTATACGGATGCTTCACTCTATCAGGAAAACACTTACCACTCCGCTTCTGGGTTTAATCAAACGACCGGAACCTTAAGCCGTAATATCTATACCACAGATGAAGACTACCAAGGCTTAGTGGTGGATAACCAGCTATCTGGAGTTGTCCGTTGGGGAAGTGTGGAACATAACCTGCTATTTGGTTTGGATTATCAAACACTGAGTGGTGATTCTGCTTACAAAGAGTACTCAACCAGTGACAGCGGTTTTTATCAGTTCAATATCTACAATGCCAATAACAGTTTGCTCAATCGTTCTAATGTCAGTGAAGTTTATGCCGGTAACGATCAAGTGTCAGTCGACCAGCTAGGTGCGTATTTTCAAGATCAACTGCGCTGGAACCAATGGGTGTTTATCGCCGGTGGTCGTTTTGACAACTATAAAGGTATCAATAACTTTTCTGGAAGCAATACCCAAGCAGACCATAACGAGTTCTCTTACCGTGTAGGCGCTTTATACGAATTTGAGTCAGGCATTTCGCCGTTTGCCAACTTTGCCACCAGTTTCTCGCCTGTGGCTGGAGTCGATGCCAAGTTTGGTAAGCCGTTCGAACCTGAGGTTGGTGAGCAGGTTGAGCTAGGTGTTAAGTATCTTTCTGCTGATATGAGTCAACAATTAACAGCATCTCTGTATCGTATTGTCAAAAGCAATATGGTGGTTACAGACCCTTCATCTGCAACCTATCAAGATGAACTGCAAGTGGGTGAAGTGCGTTCGCAAGGGTTTGAAGTGGAAGGTCGCTGGTGGTTGATGCCAAACTGGGATGTGGCAGCCAACTATACTTACGCGGATGTTGAAGTCACTGAGGACAGTGCCAATGGCCTACAGGGTACGACGCCTATTTATGTGCCCACACACAGTGCGAGCTTATGGTCGACCTATAACGTAGAACAAGGGACATTAAATGGTTTGAGAATCAGTGCTGGCGGTCGTTATGTGGGGCAGATGAACATGGACGCAACCAATACTCAAGGCAAAGTGCCAAGCTACATAGTGGCTGACATGTCAATTGGCTATGACTTAGCACAACTCAGCGATTCACTTACGGGTGCAAGAGCAGAACTTATCAGCAGTAACTTGTTTGATGAAGAGTATTACACTTGCTACGACAGTGCGAACTGCTGGTATGGCGCTGAGCGTACTTTCGAGTTAAAGGTTAACTATGAGTTTTAACTACGATTTCTAACTCGAGAAGTTAATCAATATTAATGTTCAACGCCCGACGAATGTCGGGCGTTTGTGTTTTAACCTCTCCTTAACTTCGGATGATTTAGTGTGCTAGCTGTTAAAAGTGTTATTTGTGAATTAGATTCGCCGAACCGTTATACGATGGGTAGCTAAAATAGTATCCTTGGCGTTTCTGTTTTGGCATCGAACGGTAAAGTTGCGTTAGGAAGGTTAGGTTCGGCAAATGTTAAAGGCATTATTAGTAGAAGATGATTTGGATCTTGCTACGGCATTAATTGACTATATGTCATTGGAAGATATCGATTGTGACTACGCTTCCGATGGTCAGGTTGGTTATAACCTGATTATGTCTAATCGCTACGACGTTATTATTCTCGACCTTAACCTGCCTAAAGTTGAAGGTTTGGTAGTCTGCGAACGCATTCGCAACAATGGTGTTGAAACGCCTGTTTTGATGCTGACAGCTCGCGATACTCTTGACGACAAGCTGCAAGGTTTTAGTCGCGGCGCGGATGACTATCTGGTGAAGCCGTTTGCAATGGAAGAGCTTTTGGTTCGCATGAAAGTGCTGGCCAAACGTCGCAGCGGGCAAGTTTCTAAACTTGTGATTGCCGATCTGGAACTCGATCTCAGTCACCGCCAAGCAACCAGAGCCGGGACACTGCTTAAACTTTCTCCTATTGCCTTGAAAATTCTTGAAATATTGATGAGAGAATACCCGTCTGGTGTCTCTAGAGAAAGAATCATTCATACAGTTTGGGGTGATGAACAACCGGACAGCAACAGTTTAAAAGTGCACATTTTCAACCTGAGAAAGCAGGTCGACCAGAATGATTGGGCACCTTTAATTCAAACAATTCCGGGTTTTGGCTTTGCTATCACTTCTCAGGAAGCGCCATGAAAGTTCGTCGTAGTCTAAAAATATTCATCGTCTGCACAATTATGGGAATGGCAACCATCACGGTTTTGGGTTTCTCTACGCTCACTGCGAACTACTTTGAGAAAGGTCTGGACAGCGGACTGCGAATTAACATGCAGGAAATCGGTCGTTTTACTTCTGTTGAATCGGAAAAAAACATTCTCGGTTTTCAAGTGGTTCGACAATGGGAAGATGTCACTCTGGAAATCCGACAAGTGTTTGCAAAGCCAACCAAGCATCTGGATTTCAATAAACGAGTTTATCGAGATCATTGGTATTCGGAACCGAATAGAGCCATGTTTTTGCTTCGATATGAACGAAGTGACAATGAAGTTCTCTATATCTCACGCATTATCGATGAGCTTGAGGTGGCTGATCTTAGCGCTCGTCTCAACAAAGATAAGCTTCCTCATTTATGCCAGATCCTTATCTACGCAGCGATAGCGTTAACTCTCTTCGCAGTGTGTATGTATTTTGTCGGTCAATTGGTTGCCAATCCTATAGAACGTTTAGCTAAGTGGGCGAAAACGTTGACGCCTTGTCAACTTAATCGCCCTATGCCTGACTTCCAATATAACGAACTCAATCGGTTGGCAATGATTGTAAAGAACAGCTTGTCTTCGGTTGAAGAAACATTACACCGCGAACACAAGTTTTTGGCACATGCGAGCCATGAGCTTAGAACGCCTATTGCTGTGGTTCGTAGTAATACCGAGCTAATGGCGAAACTGGTCGATAAACCCAATTCGATTGAAAAGCAGAAAGAAGTGCTGGAACGCATATTGAGAGCGGGTGTGACCATGACCGATCTCTGCGATACCTTGCTGTGGCTCAACAGAGGGCGACACAAAGAGTTGCAACTGACGCAAGTCAACCTCGGTGAATTGATAAAGCAGTTGTGCCAAGACTTGAACTATCTGATTAAGGACAAAGACGTCAATGTTGAGGTAAGCCTGTCCGGCGGTGTCATTGAATTACCTGCCACCATGAGCCGTATCGTACTCAGCAACCTGATTAGAAATGCTTATCAACATACCTTGCGTGGCAGAGTGGTGATAGAGCAGTCTGGTTCACAAGTCACTATCATGAACCGAGACGAAAGTTGTGGTGATACTCAAAACCAACTTGGGTTTGGTTTAGGCCTTGAACTAACGAATAGAATCGTAAGCCACTATCAATGGGATTTTACGATTGAAGAGTTCGCTGATGGCCGCGACGTTCGAATCAATTTTTCAACCAAGTAACAGTATGACCCCTATTGCTAAAAGCGTTTGTTAGTAGCACACTCCGCGCAAATAATGTCGCTAAATTTGCGTGGAGTTTTATTGAATGTTCGCTATCCCTCCGATGTTAATCACGATTGGTTTATTGCTCATCAGCAATGTCTTCATGACGTTCGCTTGGTATGCCCATCTGCGTGAATTGAGCCACAAGCCGTGGATTATTGCAGCCTTGCTAAGCTGGGGAATTGCGCTGTTTGAGTATCTCTTTCAGGTGCCGGCTAACCGTATTGGTTACACCGTATTAAATCTTGGGCAGTTGAAAATATTGCAGGAAGTGATCACGCTAACTGTGTTTGTTCCTTTTGCGCTTATCTATATGAAAGAACCCTTTAGAATGGATTTCGTTTGGGCTGGTCTTTGCTTGTTGGGCGCAGTGTTTTTTATCTTCCGTCCACAAATCATCGCAGCCCTTTCATAGTTATTCAGCCAGTCTGCAAAAATAAAAATGCCCACTACAAAAGTAGTGGGCAATATAAAGCGTAATAATTGAGGGGGATTACGCTAACGCTTGGGTATTTTGTTTTGCTTTCGCACGCATACCTAGAAGGATGGTCATACCGAATGCCACTGCAAACGAAATTGCCATGCCTACAACGTAGTAGCTAATTTTGTCTGGAGTGATAGAGATAATACCCGGTAAACCCGCTGCACCTAGTGCTTGAGCTTTTACGTTGAACAGTGTGATAAATGCGCTCGATACTGCTGCACCTGTGATGGCTGCAATAAACGGATAGCGTAGTTTAAGGTTCACACCAAACATCGCTGGTTCAGTAATACCAAGTAGCGCTGTAACTCCTGAAGGAATAGCAATCCCTTTTAGCTTGATATCTTTAGTGCTGAAGCCCACCGCCAGCGCCGCTGCACCTTGTGCTACGTTAGACATTGCCGCGATAGGGAAGATGAACGTACCGCCCGTTACTGCAATATCTGCAAGAAGCTGAGTTTCGATTGCGATAAAGCTGTGGTGCATACCTGTAATTACGAATGGTGCATAGATGAAGCCAAATAGCGCGCCACCAACAAAACCTGCAGAATCGTATAGCCAGTTCAGACCATCACCAAGCATGAAACCAACATCACGAGTTATAGGGCCTACCAAAGTGAAGGTTAGAAAACCTGTGATGAAAATTGCCAGCATAGGTGTAAGAAGGTTATCCAACACTGATGGAATAAACTTACGCAGACCATTTTCAACGTTGGCAAGGATGAATGCTGATACCAGTACAGGTAGAACTGAACCTTGGTAACCTACTTTTTGAATTTCTAGACCAAGAATGTTCCAAGTGGGTACCGTTCCCGAAACCGATGCGCTACCGAATCCCCAACCATTGAGAAGATCTGGGTGAACCATCAACATACCAAGGGCTGCGCCAAGGAAAGGGTTACCGCCAAACTTACGAGAAGCTGAGAATGCTAGCAATACCGGAAGGTATACAAAAGGGGCGTTAGCAAAAGTGTTAATCATGCTAGCGAGATCAGCCAAACCTGGGTTTGCGTCAATCAGCGATTGTCCGTCTATAAATAGACCTTGCGCCGTCAATACGTTGAACAAACCCATCAACAGACCGCCAGCTACAATAGCAGGGATAATCGGAACAAAGATATCTGAAAGTCCTTTCACTGCACGTTGCACAATGTTTTGTTTTTCTGCGCCAGCACTTGCTACGTCGCTGGTCGACATTTCGCTCATACCGGTTAGTTTAGCCATCTCAGCGTAAACTTGGTTTACGATGCCAGAGCCGAAAATAATCTGGTACTGACCAGCAACTTTAAATTGTCCTTTCACGCCTTCAAGCGACTCAATTGCGGCTTCATCAATTAAAGCATCGTCTTTCAATGCTAAGCGTAAGCGTGTAGCACAGTGCGCTAAAGCTTGGATGTTGGACTTACCGCCCAAATGCTCGAGAAGCTGTTTTGCTATGACTGGATAGTCCATAACTCACCCCGTTTCATGTTAATAGTCAGTATAGATACCCGTCTCACTTTAAGTTGCAGTTTGGTCACTGGTTGTCGCTCATCTGTGTTCTTTCTGCAAGCCCGATTGACTGGGTAGATTAAAAATTGGTTCTTAATTGTTGTTTTGGGAACGTTTGCAAGATTGATTCTTGTTAAAAAAATGCTCATGGTCAAAAGTAAACGGTGAATATTGTGAAGATGATCGCCAAAAGGGTGGGTGAGAATGCCAAAAACAAGGGTAGAATCACGATATATAAATCGAAGAATGCAGATAAGTTTGCAATCAATCCCAATTTGATCTGAGTAGGGTACTTTATGGCAAGTTTGCACGACGTCGCTAGATTATCTGGTGTATCGAAATCTACGGTATCTCGTGTTATTAACAACGAGTATGGCGTTAAAGAATCAACAAAAATCAAGGTGTTACAGGCTGTTAAAGAGTGCGGTTACGTCGTTAATCAGGTCGCAAAAGACTTAAAATCTCAGAAGACGAATTTAGTCGGGGTGATTGTTCCGCGCGTCAGCTCGCATGCCACAGCGCAAGGCGTTGATGGTTTAACAGCCATTTTTGAACAAGCGGGAAAACACGTTCTGCTGGCGAATACTCATCAGGTTCACGAAAAAGAACTTGAATATATTCAGATATTTAACCAGAAACGTGTCGAAGGAATCATTTTCTACGCGACACATCTAGATGCGCCGCTGGTTAAAGCAATCCAGAATTCCAATGTGCCCGTCGTGCTCGTCGGTCAAGACGGTTCGCTTTATAACATACCAAGTGTGGTCCACGATGATACGCGGGTTGGTTTTGAAGCGGGGAATCGTTTAGTGGCGGCAGGATGCAAACGCATCGGTTTTATCGGTGTGCAAGCGGACGACATTGCTGTAGATATCCAGCGTTCACAAGGCTTAGAGCAATCATTAAGCTTTAATCAACTATCGCTGTTATTCCATGCTCACGGTGACTTTTCCATTGAGTCGGGATATCGACTAGCGAAGCAACAACTGAAAGCATTTCCGGATATGGACGGTTTGTTTTGTGCCACCGACAGGATAGCTCTAGGTGCTATCCGAGCTTTGCAAGAGCAAGGCGTTAAAGTGGGCAAACAGATTAAAGTACTCGGTGTGGGTAATGATGAGCTTTCTTCAGTTAGTACGCCCAGTCTATCTACCTTCAATTATGCCTTTGATAAAGCTGGGGAAAATGCTGCCAAAATGCTGTTAGAGCGTATTGCTGGCAAAGGGCAGGAGATGAGTAAAGTCGTACTGACTTTCCAAAATATAAACCGCGAAACCTGCTAGATTCCTTCCTCAATTATGGCTGGGCTTTGTGCCCAGCTTCACACTAACCAGACTCTTTCTTCATCTATTCGCTTAAATACTTGCTAATTTAATGGTTGTTTTATATTTTGAGAACGTTCCCGAAATAATTTTCAGAAAATGGCTGTTTTCGTTTTCGCTAGAATTTAACTAGGTAAGACTATGTCTCTACAATTCCTTATCGAACTCGCTGGTGGTGTTGATAACATCGTACGTATTTTGTCTCCCCAAGGGCGAGTGGTTGTTGCCGTTAAAGATGCTCAAAAAGTATTGCCCTGTCCCGATTCTGTGCAAGCAGAGTCCGTGTTAGGAGAGTGGCAGCTATCCATGCCAAGAGTGGACATCAGTGATGAGGATTTGGCTTCCTTAGGTCGTTTGATTGCCAAGAAGCAAATAGCATCAGCACAACAACATCTGCAACCTACGACTTGCAGTTATCGCCCACAATGGCACATCTCCCCACCACAAGGTCTGTTAAATGATCCCAACGGGTTTGTTTACCACAATGGTGAATACTACTTGTTCTATCAGTGGTATCCCTATGCTTGTGAGCATAAAGATAAATACTGGGTGCTTTTAAAAAGCCGCAATTTGGTCAATTGGAATTGGCAATCCATTGCTCTCACGCCTTCAGACTGGTTTGATAGCCATGGTGTATTTTCTGGCCATGCCGTAAGCCATGACGGGGAGTTACTGCTTTTCTATACTGGCAACACTCGTTTGGGACATGATCGTCAGAGACAAACAATGCAATGTGTCGCTCGTTTGAGCGAAGACAATACGGCTGAGAAACTGGGGCCTGTGATTCGCACCTTACCAGCTGGTGTTACTGAACACTTCCGCGACCCTAAAATACTCTATCGCCAAAACAAGTGGCACATGCTACTAGGGGCGCAAACTACCGATCTGCAAGGTCGGTTGGCTGTATATCATTCAAATGATTTAATGAACTGGGATTTTGATTCCCTCTATGGTGATGAAATCGCACCTTTTGGCTATATGTGGGAATGCCCAGATATGTTTGAGCTGAACGGTGACCTGTTTTTTGTATTTGGACCACAAGGTATTAAATCCGATAACCCGAAACATACGATTGAGCACCAAAATCGCATTTATCATGTTGAGCAGGATAGTGAAGGGAAAATTCATTTCCTTGAAGGTTGGAAACTGGATGCGGGTTTTGATTTCTATGCACCACAAAGCATGGAAACAGAAGACGGCCGAAGAGTTATGGTCGGTTGGATGGGGTTGCCCGATGAAGTTAACCAGCCAAGTTGTGACAATGGCTGGATACACCAGCTCACCGCATTAAGAGAGCTTAAATGGGAGAATGGCAAGATTGTCCAAACTCCAATTTGTGAGCTTGCGGAGCTTAGAGAGTCGGTATCAAGTTTGGAGCTGGGAATCAGTCCTGTCGATGCACAAACCAAAAGCTTTGAGCTTAACGTTGAACTGCCTTGGGGAAGTGCTCTTACACTGATGTCTGACGACAACTATGGTGTGAAGTTGCAGCTTGATACAGATAAAGGTGTACTTCGTTTCGACCGAAGCCAAACTCAAATTCGAGAAGGTGATGTCATTCGTGAGCTGCCGTTAGATACTGACAAAGCGGTACATTTGCAGATACTGGCCGATAACTCATCGCTGGAAGTGTTTATCAACCATGGTGAACATGTGATGACGGGTAGGGTCTTTACGCCAGAGTCAGCAACACAAATTATTTTAGAAGGAGCGAACGTCAGTGCTGAGTTTGCACCTTTGAAATCGGTCGTGGAATCGACATTTGCTCCTGCTGTCTAGCTGAGAGTAGATAAAGAGAAACTAAAGCCCGATAAACGAAAGCCACCTAGTAATAGGTGGCTTTGTTGTATTTAAAAACGCTTATTTTAAATGCTTACTCAAGGAACGCTTTCAACGCTTGTTGATTTGGTAAAGCCGTCATTGCGCCCTTCTGTGTGGTTGCTAAGGCACCACAGCCGTGAGCACATTCGACAGCAAGAGCAATGTTCTCTGCTTCTTGCCAGTCTGGCGTTTGAGAAAGCTGGTACAACAATCCACCGACAAAGGCATCACCAGCACCCGTGGTATCAACGGGTTTCACTACTTTACTGCTGACGAGTGTTTGGCTTTCCTTGGTCACGACAAGTGCACCTTTAGCGCCTTGAGTGATGATCACCAAAGGAATCTCCAACGCTTTAATGGCATTCAAACCTTGTTCGATGGAGTCGGTCTGTGTAAGCAAGGTAAGTTCTTCTTCTGAAAACTTAACCACATCAGCGTTCGCTACTGCATGCATCACTGTTGCAATCATCTCTTGCGGTTTCTGCCAGACTTCCGGACGAAGGTTAGGGTCGAAGCTAAAGCTTCCGCCAGCCTTTTTAATTCGTTCAATCGCTTCAAAAGTACTGCTTCGGCTAGGTTCATTCGCCAGAGCAATAGAGCATACATGCAGCCAGTCACCCTGTTTGAAGTTTGGGATGTCACTGGTTTGCAGAAACTGGTCCGCGCTCGGTTTCACCATGAAAGTGAAGCTGCGTTCGCCGCTGTCATCCAGATCGACCACCACTGTAGACGTGCGCTGGTCGTTATCCAAGATAAGATAGCGGCTATCCACTTGTTCTTGTGAAAGCGTCTGGTTCATAAATCTTCCCAGCGGGTCATTTCCCACTCTGCCAAAGAACGCACTTTGACCACCAAGACGCGCTATCGCCACTGCGACGTTTGCCGGAGCTCCGCCTGGGCATTTGAGATAATGGTTTTCCCCGTCAGGAATTAAATCAACGACAGCGTCGCCTGTTACCCACACAGTATTCATTGTGTCTCTCCATCGAATCTTATTTTCAAATGCGGTTAGTATAATTTAGTTTTCGGTAACGTTCCCGAAATTGATTTAATTATCCAATCCCGTTAACAATTTTTATTGAAGTATAGAGGTGGAGACAAAAAAGCCGCCCTTATGTGAGAAACAAGGACGGCTTTAAAACATACTACTGAAGCTTAAAAAGATGGCTGACGTTTAGTCGGCAACTCGTTTGAAGATAATCGAGGTATTAATACCACCGAAAGCGAAGTTGTTGCTCATCAGGTAGTCGATTTGCATTTCACGACCCGAGCCAGTGATGTAATCAAGATCGCCACACTCAGGGTCAAGGTTATTAAGGTTAAGTGTCGGGTTAAACCAACCGGTATGCATCATCTCTAGGCCCAACCAAGCTTCCACAGCACCACATGCACCTAACGTATGACCGAAGTAGCTCTTTAGGGAACTGATTGGCACTCTTCCTACCGCTTTCTCGGTTGCGTTGCTCTCTGCAATATCACCGCGATCGGTTGCTGTGCCATGAGCAGATACATAACCAATTTTATCCGGAGAAAGGTTCGCGTCTTTCAGTGCTAGCTCCATACAAATCTGCATGGTTTCCATTTGAGGCTGCGTAACATGAGCCGCATCGCAGTTGCTGGCAAAGCCAACGATTTCTGCGTAGATTTTGGCACCACGAGCTTTGGCGTGTTCATACTCTTCTAAAACTAGCGTGCCCGCACCTTCGCCAATCACCAGACCGTCACGATTTCTATCGTATGGGCTAGGTGTGGTTTTCGGAGCATCGTTTTTCAAACTGGTTGCGAATAGGGTATCGAATACCGCTGATTCGGTAGGGCAAAGTTCTTCACCACCGCCAGCGACCATAACGGTCTGGTATCCGTGCTTAATCGCTTCATACGCATAACCAATGGCTTGGCTTCCAGAAGTACAAGCACTGCTGGTCGGAATTACACGACCACGAAGGCCGAAAAACAGACCTACGTTGACGGCTGTGGTGTGCGGCATCATTTGCACATAAGTTGTTGCGGTAATCGCTCTGGTGGTTTTCTCATTTAGCATCACACCAAACGCACCCACTGCATCAGTACTGCCCGTTGAGGAGCCGTAGGCAATACCGGTTTGACCGTTAGTAAGCACTTCGTTACCAATTAAGCCTGATTGAATCAGTGCATTCTCTGTGGCAACGGTTGCTAGCATAGAAACGCGCCCCATACCACGTACTTGCTTGCGCTTGTAGTGTTTCGGTAATTCAAAATCAGTGATCGGTGCCGCCAGTTTTGTGTTCAGTCCGTCATATTGTTCATAAGAAGGCATGTACTGGGTGGCGTTTTCACAAGCGCGCAAACGAGGTTCGATACTTTCCCAGTTGTTACCGAACGCCGTCACACCGGACATACCGGTTACAACAACTCTGCGATTCATACGAGACCTCCGTTTACAGAAATAACTTGGCGAGTGACATATCCAGCGATATCAGACATTAAATAACTAACCAGACCTGCCACTTCTTCTGGGTCACCCATGCGACGCAGTGGTACAAGCGGAAGTGCATGTTCTTTGACGTGTTCATCAACCATGCCGGTATCAATTAAACCCGGAGCAACACAGTTTACGGTGATTTTGCGTTTTGCCAGCTCTAATGCCAGTGATTTTGTTGCACCAATCACACCGGCTTTTGCTGCGCTGTAGTTGGTTTGGCCACGGTTGCCCGCAATGCCGGAGACTGACGCTAAAGTAACAATGCGTCCGCCTTTACGAAGTTGAACCATAGGCATCACACAAGGATGAAGCACATTGTAGAAGCTGTCGAGGTTGGTATGGATAACGCCGTCCCACTCTTCTTCTGTCATAGCAGGGAAAGCTGTATCACGAGTGATACCCGCATTGTTGACAACGCCGTAGTAAGCGCCGTGTTGTGCAATGTCGGCTTCAATCTGGCTTCGGCACTCTGCACGATTACTAATATCAAATCTGATCAATCGGCCTGAACCGCCGTTTTCAACAATGGTATCAAGTGTTGCTTGGGCACCATTCTGGTCTCCCATGTAATGAACGACGACGTTGAAGCCATCTTTACCTAGCGCAACAGCAATTGCTTTGCCTATTCCCTTACTGGCACCAGTGACGAGAACTTGTCGGGTCATACATGACTCCTAATTTTCATTTCTTGTAATTTTTCTTGTGTAGGAACATAAACGTTCAGTTGGCACTGAGCAATTGTATTCCCTTGGTATTCTATACGGCCGGAGAAAACAGCCATTCCGTTATCTTCCATCACTTGTTCAGCGAAGATATCCAGTGTCTGACCCTGAGTGAATTGGTCAATCTCAGTGGTGTAGCGACGGCTGCCTAATAAAAATCCGATAGGTGGTTGTTGGCCTTTTTGTAATGCTTGATAGCCAGACCAAGCCGCGATGGATTGCGCCATAAACTCAATGCCTACATAAGCCGGTACTGTATTGGTTTCGGCATTGAAGAACATAAGATGTTTATCAATATCCACCTGGCTATGGATGGATTTCTCCCCGATAGACAAAGCGCGGTCAACCAGAATCATTGGATTATCATGAGGTAACAGTGTTGCGATTGCAGGTAGTTCAGTCATGGGAATATCCAAAAATTAAGCTGATGTTGTTGCCACCAAAAGCAAAAGAGTTACTGAGAATGGCTTTTCCGCCCAGATATTGTTCGCTTTCTACCAGTGCAATTTCAATGTCGTCTGCTTTGTTGACACAACGCTGCATAGGAAGCGGTAATTGATGATGCAAAATGTGCCAAGCGATAGCGGCTTCAGTCGCACTTGCAGCGCCAAGGGTGTGACCCGTTAAAGGCTTGGTTGAGCTAACAGGTACACTATCGCCAAATACTCGATAGATGGCTTTGCTTTCCATACTGTCATTCAGTGGGGTTGCTGTGCCATGAGCATTGATATAACCGATATCTTTTGGCGTAAGGCCTGCATCTTCAAGTGCTGCGCGCATGGCTTGTTCTGCTCCGTTACCTTCTGGGTGAGGGGCGGAAATATGGTGTGCATCAGAGCTGTCACCTGCACCCAACAAAGCGATATGGCTTGGTTTGGCGCTCAACAACATAAATGCGGCTGATTCACCAATATTAATGCCTGAACGGTCTGCGCTAAACGGCTGGCAAAGCTGATTCGAAAGTGCTTCTAAGCCGTTGAACCCGTTCAGTGTCAGTTTACAAATGGAATCGACACCACCGACCACAACAGCATCGACGATGCCTGCTTGAAGCATACGTTTTGCACTGATAAAAACACGGCCACTGGAAGAACAAGCGGTTGAAATGGTGTAACAAGGACCGGTGATGTTGAAGTAATCCGCCACGAAATTCGCACTGTCACCCAGCTCTTGTTTGGTGTAGTGATAGTCTTCTGGGAATGCGCCTTGGTTGATTTTTTCCGCATAGGCTACTTCACCATCGGAAATACCAGAGGTACTGGTGCCGACAATGACGGCAATTCGATCTGCACCGTATTGCTCAATAGCATCTTTAACGCTGGTTTTGATCTGCAAAAGCGCAGACAAAGCGAGCTGATTATTGCGTGTTGAATACAGTGACAATGGCTGAGGAATTGGTGGAAGCGCCTCAGTAACTCGCCCAATCACTGTGGACGTGTGAGTATTGAGAATCTCATTGTCTATGAGCATGCCTTTTGACTGCCCAGATTGTAGCGCTTGGTGAATAGCGACCGCTTCACTCCCTAGCGCAGAGTGAAAACCACAATCATGAATAAACACTGGAAATGAAGTTGAAGAATTCATCTAGGTTTTTCTACTGTTCTGAGGTTGTTAATTTAGCTTGATGACTTAATGTCTGGATCGTGATCGCATAGTTCAATGGCTTATTTAAAAACTGAATATCACCATCAAGTGGTGTTTTTCCAGCATAGCTAATGATCAGTACGGGCTCTCCAGCTTCGTTCTTTATAACGCGTTGATGCGGGTCATCAATGATTGACCACCTTACCTTATTTAAAGGTGCTTCCCAAGCACTTCGAGGCCATAGGGTGATCATCAGATTAAATAACACTTGTTCCGGTTTCGGAAGGGTATTTTCTAGGCCGCTTAACACTTGGGTGGAAATATTTTCACCATCATAATCTAATGACAGCAATCGAGTTCCCCATGAAGAAAATCCCGCTAGCACGATATGCTGGTCATCAATTAGTAACTGCACTGGTAACTGTTGAGTTTGCGTATTGCCTTGCTCATCTTGCCACTGTGCGGATATCAATTGTGTCGCGCTAAGAGATTGTTCCAGCTTATTGGGTAAAGGCAGCTCTACCCAAACATCTTGACCGATTTCCACTTGTGTTGAAGAGGATTGAGGCTGCAAGCTACAGCCACTGAGCCATAGGCAAGCAAAGAGTGTGGTTAGCCATTTCATTGATTTGTTTGCCTCTTAATCGCTAATGGTGAAAGCAGCCAGGCGACGAAAATACCGCTTAATGTCGTTAAGCCGAAACTGTGAATGGCGTGAGTTTCACTCAGTGACAGCAAGCCAAATGACAATAGGGTGGTCATCGCCGACAGAGTAATCGCCAATAAAGTGCTCCGGCTTTGTGCCTGTTCGGCAAAAAACAGCGTGTAGTCAATACCAATCCCGACAACGAGCACCAAGGCCAACAGGTTAAACAAGTTGAGTGTTGAACCGGTTAATGTGGTAACTGCAATGCCGACTAAGCAGGCAACCACGCATGGGAAGACAATTCGTATTGTATGAGCGACACCATAACGCTTAGCCAGTAGCAAAGATATACCGATCAACGCTGCAGCTAACAGCTCCATCACTTTGGTTCTGTATTCTCCAAACAAGGCGGAGATTTCGCCTGCTTTATCCAAGTAACTGATGTCAGCCCGTTGGCTGTTAAAAGCGATGATTTCAGTAGCGTTACTCACATCTCTAAGCATGACGACAGAAGCGACGCTATCCTCAATTCTACCCAGATAAAGGAACTGAATGGGTTCCGAAACGCTTTGATTGAGGTAGTCCGATAAACTGACCGGAATCATGGGTTCACTCAGCGTAGGTTGAGCTGACAACTTTAAAGACTCAGAAAGTGAGGGACCATAATTCTGATAGAGGTTGCTCACCAGTTGATAGTCGGATTCTTGTCTCGCAATTGAGGGTAGATACTGACTGAGACTTTGATAGCCGCTGATTATTTGCTGCTGCTTCCACTGCGTAAGTGTGCGGTCTAGCTGTTCAAGTTTTGTCACTAGCTGTTCATCGCTCTCTGCGCGCACCACCAACATCTGCTGTGACGATTTCACACCAGAGACTTGATTAATTAACTCTTCCTGCTGCTTAAGTTCCTTAGGCATGGCTTGAAGCTGACGAATGTCATCGTCGTAGTTCACTTGCGTTAATTGAACGGCACTGAAAATCAGTAACGCCAGAGGTAGAGAAGTTCTGACACTGCGTTTTTGCCATTTTGCTAACCACCTACGCCATAATATTTCGCCGGGTAACGGACGATTTGCTGTCGATTTGCGTGCAAGGATGGGATACCAAGCGACAACAGTAGCGTAGGCCGCAATTAAACCGATGGCTGAGAATAGCGCCAGTTGCTGTAAACCGGGAAATGGCGCAACTAATAAACCTAAGTAGCCAATTAAGCTGGTAATCAAACCAAGAGTAATCGCAGTGAAGATATGTTTCAGCCCTTGGATGCTATCCCATTTGTCTTGTGCCGCAAGGCGGTCAGTCAGATAGTGAAACGCGTAGTCGATAGAAACACCGATCAAGCTTGCGCCAAATACCAAACTGAACAGATGCACTTTGCCGAAGATGGCGGTGGTCGCAACAAGTGCAACTAAAAGCCCAACGCTGATGGAAAGCAGTGCCAATAACAGAGGTGCAGCACTGCGAAAGACAAACAGGACAATGACGACAACGCCGAGTAGGGAGAACAAACCAATGGTGCTGATTTCCGATTTCGCACTTTGAGTGCCAAAGTCGGCATAAAACAACACGCCGGTGTGTGCGCTATCCACATCGTATTGTGCTTTTAGCGTCTGCTCCAAGCTCTTCAATTTGGGCACAACTTGCTGTGCAGACATACTGTAGGGTGAATCTGCCAACGTCGCTGTTATCAACACATAAGTATCGTTTTGAAATTGCGTCGTGAGGAAACCTTGCTGGATCTGAAATTGCGTTGTCAGCTGGTTTAAGTGACTTAAGTAATCACGAAACAGCAAAAACGGATCACTGCTTAGTTCTGAACCGGTAACGCCGGAAAAAGGGTTATAAATGGTCTGAATCACTTTCTGAACTTGCTGTTCTGGAGCGAGTTCAAGACGAGTTCGCTGCTCGTCGGTTAAAAACTGAAAACGATGGGAGAAGTAGTAACGGCTCCAAGCGTTTTGCTTTTGTTGATCAATTTTGCCGGAAACTTGGGAAAATTCGCTCAGGCTTGAGAGTGAATCTTGTAAACTTTCAGCAGCAGCAAACAGTTGCTGATCGTTACGGCCTTTAAGGACAAACACCACCTTGTCACTAACACTACTGGTGACTCTATCAAACGCCACTTGAGCCAACGGATCTTGGCGGCTTTGAGGAAGCAGCTTCATGATGTCCGTTTCAATGGGTACAGATGAGCTAAAGCCCCACTGTTTCAACAGTAGGGCGCAGCTTAGTATCACCAAAACAAGCCAGATTATCGCCAGCTTGGAATGATTAAAACTGGAACTGAGCTTGTTCAGCATCCGTTAAACTCTCAGGTTGGTGCGTTTGATTAGTGAAGGTGATTTCCGTTTTGTCGCCTCTTACTTCTTCTAAAACCAATGAATCAATATCTTGATTGCCTTGCAAAACGATCGATTTGAACACTGCATTCAGCGGTGCTTCTTTTGGTTTCAGAACTAACTGCCAGTGTTCATTCTGAGGTGAAAACTGCAGATCAAACTGACTCTGAAGTTGTTCTGTATCGCCATGGAAAACGGACAAAAAGATTTTGCTGAAGTAAAACGCCATCGGGTTTTCTTTGGCCGTAATGACTTGAGCGGGTTGGTTGGCGAAAGTTTGGCGTAACTTGTCCTGTGTTAAAACCAAGTTGACAGGAAACGGAGTGTTTTGCTGCCACAGTAACCCGTGTTGTCTTTCAAGCAGAAATGAGCCTTCTGATACTAAAGGTTGTTCAAACATGGCTAAGGTGCGGCTTTGAGCAAAATCACCACGAACAATCGGAGACTGCTGAAGCTGAGCTTGCAACGAGGTCAAATCCGTCACTTGCGCTAACACGCTAGTTGTAGCCATAAAGCCTAGACAAACAGACATGATGAAGCTTTTAAACACCTTAATCATTGCAAACACTCTCCGGTTTGATGCCAATGTTCAACTTTATCCAAAAACAGTTTTGGCGAGACAAAACACATTTCCTGCTCTGCAATGCTGACCGCTACCTGAGTGGTATGTGCCTTACACATTCGTTGACCTGTTTTTGCATCGAAAATGACGTAATCAATACGCAGGCGGTTTTCCCATTCGGTCAATTTGGCGCTGATGCGGATTTCATGGTTAAACGGAATCGCTTTGACATATTTCACGCGAGTATCAATAACAGGCCACATGTGGCCTGATTCACTCATCGCAATGTAACCGTAAGCGATTTTATCCAGTAATACACGACGCGCTTCTTCAAAGTAGCGGAAGTAGTTACCGTGATAAATCACACCCATAGGATCGGCATCTTGAAACGAAGTCGTTACTGTCACTTCGGTTTCTAATGGGAAATGAATGTTCTCCATTGTCACTCCTAGTAAAGCTTCCAGTGCTGGGTTTGAATGCGTTCAATACACAAACGCAGCTCGGCTTCTAACGGGCGATCTTCTACCACAAATTTAAAGTCCTGCTGAACATTAACAATGATTTGATTCACGCTGGCGCTCATATGACGCTCATCGATCTCATTGTGGCGCTTGCGTAGCTCAATCGCTTGAACGGAGGCAAGCAGAGAAGCCGCTGCCACTTGTTCAGTCAATTGCAGTACGCGTAAGCAGTCGCGAGCGGCGATTGTACCCATGCTCACTTTATCTTGGTTGTGACACTCTGTTGAGCGCGAGAATACGCTTGCAGGCATGGTGTGTTTCAATGCTTCTGCTGTCCAAGCTGAAATGCCAATTTGTACCGCTTTAAAGCCGTGGTTGATTGGTTTACGTTCGCCTTCTGCTCCAGTTAAGTTAAACGGCAGACCGTTGTTGAACTTGTAATCCATCAATTGTGCCATTTGACGATCCAGCAGGTCAGCGAGGTTTGCAACGCAGGTTTTGAGTGTGTCCATCGCCATTGCAATGTGACCGCCATAGAAGTGACCACCGTGCAGTACGCGCTCGTTGTCACCATCAATGATCGGGTTGTCATTGGCGCTGTTTAGTTCATTTTCGATAAGCTGGCGCAACCAAGGTAGGGCATCTTGCACCGTACCAATGACATGCGGAGCACAACGCAGTGAGTAGCGATCTTGTAAGCGGTCACTATTGCGAGGCGGTCGCTCTGCTTGTAGATCGGCTCTTAACCAAGCCGCAATTTGTTGCTGACCTGGGTGAGGCTTCACCGCAAACAGAGCTTCATCAAAATGGAAGTCGTTGCCTTGCATACCAATAGAAACAAGAGCTGTAATTTTAGTGCACAGCTGAGCGAGATATTCAGCACGCCGATAAGCCAAGCAGGCGAGGGCAGTCATCACTGAAGTGCCGTTCATTAACGCTAGGCCTTCTTTTGGCTTAAGTTTTATTGGTGTTAAACCAAGTTTTGCGAACACTTCTTGAGTTGAACGAACTTCACCTTTGTAGAGCACTTCACGTTCGCCAATCAAGGTCGCGGCTACGTATGAAAGCGGTGTTAAGTCACCACTTGCGCCAACTGAACCTTCTTGCGGAATACGCGGCGCGATATCGTGGTTAATCAGATTTATGATTTGATTCAATACATCGTGAGATACACCAGATACACCCTGCGCGAGTGAGCATAAACGCGTTGCCAATACTGCGCGTGACTGTTGGTGAGTAAGCACTTCGCCCAAACCGCATCCATGGAAACGAGTCAGGTGCAGAGGCAGTTCCTCAACCAAATTAGGTGGAATCGCGACAGTACAAGAGTCACCATAACCTGTGGTCACACCGTAAATGACACCTTCTTCTTTCAGCAGGCGTTCTAAAAAGGCTACGCCTCGGTCAATCTTCGCAGTAAATTCGGCGGAAGAGTTAATAGAAGCTGAAGCGCCTTGTGCGATTGAAACAACGTCCTCAATGGTCAGACGCTGCGCGCCGAATAAAATATTATTGTCGTTTGTCTTCGTCATGGTTTTTGCTTAATTCCCAGAAGTTGAAGAAGTTGTACCACTGCAGTGGTGCTTTCATTGTGTAGTGTTGTAAGCGATTGGCGTACTGCTGAACCACTTGTTGCAAAGATTGCTGCCTTGTTGCGCGAGGCAATTGGATACCGTCACTAAAATGCTCGAAGTAGACATCAAAGTGCGGATGTTTACTCTGGTCGTCACGCAGGCCAAAAATAAGGTATACAGGAGCTTCAAGGACAGAAGCCAACATAAATGGGCCTTGAGGAAACGGTGCTGGTTTTCCGAGGAAATCTGCCCACACTACGCGACTTTCTACACTTGTTGAGGTTCTGTCGCCAACGATAACGACCCATTCACCTCGTTCTATCATTTGCTGTAGCATAATCGCAGTGTCAGGACCGATTTTGCTGACCTGAATTAGATTCAGCTCTGACTTCGGATTCACCGCTTTCATTACCGCGTTAAAGCGCTCTGCATGTTCGGTAAACACCAAAGCGTTTATCTTTAAATGTGTGTGGCGTCGACTTAACGCGCGGCATAACTCAATGTTGCCTAAATGAGATCCTAATAAAAGTACACCGCGTTTTTGGTCGATTAATGGCTTAAGCTGTTCCTGACCATGTACGGTAAGATTGTCCACGTTAAAATCGCCTCGCCATGCCGCCAGTTTGTCGAGCATAGTTTCACCGAACGACAATAAATGGTTATAGCTGGTTAGGTTTTTGCCAACAGGCAACTGTTGTTGCTCGGCAAAGGTTTTTATCTGAGTGAGAAACTGCTCTGATGATGTTTTTGCTTGCTTACCTGTGAGGTGGTAATAGCCCATTACCAGTTTTAAAATGGCGCGAAAAACCCTTCTCCCCAATAACTTGTAGATTGCCATCAACACTTTAATACCTAGCACCGTTCCGCGTTCTTGGCGTTTTGACCAGTGAGCTTCGGAGCTACGGTTATTTCTGCGTGTCAGTAATTTAGGAATACGTGGCAACATGCCGAAAAACAGTCGGGTATGCATCCAGCTGATTTTGACGTTATCCCATAGTGAATCGAAATGGGAAATGCCGTCTTCTGGATAAATTACACGGGTATTGATGAACTTGAACTGCACGCCATTCCAGAACATACGAACAAAGATTTCTGTATCGAAATCCATACGACTGCCGATGTCGTTGCGATTCATCACATCAATCGCTGCTTGTACCGGATAAGCGCGGAAGCCACACATGCTGTCTTTGATTTCCAGCGAGAGTGTTTCAATCCAAACCCAGACATGGGTGACATATCGGCCGTATAGTCGAGCTTTCGGAACACTTTCGTCGTAAACGGGCTGTCCCGAAATTAGGTGATGGGGGTGATTCTTCGATTTTTCGATTAGATTCGGTAATGCATTGATGTCATGCTGACCGTCAGCATCTATCTGAATTACATGGCTGTACCCGAGCCAATGTGCATGGCGTATGCCCGCCATGACCGCACCACCTTTACCTTGGTTTTTAGGCAAGGTAATCAGTGAAACGTTATCGCGTTTTGCGACTTCCGAAAGAGCAAATTTGGTCTCTTTGTTGCTGCCGTCATCCACAAGAAACACGGGGAAATCGAAATCAGCCAGAGAATCAATCACAGCCGCGACAGTTCCGCCATGGTTATAACAAGGGATTAAAAAACATGGGCGGTAATCAAGCTTACTCACTGGCATCTCCCAGTTTCATTTTGCCTGATGAATGGGTTACGGCTTCGTCATTTCTTTGAGATTGATAGCTGAACGCCAGCTTTTGTTTGCTTTCGTCCCACGTTAAGCTCAGGGTGACTTCTGCGTTAGGCAAAATGGGTTCTTGGAACTTAATCACTTCCATGCCCTTGAAATGAGCTGGTGTGTTCAAATATTGACGAGCGTAGAAGATCGCCCAATCAATTTGGGTGACACCGGGTAGTAGGGGAAAGTGATTGAAATGCCCCTTAAAATCTTCGATATCTTCGTCTACCTTAAATGTCAGTAGCACGTGGTGTTCTGATTGCTCGCAAGCCAGTAACGTTGGTTTTCTTTTAGCCATCATATAATCGGCGTTTTCTTCGTTTTTATTGGAATAATTTTTCAAGTTCGGCGACTTGGCGCTTACCTTGACTGTTTAATGGGATCTCTTTTACCACTCTAAAACTGCGTGGTACAGCAATAGGTTCAAGCCAACGCCTCAGTTCATTGCGTAGCAGCAACCAAAACTTGCCTTTGCCAAGCTCGGCAAGCTTTGCGTTACCGCTATCAGTCAGCACAATGGCTGCGGCTAAAATCAATCGTTCTGCCTGCTGCATCGGAATAACGACACACTCTTGAACGTAGTCTAACTGGTCAACGCGTTTTTCTACTTCTACCAGTGACACGCGTTTCTCTTCAACTTTGATTATCCGATCCGTGCGACCTTTCAAAATAAACTGATTTTCAGACACGAACTCACATTCATCAGCCGTTTGATACCAACCCGTTGGGTCAATATGGGCAGAACGTAAACGTAAGCAGTTCTCTTGATTTAACTCAGCTTCCACCTTGGGAAACAGTGACCAAGGGGTTTGCTCGGTGACTTGCTGGCGATAGGCAATACCACCCGTTTCAGTGCTGCCGAACACTTCTATTGGCCTAAAGTTAAACAATTCTTCTGCATGGTTTGCTGCGGTAAAAGGCAGCGGCCCACCCGATGAAAAGAGACATCTGAGCCTAGTTGGTAGGTGCTCTTCTGTCAGGCGTTTTAGCAGTGCAGGACTACTGACTAACACCGTATTCTGATTGGCATGATGGGTGATTTGTTCAGGAAACTCCAAACTGTGTCGGGCGAATGAGTTGCCTGCACATAACGGCCACAGAACTCTGAACAACAAACCGTAGATATGCTGGTGGGAAACCGTACTTTCTATCCGACTGTTAGGGATTTCCTCCCCCCATAAGGAATGCAGAATTTCAACTTCAACACTGAGCTGATTTAGGGTCTTATGGATGGCTTTCGGTGTGCCGCTTGAACCAGAAGTAAACAAAATAAGCTGAATGCTTTCAGGGTCAAGAGGTGCAAAAGCGTGCGGGTTAGGGTTGTGGCCCGTAGTGATAAGTTGAGTCTCGGCGCTGCGTAATGGTGAGATCGCGTCATCACACAATAAAACGTCAAATTGCGAACTCAGTTCTTCCAGTGCTTCCGGTTGATAGTTGCCCGGTAAAATGACGGTTTTCCCTGCATGGAACAGGGCAAACAGTCCAACAGTAAACAAATAGCTATCGCGAGCACACAGTGCGATGTTTTGTTGTGGCGTCTCAATGAGCAGATTGATGTGATAGCTCACATCCGCGACAAACTGAGCCCATGTAATGTCACCCTCAGCGCCAAACGCGACTAATGAATTTTCGCGTTTTTCTAGTAACAAATGAGAAAGTGAGCTAAATGTTGTGCCGCTTAATGTCATTGAGTTGCTAATCCTTGCGAACAAATTGACGTACCAACCACTCGGCTGCAAACAGCACTCCAATCAGAAGGTAACTAATCAGGCCGTTATATAACGTCCAAATCTCAATTGGTAAGAAACAGGTGTATAACGCCGTGATTCCGTTAAATAGGAAAAACAGACACCAGACTTGAGTCACTTTTCGCGTGTAGTCAATGCCACTTTGCGGAAGATCGGGTTCTTGTAATCTGGCGAGTCTTTCGATGATGGTTTGGGGTTGCTTTAAGCTGCTTGCGAACACCATCAACATGCAAGCGTTGACGGCAACAGGATAAAACAGCAACCAGCCTTTACTACGGAACAGAATGCCCAAAACAATTAAAGTGATCCCGATAAGACCACTTATAATTGCTAACTGTTTGAATTCTTTTAGTTTGGTTCGACTTGCTGTGAAAATGCGTAACACAAAGAATACAGCGAGCGTTGCTCCTAAAATACTCAGACCGAACTTATCGATACCGTAGTAAATTGCAAATGGATACGCGAGCAGAACAATTGCAGACAAACCTGTCAGCAAGTGGCGCATCAGGCTTCCTTCAGCAGTTCTACTACTGATTCAACAACGTCATCGACAGTACGCACCATTTTAAACTCTTCTGGTTTGATTTTTTTACCAGTCACGTTTTGCAGGTGTACCACGAGGTCAACAGCGTCGATGCTATCTAAATCGAGATCTTGGTATAAGTGAGCTTCAGGTTGAATATCGGCTTCATCAATTTCGAAAAGTTCTACCAGAGCCTCTTTAACTTGGTCAAAAACCTGTTGCTTGTTTAAATCTGTCATAATCGTTTTCTACAAATTAGTTGCTAGTTTGAGATGAAATATACGCTGCTAGGTTAGCTACAGAAGCGAAGTGTTGGCGCGTATTTGAATCATCAGCATCGATTACGATGTTATATTTCTTTTTAATTGCCAAGCCAAGCTCAAGTGCATCAATAGAGTCTAGTCCCAGTCCATCCCCGAATAATGGCGCTTCTGTTTCAATTTCATCAATTGAGATGTCTTCAAGGTTTAGGGCGTCGATAATCAACTGCTTAATTTCGTTATGTAGTACTTCCACGAGGACCTACTTAGTTATTATTAATAGATGGAAAAATTGCTTCAGCAAGATAACTGTTAAGCCTTCTTGCTGCTGAAGTTGGGTTATTAGTTTGCTCTATAAAGGGCATGACCTCAACTTTATCCTTAACTTCCACATGGAAAAAAGGCTTGGTTTCCGGAACTTGATACCATTTTTTTTCTTTTGTGAGAAAGCTAGGAGAAACGGAAATATGTATTATGCGTAAGTCTCTTTGTGTGCGGATGGCTATCTGCGCCGCACCGCGCTGAAGCTTTGAGGCTACACCCGGTGTCGTGCGGGTGCCTTCCGGAAATACGAGTAGCACGTTGCCTCGTTCAAATCGCTCTTCACACAAATCAAGCAGATCATCAGGCGTTTCGTTGGGAATATAACCGGCCGCTTTGACAATGTGTTTCATAAACGGGTTTGACCAGATAGCGGCTTTAACTAAGCAGTCACACTGTTTTAGCTGAGAAGCGACCAACACATAATCAATAAGGCTTGGGTGGTTTGCGACAATAAGGCAGTCCTTATCGTTGGCTAGAATTTCTGCGCCTTCAATTCTGTAATCAATCGCACCGGTGAATTTCATTAAGCGACAGAAAAAATTAAACGTAATGCGAATGACGTTTTGTACTCGATATTCACGCTGAGTTGTATTTGGTGTAGTCAGTCTAATTAAAGGAATAATAATAAAACTGAGTGTTAAACCGCCTAAACCAAAAATTGCGAAACAGAGCCCTGTCGCAAAAATTCGCCAATATTTATTTACAGCATTCATGCTTGCTGCCATTCCCATGAAGTTCTTTCACCTTCAATAATCCAGTGAGGTTGTTTGCATAAATAGTGTGTCAAAAAGCTAAGTGCTTGAGGTAGGGTGTTGATAGTATCCGTTTTTTTACATTGTGCAACTTGCCACGTATGACCCGCGGACAAAACCAAGCCCAATGCATATCCTTTGAACTGTTTATTTTCGTATTCAGAATAATCGTCAGGTAGGGGTTCATCAAAATCGACCAGTAATACCTTAGCGTTGGGATTTTGCTTGAGATAGATCCAAGCTTCGATAAGTGCGCTGTGAAAAGTGTTGTCGCCAGCAGCAATAGAAGTCACTGGAATAGCTTGTTTTGTTGCAATGGTTGATAAACCTGCCGCTGTGTTGTGTACCGATTGAGAAAAATTCATTGGCGACGCTTCTTCACCCGCAAGAATATTCCGAATTAACTCAGCACTTCGACGCAGTTCACCATGACGACTTGAGAAAACCAAGTAATCAATGGATTCTTCCTGCAGAAGATGGATAGCCGTTTGAACCGCCAGTTTACTCAGAGGGCTCATGCGGCGGCGCATCATCGCAGGGATGAGACCGGCTTCGATGGTTTCATCTTCTGGCCATTGATGGTTTTGGGACCATTGTTGCCAATCAGACAAATCTGAGATACCCAAACTGTTTGCTGACCAAGCATCGATATTAAATGAGATTAAATGCAACTGATTTGACATAACGTATTGATTTGTTGTTGAGCACATTAAATACTATGCTCGTTTATAAAAATTCCCCAATCAAAGCAAGGAAATGCAATGAAAGCAATAAAATATACGATTTCGATTATGTTAGTTGTTCTTTTAGCTGGCTGTGGGCGCGTTCAACCAATCATGAACGTTGAGAATACTCCTGTTGCTTATAATCTTCAAAGCGATGAAGTAAAAGCAGCGATTGTTGTTGCTGCAACTAATAGAGGTTGGGTGATTTCAAACAGCACTCCAACGGAATTAACTGCCAAACTAGTGGCTCGAGATCATAGCGCGGAAATTCGTATTCCTTATAGTGACAAATATTATTCCATCATCTACGTCGGTTCTGTGAATTTGAAAGCGGGTGGCGGCAATATTCACCGTAATTACAATCGCTGGGTTAATAATCTGAATGTCGATATTCAGAAACAGTTAGCTAGAGCGTCAGTAAAATAGTTTCAAATAAATCTAATTAGGCTTTTTCGTGTTTGAACAAAAACAAGACCCTTATAACGCTCTAGAAGCGAAAACCGAGGCGCAAAAGTTATCTTTTGCGCCAATTATTTTTCATACCGCACGTACATTGCGTGATTTAGGTATTTTAATGGAATTGGATAAAGCGGGTTCGCAAGGCGCGAGCGCTGAATCTCTTTCCAAAGCGACGGGTGTATCTGAGTACGGTGTCAAAGTTCTTCTGGATATGGCGATCAGTGCCAACATCGTGTTGTGGCAAAAGCCCAATTACATATTGGCAAATCTGGGTCATTTCATTCTTCATGACGGCATGACTCAAGCAAACATGGATTTCACCGCAGATGTTTGTTACGCCGCTATGATGCATCTAACCGAGTCTATTACCGAAGGTAAACCCGCTGGTCTTAAAGAGCTGGGCGAATGGGAAACCATTTATCAAGGTCTTTCTCGTTTGCCTGAAAAAGCAAAGCAGAGCTGGTTCCAGTTCGACCATTTTTACTCAGATCGTTCGTTTCCGATCCTTCTTGAACGTGTCTTTGCTTCCAAGCCTAAAACTCTGGTTGATATTGGTGGCAACACAGGTAAATGGGCGATGCAGTGCTGTCACTACGATAAAGATGTTCAAGTGACGATTGTTGACCTTCCTCAACAGCTTGAAATGGCACTAAAAAATGCCGAAGAAAATGGTTTTTCGCAACGTATAAAGGGTTATCCAGCTAACATGTTGGATAAGAGCCAAGCTTTGCCAGAACAAGCCGATGTGTGGTGGATGAGTCAGTTTTTAGACTGTTTTTCGCCAATGGAAATTCTAAGCATTCTACAAAGAGTCAAACAGCAGCTAAAACCAGATTCAAAAGTGTATATTTTGGAGCTATTCTGGGATGCGCAGAAATATGATGCGGCTTCCTACAGCTTGAACGCTACCTCGCTTTATTTTACCTGCTTGGCAAATGGTAATAGCCGTTTTTATCGCAGTGATGATTTTCTTGAGATCGTTGATGCAGCTGGCCTAGAAGTGGTGGAACGTACAGATCACATTGGTCTGGGGCATACGTTGTTAGAACTAAAAGCAAAGTAAAAATAATAATCAGAGAATAATTGTAATGGATATACAGCAACGTCAAGTCGTTATTATTGGCGCGGGGCCGTCTGGTTCGACGGCCGCAGCTTTGCTTAACAAGCAAGGTATCGATGTTTTAGTGCTTGAGAAAATGCAGTTTCCTCGCTTCTCTATCGGAGAGAGCCTGTTACCCGCGTGTATGGAAGTAGTAGAGGCTGCGGGTATGCTACAAGCGGTGGAGGAAGCTGGTTTTCAGTTTAAAAACGGCGCATCTTTTCGCAAAAATGGAGTCTACACAGAGTTCGATTTTCGCAACAAGTTTACTCCAGGCCCAGGTACCACGTTCCAGGTGCAAAGAGCCAGCTTCGATAAAGTTCTCGCCGATAGTGCTCAAAGCCAAGGGGTTGAAATTCGCTACCAGCATGAAGTGAAAAGCATAGAGTTTGATGAGTCGAATTCGCTGCTTACGGTGGAGGATGAACATGGAAAGAGCTATCAACTTCAAACCTCTTACGTGTTAGATGCTAGCGGATTTGGTCGAGTGTTACCGAGACTGTTAAATCTTGAAGAGCCTTCTTGTTTGCCTGCTCGCAAAGCCATTTTTACCCACACAATCGATCATATAGATGCCGATAAACATCTCTATGACAGAGATAAGATTCTTATATCTGTTCATCCCCAGCATGCTGACGTTTGGTATTGGCTCATTCCATTCTCAAATGGCGTTTGTTCCATTGGTGTGGTTGCAACACCAGAGTTTTTTGAAGGTTATGCTGAAGACAAAATCGAGGCGATAAAGCAACTGGCTGGCGAAGAGCCACATCTGGCATTGCTACTTGAGAATGCAGAGTTTCCGAATGCGGCAGGTGAGCTGAAAGGCTATTCCGCCAATGTGAAGCATTTGGCGACTCAACATTACGCTCTGTTAGGGAATGCCGGTGAGTTTTTAGATCCAGTGTTTTCTTCTGGCGTGACTATTGCTATGAAATCAGCACAAATCGCTGCTCAGTGTGTAGTTCGTCAGTTAAAAGGTGAAAGCGTTGACTGGAAACGTGATTATGAAACACCACTGATGATTGGTGTAAATGCGTTCAGGACTTATGTCGAAGGTTGGTACGACGGCACGCTTCAAGATGTCATCTACTATGAAAAGCCTAACTCACGAATCAAACAGATGATTTGTTCAATATTGGCGGGCTATGCGTGGGATACCAATAATCCATACGTTAAGGATTCAAAACGCCGTTTGACCAGTTTGGCTGAGCTGATTCGAAGTAGCTGAAGATATCACCAATATTTGACGCATGTAGTTGCAGAGTAAGGTTCTGCATAACTATTTTGCACAGACGATGAGGTTTCATATGCGCTTAAATTGGGCGTTTGTGTCTATGTTAGTGCAAACGAGTGAGGTTGCTCACAAATCCTTCTTGTCTGATGAGATGAAAATCACACAACCTCCCTATGATTGTGCACAAAATGTTAAATATCTTGGTATTTTCTAGTGCAAGATGCTGAGAATGCGGTTTTAGCTAGATAAATCGATATTTAAATCTAATGTAAAGGATTACTTTCCATTGTTGTCCTGTAACTGTGGTTTGTATTGGTTTTTATGTCTAATTATTCAGTATTGATAAGAATATAATCTCTTTTTATTCTGATTTTATGGCAAATTGCTTCAATGCTTGATAATGTTTGCCGCATTCTTTGTATGGAAAATGACGAAAATATAGTCTATTCCATCGTCTTTTAGGTTAGCCGTTCTAGCCGAAATACAAAGAAGTCATGGATGCAAAAATAAAACTTGGAGTTTATACAGATGTATAAGAACAAAATCACACAAGCACTTTTACTAGGTGCTGGCCTTGCGGTGGCTACAACTTCTCTTACAGCTTTTGCTGCAAACGTGCCAGCAGGTACTAAGCTAGCTCCAGTGCAAGAGATTGTTCGTGGTAACGGTACAGAAGTCGCTACTATCGACCCGCACAAATCTCAAGGTGTTCCAGAATCACACGTTATTCGTGACCTGCTAGAAGGCTTGGTAAACCAAGACGCTGACGGTAAGGTTATTCCTGGCGTAGCAGACCGTTGGGAAACATCAGACAACAAAACGTTCACTTTCCATATTCGTGAAGGCGCTAAGTGGTCTAACGGCGAACCTGTAACTGCACAAGATTTCGTATACAGCTGGCAACGTGCTGTTGATCCAGCAACTGCTTCTCCATACTCTTGGTACATGGAAATGACCCAGATGAAGAATGCAGCAGACATCGTAGCAGGGAAAAAAGACAAGAGTGAGCTAGGCGTATACGCTAAAGACGCAAACACTCTTGTTGTGGAATTAGACTCTGCGGTTCCATATTTCGTTATGATGACTGGTCACACAACAATGAAACCAGTTAATCAAGCGACAGTTGAGAAGTTTGGTGATCAATGGACCAAACCTGAAAACTTCGTTGGTAACGGTGCTTATGTAGTTGAAAACTGGGTTGTGAACGAGCGTTTAGTTCTTAAACGTAACGAACAATACTGGGATAACGAGCACACAGTTATCAATAAAGTAACTTTCCTTCCGATCGAAAACCAAGTTGCTGAAATGAACCGCTTCCTAGCGGGTGAGATCGATATCAGCTATGAAGTGCCAGTAGAGCATTTCCGTCGTCTTAAGAAAGAGCACCCTGAATTCGTTTCTGTAGTGGGTAACCTATGTTCTTACTACTACTCTTTCAACACCAAGAAAAAGCCATTTGATGACGTTCGTGTTCGTAAAGCGATTTCTTACGCGATTGACCGTAACATTGTTAGCGATGCAATCATGGGTCAAGGCCAGAAACCAGCATACTTCCTAACGCCTGAGATCACTTCTGGTTTCAACCCAGTTATGCCTGCTTACGGCAAAATGACTCAGAAAGAACGTAACGAAGAAGCAGCTCGTCTACTTGCTGAAGCTGGTTATGGTAAAGACAACCCACTTAAGTTCACTCTTCTATACAACACTTCAGAAAACCACAAGAAGGTTGCTGTAGCGATTGGTTCTATGTGGAAGAAAACTTTGGGTCTAGATGTCACTCTAGAAAACCAAGAGTGGAAAACTTACCTATCTTCTAAAGACCAAGGTGACTTCGAAGTTGCTCGTGCCGGTTGGTGTGGTGACTACAACGAAGCGTCTTCATTCCTAACTTTGATGACAAGTAACAACACTACTGGTGGTCAACACTGGGGCAACAAAGAGTACGATGCAATCATCGATAAAGCTCTGACTTCTACTTCTGAAGAAGAACGTCAAAAGCTTTACGCAGATGCAGAAGCTCTAATGGCGAAAGAAATGCCAATCGCTCCAATTTATCAGTATGTTAAGACTCGTTTACTATCTCCAAAAGTAGGCGGTTTCCCTGCGAACAACGCAGAAGAAAAGATCTACTCAAAAGATCTGTACATCAAAGCTGAATAAATTAGCAAAGCTATAAAACTATAATTAAGTAATATTCTGCATGTGCTTGAGGTTCGCGGATGGTACATGCAGTATTTTTTTGTTTTAAATAGTCACAGACTGGAAGAGTGAGTTTATGTTTAAATTCATTATTAGACGAGTTCTGGAAGCAATCCCAACTATGTTGGTGTTGATTACAGTGTCGTTTTTTCTCATGCGTTTCGCACCAGGAAACCCTTTCTCAAGCGAGCGCGCTTTACCGCCAGAAGTAATGGCGAACATCGAAGCGAAATATGGACTTGATAAGCCTGTATTAGAGCAGTACACCACTTATCTGACCAACGTTTTACAAGGCGATTTCGGTCCTTCATTCAAGTACCTTGATTACTCGGTAAACGAGTTGATTTTTGCAGCCCTTCCTGTGTCAGCGAAAGTAGGTTTTGCCGCTTTCATCTTCACAGTAATTATGGGTGTAACGGTCGGGACACTTGCCGCCTTAAGGCAAAACACTTGGCTAGATTACTCAATTATGGCTACGGCTATGATTGGCGTCGTAATGCCTTCATTCGTTCTCGCACCAGTATTGATTTACATTTTCTCTATTAATTTAGGTTGGTTCCCTGCAGGGGGCTGGTTAGACGGGTCCTTCAAGTATATGGCCCTGCCAGTTCTTGGTATGTCTCTGCTATACGTAGCAACGTTTGCACGTATTACACGTGGTTCGATGATTGAAACTCTAAACAGTAACTTCATTCGAACTGCGCGAGCAAAAGGGTTGAGCTATCCATACATCGTTGTTAAGCACGCGTTGAAACCTGCTATGTTGCCTGTTGTTTCTTATATGGGACCTGCGTTCGTAGGTATCATTACTGGTTCGGTTGTTATCGAAACCATCTTTGGTCTTCCGGGTATTGGTAAGTTGTTCGTAAACGCGGCATTTAACCGTGACTACTCTCTGGTAATGGGTGTAACCATTCTTATTGGTTTCTTATTTATCCTGTTCAACGCAATTGTAGATATCTTGTTGGCAGCGATTGATCCGAAAATTCGTTACTAAGGAAGTATTACTATGTTGACGAAAAAAGAAAATCTGGAAGCGATTGAAAAGTTTTCCGAAAATCTTGAAATCGAGGGTCGCAGCCTGTGGCAGGACGCTCGTATCCGCTTTATGCGAAATAAAGCAGCGATGGTGAGTTTATTTATTCTCATGCTGATGACGTTGGCGGTTATTTTCCTGCCAATGATTGCTCCTTTTACTTATGACGATACTGACTGGTATGCAATGCACGTTGCACCAAATGCAGAGCATTGGTTTGGAACTGACAGTTTAGGTCGTGATATCTACGTTCGTACTTTGATCGGTGGCCGAATCTCGCTGATGGTTGGTGTCATGGGCGCACTGGTTGCAGTATTGATCGGTACGCTTTACGGCGCAGCGTCTGGTTTCATCGGTGGTCGTGTTGACCGTATCATGATGCGTATTCTTGAAATCCTATACGCAGTACCATTCATGTTCTTGGTTATCGTATTGGTAACCTTCTTTGGGCGTAATATCGTTCTGATCTTTGTCGCTATTGGTGCTATTGCATGGCTTGATATGGCACGTATTGTACGTGGTCAAACGCTGAGCCTTCGCAGCAAAGAGTTCATCGAAGCGGCACACGTTTGTGGTGTAAGTAACTGGAAGATCATTACTCGTCATATCGTTCCAAACGTATTAGGTATTGTTGCAGTTTACTCAACGCTACTGATTCCAAGCATGATTCTGACGGAATCGTTCTTATCTTTCCTTGGTTTAGGTGTTCAAGAGCCTATGACTAGCTGGGGAGCACTATTGCAAGAAGGTGCAAACACAATGGAAATTGCAGTATGGCAGCTTGGCTTCCCTGCGGCGTTCATGGTGGTCACACTGTTCTGCTTTAACTATGTGGGTGACGGTCTACGTGACGCGCTGGATCCAAAAGACAGATAAGAATTGAGGAAGTAGTAATGGCTTTATTAGATGTCAAAGACCTGCGTGTAGAGTTCACTACCCAAGATGGTATTGTTACCGCAGTAAACGATTTGAACTTCTCACTGAATCAGGGTGAGACATTAGGTATCGTTGGTGAATCTGGTTCGGGTAAATCTCAAACTGTATTCTCAATCATGGGCCTTTTGGCTAAGAACGGTATCATTTCTGGTAGCGCAAAGTTTGAAGGTAAGGAAATTCTAAACTTGCCTGAAAAAGAGCTGAATAAAGTTCGCGCAGAACAAATTGCAATGATCTTCCAAGACCCGATGACGTCGCTTAACCCTTATATGAAGGTTAGCGACCAGTTGATGGAAGTGTTAATGCTGCACAAAGGTATGAGCAAGGCAGAAGCGTTTGAAGAGTCTGTTCGCATGCTGGAAGCAGTTAAAATTCCGGAAGCTCGCAAACGTATCACAATGTATCCGCATGAGTTCTCGGGCGGTATGCGTCAGCGTGTAATGATTGCGATGGCTCTGCTATGTCGCCCTAAACTGTTGATTGCTGATGAACCGACAACCGCACTAGACGTAACGGTTCAGGCTCAGATTATGGATCTTCTGAATGAACTGAAATCTGAATTCAACACGGCAATCATCATGATCACTCACGATTTGGGTGTGGTTGCAGGTTCTTGTGACAAAGTGCTTGTAATGTACGCTGGCCGCACAATGGAATACGGTACGGTTGATGAGATTTTCTATCAACCAAGTCACCCATATGCGGAAGGCTTGTTGAAAGCAATTCCTCGTTTGGATACTGAAGGTGATGTGTTACCAACCATTCCGGGTAACCCGCCAAACTTACTTCGTCTGCCACCGGGCTGTCCTTATCAAGAACGCTGTCATCGCGTAATGGACCGCTGTAAACGTGAAGCGCCGATCCTGACGCCATTTGGCAATGATCGTCAACGCGCATGTTTTTCTGACTGGGAGACTTGGACGAAATGAGTGTAGATAAGAAATTACTGTTAGATGTTAAAGAGCTAAAAGTACACTTTGACATTGCGACTAAATCAGCATGGCCTTGGGCTAAACCTGTAAAACTGAAAGCGGTTGATGGCGTTAATGTTCGCCTTTACGAAGGTGAAACTCTAGGCGTTGTAGGTGAATCAGGCTGTGGTAAATCGACATTTGCTCGTGCAATCATCGGCTTGGTACAAGCGACTGAGGGTGAAGTGGTTTGGCTAGGCCAAGACTTGACTCGTATGCAAGAGGTGAAGCGTCGTGAAACTCGTAAAGAGATTCAGATGATTTTCCAAGACCCACTTGCATCATTGAACCCACGTATGACAGTCGGGGACATCATTGCTGAGCCACTACAGACTTTCTATCCAGAGCTTTCTAAGCAAGAAGTGAAAGACCGTGTGAAAGAGATGATGGCGAAAGTAGGTCTACTACCGAACGTGATCAACCGTTACCCGCATGAGTTCTCTGGTGGTCAGTGTCAGCGTATCGGTATTGCCCGCGCATTGATTCTGAATCCAAAGATGATTATCTGTGATGAACCAGTATCTGCACTCGACGTATCGATTCAGGCTCAGGTTGTTAACCTGCTGCAACAACTGCAACGTGAGCTAGGGTTAAGCCTAGTATTCATCGCGCACGACTTGTCAGTAGTGAAACATATTTCTGACCGTGTATTGGTAATGTATTTAGGTAATGCAGTAGAGCTTGGTGAATCTGAAGCACTATTTGCAAACCCTAAACACCCATACACTAAAGCATTGATGTCGGCTGTGCCGATTCCAGATCCAAAGCTGGAACGTGCAAAAACGATCCAAATGCTCGAAGGCGACCTGCCTTCACCAATCAACCCGCCATCGGGATGTGTTTTCAGAACTCGTTGTCCTCAAGCGACAGAGATCTGCGCTCAAACTAAGCCACAAATTCAGGGTAGTGATACTCATGCAGTTTCGTGCTTACACGTTGAGATGTAAATTCAGCCTGTGACGGGCATAAGCGCGGCTTCTTTTTGAGTCGCGCTTTTTTTGTGCCCTAGAAACCTTCAAAAATTTCGAATGACTAAGCCAAAACCCTTCGGGTGAGTATTCAGCTCCATCAACTATAATGACTCCCAGACGTAAGAATTAGTGAAGGGGTGAGTAATGGGTAAATTAGTTGAAGGTGTCTGGCATGATGTTTGGTACGACACAAAAAGCAGCGATGGAAGATTCATTCGAGAAGATGCAGGATTTCGTGATTGGATAGACAATCGCCCTGACGCCAAGTTTTCACCCGAAGCTGGTCGTTATCACTTGTATGTCTCTTTGGCTTGTCCTTGGGCTCACCGGACATTGATTTTTCGCGAGCTCAAGCAACTGCAAGATATTATCGATGTCACCATTGTTTGCCCAGACATGCTCCATGACGGTTGGAAATTTGGCATTCCTGAACCTTTATTTGGGCACACTAAGCTTCACCAAATCTATACCCAAGCGAAACCTGACTATTCAGGCCGCGTTACGGTACCTGTGTTGTGGGACAAGAAACTTCAAACCATTGTAAGTAACGAATCGTCTGAAATTATTCGCATGTTTAACCGCGCGTTTAATGAGTTAACTGATAATCACGTCGATTACTATCCTGATGCACTGCGCAATGTTATCGATGAGTGGAACGACTATATCTATCCAAACATTAACAATGGTGTTTATCGCTGTGGCTTTGCAACGACTCAGGAAGCCTATGAAGAAGCGTATGAGTCTTTGTTTGAAGCATTAGACAAAGTGGATGCACATCTGGCTCATAATCGATATCTGGCGGGCTCTAGCATCACAGAGGCAGACTGGCGCTTGTTTACCACTCTTATCCGCTTTGACTCGGTATATGTTGGCCATTTTAAGTGCAACAAAAAGAGAATTGCAGATTATCCAAATTTGAATGGTTATTTGAAAGAACTATACCAAGTTCCGGGAGTAAAAGAGACCACGGACTTTTACCATATCAAACGACATTACTACTTCAGTCATACAAGTATCAATCCAACGCAAGTAGTGCCTGTAGGACCCGAATTGGATTTAAAATCACCGCACGGTAGAGATAACTTTTAAGTTGAAAGCCCTAAAAGAAAAACCGCATCTTTAGGATGCGGTTTTTGTTATATGTATCTAAGCAATGCTCAAATTAAGACTATTTTGCTTCTTGGTCTGCTTGGATAGCGGTAAGAGCAATTGTGTACACGATATCGTCAACTAACGCACCACGAGAAAGGTCGTTAACTGGCTTACGCATACCTTGTAGCATAGGACCGATGGATACTAGGTCTGCTGAACGTTGTACCGCTTTGTATGTCGTATTACCTGTGTTTAGGTCTGGGAATACGAATACTGTTGCTTTACCTGCAACTGGAGAATTAGGAGCTTTAGAAGCTGCTACGTTTTCCATGATTGCTGCATCGTATTGTAGAGGGCCGTCAATAATAAGATCTGGACGTTTCTCTTGAGCAATACGAGTTGCTTCACGTACTTTATCAACGTCTGCACCTTTACCAGATTCACCAGTAGAGTAAGAGATCATTGCAACACGTGGGTCGATACCAAACGCAGCCGCAGAGTCAGCCGATTGGATAGCGATTTCCGCTAGCTGTTCAGCCGTTGGATCTGGGTTGATTGCACAGTCACCGTATACCAATACTTGATCAGGCAGAAGCATGAAGAAGATTGAAGATACGATAGACGCATTTGGTGCAGTCTTAATGATTTGGAACGGAGGAACGATAGTATTCGCAGTTGTGTGAACAGCACCAGATACTAGGCCGTCAACTTCGTCCGCTTCAAGCATCATAGTGCCTAGGAAAACAGAGTCTTCCAATTTTTCACGAGCAACAACTTCAGTCATACCTTTCGCGCCACGTAGTTCAACTAAACGAGCTACGTAGTTTTCGCGAACTGAATCCGCATCAATGATTTCAACGCCAGCGCCTAGCTCAACACCCTGTTGTGCAGCAACACGACGGATTTCGTCAGGGTTACCTAAAAGCACACACGTTGCGATACCGCGTTCAGCACAGATTGCTGCCGCTTTCACTGTACGTGGTTCGTCACCTTCAGGAAGAACGATACGTTTACCTGCGCGACGAGCAAATTCAGTTAACTGGTAACGGAATGCTGGAGGGCTTAGACGACGGATACCTTGAGTACCTTCAGATAGAGAATCAATCCAAGGGCCGTCAATGTGGCTAGCTACGTGTTCACTGATGAACTCGATACGCTCTTTATCGTCAGCTGGAACTTCTAGGCTGAAGCTCTGTAGGTTCAGAGAAGTCTGCCAAGTGTTACCTTGCGCTTTGAAAATTGGTAAGCCAGAGTCAAATGCAGGTTTACATAGGTCAACGATTTCTGAAGGGATATCGTAACCACCAGTAAGAAGTACAGCACCAATCTCAACACCGTTCATTGCTGCAAGAGAAGCCGCAACGATTACGTCAGGACGGTCTGCAGAAGTTACTAGCAGAGAACCTGGTTTGAAGTGCTCAATCATGTGAGGAATTGAACGTGCACAGAAGGTGATGCTCTTAATACGGCGAGTTTTGATTTCACCAGCATTAATGATTTCTGCATTTAGGTGCTTAGCCATATCGATAGCGCGCGTCGCGATCAGTTCAATGTTCCAAGGCACACAACCTAGAACACGAATAGGGCTAGTATTGAAGATCTGCATCACTTCAAGGTTTGTTTGAATCGCACTGTCTGCGTCATCGAACATTTCAGACAGATCTGGGCGAGTACGACCAGCTTCATCAACAGGAGCATTAAGCTTGTTGATGATAACACCTTTGATGTTCTTGTTCTTAGTACCGCCAAAGTTTGAACAAGCGATTTCAATACGCTCCTTCAACTGTGTTGGGTTGTTAGTACCAGGCGTTGCAACGAACACGATTTCAGCGCCAAGTGTAGCTGCAATCTCAGCGTTCACTTGGTTAGCGAATGGGTGTTTACGAGTTGGAACCAAACCTTCAATCAAAGTTACTTCAGAGTCTTTATTGATCTGGTTGTAACGCTCAACGATAGTTTCTAGCAGCTCATCCATTTTCTCTGAGCCGATAAGCGTTTCAGCTGTAGACATAGAAAGTGGTTCAGCAATCTTAATATCGCTGTTACGGCCGATAATCGTTGAAGTCAGATCTGGTTGATCTTCACCACTACGTGGTTGAGCAATAGGCTTGTAGAAAGAAACGTTTACGCCTTTACGCTCCATAGCGCGTAAAATACCCATGCTCACACTGGTTAAACCCACGCCAGCACTGATAGGGATAAGCATAATAGTACGGGACATCTGTAAAGTACCTCAAACTATTGGATGCAATCTAAGAGATAGATTGGATTGAAATAAAGCCTAGTTAAAGATTCAAGAGTGAATATTAACGAAGCCCCTATAGAAATCTGGCTAACCGTTAGGTTAGCCAGTTAGAAACTTAAAGACCTGCTAGAGTTGCGGTGTCTTCAGCAATCACCAACTCTTCGTTGGTTGAGATAACCATCGCTGGTACACGGCTGTCAGCAGTAGTGATAACACCTTCGCCGCCGAAACGTGCTTTCAGGTTTGCTTCACTGTCTACTTCGATACCGAAGATAGCTAGACGGTTAAGAACCATTTCACGGATTGGTGCAGAGTTTTCACCGATACCACCAGTGAACACGATAGCGTCTAGACGACCGTCTAGGCTAGCTGTGTAACCAGCTACGTATTTAGCTAGGCGGTGACAGAATACGTCCATCGCACGAGTTGCTTCTTCTTTAGCGCCGTAGTTGTCTTCAACGAAACGACAGTCAGAAGTCACTTCAGTTAGACCTAGAAGGCCAGACTCTTTAGTCAGCATGTTGTTGATTTGCTCAACTGAGTAACCTAGAGCGTCGTGTAGGTGGAAAATGATCGCAGGATCGATATCACCACAACGAGTACCCATTACTAGACCTTCAAGAGGAGTCATACCCATTGAAGTATCAACTGATTCACCGTTCTTAATTGCACAAACAGATGCACCGTTACCTAGGTGACAGTTAATGATGTTTAGTTCGTTTGCTGGTTTACCTAGACGTTCAGCTGCTTCACGAGCGATGAATAGGTGAGAAGTACCGTGCATGCCGTAACGACGAACACCGTGCTCTTTGTATAGTTTGTATGGAAGTGCGTATAGGAACGCTTCTTCAGGCATAGTTTGGTGGAAAGCAGTATCGAATACAGCAACGTTTTTCAGTGCTGGGAAAGCTTTCTGAGCAGCTTTAATACCGATGATGTGTGCTGGGTTGTGTAACGGTGCTAGAGTTGCACAGTCTTGAATACCTTGAAGAACAGCATCGTCGATTAGAGCAGATTTAGTGAACTTTTCGCCGCCGTGTACAACACGGTGACCGATAGCTTTAAGTTGTGCCGCAAGTTCTGGCTTAGAAGCAAGAATAGTTTCTACGATGAAAGAAAGAGCTTCATCGTGAGCAGCGCCTTCACCTAGTTGTGCTTCGTGCTTACCATCAAGTTTCCACTTGATACGCGCTTCTGGAAGGTGTAAACATTCTGCAAGACCAGAAAGGTGCTCGTCGCCATTTTGTGCATCGACAACAGCGAATTTAAGTGAAGAACTACCGCAGTTTAAAACTAAAACTAGCTTAGACATGTGTGACTACCTGTAATAATCGGTTAGGACAAAATCAATGACAAGAATAGTAGATGCATAGGCAATTGGTACTAATCTTAATCAATAAAGCTTTAACTTCCTTATCTAGAGACGTGACTTCGTCATTGAAATCGTCTGCTGCTTTCCTTGCAGATTAGTCTTAAAGTTGCCTAAATTGTAAATAAGGGCAACAATGAGATTGAGAGTCCGCAAAGGATAGCGATAATGGGGTAATATAACAAAAAAAATTTGAAACTATATTAGCTTTTATCAAATTTTTACGTTATTCGTTGAACTATTCAACTATTTTTTAGCGAATTCGCCCAAAGAGGCGATAACTGAGAGTGAGGAAGTGGTATGAGTAATCGTGTCGGAATCATCCACAGCTTGAAAGACGGCCAGAAATACATGCAAGTTTGGCCTATGCGGAAAGAGTTGAATTTGCTTTTTCCAGAATCGCGAATCATTAAAGCGACGCGTTTTGGCATCAAAGTCATGCCAGCTGTCGCCGCTATTAGCGTGTTAACTCAAATGAGTTTCCAAAACGTTCAAGCTATGCCACAAGCGGTTGTCGTTGCGTTGTTTGCTATTAGCTTACCGTTGCAAGGTATGTGGTGGTTAGGTAATAGGGCGAATACTCAGTTGCCGCCTGCGCTTGCAGGTTGGTATCGCGAAATTCATGCAAAAATTGTTGAAACAGGTTCTGCTCTCGAACCGATAAAATCGAAGCCTCGATACAAAGAGCTGGCAATGGTACTTAATCGTGCATTCCGTCAGCTTGATAAAACTGCTTTAGAACGCTGGTTTTAACTAAACGAATTTTTAAGGCTCTAATTCATCGATTAGAGCCTTTTTTATTGCCGATATGCAGCCCTGCTCACTACTGTTACAGTCGCTTTTAAATGAGTAAAAAATAGCCGTTATTTGTCCTCATTTAGCCACCAAGCACAAGATACTGTTTCTTCCTCTCTTTTTGTTATTTCGCTGTTAAATGTTTCTTCCCTTTACGCATAGTTACTGGTAATAATGTCCATAAGTGCATGCTAATTGCACAATAACTAAAAAACACCACACAACATCACATTACTATATGCTTTAAATCAAGGAGTTAAGATGAAAGCAAGCAAGGTCATTGCTACCGCCGTTCTAGCCGGAGCTGCATTACTTTCTTCCCACAGCATTATGGCTAAAACCGCTAAAGTTGCGGTTTCACAGATCGTAGAACACCCTGCACTCGATGCAACACGTCAAGGTCTACTTGATGGCCTAAAAGCAAAAGGCTATGAAGAGGGCAAAAACCTAGAATTTGATTTCAAAACAGCGCAAGGTAACCCAGCTATTGCAGTACAAATTGCGCGTCAATTTGTAGGTGAAAATCCGGATGTGCTTGTTGGTATTGCAACACCAACGGCTCAAGCTCTAGTGTCAGCAACTAAAAACATTCCAGTTGTATTTACTGCGGTGACAGACCCTGTAGGCGCTAAACTGGTTTCTTCAATGGAACAGCCAGGAAAGAACGTTACTGGTCTTTCTGATCTTTCTCCAGTTGAGCAACACGTTGAGCTAATTAAAGAAATCATGCCAAACGTGAAATCAATTGGTGTGGTTTACAACCCGGGTGAAGCTAACGCTGTGAGCTTGATGGAGCTACTAAAAGCTTCAACACAAAAACACGGCATTACTCTGGTTGAAGCTACTGCTCTGAAAAGTGCGGACGTACAGTCTGCGACACAAGCAATCTCTGCAAAATCAGACGTTATTTACGCTCTGATTGACAATACAGTTGCCAGTGCAATTGAAGGTATGATCGTTGCTGCAAACCAAGCTAAAACACCTGTGTTTGGCGCTGCTACATCTTATGTAGAGCGTGGTGCAGTTGCTAGCCTTGGCTTCGACTACTACCAAATCGGCGTTCAAACTGCGGATTACGTTGCTGCTATCCTAGAAGGTGCTGCTCCTGGTTCTTTGGATGTTAAAGTTGCTAAAGGTTCTGATTTAGTGATTAACAAGACTGCGGCTGAGAAGCTAGGTCTGGAAATTCCTAAGTCCGTTATGGATCGCGCAACAAGCGTTAAATAGAACCATTGTTAAAAGAGTTGGCGTAGCAATACGCCAACTTGATTAAGCAGAGAAGGGAGTTTGTATGTCTGCTTTTGCCTTTTTTGGCGCCTTAGAGGTTGGCCTTATCTACGGTCTGGTGGCACTGGGTGTTTACCTGACTTTCCGAGTTCTTGATTTCCCAGATTTGAGCGTTGATGGTAGTTTCCCTATGGGTGCTGCTGTAGCTGCAACCGCGATTGTTTCTGGTATTGACCCATGGATCGCGACTGGCTTAGCTATTATTGCTGGTGCTGCAACGGGATGGGTAACGGCGTTTTTGACAGTTCGTTGCGGAATTCTTCATCTATTAGCATCAATCCTAACTATGATTGCTGCGTTCTCCATTAACATCCGCATTATGGGACGTCCTAACTTAGCTTTGCTAGGTGAAGATACGATCCTGACACCATTTGAATCGATGGGCGATCCAATGCTTATTCGTCCTTTGGTTGTAGCGGTGTTGGTGCTTATTTCTGCTCTGTTTGTTGTTCGTCTACTCAACAGTGATTTTGGCTTGGGGCTTCGCGCCACAGGCGTAAATGCTCGTATGGTTGCTGCGCAAGGCGCAAGCACAGCGTTCTACACTTATTTCTGCTTAGCACTGTCAAATGGCTTTGTAGGTTTTGCTGGTGCTTTATTTGCACAAACCAACAGCTTTGCGGACGTGACTTCTGGTGTCGGTACCATAGTCGTTGGTCTGGCTGCTGTTATTTTGGGGCAAACACTGATTCCTGGTCGTAAAATTTGGGTTGCTGTCGTTGCCGTTATTCTAGGTTCTGTTCTCTATCGTTTGGCTGTTGCATTTGCACTAAGTTCGGGAATGTTTGGTCTGCAAGCATCTGATTTGAACTTGGTTACTGCAGTGCTTGTTGCTCTGGCGTTAATCATGCCGAAAATGAAAAGGAATCGAAAGCCAAAAAAGGGTAGTGGGCCTGCTAAGAAATTAGAAGTATCTAAGCAGGTTAAGGCGTCAGGAGAAGCATTATGATCCATTTAGAAGATATTCAAGTTACATTTAATCCTGGCACTATCCTTGAGAACCGTGCGTTAAGAGGTGTGAATCTGAAAGTGCCAGAGCACCAATTTCTTACCGTTATCGGCTCGAATGGTGCGGGTAAATCAACTCTGCTCGGTGCGGTAACAGGTGAAACACCTATGGTCGGCGGTAAAGTTAATATCGATGATATTGACGTGACTCGCCGCAGTGTTGACCAACGTGCCAGCCTTTGTGCGCGTGTATTCCAAGACCCATTAGCGGGTACGTGTGGAGCTCTGACTATTGAAGAGAACATGGCACTAGCGTACATGCGCGGTAAACGTCGTGGTTGGAAACATTCTCTTTCAACCAATCGCCGTAAACTGTTTCAAGAGCGAATCAGTATTCTTGGCTTAGGTTTGGAAGATCGTCTTGGTGATAACATCGGTTTGCTTTCTGGTGGTCAGCGTCAGGCCGTGAGTCTTGTGATGGCAACACTTTCAGACAGTAAGTTATTGTTACTTGATGAACATACCGCAGCTCTGGATCCTCGTATGGCCGCTTTCATTATCGATTTGACCAAAAAAATCGTTAAAGAGTTTAACCTGACCGTAATGATGGTGACTCACTCAATGAAAGACGCATTAGCGTGTGGTGATAGAACGGTAATGCTTCACCAAGGTGAAATTGTGCTGGATGTATCTGGTGAACAACGTGCCAACATGCAAGTGCCTGACCTACTTGAGATGTTCTCTAAAGTTCGTGGTGAAGAACTGTCTGACGATAGCTTGCTACTGAACTAATCCCCGAGTTCATCCTACTAAACGTGATCCTCCTTACACTATGCGCAAAACGCTAACTGTGTAAGGAGGATTTTTCTTTTTAAACAAAGAGGTAAGTTAACAAGCAACAGGAATCATTTATTAAGGGAATAGCATGTCCTTACCTTTCGCTTTTCATGCCCAGACATCCGACGGTTTATCTTTTCAAGATGGACAACTGACAGTGATCCTAAACACAGAGTCTGAGTTGTATCAGAAAGTGTATGTCAGACATGAGCCGGACAACGAAGAATCACTGGTGGAAATGAAGCCCTGTGGAAAGTTAGGGCGCTTAAACCAATGGAGCGCAACCATCCCTGTTAATCCGGATAAATCACTTACTCACTATGTGTTTAAGATGTTGAGTGACAGTGCGCAACATTGGCTAGATGCCAGAGGTGTGCATAACCGTATTCCACCTCGAGAGTATCATTTTAAGTATGACGCTTTGTATCAGCCTCCTGAGTGGGTGAACGAGCAAGTTTTCTATCAGATATTTCCTGACCGTTTCTGCAACGGTAATCCTGACA
This sequence comes from Vibrio plantisponsor, assembly GCF_013041605.1. Classification (GTDB taxonomy): domain Bacteria; phylum Pseudomonadota; class Gammaproteobacteria; order Enterobacterales; family Vibrionaceae; genus Vibrio; species Vibrio plantisponsor. The sequence continues at coordinate 10,135 of NZ_JABEQC010000015.1, read as the reverse complement.
TCAGCGTCAAGACAAATGAATATTCTTTTCGCGGCGGGAAACGCAATGTGATTGCTAAACAGTGGGGCGAGCCCGTTAGTTCTCACAACTCACATGGTTCTTTGGAATTCTATGGTGGCGATTTAGCCGGTGTCAGAAGCAAGTTAGATTACCTAGAGCAACTTGGTATCACTACTGTCTATCTGAATCCTATTTTTACCTCATTGAGTAATCATAAATATGATACGACGGATTACTTCAATGTTGACCCTCATCTGGGAACCAACGAAGAGTTTGCTCAGCTATGCGCTGAGATTCATCAGCGTGGAATGAAGGTTGTGCTTGATGCCGTGTTCAATCATACCTCTGCTGAACATCCTTGGTTTGACCGTTTCAACCATTATGGCAATGGCGCGTATTGCTCTGAGAAATCACCTTATCGCAACTATTATCTGTTCGACCCCAATAATCACTACGCTTGCTGGAAAGGTGTTGAAAATTTACCCGTGTTGAACTTCTTAAACGAAGAGGTACGTGATTACATTTATCAGGCCAAGGATTCAGTGATCAAACACTGGCTGCGCCCGCCTTACTCGATTGACGGATGGCGTTTTGATGTGATTCATATGCTAGGTGAGGGTTCAGGAGCCATCAACAATGCCTACTATGTAAAACAGTTCCGCGATTCGGTGAAACAAGAGAATCAGCAAGCTTATGTCTTAGGCGAACACTTCTTTGAAGCGACACAATGGCTTCAAGGTGATCAAGAAGACGGAGCGATGAACTACTACGGTTTTGCGCATCCTGTCAGGGCTTGGTTAACAGGAAAAGATATAGCCTATGATCCTATTTCCATTAGCGCAGAGGAATTTGTTGAGTGGATTGTTGAAGCTCAGGCGAAAGTGCCTTGGCTTAATCAATTGGCACAACTTAATCAGTTGGACAGCCACGATACTATGCGTTGGGCAACCTTGGTCAATGGTGAGGATGCATTGATTGAAATAGGTTTAGTGTTGTTGATGACCATGGTTGGTACACCATGTATTTACTATGGTACTGAGGTGAATCTGCAAGGTGGATTAGATCCTGATAATCGTCGTTGTTTCCCTTGGGAAGAGATTCAAAACTCTCAACAAATAGAGCGATTCAAAAAGCTAGTAGCAATGAGAAGAAATCACTTGGCATTACAACAAGGTGCTTTGCAGATTTTGTATGCTCAAGATGGCTGTATTGCTTATGCCCGAGTCCATGGCGAAGAGGCTATCTTGGTTGTGATAAACGCCTCTGATGTTCCTCAGCCTATTTCCATTCCAATCTGGAAGTTAGGTGTTGAAAGTGGCAAGGTCATTTGTTCTAAGTCCGGCAATGAAATGAACGTGACGTCGGGCAACCTGTCAGTGGAAGTTGGCAGCAAGGGCTATTTTTGGGGCTCAATCAAGAACGCTTGATTGTTTGATGATAAAAATGAATAAGTTACTTTAATTCGGTTTCTCCGGTCGCTAAGCCGCTGCTGCACCATTGATATACACATAAAAGAGTTGCTGCGGCTTAGAATAACGACACAATATGCATATAAAAAAAGTGTTAAGTGTACTAATCTGTCGATTGAAAAGATTTCCTTACTAGGTACTGGTGCGAAGCAAGTATATGCAACCGAAGAAAAGCTATAAAAAAATCGTTATTTTTGGACCACTGATTTTAGTTTTCGCTATTTTGTCGATGATGGTTTACTCGTATTTAATGGTGCTGAACCAGCAGATTACCAGTGAATATCGAAACGTAAATGCCATGCTGCAAAGAGCGGGAAAAATACTAGTCGCACTGGATTACGGTTTTAGCAGTTACTATGAGTCCACATTAACAGAGGCGACCGATTTTAATGTGGAAGTGGTCAATGGTGTTTGCCAGCTCTCTCCAAAAGAGTCGCTGATGATTACTAAGAATCTCGCGCATTCCTCTCCGCCAATTAACATCAGTTATATGATGATAGGCGATGAAAAGTATTGTAACGCCTCTAGTGATGTGACTGAGTTAGCCTTAAGGAAAGTGACTCTGGCTCCCATCATTTCATTTCTTCATGATCTCGATGATTATGTTATCGGCGTTCATTATCTCGATGAACATGGCTTTATCATCTCTTCACCTAAAGAAGCCATTCAAGGTATCACCCAAGAGCAATTAAAAACCGTCAGGCTACGCAGTTTCTGGCAAGAAGCATCACAAAATCCAGACGTGATTTCTGTCGTAGGGCCGAGTGCATTTAGTGAAGTGCTGATGCAAAGAAATAACATGACATTGGCAATGCCCGTTTTTGAGAACGCGGTATTTAAAGGTGTGGTTGTACTCGATGTCAGCGTTGATAAGCTTATCGGTGATTTATCTCCTGTAGCAGGGAAAATCAGGTTAGTTCGCACGGAATCACTGCCAACAGATGGTTCAGTCTATTTGCCGCACAAGTTAGAAGTTAGCTACACCAACATGGATCATTACCTTTACTATTACTGGGATTGGGGCACCGAATTCAAGCAGTTTGTGAATGAGACGAGCATGAGTTTGGCGGTAGTTTTCCTTTGTTACTTAGTGACTGTTATGGGCGTATTACATCTCGGCACCCGAGTTGAAAAAAGCTATTACGCGGATTTAGCATCCCATGATCCTATGACTGGCGTTCTCAACAGAAGGGGAATGGAAGAGTTCTTGCGCGGAAAAACTCATCAACAATATCTGTCCATAGCAGTGTTAGATATCGATAATTTTAAATCGATTAATGACACCTATGGTCATGATGTGGGTGATGATGTTATTTGCTATCTCGGCGAACAAATAGAAAAAAGTATTCGTAATACCGATGCTGTAGCGCGTTTCGGTGGGGAAGAGTTCGTGGTTTATTTAACCGGCGATGATAGCGACGTTCTGAAAAAGATTATGCTGCGTGTCAAAGAGGCAATTACTAGTCAGTCTTCAGAAGTGGTCGAGAATGGGTTTACTGTTTCGGGTGGTGTAGAGATTATACAAAGTGACAAAGGCTGCGATTTCGATAAGCTGTTCAAAATCGCAGACGAGAAGCTATATCAAGCCAAAACAACGGGCAAAGACAAACTGGTATTTTAATTGGTGGGGTTAGGCGTAAAGCGCGTCTCTGTAGCGCTTTAAGTGATCAACCATCGCATCAACGTCATTTTTGACACGAATTTCTCTGAACAGATCCGCTGCGTCAGGATAAGCCTGACGCAGATAGGAGAACCACTGTTTCACTCGGTTTGGATAGTATTTGGCTTTATCACCCTTCACTTCGTATTCAGAGTATTTAATCAGCAGTTCCACTACGTCATTCCAAGACATCGGCACGTGATTATGTTTCACCATATTCCCTAGGTTTGGAATGTTAAGCGCACCACGGCATACCATCAGGGAATCCACACCTGTGGTTTTGATACAATCCTGACCATCTTGATAGCTCCATACTTCGCCATTCGCTATAAGCGGCACAGAGGTTTTCTGACGGATCTTATCAATGTATTCCCATTTGATTTCACTTGCCTTATAGCCGCCCATTTTGGTTCGAGCATGGATGGTTAGTTCATCGGCTTTGGCTTGGGACACAGCATCAACGATCTCGTAGCAGTCATCAGGGTTTTCCCATCCAAGACGGATTTTGGCTGAAACAGGGATGTGCGCGGGAACCGCCTCTCTACATGCTTTGACAACTTGGTAGATAAGTTCAGGCTGTTGTAATAGAGCAGCGCCGCCTTTGCTCTTATTGACGGTTTTCGCTGGGCATCCAAAGTTAAGGTCGATACCGTATGCGCCTAGGCTTGCTGCGCGAACTGCGTTTTCTGCCATCCAAACTGGCTCTTGTCCAAGCAACTGAACTTTAACAGGCACACCAGATTTAGTCGCAGAGCCTTGCTTTAGTTCCGGACAGAGACGATAGAACATATGATCTGGAAGCGTTTGGTCGATGACACGCACAAACTCAGTGACGCAGAAATCATAATCATTGATTTCTGTCAGCATTTCACGCATCAGGCTATCTAAAACGCCCTCCATCGGGCCTAAAACAACTCGCATACTAAGATCTTATTACTACCGTCTAAAATGGAGGCGAGATTGTAGAGGTATGGCGGTGAAAAGTCACGAAATCCGCTTAAGACCGTTGTTAGATTAGTCTGCGAGATACGCGTAAGGCACTAAATGTGAGTTGATGAAGATAATCCGTAGAAAGTTCGGGTGATACGTACGAGAACTTATTGGAAAGTTCAGGTTATAATGCCGCAACAATCAAAATTATCAAAAGCTAGAAGAGTTTAAATGAGTTATCAATTTGTGAATTTAAGTTCAGTGGGGCGCAGTGAATCACCTGCTTTTATCGAAGGTGTTGTTCTGGCTGCAAACTTAGCAACTAAGCCTTTAGATCCTGAAACATGGTTAAGTTCAGTATTTGGCGACCAAGCTGAAACTTTAAAGACTCTGATTACCGATCAAATCAACGCTCAATATCACGAGCTTAAGCTCAACGAATACGGTTTGCTCTCGATGCTTGAGCAGCAAGACGTTGGTTTTGACGAAGCGTTGGCGGACTTTGCTGAAGGCTTTATGACCTTATGGCCTGCTATTGAACCGTTATGGCAAGAAGTGGCAACGTCAGATGGTTCTATTCGCATGCTACAAGCACTGCTGACCACTCTGATGCTTGTAATTGACGAAGAACAGACTCATGAGCAGATGAAGCAGGCAGGTTTTAGTGATCTGCCAAAACTTGAAAATATGGTGAAGCAATTGGATCTGATGATTCACGAAGTCGCTTTGGCCGCAGATGAAGCCATGATTGGCACAAAAACTCAGAACGTAAATCCATATAAAGACATCGGCCGTAATGAAATCTGCCCATGTGGAAGTGGTAAAAAGTTTAAGCACTGTTGCGGAAACTAAGCCTCTTTTACTGTGGTACTTGCGCTAAAAGTGGCGAGCTTCGAACTTTTTCGACACAAGGTTGACATAACAAGGAAGAATCTTAGATATAACTTCCTTACTTCAATTGGCTAGGAGCCGAATAGCAATGAAAAAATGGTTAGCTCTTTTATTCTGTAGTTTCTCTGTATTGGCGACACCTAAAGAGAATTTAAGTGAGCGTCTTGCGCTGACGGATGGGTTCAGCGCCAAGTTTGAACAACAAGTGATCAGCCCAGATGGCGAAATCGTTATGGATGGTAGTGGGCTAGTGGATATCGCACGCCCAAGTCTTTTCCGTTGGGAAACACTTGATCCAGATGAAAATTTGCTGGTTTCTGATGGAGAATCTCTCTGGTATTACAGCCCATTTATCGAACAGGTCACCATCTATAACCAAGAACAGGCGATGGAGCAGACACCATTTGTATTGCTTACTCGCAACCGCACCAGCGATTGGGATGCTTACAAAGTTGAACAAGATAATGATGTGTTTACCTTGACACCAACGGCTGCTGAATCAAATCAGGGACAATTTCAAATCACGATTGATGAAAAAGGTGTGGTAAAAGGTTTTAATGTATTAGAACAAGATGGTCAGAAAAGTCTGTTCAGTTTTAATGATGTAAAACAACAGAAGCCGGCAATGAATCGATTCACATTTGATGTGCCTGACGGCGTTGAAGTTGATGACCAACGTAACTAACGATGGATCTAGGTAATTAGTGCAGTGAGTAACTACTCTTTAGATTTTTCAGGGGACGAAGATTTTCGTCCCCTTGCCGCACGTATGCGTCCGCAAACCGTTGACCAGTATATTGGTCAGCAACACATATTGGGTGTCGGTAAGCCATTGCGTAAGGCTCTGGAAGCAGGACAAATTCACTCAATGATTTTGTGGGGGCCTCCTGGTACCGGTAAAACAACGCTGGCTGAAGTGGCGGCAAATTATGCCAATGCGGAAGTGGAGCGTGTTTCGGCGGTGACCTCGGGTGTTAAAGAGATACGTCTTGCGATTGAAAAAGCTCGCGAGAATAAGCTGACTGGCCGCCGCACCATCTTGTTTGTCGACGAGGTGCACCGATTCAACAAATCGCAGCAGGACGCTTTTCTGCCTCATATTGAAGACGGCACTGTAACATTTATTGGTGCGACCACAGAGAACCCTTCGTTTGAACTTAACAACGCTCTGCTATCGCGAGCGCGTGTTTATAAGCTCACCTCTTTAAGTAAAGAGGAGATTCTTCAGGCACTGGAGCAAGCGGTTAATGATTCAGAGCGAGGCTTAGGCAAAACCAAAGCCGTATTTAAAGACAACGTTTTAGAACGCTTATCTGAGCTGGTGAATGGCGATGCGCGAATGTCGCTCAACTACCTTGAGCTGCTTTATGACATGGCGGAAGAAGATAGTGACGGGAGTAAGCTCATTACTTTAAGTCTTCTGGCTGAAGTGGCAGGAGAGAAAGTCTCTCGCTTTGATAACAAAGGTGACATTTGGTACGACTTAATCTCGGCGGTTCATAAGTCCATCCGAGGTTCAAACCCCGATGGAGCCTTGTATTGGGCTGCACGTATGATTTCTGCAGGTTGTGACCCGTTATATATTGCTCGACGTTTGTTGGCGATTGCGTCTGAAGATATCGGTAATGCTGACCCGCGAGCAATGCAAGTGGCTTTGTCTGCTTGGGATTGTTTCACCCGCGTAGGTCCTGCCGAGGGCGAACGAGCCATAGCTCAAGCAATTGTCTACTTAGCCTGCGCACCAAAAAGCAATGCGGTGTATTCAGCATGGAAACAAGCATTGTCTGATGCTCATAACTTGCCTGAATATGAAGTGCCTCATCATTTACGAAATGCGCCAACCAGTTTGATGAAAGATTTAGGCTATGGTGCTGAATATCGCTATGCTCATGATGAACCCGGTGCGTACGCTGCCGGAGAACAATATTTGCCGCCTGAAATGACCGGAACCCGCTATTATCAGCCAACAAATCGAGGCTTAGAGACTAAGATTGGTGAAAAGTTAGATTATCTGGCGGATTTAGACGCAAAAAGCCCACAAAAGCGCTATGAAAAATAGTGTCTTTTCGTTATCTTTGACAAGTTAAAAATTCAATACGTATGGCTTGCTTAAAAAGCAAGCACTTACGTCTTTTCGATACTCAAAAGCATAGGATTAACAATGCTGGATTCTAAATTACTTCGTACAGAGCTGGATGAAACAGCTGCAAAACTGGCACGTCGCGGTTTTAAACTCGACGTCGATACAATTCGTACACTTGAAGAACAACGTAAGTCCATTCAAGTAGAAGTTGAAAATTTACAATCCTCGCGTAACTCGATCTCTAAGCAAATCGGTCAATTGATGTCTAAAGGCGACAAAGAAGGCGCTGAAGAGATCAAAAAGCAGATCGGTACATTGGGTGACGACCTTGATGCTAAAAAAGTTGAATTGGACCAAGTCCAAGCTCAGCTAGATGCGATTACACAAACGCTACCAAATATCCCAGATGATTCTGTGCCAGACGGTAAAGATGAAAATGACAACGTAGAAGTTGCACGTTGGGGCGAGCCAAAGACTTACGACTTTGAATTAAAAGATCACGTAGACCTAGGCGAAATGGGTGATGGTTTAGATTTTGCGAGCGCAACTAAAATCACTGGCGCACGTTTCATCGTAATGAAAGGCCAATTTGCGCGCCTACATCGTGCAATTGCTCAGTTCATGTTGGATCTGCACACAGAACAGCACGGTTACACTGAAATGTACGTTCCTTACCTAGTGAATGCGGACAGCCTATTTGGTACTGGTCAGCTTCCTAAGTTTGGTCAAGACTTGTTCCACACTGAACCGCTAACTGAAAAAGTGAACGATGAAGAGCCGCGTAAGCTTTCATTGATTCCAACTGCGGAAGTGCCTGTAACAAACCTAGTGCGTGACACCATCACTGATGAAGCAGATCTACCGTTGAAGATGACGGCTCACACACCTTGTTTCCGTTCTGAAGCAGGTTCATATGGTCGTGATACTCGAGGTTTGATTCGTATGCACCAGTTCGACAAAGTTGAGCTAGTACAAATCACTAAGCCTGAAGATTCTATGTCAGCGCTAGAAGAATTGACTGGTCACGCTGAGAAAGTACTGCAGCTTCTTGAGCTTCCATACCGTAAAGTCGTGCTATGTACTGGTGACATGGGCTTCGGTTCTCGTAAAACTTACGATTTAGAAGTTTGGGTTCCAGCACAACAAACTTACCGTGAGATTTCTTCATGTTCAAACATGTGGGATTTCCAAGCACGTCGTATGCAAGCACGCTTCCGTCGTAAAGGCGAGAAGAAACCTGAACTTGTGCACACACTAAATGGTTCTGGTCTAGCAGTTGGCCGCACAATGGTTGCCATTCTTGAGAACAACCAACTTGCAGATGGTCGCATCGAAATTCCTACAGTGCTTCAGAAGTACATGGGTGGCGCGACTCATATCGGCTAATGCTTATAAGCTGATCAAGCAATATCTACTCAACACCGAGCTCGAAAGGGTTCGGTGTTTTTTTATGCCTTTAAATCGAGACTGGTTTTAGGATATTTGCGAATAGGTTCCTGTTTTTTAACAATTAAACATAAATAACTAGAACTGCGCCGCTGCAAACTAGTTCATAAGTTTACGCATGCTCGGCGACTGAATACCCTCTTCAGAATGTGATCTTAGTTCAACAAATTGCACTGATTGTATTTTGATAAGGAGTTATTGTGAAATCACTTAGACTATCGATTGTAGCCATGTCTGTTGGTGCCATTGTTGGCTGCGGTGGCGAAGATTCTTCTGGATCGGATACCAAGACTAAAGCCACAGTTTATCAGGCCGAAGTGGCCGACGAGCATCTTCAAGATGCACTTGTTTGGTTAGATATAAATAACAACTACCAACTGGATGCTGGAGAACCAAACTCATATACAGACTCGACCGGAAAAGCGCTGCTTGAGGTAACAGCGATCTACACTGTGCCTCAAGCCCATTCTTTAATTGCATCCGCAATAAAGGATCGCACCATTAATAAAACAACAGGTGAGAAAGTCAGTAAATCTTACATGATGGTAGCGCCAGCAGGGGTTCAAAGAATCTCTCCTGTTTCACATCTAATCTACTCCAAACAAAAAGCTGAAGGTTACGATTTTGCACAAGCGACAACGACGGTTGCTGACATTATTGATGAGGTTAGCGAGCAAGATCTAGTACAGTTCCTTAACAAGCAAGATAATAAAAAACTTCAAGCTCTGTCCTATAGTTTGTCGAGTATGATGCCCGAATCTGAAACCCCATTAACACATCTACAACTTGTTCAATCTCACCCTGATTTGGAAACAGCGGTTGCTGCTTTTAACGATCGCTCTATTAAAAAATTAAAAGCAGAGTTTGGACATGTAAGCGATGAAAACCCAATACCTGTAGTAGTTGGTCAAACGGTGACGACTGATGTCAGACGGGCAAGTGACAACAAACAGTCAGTCGAGACCGGATTATCAGTTCCTAATAATCAAGGTTCGACGCCGACTACAACAACGGAGACTAGCCATCCCAATCAGACTGAAGAGTCTGTTCCCGTAAAAGTGATAATCCCAACTTTGGAAGTAACGACGCGTACTGATACGCAAGGCACAGCTCAGGTTCCAGAGAGTAATCCTCTGGCGCCAGAGCAAGTCTTAAGTCCCGATCAAGGAGCGGGTGAAGGTACTCCATCTGACGGTGTGACTGAAACAGGAATTACAGGGAATAGCCAGCCAAACGAGACTGCGCCAGCACTAGATGCAGTCACGACGGGAACCGATACACAAGGCACAGCTCAGGTTCCAGAGAGTAATCCTCTGGCGCCAGAGCAAGTCTTAAGTCCCGATCAAGGAGCGGGTGAAGGTACTCCATCTGACGGTGTGACTGAAACAGGAATTACAGGGAATAGCCAGCCAAACGAGACTGCGCCAGCACTAGATGCAGTCACGACGGGAACCGATACTCAAGGCACGGCTCAGGTTCCGGAGAGTAATCCTCAGGCGCCAGAGCAACTTTTAAGTCCCGATCAAGGAGCGGGTGAAGGTACTCCATCTGACGGTGTGCCTGAAACAGGAATTACAGGGAATAGCCAGCCAAACGAGACTGCGCCAGCACTAGATGCAGTCACAACGGGAACCGATACTCAAGGTACGGCTCAGG
>NZ_JABEQC010000014.1:9116-99892 GCF_013041605.1 Vibrio plantisponsor | reverse complement strand
AAGCCTTCTCTTGTAAAAGATTAGGAAAACACCCTGGAGGGGTTCCCGAGTGGCCAAAGGGAGCAGACTGTAAATCTGCCGGCTCCGCCTTCGATGGTTCGAATCCGTCCCCCTCCACCATATACAGAAAAGCCAGCTCATTGAGCTGGCTTTTTTCATTTCAGAATACTCTAAAAATATCAGAGAATTAGTGCAAAAGAACAAGCCCCAATAAAAAGGGGCTTGTGTTTATTGAGACGACAGGGGGTGCTCAATCAAAATGACTCTGGTTTCGTAAGCTCTTAATCTTTGCTTAAACTCAACTAGCTGATTCTCAATGTCTGAATAATTGCCGATTAGATAACGTGCATTGTTCAGCTCAAGTTCTTGCGGCAATTCACACTCGGCTTCAACACCATAATAGTTGTTCAAACACACCAGCGTCTGTGTAGCGCTGCGTCTTTGATAAGCAAAAATGGCTTCATGCTCGGGCAGTAAATCTTGATAGTCACCGTCGGTAATAACGGTAATCTCCTTTCTCAACTGAATTAACTTTTGATAGTAATAAAATACCGAATCCTCATCACTTAAAGCTTTTTCTGCATTGATTTGAGGATAATTACTGGCAACAGAAATCCAAGGTTCTCCAGCACTGAAACCGGCATATTGAAGACTATTCCATTGCATTGGCGTTCGGGAATTATCACGAGATTTCTGCGCCAGAATTGCCAACATATCCTCTTCACTGACACCATTTTGCTTGACCATAATGTCGTACATATTGGTGCTTTCAACATCTCGGTACTGCGAAATATCGCTATACCCAGGGTTCGTCATACCAATCTCTTCACCTTGGTATATGTAAGGCGTACCCTGCATCATATGTATTGACGTTGCGAGCATTTTGGCCGACTCAACACGGTACTCGCTATCATTACCTAAACGGCTGACCACTCGGGGTTGATCGTGATTACACCAGAACAATGCTCCCCAACCTTTCCCATTCAGGCCAGTTTGCCAATGGTTAAATACCTGCTTGAGTTGTATGAAATCAAAGGGGGCTTTGGTCCATTTTTCTCCGTTAGGATAATCCGCTTTCAGGTGGTGGAAGTTAAACACCATAGATAACTCTTTGTTATCTAATGACGAATACTGCTGACAATGCTCCAATGTTGTCGATGACATTTCCCCTACCGTCACACTGCCATATTTTTGGAAAACGTCGCGGCTGATTTCTTGTAAAAACTCATGCACACGCGGGCCATCAGTATAAAAACGGCGGCCGTCACCGACCTCGTCGTTTGGAAAATCCTGTTGTTTGGAAATCAGGTTAATCACATCCAAACGAAAGCCGTCCACACCTTTCTCAGCCCAAAAGCTGATCACTTCTTTTACTTCATCTCGAACCAGAGGATTTTCCCAGTTCAGATCCGCTTGCTCCTTAGCAAACAGATGCAAGTAATACTGGTTCGACTTTTCATCATATTCCCAAGCACTGCCACCAAACTTTGACTGCCAGTTATTCGGTGCTTTGCCATCAACAGGGGACTTCCAAATGTAATAGTCACGATAAGGGCTACTTTTATCTGCCAACGCTGACTGAAACCACATGTGCTGTGTCGAAGTATGATTCACAACAATGTCCATAATGATGCGAATACCTTTCTGATGAGCCAGCTCAAGCAGGTTATCGAAGTCATCCATGGTGCCAAAATCAGGATTGATCGAGTAGTAATCCGCAATGTCGTAACCATTATCAATCATTGGTGACTGATAGACAGGCGTTAACCAGATGGCATCAATGCCCAGAGTTTGCAGATAGTCCAGTTTAGAAATAATGCCTTGGATATCTCCGGTGCCTTTTGCTCCGCTGTCACAGAAGCTTTTAGGATAAATTTGATAGATAGATGCGGTTTTCCACCAGTCGGATTCACTATTAGCAAAGGCCATTCTTTTCTCACTTACCAAAAATAAAAACAGAAAAAGAGTGGCAAAGAGCCACTCATAAAAACGTTATGCTGAAGCGGTTGATAAAGCGCCTTTGCCTTGCGCACGCTTGTACATTACTAAAGTCAGTGCTGCTGGAACCACAATCGCAACTAACATTGCAACAAGGTAGATACTCCAGTATTGAGGCTGGATAGATAAAATGCCCGGTAGACCACCTACACCGATACCATTCGCCATTACACCAGCACTACCACATACCGCAGCAGCCAAAGCACTACCAATCATTGCAGATAGCATTGGGAACTTGTATTTGAGGTTGATACCGTACATAGCCGGTTCAGTCACACCTAAGTAAGCAGAAATTGCCGCTGGTACAGAAATATCGCGCTCACCATGTTTCTTGCTGATCAGAATGATGCCTACAACAGCAGAAGCCTGAGCAATGTTAGAAAGTGCAATTAAAGGCCAAATTGGTGTACCGCCCAACTCTTGCATCAACTGTAGATCAACAGCGTTGGTGGTGTGGTGAATACCAGTGATAACCAGTGGTGCGTACAAGAAGCCAAATATCATCGAGCCCAGTACCGCGAAATCACCTGTCATTGCAGCTTTTGCAGCAAAGGCAACGCCATTACCCAATACACGGCCGAACGGCCCAATTAACGTATGCGCTAAGATAACTGCCAGAATTAACGAAACAAACGGTACAACAACCAGATAGAGATACGCAGGAACCACACGTTTTAGGGTGTTTTCAATAAAGGCAAGCATCACACCCGCTAAGATCGCAGGGATAACCTGAGCCTGATAACCCACTTTTTCAATTACGAATAGGCCAAAATCCCAGACTTCCGGCACTTGTTTACCAATCAGATAAGCGTTCATCAGTTGAGGCGAAACCAGTGTTACACCCAAAGTGATACCAAGAATAGGCGTTCCGCCTAACTTCTTCACAGTTGACCAACACACACCAACTGGTAGGAAGAAGAAGATAGCTTCACCAATCAACCATAAGAATGAGTGTACACTTGCCCAGAACTGACTGATTTCCGTTAAGGTCTGACCGTCGAACATCTTGATGTCGCCAATCACGTTGCGGAAACCTAAAATCAAACCACCGGTAATAATCGCAGGAAGCAGCGGTACAAAAATTTCTGCAAGATGGGAGATACCGCGTTCCAAAAGATTCATATTTTGACGTGCTGCGAGTTTCGCATCTTCTTTTGAAGCGCCAGATTGACCAGTGATATCCAAAAGCACTTTAAACACTTGGTCGACTTCAGTGCCGATCACAACTTGGAATTGCCCTGCGTTAGTAAAGCAACCTTTCACTAAACTCAGCGATTCCAAACCTTGCTTATCCGCTTTTTCTGGTTCATTTAATACAAACCGTAAACGTGTTAGGCAGTGGCTAACACTGGCGATGTTTTCACTACCGCCAACCAATTCAACAAGACGTTCTACATCTTGTCTCGCTATCTTACTCATACCTTTGTCCACCCTGTTACTTATAGCTTTTATATTAGTCTAATTGATAATGGGAACATTCCCATTAAGTTTTCAGTATAGTGGCACATACAAATCATACTTAAAATGGGAACAGTCCCATAAATTGAGAACGATCACATTAGGCGGTGTTTTTTTCAACAAAAGATATGCAAGCTTTCACGTAAAAACAGAGGAATGATCAACGTATGAAGTGGCAAAAGAGAGGAGTGATCAAAGCGAATGCTATTCAAAGCGGGAAGCTTTCAAGACGAAAAGCATTCAAGGCGAAAAAAGACTTTCTCGCCCTATTGCTCAATGTCGCAGGTACTCAGAGGGCTGGAACTTGAGTGAGATGAACCAGATGTTGAACATCACCGCTAAGATGCGAAATTAACAGATTCGCAGCCTGCGCTCCCGCTTGTCGATAACCAGGATCGACAGTGTAGACTTTAGGGAACAAGAAAGTGAGTAACTCATTACCGCCGACACCTGTCACCACAACATCTTCACGCTGACACTCTTGCAAGCGCTTAATCACACCTAACGCTAAGGTGTCACTGGCACAGACGATGGCTTGAGTATTTTCAAACAGCACTTTATCAACCAATTGATAAGCACTTTCGTGTTTCAATTTACCCGTTTGATAGCAGGGCGTGATTTGTTGCTTCTGACACCAAGCTAGATAGGCTTGCAAACGCATTTCGCCGGTTGTGGCGTCTTGAGGATCAACGCCGATAAAGCTGACTTGATTTAGCCCTTGCTGCTTAACGTAATCCAATGCCTGATTGATGATACCGATATTATCGTAATTAATTGAGGAAACCTGCTCAGAATGAGTGGCGATCACCACCGATTTCAACTGCCAAGGTACCAAAGCTTGCGCATCTAAATCCGTAAAGCCAAAAATGATCACGCCGTCCACATTGCGCTTTAGCAATACATCCAAATGTTCATTAGTTTTCTGCCGATCAAACTGACTTTCCATGATCACGACGTCATAACCATGAGCGTAAAAGATCTCAAGCATGCTGCTGACAGAACGATTTTCAGAAGGCGAATCAAGGCGAGAAATAATCACACCGATAACTTTCTGGCTGCCGCCACGCATCGACTGCGCCGATTTAGAAGGGACATACCCTGACTCAGCAATGACGCGCTCAACTTTCTCTCGAGTTTCAGGCTTCACCTTTGGATCATTAGTGAGTACACGAGAAACGGTAGATTTACCGACTCCGGAAAGTTTTGCGATATCAAGAATGGTGAGTTTTCTGCTCATGAAATATGGTCTGCAAGGTGATAAAAGCGGTGGAAAACCACCGCACTACTTCTACTCAAGGCCATATATAAGCAAAATTTCACTCAATCCGGCAAGTTTTATAAATAATACCTTTGACTTCTAACCTAGCGTCATCCCCTTTCGTGAACAAGGTAACAGGATTCACTACCGCAGAAGTGTGGTCATCCAATATGTACTTCGCTCCAGAGCCGGAAGGAATACGAACCAAGCGATACAGGCTTTCCGAGGTCTTTAACACTGCGTTTTCTTCTGATACGTAAGCTACATCAAACTGCTTCTCATCGTCGCAAAGGTAATGTTGAAAATCACTGTCCCTAACTTTAAGTCCATCGACTTCGGTTGAATTTGAACACGCCGTTAGTGCAGTCAAGGGTAGCGCCACCAAGCAGAATGCGACTAGGATATCGTTTCTATTCATGATGATTCTCTCTTCAAATAATAAAAAAGGCCGCCTAAGCGACCTCTTAATACCAACCCCAGCAATGTCTCAACTACCGATTACTAGTAATGGTATTATTTACGCTCTTTTAAATAGTTAGGCACTTCGCGCAAACTGTCCAGTACAATAGTGGCTAAACTTTCACCTTTTTCAGTCACAGGCTTGCCTGTACGAACTAAGATCTTGGTACCGACTCCGGCTGCTTCTGCGGCCATCATGTCTTCCGCTTTGTCACCCACCATCACAGAGTTCGCCATATCGATCTTCAAAAAGTCACGAGCAGAGATAAACATACCCGGCTTTGGCTTACGACAATCACAATCTTCTTTATACTTGCCTACACCATGCTCTGGATGGTGAGGACAGTAGTAGATACCATCAAGCTCAACGCCATTATCAACGAAGTTCCAGTCCATCCACTGTGTTAATGACAGAAAACGATCTTCACTGAACATGCCACGAGCGATACCCGACTGGTTGGTCACCAATACAAGTAGATAGCCCATTTCATGCAGTGTTTTCGCGGCTTCAAAAACACCGTCGATAAACTCAAAATCATGTTCGTCGCTTACATAGCCATGATCGACATTTATTACGCCGTCACGGTCTAAAAACACAGCTGGTTTCGCCAAAATATTCATCTCTTTAAAGTCAAACTACACGAATTATTGCACGCTTTATTTCTTTCATCACTATCTAATTACTTAACAGTATCACTCAAACAACCATTTAGACGTCTAGACGTAAAAATATCTATTGACTTGAACTTAGTTAAGCCATAGCATCCTCTACCAAGTTAGAACGAGTTAAATATTTTATTCTGTTGTTGCTACTTTTTTAGTAATACAAAGGTAACTCGTTACAAAACAACCAAGATTTATCCCTGCGCAGGTTTTTCAATGATTGAGATTAGTCACGTCAACAAGGTGTTTTATCAAGGCACGAAAGAAATCAATGCTTTAAAAGACATCAACCTTAACATCCAACAAGGCACGATCTTTGGTGTTATTGGCTCATCAGGTGCTGGTAAAAGTACGCTGATTCGTTGTGTGAACATGTTAGAACGACCAACTAACGGTAGCGTTATTGTTGATGGTGTTGACCTTACTAAGCTGAGCTCGAAGCAATTGAGTGAAGCACGCCGTAACATCGGCATGATTTTCCAGCATTTTAATCTGCTTTCTTCACGTACAGTGTTTGAAAACGTAGCTCTGCCATTAGAGCTTGCTGGTAAAAGTGTTAATCATATTGAGAAGAAAGTTTCTGAACTTCTTCAGTTGGTTGGCTTGTCAGAGAAACGTGACACTTACCCATCAAATCTAAGTGGTGGTCAAAAGCAACGTGTTGCGATAGCTCGTGCTCTGGCATCTGATCCAAAAGTGTTGCTGTGTGATGAAGCAACCAGTGCTCTCGATCCTGCGACTACGCAGTCGATTCTTGAGCTCTTGAAAGAAATTAACCGTAAGTTAAACATCACTATCTTGTTGATTACCCACGAGATGGATGTAGTAAAAAGTATATGTCATGAAGTGGCTATCATCGGTGACGGTGAATTAGTAGAGAAAGGTTCTGTGGGTGATATTTTTGCTCATCCAAAAACAGAACTTGCTCATCAGTTCATTCGTTCAACACTGGATTTATCGATTCCTGATGATTACCAAGCACGTTTGCAGCCAACACGAGTGCAAGGCAGTTACCCATTAGTTCGTTTGGAATTTACCGGCGCAACTGTTGATGCACCGTTGATGTCGCAAATTTCGCGCAAATTCAACATTGATGTCAGCATCCTGAGTTCAGATCTTGATTACGCTGGCGGTGTGAAGTTCGGCATGATGGTAGCGGAAATCTTCGGTGATGAAGAAAACGATAACGCTGCAATTCAATACCTTCGTGACAATAAAGTAAAAGTAGAGGTGCTTGGTTATGTCCTTTAATACCATTGCTAACTGGTTATCACTAAACGGTGACCTGCTTTTAACAGCAACTTGGCAGACTTTGTATATGGTAGCTGTTGCTGGCGTTATTGGTTTCGCGCTGGGTATTCCACTAGGCGTTATTCTGCACACGACTAAAAAAGGTGGTTTGCTAGAAAACACTAAGTTGAACAGCATACTTGGCGCAATCGTCAACATTGGTCGTTCAGTACCGTTTCTTGTGTTGATGGTAGCGATTATCCCAGTAACCAAATTGCTTGTGGGCACGTTCATTGGCACAACAGCAGCAATCGTACCTCTGACTATCGGCGCAATTCCTTTTGTTGCTCGCTTGATTGAAGGGGCATTATTGGAAGTTCCAACTGGTCTTGTTGAAGCTGCACAATCTATGGGCGCAACACCAATGCAAATTATTCGCAAGGTGCTGTTACCAGAAGCAATGCCGACCATTCTTAACTCTGTAACGATCACGCTAGTTACTCTTGTGAGCTACTCAGCGATGGCAGGTACAGTGGGCGGCGGCGGCCTAGGTGATGTGGCTATTCGTTACGGCTTCCACCGTTACGATGTGGTGATAATGGCAGTAACCGTTGTCATGCTTATTGTTCTAGTACAAATAATTCAATCAATCGGTGATGCATTCGTACGCCGCGTTGATCACAGATAAAACGATACAAGAATTTCTAACAAGGAGATTACCATGAAATTCAATCTTAAAAGTTTACTGACCATTGCTGCTGCGGCATCTGCGCTTGTACTAGCTGGCTGTGGTGAGAAAGAAGCGGATACCAGCAAAGTAAAAATTGGTGTTATTGCGGGTGCTGAAGCTCAAGTAGCAGAAGTGGCTGCGAAAATTGCAAAAGACAAATATAACCTAGATGTTGAACTTGTAACTTTCACTGATTACGTAACGCCAAACGCTGCGCTTGATGACGGTTCAATCGATGCAAACGCATTCCAACACAAGCCATACTTAGATCAGCAAATTGCTGACCGTGGCTACAAACTGGCTATTGCAGGTAATACCTTTGTTTACCCAATCGCTGGCTACTCTAAGCAAGTAAAATCTGTTGATGAGATCCAAGACGGTGACCGTATTGCAGTACCAAACGATCCGACTAACCTAGGTCGCTCTCTGCTACTTCTTGAGCAACAAGGTCTGCTAAAACTACGTGAAGACGTAGGTCTTCTAGCTACTGTTCGTGATATCGTAGAAAACCCTAAAAACATCAAGATTGTTGAACTAGACGCAGCTCAACTTCCACGTTCTCTTGATGACGTAGCGCTTTCTATCATCAACACGACTTACGCAAGCTCTATCAATCTGACTCCTGAGAAAGATGGTATCTTCGTAGAAAACAAAGAATCACCATACGTGAACCTGCTTGTTGCTCGTGAAGACAACGTAAACGCTGAAAACGTACAAACGTTCCTAAAAGCGTACCAAACAGATGAAGTAGCAAAAGCTGCATCTGACATCTTCCAAGGTGGCGCGGTTAAAGGCTGGTAATCGATAACCTTCTGTTATCACTATCAGTTATCGAAAATAGTAAAGGGCTCCGATTGGAGCCCTTTTGCTTTTTCAAACCGATATTTTCAGCTCGACTACTTCAAGTGATCCCACGAAATATTGGAAACGATTCGGCAGCTATCACATTTAAAATAAAAGATATCATGCAGAGGTTCATCCAGTAGCCATTCCCCGCCACATTTAGGACAAGGGCGTGCTTTTTCATCCGCCAAGCTTTTACCGCCAACACGGTATTGATAGTAGTAAGTCGGTATTTTAGTAATGTATTCAATACGTTTACTTAAATTCCAACCACGACGGAATAAGTCACTGTCTACATCGCAAATCTCTTTCAAAGCTGCATGTTCCGCTTTGCAGCCCCCTGCCATTTGTAGCTCGTCACACGCCTGCCACTCTGTCTGCCATTTAACAACTGCCTTATGATCGCCATTAAACGTCGCTTCATTGCGATAAAGAGGAATCGGCAACAAGGTTTCACCACTACGCAGTGGAGAACAGGTATGAACATAGGTGGTATAAAGAACCTGCCAGCTAGGGGTTTCTTCTTCCGCAGCTTGCTCAGAATTAATATCTCTGCCAAGCAAGCGAAACTTTGGTGCTAGCAAACACGCATCCGAAAGACGGTTAAAACACACTTTGACAAAGTCTGAGTGGTTCTTTGGATGCAGGCTATCTTTTTCCGGGCAAACCACTCGAACAGAAAACTCCCCATCGCCCATGACGATGGGAAACTCACGACCTAATACCTGACCGTTAAAACGCAGCGCATCCATCAATCCATTGATTGCTTTATCTACTGCGGTGATCGTGGTGTTATCAAAACATTCAAACTCTAGCTCAACCACGTACATTATGCGTCTACCTCTGGCTCAAGTTGCAGCAAAAAGCTAGCAACATCCTCACTGAGCACTTGGCGGTTATCTGTGCCTAATTTTTCGAGAATAACGTTGCCAGTCAGATTACAAATCGATACCACTTCCATTTCATCGTCGGTGGTTGCAATAAATACCGTTGGTTTCTGCTTCAAACGACGCTGCATAACCAGATGGCCGAGAATGTTCTCTTGCAAACGTTGGTAATCTTCATCACTCCAAACTTGCAATAAATTAAGCGCATTACCGTTCCAGCTCGCTGCCATATCCGCACTGTATTGAATGCCGTAAAAAGCATGAATATCTTCATGCAAAGCAATCTCGATTCCATTCTCGACATTAGTAAGATCAGCGGCTTCATTTCTGACCACAGGCTGCCAATACACACTATGCTCAAACTTTTGCTCAACGCACGGTGAAACCCAGTCCGCCAACTCTTCGTTTTCAGGTAAATGTTGGT
Organism: Vibrio plantisponsor; assembly: GCF_013041605.1. GTDB lineage: Bacteria > Pseudomonadota > Gammaproteobacteria > Enterobacterales > Vibrionaceae > Vibrio > Vibrio plantisponsor. The sequence goes on along the minus strand of NZ_JABEQC010000014.1, from coordinate 89,942 downwards.
GTGCGGCTTGATAAGCATCTAGATAGCGCTGACTAAAAGTATGTAAGGCTTCTGCAACAGAATGCGCCATGAAAATCTCCACTGTTCAATTTCGATGAGCTAACTAGCAGCCCTTTGATGACACAGGCTGCGGTATTGCGTAAAATTCTGCCTATTCTAATCGAATTAAGCATTAAGTATGAGCAAATATTCCGATGCCAAAGAGTTAGCAGGTCTGACTTTAGGTAAAAAAACCGATTACTCACATCAGTATGACCCAACACTACTGCAACCTGTACCACGTAGCTTAAACCGTGATGACCTGAATTTAGGTAGTGAACTGCCGTTTAAAGGCTGTGATATCTGGACACTTTATGAGTTGTCTTGGTTGAATACCAAAGGTCTGCCACAAGTGGCTATCGGCGAAGTTGCGATCCCTGCTACCAGTGCAAATTTAATTGAGTCGAAGTCGTTCAAACTTTATCTGAACAGCTTTAACCAAACTAAGTTTGAAAACTGGCAACAGGTTGAACAACATTTGATTACGGATCTCTCTGCTTGTGCTGGTGAAACTGTTGAGGTTAAGGTCAAGCCTTTAGGTGATTACACGGCAGAGCCTATTGTGACAATGAAAGGCACTTGTATTGACGATCAAGACATCGAAATTGATAGCTACGATTTCGACGAATCACAGCTAGAAGGTGCAGCGGAAGATACTATTGTTAGCGAAACTCTGCATAGCCACCTTTTGAAATCAAACTGTCTGATCACCAATCAGCCGGACTGGGGCAGCGTTGAAATTGAGTATCGTGGTCCAAAAATTAACCGCGAAGCGCTTTTACGTTATATAGTCTCTTTCCGTGAACACAATGAGTTCCACGAACAATGTGTTGAGCGTATATTTACCGACATCACTCGCTTCTGCAAACCGGAACAATTGACTGTATTTGCTCGTTATACTCGACGTGGCGGCCTAGATATCAACCCGTTCCGATCAACAGAACAAGCCGCTCCACAAGATAACAAACGTATGGCTCGCCAATAAAAAGGACACAATTCAGGATGGGATGTATTCGCTGGAAGCGTTGGTTTTCTCTAGCTCTTTTCTTTTTTTCAGTATTCTCACATGCGGCACCGTATTCTTCACCGACGCTGAACGAAGCTGAAAGCCTGATAGAAATATCGCCGCAACAAGCTAAAGAACTCACAAGTGAGTATTTAACCGCAAGGAAGATGGCGGAGAAATCCGAACAAAACCCATCCACCGTTGCTAGGGACGAAACCGATAGTCGTCTGCGCACGCCTGCGAGCACGGTAGACGCGATGAAAATCCTTGCACAAGCCGAGTTTAATCTCGGCTATCCGATTGCTGCATTTCGCCTTTTGGATGACGCTTTTAACACCACGCAAGAGTTCAACCTTCCCTATCTACAGTTGGAAATTCAGCTACTGCAAGTTCGCCTGCGCTGGCAGGACAACAACGATGTGAATGCGGCGCGAGAAAGACTGCGTGAAATCACCCAGCAATACGAATCCTTACGAAGCAAAGAGTTTCCTGCTCGAGGAATTGGCTACAAAATTAAGTTATTACGGGCTGAAATCGCCTCTAAAGCTGATGACGTTGAGCTGGCCAACAAACTGTTTATTGAACTGAAAGAAGACCTAGAGTTTATCCAGTCTGAAGATACAAAGATCGACTTTCACATCGTTGTCGGTAGCCACTACTTAGAACATGAACGCTACAACCTTGCGCTCTCAGAACTGCTGATAGCTTACTGGAGTTCTATCGAGTCAAACTCAAGCGCCAGACTGGCAAGAACCAACACATTATTGGCTCAGTTATTCTTTGAGCGACGCGTGTTGGATAAAGCCCTTGTTCACTTATCGGAAGCAGCCGATTTTTACGATAACTATGAGAAATCACCTAAACTTGCCATGGTGTTAAAACGCATGGGTGATGTCTACTTTGATTTAGGAAAGTACAACCTCGCGTTGGTGAACTATTTCAACGTGATTGATCATGAGAATAATAACAACAATATCGAAAGCGTCATTGGGACTCGACTCAGTCTCGCCGCCACGTATATCCATCTCTATAACTACCCGCTCGCGGAACAGTATTTACAACGTGCCGAAGATCTTCTTCAGTACGCGGACATTCCTCATCTAAAAGGGAAAGCTGCGCTGCTTAATGCAAGCCTTGCTTACCATCAACATCGAAGCGAACAAGTGATTCTCAATGCTCAGAAAGCATTAGCAATCAGCCAGTCGATTGGCAACCAACATATTGAACAGCAAGCCTATAGCCTGCTCTCTCAAGGTTATGAGCAACTCGGTAAGCATGCTCTGGCGCTTGAAGCCATGAAACGCAGCTACGTGTTGGAAAATCTCCATCAGGAAAAACTCAACCAAATCAGCGAAGATGCTTTCCGTCAGCAAAAAGAATTTGTTGAGCAAACGCTGCACTTAGTCGGTCAGGAAAACGAACTTAAAGAGACGAAGCGTCAATACTCAAAATTACAAAAATTGACCTTTACTCTATTTATTGTGGCGGGAGCGTTATTTTTACTAGTTTTACGTCGAAGCTACGTTATCCAAACTCAAAACGAAGAGATTGAAGAACTCAATACCAACTTGTTTACTCACTCTCGTTCACGGCTGCGCAACTTACGCATGTTGAATGCAAAACTACCGAAATCACTGCAAAGAAGCAGCCAAAACTATGAACTTTGGCATGTTGGTGAACTGATCCATGAACCGCTGAATGACCGTCTTCGTTTCGCCATGATTGACGTACCATTCCTGCGTAACATGTATCTTCAACACGGTTATACTGCTGGCTTAGAGCTAGAGCGAGCGTTTGGAGAATACTTAAAATCTAAAATTGATGAACCGACAAGGCTTTATCATTTTTCAGATTCAAACTTACTTTTCATCGAGCCAAGCACTGACAGAGACAGTCCGCCTGAAGAGATGTTTGAGAAGATTCAGCAATGGATTCGAGAGTTTCAACCTGAGCGCAAAATTAACCGAATTATTCGAATGGGGATTACCGATTATCCATTTTTGCCGAGAGCGTATACGGCGATTAACGACAAAGAACTGTTGGATATTCTGTTGATGGCAACTAGTGCTGCACGCGAACTGAGTATGAAAGAAAATTGCTCTCATTGGGTCTATTTGAAAGCGATTGATAATGCGCCTGCTGCCAGCTTTGCATCAAATAACATGCGAAAATCCTGTAAGCACGCCATCAACCAAGGTTTGATAAAAGTCCACTCATCTCACAATAATGAGGAGAATATCAAAAAAATATTAAAAGATGGTTAGTTCCCAGCCGATTAACAAAGAGATACGATGACGTATCAAATAAATTTGCTATTATCGACAGATTAGTAAGTAGGATTAGATCTCCCTAAATATTTAGCATTTTTATAAATGGGCGCATTAGAGCAAGATATCCAGATTCAGTTACACCAACTCAAAATGCAGTTGGAACAGACGCGTTTAACACATAGGGATAGCTCGCTCAAATTTAAACTAGAGCAAAAAGTCCTAAAACGAATCGTCGCATCACTCAGTCTTGCCTGTAAGGGCGAGGATAGTCGCCTCAACCAAAATTTGGTCGAATTACGAGAAGCGCTTGAGCAGCAGAAAGATGTTAGCATCTTAATTCCTCGCTTGGCCGTATTGGAGCGCATGTTGAAGAAGCAAACGTTAGACACCGAAAAGCAAAATGAACATTTAGATGAGCAGGTAAAGCATAGCGGTGAAGTATTGCTCCGCATTCCTGGTTTACCATCTAAAATCAAACGCGATCTTCGTGATCTTCTCAGTTTTTCGACTGGGCAGAATCTGTCTAAAGTAGAGCAAGCTCTGCGCCTTCTTACCATCTATGAACGCTCAATAAAAATCATCACCTCAAATCCAAATGCCGTCGTTGAAGAACTAACTCAAAGCGCAGACAAAGAGATTCTTCTTAAGTTAAACGAAGAGCTACAACAACTCATTACTGAGCTTGATTTTGAAGGTGAATCGGGAGATTTACTGAGTGATATTCGAGCTAAACTGCTTATTGGTGTTAGCTCACAAGTTTTACTCGAACTGACCCTCGAAGTTTTGAAGCTGGTTGTCGCTGGCACGAATTACGAGCGAAAAACATCAGAGAAGTTTCTTGAGCAGGTGAACGCATCTTTGTCCACCAGCTTAAAAAGCTCGGCCTTGAACGTTGAACAAAGCCATAACTATTTCGAACACCGCAAAGATATGCATCGGGAACTGAGTTCTCTGGTCTCAAGAAGTCAAACTGCGGTTCGAGATGGTACTGAAATCAACGCTCTTAAAAATACCTTGAATCCATTAATGAGCGAGTTAGCTTCACTTTCTGAGCGACTGACACTGGCTGAAGCTCGTGAACAAGCGCTAATTGAGCGAATGGATTACACCAAAAACCAAATGGAAACGCTTTTCGAAGTGACGCAAGATTATCGTCGTCGCCTAGAAGATCAAGCTCAGCGCATGCTGCAAGATCCGCTCACCAAGGTATACAACCGCACTGCATTTAATGATCGTCTAGAACTTGAATACCGTCGCTGGATTCGCGCACAACACAACCTTCGCGTTGTTATGCTCGATATCGACAAATTCAAAGTAATCAATGACAGTTTTGGTTATGGCGCAGGTGATAAGGCACTGAAAATTATCGCTCGCACTATCAAAAACAACATTGAAGATACTGATACTGTTGCGCGTTTTTCTGGGGAAGAGTTTGTACTCTTGCTGCCTGAACGTTCTGATTCAGAGTGCTACCAGATTGTGCAAAAAATTCAGCGCAGCATTTCCCATTTGCCGTTTAAGTTCCGTGATAAAAACATCACCATCACGTTGAGCGCAGCAAGTACCTTATTTAAAGATTCAGATTCTCCAGAAATCGTTCTTGAACGCTTACATACTTCGCTGAATAACGGAAAAAAATTTGGGCCAAATCAGATCACTTGGAAATAACGGCGAGTAAGGCACAGTAAACCAAAGCAATCTGAGCGAATTTTAAGCAAACTCATCGCAATTACACGATACATATCACAGTTTATAGAGTATCGTGTTCTCCTTCCTACACAAAGCACACTAGATTGAAACTCTAAATATCAACAAGTTAGCTTATTGATATGGATATACCCATTAAGAACCGAATTTGCTGTTTTTTATTCGCGCTTACGCCTTTATTCGTTGCATAGAAATATCCATGCGAGTAAAAGGCTCTCGAATTCTCCTACGCAACTTTCTGAACACCTATTCGTCTTGATTGGTATATGATGTGCTATCTCCACTAGCGTTTAATTAAAGTCCTTGCGATCTTCTTTCCCTCTAAATAAGGAGGCTCTCATGATCACTCAAGTCAGCCCGGCGGGGAGTATGGATTTACTCTCACAACTGGAAGTAGAACGATTAAAAAAAACTGCATCCAGTGATCTTTACCAGCTGTACCGCAACTGTAGCCTAGCGGTACTGAACTCTGGAAGCCATACCGATAACTCAAAAGAACTGTTAGATAAATACACGAATTTTGATATCACGGTCATGCGCCGTGAACGTGGTGTAAAACTGGAACTCACCAATCCACCAGAACACGCCTTTGTTGATGGTCACATCATCAAAGGGATCCAAGAACATTTGTTCTCAGTGCTGCGTGATATTGTTTACGTCAATATGCACATCGCGGAAGGACAAAAGCTCAACCTGACCAACTCAACGCACATTACCAACTTAGTGTTTGGTATCTTACGTAACGCCGGAGCGCTCATTCCGGGTATCACTCCAAACTTAGTGGTGTGCTGGGGTGGTCACTCTATCAACCCTGTCGAATATCAGTACACCCGAGAAGTGGGTAATGAGCTTGGACTACGTGAGCTGAATATCTGTACCGGATGTGGTCCGGGTGCGATGGAAGGCCCAATGAAAGGTGCGGCGATTGGTCACGCTAAGCAGCGCTATGCGGACAAACGCTATATTGGTTTAACTGAACCTTCAATTATCGCCGCTGAGCCGCCAAACCCTATCGTAAATGAACTGATTATCATGCCAGATATCGAAAAACGCTTAGAAGCGTTTGTTCGAATGGCTCACGGTATCATTATCTTCCCTGGCGGACCGGGTACAGCCGAAGAACTGCTTTATTTACTGGGTATTATGATGCATCCGGACAACGCAACTCAGCCGATGCCAATCGTCTTAACTGGCCCGAAAGAGAGCGAAGAGTATTTCCGTTCAATTGATGAATTTATTGGTGAAACGTTGGGCCCAGAAGCCCAGAAACACTACACCATAGTGGTTGATGACCCAGCGGAAGCTGCGCGCATCATGAAAAATGCCATGCCTAAAATTCGTCAACAACGCAAAGACAACGAAGACGCGTATAGCTTCAACTGGTCATTAAAAATTGAGCCTGAGTTCCAGCTTCCGTTTGAACCGACTCATGAAAACATGGCTAACTTAGATTTGCACCTTAACCAACGTCCAGAAGTTCTGGCTGCGAATTTACGCCAAGCGTTTTCCGGTATCGTTGCGGGTAACGTGAAAGCGGAAGGTATTCGTGAAATTGAACGTCATGGGCCTTTCAGACTTCATGGTGATCCGAAGTTGATGAAGAAGATGGATAAGCTGCTAAAAGACTTCGTCGAGCAACATCGTATGAAGCTTCCGGGCGGAAGTGCGTATGTACCTTGTTATCGAATAGAAAGTTAGTCTGTAAATATGAAAGACGAGCTACGGTAGTAATCTCATTGAATTTCATTAGAATAAGGGGCAATCGCTCCTTATTTTTTTGTGTTTATGTCTATTCATCTTGTCATTATTGATGCTCTTAACCTCATTCGCCGCGTTCACTCAGCGCAGCCAGATCCTAATGATATCGAGCGAACCATAAACACAACCACTCGAACACTCACTCGTATAATCAGCGAATCAGAACCGACACATATTATTGCTGTGTTTGATCACCACCTGCAGGACAGAGGATGGCGAGCAGAACTATTGCCGTCTTATAAAGAAGGCCGTAAGCCGATGCCTGAGCCCTTACAGCAAGGACTAGATCGCATTCAACAAGCATGGTGGGAATTAGGTATTGATTCACTGCTTTCTGAAGGCGATGAAGCGGATGATTTGGTGGCAACGCTCGCGTGCAAAGTGGCAAGCCACAATGAAAAAGTCACTATCATTTCTACTGATAAAGGCTACTGCCAACTGCTCTCTCCGACTCTGCAAATCAGAGATTACTTCCAGCACCGCTGGTTGGATGAACCATTTATTGAGAGTGAATTCGGAGTGAAGCCTTCGCAACTAGCTGATTATTGGGGACTGACAGGCATCAGCTCAAGCCAAGTTCCCGGAGTGGCTGGAATAGGCCCTAAAGCTGCCAAAGAGATCCTGACTCAGTTTGCTAGCATTGAGGAAGCCTTTTCGAGTTCGGAACTTGCGCCAAAATACCGCAAGAAACTCGATGAACATATTGAAATGGCGCGTATTTGTAAGCAGATCTCCACGCTGAAAACTGACATTGAACTTGGCTTTAATCTTCAAGACATTCGCTTTAACAAAGAGTGACTAGCTCATACACAAAAAAACGCGCTTAAGGCGCGTTTTTTTGTAAGTATGGTTATCCTCTAACCAATTGAAACTGCAGATAAACGTCAGGTTAATGAACTCAGATCCTGCAGCTTCAATTAAAACGAGGATTAGTGTGGAGAGATCGTTTTTAACGTCTGCACATGCACGGTAATTTCTTCACGGTCATGGTAAAGATGTTTCGCCTGAAGCTTGAACTTAACATTATGATCTTTTAGAAAAATCTTTAAGTTCTCAATATCTTGCAGCACTTCATCGTAACGGCCTTTCATTGGCAGTTTGAGGTTGAAGATCGCTTCTTTCGCCCAACCACTAATGATCCACTCGCCCATCAACTGCGCCACACGAGAAGGCTTTTCGATCATATCGCAAACCAACCAAGTCACATTCTTACGTGGCGGCTCAAATTTGAAGCCATCAACCATATGGTGTTTTACCTGACCGGTTTCCATCAAACTGTCTGCCATCATGCCGTTATCGATAGCATGAACAAACATAGAGCGCTTCACTAGCTGATATGTCCAGCCGCCAGGGCAAGCACCCAGATCAACCGCCCACATGCCCGGAGCTAAACGGTCATCCCACTCTTCACGTGGAATAAATACATGGAACGCTTCTTCCAGCTTAAGTGTTGAACGACTTGGTGCATCTGCTGGGAACTTCAAACGCGGGATGCCCATAAAGAACTTAGAGTTGTTCTGGCTGTATGAGTAACCGACAAAGCAGTGACCAGATTTGACAAAACACACATGCAGAACAGGTCGTTTGGCGTTGTCTTTTGCTGTCAGAATGCCTTTACCACGCAATGCTTGGCGTAGTGGCACAGTGAACTTACGACAGAATTTCAGCAGTTCTTTCGCTTCATTGGTATCTGGCGTTTCAACACGAACATCACCACAAAGTGGAAATGCTTCGATGTCAGCAAGTTCCGATAAAATCGGCGAAATACGGTCTTCTGTTGGTAAAGCAGTAAACTCAGCTGCTACTGCAAACATCTGGCGAGAGAATATCAGCGCCTGAAAATCGATGTTCTTGATCAGTTTGTCTGCATCGCCGTCTTGGTAGCACTCAAACAAAACAAAGCCTGAGTTATTAACGACACGAGGGAAACCAAAAACCTCAAGTTGGGTTGCTTTATCTTGGATCTCGCCTGCACACTCTTTTTCAAAGCCCGCACGACAATAGAGCATCACTTGTTTCACTGTTTCACCTCATCAAAATTTATGGCAGCCAGAACAAACATCGCCCAGCCGATCATAAAGAGTAGACCACCCATTGGAGTAATTGGCCCGAACCACTTTATTCCTGTTAGCGCTAGCGCATATAAGCTGCCACTAAAACAAAAGATGCCGATGATAAAGCAAATCGCCGCGCGGCTAAAATATTTTTGCGCTTTTTCACTGCGAGACAAAACCAGCAAAATGCCACAAGCAATCAATGCTGCCGCATGGATGAACTGATACTGAACCCCAGTTTGGAACACTTCTAGCTGATACGGCGTGACATACGCCTTTAACCCATGAGCAGCAAATGCTCCCAATGCAACGGCAATACCAGAAAACAAACCACCTATGGTGAGCAAATACTTACTTTTCATTGTTCAGTTCCAGAATAAATTGAGTTAAATGTTCCACAGCAAGAGTGATATTGCTGGTTTCAGTATGACCGGAAGACTTGCGAGGTTTGAAGCTGTGGTCGCCATCGGGGATGAATTCAATCTTTACATGGTTGCTAAACTGGAAGCTTGAACACTCTTCTCGGCTACCAAAAGTATCGCGCTCACCTTGTAATATCAGACAAGGTTTTTCCAATGAAGCCAAATGCTCGCCCTTGTACTTGTCAACTTTACCCGGCGGATGAAAAGGAAAGCCCAAACAAGCAATGCCTTTGACCATAGGGTTCTCGCTTAGCATCGAAGCCATTCTGCCGCCCATGGATTTACCACCGATAACAACCGTTTGAGACGCATGCTCTGCAATGACTTGTTCAAACGCTTCCAGCAGTTTCGGCGCACGATCCGGCGGTCGACGTTTACCGTCTTCCGCTCGTTTTACCATATAAGGAAAATTAAAACGTACGACACGAATGCCTTTACTTGCGAGTCCTGCTGCCACTTGCGACATAAACTCGTGATCCATATCTGCACCCGCACCGTGGGCAAAAATAAACAGAGGGGAGCTTTCCTCCCCCTCTATTCTTAGGTTACTCATCTAATATGACCTCTTGCTCGCTACGAGCCTTCTTCAGCATCCAGTCGCGGAATGTCGCGATACGCCCCATATCCGCTTGCTTCTCATGACAAACCACATAGAAGGCGTTCTTAGTCATTAACACTTCATCAAACGGCGCCACAAGGCGGCCAGCATCGATTTCTGGTTGTGCCAATACGTTGTTCCCCAAAGCAATGCCTTGGCCGTGAACAGCCGCTTGAAGCACCATGGTTGAGTGGCTGAAAATTGGTCCGTGATTCACGTTCACACCATCGATATGGTTCTCTTTAGCGAACTGCTTCCAGTCACGACGTGAAGTATCATGTAACAAAGTGTGTAGGGGAAGGTCACTTAATGAATTCAGTGGCTTATGACCCAGCAACAAAGAAGGTGAACAAAGAGGAATCAAAAACTCTTGATAGAGCTTATCAGCACGTAAACCGGGCCAGTGACCTCGCCCATAATAGATAGCGACATCCACATCATCGGTCAACGAGCCTTCTTCCATATCGACCGCTTTAATACGCACATCAATATCCGGTTGCTGTTGGTTAAAGTCGGCAAGCCGAGGCACTAACCACTGAATGGCAAAGCTCGGTGGAAGACTGATGGTCAATGCACCTTTTTCACTACGTTCCAATAACTTATCGGTCGCTTCAGCCAATGAACCAAAGATATCTTTGATGTCCAGAAAGTACGCTTGTCCCTCTTCGGTAAGCAATAAAGAGCGATTACGACGACGAAATAGCTTTAATCCTAGAAACTCTTCAAGAGCCTTAATTTGATGACTAACAGCGGCTTGAGTCACAAAAAGTTCTTCTGCTGCACGAGTAAAACTCAAATGACGAGCGGCGGCTTCGAACACTTTCAGTGAGTTCAATGGAGGTAATCGTCTGGACATGGTTCAATCCTATGTATTGTTCCAAATATTCATTAGTTTTTTTTATCTGAAACATTATAAATTGTCCATTGCTAACCAGCCAGAGAAAATCTATATTTCGTCCCGTAATATGAGCCTGAACGGCTTGATTCTCCTGAATCAATTGGCTTTATTATTACGATGTTGTGTTTGCATACTCGATTTTCGAGTTAGGTAGAATTCTACCGCCTGTTTTGTGCAGTTATCCCCTGTTACAAAACATATACTTCCTGTATTTATTTTGACCTGTCTGTCAAATTTTTAGCACCGCCTATTGGCGGTGTTTTTTTATGTCTGAATATCTGACAAACATAAAAAAACGCAACCTTAATCAACAAGTTGCGCCTTTACTATTTAGTGTATTCAGCTAACGCTTATGGGCGATAAACTTTCACGTTCTTGTAGCCTTGCTCTTGCAAGTACAGAGCTTGTAAACGGCTCATTACGCCACGTTCACAATACAATAAGTAAGTCTTAGACTGATCAAGATCGCCAAACTGAGTTGAAAGTTTGAAGAAAGGAATGTGCTTCACTTCCACACCATCAATCTCTAGCGGCTTATCTTCTTGTTCATCTGCACTGCGAATATCAAGTACAACCGCGTGTTCCTGAACCGCTGCAACTTGCTCTACTTCAGGTGCTTGCTCTTGGCTCTCTTTCTCAATGTCACGGATATCCATAACACGAGCGTCGTACACTACTTTGTCCAGAATAGAGAAATCAAACTTCGCTTCTTCTGCTTCCAGCCTCGCTTTTACCGCTTTAACTGTCGGGCTCTTCGAGATAACACCACAGTATTCTGGCATTGTTTTCGCGAAGTCTTCAGTGCCGATTTCACGAGCAAGCGTGATGATGTCTTCTTTATCCCAGTTAATCAAAGGGCGAAGAATCAAGGTGTCAGTCACACCATCGATATGGCGCAGGTTCGTCAAAGTCTGGCTTGATACCTGACCTAATGCTTCACCCGTTACCAGTGCTTGAATGCCGAATTTCTCAGCAACCTGACCTGCAGCACGCATAAACATGCGCTTAAGAATAACGCCCATTTGGCCGTCATCGATTTTCTCAAGAATTTCCGCAACAACCGGTTCGAAATCAACAGAGATGAAACGCACCTTGGCAGAAGAACCATATTTGTTCCACAAGAAGTGGGCAACTTGCTTAACACCAATCTCGTGAGCTGGGCCACCCAAATTGAAGAAACAGTAATGAACTTTTGAGCCACGCTTAATGTGTAAGTAGCTTGAAACGCCCGAATCAAAACCACCAGAGATCAGGCTAAGTACATCTTCTTGAGTGCCAAGAGGGAAACCACCTAAGCCTTTGTAACGTCTGATAATTTGATTAAGCAACTCATCGTTAACTTCAACGTTAATCGTCACGTCAGGATTGGTTAGTTTAACCTTCGCACTTTCAACGGCTTGGTTTAGACCGCCACCAACGTAACGCTCAAGCTCGATGGAAGAGAAATCATGCTTACCACGACGCTTAGCGCGAACCACGAAGGTTTTGTTTTCAATCAGATGACGGCTAGTTTCAAGCACTTGCTCGTAAATATCGTGAAGATCTTTGAACTCTGATTGCTTAACTTCCAGGACTTGTTGAATACCCGGTGTTCTGGTCAAAATTTCCAGCGTTTCATTAAAGAAGCGGTCACTTTCTGACGTCACTTCAATGTGGTCACGACGGTTAAATACAGCAACGCCTGTCGTACGGCTCTTTACGATATTGCGAATATTAGACTCAAGAATTTTCGTGAAGCGCTTACGCACCGACTCACTTTTAACAAAGATTTCTGGATGGGGCTTAACAATAAATTTCATAAGTGTCTTCGCAATTAAAGTATTAACGTAATAGTAGCTTGTACTTAGCTACATCTCTGAACTCAGCAATAACGCTAATTTCATCGACGACCAGAGTGGGTATCACTAAGGGGGCGAGATTATACACGATAATGACGCAACGATAAAAGCGCGCCAAAGAAAAAGGCAAGCCTGAAGCTTGCCTTTGAACTGTATTTCGTCGCTTAGCTATTGAATTGAGCCAGCTTGTGCTGATGGTATTTCATCACTGTACATCGGCTCGCCCTGCATAATGCTGATTTCCACACGACGGTTACGAGAGCGTTGAGCCGCGGTGTCATTAGGTCCCAAAGGCTCGGTATCTGCCATGCCTCGTACCCGCAAGCGCTGGTGTGAGAAGCCGCGCACCGATTCCATCTCTTGAGCTACAGACACGGCGCGCTGAGAGGAAAGATCCCAGTTTGAACGATACAGTTCCGAATCAATTCTTTGGTTATCGGTGTGACCAGAAACCCGAACGATACCCGGAACATCTTTAACCAGATCCGCTATCTGACGAACCAGAGGGCGGAACTTAGGTTGCAAGAAAGCAGAACCTTCAGGGAATGCGCCTTTCTCTCGAATACGGATAACAATTTGTTGACCAAGGTTATCCACTTCGATTGCGCCTTGCTCGATTTCCCGTTGCAGCGCGTTCTTAATGGTTTCCATCAAGGTCTCAGTCGCTTCAGAAGTTGCCTGAGATTGCTGTTGTTGAGATTCCGACTCGGTATTTTGGTTATCTTCAGTCGATGTTTCTGGCGACTGACCACCAGTCATATCGCCAGCATCACGCATAGTACCACCAGCACGGTCTTCGTCCCCTTCGTGGAACTCTAACGTCTGCTGAGTGATGTCTATGGTTTGCTGCATAATCACATCGATAGGTGTCGGCTCAGGACGCCCCGGACGGAACTCCTGAGCAATGATGCTGGTACCTTTTGGAATGTCTTTCACTTCCAGACGGTTTTGCACACCAAAAGCAAATTTCATCGAGCCGGCAATCTGCTTGAACTTCAGTACGTCCATTTCCGAAAACGAAAGCAGCAGTACGAAGAAGCACATTAATAGGGACATTAGGTCGGCAAATGTCCCCAACCAAGCGGGAAGACCCGGAGGTGGACATTTACACTTTTGGTCATCCATCATTTGCTCCGGTTATTCGCTATCAATATCAAGAGCTCGTTTGCCCTCGTTGAGGTAGTTCTTCAAGTAGCTGTCAATCACACGTGGGTTTTGACCATCTTGGATTGCTAGAACACCATCCATAATCAGACGGCGGTTTAATGTTTCTTGTTCACGGCGAAGCGATAATTTGTCTGCAATTGGGAAAAACACCATGTTCGCAAGAACCGCACCGTATAGCGTGGTTAAAAGTGCAACCGCCATTGCAGGACCGATGGCTTTCGGGTCATCCATGTTCGACAACATCGCGACCAGACCAACAAGCGTACCGATCATCCCCATCGCGGGTGCAACGTCACCAAATGCGCGGAAAACACCCGAACCAAATTCGTGTCGCTCATCGGTTAATGCAATGTCTTTTTGTAGAGTTGCGCGAACTACATCCGCGTCATGACCATCTACCAGTAAATCAATGCCCTTTTGCATAAAGCTGTTACTGATTTCCATCTCTTCCAAAGCAAGGAAACCACCTTTACGTGCAGCGTCAGCCATTTCTACAATTTTTGCGATCAAATCTTCTGGTTCGTCTGCCTTGAACATAAATGCTTTACCAGCAATTTTAGCCGCTCCGAAGAACTGCCCCATGGTAAATTTCATCAAAACAACAAACGTTGAGCCACCGACAACAATAAGAATTGAGGTTACGTCGACGAACATCATTAGGCTTCCACCTAAAACCATCGCCATAACAACGAAAGCTAGGCCACCAATCAGACCTATCAGCGTAGCTAAATCCACGAAGCACTCCTCAGACAATATGTTCGCATTGATTAGAGCCGAACGACTCTCAGTTATTCTCTTATCGACAAGAGAATCAAATTCTTAAATAGAAAATTGACGAAAGGACACTTGTGCCTCAATTACGCCAACAACAAGTTTATACTTAAAGCGTGCCAATATGCACCTTCGGTATTCATAGATTGCACAAAATGCCCATTAATTACGAATTACTCACCCAAGTGAATTTTCATATTCGTTATCGGTATCGACTAAAAACCTCAGTAATTCTGACAAAATTGGTTGGTTAAATTTGACCATCAACACAGGCTAAGGTAACTTTCGTGCATCTTTCCCAAGGCAACAATATTATGGCGAGTAAAAAACCAGAAAACATGTCTTTCGAGGCGACCATTGAAGAGTTAGATCAAGTGGTCGAGCAGCTAGAAAATGGTGATTTAACACTAGACGATGCACTGAAAAAATTCGAACGTGGTATCGCTCTTGCTCGCTCAGGTCAAAGTAAGCTGGATGAAGCGGAACAACGTGTTAGCATTCTGCTGAGCAACACAGATGATGCGCCACTCAGTGAATTTAACGAATTACCTGAATAACGATATTTATTGTTCTTAACTATTTATTGTCTCTCGTCGTTTTTTCTCTGATTGATAATGCGACTAGCGGCTGAACGAAACGTTTAAGAGTGTCCTATGATTGAGGCTCTAACCTCTTATCAAAAACGAAATAATGAGCAGCTTGACCACTGGTTAAACCGCCTGCCAAACCAAGACTTAGCGCTGATTGAAGCAATGCGTTATGGCTTGCTGCTGGGCGGTAAACGCGCTCGCCCCTATTTGGTCTATATAACAGCCCTGATGCTAGGTTGCTCTATTGAAGATATAGACACCCCTGCATCAGCAGTGGAGTGTATCCACGCGTATTCACTTATCCATGACGATCTACCTGCCATGGACGATGATGAGCTACGCCGTGGTAAGCCGACGTGCCATATTAAATTCGATGAAGCAACGGCGATCCTAACTGGTGACGCCCTGCAAACCTTAGCATTTACCATTTTGGCCGAAGGCACTCTGTCCGAAGCCGGCGAAGTCAATCGTATCAAAATGGTTCAGGTATTGGCTGAAGCTTCCGGCGCACAAGGTATGTGTTTAGGACAAGCACTTGATCTTGGCGCAGAGAATCGTCTTATTTCGTTGCAAGAGCTCGAAACAATTCATCGCAATAAAACCGGCGCACTTATGCGCTGTGCGATTCGTTTAGGGGCTTTAGCCGCTGGCGAGAAGGGCCTACAAGTTCTGCCACAACTTGATAAATATGCCGATGCCGTTGGCCTCGCATTTCAAGTACAAGACGACATTTTGGATGTCATCGGCGATACCGAAACTTTGGGTAAACCTCAAGGTTCAGACCAACAGCTCAACAAAAGTACATACCCAGCTCTATTAGGATTGGACGGAGCGATAAATAAAGCCCAAACTCTGTTACAGGAAGCACTTCAAGCACTTGAAGCTATTCCCTACAATACAGAATGTCTTGAAGAGTTCGCCCGATACGTCATCGAGCGCAAAAATTAACACTATAAGCGCGCATAATTATGACTCTTGATATTTCAAAATATCCAACACTGGCTCTGGCGAATACGCCGGACGAATTACGCAGTCTGCCTAAAAACATTCTGCCAAAGCTTTGTGATGAACTCAGAACGTATCTGCTTAACTCTGTTAGTCAATCAAGCGGACACCTGGCTTCTGGCTTAGGCACTGTTGAACTGACAGTGGCGATTCACTACGTCTACAACACGCCATTTGATCAGTTGATTTGGGACGTGGGTCATCAGGCTTATCCGCATAAAATCCTGACGGGACGTCGTGAGCAAATGCCTACGATTCGCCAGAAAGACGGCCTTCATCCTTTCCCATGGCGCGAAGAGAGCGAATACGACACCTTGTCTGTCGGTCACTCCTCAACCTCTATCAGTGCTGCTTTGGGCATGGCTATTTGTGCAGGCAAAGAAGGCGCTGATCGTAAGATCGTCAGCGTGATTGGTGACGGCGCGATTACCGCAGGCATGGCATTTGAAGCCATGAACCACGCTGGTGACGTTCATCCTGATATGCTGGTTATTCTCAACGACAATGAAATGTCGATTTCTGAGAACGTTGGCGCACTGAACAACCATCTTGCTCAGGTACTGTCAGGCAGTTTGTACACTTCCATTCGCGAAGGCGGTAAAAAAGTTCTCTCTGGTGTTCCGCCAATCAAAGAATTGGTTCGCCGTACGGAAGAGCACCTGAAAGGCATGGTCGTGCCGGGAACGCTTTTCGAAGAGTTGGGTTTTAACTATATCGGTCCAGTGGATGGTCACGACGTACTTGAACTGGTCAAAACATTGAAGAACATGCGTGAGCTTAAAGGCCCGCAGTTCCTTCATATTATGACGAAAAAAGGCAAAGGCTATGAACCAGCGGAGAAAGATCCGATTGGTTACCACGGCGTGCCTAAGTTCGATCCAAGTCATAGCAGCTTGCCTAAGAGCTCAAGTACCAAACCGACCTACTCGAAGATCTTCGGTGATTTCCTATGTGATATGGCAGCGCAAGATCCAAAACTGATGGCAATCACACCTGCGATGCGTGAAGGCTCTGGCATGGTTCGTTTCTCGAAAGAGTACCCATCTCAATACTTCGACGTGGCGATCGCTGAGCAACATGCTGTGACATTAGCAACAGGTATGGCAATCGCTAAATACAACCCGATTGTGGCGATTTACTCGACCTTCCTGCAACGTGGTTACGATCAGTTGATTCACGACATCGCAATTATGAATCTGCCAGTGATGTTTGCTATTGACCGTGCTGGACTTGTCGGTGCAGATGGTCAAACTCACCAAGGTGCATTCGATTTAAGCTTTATGCGTTGCATCCCGAACATGACCATCATGGCTCCGGCAGATGAAAACGAATGTCGTCAAATGCTGTATACCGGTCATCAACACCAAGGCCCGAGTGCTGTTCGCTACCCACGTGGCAACGGTATGGGTGTTGAAATCAAGCAAGAGTTTACTGCGCTTGAAATCGGTAAAGGTCGCATGATGCGTCAAGGTGAAAAAGTGGCGATTCTAAGCTTCGGTTCACTACTTCCTTATGCTCTGGAAGCGGCTGAAGAAGTGAATGCAACCGTGGCTGACATGCGATTCGTTAAACCATTAGATGAAGCACTAATCAAAGAACTTTCAGCTAACCACGATATCATTGTGACACTGGAAGAGAACGCGATTGCAGGTGGCGCAGGAGCAGGCGTTGTTGAGTTTATGATGAGAGAAAAAATCATCAAGCCGGTGCTGAATCTTGGTCTTCCTGATCAGTTCATTGCTCAAGGAACCCAAGAAGAGATGCATGCTGAACTTGGTTTAGACGGTGCTGGCATCAAAGCTGCCGTAGAAACATACCTGAATAAGTAATCCAATAAGATTATTGCTACGAAGAAGCCTTCTCTGAGAGAAGGCTTTTTGTTTTGTATAAGCCCCGTATTTAGGGCTGTGGAAGGTTCCACTCAAACTCAGCAAACAACTTTTGCCAGCTTTCATCAAAAGAAGCCTTTAATACCAACTCTTGCTTAGTATACGGATGCACAAAACGCAGTTCGCTGGCGTGCAACATTAAGCGATGGCAATCGTACTCTTCGCGATACAAACGGTTGTGTTTACCATCACCATGCGTGGTATCACCAACAATTGGATGACGAAGATGCGCCATATGACGACGCAACTGATGTTTACGCCCGGTCTTAGGTTTCATTTCAACTAAACAGTAGCGAGTAGTTGGGAATTTTCCGGTTGAAAACGGCACTTCCACTTTGGCAAGTGGTTGGTACTCGGTCACCGCAGACTGCGCTTCTTTATCTTGCTTGGCAAACTTATCGGCAATTTTATCCAGCTCTTCTTTGAGCGGATAATCCAACACATCGCCCTCTTCAATCCAGCCGCGGACAATTGCATGATACGTTTTAACCATTTCATGATTAGCAAACATCGGCATAACGTTGGAAGCAATTTCGCTCGATAACGCAAAAACCAGCACACCGGAAGTGGGTCGGTCTAAACGATGCAATGGAAAAACATGCTGACCAATTTGGTCTCTCAATGTCTGCATCACAAACTGAGTCTCATGCTTGTCCAGCCATGAACGATGCACCAACATTCCCGCTGGTTTGTTTACCGCCACCAAATACTCGTCTTGGTAGATAATTTCCAACATTACTGACATACCCTATCAATATGGTTTACCACCAGCAAAACAGCCTGAAACTGATCTTGATGTTTCCAGACTTCCTCAAAATAAGGCGACAACTCAAACCCTCTTGGAATCGCTTGTCCTTCATCAATTAATTTCTGCATCGTTGGAATAAACACCCACTGAAGCCACTCATGCGGGTCGAGCGTATCGATGGAAAATGGCTCAACACTTTGCATCGCTTCCAAGCTCGGAGGCGTTGACTGCCATACTTCACATTGGCGCATTTCACCTTCTAACTGCTCCAAAGCTTGGGTCAGTTTTGTGTTAATTGTCATGATTCACCAAGTTTATTGGTCGTACACCTTGAAAAAGGGCCATAGAGTACCATTTATTGGGGAAAGAAGGGTTACTTGCCCCAAAGAAAAGTAGGAACATTTTGCTCCCATGGACAATATTCAAACTCTGACAGCGCTGCTAAAAAACAGCGGCTGCCAATATCAAATCTTCGACCTTGGCCGACGTATTCAACCGATCGACAACGATCAGTTTTCGCACGTAGAACAAGGACATCAAGCTTATCCATATCCTGTAAAGCGTACCGCTCACCTTGCTATTGCGTACTGGAATGAAACCAAACAACCTTGGATTTGGTTTCTGAAATTTTCTTTAGACGAACGAGGATTGTTGCAACAAGCGGATGTAGGACAATTCATTAAGTACGTAGTTGAAGCTATGGGCACTCGTCTTAATAAAGAGCTTACCGAAGAGCAACAGGAAAAACTGGCAAACAATCCCTACACCTTTAAACCATCTGAAGACAAAATGGCGGTCTTCCATAGCCAAATTCGAGCTGAGCTAGATATGCCTTGCAGCCAGTATTACGAGCACGCACAGCACTATTTCTCAGGTGGCCTTGGCTGGAACAACTGGCAAACCGTCGGTCTGCAAGGTATTACCGATATTTGTGCCCGCTTAAGCCAAGAACAAAACGGACCTATGGTGCGTAAAGCCCTTTCTCACTTACCCACGCAACCTCTTTATGCGCTGCTTGGAGCACTTGAGCATACTAAACTGCCCGCTAAACTGGCCGAGCGTCTTGAAGAATTTGCGCAGGCAGAGATATCAAGCAAAGATCCCGATCTGTTCTTACTGTCGGCATTAACTCGTGCGCTTTCCGGTTCAGATGAAAAACTGCTGAGCAAGATTGTCGATGCTATCTTAGCGAGCCCGCGCTTAAGCCATCCTGAAGTTCTGATTGCGATTGCAGGTCGCGCTTGGCATGTCTTGAACCTAAATTCGCGAGCAGAGCAGTTCTTGCTAAGGCTGGCACAAACAGGCAACCAGACTCTGTTTAATCAGCTATTTGCCGACTTAGTCATGTTGCCAGAGCTAAGAATGGTGTTGTTGCCGCTTTTGCATGGCACACCATCTGAAGAGCTCGCTCAAGCGCTGATTAAACTTCAACAAGATACAAAGTCTTAGGATCGAAGATGATTGGAGACTTATTGGCAATATTGGCGCTGTGCTTTGTCTGTTTTCTCTTTTGGCAACAAAGGCGTCAGTCTGAAATCGCAAAGTCACATGTGTTGAGAAAGTGCGATCAGCTTGAACTCCAATTGCTAAGCGTCTCATTTGGCGGTCACAAATGGAAAACCAGCGATGGTCGCTGGTTTTGGCATACGGTTTACTTGTTTGAATTTTCGGCTTTAGGCGACGACTGTTACCAAGGAAAGCTGGAAATGCGAGGTTTCATTCCTATGCGCTTTAACTTACCGCCACATCGGATGGTCTAATCCATTCGAAGTCATAACTCGGGGCGAAATGTTCTTCATTTTCGCCCTTGTTTTGAAAGCCTAAAGCTTGCAGTATCTTAATCGCGGAAAGGTTTTCAATTTCAGCACTCGCAACGACTCTCATCAGTCCTAATCGCTCACAGGCTTTGGGAAAAAACGCTTTTAGCGCTTCAGACGCTATACCTTGCTTCCAGTACAGCTTATCGAAAATAAAGCCCAGTTCAGCTTTAATGTCATCTCGCTCGATAAACACATGCCCCATAAACTCACGATTGTAGTTATCCAGAACCGCCATTGCATGAATGGAGGAGTCATTGAGTACGCGCTTGAATAACTCTCTTGATGCCGAAACCGTTTTAGGGCCGTTCATATACGCCCTGTTTTTCGCACAGCAGTTCAGCATCAAAAAGTCCAACTCGAACGATTCTGTATAGGGAATTAACAGTGTTCGCCGTGTCACTATTGTCACAAACAGTCCTTGTTACAACATCAAATGAATAGCGTTTTTGCCATTACTAACAAAAACAAAAAAAATTTAAGCCACTGATTATTTTTATTATTTTACTGATTTTCGCATAGATAACGATCAAAAGGTCACTATGTGGTCGGTAGAATTTGTCGCAGAGATAACAGAATTTGAATTAGAAAACTTCAAATTAAGAAAAACCCCAACACCTGAGTGCTGGGGTTTAAGTCTTGTGTGCAGCTATCCGGCTACAAATGCGTGCATCCTGCATCATCCCTAAAAAACCGAATCCTTCAGTCAAATCCTTGCATCGCCTTCCTAGCGGTGTCCGTTTTCATCCTTTATGCTAACTTTCCTGTTAGCGCTCATCACTTGTTCCTTGAGCGGTGTCCTTCCCATCATCCTGATGGTGTCCTACCCTTTCCTAGGGTTTATCCTTTTTGCTTTCCTTGCCAACTAACTTCCTGTTAGCTGTTGAATCCGTTCGTATCCGTATCCATGTAGTGATTTATCCGTTAATCACTTTTTCGTCCTGAAATCACCGTCCAGTGGTGTATCCAATTCCGTGTCAGTTTCCTTCCGACGAGGTTTAATCTACGCCTTTGGATTTTTTGTGCAATTACCTTATCGCAAATATTTCTGCACACAAAGTGAGCGCTCAGATTAAAGCATTAATACTCAATAACTTAGAATGGATAAGTAGCATTTTCCACTTCACAAAACTCTTATATCTCACACTACTTGTAAGAGATCTCGCACAAGAACCTGTTACTTTCACTAGCGCTCTTGAACTGAAGAAAAACGAACGAAGACACGCTAAGACTTTTAAGCAGGAATAATCCATCAATCTGATATAAAATCACGCCAACAGATAGAAGGATGACCTATGCTCACACAAGATGTCACTAAAGAGCTCGAAAGTGTGCTCACCACTCTGCAACAGCAAGGAAAAGAACCGACAGTTGCGTTAGTTAAAGCACGTATGAGCACATCAGTTCCTATGGCTGCCCTCATTGCTGCGATTAAAAGCTGGAAGAATGCTAACCGTGTTCCGAAAGTAGAAATTGCGGCAAAAACCAGTGGGGATACAGACCGTATTACTCAGCTAGAACAGACCATAGTTCAGCTCACTCAGCGTATTGAACAGTTGGAACAACAAATTAACGGTAAAGCTCAATGAAGATATGGGTTGACGCAGACGCTTGCCCGAAAGTGATAAGAGAAACTATTGTACGTGCCGCAGAACGCACAGGAATAGAGTGTACCTTCGTTGCCAACCACATCATTCCAGTACCCAAACGAGTCAATATTCATTCTATTCAAGTCCCTGCCGGTTTTGATATCGCTGATAATGAAATTGTAAGACGAGTAGAGGCGAATGACTTGGTTATCACTTCGGACATTCCCCTTGCCGACGAAGTGATTACCAAAGGGGCACTGGCGTTGAACTCACGCGGTGAGCTTTATACGAAAGACACCATCAAAGCACGCCTCAACATTCGCGACTTTATGGAAACGATGCGTTCAAGTGGCATTCAGACCGGAGGCCAAAGTGCCCTGTCTCAAACTGAGCGACGCGAATTCGCTAACCACTTAGACAGATATCTGGCGAAGTTTAAAAAATAGCTCGATTTTAAATACAAAAAAACCTGCGAATTTCGCAGGTTTTTTATTATCTATCTAACTAATCAAGCTATATAACCAATCAAGATATGTCGCTTAAAGCGAGCATGACTTATGGCGTGTAGTACGTTGCTGCACCCGGGCCTACAGGTAGACCTAGCAAGAATACCCAAACGTAGAACAACAAGCTCCAACCAACCATAAAGCAGATTGAGTAAGGCAGCATAGTTGCGATTAGCGTACCAATACCTAGATTCTTCATGTAGCGAGTTGCAACCGCTAGGATCAGACCAAAGTAGCTCATCATTGGTGTGATGATGTTAGTGGTTGAGTCACCGATACGGTAAGCCGCTTGAATCGTTTCAGGCGCATAACCTACTAGCATTAACATTGGAACGAAAATTGGTGCCGTTACTGCCCACTGCGCCGATGCTGAACCGATCATCAGGTTGATGAAGC
The DNA here is from genome assembly GCF_013041605.1 of Vibrio plantisponsor. Classification (GTDB taxonomy): domain Bacteria; phylum Pseudomonadota; class Gammaproteobacteria; order Enterobacterales; family Vibrionaceae; genus Vibrio; species Vibrio plantisponsor. The sequence continues at coordinate 66,874 of NZ_JABEQC010000014.1, read as the reverse complement.
CACACATCAGGATAAATGCGAAGAACAACATTGGGCCTGTTAAGCCGATGTTTTGCAGGAAGTCTGCACCTGCAACAGCAAATACCTGACCAAAGTTAGTCCACTTGAAGAATGCAACAAACTGAGCAGCAAAGAATACCAATACAATGTACATGCCCATAGAAGACATTGATTTCGCCATCGCATCGATAACATCACGGTCAGTTTTCATCGTACCCACAACACGGCCATAAACGTAGCCAGGGATTGCGAAGAATACAAAGATGAAAGCAACAATACTTTTCAGGAATGGTGAACCAGCAACAGTACCTTCAGCAGAGCGAAGAACACCGTCAGCAGGAACGATAGTCCAAGCAAGAAGAGCACTTACTGCAAGTACTGCAATACCAGCAAGCTTCAAACCACGTTTTTCAATATCAGTCAGAGTACCCATCTTGTCTTTAGAAAGGTCTTCTGCTGCTTCTTCTGGGTTGTATTTACCCAGTTTAGGTTCAACGATCTTCTCAGTTACGTAAGCACCCATACCTGCAATAAAGAAGGTAGAAACAAACATGAAGTACCAGTTCACTTCTGGGCCAACTGTGTAAGTTGGGTCAATCATTTGTGCTGCGGTTTCAGTGATACCTGAAAGCAGTGGATCAACAGTACCAATCAGAAGGTTTGCAGAGTAACCACCAGATACACCTGCAAATGCGGCAGCCAGACCCGCCAGAGGGTGACGACCTAAAGAGTGGAACAACATAGCTGCAAGTGGAATCAATACCACGTAGCCAAGTTCAGATGCTGTATTAGAAATGATACCTGCAAATACAACTGTAACTGTCACCATGCGAGCAGATGCGCCCATAACAAGGCCACGCATTGCAGCAGATAAAAGACCAGAATATTCAGCAATTGCCACACCAAGCATAGCAACAAGCACTGTGCCTAAAGGTGCGAAACCAACAAAGTTTTTCACTAGGTTAGTTACGATCAGTTGCAGGCCTTCAGCATTAAGCAGGCTAACAACGTGGATCATACCATCAGCGGCACGGCCCTTAGCGCCTTCTGGACGTGGGTCCATAACTGAGACTTCAAAGTAGCCTGCAATACCTGATGAAATAAGAATCGCTAAACAGAAAATAGCGAATAATGTAATCGGATGGGGTAATAGATTCCCTAAATACTCAACACCATCTAAGAAGCGGGTAAAAAGTGACTTTTTAGGTGCTGGTTTGTTTATTGAAGCAGACGAACTCATCTGTTTCCTCCTTGTAGTTTTCTCTGAGCATTTGTGACAAAAATGTCAAAAACGCGGCGAAGAGTACTTTAGGGAGTGAACATTACAAAATCAAAGATGTTACAGAGTATTTCTATTTGAGCACAAAATAAACCAAATCAGCACCATGCATAGTGTTATAAACTACATAAATGTAAATATTAAAAATTTTAGGTCAATCGCTATATTTAATATTAGGCAGGCATTTATCGCTGTACCGCTTTAAATCTAGGGTTAGCTTTACAGATAACGTAGAGACGTCCGCGACGCTTAACAATTTGACAATCTGGGTGACGATTTTTTGCGCTTTTTAAAGAACTTAGTACTTTCATTTTCAATACCTCGGTGAAAAAACAATTGTTATAATATAACATAACAAAAGATAATTACTATCAATAATAATTACTACGGTTCTTTGTTAGGTATGATATTTTTCCCTTTCATTGCTACGAGAAATTCATTAAAGACCAATGCATAAAATCACTCCTATTGCGACTATCGAAAGCCCATACAAAGAGAAGTTCGCTGTTCCTCGTCAACCTCGATTGGTGCCGAGCGCTAGAGCTCGCATCAAGTTACTCGGCGAGTTGAACTGTTTGGAAGCGGTACGTGAGATAGAACAATTCAGTCATCTATGGCTATTGTTCTTATTTGATCAAAATCTTGAAGCAGGTTGGAAACCAACGGTTCGACCACCTCGTCTTGGAGGAAATGAAAGAGTGGGAGTCTTGGCTTCCCGTTCAACATTTCGTCCGAACGGAATTGGTATGTCTGCAGTGGAATTTCGAGGCATAAATAAAGAAGGCGAGCAAATCTATATAGAAGTGGGCAGTGTTGATCTGGTTGATGGTACTCCCATCATCGATATCAAACCTTATATCCCCTACTCTGACTCCGTGCCGGAAGCAAAAGGTGGATACGCAGATGCGGAGCCTTCAACCGTTGAGGTTGAATTCAGCCCTACAGCTCTGGCTATTTTACATTCGCTACCAGATTCAACCGTCAAACAAGCGGTGATTAGCGAAGTTCTAGCACAAGATCCACGTCCTGCTTACAAGAAAAATAAGCCCGACGATAAGCAATACGCGGTACATTTGTACAATTTGAACGTAAAATTCACCATATCTGGTAACTTAGTGACAGTTACTACTATTGAACACTTTTGACATTCGCATTTGGCTGATATTATTAGCGGCTAAATTTATTACCACCTTTGATAAACGGATACCATAAATGCGTACCAGTAAATATCTTCTTTCTACTCTGAAGGAGACTCCAAACGACGCAGAAGTAGTGAGCCACCAGCTCATGCTACGTGCGGGTATGATCCGTAAGCTAGCTTCAGGTCTTTATACTTGGCTACCTACCGGTCTTCGCGTACTGCGTAAAGTCGAAACCATCATTCGCCAAGAAATCGACAATGCAGGGGCTATCGAAACACTAATGCCCGTTGTGCAGCCGTTTGAACTATGGGAAGAGACTGGTCGCTCAGAAAAGATGGGCCCAGAACTGCTTCGCTTTACTGACCGCCACACTCGTCCGTTTGTACTGAGCCCAACAGCAGAAGAAGTGATTACTGCTCTTGTGCGTAATGAAGTGAGTTCATACAAGCAGCTTCCGTTGAACCTGTACCAAATCCAGACTAAGTTCCGTGATGAACGCCGCCCTCGTTTTGGCGTGATGCGCTCTCGTGAATTCTCAATGATGGATGCGTACAGCTTCGACATCGATAAAGAAGGTCTACAAAAATCTTACGACGCAATGCACGATGCTTACTGTAAAGCATTCGACCGCATGGGTCTGGATTACCGCCCAGTATTGGCGGATAGCGGCGCTATCGGTGGTAGCGGCTCTCAAGAGTTCCACGTATTGGCGGAAAGCGGCGAAGACTTAATCGCATTCTCTACTGAATCTGATTACGCAGCGAACATTGAAAAAGCAGAAGCGGTTGCACTAGCAGCAGAACTCGCAGCTCCAACTCAAGAGATGACTCTGGTTGATACGCCAAATGCGAAAACTATTGCAGAACTTGTTGAGCAATTTGAACTGCCTATCGAGAAAACAGTTAAAACGCTTTTCGTTAAAGCATCAGATGAAGTTGACGCAGACATCATTGCCCTGATCATCCGTGGTGATCACGAGCTAAACGAAGTAAAAGCAGAAAACTTGAAGGAAGTCGCTTCTCCATTAGAGATGGCTTCTGAAGAAGAGATTCGTGCTCTAGTCGGTGCAGGTCCAGGCTCTTTAGGTCCAGTAGGTCTAAAACTGCCATTCATCGTTGACCGCACAGTTGCAGTAACCAGTGACTTCAGTGCTGGTGCAAACGTTGATGGTAAACACTACTTCGGTATTAACTGGGGACGTGACGTTCAACTAGGTCAAGTTGAAGACCTACGTAACGTTGTGGAAGGTGATCCAAGCCCATGTGGTAAAGGCACTATCATGCTTAAGCGTGGTATCGAAGTTGGTCACATCTTCCAGCTTGGTACTAACTACTCTGAGAAAATGAACTGTGGTGTTCTAGGCGCTGACGGTAAAAACGTTATTCTAGAAATGGGTTGTTACGGTATCGGTGTTACTCGTGTAGTGGCTGCTGCTATTGAACAGAACCATGATAAATACGGTATCATCTGGCCAGACGCTATTGCACCGTTCCAAGTGGCTATCGTTCCAATGAACATGCACAAATCTGAGCGCGTTCAAGAAGCCGCAGAGAAGCTATATGCTGAACTGACAGCAGCTGGTATCGAAGTTCTATTCGATGACCGTAAAGAACGCCCAGGTGTTATGTTCTCTGATATGGAGCTACTTGGTGTTCCTCATACGATCGTTATCGGTGATCGTAGTATGGACGAAGGTAATTTCGAATATAAAAACCGTCGCACTGGTGACAAAACTCCAGTGGCAATGGCTGATATCGTCGAGCACATCAAGTCGCAAATGTCTTAATCTCGAACGTCTATCTTTGAAGGCTGCCAAATGGCAGCCTTTTTTATTAATGCTGGATTCATCATTTCTCTTCTACACTGCATAAAAACAAAAAGGAGAAAGACATGGATCTCAAAGCCCTACTCAATCAAGCACTCAACTCCAATTTGGTTCAATCCGGTAAACAGCAAGCTCAGTCTTTAGCTCAGGATAAAAGCCAGCTTGCCACCCTTGGTGCAGGTGCACTCGGCGGGGGTATCATAGGCCTTTTAATGGGTTCAAAGAAAACCAAGAAGTTGGGCAAAAAAGCGCTCGCCATCGGTGGTTCTGCGGCTCTGGGGGCTCTCGCTTATAAGATGTATAACGACTGGCAAGCCAATCAAAATGAGCCAACTCAGCCAGCGACCTTTGACCAATCAAATCCTCGCCATGAAATACTCATTCTTAAAGCGATGATCGCTTCTGCCAAAGCGGATGGACACGTAGATGAGCAAGAAATGGCTAAGATAAACCAAGTAATTAATGAGATTGGTGCCGATAACGACGTTCAAACCCTGTTCCAACAAGAGTTGAAAAAACCGTTAGACCCGAATGAAATCGCTGCGCTCGCGCAAACTCCGGCTCAAGCGTCGGAAATCTATCTTGCTTCAGCCTTGGTTGCCGACGAGCAAAACTTTATGGAAAAAGCGTATCTGCAAGAACTGGCGAAGCAACTCGGTTTAAGTGAAGAGTTAGTAAATAACATTCATCAACAGATAAACGGTGAATAATTCACCGGCTGAAACTCAACATTGAGCCAGCTCAAAGGTAACTTTTGTCTTCATTCTGCTCTCTGTGTATATTGAGAGCAGTTATCATTTATAAGGCAGACGTCTCGTTCTGTATTATTCATTCTTTATAAGCAGGTCGTTCTGTAAAAGTAGGATAGAGTTATGCAAGTTTACGGTTGTTGTGATTTAGTTCGTGAGTTATACGCTCAAATTGGTAGTGGCGATCAAGCCTATATTCCTCAAGCAATTAGCTGCGCGGTTCGTGCTTTGAACGATGTGGCAGCAGATACTTCTTTACCAAAAGAAGTAAGAGAAAAAGCCGCCTTTGCTGCGGCAAACTTACTGATTTCTGATTTCGAGGACAAATAATGAATCTCGCCAATTTCGCCTCTATGGACACAGTCATGCTAATGAGCATTGTGAACATGAAGCTGCGTGACGACTTTAACGGTGATTTAGACAAGCTGGTTTCCTACTTCGATATTGACCGAACCGCACTTGAAGCCAAGCTGGCCACAGCGGGCTTTGAGTTCCTCCCAGAGGCGGGGCAATTTCGTTAATCTTCGAAATTGATGATGTAGAATGTAAAAAAACGCAAACCCAAGGGTTTGCGTTTTTAATTATCTGAAATTTAGTAGCTTTAATTCACAGGTCTGTAATTAACCTAAGTTCTTGCGAGCGTTTTGGAACATACGCATCCAAGCACCGTTTTCACCCCAGCTATCTGGATGCCAAGAGTTCGCCACTGTGCGGAATACACGCTCAGGGTGAGGCATCATAATGGTTACACGGCCATCAGCAGTTGTTAAACCAGTGATTGCGTTTGGCGAACCATTCGGGTTATTCGGGTATTGTTGTGTTGGGTTACCTAAGTTATCAACAAAACGAACCGCCACTGTACCTGAATTTTCGATAGCCGCTAGGTGTGCTTCATCACGAACTTCTACACGACCTTCACCGTGAGATACTGCGATAGGCATGCGAGAGCCAGCCATACCGTCGAAGAATACAGAATCCGATTTCTGAACTTCTACCAAGCTAAAGCGAGCTTCAAAACGCTCAGATTCGTTACGAACGAAACGAGGCCATAAGTCAGCACCTGGGATCAGTTCTTTCAGGTTAGAAAGCATCTGACAGCCATTACACACACCTAGAGAGAAGGTATCTTCACGGTTGAAGAAGGTTTCAAACTGGTCACGAGCCTGTGCGTTAAATAACACTGACTTAGCCCAACCTTCACCGGCACCCAGTACGTCACCGTAAGAGAAGCCACCACAAGCCACAAGACCTTGGTATTCTTCCAATACAGCCTGACCTGTCAGGATATCACTCATATGGATATCGGTAGCTTCAAAGCCTGCACGGTCAAACGCTGCTGCCATTTCAACATGCGAGTTAACACCCTGCTCACGCAGAATTGCCATCTTAGGCTTAGCGCCCTTCGCAATGTAAGGCGCTGCTACATCTTGGTTGGTATCGAAGCTGAGTTTCACGTTCAGACCTGGGTCTGAATTATCTTTCTTCGCTTCAAACTCTTGGTTTGCACACGCAGGGTTGTCACGCAGCGCTTGCATTTTGTGCGTCATTTCAGCCCAGATAGTACGAAGTTCTGTTCTTGAACGGTCGACTAAAACTGTGTCACCAGAAGTGATCACTAACTTGTCTGAAGCTTCTACTGCGCCAATAACATGTGAACATGCAGCTAAACCGTTATCAGCTAGTGTTGCCAGTACAGACTCAAGTTCATCGTTCTTAACCTGAACAACTGCACCCAGTTCTTCGTTAAACAGCGCAGCCAGTGTATCTTCACCTAAAGCTTCGATGTTTGCTTTCACACCACAGTGACCAGCGAATGCCATCTCAGCAAGAGTAACAAATAGACCGCCGTCGCCTTTATCGTGGTAAGCAATCAACTTGTCGTTGCTTACTAGGTTTTGAATAGCGTTGAAGAAACCTTTTAGTTGCTCTGCGTTATCTACATCAGCAGGCTTATCACCCAACTGCTTGTAAACCTGAGCCAGTGCTGTTGCACCTAGACGGTTTTTACCGTTGCCTAGGTCAATAAGCACTAGGCTTGATTCGCCTAAATCTGTACGAAGCTGTGGAGTCACTGTCTTACGAACATCTTCTACGCGAGAAAACGCAGTGATGATCAATGAAAGTGGAGAAGTCACTTCTTTGTCTTCGCCATTTTCGTTCCACTTAGTCTTCATCGACATTGAGTCTTTACCCACAGGGATAGTCAGACCAAGTGCAGGACACAGCTCTTCACCTACCGCTTTCACTGCTTCGTATAGACCAGCATCTTCACCAGGGTGACCCGCTGGAGACATCCAGTTTGCAGATAGTTTGATACGTTTGATATCGCCGATTTCAGTTGCAGCGATGTTAGTGATTGCTTCACCAACAGCTAGACGAGCAGACGCACCGAAGTCCAGTAATGCTACAGGCGTGCGTTCACCCATCGCCATAACTTCACCGTGGTAAGTGTCGTAACTTGCCGCTGTTACTGCGCAGTTCGCAACAGGAACCTGCCATGGACCAACCATTTGGTCACGAGCCACAAGACCAGTTACCGTACGGTCACCAATGGTGATAAGGAATGTTTTCTCGGCAACGGCTGGCAGACGAAGAACACGTTCAATCGCATCACCCAATTCAATACCTGAACGATCAATCGCTGGGCTGTTCACCTTCGCGGTTTTCGCATAACGGTGCATTTTAGGTGTTTTACCTAACAGGATATCCATTGGCATATCGATAGGCGTGTTGTCGAAGTGTGAGTCTTCCAGCTTCAGTTCGCGCTCTTCAGTTGCGATACCTACAACTGCGTATGGAGCACGTTCACGCTTACAGATAGCATCGAATGCCGCCATGTTTTCTGGCGCAACTGCCAGTACATAACGTTCTTGAGATTCGTTACACCAAATTTCCAGCGGGCTCATTCCCGGCTCATCATTTGGCACGTCACGTAGTTGGAAAATACCGCCACGCTCGCCGTCATCTACTAGCTCTGGCAATGCGTTAGAAATACCGCCCGCGCCCACATCGTGAATAAATGCGATTGGGTTTGCGTCACCAAGCTGCCAACAACGGTCGATCACTTCCTGACAACGACGTTCCATCTCTGGGTTTTCACGTTGTACAGAAGCAAAATCAAGATCTTCCGCAGACTGACCAGAAGCCATAGAAGAAGCAGCACCGCCACCAAGGCCGATGTTCATTGCAGGACCACCAAGCACGATTAGGCTTGCACCTACAGGAATTTCTTTCTTCTGTACGTGTTCATCACGGATGTTACCTAAACCACCAGCAATCATGATTGGCTTGTGGTAACCACGAACTTCTTCACCCGCGTGAGAAGTCACTTTCTCTTCATAGGTACGGAAGTAGCCTAATAGATTAGGACGACCAAATTCGTTGTTAAATGCTGCGCCGCCTAGAGGACCTTCAAGCATGATATCCAGAGCGTTAACGATACGACCCGGCTTACCGAAGTCCGTTTCCCAAGGCTGTACAAAGTTTGGAATACGAAGGTTAGAAGTTGTAAAACCGACTAAGCCAGCTTTCGGTTTACCACCGATACCCGTTGCGCCTTCATCACGAATTTCACCGCCTGAACCAGTAGAAGCACCCGGCCATGGAGAAATAGCCGTTGGGTGGTTGTGTGTTTCCACCTTCATAAGAATGTGTGCTTTCTCGTGGCTGTAGCCGTATTGACGAGTCTCTGGATTCGGGAAGAAACGACCAACTTCAGAGCCTTCCATTACCGCAGCGTTATCTTTGTAAGCAGACAGAACGTAATCAGGAGTCATCTCCATTGTGTTCTTGATCATCTTGAACAGTGATTTGTCTTGCTTCACGCCGTCGATTGTCCAATCTGCATTGAAGATCTTATGGCGACAGTGCTCTGAGTTTGCTTGTGCAAACATCATTAATTCGATGTCAGTTGGGTTACGCTCAAGCTTAGTCACAAAGCTTTCAAGTAAGTAGTCAATCTCATCTTCAGCAAGAGCGAGACCAAGGGTAACGTTTGCTTCTTCAAGCGCTTTACGGCCACCTGAAAGTAGATCAACGTAAGCAACAGGCGCAGGTTCTGCAGATTTGAATAGTGCAGCAGCTTGCTCTTGTTCAGTAAACACCACTTCCATCATGCGGTCATGAATTAAAGCGTTGATGCTAGCGATTTGGTCAGCTGAAAGTTCACCTTCAGACTCAATGTAGTAAGCCGTACCGCGCTCTAGTCGCTTAACATTTGCCAAGCCACAGTTGTGTGCGATATCTGTTGCTTTAGAAGACCAAGGAGAAATTGTACCCGGGCGAGGAGTAACAAGAAGTAGCAAACCTTGTGGCTCGTGTTCTTGAATTGTTGGACCGTAAGTCAGTAACTTCTCAAGTTTTTCGATTTCACTGTCGTCTAAATCTGCCTTGAGATCTGCAAAGTGCATGAACTCTGCATAGATACCCGTCACAGGTAAGTTTTGTTCACGACACGTCTCGAGTAGTTTATTGACACGAAACTCAGAAAGAGCTGGGGAACCACGCAAAATTCTCATGTGCAAAGGTCTCTATATCCATTGATTGAGGTGTAATTGGCATAAATTCATCTAATTATCAGTACGTTAAACTAATTAATTGGAACTTATGCCGATTTCATCTCTTTGATGCGAGCGCATTATAGAGGATTTTTTTTTGTGACGTAACATCAAAAGCAACCGTTTGCGTCATTTTTTTCATTAATTTTGAATTTCACCCTGTTTGAACAATTTTCAGACACAACAAGCTTAGTAACAAGCTATCACTTTGCCATACGAGCAGCCTTTGATATAAAGGCACTAATTGATGTAAGAGATCTCGAATTAATGACAAAGCTTTTTTATCATTCACTCAGCCGTGGCTTCACTCTATTTTTGATGACTCTTCTTGTGAGTGGCTGCCAAATTGATTCCGAACCGAAAAGTGAACTTGACCAGATCCGTGAACGCGGCGTCTTGCGTGTGGGTACATTAAACAACCAGCTCTCTTACTACATCGGTCCTGATGGCCCTTCTGGGTTGGATTATGAATTAGCCAGAGAATTTGCAGCACAACTGAATGTAAGACTTGAGATGAAGCCCGCTTATCGCCTCTCAAGTCTGTTTCCTGCGCTCAAAAATGGCGAGATAGATATCATTGCCGCAGGTCTTAGCCAATCGGAAGAACGCCTGAAAGACTACCGCGCCGGTCCTGCTTACTACTACGTATCTCAACAAGTGGTGTATAAAAAAGGCCAATGGCGTCCGCGTAATATTCAGCAGCTTGTCGATAAGCAACAAGAGCTTGAAGAACAAAATGACGGCCACCCTATTTTTAGTGTGGTTGATGATTCTCACTTTGAAACGACGCTCAACGGACTAAAGAAAGACTACCCTGATTTTGATTTCCATATTGATACCAATTCAGACGTTAACGATCTGCTCAAAAGCGTTTCTGAAGGTTCATTGCTGTTTACTATGGCAGATTCAGTAGAAGTTTCACTTTCTCAGCGTATTTACCCTGACCTCGCGTCTGCCTTTGAAGTGACGGAAGACCAACCTATCTCTTGGTTTATGCGTCGTTCACAAGACGAAAGCCTGTATGCCATGATGATTGAGTTCTTTGGTGAACTGAAACAATCAGGCTCGCTAGCATCATTAGAAGAAAAGTATATTGGTCACATTGGCACTTTCGACTATGTAGATACGCGTGCATTTATTCGGGCACTTGATAACCGACTGCCTAAATGGGCACCACTATTCCAGAAATATTCGGATGAATTTGACTGGCGCTTGATTGCGGCACTGGCTTATCAGGAATCTCACTGGAACCCTAGAGCTAAATCGCCAACTGGTGTACGTGGCATGATGATGCTGACGCTACCAACAGCGAAAAGTGTTGATGTCTCCAACCGTCTTGACCCTGAACAGTCGGTCAGAGGTGGGGTCGAATACTTACGAAGAATGGTGGCACGAGTTCCTGATTCGATTTCTGATCACGAAAAAATCTGGTTTGCCCTTGCGTCTTATAACGTCGGTTACGGTCATATGATGGATGCTCGTCGACTCACCAAACTTCAGGGCAGTGATCCGGATACTTGGGCAGAAGTAAAAGACAGACTACCTTTGTTACGTCAGAAGAAATATTTCTCGAAGACCATCTATGGTTATGCACGTGGTGATGAGGCGAGAAACTATGTTGAGAACATACGTCGTTACTACCAAAGTATCATCGGCCATTTAGAGCAGCAGAAAGTGGTTAGTGTCGAATCTGGCACCGATGACATCACGGTGATTCATTTACCGGAAGAGGATGAAAGTGATGAAAGTACCCTTGATGAGTCTATTGATGATTCGCAAAACGATGAAGAGAGCTTAGATTCTGAGCAAGCAGAATCTACAAGCGATAACCCTGCATCAATTCAAAAATAAACACTTGATTTTTTTCTTCGGAACCCATAAATAGATATGTGCATCCGCTCTTACTCTACAAATAAAAACAAGTAAGAGTCGGATACATAAAAACGTCAAATAAGTTTGATAGTTTGGCGCCCTGATTGGATGAATAATTGGGGTTTGTTGTGATAGTTAGTACTGAAAGGGGGACGTTTTATGCTTAAACGCAGGCCTAAACTCCTTAACAAAGCAGTATCAGCTAACCGCCGTCGCCGTATGCTAGCCAATACAAAAAAGAAAGTGCTAGCACGTCATCGAGCGTATGTACATTTGGAAGAACAGTACTTGTAATCAGCTGATATTTTAGGGACGCAAACATCTACGAATGTAGATGTTTGCCAAAGACCCACTACCACTCTTTTTTCACTCGTCTTATTTTGTTCTATCCCGCGACTTCCCACTTGTTACTTTTATTTATCAACCGTTTGATCTCGTTTCTGTTCATCTTTTAATGCTTTAATTTCTTTGCGACGGCGCTTGAAGAAGGCTTGTAGCTGCTGGCGACACTCATCCTCTAATAAACCTTTTTCTATCGTGGCGTAGTGATAAGCCGCGGGGCTGTCAAAGATGTTCAATACCGTACCTGCAGCACCGGCTTTAAGATCAGGAGCACCATAGACAATTCGCTTAACTCGACTATGTAATAAAGCACCAGCACACATAGGACAAGGTTCCAGCGTGACATACAACGTTGTATCTAACAGGCGATAGTTTTCTAACTTCTCTCCCGCCTGACGTAATACCTGAATTTCAGCGTGAGCCGTTGCGTCATGATTACCAATTGAACGGTTCCAGCCTTGAGCGATGATTTCACCATCTTTAACCAATACCGCGCCTACAGGAACTTCTCCTTGCTCTTCAGCCTTAGCGGCTAAAGCCATCGCTTGGCGCATAAAGTCTTCGTCTTGTGGGCTAAATTCCGCTTGGGATTCCGTCATTATTCTCTCTCTTGTTGGACTTGGGTTTGCTTGCCCTTTATTGGACGAAATTATACAACAGCTTCGGCTGATAAGCTTTGCGCAAGGTAATCCACCAGCAGGCGGACTTTGGCCGAGAGATGCCGATTGTGAGGATAAAGCGCCCACACTCCTTCTCTGTCATCACGATAGGAAGGAAGTACTTCGACTAATGCTCCTGAAGCTAAGTGTTCACTGACGTAGTAATCCGGTAGCTGAACCATGCCCATTCCACGCAGTGCAGCATCCAACAAAACGATCCCGCTATTACAGTTAATATTGCCTTTCACCCGAATAGAGCGTGATTGACCGTGTTCCTTGAAACGCCAGTGATCATAAGTTCCAATCAAACATTGATGTTTATTAAGCTCAGACAATGTATGAGGCACGCCAAAGCGAGCCAAGTATTCTGGCGTTGCACAAACATATAACTGTCGATTACTCAGTTTCTTTGCACGAAAACTGGAGTCGTCTAACTGCCCCAAACGGATTGCCAGATCAACACCTTGTTCAATTAAGTCGAGCTTTTGGTTAGTGAGCACTAACTCTAAATTTAGCTGTTCATGTTGCTGAAGAAACTGATGAAGCAGAGGCGCAATTTTTTGCTCTCCGTAAGTCACTGGTGCAGTCACTTTTAGTTTGCCTTGCGGCGTTTGCTGCATTTGAGTAACGGTTTGCTCTGCTTGCTCTAAACCTTCAACCAACACTCGACATTGCTGAAAGTAAACCAGCCCTGCTTCAGTCAGAGACACCTTGCGTGTCGTTCTTACCAACAGCTTCACTTTCAGTCGCTCTTCAAGCGTTGCGACACGGCGACTGATGTTCGCCACCGAAGTGTTTAAGCGCAGCGAGGCCTGAGTGAAGCTTCCACACTCAGCAACCGCTATAAATTCGTTAATTCCTTCCCAACCTGCCATCAACAACTCTTTTTGATTATTACAATAGTGTAAAAGTTATTCTCATTTTCACCCAATTATTAACCAAAGAGAAGCTTCTATACTAAAAGACTACTGATGGTGTTGGGAGTACACCAAACACTCCTCGTTATTGATTGAAAGGATGACCACATGTCACAAGACAAATTCATAAAATCACGCGCTGCGGTTGCGTGGGGTCCAAACCAACCACTTAAAATTGAAGAAGTGGATGTGATGCTTCCTCGTAAAGGTGAAGTGTTAGTACGAATTGTGGCATCAGGTGTTTGTCATACTGATGCATTCACGTTATCCGGCGAAGACCCAGAAGGCGTGTTCCCATCTATTCTTGGTCACGAAGGTGGCGGTATTGTTGAGATGGTGGGTGAAGGTGTTACTTCTGTTGAAGTTGGCGACCACGTGATTCCTCTTTACACCGCAGAATGTGGCGAGTGTAAATTCTGTAAATCAGGTAAAACCAACCTATGCCAAGCGGTTCGCGCAACACAAGGTAAAGGTTTAATGCCTGATGGTACAACTCGCTTTTACAAAGATGGTCAGCCTATTTATCACTACATGGGTTGCTCAACCTTCTCTGAATACACTGTACTGCCTGAAATTTCTCTTGCGAAAGTGAATAAAGAAGCACCACTAGAAGAAATCTGTCTATTAGGTTGCGGTGTCACAACGGGTATGGGCGCGGTAATCAACACAGCTAAAGTGAAGAAAGGCGACACTGTCGCTATCTTCGGTTTAGGCGGTATTGGTCTTTCGGCGATTATCGGTGCTCGCATGGTTGGCGCAAGTCGCATCATAGGTATCGATATCAACGAGAAGAAATTCGAACTAGCGAAACAGCTTGGTGCAACAGACTGTATCAATCCGCAACACTTCGACAAGCCGATTCAGGAAGTGATTGTTGAGATGACAGACGGCGGCGTTGACTTCTCATTTGAATGTATCGGTAACGTAAACGTGATGCGTCAGGCTCTTGAATGCTGTCATAAAGGCTGGGGCGAATCCGTTATCATCGGTGTTGCTGGTGCAGGTCAAGAGATCTCTACTCGCCCATTCCAATTGGTCACTGGCCGTGTATGGCGTGGTAGTGCATTTGGCGGCGTTAAAGGTCGTTCACAACTTCCGGGCATCGTTGAGCAATACCTTGCTGGTGAGTTTGGCCTGCAAGAGTTTATCACTCACACAATGGCCTTAGATGAGATTAACGATGCGTTCGATTTGATGCATGCTGGCGAAAGTATTCGCTCTGTCGTTCACTTCAATAAGTAGTGCAGAACGATATCTAAAAACAGCGTATACCCTATAACTTCGAGTGGCTGCGAACTTTAGCAGCCACTACAAAAAACTGGGTATAGGAGGAAGAATGAGTTTAATTAATCATAGCCAAGCGAAAGTTTTCGATGGCTGGCACAAGCAATACATTCATCAATCCAGCACACTCAATTGTGAAATGCGCTTTGCCATTTATCTGCCGTTAGAAGCGACCGAAGATAAACCGGTACCTGTGTTGTATTGGTTATCAGGTCTCACCTGTACTGACGAAAACTTTATGCAGAAAGCGGGCGCTTTCAAAAAAGCCGCAGAGTTAAGGATTGCGATTGTCGCTCCAGATACCAGCCCTAGAGGTGAAGGTGTTCCTGATGATCCGGAAGGAGCTTACGATTTTGGCCTCGGTGCAGGTTTTTATCTTAATGCTACCCAAGAACCATGGCAGGAATATTATCAGATGTACAGCTACATCGTTGATGAACTGCCACAGCTGATAGAAGCAAACTTCCCCGTTAGTAAGCGCAAAGCCATTTCAGGGCATAGTATGGGTGGTCACGGCGCATTGACTATTGGCATCAAGAACCCAACGGCTTATTCGTCGATATCTGCATTTAGCCCTATATGTCATCCGATGGCCGTACCATGGGGACAAAAAGCGTTTCGCAATTACTTAGGTGAAGACAAGAGCAAATGGCTACAGTATGACGCAGTCGAGCTAATGAAAACTCATCTAGTGACAGCGCCAATATTGGTTGACCAAGGAAACGCAGATAGTTTCTTAACTGAGCAGCTCAAACCAGAGACATTACAATCAGCCGCTATCGAAGCAAAGGCAAACTTAACTCTGCGTATTCAGCCAGGGTATGACCACAGCTACTACTTCATTCAGACATTTATCGATGATCACCTAGAGTTTCACGCTAAATATCTAAAAACTGAGTACTGATTTATCTCAATTCAAAAAGCCCGCGACATGCGGGCTTTTGTATCGATTGATGCTTTTAGCTCGCTCAAACACCTAGGTATTAAACTCACTGTATTTGGACAACATGGTTTGCAGAGCGACCGTTTGCTTACTTCCGTTTCGGTCAAGCCAAGATACTTCCATAGTGATCGTTTTTACCCCCAATGTGGAATTAGGTTCATTCACGTCCCACCTCACGGTATAAATAGGATCTTGGTTACATACATAGGAAGCAATACTACTATCATAGTCGGGCGTTTTAATTCGTAGATGTGTCGCTTTCGAGCCTCGTGTTCGAAACCACTCTAATCTCTGTTCCGCAACATTCAACGCTTTAATACTGTGTAAAGCATAATCGGCACGTTGCTCAATATAAGCTTGGAGCTTAATAAGACCCAAAGCACTAACACCAATCAAAGCGAAAGTAATCATCACTTCAATCAAACTAAAACCTGACTGTTTGTTTTTATTCTGCATACCAAGATCCTTCTCTCCACCTTGGTGGATTAACATTTGCCTGTACGTTGTTGATGACATCACCATTAAAATTGACCTCTAATGAATCATTAAACACCGCTGCCTGCCCTGGTGTATCAAAGTATTGCCCACCAGATAAACTGAACGCACCATATTGATAATATGAAGCTATGTTGCGATAAGACCGCTCAATAACAGAAGTAGGATGATTCAACATCCTATCCGCAACAAAGCCTCTCCATTGATGGTGAGAAGCAATAAACTCTCGATTAAAATGAAACAAAACCCCTTTGAACGGCTCAGACGAGCCTCCGGGAGGCTTGCCCATCACAGAAAAAACACCTTCGTGGACAAGTATTAAAACGCCGTTAGTAGCAGCAGCCGCATTGACCAAGTTATTGTATTCAGACATTTTGATCTCACATCCCCCTTCAACCCAGAGGAAATGTTTGCCAGAGCGAATTTGCGATGCCAAAGCGCTGCCGCAATTATACACTTGCTTAGGATACCCAACGCCCTCCATCACAGTTACTTTGTCACTCATTTTCACCTTGTCATGTTCGTGAGCAGGGACATTAAAGAACTGTTCAAATAGAGATAAATGGGCATCTTGTACGAAATCTTTTCCTAAATGTCCCCACGATTGACCGAAAGAGCGATGAGAACTAAGACAGTCTTTGTAACCGGGGTTACTAAAATCTTCATAGGGTTTTCTGCCGTGAACCACTCCCTGATTAACCAACGATGGTGAATAAAAGCGGCTTCCATAACGAAGCGCGACACACTCCCAACCTCTTTCTGTTAACTTGCCGGGATCAGGTGTCGCAAATGACAAGCTAGAATGGAAATACAGATCTGCGTTTGACTGTATTGCTCCTGAGCTCAGTCTATTCTTAATTTGAATTTCTTTTTCTACAGTACTGTATCCACTTTTTGCCACCACTCGCTGTCCATAAATTGAAGGCACAAAAGAAGCAATCACACCATGCCCAGATCCACAATCAGTAATATTTTGTGGAACCTTATTTTCAGCTCGAAACTGCGCATAACCACACTCGATAGCACCTTCCGCTAACCAATGGTTTTGCCGGGATTTAATTTCATTTTGGGAGCGTTTAATTTGGTAGAAGAGTGATTTCTGAGAGCCCAGTGTAACCGTTAACGCTACCATCAATAAAATAGAAGTAACCGCTAAAGTGGTAACACCTTTTTGTAAGTTCCTACTCATTGCCAGTTCCTCTGCGTCACTTTGAGCTCTAGATATTGATTAATTTCGGGGTCTTTAGTCAGATGCGCTTTCATACGAACAGTAACAAAAGCACTTTCCGCATCATTACTGTCAATGTCGTAACGCTTAACTGTAAACTCACTTACTGATACTTGGTTAGGGTCAAACAGTGAATAACAATTGCCAAATTGAGTGGCGGCAGAATAAACAGAGATCAGCGTTGGCCGACTTTTTTCACAGAACATCAGACTAGATGTTTTACTGTTTAACCAATACAACACGTGTCTATACTCGGAAGGAGAACTAGAGCGAACTTTATAGACATACCCCAGGGCATTCGGTTGGCTATGGACATATGTGACCTTTGACTCGCCCAAAAATCGTGCTGATGTATCAATTCCATCATCGTACCCAGCTCTCAATATGTCCTCTTTAAGTTGATACAATGTACTTGATATGTTCTGCAGCAGCATAATTTGCTTACTTTTTTCACTAGCAGATTTTTGAGTTGAAAGGAGCACACTCCCCATGGTCGTTAACGCTATTCCTCCTAGTAGAGCTGCAACCATGAATTCGACAATGGAAAAACCACTAAATTTGCGAACTGCACTGCGAGAAACCATAGAACTCTCCTCCTTCTGCACAAACAATGATTCGACTAGCACCAAACGAACTTCTTAGATTCAACGGTTCCTCCATCACATTGGTTAATGCAAAACGTAAGGTGCCATTGGTTATCTTGCCTCTGATGCCATTGAACTTAATTTGATTCGATAGGTAATTGGATTGGAAAAATATGTTTCGATACCTGTCTCCTGTCATAACTTGTATCGTCTCCCCAGCACCTAAAGTTTCAGAATCAGTTACACGGATAGACCACTTCCCTGTGACCGTCGGATTACTATCCATTTCAATATGTGCCCAGAGATCTGCGTTACGAAAGACAGCTTCTGATTTCGCCTGAACAAGAAACCCATGCAATTCAGAAGCTAAGTTTATGATTTTGTGTTTCTGTTGGTAGAGATAAAGATTCGGTGCAGCAAAAGCTAACAACACCGACATAACGGAAATCGTAATCAGCATCTCCAGTAAAGTGAACCCGCGAAGCATTTCCCAAATTCCTCTGTAAGTCTTGCAATTAATATGAATCAACTTGCAACAATACTAACAGGTACTAAAAATGGCGTAGGTTGATATGGAGAAGTAATAGAAATGATTCGTACATTTTACTGCAAGATAGCGTCACGTAAGCATCAAGGTTTGACACTCATCGAATTAATCTTAGTTGTTGCCATCATTGGAATTCTAGGGTCTATCGCCTACCCCAACTACAGTGACCATATTAGAAAAGCACATAGAAAACAGGCAATGGCCGATATGTCTAAATTGCAGCTCTACTTGGAAGAGCACTACGACAATGGTTATTCAGCCGATACCATAATGACGAACGGTATTTGCAACAGCTTTTGCGAAGTTGATAGTGACAGATATGAGATATCGGCGACCGTCAGTAAAACAGGTTATTTAATAACAGCAACACCAAAAGCAACAAAAGGACAGAACAACGACACCTGCTTAGGGAATACCTATACCAAGTTGACGCTATCACATACAGGAGAAAGCTTACCCAGCGGTTGCTGGTTGTAAGTTTCAAGTACAAATAAGGCCAGCAATGCTGGCCTTATTTTTATATCTAGTCACCAGAGATTAGCTGGTTAGATCATCGAAGAACTTCTTAACACCGTTGAAGAAACCTTCTGATTTAGGTTTGTGCTTTTGACCCGCTTCACCACCAAAAGAGTCTTCCAGTTCACGTAATAGTTCTTTTTGACGAGAGCTGAGTTTCACAGGTGTTTCTACCACCAGCTTCACTAGCAAGTCACCAATTGCGCCACCACGTACACTCTTCACGCCTTTACCACGCATGCGGAACATACGGCCTGTTTGCGTCTCTTCTGGCACTTTAAGGTTTACACGACCGTCAAGAGTTGGTACTTCAACTTCACCGCCAAGAGCTGCCATAGCGAAGCTTACAGGTACTTCACAGTACAGATTGTTGCCATCACGTTCAAAAATATGGTGCTCTTTCACGTGGACTTGTACGTACAAATCACCTGCTGGTGCACCCATTTCGCCCGCTTCTCCTTCGCCAGATAAACGGATGCGATCGCCTGTATCCACACCAGCTGGGATCTTAACGTTAAGCGTTTTAGTTTTTTGCTTGCGACCTTGACCATGGCAGTCATTACATGGGTCTTTAATGATCTTGCCCTTACCATTACAGGTAGGACAGGTTTGTTGTACAGCAAAGAAGCCTTGACGCATTTGCACTTGACCGTGGCCATGACAGGTTCCACAGGTTTGTGCAGATGTGCCTTTCTTAGCACCAGAGCCATTACAAGTATCGCAATGAACCAGTGTTGGTACTTCGATTTCTTTGCTACAACCGCGAACCGCTTCTTCTAGAGTCAGTTCCATGTTGTAACGTAGATCAGCACCACGCTGCGCACGAGGACCGCCGCCGCCACGACGAGCACCGCCGAAGATGTCACCAAACACATCACCGAAGATGTCACCAAAATCGGCACCGCCACCACCAAAGCCGCCACCGCCCATGCCGCCTTGTTCAAAGGCTGCATGACCATATTGGTCATAAGCGGCTTTTTTCTGATCATCTGTCAGAATTTCGTACGCTTCTTTTACTTCTTTAAACTTATCCGCAGCAGTCGCATCACCCGGATTACGGTCTGGGTGGAATTTCATTGCTAGACGCTTATACGCCTTTTTAATATCGCGCTCTGAGGCATCACGGCTAACGCCTAATACTTCGTAAAAATCACGTTTTGACATGTTTTAAACTACCAATTACTTTGAGCGAGAAGCGCAGTGCTTCTCCGTCTTTTATCAATCAATCTAGATAATATTACTGACAACAAATTTAGTTTTTACTTAGCAATCAATATGTTGACGCTATCAGTTGACGAGCAAATAGTATTATCTAGATAGACTCTACAACTAGAAACATGCGGGCGAGAGAGAAACTCTGACGCCCGCAAGTAAATAGAATGAATCGTGAACACAGATGACTTGTCATTAAACAAGCCATCCGTTTACAACAAATTATTTCTTGTCGTCTTTCACTTCTTCAAATTCAGCGTCAACAACATCGTCGTCTTTAGATGCTGATTGCTGCTCAGCGCCCGCACCTTGTTGTGCTTGTGCTTGCTGTTGAGCAATTTCCATTAGCTTTTGAGAAGCTTCCATCAACGCTTGAACTTTTGCGTCGATTTCTGCTTTGTCGTCGCCTTTCTTCGCAGTTTCTAGTGCTGCTACAGCGGCTTCGATTTTCTCTTTGTCTTCTGCTGGAAGAGCTTCACCTGCTTCAGCAACTTGTTTTTGAGTTGCGTGAATCATTTGGTCAGCTTGGTTACGTGCAGTTGCTAGTTCTTCGAACTTCTTGTCCGCTTCTTTGTTAGCTTCTGCTTCTTGTACCATTTTCTCGATTTCTTCATCGCTCAAACCGCCAGAAGCTTGGATAGTGATCTTCTGCTCTTTACCAGTTTGTTTATCTTTCGCAGATACGTGCAGGATACCGTCCGCATCTAGGTCGAAGATAACTTCGATTTGAGGCATACCACGTGGTGCAGGTTGAATACCTTCTAGGTTGAATTGACCTAGAGACTTGTTATAAGTCGCTTGCTTACGCTCACCTTGTAGTACATGAATCGTTACTGCGCTTTGGTTGTCTTCAGCTGTTGAGAACACTTGATTCGCTTTAGTAGGAATGGTTGTGTTTTTCTCAATTAGCTTAGTCATAACGCCACCCATAGTCTCGATACCTAGAGACAGTGGAGTTACGTCTAGAAGAAGTACGTCTTTAACGTCACCAGCAAGTACACCACCTTGAACTGCAGCACCAACCGCTACTGCTTCATCAGGGTTCACGTCTTTACGTGGCTCTTTACCGAAGAACTCAGAAACTTTCTTCTGAACCATAGGCATACGAGTTTGACCACCAACTAGGATAACGTCAGTGATGTCGCCTACAGACAGATCAGCATCCGCTAGAGCAACTTTTAGTGGATCTAGTGAACGTTGAACTAAGTCTTCAACTAGAGATTCTAGTTTCGCACGTGAAACTTTGATGTTCATGTGCTTAGGACCAGTCGCATCTGCCGTGATGTATGGTAGGTTCACGTCAGTTGACTGTGCTGAAGACAGTTCGATTTTCGCTTTCTCTGCCGCTTCTTTTAGACGTTGCATTGCAAGCGGATCGTTCTTCAGGTTGATACCTTGTTCTTTGTTGAACTCGTCAACCAAGTAGTTGATCAGACGGTTATCAAAGTCTTCACCACCTAGGTGAGTGTCACCGTTGGTAGAAAGAACTTCGAAAGTCTTCTCGCCTTCAACTTCATCGATTTCGATGATTGAAATATCGAATGTACCACCACCAAGGTCGTATACAGCGATAACGCGGTCGCCGCCTTTCTTATCCAAACCGTAAGCTAGAGCAGCTGCAGTTGGTTCGTTGATGATACGTTTAACTTCTAGACCAGCAATACGGCCAGCATCTTTCGTTGCTTGACGTTGAGCATCGTTGAAATAAGCAGGAACTGTGATTACAGCACCAGTTACTTCTTCACCTAGGAAGTCTTCTGCAGTTTTCTTCATTTTCTTCAGAACTTCTGCTGAAACTTGAGGTGCAGCCATTTTTTGGCCTTTCGCTTCAACCCATGCATCACCGTTATCAGCACGTACAATTTTGTATGGCATGATTTCGATATCGCGCTGAACTTCTTCGTCTTCGAAACGACGACCGATAAGACGCTTAATAGCAAATAGCGTGTTTTCTGGGTTCGTTACAGCTTGACGTTTTGCAGGTTGACCGACCAATGTTTCGCCGTCTGTATATGCAATAATAGAAGGGGTGGTACGCTCACCTTCTGCGTTTTCAATTACGCGAGGTTTGTCGCCGTCTAGTACAGCAACACATGAGTTAGTCGTACCTAAGTCAATACCAATGATTCTACCCATCAGGCTATCTCCGAAATAAATTCTCTGTTCGTTTGTTATGCCCTTATCGGGCCACAAAGCTAAACATGTATGTTTGCTTCTTGTATGCCCCATAGATAAGGGCGGCAAAAAGCATTTCAAGGGGAAAAATGAAAAAAAATTAAAATTATCGGCTTTTCGAGTGATTTTTTTGATGCTGGATAAAAACTCAGCACCCTACAAGCAAATTTCACCAGATAATGATTGTCTTGCGACAAAATAAACGGGAGGCGCTTGCCTCCCGTTTTCGTTCTTTTTCAATAAGATTACTTAGCAACCATTACCATTGCTGGTCGAACTACACGGCCGTTTAACTCGTAACCTTTTTGCATTACGAACATAACCGTGTTTGATTCGTGGTCTGGGCTTTCTTGAATTGACATCGCTTGATGGAATTCAGGATTGAAAGCTTCACCTTCTGGATTAATTTCTTTCAAACCGAACTTCTCAATTACACCAATGAACGTTTTGTGTGTTAGTTCAACACCTTCAATCACAGGTTTAATTGCTTCGTTTTCCATGTCAGCCGCTTGAATCGCACGTTCTAGGTTATCGATAACCGGCAACAGTTCTTCAGCAAAACGGTTCAAAGCAAATTTACGTGCTTTATCAATTTCTTGCTCAGAACGACGACGCATGTTCTCAACTTCAGCTTTAGCGCGTAGAACGCTGTCTTGCTGATCTTTCAAACGCTGTTCAGTAGAAAGCAATGCTGCTTCTAGCTGAGCAATTTTTGCTTCTTGCTCATCAAGCACTTCGCCTTCTTGCGCGTCATCTTGATTCCAATCGATATCAGCATCAGTGCCGACAGCTTCAGCTTCAACTTCAACCGCTTCTGGCTTCAGCTCTTCATCTTTAACTTTGTTTTCTTCGTTGCTCATGATATCTCCTGCATTCCTTCAGTTATCTCTTTTACGTAATAACCGCTAAGGAACTGAATTCTCTTTTACGTTCTTGACACAAAAATTCGCATAAAAGCGTAACTTGCCCTTATTATGGGGATGAAGAATTTTGATTCAAGCCTAATTCAGTTGGAAACTTATGAAAAAACCATTTGAAGTCATCGCCATCATTGGCAAGCCTAGAGATCAACAAGCAATTCAGACTCACAAAGAATTGTATCAGTGGCTTACAACTCTAGGTTATTCCGTATTTATTGACGACAGGCTCAAAGAAATCTTAACGGATATTCCTCAACAACACTTTTCTAGTTTAATCGAACTTGGCAAAAAGGCAGACCTTGCGATTGTTGTCGGTGGTGATGGCAATATGCTGGGCGCAGCTCGCGTACTATCTCGCTTTGATATTTCCGTTATCGGTGTCAACCGTGGCAATTTGGGCTTTCTAACCGATTTAAACCCTGAAGATTTCCAATCACGCTTACAAGCGGTATTGGCAGGCGACTATATGAAAGAAGAGCGTTTCTTATTGGAAGCGGAAGTTCATCGCCACGGACAAATCAAAAGCCACAATGCGGCTTTGAACGAAGCTGTGCTTCACCCTGGCAAAATTGCCCATATGATCGAGTTCGAGG
Organism: Vibrio plantisponsor; assembly: GCF_013041605.1. GTDB lineage: Bacteria > Pseudomonadota > Gammaproteobacteria > Enterobacterales > Vibrionaceae > Vibrio > Vibrio plantisponsor. The sequence continues at coordinate 43,036 of NZ_JABEQC010000014.1, read as the reverse complement.
TGTATATTGATGACAAGTTCGCTTTCTCTCAGCGTTCAGACGGTCTGATCATCTCTACCCCAACAGGTTCCACAGCCTATTCTCTTTCTGGTGGCGGTCCTATTGTCTCCCCTAGCCTCAATGCGATTACACTGGTGCCAATGTTCCCACACACACTTTCTTGTCGTCCATTAGTGGTTGATGGTAAGCGCCGTATTAAATTGGTGGTGTCACCAGACAACCGAGGTACTCAGGAAGTCAGTTGCGATGGTCAAATATCACTACCAGTATCTCCGGGTGATGAAGTGATCATTTATCAAAGCCCCAATGTACTCAAGTTAATCCACCCGAAGGATTACAGTTACTACAGTGTATTGAGAAGCAAGTTGGGTTGGTCGAGTAAATTGTTTTAAACCAACCACTTCACTTTCTAGTCACTATCGACCTCGGTTAATAATACCGAGGTCTTTTTATAGAAAAATATTAATATTTGATAGATTTTTTTAGTTTTAATTTATTTTCCATCATAAATTTATTTAGCCCTTGCGACTTATTTGTGAGCCATGATTTATTCCACATTCAAGTTAAGGACTTCGGTCACAATTATTATTTCCGTCAATTTACTTACCAATAAACTTGGTTAAGAATCCTTCCATCAGTCAACCAGCTATAACTCACAGCGGATTTAGATATGAGTAAAAATCTAAAAATTCAAAATAAGTTATGGTCAAGCTCCCTAGCTTGGTACACGCACGACTATCAAATCTCAATCTTACCTTCTTTTGCACACGCCTAGTCTGCTAGGTTGTTTCTGCATTCTTCCGAATCTTTTAAACAATCAGTATCAACGCTAAATCTATTTATATCGTTTTTCGATACTTGCATTCTTCTTTATTAATTTAAAGTTATGGCTTGGTCATTCTTAAATAGATTTATTTAACTCGAATTTTATCGCTAATTATTTAGCGCGATATTTTGCACCCTAAATATATAACGGGTGTCGAATAATATCGCCTGAAAAAATTAAAATATTCAAAGGTATTATCATGGAAAACTTTAAACACTTACCAGAACCATTCCGCATTCGTGTTGTTGAGCCAGTAAAACGTACAACTCGTGAATATCGTGAAGAAGCCATTCTTAAAGCGGGCATGAACCCATTCCTGCTAGACAGTGATGATGTGTTTATCGACCTTTTAACAGATAGTGGTACCGGTTCTATTACACAAAGAATGCAAGCAGCAATGCTCATGGGTGACGAAGCATACAGTGGCAGCCGCAGCTACTATGCACTTGCGAATGCTGTGAAAGATATCTTCGGTTATGAGTTAACTATCCCAACTCACCAAGGCCGTGGTGCTGAGCAAATCTATATTCCTGTACTGATTAATAAACGTGAGAAAGAAAAAGGCCTAGATCGTTCAAAAATGGTCGCTTTATCTAACTACTTCTTTGACACCACTCAAGGTCACACACAAGTAAACTGCTGTGTAGCGAAAAACGTTTATACCGATGAAGCTTTCGATACTTCGGTAAACGCAGATTTCAAAGGTAACTTTGATATCGCGAAACTGGAAATGGCGATTGAAGAAGCAGGACCTGCAAACGTACCTTACATTGTCAGCACGATTACTTGTAACTCGGCAGGTGGTCAGCCTGTCTCTATCGCTAACTTAAAAGCGGTATACGAAATTGCTCAACGCTACGATATTCCAGTCATCATGGACTCTGCTCGTTTTGCCGAGAATGCTTACTTTATCCAACAACGTGAGCCGGGCTACCAAGATTGGACTATCGAAGAAATCACTCGTGAAACCTACAAATATGCAGATGGCTTAGCGATGTCTGCTAAGAAAGACGCGATGGTTCAAATGGGCGGTCTGTTGTGTTTCAAAGATGAGTCAATGATGGACGTTTACACTGAGTGTCGTACGCTTTGTGTGGTTCAGGAAGGTTTCCCTACTTATGGTGGCCTTGAAGGCGGTGCAATGGAACGCCTTGCTGTCGGTCTTTACGATGGTATGCGTCAAGACTGGCTAGAGTACCGAATCGGTCAGGTTCAGTACCTTGTTGATGGCCTTGAAGCCATTGGGGTTGTATGTCAGCAGGCTGGCGGTCACGCTGCATTCGTTGATGCTGGCAAACTATTACCTCACATCCCTTCACATCAGTTCCCAGCTCATGCTTTGGCTTGTGAACTCTACAAAGTAGCAGGTATCCGCGCGGTGGAAATCGGTTCGTTACTGTTGGGTCGTGACCCTGCAACCGGTAAACAACACCCTTGTCCTGCTGAGTTGTTACGTTTAACCATTCCTCGTGCTACTTACACTCAAACACATATGGACTTCGTTATCGAAGCATTTGGGAAAGTAAAAGAGAATGCTCACAACGTGAAGGGACTCGATTTCACTTACGAGCCACCAGTGCTACGCCACTTCACCGCTCGTCTAAAAGAAATTGAATAATAACTAAATCAAGCGCGCCTAATTGGCGCGCTATTTCCCTCTAAATCGAGCAAAACAAAATCTATAAATTTAGCGGGCTTTTTCCTCAACATGAAACTTAAACAAGAGTAACGATTATGAACAATAATCCATCTTTAGTAGGCGGAGCTTGTATCATAGCAAGCGTCTGTGTAGGGGCTGGAATGTTAGGTTTACCGAGCGCAGGAGCAGGCGCTTGGACTACTTGGTCTCTTATCGCAATTACCTTCACCATGATCATGATGACACTCTCAGGCTGGATGCTATTGGAAGCATTCAAACGCTATGATCTTAAAGTGTCTTTTAACACTGTAACCAAAGATATTCTCGGCGATAACGTCAACCGAATTAATAATTTAGCGGTGTATTTTGTAGGCGGTATCTTACTTTATGCGTACATCACTTCTTCAGGTTTAATTCTGGAAGGTGTCTTAGGCATTAATAATAAAATCGCGTCAGTCCTGTTTGTTGCTGTTTTCTCTCTTTTCGTTTGGCACTCTACTCGAGCAGTCGACAGGATCTCTATTGTTCTTATAGCCTTTATGGTACTGAGTTTTGTTTTTGGTGTTTCGGGTTTAGCCGTCAACATCGATGCGAGCGTACTGTTCGACCGCATCAGCGAAGAATCTAATTACGCTCCATACGCTATGGCTATGCTGCCTGTGGCGTTAACTTCGTTTGGCTATCATCACTCAGTAGCCAGTATGCGTTCTTACTACGGATGTGAGCATCGCGCAAAATACGCCATTCTCGGTGGTACTGTTATCGCGCTGTGTCTGTACTTCCTATGGATGGTCAGTATTTACGGTAACCTACCACGCAGCAACTTCGGTCCAGTGATCGAGCAAGGCGGTAACGTTGAAGTTCTGCTAGCTGCATTAGGTTCTGTGATTGATTCAGACAAGGTATCGCACGCAATCAACACCTTCTCTATGGCAGCCATTCTTTCGTCGTTCATCGGTGTAGGCTTAGGTGTTTTTGATTTTCTGGCAGACCTGTTCAAATTTGAAGACAACAAACAAGGCCGCACTAAAACGTGGGTCGTAACATTTGTTCCACCACTCGTCCTTTCTTTATTGTTCCCTTTCGGCTTTGTTCTGGCGATTGGCTATGCCGGTGCAGCAGCAACAATCTGGGCGTGTTTAATTCCGGCTTTATTGGCTCGTAAATCACGTACTTTAGAAGGTGGACAAGAAGGATTTATGGCACCGGGTGGCAACGCCATGATCGGCATGCTGATCTTATTTGGTATCGCAACCGCTGTGTTCCACTTTATGTCAATGATGAACCTATTACCTACATTCAGCGGTTAAGTCAGATTTACTACACCAATGACAACCCACTAATTACGAGATTTACCATGGCAGAAATACTCAATACAACAAAAGCACCACTGGCAATTGGACCTTATGTACAAGGTGTCAATCTGGGTGGAATGGTCATTACCTCGGGGCAATTACCAATTAATCCAGAAACGAAACAGATGCCTGAAGATGTTGCAGAACAAACCTTGCAATCACTCAATAATGCTTTGGCTATCATTGAAGAAGCCGGTTTAAGTGCAAGCAACATTGTTAAGACTACGGTTTTCGTCAAAGATTTAAATGACTTTCCAGTCGTAAACAAAGTCTATGGCGAGTTTTTTGAAAGCCACCAAGCCTCTTTTCCAGCACGCTCATGCGTAGAAGTCGCTCGCCTGCCTATGGATGCGAAAGTGGAAATTGAAGTGATAGCGACCAAGTAAGCGCTATTCGCTAGATAATAAAAAAGACGCTTAAAGCGTCTTTTTTATTTGAATTTATGCAATGTACGTTAGCCCTAATACACCAACTACAGCAAGTGTCGCGCCAAACATCATGATACTTGATAGTTTGTCAGCCAATGTCGATTGCGATTTACTTTTTTCCGAAGTGCTTTTCTTTTCTAAAAGCGAAAGAAGTGCTGAGTTCATGATTTACTACACCTTGTCACATTGTATACAGGTTGCGTATTCTATCTTTTTTGTGAACCTCGTCAAACTATTTAATGCACATTTAGTAATCAATACAAAACCGAATCTCGCATTAAACAAAGCGTCTATTTCGAGAAAGCCAGCGCTACCAAGCAACTCAACTTAAGCCTCATCAAATGGACCAAGCACAGTACCATTTCCAACGCTAAAAATTTTCACACATCCATCTTTACTGTATAAAGAAACAGTATATACTGTTCAAAAATACAGTATTGTTTAATTGTACAGGTGACGGAAAATGCTGGCTCATTTAAGCGTAAACAACTTTGCAATCGTGAAATCTTTGCAGCTTGAGCTTTCACAAGGAATGACGACCATTACTGGCGAAACAGGCGCTGGTAAATCTATTGCTATTGATGCCCTAAGCTTATGTCTTGGTGGGCGTTCAGAAGCGAGCATGGTTCGACAAGGTGAAGACAAAACCGAAGTCAGCGCTTCATTCATCCTAGATAACAATATTAACGCCACTCGTTGGTTGGAAGACAACGATCTGCTGGACGGCAAAGACTGCATATTGCGCAGAACCATTACTAAAGATGGTCGTTCACGCGCATTTATCAACGGTAGCCCTGTTCCGGGCTCTCAACTAAAAGCGCTAGGTCAGTTACTGATAAATATCCATGGTCAACATGCGCATCAACAACTGATGAAACCAGAACAACAACTGGCGATGTTGGATCAATATGCTAACCACACAAACCTGTTGGAAAGTACGCGTATCAGTTACCAAAACTGGCGTCAGTCGAATAACCAATTGAAGCAACTCAAAGAAAACCGCTTACAAAACCAAGCGCAGCTACAACTTTTGGAATACCAAATTAAAGAGCTGAATGAGCTTTCTATTGGTGAAGAAGAATATAGCGAAATAGAACAAGAGCATAAGCGCTTATCTAACAGTGGCGATCTTGCATTGAACTGCCAAAAAGCGATCACTTTGATTGATGAAGGTGAAGAAGTGAACGCACTGAGCTTATTACAGTCCACCAGTCACACCTTAATAGAACTGGCAGAAATGGACAGCTCACTTTCAGCGCTACCAAATATGATTGCCGAAGCGATTATTCAGTTGGAAGAAGCAAACAACGAACTTCGTTCATACCTCGATCATATTGATGTAGACCCTGAACGAATGGCTTATGTAGAAGAACGCTACTCAAAAATCATGTCTCTTTCGCGTAAGCATCACGTTCTCCCTGAAGAGTTGTATCAGCATCATCAAGATCTACTCAAACAAATTGAGCAACTTGATAGCTCTGATGAAAAACTCGCTGAACTGGAAGCTGACGTAGCAAAACAGTATCAAGAGTTTCTTACTCAAGCTGAGAAGTTAAATAAATCTCGCATTCGCTACGCTAAAGAGTTGGATAAACTGATTAGTCAAAGCATGCATGAATTGAGCATGGAGAAAGCCCAATTCAAAATTGATATTCATAGCCAAGTGGATCACCCAACCCCATTAGGTATCGACTCAGTGACCTTCTTGGTGTCAACCAACGCAGGCCAGCCGCTTCAACCTATTGCTAAAGTAGCATCAGGTGGTGAGCTATCTCGTATATCACTCGCTATCCAAGTGATCACTGCACAGAAAGTCGATACACCTAGCTTGATCTTCGATGAAGTGGATGTGGGTATTTCAGGTCCAACGGCGGCTGTGGTTGGCAAAATGCTGAGAAAGTTAGGGGAATCAACACAGGTTCTTTGTGTGACTCACTTACCTCAAGTTGCGGGTTGCGGTCATAACCAAATGTTTGTTGCAAAACAAACCAAGGGCGGTAAAACCGAAACACAGATGGTAAAACTCAATAACGAGCAACGAGTCTCTGAATTAGCACGTCTGCTCGGTGGTAGTCAGATTACTGAATCGACACTAGCCAACGCAAAAGAGCTGCTAATTGCTGCATAGCACACAAAAGTAGCGATTTTTTGTCTACGCTTTGCAACCAAATTCAAAATTCGTAGTCTCAACTAGCTCATAGTGATTTGATGTTTTTACATTCGCTGTGAGCTTGTTTATTATCTTGCGAGTTTTATTTTACGGTTTATAGAAGTTTGAATATGCAGTTTACCAAATGGCTTATTGCCATTCCCCTAGCAGTGACTACCTTGTCTGGCTGCTCATTACTAGAAAAATTGGTTTATCGAATCGACATCAACCAAGGCAACTATGTTGAACAAGAATCCGTAAATAAATTGAAATTTGGTATGAGCAAAGAGCAGGTACGTTTCGTTCTTGGATCACCAATGCTGATAGAAAATGGTTACCCTGACACTTGGTACTATATCTATCACCATACTGAAGGGCACAAAGATTCCGAGCAAAAGAACCTTATCGTCAATTTCAACCCTGCGGGTACGTTGACCAACGTTTCGGGTGATTTTCCAGCGGGTGATTCGTTTTTCGAAGGCATCAACTAGAGTAATTACCATATAAGGTTTCTCTACAGAATTTCAGACCTTAAATGCAAAAAAAAAAGAGCTTGTTTCATACAAGCTCTTTTTTATTCGCATACATTATTTCGAACTGGCTGCTTGAGCTCTTTGCTGCTCTACTCGCTTACGGCGAATTTCTTTCGGGTCAGCCAACAACGGGCGGTAAATTTCAATTCTGTCTCTGTCACGCACTGTTGAGTCAAGCTTCACGTTACGGCTAAACACACCCACTTTGTTTACTTTCAAGTCAATCTCTGGATACATGGACAAAATACCAGACGTCTGAATGATCTCTTCTACCGTCATGTCTTTGTTTACGACAAGATTCAGCACTCGTTGTTCATTTGGCAAGGCATAAACAACATCAACATGAATAATATCCGATTCAATACTCATTATGCGTACACCTGCTTTGCGCGTTTCGTGAAAGCATTAACCATGTTGCTGGTCAACTCATTAAAAATTTTACCAAACGCCAGTTCAATCATCTTGCTCGAAAACTCGAACTCCAACTTCAGTTCGACCTTACAAGCCTGATCGTCTAGTGGCGTAAAATGCCACCCACCGCGTAAGGTTTTAAACGGGCCATCAACCAATTTCATCATGATAGACTCTCCATGACGCAACTCGTTTGATGTAGTAAATGTTTTGCTTATACCGGCTTTAGACACATCAACAGATGCTATCATTGCCTCCGGCGATGATTCCAATACACGAGTACCTGAGCAACCCGGCAAGAACTCAGGGTAGCGAGCGACATCATTAACTAAATGAAACATCTGCTCTGCACTAAACGACACCAACGCAGAACGACTAATTTGTTTCATCTTTACTCCTCATCTTTGCCCGGACATATCGGTTAGCGCTGATTGTACTGTCATACTTATGTCACCTCAAGTAAACGCACATTGCTACTTGTTAGGCAACGCAGTTAACCTTATGCTACGCAAAGAAAAGCATTTCCTATCTATTCACCAAATCCGTATAATGCGCCCACTATGGTAAAGAAAAATTCAAAGACAAAAGCGGGTAGCAACACTATCGCGCTTAACAAAAAAGCTCGCCATGAATACTTTATTGAAGATGAACTAGAAGCAGGGCTTGAGCTACAAGGCTGGGAAGTTAAATCTCTTCGTCAAGGCAAAGCAAATATCGCTGAAAGCTACGTTTTCATGCGAGACGGAGAAGCTTTTGTTTCTGGTATGACTATTACTCCGCTACAACAAGCCTCAACGCATGTTGTAGCTAACCCTACTCGCGTTCGTAAACTGCTATTAAGTCGTCGTGAACTCGACAACCTATTCGGTCGAATTAACCGTGAAGGTATGACTTTAACTGCGTTGTCTCTTTACTGGTCTCGCTCTTGGGTAAAACTCAAAGTTGGCGTTTCGAAAGGTAAAAAACTTCACGATAAACGTGATGATTTAAAAGAAAAAGATTGGGCGAGAGAGAAAGCACGCGTAATGAAGAGCTCATTGCGTTAATCTTGACCAAACAGACGCACAGCGCTAGACAGGCAATGCTTTTCTGGTACTATGCATCAACAACCTTGGGGCTGATTCTGGATTCGACGGGAATTTTGAAGTCTGAGGTGCATGCCGAGGTGCGGTAGGCCTCGTTAACAAACCGCAAAAAAATAGTCGCAAACGACGAAAACTACGCACTAGCAGCTTAATACCCTGCTAAGAGCCTCTTTGCCCTAGCTTCCGCTCGTAAGACGGGGAATAACAAAGAGTCAAACCCAAACAAGCTAGCTCGGATTCTCCCGCCTGAGAGATGAACAGCGAATTATAATTCAGGATAGTCATTCATTAGCGTGTCGGTTCGCAGGTGGGTGGCGAAATTAAAGATCGACTAAGCATGTAGTACCAATGGTGAATGATTTTCGGACGCGGGTTCAAATCCCGCCAGCTCCACCAATTCAACATTTAAAGACGTCTCAGGACGTCTTTTTTTGTACCCGCACCAACGAAAAATCAATAACTTAGCATCCAATAGTATCTCAAGGTGTTTCACTACATCTTTGACTTTTAGTAACCATTGTAGGAACCTTAGTATTGTGTTCCTTACTTTTGGTTCCTAACATGCCTAGACAAACGAAACCGCTCACAGCAACAGAAGTCAAAAACGCGAAGCCTAAAGAAAAAGAGTACAGCCTTGTTGACGGCCAAGGTCTCAAACTGAGGGTTTTGCCAAGTGGCTCTAAGCAATGGCAACTCAATTACTACAGACCAACAAATGGTAAACGAGCAAATCTCAACTTAGGACGCTATCCAGATGTTTCTCTTGTACAAGCACGAAAAAGTGCTCTAGAAGCAAGAGAGTTGATCGCACAAAGAATTGATCCTCAGGAACATAAAGAGCAAAAGTTACAGGAACACAAAGCGATTCATGAACATACATTTTTGAATGTTTCTAAAGAATGGTTTGAAATCAAAAAACACGATGTCACCCCTGACTATGCCGTTGATATTTGGCGTTCTCTTGATTTACACATTTTCCCCTCCCTCGCTGATACACCGGTTAAACAAATTACAGCTCCACAAGTCATAGACCTTCTTAAGCCAATTGAGGCCAAAGGTAGCTTGGAAACAGTTAAGCGACTAGTTCAAAGGCTAAATGAGGTAATGAACTATTCTGCCAACTGTGGCCTCATCCAAGCCAACCCCTTGACTGGTATTCGTGCTGCTTTTAAAAAGCCCAAAAAAGAAAATATGGCCGCATTAGCGCCGACAGAGCTCCCTGAACTCATGGGAGCTATCGCTAATGCCAGTATAAAGCGTACTACTCGTTGTTTAATTGAGTGGCAACTTCACACTATGACACGTCCTGCAGAAGCCTCTGGCGCGCGTTGGAACGAAATTGACTGGGATGAGAAAATTTGGACCATTCCTGCCGAGAGAATGAAAAAAAGAAGAGAGCACCGCATCCCGCTCACAGAGCAGATGCTGGCGCTATTAGAAGTAATGAAGCCGATAAGCGGCCATCGTGAATTTATCTTTCCTTCAGATCGCGATCCAAAGAAACCATGTAACAGCCAAACGGCAAATATGGCTCTAAAACGTATGGGTTTTGCTGGAAGGCTGGTTAGCCATGGTCTACGTTCCTTAGCAAGTACCACACTTAATGAACAAGGTTTTGATCGCGATTTAATTGAAGCAGCGTTAGCACACGTGGACGATAACCAGGTACGCAGTGCTTATAACCGTACTGACTACCTTGAGCGTAGAAAGCCAATGATGTGCTGGTGGAGCGGATATATAGAAGAGGCCGCCAAAGGCAGTCTCTCTGTGACAGGGACTAAGCAATTAAAAGTGATTTAATCCATCGACTGAACTGAGTTTGCTAAACGCCTCTCATGGCTTAGAGGCGTAGTGTAAAAACGTTGCTCAATACCGTAAAGGAGATATTTTAGTTCATCGTCAGTTTTAATTTCGAATTTTCCGTTATCGGCATCGAAACGTAATTTTTGATCACAATAGCTGTGAATATATGAAAGCATCTGATCCCGCTCTTCTGGTTCCATTGCGTTCAATGTATCCATTGCTAGGGCAATACGCTTTCTATTCGGTTTTGATACCTTTGCCAGGTTATAATCGTCAGCTAACTCAATGAAGTCTTCTTTCAAAAACTGCTCAACCTCTTGATCTGTAGCTTCTTTATAAAGGATATCAATTCCCTTAAAAATACTCGAAATCGCCGCGAGGTTAGTAAATATGAGCGTATCTGATTGAGTACAATAAATTGCATCCGGTTCGGAGTTGATAACCAAACGATTTGCACCCTCCTCAATTGTTGCGGCTTCACCAAAGACAAGTGTTTTACGACGAATAAATAGTGATGGCGTAACCTTCTGAAAGTAAAAGTCTCCACCTTGAACTGAAAAAACAAAACCAATCTTCCCAAACTGTTCTTTTTTCAGATCGTCATAATCCTTAGAGTCAAATTGGGACTTTAGCAAATCAAGACAAAAAATTTTTTTACTGAATCCTTCAACTTTGAACCAAGCATCTTCATCCAAGTTATGATCTGGGTCATAAGGTACACAGGTAGCAACATCTACTTGAACCTCATCAAACAAGCAATTATTGGATATAAGCTTAAAATAAGGCTTCTTACGCAAGCCTTTAACCTTCGCCAACACATGATCCATTACCACCTCGCTCTATAAACGTATAATTGTTGATCCGACTTGCCAATGGAACATCCACTTCATCGGGCTTCTTGTATTTATATCGACTTATTAAGAAAATAGATGTGCCACTTTTTGTAGTGATATTGTAAAACTCAAAGCCAAAAAGCAAGAATAATGGATTGAAATACAAAGCTTGCGATAGAAATGTGAACACAAACAAGACTCCATACACAAACCAAAGTGTTTCCCAGTTGCCAACACTCAACGCGACGAAAAAGTATCCAAGATAGCTTGGAAGGAAGCTATTATTTGCATGCTCAATGCTGCTAATTTCTTGTGGTTTAAAATCATCCTGACCAAGCAAAGAGCTCAGAAAAATACTAAATCCCGTCAATAAAACGGGAATCAAAAAGTACCCGACATATGACACAAAATTAGGCATCTCAGCTAACAAAAGATATTGGGGGTAAAAATGACCCAAGGTGTACTTTTTCTGCACTAAGAAGATTATCACTAACAATGACGTAGCGTTAAATGTCAGCAACAGGCGATATATAGTGTTTATCATTATCAATCCTTAGCATCTTTCGCTGCCGTTGGGAACTAAGCTACTCTGTCCCTATTAATTTAAAGATCCATCCCTGCACCATTATGCTTCAACCAAGAAACATGTTTTTGGTAGTCCGGCATAATTTTATCGACAAGGTTCCAAAAAGCAGCACTATGATTGCGCTCAATGCGATGTGCTAGCTCATGCACCACGATGTAATCCAGAACTGCGAGTGGTGCCATCAGACAACGCCAGTGAAAGTTTAAGTCGCCCTTTGGTGAGCAAGAGGCCCAGTGGTGCTGAAGCTCCATGACTCGGATTGCACGATAATCCACTCCTAGCTTTGGGGCGAAATGCTCTACCCGTTTACTAATGCGAGATAGCCCTTTGGTGCGATAGAAGTGTTTGAATAGCTCGCTACCATATTCCGCTTTATCGCGGCGCATCAAGAAGTAACCATTTTTCAGGATCAAATCCTCTTTCTGCTCGTCCACCAGCTTTAAGCGATAATTACAGCCCAGGTAGGGGAAGCCTTCACCGCTCACGAACTCCCTCTCGACTTTCGTGCGGTTGAGATCTTCCCACTCTGCAAGGTTGCGATAAATCCAGCTCCGTTTTTCCTCAACGATGCTCTCTACTTTTTCAATATCGTAATTTTCGGGCGCAAGCACAGTAACACTCCCATCCCGTTCGATAAGAATGCTGGTGGTCTTTCGCTTGCTTTGTTTCAAGCTGTATTTGATATCTTTATATTGCATGTTAGTGCAGCTGCTCTTTTTTCAATTTTTTCCGTTCTTCAACAGCTTCCTCAAGTTCCTTTTGCGACCTCACTTCGAGTGCATTGTAAGTCGGTTCAATGCGTTCCCTCTTCACTCTGCTCTTTTCCATCGCGCCCGCTAACATTTCTGGGAGTTCTGCAACTCTTTTAAAAAGTTTCTTGCATGCAGCCACTACAATATAAGTTGCGACATTGCCAATAATCCCCGCCATAGCGGATAACTGATAAAATGCTACAACATCAAAATCTTGGCTCCCTCTTCTTGTCTGTTTGAGAGCAATGAGAGGGGTACCAAGTCCATCTACTGTTAATTCATCTTGTAAAGCGGAAACAATATCTGATAGAGCTTCTTGAGAGAGTGCTGACATAAGGTCATATTCTGTTTTCACTTCATAAGGCATGGTACTTTCTGATAAGAGAGCTTCCGGCGCATTGGGTACGTCAATGTCAGTTCTGACAGTCACAGAAGCCACTCGGATGAACTGCTCATATTGCTCAAGTTCGCTTGCTAAATAGAGCTCCGAGCCACTTACCGAATATTTCAGCATGTCCAGTATTCTTCGATCGTCTTCCGCTGTCCCTACTATACTTAGCTCTTTTATGGCGTTAATGAGCCTTTCAATTTTGATGGTCAGCTCATGATCAGACAAAAGCATTTGCTCCCGTCTACGCGCCAGCGCCACCACTTCTATCGTTAGCTGTTCACGCGCGTCTTTCAATTGCGGTACTTTACTGAGTATAAAGCGTTTTTTAATACGCCCTCTCAACTCAGACACTAAGTCCTCACGCTCCCAGAAGTCTAGGCTACTGATATTCTCACCTAGCTCTTCCATAATGGCATCGACACAGGCTTTCACCTTGTCCAGAGGCTTAACAGGCTCGCCATCTGGGAATGCAATGCTGACAATCAGATCGAAGAATGGGTCGGAGATTTGAGCGTTAGGGCCGCGTCCCGCGTCGATTTCATCTCGCAAAGCACTCAGCTCTAGGATCATCTTCTCCCAGTTGCCAGAGTGCTTTTTGATTATCTCATCCAGCTTCTCGCTCATTTTTTTGTGGAAGACTGGGTCATCATCCGCATTGACTTTGCAGTGCTTACGAATGGCGTGTTCCATCTCACTCGCTTGCGCTTGTAAATCCGGCTCTTTGCCCATGTGCGTCATGAACGCATCACTGAACAGGTCAATCGGCTTAATTTTAGGGTTGATACCCAGGCTGATAAGATGCTCGTTCACAAGGTGGCGAATTTTTGCGCCCACGCCTTGGAAGCTCATACTGTCATCTTGGTAACGCTGGCGCGCTTTCGCTTGAATATGTACAAACTGGTACATCGGCGTTTTATAAGGGTCCGCCAGGGAATTGGGCATAATGATGTCCATGCTTTGAAGGAACTTCTTCAAGAACACATTGAAACTGTCACGCTGGCGAGGATCTTCTAGTACTGCGATCGCTTGAAGTTGAACTTGATAGTGTTCATCGACACTAAGTTTCTGGTTCACAAACGCTTCGATGTTGTGGACCTTGAGCTCGGTAAACAGCTGAAGCAATCGGCGATAACGGCTTTCCAAAACCGGCACTTCGCTATCAATGTTTTGCAAGCTTTCCAGAATGTCGTCTTGGTCATCCTGCGAGTACATTGACAACGCATCTCTCAGGTGATGAGCCAGACCAATATAATCGACGATATACCCACGCTGCTTTTCTCTCGCAGTGCGGTTCACACGGGCAATGGTTTGCAGCAAGTTATGCTCTCGCAGCTTTTTATCGAGGTACATCACCTGTTCAATAGGCGCATCGAAGCCTGTTAACAGCATATCGCAGACAATCAAGAAAGCAACGCCAGTATTGGGCTTGCTGTGATCAAACTTCTTCTTGAAGCTCTCAACGGCTTTTAGCTCTTTGGCTTGCTTTCTGGCATAGGTGAAAGACGCCGCTTCATTAGTGTCATCACTGGAAATCACTACCGCCGTTTTCAAAAACTCAAGGCGTTCAAGCCAGGCTTTGTCGATACATTGCTCTGGCTGCTTTTTGTATCGCTCGATTTCTTTCGCCAGCGCCTTTTCAATGTAGGTTTGATAATGAATAGCAGCTTGCTTGGAAGAGCACACCACCTGTGCTTTAAAGCCAGCTGGTAAAATCTGCCTTATGTAGTGTTTTACTAGGTCCTCAGCGATTTCTTCAATGCGCTTTTCTGCCTCAAGAATATCCCCTTCCGCACCGTATTTCTTACGGATCTCTCTTAGCTCTTCTTCTGTTTTGTCCGCAAAGAGATCTTCAAACTTGGTATCAAACCCCGCTTTATCGTAAATCGCGCTATCTGCGGTTTTGCCTTCGTAGAGGATTTTTAACGTCGCGCCATCATCGACGGCATCCTGAAGCTTGTATTTGTCGATATAGGCTTTTTCCTGGCTGACGCCAAAACGCTTCCAGGTTGGATAAGTGTGATGGTCAGCAATAAGCGGCGTTCCCGTGAATGCCACTCGGGTTGATTTTGGGAAAGCATCAAACAGGTTGTCAGAAAGGCTGGGGCGGTCTTTGCCGCCTCGCTGGGTACGGTGCGCCTCATCCACCAAGATCAGGACTTTTTCACCGGCGTTGATCACGCCGAAAGGTCGATGCATGACGATTTCAGCATCAAAATCCGCTTCCAGCTCTTCAATGCGCTCAACGTCACCCGCTTCTTTTGCTTCTGCGAGATGCTTAGATAACAGCTTACGAACGGATTCCGGCAGGAAGCTGCTGTCTTGCTCGCGGAACTTATGCACCATCACCATGTTGGTGTTCGAGGTGTCGTTCGCCAGCTTCTCCTTTGCATCCTTGGTGCTCTTGATCTCAACTACCGTATCGCCAATTAACGCTGCGGTATTGGTCAGTTGCTCTTCAAGATCACTCCGGTCGTTAACCATCAGTACCTTGTAACTTTTCAGCTCTGGATGGCGACGAAGCTTACGCACCAAGAACACCATGGTCAGGCTTTTCCCGCTTCCCTGGGTATGCCAAACCACGCCTGAACGTTGAATGCCCGTTTCGCCCTGCTCCATACGCTCAATTATTTTCTGCACCGCGCGAAATTGTTGGTATCGGCAAATCACCTTTACACGTGGGCCGTTGTCAGTATCCATAAACAGGGTAAAACAACGGGTGATATCAAGCAGCCGTTGTGGGTGAAGCATGCCCTGAACTAGCTTCTCCTGACTGCGATGGGTGCCGATTTCGGGTGCTACATAGGGCTCGGTATCGGGGTAGATGGTTTTCCAGTTGAAGTAGTAATCTTCATTTGAGGTGATGGTGCCGACTTTACAATCATCACCGTAGGTGCTGATCATCAACTGGTTGGTAAAGAACAGTGCGGGTTCACCCTCACGCAGTTTGCTGTGTTCAGGCTCGCGCAAGTCTGCATAGCGACGCAATTGGTCAATGCCTGCTGCCATGGGATTACAGCAATGCTGTGACTGCTCTTTACACTCAATCACCACCAGCGGCAGGCCATTGACGAACAGTACAATGTCAGGGCGAATGTGCTCTTTCCCAAGCCCTGGGGTATCAACACGGAACTGATTGATGGCGGTGAAAGTGTTGTTTTCCCAGTTATCAAAATCAATCAGCTTAACAACCGGATCTTCTTCTCCGGTCAGTTCGTTGCGATCGAGCTGCCATTTGTGGAGACGACCAATAAACTCTTCATTGGCCGCCAGTAATTTGTGAGTACCAAAGTCGGTAACATCATCGAGCAAGACATCGAGTTGGCTATCCGTCAGCCAAGGCTTGCCGTCATCAGTGGTATTAATGCGGTGTACTGCGGTTTTAAAAATGTCTTTTAAGATGACTTCACGAAAAGAGCTGCGAAAGCTGGTGGTTGGGTCGGTGGGCACACCTTGCCCTAAATCCGTTACATCCCAGCCCATGCTACTAAGCTGGTTTAGCAGCGGCTTTTCAACCAATTGGTACTCTGACATTGTTTGATATCCTTATTACTGGCAGCGAGGCATTTGCCTGCTGCCATTTTCTTATTTTTTTGTTATACGGGGACTTTGCCAGTTAAGAGGTCTTGCATTAGGCCTGCTTTCTGAACTTTAAGTTTTTTTAAATCACTTTTATTCAAGAGCATCATGTTCTCTATTACATTGAGCCTTTCTGATATTAAAAGTTGTTCCTCAGGAGCACATATAACTACGTCCAACTGTTCGATAGCACCTTGAAACAAGTTAGGTTGCGCTGCCTGTAATGCCGAATTTATCATGGCTTTTTGCATTTTCTCTGTCCTGAGCCACCAGCATATGTAACTGGACTGCACCAAGTTGTTATCCAGTTTTACTAACGCTACGCTTCGGACTAAGGCACAACTAAAGTTTTCAGGAACTTCACAAACTCGCCCTATTGAACCTGAGCAAGAAATAAAGATGTCACCAGCTTCGGGGAAGCATCGCTTTATCATTCTCTGGTATTCATACTCTGGGACATAATCCACTTTAGAGAAATCTAGATAACCATCGTGAATATTTCGTGCGCTTAACAAATAACGACCTTCGGAACTTCGCTCAGGAGTGTGATGATCTCCATCAGTAATTTTTTCAGCTAATTTCGATAACGTGTCGACATTCCATCCCTTTGGCAACATTCCCAATGGTGTCTCATGATAAAGCTCTGGCGCTTCTTCAAACGTTGGGCGAAGGGCTTTGGTATCTGGGTCGATACCTCGGCTAAACAAATCCGCCATCATGCCTTGTTTGATGGCAGTATATTTGTCGATAAGGGCTTGAGTGGCTTCAATTTGGTTGTCGATGGTCAGCCCTATTTCGCCTATTTTTTTCTGTACTTCCAGAGAAGTAATTTGTATCGGTAAAGCATGGATGGAACCAATCGACAATCCGAAGCGTGTCGAACCAGCTGCAACTCGGGCGAAATACCGAGTGCTTTTTTCACTACTCAATTGTTTAGCCAAAAACAACGGATCAACCTTATCTAGGTTTGGTCGAATTATGGCCAAATGATAACCACAAACCAGATCATCAATATCTTCAGTTACAACTGACGGAATCCCAATATCGAAAGGGGACTCTGAATCTTTGGTTATAACGACATCGCCTTTCCTCAGCGAAAACTTCTTAATCTCAGCCTCTGAGGCAGTTGATTCCATAAAGTTAAGATCAGAAGAAATATAATCATTCGAGTAGACATCCATGTAGTTACAAAGAACTACAGCCTTTTGACCCGCATAGCTTTTTTTATCTACATTACTGACCAATACTTCAGCAATATCTTGAATCCGAACCTCCCAAAAGTCACTCATAGCCAAGCTCCTTCATAAAGCCAGCTAATTTGCACGCTTCCTGTTCTCGCTTAGCAATAATGCTTTTGGCGGTAACTAGGTATTTGCGATGTAGGTTCTCGATTGCAGCAATACGGTCAAGCAACAATGCACGGACATAACTTTGGTATTGGCGGTCTAATTCGGTTTTGAACCTGTCCAGAATCAACACTTTCGCTTCTTCAGCAGTAATTTCATTGCGCGCAACTTCAAGCAGTTCATCACGAAGCTTTTCAGTTTCCTTGATTTCCGCTTTCAGCTGTTTCAACTCATCTTCTAACGCTTTGTGTGCTGCCAGCTTGGTTTCAATCGCTGTTGCTTCAGCCACAGCAACTGCACCTTTTCGCGCGTGCTCTTTGAGCAGCTCAAGGTTATCCAACTGAACTTCTAGTTCATCCGCAAGCGCAAAGATCTCGCTATGGACAGCAAAGTTCAGCTCTTTGCCCGTCAGCCCTTTCGTAAAATCCCCTTGCTTGGTGCCTGTGGGTAACTCGGTACTGTTTTTCAGTTGGATGAACGCATCTTTGATCTGAGCCTTCAGCACTGCCAGGCTAGAATTGATTGTCGCTTTATGATCTTTCAGGCCGTCTTTCAGCTGTTTAACATATTGAGATGGCAACGCAGGGTTTTCATCGGTCGGCTCGTAGTCTTCTTCATCTGCTGCATCCACAAAGGCTTGTAGTTCGCTGATACGCGCCTGTTTGGTCTCCAGCTCTTCCACTACATCCGCGCACTGGCTGGCAAACAGCACTTCGTCAGGAATAAGCTCAGCATTCCAGCCGCTTGCAGCAACAGATTTGAAATCTGCTTCCAAAGTCTTAAACCAATCTGCCAATGCGCCACGCACCTTGTATTGGTTCAGTAGGTTGATTGGCATTAGGTGCTTTTCAATGGTATTCAGAGATTCACGGCGCAGAGCAAATACACCTTCATCGCCGAGCTTTTTGTCGCCCAACGCTTCAAAGCCCGCAAAGTCTTGTTTCCAATCATCCAACGCGGCTTGGAAATCCGCATGTTTTTTCAGAACTGCTGGGTAGCTTTCAATATGTGGTTTGAGCGAAGACAGCGCTTCAAACTCTTCAAAAAAGTCTTGGAACTCGTTGTTAGAACGCGGAAAAAACAGGCTTTCTTTCAAGCCTGGGTAATCATTCCAAGTGCTTTGCAGCGCATCAATTTCTTGGGTTGGAATACCGCCATTTAAGTGCGCTTTAACATTTTGAGGCTCAGGTGCTGGGCTGTTATCGACATAGCGGCGAATATTGAAGTTGTAGTCTTCACGCTTGAGTTCGTCTTTATGAACCAAACGCGCATATTTTTCGACGCCAGGATGCTTATCATCTTCCAGCATGGCTTTATAGACGCTGGTGATTTTCTCAATATCTTCAGGGCGTAGGCTGTTTTGGTTTTTGCCTTCACGATATTCACGGTCAGCGTTAATAAACAGCACCGAATCACGGTTTTTACACCCTGCTTTATTCAACACCAACACACAGGCAGGAATGCCCGTACCGTAGAACAAACCTTGCGGTAGGCCAATCACGGCTTCAAGAATTCCACGTTCAATAAAGTCTTGGCGGCAAGTACGCTCTTCTGCGCCACGGAACAATACGCCATGAGGCATCACCACAGCAGCTTTACCGTTGGCTTTGAGCGAAGCCACCATGTGTTGCACAAACATCAAGTCCGCTTTCTTACCAGACTCTGGCATAAAGGTGTTGAAGCGCTCTTTGAGCTGCATATCCGCTTTCTTATAGTTTTGTGAAAACGGAGGATTAGCAATTACGCGATCGAAAGGACGTACTTCACCATCTTTGGTTCGGTGCAGCGGTGTGGCTAGCGTGTCACCATTTTCAATGTCTGCGCCACCTGTTCCGTGCAAGATCATATTCATCTTACAGATAGACCAGGTGCCACCATTGTCTTCTTGGCCGAACAGGTGAATTTTCTTAACGTTACCGCCCGTTTCCTGCACGTAGTTGCGACTTTGGATGAGCATACCGCCCGAGCCACAGGTCGGATCGTAGATTTCCATGCCTTCAGCTGGCTCAAGAATTTCCACCAGCAAGCGTACCACTTCAGCAGGGGTATAAAACTCACCACCTTTTTTGCCTGCACTGTCGGCGAAGTATTTGATTAGGTATTCGTAGGCTGCGCCCAATAGATCGGGGAATTCGAAATCGTCATTTGAGAGAGGGATGCTGTCAAAGTGCTGAATAAACTCAACCAGACGCTCATCGGGGATAGGCTTTTTACCCACCTTACGGTTGAAGTTAATGTGCTTGAGTACGCCTTCCAAGCCTTTCTTGGTATTGCTCTCTTCCAATGCTTCCAGCGCTTTGTTAAGCCCAGAGCCGACGTTGGTTTTCAAGTGCTTGAGGTTTTCCCAACGCGCTTTTTCAGGCACGAAGAAATCAAACTGTTCTTCGTCTTCTAGCAGAAGTTCGATCTCATCATCGTCATGCCCCTCTTTCTTTAGCTCGCTGATTTTCGCTTGATAGTCCTTATGGAATTGATCTGACATGCGCTTAAGGAACAGGATGCCGAAAATGTATTCTTTGTACTCAGAGGCATCCATTTTGCCCCGAAGGATGTCACAAGCTTTGAAGAGCTTGCTGGACAGTTTATTAAGCGTCAGTTTTTGCATAGTTTTCTCAATGATTGTGTTCAGCCAGTGCGGAACCGTTAAATTCGATAATGGATTAAAGATAGATGGGCTTGGTTGCCAATAGGCTATTCGGCCACACCTTTTTGCTTCTCTATCCAGGCTTCGAGATCTTCACGTTTAAAGCGCCAAGAGCCACCCACTTTAAAGCCAGGTAGCTTACCTTCACTAGCAAGCCGATAGGCGGTTTTTTCAGCAAGCTTTAGATACGCCGCTACCTCTTTCAAGGTTAAAATTTGGTCTACCATTCAGAGTGTTATCTCATGTTGGTTTTATTCATCAGAATTAATGGTGAGAGAATATGGGAAAATTGGGGAATGGACAATAATGGACATCGCATCTATCACTCATTCGAACGATTGATATACAATTAAGTCAATTTGACTTTAGAAGATTGCTACTTATAGCTTAGGCTTGCACTTCTTCTTCATTAATAGCAAAGGATCTACATCTATCTTTGCTAGTGAGATCTGGTAGTTGAGCGCGACTAGAGTTTTTAGCGCATTTTTCAGTGTTACTTTGGAAAAAAATGGAAGTTCATCAGGAATATTTTTTGTTGTCGCAATAGCATAGACCACATGATAGTTGCTAGGATCAGGTCTATCTTTTGGCGCTTGAAGCTTGATTGATGCTGGTAACTTAGGATTCAACCTTTCTCGATACCATTCGTCTTTGATAAACGCTTCTGCCGCAACAAAGCCTTGAGAGAAAAGATGACTCAATGTGCTTGAGCTTCTATACAGCTTCACATGAATAAACTCATTACCATTTCTAATCAGATCACAATGTTCTAATTTGTCGTAAATACCTCCAATCTTGATATTTTTCTTGTCCATAAGACAGAAACTAGAATCATTGGCAACCACATGCTGGTTGTAATCCTCCTCCCTATCATGATTATAAATAGGAAACTGGTAAGGATGAACATTCAAACTCGCAAGGTAATCATCTACCCTAGTAACGAAATCTTGATTAACCTTGTACCAAATGCCGTTTCGCAAAATGTACTGGTCTGAACCATAGCTAATTTCTGCGTATAAGCAACGATATACAGGCCAACTCTTCACAGACTTATATTCACTATTGTTAACGTGAACAACATGATGTTTCATTGCTTCTACGCTTGGTACAGCGCCTTCCAAGTAAACAAGATAATCGTTTAAAGAAAGCACTACATGGCGAACCGCTCTTGAGGACATATGGAAGGAGTAACCAATTTGAGACTCCCAATCAACCACTTCAGGTTCACCTAGCCAAAACCCATCGTATTGCCCCAACTCAAAGTGACTATCGAGTTCCATATCGAGAACTTCTACCTCATCAAGATCTCGAACTCTGTTTATGTCTTCAACCCAACTAAACTTAGCCGGTAGTTTTGCTCGATAACGCTGCACAGACTCCAACAGTATTTTAGGAAGATTAGCTAAATCGGTTTCGACTGCAATGGTCAAGGCATCACGACCGGTTACATGACTACCAAATAGATCGACTTGAGAAACTCCAGTAATGGCGTACAGCATCTCGCTTTCTGAATCGAGGTGAAGGTTAAATATATCCACATCTCTAGTACTCTGGGTTCTAGAGTTTAAAGGGTTGTGGTCATAGCTTGCTTTGTCTAGGCTTCTGAGCTTGTCTGGATCGACTGAGTTCAAGGTCACCTTGAGCCCAAAATCTCGTTCAATAGCCTCTTGTTTAATTAGGTGAAATCCCATACCAAATGACAATACGAAAGTTGAACCAGCCACTATCACCACGAGTACAGCTCCGACGTTAGAAGATGTGCCAAATTCTTCAGATTCAACTTGATTGCTATCAGTAAAGATTTTTGTCCAAGGTGGCACGGTTTTGGGAGGCTGGATTTTAATGTAAAGCTCTGCCAACTCTGTATCTGGTAAATTTAGCTGAATTGGCCTTTTCACATTATCTAATCTGATGAGTTCTGATATTGGTTTATGGCTATCTCTTGCAAGATAAATTGAAAGTTTTTCCTTTCTTGTTTTTGTAAGCGTAGCCATACCCTTTATGCCCTAATGTAAGTAAATCATCCACCAATTAATAAAGTTCAAAAATATCGTAAAATCAAATTGATAAATAATTCTCACCTTTCCTGTTACGAATCTTCCTATTGTTATCTATTTTTCAGACACTCCACCATCCACTCATCCACTTCACTTTCCACCCAAGCCACCGCCCTATCACCCAAACTCACCGATTCTGGGAACTCCCCGTCATTCATCTTGCGGTAAATTGCCGAACGGCTCAGTGCTGTCTTTTCCATTACTTCTTTTAGCTTTAGAAATCTCATGGGACGTTCTCCTATGTCTGTGGTCCTCATGGGATAAAGCGCTGGCGTAAAAAAAGACGGTGATGTGTTAAGCCTTGTCGCATCAAGGCTTAATCAAAAAATTCTCAGGCATATGTCATTAACGTGTATCCCGTTAATGAACCTCACTTGGAGCCTGATATGACCGATTACACAAAAGAGCAGCGTTATCAAGAAAACCAAATTCTTGAACATGCCGCTGAGATACTCGCTCACCGTTACGTGCGCGGCGACGCGCTCACCAATCCAGATGCCACTAAGGAGTACATTCGCTGCAAACTCGGGACCTATGAGCGCGAGGTGTTTGCCTTGTTGCTGCTGGATAACCAAAACCGACTGATTGAGTTTAAAGAGCTGTTCCACGGCACCATTGATGCGGCCAGCGTCTATCCGCGTGAAGTGGTGAAAACGGTGCTAGAAGTCAATGCCGCGGCCGTGATATTGGCCCATAACCACCCTTCTGGAGATGCAACGCCGTCACAAGCCGACAGACGCATTACCGAAAGGTTGAAAGACGCTTTAGCGCTGGTGGATATCCGAGTGCTGGACCACATAGTAGTGGGGAAAGACAGTGTCTCTTTTGCTGAGAGGGGCTGGTTATGATTGAACAATGCTATGGCGACATTGAACTCGATGGAGCCCTTCACCAGGCACTAGAGCAATTGTTGGCTCGCTACTGCATTTCAGAGTCTGCTGAGCGCATTGTGCTGAACTGCCGCCAAAAAGGTTATTACTTACATCGACAAGGATTGCACCCGATTGAAGTACAGCTTAAACGTGAGTCACCATCCAGTGATTGGCAGATAGTGTGTTTTGCCAGTTTTTCTTATCCCAATGAAAGCAGTATCGCGGTTGAACCTGAGCTCTATTTCCATCTAGTCAATCGTTGGTGCTATCAACCCGATTCGGGGGCCGCTGACCTATCTCACCCTGAGGTACTTGAACTGCTCATGGTGTGGATGAAAGCCTTTGCTCGCCACCTTTCACGCAACGTGTTTGATGAGGTGCAGCTAACCATGGTTCGTGAGTTTTAGCTCCACACCTATTTTATCTCCATTTCCTTTTTCTTTTTCGACTTCATCCTGACCTAAGGAGGTCTTGCTATGTCTTCATTAACCTTTACATCTTCCCTCTTACCGATTTCAGACAAACTGCATGCCCTACTGAGTGAGCAACTCACCGAGCAGTTAGTCAATGACAGCAGTGGCACACTCGCCGCCAGTCGTTATCTGGTGTTCAACTTTCGCGATAAGAGTTACAGCGCGGATGAAGGTGGTTTTCATCCGGTTGAGGTGGGTATTTGTCACACCACCAGCGGCGATTGGAGCATCGAGTACATCACCGATTTTGCCTACATCGGAAATTACTACCCGGAGCTTGAACGAACCTTAGATTTTGATTTTCGTGTCGGTGAGTTCTTTGTCGCTCATCGAGGTTGGTTGCCCATGCAAGGCCGCCCTGATGCAAAAGAGCTGTACCAGTTATGGGAAAGTAACTTTCTGGCTTACGTCGATATGGACGCCTTTGATGAGATAAACATCACCGCTCAATAATCAAAAGGTAGCCCATGAACAAACATCCCCCATCACTACGCCGAACGCTGTCTGTGCTCTTACTGCAAGTCATCACAAAAGGCGGTCATTATCTTCATGCTCAATACCAAAAGGCTCGCGATGAGGTGAGAGAACACAGTGACCATGACTTGCTTGAGCTCGTCCGGTCTTGCTCATCGACTCAGGCTCTGCGCTGGGCCGCCGTGCGCGAACTGCTCGAGCGCGGTTATCTACTCAAAGAAATCCGCCAAGCAATGCTGTAATACGTCGCAAAATGCCAACTCAATCACAGATATGCAACCTCTCCACCGAGCGAGACAGAATATGTCTCGCTCATCCATACCCTAGCCTCATTGCAATAAGGACCCGTTAAGACTGTGTGGCCACCAGTCTTCGTTTAACCCCTATCCGTGACATTCACTGAAGCACTGCGCTCAGTGCGTGTGGCTGGGTAGACGAAAGTTGGTGATGCCATGCAACCCTCAGACTACACACTCACAACCGATGAGCACTTTAAGCTCATCTTTGAAATCTATTCACACATTCCGCGATTGCGAGAAATTTCGGCTGAAGAGCTGCGAGTTCGCTTATCCGAGCTGGGCGTCAATCGCACTAAGCGCACCATTCAGCGCTACCTCAACGTCATCATGTACTACCCCGACTATTTCCAAGTCGAACGGTTTGAACGTGCGCGTAACAGTTACACCTACAAGCGTAAATACCACAACAAAGTCTCGTCTGCTTCATGGGAAACCATGCTGCTCGGGCTGTGCTTTTCATCGGTGAAAGGTCTGCTGCCGGTTCACTTTGAGCAAGGCATTCACGAAACTTTTATGCCACTGCAAATTGACGATGTGATGGAGCCAGCCAAAATTGAGGTGCGTCTCGCGCTACCCAAGCAAGACGACTACGACTTTGATGTGTTCGAGCGGCTCAGCCAAGCCATTAATGCTAAGCGTCAGGTTCGCTTAACACTCATTGATGACACCCATACTGACTACCTCACCCCACTCGGCCTGATTTGGGAAAAAGGCATGCTCTACCTTGTGTACGAACACAAACACGAGCGTGACGTGCTCGCCTTCTCCGACATTATTCAGGCGGACATATCCACCTTCACTTTTGAGTACCCGAGTGACTTCTCACTCTCCGATACGGTTATTCCCACTCAGCGATAAGTTCGCTGAGTTACTCCTATTTTTCATCATTCAAGGACACCATTATGCAATCATTCAAATTGAATACGGTGCTACTAGCATTGGTCACTGCCAGCTTAACCGCATGCGGAGGCGGCAGTAGCGACAGCAATAGCACATCAGGCAGTCAAGCGGACCTCACGGGTGTGGCTATTGACGGCTATGTCGAAGGGGCCACCGCTTTTGTCGACTACAATCTTAATGGTCAATTAGACGACAACGAACCTTCGGCACTGACCGACCAAAATGGTCAGTTTGAATTTTCAGGCGTAGACGGTGTTTGCGCCGATTACGCGCCGGTTATCATTGATGTGCCTGTCGGCGCTTACGATTCCGACTATGGTGTGGTCAGTGAAGCCTACCGACTCACCTTTCCACCGAAGTTTTCATCAAACTACAGCAATGACATTTTGAACACGACGCCATTCACCACCGTGATTTGGAATGCGATTAAAACTGAGCTGAGTGAACTTGGTGCGGACGGCTGCCAAACACTGGCCGCCAATTCATCCTTGCAAGGAAAAATCAAACAGCGCGTTGCCGAGCAAGAGTATCGTTTAGCAAACCGCTATAACATTGCCGTCAGTGACTTATATGGAGACTTCATTAAGCAAGGCAATACCGCTCAACATCAATTGGCTCAGTCGCTCACCATAGGTCTGGCCAAAGCGTATGAAGAAACGCGCGTCTTTGAAGCCCTTTACCCCGATGCTCATGTTGCGTATGTGGAGTATTGGCTAGGTAATCCTGCCTCAAACGACATCAGTGTGGCGGATACTTGGTATCGAAAAGAGTATGTCGGTCACCCTGAGTACGCACAGGAAACCGTGTATCAGGTCAGCAATGATTTAGACACCATTGTCACCATGACTCATTACCTAAAAACCAACACCACACTTGGTCAATACAATGACAGCGAGACATTTGTGGTGATGGATGAATATACTTCGAACAGTTACCCAAGTTCGGCTTATCACTGCACCAAGCAACTGCGAGCCAATCAAAAAGGCAATACAGTCGGTGACGTCTATTATGAATTTGCGATAAACGCGCAAGGTGGCGTCAATGATGCGGCAGAATGTGAAGCGCTCGATATCGATGCCAATCGTTCAGGCACACCGCTCACCGCCATGACAAAAGACCAATACGGCCGTTACATTACCTACGCTCAGTTTGATTTTGAGTCAGGAGATAATGCCAATGTCGACGGTTTGAACTACGCCCTGACCAATCAACTGATTGATGCGCCTACCGCCTTTGATGGCGTCAGCACTATTAGTCCAGAGATTGATTTAACGGAAGGATATGGCGCGCTCAGTTGGATACGCTCAGCTTGGGATTATCTCAACGATGGCAGCATGATTTACACCGAGCATCGCTCGACTGGGCTATGGATAATAACCAACACCGCCGCGAATGGCACCTATACCGTGTCGTGTGGTTTGGATAAAACGAGCCTTACTGTCATGGACATGACTAGCTGCTTAAACTTAGTTGGTAATTAGTCACCACTTGCCAACGACCAAGGTGGGAAATCTCCCACCTTTTTTTGTGACTCTTTTCACAACTCCTACTCGACATTCACCTCCGCTAACAAGCAAGACACGATATGTCTCGCTCATCCGTATGCTGGTGGCTCACACGATAGCCAATACCACGGAGCCTCCCTATGCCGCAATCCCTCAGTGAAGTCGATGTACTCCAACGCGCTCTGGCTTACAATCCTGAAGAAGTGCTTCCTATTCTGGAATACCTCAAACTCAGCGAGAGCGAATGTCAGTTTAAACCCGATACCTTACGGCAAGATGCTCAGCGTATTGCTTGGCACCTACGTAAAGCGGGCAGCAACACCCTTGCCACCACGACAAGAATGGCAAAGCACAAGCTCAAAGAAGCCCTAGGAAAAGACACGGACACCGACGTCGCCACTTATCGAGAAGTGGTGATAGATGTGGCTAAAAAAGTCAAAGCAGAAGCCACGCCTAATTACTCATCGTTTATCAGTCAATCCGCCGACTCTATTGTCGATGCCATAGGGGGCATCACTTCCAACACAGGCGCTTTTGTTTCTGGAGCCGTAGATCTCATTCAAGGCGCAAACTACGAACAATACTCCACGGAAGAGCTCGAAAAGCGGATCATTGAAAAACTGTTTGTCGATGCTTATGAGCAGATGAGTCAAAGTGAAAGGGATGCACTCTTTCGCAGCCTAGGTATCGACTATCAAGAAATCCCTGTTGGTGCATCCAGCATACTACTCATTCAACTGCTTTTAAAAAAATACGGGGGATTTGTCGTCTATAAATATTCCATCATCGTCGCACATTGGATTAGCAAGGCCATTATTGGTAAAGGACTTCCTTTTGCTGCAAGCCCAATCATAGCCAGAGCCGTGTCGTCATTCTTAGGTCCTGTGGGATGGACGGCTAGTGGGCTCTGGGCTGCTACGGCTCTCGCAGGTCCCGCTTACCGCAAAACGATTCCTGCTGTTGTTCACATCGCCGCGTTAAGACAACTTGTCCTGAACAGAATTAATATTGGCGTAGTCGGTGATGGTTCGGTAGGGAAAGATGCTTTCTTTAATGCCGTGTTTGGGTTAGATACACAAAATGTCGACCCGATTGCAGGGGCAACGAGTGAAGCTGAGCTCTATCCACTCGATGAAGATTACGCAATTAACTTAATCAACTTTCCGGGTTTTAATGATATTAACCCGTCGGTCAACAGCCTGACTCACGAACATCTGCACAACGTCGATATCTTTGTCATGATCATAGACCTTGCCAGAGGCGTTTCTGATATTGATGTACAAATCTTAAATAAGCTTACCCGTTTGGACAAACCGATTGTCGTTTGTCTAAACAAGGTCGATATGGTGCGCCCACGAGATTTGGAAAAATTGCGTGAAACAGCCAAACAAAGATTGGCAGGCGTGACATTGATAGAAACCGCGTTTGACCCCGATGACCGTATCCATACAGATGGTCCGGTTGGCACTCTGGAAGTATTTAACTGGCTTAAAGCACAGCTCGAAACCCAAGGTAAAGATGCCCAAAACTTCGCCACCTTTAGCCCCGAGCACAGAGAGTAAATCGAATACAGTCAACAGATGGGGGAACCAATCCCCCTTATTCAAACAAAGCGCTTAGGTCGTTCTTCGGGCACAACAAAATCATTAAATAACAACAACTTAACCAAAAGCCCATTTACAAAAAAACCACTCTTATCCCTGCTAATTTAGCCATGAAAAATCGGCTCTGCACTCTAAAATCTGAGCTAGTTCACAAAAGCGCATCAACCAATTTCAGTGAGACAGCCTATGTCTCACTCGTTCGTATTCTAACGTCAACCCACTATCATGCTTTCAGACGAGAGCGCTAAGGACAAATTATGAGTAAAGGCAATGTATTACACCACCTTGACGAAGCCGCTCTGAAAGAGCACATCTCTCGTCGAGAATCATTCACACTCACCAACGTGAAAAACTTCTCTCAAACCGTGAAGAAAATTGAAGATCTTATAGAACGTCAGGGACTGAAATGTCGTGTGTATACCGCTGGGCGCTCCGCGACTATGGTAGCCGCATTAGCATCAGGTCCTGCGGCCATTTTTGGACTGGCTTCAGCCGCCTCAATCGCTGCACACAAATTGGCAACCTTGAACCCTGATTATGAAATTGCCAAGTATCCCTTGGCCGACAAACTGGAAGTGAACTACAAAAAGTAACACCATCGAGAGATAGGCTCACCGATAAGGCTGGTTGGCCTATCTCTTCAATTTTTAAAGTTAACGAGCTTCTTCTTCTAGTTCCTCTTTTGCCAATCTATAGGCTAAATCTAATTCTGGAGACGAACGCTGTTTGCGCACATCAACGAACTTTTCGCTACGCTCTTCGTCCACCAACTGCCAAAGCTGACGGTAGGCCACTGGCTTCTTATCTGATTTACGCCACCCTCTTTTCTTCCAATCATCTAGCCATTCGTTATAGCCACGCACACAGAAGTCGCTAGTGCTGTAAATGACATCGTCATTAAATGCGTAACGTAAACACTCGACGATAGCAGTAAGCTCTAGCTCCGTACTATCAATGTTACGATCCACCAGCACAGCGAAACTATCAGCTAATTGATGTTCCTCATCGTAAATAGCCACTCCGACTGCTCCTTGAGTTTTATCTTTATTGACCGAAACACCAATATAAAGCGTGTAATGTGATTGAGTCATAGCATGTACCTTCTTAACTTAATGAGTCACGTTATTGCTCCTCTTCAACAGATAAGAACCTGAGGTAAAAAAAGAAGGTACTGAATATTTGAACTGGAATATTTGATAGAACTAGTTACCGTAGCGAGTAACCAAAATTTCGCTTACGGTTACCAAAGTGTTTGGTATCTTCTTTTGCCAAATAACTAACATGCTTGAACAGGTCATCAAATGCATCGTCAAAGTTCGCCGAATGACGATCTAAACGATGGATCACTACGCTATCTTTCCTCTTGTCCTTAGAGAAATACACCAGTCCGTTAGCCTCGTCATAATCAACACCAACGACTCTAGCCCAAGCCTCGACGATAAATCCGCCTAAATTCTCTGGATGGGATAGAGTCTTTCCCAACCAGTTGAATCTGTCCTTATTAAAAAGCAGAACCAGGTGGTAATGGTCATTGATCGATGTTGAGCGCTCTTTCACCCAAATACTTCGCACCCTACAAGGATGCACTCTCCCCCCTTCTCTTTTCTTTTTTCGACCGGAATGATCGATCTGCGACTGTAATGAACGAATAAAGTCCGTCATTAAATAACCCAAATCTTCTCGCTCTCGCATTTGGGGGAATTTTAGATCCACACGTAAAGCCATAAGGCGTGGATAATCATCCAGTGCCCGTTCAATGGTATCGTGTATTTTCTCTAAATAATCAATACACAGAGGGCCATGTGTTGTTTGAATCGGCCTACCTAAAAAAGTACTTTTGGTTGTCATTTTTAGGTTCTTATTTTTTCTAGATCGTACATTCATTTCTACCTACTCCTACTAGTTGGTTCATAGATAGCCTCATGCCGTTATTTAAAGTAAACATCACTATTAAATTTAACAACAACTTGTGCTGTATGTGTTTTAGATAAGACATCAACAACAAGATGCTAATAATATTAACCAAACAGACACATTTAAAACTTAAAAACAGAAACACTTAATCCAGAAAGAACAAAAAAAGACCTCAATACACTCAAATAAAAAAATTAATAATTAAAAAATCCCAAAAACATCGTAGAAAGACCTTTGATTAGGTTTCAAATTAAAGTATAGAAAATAATCACATTTAAAGAGTAATTACAGACCATTTACCTAATTCTTCATCTCTGATATATACAGATTAAGCAGGATATACAACAAGCACCGCCTACACTGATTTCGAACCCCTATACAAAATTAACAAAGATCCCCACCACTCACCTATAGTAAAGTCCATCGCGTTAATTAAAACCAAATTAGTTAGAAATATCACATTACAAAAACGCTGCAACACTTAAAATTTACAGATAGATAATACCAAAATTAAATTTCAAAGCTAAAAAGTTTAAAAATCTAACTATTGCCCAATAGACAAGCCCGAATATATAAATTCAACAGGACATAAAATGCCTCATAATTTCACTTGTGAAAAAATCTTTGATAGCCACATTTCGACATTGATAGAAAAAGCCAATAATCCGTTTCACCTCCACTCCCTCTCAACCGAACAAACCTAGTTATCACGGGGGTCTATCAAAAGATTTCTACATTTTATCGACATAAAAAAGCGTTAAAAATCTCACTTTTTTCACAACAAAACCTCGACATTTCTACATAAAAATGTAGAAATTAATGTACGAAAACCACAGAGAATGACAATAGAATGATTAACAATAAAATTACATTTATTAGAAATAGAATAAGGGAATTCAATAATGAAATTAATGAAAACCTAATCGACATGATCAATCTTTTAAATTCCTATAGCGGAGAAAGAGTAATAAAGGAAAATGAAGATTTAATTAATTTAAAAAGAAGTCAACTTCAAGAAAAATTCACCTCATCTCTCTATATAAAGGTTGGAATAACAAGTATTGATTTTTCTGAAGGGCATTTAGGAAATAAAGAGATAGAAGACATTAGCTATTGTCTTGACCAATTAAGAAGAGATTTAATAACTCTTAGCGATCTTAGGAAAAATATATCTTGGATAAACAAAAATCCACGAGCAACGTTCTTTACTCTAACGATAATAAGATTAATCATCGAATTAGATGTAAACCATCCAAATGAATGCCATTCAAAAAAAGATAAATTAAAAAACAGAACAAGAACATATACATTAGGATTAGGTATTAGCCAGAAAAGGAAATATCTTGGATTTCCATTTTTATCACAACTTTTAACATTAAACGAAAATAATAAAAATATAGATGAGATAATTATAGATGCCTTTATTAAATATCAAACATCATCGAGAAAGGGTGAGTGTTGGCTATTTGAAACAATATCTAGCATCAAAGAAAGCTATGATAAGGTCAGATTAAAAATTCCTGAAAACTGGGATATTACCACTTCATCGAATTACGAACTGAGCTCTTGGGTATACAATAATTTAAAATCAAGTTTAAACATACATCATTATGCAGAACCTGATAGTGACCACATTAATATCTTTATACAAAACTACTTAGATATTATAATATTCCTCAACAAATTTGAAGACAGGGACAAAGAACTAAAAAATATAAAAAGCAAATTTTCTCGAAAAAAAATAGCTTTTGAAACTAAAAACACCCCTGATTTTTCAATTGAATTAACTGAAGATCACTATAGAAAGCTAAAAATAATGTCGAATGGAAAACCTATAAAAACCACCATACGTAAAATTATTGATAAAGAATGGCATGATTTCAATCAAAATAGGGCAAGATTAAAAGATGATGACATAGAATAATCGACAATGAAAAATACCTTACTCGTAGATTTGAGAATAACTCATGCTCTAATAAACACCTCTTAGTCAAAATTGCACTAGTCTATGCGGCGTTCATGATTACCCACTGTCATTATTCCCTTAGTCAGTTGGTCTCATTTGGTCATACGTCGATCAGGTATGGCGTTTGATTAAGAGTCAAATCATCACGGAGTAGAGAGGCTAGTATCCCTTTGAGGCGCGTCTCTTCAGACGCCCCAACCTATACACTAGAAGTGATTTGCGTCTATATCGGGCGAGGCATTAAAACAATCATCCAGATGAGCCCCAAAGACAGAGAGCACGATACTATACCAATAAACAAATGAACGTAGACGGAGAAGAAAGTCTTCTCCCTCGCTTGCTCAGGACATTCAATCGGAACACGCAAGACAACCTCATCTCCGACATTTCGCCCTGAAAGCCGAAGGGCATTCGGCCCGTACCCCACTAGTGTTTCCGTTCGGTAGACTGTTTCCTCCCACGTATACTCAATGATCGGTGTGTAATAGTACTCTCGATCAGTGATTGACTCTCCAGCCTGCTCGTATCTAACGGACTCCTCAAATTCGACGATGATCCCCGTCGTTTCTCCATACCGCCAAGACAGCTCCTCTCTAAATCGACGAACTGCCCCAAACCCAGTGAGTCCGATCGCAATGGCAAACCAGAGCGCGATAATAAGTCCACCTTGTTCATTAAAAATGATCGCCGACACAATCGAGAGAGGCATAGAAAGTAAAAATAAGGAAACGAGTATGTTTTTTATCACTTTACTACCCAATCATCACATCCGAAGATGCGGAGGCTATCGTGCCTCCGCAATCAATCGCATCACCTAAACGAGCCGCTGGCTTCCCATCGATAAACACACCCGATGAACCGCCAGACACCGCTCTGGGATGATTACCGTGCGGCGTTTTGTCACAGGGACAACCATGATCTTGCAACGGGTCTCCTTGTCGAATCGCCGGCTGGTAATTAATCATGACCCCAGAGCTCCCCGCCGTTATGGACGTTGGCGGAAAACAGTCATGTTCAGAGCCGATGTCGCCCAGTCTTGCTGCACCTGGCATAGAGCCTCCTAACGAGAAACGACAACCCGGCCGTCGATCATTGAAAAATATGGAAGAATGGACACGATTTTGTTGTTTTCGTTGGAACCGATTCTCAGCGGGGAATGGCTTCGGTTATCCATTAGGCGAACAAGACGCCCTCCCATGTACGACTTCAGCTCATATTCACTCCAGTCACGGCGAGGTTCTACTTCCGCGTCTTCCCAATGGCTGAAATTGGTTTCAAACCCAACTGCATCAAACCAGTCTTCTGGTGAGGAAAAATATCCGTCGGCCATCGCATATTCTCGCATCGACAGCGAATACGCCATTTTGAGTCCTTCGAAATCACGCGCTTCCATTAACTTGATGAGGTCTGTATACGCACGATATAACTGCTTCATTTGCTCTGGGTTGTCCTCACGAATCGGTGTCGCATCGACCCAACGCCAACGAGGAATAGACTTA
>NZ_JABEQC010000014.1:0-8726 GCF_013041605.1 Vibrio plantisponsor | reverse complement strand
ATATTGGTGGTATATAGAACATCTGGCTTTTGGCCTTCGTTCTCAATCTGGATATCAACGGTAGATACCTGCTCTCTGATGTTCATTAATTCGTTATCTCCTGAGCATGCTGCTAACATAACGATACATGCTGCAATTAGGGTCTTTTTCATTCTTTCCTCTGCTTATCCGATTACAGTGACCCGGTAAGGTGACGTATTTTTCTTCTGAGCCTCAACCCATTGCCATTTTTGTGGAGGGCTAGATGACTGCTGTTTTGATTCAGCAATGCCCCCTCCCCTGAATCCGTTTTTACCAGAATTTCCGTTCGATGATTCAGTGTCTTTTCCTTTCTCCCAATTAAAAGAACTATCTACAAAAACCTCGGCCCAGATACCATCATGGTAAAATACCAAGTCTACCTGGGCTTTTGGGTCTTTAGTTTCAGTGGTTAGAGCCAGCATCCCTTTTGCTTTGATTCGGCTGTCTAACAAAAAAGCGCCTTCCATCACCCACACATTGGCCCCGCCACGGACATTCAAATTTCCAGAGATTGGGACATCAACGCTTGTCTCGAAGTCGTATGTGGGGTCTTTTGTACCCGCATAATGTATCGTGCCCTGAGCGTTCAGAGCCGTTGCCAACTTAATGTCAAACTCAGCTCCTGCGTACGCCCCTTTTCCACCATCCTTTACTTTTTTCTCCAGCTCTGCCGCTTTTTTTCTCAAAACGTTGATAATGTTATCTGCTTTGAAATATTTTGCAGCGGCTAACAGCATATCGAGCTTCATTTCAATGCCGATAAGCGGCGCCAACTTGAGCGTAACATCACCAGTGACACCTAACCCATTGTCTATCATTTCAAGACGTTGCTCACCTTCGAGCGTGAGCGTCGGTGCTTGAAGTTCATAGCTGAAGACTTTGATTTCATCTTTCCCTTTTCCGGGTTGATCGGTGTACAAGCCCGATTGAATTTGATCGGCGATATTGCATGCAGCACGAACCAGATTCATCTTCTTCTTGATCCCTTCAAACTCTGCGGTGAGGTCTCGCGTGCTCGGTTTGCCCGGGATATTGGAATCTTTGTGCGTGAAGCCCAAACCATACTTGGTCACATGGCTCCCTTCATGGATCGCGAAGCTACCAGAGATAGAGAATTTTCGTTGGATCTCTTCACTCGGCACGCTCAGTCCATCAAACTGGGAAGCGCGTTCTTTGTGCTGATAGGCTTCATAGCGCTCTTCATCAGAGATAGATTTCTTGGTTGCTTTCCCCGACAACGTCAGGCTCGACTTAATTTTTATTGCCGGATAGACATCTACAAAGCTGTCTGCCGGGTTAACGCCCAGCAAGTAAGAAACCGGCGGGGATAACCACACCGTTGTTGGTTGCTGTGGTTTTCCTGCGCATTGAGTCAGGCAAATTTGATAGCGGGTACTGGGTACTCCAGTGGTTTTCTTCTCCGACAACAGATTTTGAATTGCCCCCAGCAGATCCATCCTCTGACTTGGTTCTGGATTGTAGGTTAACACGTGCTGTTGACAGGCTGTTGCGGACAATGCCTCAGAAAATTTCTTATGATCAGTAATATAGCCAGATGGACAGGTTGATAGCTCGCTACAACAATCTCCGACCACCGACACAGAAATAGTGGCACCTTTACCCTTATCCACAACCCCGATGTCCCGGCGATTAAATTTTCCGCCTTTGTATTGCATACTTCCCGCTTCACTGTCCACCTGGTAACTAGTTAAACAAGGCAGTGCCTGATTGCAATGACACGATTCGCCAGGTAAATGCTTACAAGACATGTTGACTCCTTACTTGATGCAGCAGGCTGTTGACACGAAAATCCGATGAAAGATCCGTTTGAGACAAGGATACTTGCCAGTCACTAGGGAAGAGTGCCCAGCTCATTACATTCTGCTCCTGGCATAATGCCGCAATACGTTTTATCGACTCAGGCTGAGCGATATCCCACTCGATGAGTTGATTGACTAACTGAGCACTGAACTCTGCAGAGTCATCGTTAAGCACCAAAGCGACATCGGCAATTAAGTTGAGACGACATTGATCGAGCACCGCATCATATTGACCTTGTGATATCGGAAACGGACTATAAATCTCATAGCCAAAGGGACGATACGGCGTTAATTGCTCAAATCCTGACTGTACCTGCTGAGGAAAAAACGTTCTCACTGACTGTATGGGCCCGAGAAAGTGATTCAGTCGCAGTGGGGCGAATGCATTCAACAACGACCACAATATTCGCGGATCATAAAAGCGTAAAAACAAACGTTGAGAGTTTTCCTCTACGACCACATCCAACAATCTTCTCAAGTGCGCCCGCAGACTTTTCGGATCCTCATCTGACTCAAAAATGAATCCCCAAGGCGCCGCTTTGGGTTTAAGCCAATTGAGCAGTTCAGCGTTAACACAGACTAGGTATGGTGACACACGAGCAAATTCATCATCCACAGGCTCTGGGAAAAGACACCAACACTCGCACTCAAGACGGTCACAGACGGCTAATACATCCGGCTCTATGGCTCGATCAACGACAGCAAAAGTCTGGGTCATTTTCATGACGTCGCTCCCGGGCAGTTGGCGACAAATGCACTGCCATTGGCTGCAGCCGTTTCTAAAACGTCAGGGCTGGTGGGCAGCGCAAGAGATCCCGGAGCCCCGCCGGATTTGATCAGTATTTTTGCTCCATCAATGGCAACGCCACTGCTGTCTATCACGACAAAACTCCCCCCGACTTGAAGGGTGATTTTATTTTCACTTTTGAGTGTGATGTCCCCATTAGCGTTGATGCCGACAGCTCCCGCTATTTTTTTCGCCCAATCGCCTTGAACAGACTCATGCTCATCCCCTTGAATCTGGCTGAGATAGTCTCCCACCGTTGTTTGTTGCTGTTTCCCCTCCACTTTCAGTGAGCGGTCTTGCGCAATCGTTCTCTGCTCATTGTGACCAATACTGACCACATGGTCGTAATTGACGCGAGTATCTGCAGAGTTTTCAACTTCAACCTGCAAGTTCTTTTGTGCTCGCAGATAAACCAGCTCTTGGTCTGCCTGATCGTCAAAGCTGAGTTCGTTGTATCCTTCTCCCTGATGAGTCTGGCTTCTAAGTACCGTTTTGGTCTTATGCTCAGGCAGAGCGTAAGCCGATTTGTTCGTGGCGTGATACGTGCGCCCGGTAATGATCGGCTGGTCTGGGTCTCCGTTGAGGAAAGAGACAATCACCTCATGCCCAATACGTGGGATTGCCATCACCCCGTATTGGTTGCCCGCCCATCCTTGTGAAACGCGCACCCAGCATGAACTATGTTCATCCTGTTGACTGTCGCGGTCCCAATGAAAATGCACCTTTACCCGCCCATGCTCATCGCAGAAGATTTCCTCGCCTTTGGGGCCGACCACCGTGGCGATCATGGGGCCATCAACTCTGGGGGACGATTCGGGTTCAGCCTTCCAGTGTTGATGGCCAGGAATGGCACACCACTGGTTTGAGTAAGTCGTCGCACCTTGTCCAGCTTCTTCTTCCAAAGCCTGTGGCTGCTCACCTTGATGGTTGACCGAGACCAATAACCAGTCTCGGTTGAAAGCTGAGTCCAAGTGATCACACAGCGTAAACTTGTAGCCGGCACGAAGTAGTGGCTCGTTACTCTGACCAGAAGCCACCTGAGATTCACGTCGTAGGTAGTTAATGCGGGCCCGAGCGAAGGCGCTACCATTAACATCATCCTTGTAACGCCCTGGCGCGTCGAAATGCGCATATCTTGCTTGCTGGTAGTCCATATCCGTTCCCTGAACGGCCTGACTGAACGAATAAGCTGGCTTCTTGAAGCTGTAGTCTTTTAATTGGACCTCACTGACTGCGGCCTCAGACTGATAGCGAAAACCTTTAATGTATGGTGTATCAACGGCGCCACCAGTCATCGCGTTGTAAGGTACTGGCTCGGTCAATGATGGATGCAGCGCGCTTGAATCACTAAAGGCAATAGTGTGCTTACCTTCTTCATGAACAAAACTGTAAACAATACCTTCTTCAGCGGCCAAACGATGAAGAAAGGCCAGATCTGTTTCACGGTACTGAACACAAAATTCACGCTGCGCGCAGTCTCGCTCTAAAGAAAAGGCGTAGTCCTGTATCCCCATTTCCTGCAGCAGAGTGGAAATGATCTCGGGGACTGTTTTGTATTGGAAAATACGGCTGTTATGACGAAGGGAAAGACGCTCAAGCGCGGGAACGAGAGTCAATGAGTAAAGAGTAAAATGATGACCAGTATCGCCCTGAACAAAAGATCTGGCAACGCCGTGTACTCGTTGAACCAGCTTTTGGTCACGGTACATTCTGAGCTCTACATTTCTGTCGACTATCTGCTCCGCGGTGAGATTGGATTGGCGACTTGCCAAGTCAATATGATAGCAAAAGCCGTAGCACGGACGATGATGAAAAGTACTGGAGGACAAGGATTCCTGCCCATCAAACTTTGTGACCACAAGGGCATCATCGCTCAGCCCTTCAACATGAATGGTGTACGCCAATGTCGCCATGGCGCTCCTCCTTTCTCAGATAAAAGACAAAAACCTTAAACACAAATCACCCGTCGGGATAACTTGGGATTAAGGTTTCAGGTGCTCACAGGATGATGAGCACCGAAATAACAGGAAGGCTTACGCTTCGATTGGTTTACGCCAATCGTCTGAGCCTGAAGTACCCGCGTTCACGTGATCCCACGTGATTTTGCGGTAAGACATAGAGACCGTCAGGTTCTGAGTGAAATCAGATTTTGCTGGATCTTGGCAGTGCGGCATTTCACATTGGATATCTACGATAGACGCGTTTTCCAACTTAGTCGTGAAGAAGTTTTCTTGTTTGCCTTCGATAGACGTGCGGTACCATTTCAGTTCAACGTTGGTCATCTTCTCGCCTGACGCCAGTGCGTTGTACAGCAGAGGAACGGCTTTGTTCAGAGAAACAGTGAACTTGAATGGTTTGTGAACACGCTGACCAGATGGTTGACCCGATTGTGGATCAGTAGGAACAGTCACTGTGTGATCGAATTGCTGAACCAGCATCTCGTCTTCGTGACCTTCAACGAATGAATCGCCGATAGAATCCGCAGTGCAGGCACCAGCGGTGATTAGGCCCTGAGTTTGACCTTCGATAGAGATATAACATGGAGTTGGCATCGTTTTTCCTTTAGTAAGTAAAGATATTCAACCAACTACTACAAGAAGAATGCCAAACTAGAAACCAAGCAAAATTCAGAAGACTGAAACAAAATATAGTCTTAAGGCACAAAAAACTTCCCACTTTCAAGCAATAACTTGCCAACTGGGCAACTTGTTGCTTACGACGCATCGAAAAGTCAGATAAATGTCATCAACGATAGATCGCTAAAAACACTTAAATATTTAAAGCGTTTTATTTTAGTAACCATCTTAGTAACCAAATTAAAAACAGAATCGAAATAAAACATTAAAATTCAATAAATTACCAAACAAGATCAACTTACGCCAGCCCACCAAACGTTTGGAAACAGCGCTATTTCAATGGGTTAGCGCCTTTTGGGATAGCGCTGTTTTTGTATAAGTGCCACACTTTACTTCCAGAACACCATAGCTTCAAGAATACTCATTACGCCATTCTTCATTGTCGTGAGGATGTCACTAAACAATTGAGTAATCTAGTTCTAGCCTCCTCCAACAATAGCATCTAGGTTTAGCTCCAAATCCGTAACAACTTAGCGTTGCTTGGAAAAGGGCAGTAACAGCTAAAACTGCAGTCAACCACATAGTGACACTAATTCTTTTTCTTTCAGTTGCATCAAGATTTAGGTTTTCCATGTATTTAAAGCCTTGCCTTTAATTCTGAATTTATAAGAGTTTATCAGCTCAATTTCTTCTGACTCAGCCAATGATTTCAAAACTAGCATTGTAGACTGCTTTAGTGTTGGGTATTGAGGATGCAGAATTGCGAACAACCTGCATAACTGAACAAACAATTAACGCCCCACTCCATATAGCAGCTTTCATTGCTAAAAAAATCCATTCTGTTCATCATCAATTTTCCCTTACAGTTATGAGTAATAATTTACTCATAAGCATTCTACCCACACACCAATGAGTAAATAGTTACTCAAAACTTGAAACAAAGGAACTATAAGAGTAAAGTTTTACTCATTGATAAGTAGAGGTGTTGTAGATGGAAGAACTAACCATACAAGCTTTTATCAGAGGTGAATGGATAGATATTGGTATCATCTCATTCCCTAAAAGTAGCCAACATAATTTCCGAGTGACTGAACTCAACTACCTCGGCGACTATGCGCTAGAACATCACGATAAAGATGACTTTCACGCTGTTTCACTAAACCACCCTGTCTCATTCTTTTTTGATGACATAGGTAAACCTGGATGGTTAACGTTTCTAGACGATATTATGCCTAGCGGTGCTAGTAGACGGTACTGGGTTAAATACCTGGATATTGAAGATCTTAGTTCTGATGAACAGGACTATGTCTTGCTCAAATTTGGCACGATGTCGCCTATTGGTAACTTAAGAATAAAAGACTCCCTTCCTGAACGCTACGAAGTAGCAGACAACCTCTATTTCTCTGTTGATGATGTTAAAAATCGAGCAGGTGATTTCCTCGACTATGCACAGCAAAGAGGGGCAGCCGCAGGTGGTGCAACAGGGGCTGGAGGTGAAGCGCCAAAACTAATCCTCCGATCTGGTTTCGATCATAGTTCTGGCAGCGAAAAAATATGGATTGATCCATACCAAGATGACAATAGCAACTACGACTTACATTACTTAGTAAAGTACCCTAGAGGCTCAAGAAGCACCATCGACTGCAATATTCTAAGAGCTGAGTTCTACTTCTACCACGAGCTAACTGAAATGGGAGTTGAAACGATCTCCACCGACGGTATGCGCTTGGAGGAAGGATTAAACTACCCTTCCTTATGGCTTCCTCGATTTGATGTTCAAATTATTGATCAACAAGTCGAGAGATTTGGCATGGAATCTGTGTATTCCATTTTGAACAAAGGCGCTGGGGTCACTCTTGATCACGAAACAACAATCCGAACTCTCATAGAAAAAATTACTGAAAGCAATATGGTTAAACACAAAGGATATAGCTTTGATACTCAAGCTTTCGTCATTGAATGGGTTAAGAGAGATCTACTCAACATCTTGTTTGGTAATAGTGACAACCACGGCAGAAATACTTCATTCTTAAAGGGTGATGGAGTCATAAAACTTGCTCCCATTTACGATTTCGCACCAATGAAAGCTGATCCTGAAGGAATTCCAAGAACAACAAAATGGAAAGCCCCACTTGAGGTAGGCGGAACTTACGACTTCGTCGGAATAGCAGACACCTTATCTGATCTCGTGCCCAAGGAAGTGTTATTAAAAGAGCTAGCGATTACAGCAAGTAAATGCGTAGGCCTAAAGCAGAGACTCGCTTTACGAGGAGTGCCAGAACAAATCTTGGAGATGCCAGCCGTTGGACTTAATCATATATCAGAAAAGCTCACTAAATGGGGACTGCTATGAAAAAGCCAAGCAATAAGGAGTCCGTAAAAGATACGGTAGCTCGTCTAAGAGCAAACCGAAATAAACAGCAGCCCAAGATTGGGAAGAATGTAACTCATTCGATCAAAGAGCAAACACAACTCGATACTCCAACGAGATCGAAAGCCTCAAAAAACGCCAAAGCAGTAAGTGCAGCAGAACGCAAAACCGAGGCAAACAAAATCATCAAACACTTATTGCTTGGAGAGCTAACACAGGGCCAAGCGCTGAAAAATTTACGCATTAATATACTGGGACTGAAACAGGATGTATTCGCAAGACTTGTCGATGTCTCAAGAAAAACACTCTCAGATATAGAGAATGATCGGGGCAGCTATAATACAGAGATTCTAAACAAGGTATTCAAACCATTTGGCTTAAAAGTCGGACTACTCCCTTCTTCTCCCGATGCGTTAAAGTCGCTATTAATAGATGGTGAGGATAGGTAAAACACTCAGTATCAGCGCTATTGCTTTAGATTAAATTGCAAATTGGTAACATCAATATAAGTTACTGAATCTATGAAAAGTGAGAAACCATTTAAACTCCCACCAAACGTTTGGAAAGGGCGATAACTCTATGAGTTATCGCCCTTTTTGTATTTATACATCTAGGTTTAGGTTGTTTGTGCTAACAATTGGTACTAAAACATGCGCTACTTACACATTTCTGTATAGGAAAAGAGCTCATAGAAAGTTACTCGCAATACACAATCTAGCTGCCAGTTAAAACGCAGTGAAACGTCTTGAACTTATTGGTCTACAAGAAGTACAGCACTCGGATAGACCTACATTAATCCTACTTTAGATAGCTTTTGGTGTTGCACTTCTGAGAAACCCTAAACTTTTAGTCATAAACTGGCATTGTTAACATCCCTTTTTCCTACCTATTAAGTGTTAACAACCTCTCACAACAAGTTTCTTAAAAATAGAAATACCGTTTATTTTCAAATCAATAAGAGCGATTTACTAGCTTAAATTGGCTTACAACCCTAAGTATTAAAGGGCTTGCAACTAACAAAGTTATACCTAATGCTAATACAACCACCCATAAATAATTAAGCCATGAATAGATCCCCTATGTAGTGGTCAACTAAATTTGGCCACGGTTTTAGAGTTTTTCCAATACAGTAGTTCAGATTCATTGGGTGT
>NZ_JABEQC010000013.1 GCF_013041605.1 Vibrio plantisponsor | reverse complement strand
CAACCGGTTACGATTGCAACTTTACCCTTCACATCAAATGAATCAAGAATCATTACTTTTTCCTCAACGTATTCAAATTAAAGATGAACAGGAACGCCCTGAACACTACACACAGCAATATTAACAAAAAAAAATCTAACCAACAAATTAAAATGAAATATCGTTTCAATAAAATTAAATAAAACAATCAAACAAATTGAGTGATATAAAAACTAAAGTTTCTACAACTCAAAGTTATAAAGATGACTGGTTTAGAAGTTTGAGAGTTCTAAATCAATGTTCACTTTCTGGGATAGTTATCTATCCAGTGGCTCCAATCTTGGAATAAGCATTAAGTTTGAAAACTGTGATGCTTAGGTTGCCGAACTTAGTCCATGGCATGCATGCTTAAGTAGAACAATTGATAAGTGGTAACTATGGAAACCAAATCGAGATTTTGAGACGCAGCTACAACGGAGAGTTTGATAACTGCGCCACTATACTCTTTTGTAGAAATGTAACCCCGCATACTAAAACAACGGATTATTACAGATACGAACTAGTTCAATAGCGAACGTAGTTTCTGTACTTGCTCATCCATTGACTCTTCGCTAGTAGAATTAACATCACTGGCATTTTTAAGTTCACTGACATCTTCCTTCACGATTTTGCCGTTTTGGTCAACAGTATGGCCGTCAACAAAAAACTGGTTGTTAACCAAAGTATCTCCGTTTACAACATCACTATATTTGCTTTCAACAAAAAAACGGTATGAGCGGTTATCTTCAAAATGCCCCTGTTTAACTTGACCAGCGTATGGGCTCTTACGGAATAAGAAATTGAAACGCTTGTTATCGATAGAAACGTTATTTTCTAGTACAAGAGAACCAGGGTTAAAGTTGTCAGTGAAGCCATCCATGTTGTTTTGGAAAGCTAGGCTGTTTTTCACTACGTGGGCAACAGGTAAACCTTCACCACCTAATTTAAAACCATTACCTCTGCTTCCGCCTTTACCTGCAACCGTTAGCGTTTGACCATTTCGGTATGAAACAGAATCAATGATCGTCACAGCGCCATTGGCACCATCTTCTACTTTGTTGAATAAATCCCAACCATCATCAATGTTGTGGTGAGACACACAGCGGATGAAGGTGTTTCCGTCACCAATTCGCATTTTGGCAGCAAAGCCATCTGCGTTGATTTGAGATTTATCCATGTTGTTGTAACTTTCGCTGTCACTCACAGTGTTATGACTTGCCCATAAAGCTCGTCCCAATTTGTCTGGTGATGTAATCTGGAAGCCCGTATCTGGAGCGCTGTGTGTGACAATGTAATCGAAGTTGTTATGGCTACCCCAAACAATGTAACGTGCACCTGAGACTTCAATATCTGAAACGTTCCAGTAACTTGCATTGTGTTGAATGTCACCAAGGAAGCGAACGTGTTCGCCTTTCGCCAAAAGCGTTTTTGGCAAGTCAGCAGTACCGCTTGCTGAAACTGGAATAGTGATGCCTTGGTA
The DNA here is from genome assembly GCF_013041605.1 of Vibrio plantisponsor. Lineage (GTDB taxonomy): Bacteria > Pseudomonadota > Gammaproteobacteria > Enterobacterales > Vibrionaceae > Vibrio > Vibrio plantisponsor. The sequence continues at coordinate 122,272 of NZ_JABEQC010000013.1, read as the reverse complement.
GTCGCCGTCTTCTAGGGTGATAATACCGCCAGGAGCAACGAGTTCGATGGCTGTTGCAAGATCTAAGTGACCATTGCTACCGTCTGGATTTACAGAAATATTCATTGGATCCGCTAAGTTGACCTTTTCAACTTTCTGTTGATAAGTTTTAGGTGTTAGATCCGGGCCTCCTGTTGGTGTATATGTAACAGTAAATGCAGTGCTAGGAGAGGTGAGTATTGCATCAAAGCGGAAGAAATCACCTGCTGGAATATCTTGCTTTTCTACAACCACTTTACCTTGTTGGCTAACACTGAAAGTACCAGAGTAGTTTGCTCGTGATTGCAGACTGTAGTTTTCAATTGCACTTTTGTCAGGCGATGCCTGTTGTAAGACAACATCCGTCAATTTCGCTGAATATTTTGGTGTATCAACGGTATGCGCATCGCTAAGTTCAATCTGAACGTCACTGACTGAAATCTTTGCGTTACGGGATGCAAAGAAACCGACATATTGGTTGTCGGGGTCTTGCATCTCTACGATATTAGCGTTAGCTCCCTCAACTTCATGGGTTTCACTGATGCTTCCATTATCATAAGTGACAAAATAACCAGTATCTGTTCGAGTTAGAGACATTTTGAATGGTTTACCATCGGTGAAAGGCACATCTTTTATAAACTCGTCACGTGCCATCTTGTTGCCGCCAGTTCCCCATGGTTGGTAGATACCTTCACGATAGTTCGCATTGATATTAATTAAACCGTTATTCTCTTTTTTGCTCGCTCTTAAAAGGTTCATCACCATATTGGATGCCGCAGGAAATTCTTCTAAACCTTCAGGCTGAGGATCTAAACGTGGCTGACCAATAATGTCACGAACCATTATTCCTGCACCTTCCTGACGGTTAGGTGTAGAGCCTGTTTCTGGGCCCAATTGCTCTAAAACAACCGAAGCGGATAGGGTGAAGTTTTTGTTGGTAGGAAGTTTAGTGTAGTAGAAAGTGACGCCTTCATGGGAATTGGCCAGTTTACCGCCGCGGCTTTCAATAGTGAAAGTTTCTGCAAGTTTTCCTGCTTTGACCGGCTTTCCATTTACCAATACTTCATTTGTACCTATTTTTTCTGGAAGGATTGTCGAGCCAAAGTTTAAGTCGGTAGATTGTCCGAAAGTGATGGCCTGCCACGTCAAGTTTTCTGGTGTTACCTCTGTTTGTACCGCAGTGCATGCACTAAGCGCAAATGCACTACTAAGCGCGAGCGCAATTCTCGATAGTTTCATAGTTCACCTTAATTAAGCATTAAAAAAGGCTGACCTAGTGGATGTTAAGTCAGCCTTGAAAAGACAGTTAGGATTTACTTTTAGATTGAATTAGAAGTTGTACTTCAGGCCAATACGGTAACGTGGACGGTAATCACCTTTTTCTGTATCAGTGCTGTATTTCTTCGTCGGTTCGAAACCTAGTTCAGCAAATGGACGCCAGCCACTTTCAAAACCTTTGTATTCGCCTGTGAAGTTCACTTCGTTAACGCCAGCTTTGTTACCTTTCCAAGTGTCTTGTCCTTCTTGTCTCCAGCGGTAATCTAGAGAAGCACCAAAGCCCCAATCTTCAACACCAGAATAACTAGCAGCAAACGTACCTTGGTTGTAGTGTTCACTACTTTCCTTGTTTGCTTGAGTTGTATAGTTGTAACGCTGACGGTACGAAACTGAAAGGTCGTTGTTAACTTTGTAACCTAGTGTCAAGTTGAACTGATTGCTCATCTTGTCGCTGCTGTTCATTTCAATTTTGTATTGAGGAGTTAGCGTGAATGAGTCATTCAATTTGTAGCGGTAGCTTACGTTTGCTTGGTGACCATTTTGAGTAAATTCATCAAATGCATCATCATTTCCAGTAGTGTTTGATTTGTATTTTGCTTCAATTTCAAAACCTACACCGTTTGCGAAACGATGGCTAACAGCAATACGGTCACCATGATATGCATCATTATCACCAAATTCAGATTTATATTCATGACGTAAGTTGATTGTTGCAGCTTGTGCAGCAGTAGCTGTAATAGCGAGTGCGATAGCAGAGATAAGTACTTTTTTCATTTTAAAACACCGTTTTTGTAATTATGGTTCGGTGTTTAATTTATATAAAAATATTTAGTTTAAAAATGTTTGATTGCGGAAATGTGATCATTGAAACAATGTTTTATGTTTGGTGTGTATTTAAAAGTGATCAACTTAGCATAATTTTTTAGTATTTAACTCTGAACGGGTGGGTAGCGGTGAGTCACTTTTATTATGAGGGTTAATGAGTTGTCGTGATCGATAGGTATTTATTATTTTTTACATATAAACCATATAGTTAAGTTGTTTTTGCTTTTGGTGTTCTCCTTGGCTAGGTGATCATTAATTTTCATTTATGTTGGTAATATGTTGTGATTTTTATAGGGAATAGAGTGAGTAAATAGGTCTAAGGCTATGTAAACAACAAAGTAGACTCCTTGGGTTACTTAAAGAAAGGGTGATTGTTTAGCTATTTAATGTGTAAAAGAACATTAATATTATAGGGATGGCGAGTGACTATACATTGCATCGCTTAGGAAATGATTTGATCAAATTTTTAAAGGGTAGAAGGTTTCTTTTGCAATGATTCTCTTTGTTAATATACGATTTCTTTAAGAAAACAAGTTGTTTTTGTTTGAATTTTTTCATGAAAAATTAATAAATTAAGTAATAAAATCTGCGTCACTCACTACCCGACCAATACATCCTTTCTAGCCTATCGAGAGATAAATAATTAATGCTCGGGTTTCTAATGCTTTAGTTTATATTCACTCAAAATATATTTTTAAACGCGAAAAATATATTTTTTGATAAAGATCAAATAATTTATTTTTAGTGTGTGTACAGAGATTGTGTGTCAGAGAGCACTCTCTATGTAGTATGTGTTTCTATTTTTTATTAAATATATGATTAATAATAAGAAAACTTCTAAATTTGACTGAAGAATCCCAACTGAAAACCCGCTGAACTTAAATCGATTCATTTTTTGAGAACGCTTAATCTATAAAACAGGAACTATGTTTCATTTTTTTATTTTTTATATTTAAAAATAATATCCAAGATCACAAATTGTAAATTTCCGCATGGTAAACGTTATAAAATCACGTTTAATGGCTAGCAGAAGTCGATGGGGGTCTTAGGAGTGAACTTATCTAACCCATGGGCAGTTAAACTTAACGAGGACGAGAAAATGTATGAAAATCGTAAGCTAGGATTAGCGTACTTATCTCCCTACATCATAGGGTTGATAATGTTTACCGCTTTTCCGTTTGTTTCATCATTCGTGATGAGCTTTACCGATTATGATCTGATGACTTCACCTGAATTCATCGGTATTGAAAACTATCGGTACATGCTCACTGAAGATGATATCTTTTGGAAGTCAATGAGCGTCACATTCTTGTACGTTTTCTTGACCATCCCGGTAAAACTAGCGTTCGCACTAGGGATTGCTTTTATCCTTAACTTTAAGTTAAGAGGTATTGGCTTCTTCCGTACTGCTTACTATATCCCTTCAATTCTGGGTAGTAGTATTGCAATCGCGGTACTTTGGCGTGCTCTATTTGCTATCGATGGTGTTCTTAATGGTGCCTTAGGCTTTATTGGTATTGACCCAATTAACTGGCTAGGTGAACCAGCTTTCGCGCTATTCTCAATCACACTATTGCGTGCGTGGCAGTTTGGTTCTGCGATGGTTATTTTCTTAGCAGCACTACAGAACGTTCCTCAATCGCAGTATGAAGCTGCGATGATCGACGGTGCAAGCAAATGGCAAATGTTCTTGAAAGTAACTGTGCCACTAATTACACCGGTTATCTTCTTCAACTTCATCATGCAAACAACTCAAGCATTCCAAGAGTTTACAGCGCCATACGTTATCACTGGCGGCGGTCCAATGAAGTCAACTTACCTGATCTCTCTATACATCTATGAGACAGCGTTTAAGTTCTTTGATATGGGATACGGTTCTGCATTGGCATGGGCACTATTCATCGTAGTAGCAATCTTCACGTCAATCACATTCCGTTCGTCGAAGTACTGGGTATTCTACTCAGGTGATAAAGGAGGCAAATCATAATGTCTACTTCAATTGCTAACGCAGCATCAGCTGCAAATGAAGAAAACGAACGTACGATTCGTCGTGAAAAAATCAATGCGGCTATTCGATACACAGTTCTTATTATCGTTGGTTTCTTAATGCTTTACCCACTATTGTGGATGTTTACAGCGGCAATGAAGCCAAACCATGAAATCTTCTCTTCTATGAGCTTGATCCCAAGTGAGTGGAGTTTAGAAGGCTTCATCAACGGTTGGAAAACCGGTACAGAATTTACATTTGGTCACTACATCCTGAATACATTCTTCTATGTATTGCCAAAAGTATTCTTTACTGTTGTTTCTTCAACAATCGTAGCTTACGCGTTTGCGCGTTTTGAAATCCCATGGAAGAAATTCTGGTTTGCTACGCTAATTGCCAGCATCCTGCTTCCACAATCTGTACTACTTATTCCGCAATACATCATGTTCCGCGAAATGGGTTTACTTGATAGCTATCTACCTCTGTACTTGCCACTGGCATTTGCAACACAAGGTTTCTTCGTATTCATGCTGGTTCAGTTCCTACGTGGCGTACCAACAGACATGGAAGAAGCAGCAATGATTGATGGGTGTAACTCGTTCCAAGTGCTTTGGCACGTAGTGGTTCCAGTTATCCGCCCAGCAATCATCTCTGTTGCACTGTTCCAGTTCATGTGGTCAGTAAACGATTTCTTAGGCCCACTTATCTACGTATCAAGTGTAGAGAAGTACCCAATTGCACTTGCTCTGAAAATGTCTATCGACGTTACAGAAGGCGCGAAGTGGAATGAAATCCTAGCAATGGCATCTATCGCTATCATCCCGTCAATCGTCGTGTTCTTCATGTCTCAGAAATACTTTATTGAAGGCGCAGCTAGCAGCGGTATTAAAGGTTAATTTTTTGGAGTAAGTAAAATGGCTGAAGTTAAATTTAATAAACTAGAGAAAGTTTATTCAAACGGTTTCAAAGCAGTACACGGTATCGACCTAACAATTAAAGATGGTGAGTTCCTAGTAATCGTAGGTCCATCAGGTTGTGCAAAATCAACGACGCTACGCATGCTAGCGGGTCTAGAAACAATCAGCGGTGGTGAAATCACTATCGGCGGTACAGTAGTAAACAACCTAGCACCAAAAGATCGCGGTATTGCGATGGTGTTCCAGAACTACGCTCTATACCCACACATGACTGTAGAAGAGAACCTAGGTTTTGGTTTGAAACTACAGAAGTTACCAAAAGAAGAAATTGAGGCTCGCGTTAAAGAAGCAGCTGAAATTCTTGAAATTGAAGAGCTACTAGACCGCCTACCACGCCAGTTATCTGGTGGTCAGGCTCAGCGTGTAGCGGTAGGTCGTGCAATCGTTAAGAAACCGGAAGTGTTCCTATTCGATGAACCACTATCAAACCTAGATGCAAAACTACGAGCTTCGATGCGTGTTCGTATCTCTGACTTACACCGTCACCTGAAAGAAGCGGGTAACCCTGCTACTGCGGTATACGTTACTCACGACCAAACAGAAGCGATGACCATGGGCGACCGTATCTGTGTAATGAAACTTGGCGAAATCATGCAAGTTGATACTCCAACTGAATTGTACAACAGCCCTGTAAACATGTTCGTAGCAGGTTTCATCGGTGCTCCGGAAATGAATTTACACGAAGTAGTAATCGCGGATGAAGACGGTGAAATGTATGTAGCATTTGGTGATCAACGTCTGCGTTTGCCAAAGGTTAAAGCCGAAGCTGTTCGAGCACATGGCTACGACAAAACTGTGTTTGGTATTCGTCCAGACAATATCACGTTGTCACTAGTTGAAGACGAAAATGTTCAAACTATGGTTGGTGATGTTGTTCGTATGGAAAACATGGGACACGAAGTATTCGTTTACTTCCGTGTTGGCGACAAAGAGCTGACAGCACGTGTTCCAGTTGATGATGTACGTGAAAAACTAGGTATGCAATTACAGAAGAATGTGAAGTTTGCCGTTGAAATGAGCAAGGTACACATTTTCGATAAGAAAACTGAGAAAAACATTTCTCTAATAAAATAAAACTGGAGATATATCCATGAATCAAAAGGTATTGACTACACTTATCGCTGCTGCAATCGGTGCAACTTCTGCTTCAGCATTTGCTGACGTAGAGCTACGTATGTCTTGGTGGGGTGGTAACTCACGTCACCAAGCTACACTGAATGCAATTCAAAAGTTTGAAGAGCAAAATCCTGGTATTAAAGTTAAAGCTGAATACACAGGCTGGGATGGACACTTGTCTCGTTTGACTACTCAGGTTGCAGGTAATACTGAACCTGATGTAATGCAAACTAACTGGAACTGGTTACCTATCTTTTCTAAGAATGGTGATGGTTTCTACGACATGAACAAGCAGAAAGACATTCTGCATGTAGGTAGCTTCCCTCAAAATGCTATCGATATGACAACTGTCGAAGGTAAGATCAACGGTCTTCCTGTATCTATGACTTCACGTGTTTTCTACTACAACACACCAATTTGGCAGAAGGCAGGTGTTGAGTTCCCAACCGATTGGGATCAACTAATGGCTGCAGGTAAAGCATTCGAGAAGAATCTTGGTGCAGACTACTACCCACTCGTTATTGAAGCGCGTGACGTGTTCGCTATGAACCGTTCTTACATGCTTCAAACTACTGGTAAAGATATCATTGATGCACAGAAGACAACTCTCGCTTACTCTCAAGAAGAGATGGAGAAATTCTTCCAACTATATGTAGACCAAGTTAATAACCACGTATTCCCATCAACGAAAGAGTTTTCTTCTTACGGTAAGGGTAACCTATACGAAATGCGTCCATGGATTGATGGCCGTTTCGGTGGTGTCTATATGTGGGATACCGCAATTGCTAAGTACACAGCTAACCTAGCACCTGGTCTTCACATGGATTTAGGCCCATACCCAATGGCTCCAGGAGCTACTGACTCTGGTCTATTAGCTCGTCCATCAATGATGTTCTCGATTGGACGTAACTCTAAGCACCCTGAAGAGGCGGCTAAGCTAGTTACATTCCTCTTGAATGATCCAATTGGTGTTAAAGCTCTTGGTCTAGCTCGTGGTATTCCTATGAGCAAAGAAGGGCTACAAACTTTGCACGAAGCAGGTGAGATAGATCCAGAAAGCTTGAGCTACCAAGGCTACCTACAAGCTCAAGGTCTACCAAAACAAGTTCTTCCAACGACATTCACTGACAACGCTCAGTTGATGGAGCTATTCGGCGAGTCAATGGAGAAACTAGATTATGGTCAAACTGACGTGAAAGGTGCTGCTCAAGATTTCCTACGTCGTGGTAACCGTATTCTAAAACGCATCGCTAATTAATAGTCATGTGTTGTTCTAGTCTCCCTTAGGGGAGGCTATATACCCAAGTGACTTATGTTACTTGGGTATAGTTGTTTATACCAAAAAGAAAAATTTTGCTTCAACTAAGAGTTTTTCTTCTTGTTATCAACGCCTTCTTATTATTGGAGAAAGTATTATGTCTGATTCTCGTGTTTCTCTGCTTCCTATTGTTAAGCGCTTCTACCAGCAATCGTTAGATTTAGGCAAAGCTTCACATAGCCCACTGATGGCTGATGGCATTGATGTGAAAACCTTAAAACCAGTCAAGTGGATCTATCCTGACGGGGTTGAGGTACCAATGAGCAACTTTGCTAGCCAGCAAAATCTCATGCGTGGGTATTTAGCGCTTAGTATGCTAACAGGTAACAATTTGTACCTACATGAAGCTCAGAATATTACGGAATATTTTCTAGAGAACTATGCTGATAAAGCCAGTGGTTTATTACAGTGGGGCGGCCATCGATTTGTAAACCTAGAAACTGGTGATATTGAAGGCCCAGCAAGTAAAGAGTGTGTGCACGAACTTAAGCACCATTTTCCGTTTTATGATTTGTTGTTCCAAATGCAACCAGAGACAACAGAAAACTTCTTAAAAGGTTTTTGGGCTGCACACGTTACAGACTGGGAGAAACTCGATTTGACCCGTCATGGCGAATATGGCAAAGAATTCCCAGCAGACCTATTTAAAATACATCAACCGAAAGAAGTGGTCGATCCTGCGAAGTGGCCTGAACTGCCAGAAACTGTCGGTTTAACCTTCGTTAATGCATCTACTGATTTGATTTATGCAGCTTGTCATTACTATCGTTACACAGGTGATGCAAATGCGCTGAAATGGGCGAAACACTTATATCGTCAGTTTGTGGCTGCGCGTCACCCAGAAACACGTATGCCTGTTTATCAGTTCTCTTCCCCTAAGCAGCGTGAACCTGTTCCGGAAGATGACCGTCTGACTTATTCTTGGTTTGGTGACCGAGCAAAGCGTCAGTTTGGCCCTGAATTTGGCGATATTGCTCGCGAAGCAAATGTACTGTTCCGCGACTGTTGGGCAGTTGTTGTCGACAACCCATTAGCTATGTTGTCTTGTGTACAAAATATTAATGAAGAAGAGTGGCTTAATTGGGTAATTGAAGGGATTGTAGGGTACTTCTCTCATGCCTGGGATGAAGAAAGCAACGAAGTTCTTCCAATGTGGACGGACGGCACGGATTTAACAGGGTACACATTCAAACGTCACGGTTACTATGGTGAAAAAGGTACAACCTTAGCTCGTCGTCCAGCGGATCCCGCATACTTGCTGACTTTAGTTCGTGCTGCTCGTGCTAGTTCAAATGAACAAGTTAACGTGTTGACGGCGAAGATGTTTGAGCGTTTTAACTTAGGTTCGCTTGATGCTGAAACTTTGGTTCCAGTGGCGGTCGCTGAGAAGTCAAACCTAGCATCAACTTACTTGCTATTTGCGCTCCTAGAACTGCATCAACATAGTGAAGACAAACGCTTATTGGTTCTGGCTGATAGTGTTGCTCAAAACTTGCTTAAGAAGCATTACCACGAAAATAGTGGCCTATTTGTTGAAGATCTTACTCAGCAATACGCTCGCTTGGATGACCCAATTGCTTATGCACTATTGGCTTTGGAAGCGGCGTATGCTGGCGTGTATGATGAGATTCCACAGATGATTTCAACAGGTGGATATTTGCACGGTGATCGTAATGTAAACGGTGAAATTAAAGTGGTGTATGACCGCGATGTAATATATGGTCAGCCTCATAATGAAATGGCTATGGTTGCGCGTTAAGTAGGAGTCGCCATGTCAAACTCTTCTTCGGAACCTGGACCCATAAGGAATAAGCCTCGTGGGCCGTTGTTTCCAAAATTATCTTTAAAAGTTCGCTATCGTCATAAAGTTTTATTAAGACGCCATGTTTGGCCATTTACTTGGCCAATCATCTTAGAGCTCTCTTGCGTCGTGCTGATGGGAATCATCAGTACGGTACTTGTTGCTCGCCTTGGTGCAGACAAAACTGCAGCAGTGGGTTTTACGGATGGTATAACGTGGATCATTATTTCAGTAATGACTGCTGTCGCGCTCGGTGGTTCTGTTGTTGTCGCTCAGTCATTTGGGCGAGGGGATAGGACTTCCGCATTGTCTGCTGCAGGGCAGGTGATGGTACTGGGAATGTCCGTAGCCCTTGCATCCATGTTATCAATCTTCCTGTTTTCAGATTCCATGCTCTATATCGTTGCGTATGGTGCAGAAGATGAGGTTATTGCGCTTAGTGACAAGTATTTAAATCTGGTTGCTTTAAGTTATCCAGCCTTGGCGATAACTCTCGTGGGTAGCGGTATATTACGCGCAGTCGGTAACTCTCGATTACCCGCTATGTCGAATATTGCTATGAACGTGTTAAACATACTTTTTAGCTATCCGTTGATATATGGATCACACGGTTTGTTTGGCATCGAATGGCAAGGCTTTGGAATGCTAGGTGCCGCTTTCGGTATTACCCTAGCTCGTTGGGCGGGCGCAGTAATAATCTTAGTCTGCTTAACTCGCAACAGTACGTTTATCGTCACTCTTCGCCAGTATTTTACTGGGTTTGATAAGAAAATCCTTTTCGACATTTTGGGTGTTGGTGTTCCCGCCAGTGTTGAATCCCTCATGTTTAATTTGGGTAAGCTTATAACTCAAATCATGGTTGCAGGCCTTGGCACTGTGGCAATGGCTGGTAATGTTATTACCTTCTCATTGTTGTTACTGCTTAACATTCCGGGTAATGCGTTAGCAATGACATCAACGGTATTGGTAGGGAAAAGGCTGGGACAAAACAAACCTAAAGTTGCCTTTCAGGAAATGCAGCTTATTTTCTGGACGGCGACGATAGTACTATGTCTGTTCTCCGCTGTGTTCGTTCCGTTGTCTCCTTATATGGCAGCTTGGTATACAGATGAAGCCGAAGTTGTTGAAGTAATACTCAATCTGGTATTTATCAACGCGATAATGATGCCCGTTTGGGCTGCTTCTTGGGTATTACCTGCTGCATTTAAAGGTGCAAAAGACGCCAAGTTTACCATGTATATATCTATTGCCAGTATGTGGGGAGGACGTATTGTTCTTGGCTACATTTTTGGAATTTACTTAGAGTTTGGCATTTATGGTATCTGGGCTGGTATGTTTGCCGACTGGTGGATTCGTGGCTCAATCTTCTATTTGAGGATGATGAGGCTCGGATGGCTTAAGAGTTACCTAAAAGTGAAAGCCGCTTCTGCATCAACGAAATAAACCAAAATGGCTCCTGAAAACTAGAAACATCAGGGGCCATTTTGTTGTTAGTAATTTGATGTTTGAATATGGCTAGCACCTTAAAACATGGCCAATCCAGTTGTGAAATAGAGTTGGCCACTGGTGGGCAGGCATATCTTTTACTTTTTCAATTCCGAACCCATGCCCCCCTTCGTTGAACAAATGCATTTCTACAGGGACTTTATGTTCCCTTAAGGCTTGCCAAAGCAGTAGGCTATTTTCTACTGGCACCGAATCATCATCGTTAGCGTGTACAAGAAAACAAGCAGGCATGTCACTATGCACGCATTTTTCAATAGAGTAGCGATTGAGTTCTTCTTCGGTCTTGTGTGCACCCAACAGCTCATAAGCAGAGCCTTTATGTCCGAATTCGTCGTTCATCGTGACAACAGGGTACATCAGTCCGCAAAAGTCTGGCTTAGCGGATAGGGCATCAATTCCATCAACATTTTCTTGTAATTGGGTAGCAAAACGAGTCGCTAATTGACCTGCTAGGTGACCGCCAGCGGAAAAACCAAGAACACCAACAGAGCGAAGCTGCCACTTATCTAAATTTGCACGTACCCAACGGATAGCGCGCTGTGCATCTGCTAAAGAAGTTTCAGAACCTAAGTTATGACCTTCACCCGGCATGCGATAAGTAGATACGAAAACAGTAAAACCCAGCGCAGTTAGAGAGTTACCAACATCTCTGCCTTCGTTATCAATAGAGATTCTCTGATAACTCCCTCCTGGTAGAACAACAATACCGATACCGTTTGATTGCTGAGGCGTATAAACCATTAGCTCTGGGCATGAGACACCCGATATAAGTCGGTTAGAAGTGAGATCGTTTAGGTCACGATGCTGGACTATTGCAGTGACATTCTCACTAATTTGAGTGGACGGCCACAGGGGAAAAACTTCAGAGGTTTCGTTTAGTTGTAACAGAGATTCGAAGTGGGAGTGATATTCCATGTTAGCCTCAGCAAAATTTCAGATAAAAAAAAGCCAGTCTACTAGACTGGCAAGGAGATCCATAGGTCCCTGTATGTCGGGAATATGAAGATAGTTGTTATAAGAAATTGATAAATTAAGCGATGAAGTCTTTACGCATTGGCGTGAAGTTATCGAGTAAAACGCCTTTTTCTAAACATACACAGCCATGCATGACGTTTGGCTCTTTGTACAGTGCGTCACCAGCTTTTACGATTTTCTTCTCATCGCCGATAGTGAATTCGAATTCGCCAGAAAGAACGTAAGTTAACTGCTCGTGTGGGTGGTTGTGTAGAGTACCAACAGCACCTTTTTCGAAGTAAACTTCAACGCTCATGATGTTTTCGCTGTATGCGAGAATTTTGCGAGAAATGCCATTACCTAAATCTTCGAGTTTCACGTCTTTGTTGTATACGAACATAGCTTGCCCTTACTTAAATTGCTTCTGATGGAATCACAGTGTTCTTTTTATCGCCAGCAAAGCGATATTTCGACACACGCTCGCTCGAGTCGAAAGTTGGTCTCTATCTAGGCGAGTCATTTGGTTCACATCACTTAAACCAATAATGCCAAATTGGAATTTAATGCTAGGCCTTTCACTAGCATCAGAATGTCCTATTGGCTGTATAATACAAAAAATACACCCACACATCAATAAAATCAAAACGATATTTCATTAATGTGATATGAACATTGATCCTTTAAAAAATACTAATAAAATTAAGTGGATAGAATTTAACGCAACAGTTTTCTTTGAAAACATATTGTTGTAGGTGATTGTTAAACCAATAGCCAAGGGACACAAAGGTTGAATGAACATTGATACATTTTAGTGGCAAAGTAGAAGTGGGTTACTATACAATCATCACAATAAATAAAACGTTGTTTTAATATTGTGATTTGTGGTTGAGCAAGCTGAAATGCTTCCTGTGATAATTGTGCGGACGCGACAACAGATTTGTTTAGTTCATAGTTAATGGTAAAGATAGGTGAATATGGGTACTTCAATTACTCCGAACATTCAAAGCTTTTTGGTCAAGATAGACCCTTTTGACCGGTTACCATCCTCTGTTGTTGAGACAATCGCAAACTCCATCAAAATTAAGTACTTGGTTGAAGGAGAAGTAATTGGTTTCAGTGCTTTGTGTGAGCAACGTTATCTCTACATTATTAGAACAGGCGCAATCGAACAAAGAACACCACTAGGCGAGCTACGAGCGCGTTTGGGTGAAGAAGACCAGTTTGGTTTCACATTCCTTCAACCACTAGCGCACTCTGAAGACGGCTATCAAGCAGAAGCCATTGAAGATTCATTGCTCTATCTTATTCCGCACAAAGTTCTGAAAGATGTGTGTGAAAGCCACCCTGAATTTGAAGATTATTTTGCAGCTAAAGCTAATATTCGGTTGAGCTCAGCAATTAATCAGGTAGCTCGCAAAGAGGATAAGGGACTATTTTTCAGAACAGTTGGCGAAATTGCCAGTGAAAACATCTCTATCGTTGATGTCGATGATTCAATAAAAGATGTTGCCCGCGAGATGTGTGGTAGGCAGCGTAGCTCATGTGCTGTTGTGATGAAAAACAACGAAATAGCGGGTTTGGTGACTGACCGAGATATGACTCGTTCGGTCGTCGCGGCCGGTATTGATACTGGCATGCCTATATCAATGGTGATGACCCCTAATCCTGTGCTGGTTGAAAGCAGCTCAAAAGTGATTGAAGCCATCTCATTGATGCTGCAATACAACATACGTTGTCTACCAGTAGTGAATGATAGGAAGGTAGTGGGATTACTTACGACAACGCATCTTGTCCATAACCACCGAACGCAATCACTATTTCTGATTCAGAAGATTAAATACACGAGCTCTATTAGCGCCCTAGCGGCTTTGAAAGAAGAACGTGAAACCATTTTCCAAGCATTAGTTGAGAGTGGTGTGAGTGCTGAGATCCAAGGTCGTGTGATGTCGACGATTATGGATGCATTCACTCGTAGAATTATACAATTAAGTGAAGACCTGCTTGGTCCTCCGCCATGTGATTATGCTTGGATAGTGGCGGGCTCACATGCTCGTAATGAAGTACATATGCTTTCAGATCAAGACAGCGCTTTGGTTCTCTCTGACGATGTGAGCGATGAACAAAAAGCGTATTTTATGCATTTAGCGATGAAGGTTTGTAATGGTCTGGCTGCGTGTGGATATCCACTTTGCGATGGTAAATACATGGCAGCAACGCCTAAGTGGTGTCAACCAATCTCGGTTTGGAAAGACTACTACAGCAAGTGGGTTTCAAGTCCAGAATACAGCAAGCTACTGAGCATTAGTGTGTTTCTAGAAGTTCGTTCTATATATGGCAATCGAGATTATGTAGAACAAATTCAACGGCATCTGCACGACTGCATTCAAAAGAGCGGAAGGTTCATTCCAGCTTTAGTGCGTGATGCAATTGAAACTCAGCCACCTTTGAGTATTTTTAATAGTTTAGTTTTGGAAAAAGGTGGTGAAAACACAAACACCCTGAATATTAAAAAATATGCGCTCAACCTGATTATCGATTTAGCTCGAATTTTCAGCTTATCTGCTGGTGGTTCATTGACAGGAACAGAAGAACGTTTTCGCTATGCTGCTGAACATGGAACCTTGTCTGAAGACAGTTGCCAGAACATTATTGGAGCATATAGATTCTTAATACAGGTGCGTTTTCGCCATCAGCTAAATGCAATTTTGTCTAATCGTGTACCCAACAACAATATTTCACCGGATGAGTTTAGCAGTTTTGAAAGAAAGCATTTAAAAGATGCGTTCAAAATTATCAGTGAATTACAGGATGTGGCTAAACTGAAGTTCCTAGTGGGGTAGTAGTATGATTCGTCGTATGTTTAAAGGGACTGAATGTCATTCGGCGGCAGAACAGTTAAGAAAAACAATAGAGTTTAATGATAAATGGCCGACGGCTGTAAAAGAGTATCTCTCACAGCCTTTAACGGATTTAAACACACCATTAGACAAGCTAGAGTATTTGGCGCTCGACTTCGAAACCTCAGGATTAAATGCTCACAAGGACAAGGTTCTATCGATTGGTATGGTTGAGTTCAACTTAGAGCAAATTGACCTTTTCAGTTCTGAGGAGTTGCTGATTAATAATGGTGAGTACGTAAACGCCGAATCTGCTGAAATTAATGGACTAACACCAAAAGCTTTGGCTGATGGTGTTTCTATCCAGCAGGGTATTGAGCGATTATTAGAACGGGCCAAAGGTAAAGTCATATTGGCCCACAGTTGCAATATTGAAAGAAGCTTTATTGAAACATTTTTGGGTCATCACTATCAGCTAAATGCGTTCCCTGCGCATTTCATAGATACCATTCATGTCGAAAAGCGTTTCAGCTACGCTGGTAAAACGGGTTCTCATAAAAGCTACCAGCTTAGTGACATGCGCAGCCATTACAAACTCCCAAATTACTTAGAGCACTCTGCGGCGAGCGATGCTTTAGCGTGTGCTGAACTATTCTTAGTACAGATCAAGAAACTCAAGTTGGAACATATTAAGGGAATGAACCTTAAGAAAATTCAGTCTTAGAGACAAAGTGTGAGAGGGCTTAAGCAACCGTTTCGAATCAGAAATGAACGTGTGATATTACCCAACTGTCTTTCTGTTAGGGATAGTGGTATTTAGCTGAATAGTCACGAGACGACGATCAGTATCTTTTAACTATGCTTATGTTGTTAAATATGCGGCTGCTGGTGAGAAAAGCCGAAGCCAGTCAGCATCGATGATCTGCGAACGAGTGCTTACATTTCCCTCAATTCATAAAGTCTGAAGATAGTTTAAGCAGAGATAACCCTTTTATTTTTTTGTGTGCAATGTCACGTTTTAGGTTGGCTTGTGTTATCTACATCACGCTTTACTGTTTTTTGAAGCGAACAAATAAACCGATAAGTTTAAAAGTGTTGTGAAATTATATTTAAATTAAATATTAGAAACTATTTGAATGGTCTATTTTGTGAAAGGATAATTATGAAACTTAAGAATGTGATTTTATCGGTCTCTATATTAATGGCTCTTGGAGTTAATGCCGCAGAGTTAAATATTAAAGTATCTCCTATAAGTTATGATTTGACTGCATTAGAAAAAAATAAAAATCATCTTGTGGATGTGAATTCTTCATATAAAAATTTGATATCTAAAGCAGATAAAGCGCTATCTAATACTATTGATCCGGTTGTAAATAAAACATTATTACCCGCAAGTGGTGATAAGCATGATTATTACAGTTTTGGTCCTTACTGGTGGCCGAATCCAGACACAAAAGATGGATTGCCGTATATAAGAAAAGACGGTCAATATAATATGGATACTAAAACGTCAGCAACTGATAAGCAGAGACTTATCTCATTTGCTAACGATGTGAAAATATTAGGTCTAGCGTATTACTTTACGGAAAATGAAGAATATGCAAATAAAGCGGTCGAACAACTGAAGGCTTGGCTTATTGATCCCGATACTCGCATGAATCCGAACATGAATTATGCTCAGGCAATCCCTGGCATTGTTGATGGTCGTGGCATCGGAATCATTGATAGCCGATTACTCATTGGTGTTGTTGACAGTGTTGAACTCATTAAACCGAGCTTATCGGAGCAAGATTACGCGCAAATCGTCTCTTGGTTTAAACAATTTAATGATTGGTTAATTAGCAGTAACAACGGGTTTGAGGAAGATAACTGGCATAACAACCACGGCACATGGTTTGATGCTCAAGTGGTTGCTTTTTCTATTTTCACTAAGCAACCAGATCTCGCGAAAAAGAGATTAAGAGTGACACAGATGCGCCGGATCGGTGGACATTTCAATACCGAAGGGCAACAACATGCTGAGCTTGAACGTACACAACCTTGGCATTACTCCAACTTCAATCTAGAAGCATATAATTTGCTGGGACATTATGGTGAACTAGTTGGTGTTGATGTTTGGAATTACGAAGTAGACAAACATAGTTTAAATAATGGATATAAATATATCGCCAAATATGTTGTTACCCCTACTGAATGGCCGTATAAAGAATTGAAAGGAATGAAAAAAGATATTGCTTACGAAAATATGTTATATGCAGAAAGAGCTTATGACGATGAGATCTTCGATAAAGCACTGTCTGAATTAAAGCAATCTAAAGAGAATGAAGAAAAAATAATTAATTTGCTATTTTAATTGGCTGCCCAGTGTTTATCATTCGGTTTTATATTGTACAAAGTGTTGCTAATGTCACATAAATAAACGACCTGTGTGATGATGGTCACATTGAATGAAAACTTGCCAATTATATCTTTAAATAAAATTAGAAAATTAACGGGTGAAAGAGTTCTATTTTATTTAATTACAGAAAAATTTATAAGCACATTTTTATTTCTAAGAATAAAACAAATTTTAATGGGAGTACAAAATGAATATAGACATACTTGTAGTATTCGTCTACTTCGTTTTTATGGTAGCAATAGGCGTTATATTTAAAAGATTTGCTGGACGTTCAACGAGCGACTATTTTCGGGGCGGCGGTAAAATGTTGTGGTGGATGGTTGGCTCTACAGCGTTTATGACACAGTTCAGTGCGTGGACTTTTACGGGAGCCGCTGGTAAGGCATTTACTGATGGCTTCCCAATCATGGTTGTTTTTATGGCTAACGCGTTTGGCTTTTTACTGTCATGGTTGTTTTTCTCGTACCGTTTTCGCCAGATGCGTACGATTACTCCAATTGAGGGGGTTCGCCGCCGCTTTGGTGCCACCAATGAACAAGTATTTACTTGGGCAACAATGCCAACGAGCATTGTCTACACGGGTATCTGGTTAAACGGTCTGGCATTGTTTGTAAGTGCCGTTTTTAAAGTCGATATTGGTACAACAATTGTAATTACAGGTGCCGCTGTTCTCTTTATTTCATTGATTGGCGGTGCGTGGGGCGTGGTAGCTTCGGACTTCGTGCAAATGGTGGTTATTATGTCTGTAACTGTCGTATGTGCTGTCGCTGCAATTGTAAAAGTGGGTGGTCCGAGTAACTTGATAGAACAGTTCCCTGTTGATTCTATTATGGGACCAAACATGAACTACCCATTGCTGTTTATCAGTTGGTTTATATTCATGTTTGTCAAGCAGTTACAGAATATCAATAACATGAATGACTCATATCGCTTCTTAACTGCTAAAGACTCAGAGAATGCGCGTAAAGCAGCGTTGTTAGCTTTTGTTCTTATGCTAATAGGACCTGCTATTTGGTTCATGCCTCCATGGGCTACAGCTATTCTATATCCTGACGCGGCAATGGCTCACTCTGCTGAATTAGGTAAAAAAGCAGCAGATGCAGTTTATTTGGTGTTTGTTGAAAGAGTAATGCCAGCAGGTATGGTAGGCCTTTTAATGTCTGCTGTGTTTGCGGCGACAATGTCTTCTATGGATTCAGGCTTAAATAGAAATGCAGGTGTATTTGTACGCAACTTCTATTCTATTTTTGTAGACAAAAAAGCTTCCGACCAAAAACTATTGAAAGTTAGCCAAGTAGTAACGTTAGTATTTGGTGTGTTAATCATTATGGTTGCACTGTTTATTAACTCACTACGCGGTTTAAGTTTGTTTGATGCAATGATGTACGTGAGTACTCTTCTTCAAATGCCAATTTTGGTACCGTTGTTCTTTGGTGTTTTTATCCGTAAGACACCTGACTGGGCAGCGTGGGCGACGCTAGTTGTCGGCATGGTTGTTTCTTATGTTGTAAGCTTTGTTATTACTCCAGAAGTAATTGCAAACTGGCTTGGCTTAGAAAATGGCTTTACGGGGCGTGAAGCTGCTGACATGAGAGTAATGGCTGGCATCATCGGGCATTTATTCATTACTGGTGGTTTCTTCTGCTTAACAACGAAATTCTACAAAGAGCCTGCGAAGGAAAGAGCTGAAGAAATCAAAGCATTCTGGAATGACGTTGAGACTCCTGTCATTGAAGAAGCTGGTCAGGATGAGATGGATCGTCAACAACGTCATATGCTAGGTAAATTGATTTTAATCTTCGGTGCTGCGGTATCCGCAATGGTCTTAATTCCGAATCCGTTCTGGGGACGTATGGCATTTGTCTTCTGTGGTTTGGTCATTGTAACTGTTGGTGGCTTATTGCTTAAGAGTGCAAGGCCTACTGAAGAGATAGCACAATCGCGTCAAGTTAATAGTTAATCGTAATAAATGCAGAGCCTATTCAATTAGGCTCTGCTTAAGAATAGGTGAATTATGAACAAATCATATATTCATGATGATTTTCTATTAACTAACCCGTTAGCAGAAAAACTCTATCATCACGTCGCCAAATCTATTCCAATCGTTGATTTTCATAATCATCTAGACGCGCAGTTATTGTATGAAGACTGCAAAGTTAACAATCTTTATGAGTGTTGGTTGAAACATGACCATTATTACTGGCGTGCGATGAGGTCAAATGGAATAGAAGAAAGCTTTATTACTGGTAGTGCAAGTGACTATGAGAAGTTTATTAAGTGGTGCGAAACCATGCCCTACTTAGTCGGCAATCCATTACATCATTGGTCTCACTTAGAATTAAGTCGATTTTTTAATATTGATGAAATCGTAAGTGAAAAGACAGCACAAGACATTTGGTTTAAAAGTATTCAATACATTCAAGAAAATGACTTGCCGTATAGGAAAATCATAGAGCAACTCGACGTTAAAGTACTGTGCACAACAAATTCTCCATTTGAAGACCTAAAGTATCACGCACTTTTGGCAACGGAATACGATTCAGAAAAAATCAACGCGAAGGTTTTACCTACGTTTCGAGCTGATGAACTATTTGATTTTAATGACATTCAATCGTTTTGTCTGATGTTGTTGAATCTCAGCAAATTACAAAACAACTTAATCACAACATTGACTGAGTATATCGCTCTTGTTAAAGAACGAATGGTGTACTTCGATTCTCACGGTTGTCGTTTAGCTGATTTAGGACTAACAGAGGTTGACTTCGAGTTGCCGTTAAAACACGAAGCTGAAAATATTTTTTTGCAAGTGCTCACCGGTCATGAATTGAATAGTCAGCAAGTACGAAAATTAAAATGCTACTTTTTTGTTGAGTTTGGCAAGTTATGCCATCAACTGGATTGGACTCTTCAACTCCACATTGGTGTCACACCAAACATTAATGCTCGTAGAAAGATGGAAGTTGGGGCGGGTACGGGGTTCAGCGCAATGTCAGACCTTCCAAAAATAAAAAACTTAGGTCTGCTGCTTAATGAGTTAGACGTTAGTCATCAACTACCCAAAATGGTGCTGTTTAATCTTAACCCTAGTGAAAACTCTGCGCTAATCGCGTTGTGCGGTGCCTTTCAGGACAGTGATTCGGCTGGTGGAAAAGTCCAGTTTGGACCTGCTTGGTGGTTTAACGATCACAAACAAGGGATCGAACAGCAACTAACAACATTAAAAAATTTGGGGCTACTAGGGCGTTTTATTGGCATGACAACGGATTCAAGAAACATATTGTCTTTAAGCCGCCACGAATATTTTCGACGCATTTTTTGTAATCAGCTAAGCACTTGGGTTTTGCAAGGTGATATCCCCGACGATTGGGAGCTTCTTCAGTTTACCGTGCAAAACGTTTGTTATCGTAATGCTCAGCAGTTTTTTGAATTTTAGATTAGTAAGTTATTAATTATGTTGCAGTTTACATCCCAAGAAATAACACGAATTCGTGAGAAAGTTACCAATGAGCTGATTGAAAAGCTGATTGCAGATAATTTCGATGTTTTAAATAGTGAAACCCTCGTTCCGCCTGATGCTCGTGCGACTTGGAATCTGTATTACTTCTGCCCGGAACATGGCGTGCGGCTGAACTGGGATAGAAAAAGCCCAACGACACACGCTTGCCCGATTGATAATCAACAGTTTTGTGGTGAACCGTATGACGGAGCTTGGTGGCGATGGTTAAATACGCTGAACTCAAAAGCCTGTTATGAACTTGGGTTACTGTGGCAATTGACACAGGACCCTAAGTATTTAAGTAAAGTTAAAGATATTTTACTCCAATATGCTCAGTACTATCCTGACTATGAAGTTCATGGCGGTATTCCTTACAATGGACCAGGAAAAGCGAATGCTCAGACGCTTTGTGAAGCAAACTGTCATCTGGATTTCGCTCGCGGGTATGACTTTATCTCTGACGAGTTAAGTGATGCTGACAAACATTTCATAGAAGAACGTCTTCTTCGTGAGGGGGCTGTGTTCTTGATAGAGCACCGAACAGACCAGCTTCATAACCATGAAATGAAAATCAATGCGACCATCGGAATTATTGGGTTGTTACTCCAAGAGAAAGCGTATTTGGAATTTGCGTTGAACTCTAAGTACGGGTTGCACTACCAGCTAAACAAAGGTTGTTTAGGAGAAGGAATGTGGTTTGAAGGCTCCATTCATTATCATTACTATGCCTTACAAGCGTTATTGGCTTATGAGAAAGTCGCATGGAATACGGAGTATTCGGTTTCTAACAATCCGAACTTAAAAAGAATGCTTAAATTTCCGTTAAAACTCCTGATGACAGAAAAATATTTTCCTCGCCTGAATGATTGTATCGCCGGTCAGGAAGAATTATCCCATGTTCATATCTTCGAGTTTGCCAATAAGCTTTTTCCAAATGAGGTGTTTAATAAGGCGTTAAATACAATTTATCAGACAATGAGCCGTAATAACCTTGAAGCTCTGCTTTATGGTGACGACGCTTATGCTGCAACCGAGATGCTTTCATGCAGCTCGATACATGCGCCAGATGCTGGCTATACATTGGGATATGAGTCAGAGTCTAAGAACAGTTACTTATTGAAACACTCCCCATACGGTGGAGAGCATGACCATTATGATCGGTTGGGATTAATCATTGTTAGAAACGGGCAAGAGATACTTCCAGATCTTGGGACCACCGGATACGGTGCCTGCCTGCATAAACAGTATTACAAAACCAGCTCGACACATAATACATTGGTAGTGAATCAGTCGAATCAACCTCCGATTAACCCAATTGTGCATATGTATCTGGAACAGGATGGCTACCAGTTCGTAGATACTGAGGTTAACTGGGGAACTAAACTGGCAGAGGTGGATAGTCATACCATTGATGAGTGGGATACTGAAGCTTACACGAACGTAAGGTTTAGACGTTGTATTTTATGGCTTGGTGATGCACTTATTGAGTTAATTACGGTTCACAATCCTGACTCGCAACGGCTTGATTTAACTTATCATGCCCGCGGGCAACATCTGTTGAATCCTAGCTGGACGGCTGTTGAAAACACCTTGGATGGTCCTTTATCTATCATGAAAAACTGCCACGAGAGAAAGAGCATTTATGAACAATCTCTGGTTTACCGCATTGATGGGCAAAGTGATTATAAACAAACCGTAGTAACGGATAGTTGTTGCGATTTTCTGGTCGGTAATGCTCCGGATAACCCAGCTACCTCTGACCTCGCTTATCTGCTAGTCACGAGTCGATCGCCGGTATTAAATACGTTGGTTTTACATGATCTATCAGAGAGTGGGCACTATCAGATAAATGACACTCAATGGCAGGATAACAGTGTCACTTTTATGGTAACCAACAATGAAGAACAAGTGTTTTTTCAATATGATTTTTCTTCATGCTTGCTGATTAGAAACGTATTACATAGTTAAGTGGTTTGGCTTAGAGGTATTTATGCTGCAATTTGACGAGAAAGAAATAAATGAGATTCGCCAACGGACCACGTTGGCAATCATTAATAAGCTCGTTAAAGATAACGAAGTAATACTGACCAGTGACACTTTAGTGCCGCCGGATGCCCGTGCTACTTGGAACTTATATTATTATTGCCCAGAACATGGTGTCAGGCTCATTTGGGACAGACATAATGATAAAGATCATCGTTGTCCCGTTGATGGCAAGGTATTTCGGGGTGAACCCTATGACGGTGCTTGGTGGCGTTGGTTGAATGATCTCAATTCAAAAGCCTGTTATGAGCTTGGCCTATTGTGGCAATTGACTCAAGAGCCTAAGTACCTCAATAAAGTTAAAGATATTTTATTAAAATATGCCATTAACTACCCCCATTATGAAGTGCATGGAGATATTCCATACAACGGTCCGGGTAAAGCGAATGCTCAAACATTGTGTGAAGCAAATTGTCACTTAAATTTCGCACGAGGCTATGATTTTATTCGGGATGATATTCAATCATTTGAGCGTGAAAAAATTGAAGAAAGCCTACTACGTGAAGGTGCAGAGTTCCTTATCGCTCATCGCTCTCCTCAACTTCATAACCATGAAATTCGGATCAATGCAGCAGTCGGTGTCATCGGTCTTTTACTCGGTGATGAACGTTATATCAACTTTGCCCTGATTTCAGACTACGGACTTCACTATCAATTGAATTATGGTGCTATTGGGGAAGGGATGTGGTTTGAAGGATCAATTCACTACCATTACTATGCGCTCCAATCGTTGTTGATTTACGAGAAAATTGCCTATAAAACGCCTTATTCGGTAGGCGCGAACCCAAATCTTCTTAAGATGATTAAGCTACCGTTGGATTTGATCATGAGTAATGGTCGATTCCCGCGATTGAATGACTGTATCGCAGGTCAAGAGCAAGTGATTCAATCAGAGGTGTTTGAGTTTGGATATAGAGAATATCCATTTACGATTTTGCACCAAGCTTTGCAGTACATTTATTCCTTCGAAGATCGCCATAATCTGGAAGCGCTTTTATACGGTGTTGATATTCTTAAACCAGTGGATTCACTGAAATGTCAGTCCTCTCATAAACCGTATTCTGGATATACCAGCGAGTTCAATGAAGAACGTAATCACTTTATGTTGGTAAAACATGCTCCTTTTGGCGGTGAACACGATCATTACGATCGCTTGAATTTGGTGCTATGCAGAAATGGCAAAGAAATTATTCCGGATCTCGGAACGACCGGATATGGAGCTGAGTTGCATTACAATTACTACAAGAATAGTGCTACCCACAATACATTGACGGTTGATGAGTGTAACCAGTCTCCCAATACACCAGAAGTTCTGTATTACGATAAGAATGACAGCTATACCCTTTTAGATGTGATTGCCGATTGGAATTCTCCTCCTCCGGAAGTAGATAGCCATGTAATTAACCAATGGAGTAACGAAGCTTATAAAGGGATTGTGTACCGTAGGACATTTATATGGTTTGGTGATTGCGTATTAGATCTGACCAAAGTGCATAACCCTGAAAAGAGAAGGCTGGATATGACTTATATTGTTAGAGGAAGTCATTGCCATGATGAGTCGTTTATTCCCATCATTAATCCTTTTTCGAAAGTATTGGCTCGCTTAGAAAATTGTTCTCAGAACAGCTTTGATGAACAAGCGTTACGCTACCATATCGAAGGAGAAAGAGAGTTTAACCAACAAATATTCGTAAACCAAAAGTCGCTAATGTATCTATGTAGCGGCCTCGATAATCCAGCAACAAGCAAAGTCGCTTACACTGTGGTCCGTAGTCAATCAGAAAGGTTTAGCTCGGTCGTGCTACATGATCTGGATGGGGGAGCGATGGTGAAAAGTGTTAGCTGGATTAATGACGCTCTAGTTGAAATCGAGCTTTGCCGAAATGGTGTGAATAGCCGATACCAATATAACTACAGCACATCGAAACTCGCGTTTGTATAATCTTTAACTCATTTTCTCTTCTCTATTTATTGAGTGATTACAGACTTTATTTATCTCGGCTATTTGATTAGTTAGGGAGGCTTTGTCTTCAAAATCACTCAACGAAGGATGTTTTAGGAGAAAACAAAAAGTTGGAAAGTCTAATGGATAATTTAATTCAGCAAGATTTGGTTTCTTCTGTTCAGAAAGTATTTACTATTCTACAAGCATTAGGAGAGCGAAATGAGAGTGGATTATCAGAACTATCTAAACGTCTTAAAATGTCAAAAGCGTCAACTTATCGATTTTTGCAGACTATGAAATCTATAGGCTTCGTTGATCAAAAAGGAGACGCTGATAAATATGTATTAACCCTAAAGTTATTTGAGTTAGGCTCAAAAGCGCGAGAATATACGAATTTGTTCGACGTTGTAAAAGATGATATGCAAGAGCTAGCTGAAGCAACGAAGGAGGCAGTACATCTAGGAGTGCTCTATGAGCATTCTGCTCTATATCTACACAAAGTGGATTCATCTTACCATCTGGAAATGCATTCTAGAGCAGGTAAGCGTATTCCACTATATTGTTCGGCAATGGGAAAGGCTCTGCTGAGCAATATGTCTACAAATGAGGTTATCTCTCAGTTAGCGTCGGTAGAGTATATTAGGCATACTCAAAATACTCATGAAAATATTGAACTGTTATTGAAAGATCTCAGGCAGGTAAAAAAACAGCGATATGCTGAAGATAATGAAGAATTAGAGCCAGGGCTTATATGTATTGCCGTTCCCGTTTGTAATTCAATGGGCGCTGTTATTGCAGCACTTTCTATATCGCTTCCTGTTTTTCGGTTTAATGAAGAAAATAAATCAAAGTATATAAATTGGCTGCAAGCTACAGCCTCAAATATTTCAAATCGCCTATGATATAAAACTGTCTGCCATCTCTTATTTACCATGTGATCTTGTAATAAGTTAACTCGTTACTCGATTAGTTCGTGAGGTGAGGGGGAATACAAGTTCATATTTTGGCAAGAAAGTTTCCTACACAAGTTTTACGCTCAAATATACGGCATAACAAAAATATTAATTTATGGTTGTATCAACAAAACCGAGTTATTGAGAGCCGCTTTTTGCGGCTCTTTTTTATCCAGCGTTATATCTGTACATGGTCGGCTCAAGATCTTCAGCTTTAGGTTTCCAGTTTGCAATTAGCCTAATTTTTCCACCGTCAGTTATATATTTTCCAGCACTCATAACCGACACTTCGATACCACTAACAATGAATAAATCCGTCTCACAGTTTTCAGAAAGTGCGTCTCGTACTTCATTTCTTGTGACGTTAACAAACTGACCTGTAGACATTGTCCCTTTTACTTCAACTCGGCGAAAAGACTCGTTTTGAAAACACTCTAAATCGTAGGGACAGTTGGATGATGTATCCTTTACGTCATATCCCAATTGTTGGTAATACTCAATTGCCACTTTCATAGCATGCAGCTCGATAGCTTTCTTCTTCTTTGAATCAGTCATTCTGCCTTGAGCAGAGTTTTTGACTTTCATTAAAGCTTTGGGCAAATCGCTAAGCAGTGACTCTTTGGTATCTGTACTCCATGCGTAAATTTTCCCCAGTAAAGCATTTGGTTTATTTTGATAGTTCTCTACTTCAAATAGCACTTCTACAGGGTTAGTTTTGTCGTGTTCCAGATACTTTAGTTTTCCCGCAAAGATAAAGGGTTGAGTGACGCCTTTTATCTTGTCATGGATACGTACAAACAAAATAGCTGGATATCCGTTGATAATATTTTGAATAGCGGGGGATTTCGGCGTGTTTGAGTTTTGTGATTCCCAAAAAAACTGTTTGCCATCAAGTAGAAATGTATCGTTGTATCTGTGCGCTTTCTCTTTGTTTGATTTATCCAATGTGACGAATAGAACGATAGAATTATTGAAGCGAGTAATGCCTGTAATGTCGCGAGCTTGTTGGGGAACTGTGACTTCTCCTATCTTCATCACGCTCATACGATCATACTTTTCTCCCACAACAAATTTGTCATAAAGAAAATCTTCATTTTCTCGTGCCATAGGCCCTCACTAAATGCATGCGAACAATATACTGTAAAGATATACGGTATACCGTTTATTTCGCTCGCACAACGTTTGAACCCTGCAAAAAATGGGATCATAATGACAAATGTTTAAAGTCTTTAGTTGAGTAGGTAGTAGTTATGAAAACAAGGTCATATGGGAATAACTCTCCGGTAAAAGTGGCCTGTGGCGTTATATTTAATGATGATGGATATGTATTCGTATGCCGACGTAAGCAAGAAAAATCACTAGGAGGACATTGGGAATTTCCTGGTGGAAAAGTAGAAGAAGGCGAGTCGTTACAGGAATGTTTAAAGCGAGAATTGCTCGAAGAGTTAGACATGGAAGTTGACGTAAAGCATCACTTAAAAACTGTATTGCACGACTACGGCACGTTTCAAATAGAGTTAGTTGCTTTTTCTTGCGATTTTCGACGAAGTAGCTTCGTAATGACCGACCACGATAAGTTTGAATGGGTGAATGTTTCCGCCCTTTTGGTGAAAAATTTGGCTCCCGCTGATGTGCCTATTGCAGAATGTTTAGCGTCAATTTTTGATAAGTAGGTTCTAGTCTAATTGAGTTATTTTGATTGGAGTATATTGCTTTGTCAGACAGATATACTCCAAAACCTCACCTTATATACCTAATTACCCCCAAACTTCCTCTGCAATTTCAACAACGTGTTTGAGTTTGTTCCATTGCTCTTGTTCTGTGAGGATATTGCCTTCTTCCGTCGATGCGAAGCCGCATTGTGGGCTCAAACGTAATTGTTCAAGGGGGATGTGTTTTGTGGCTTCTTGAATACGTGATTTTATGTATTCTTTCGGTTCAAGCTCTGGGGATTTAGAGGTAATTAAACCTAGAACAATAAACAGGTCACTTCTGGTGACGTATTTGAGAGGGTCGAAACCACCAGAACGCTCGTCGTCATACTCTAGGAACAAACCATCAACTTTAAGTCGTCCAAAAATAGTTTCGGCTGCTGCTTCATAACCACCTGAACCAAAGTAGGTTGATCGAAAGTTTCCGCGACAAATGTGCATGGTGATAAGCATATCTTCTGGTTTGTTTTTAATGGATTCATTCAACAAGTATTCAAAAATAGCGAGTAGCTTTTCCGTGCTGTAACCAAGCTCTTTAAGGCCACTAACCCCTTCCTCTGAAAAGAAGGTCGCCCATGAGGTGTCATCAAGTTGCAAGTAACGACATCCTTTGTCGTAAAAGGCTTTGATGGCGTCTTGATAAGTCTGAACTAAGTCGCTGATGAATTTCCCTTCATTATCCTGATAGCATTCAGCCACATTTTTTCCGCGAAGGAAGAGCATGTTTGGGCTTGGAATGGTCTGTTTGGCAACATGCTGCGTTGGGTCGAGCAAAGAGCTGAGAAATTCGAAATCGCGAAGAAAAGGGTGGTTAGGGTTGAAGCTGATTTTATCTGTGATTCTGATGCTGTGAGTTTTCGGTTTTGTGCCTTTAAAGTTAAGTGGAACTTCAGGAGTGTAGCCGTCAACGCCGTTCAAACCTTCAAGAAAATCAAAGTGCCACCAAGCTCGTGAGTATTCACCGTCTGTAATTACGGTAAGTCCAGCCAGTTTCTGCTGCTCTACATGCAGACGCGTTTCCTGTCGTTGGATTTGAATAAGCTGCTCTGTTGTAATCTCGTTGTTCTGCTTTTGTAAGCGAGCGGCTTTGAGTTTTTCACTGCGTAATAAACTGCCAACTTGATCAGCGTAAAACGGAGTGATTAAGGATTGATATGACCTGACATGTGAATACCTCGAAATGCTGGGAGACCTGAATACGTCTAGACGTCCAAATAATTACTTATAAATGTGTATGTACTCAATGGCATTTTGGTCATGTTGCATATGAATTAATTTCACTTTGGCCTTTTAAACCCGTAGCTGTGTTTTAACGTTAAATCGTTACATATCCAAAACACATTTCGATTTGAAGATGCTAGTATGGCTCTCATTGAGCAGTATTGAGAAGGTGTCAGGAAGACGTATGGCTAAAGCAGGTATATCGCTAAAAGGGACGAAAGTAAGCACGTTAAAGAAAAGTCGCTCAACGGTAGAACCCGGAGTTCGTAGACGAAAGAAGTTTGACGATAAAAGGCAGTTTATTCTTGAAACGGCGATGGCTGTGTTTTCACAATATGGCTTTCACGGAACAACGATTGAACAGATCGCCAACAGTGCTGATATCTCTAAAACCAATCTGTTTTACTACTTCAAAAGCAAGGAAGAGCTTTACTTAACCATCTTGGAAAACATCCTTAACGACTGGCTTGCACCGATTGCTGGCTTTGATGAAGTGGATGATCCGAAAACCGCAATAGAAAACTATATCCGCCTTAAGTTGGAACTCTCTAGAGACCAGCCACAAGCTTCGCGTCTGTTCTGCTTGGAGATCATTCAAGGCGCTCCGATTCTTAAAAGCTACTTAAATGGTGATTTGAAGAACATCATTGAAGAGAAATCTAAAGTCATTGAACGTTGGATAAGCCAAGGAAAAATTAAGCCTGTCGATCCAACACAATTGATTTTTACTATTTGGTCGACCACGCAACACTACGCGGATTTTAGTGTTCAGGTAAAGGCGATTACAGGTAAAGATCTGACTAATAAGAAATTTTTTGAAGATACCTGTCAGTCTATCCAAAACATTATCTTTAATGGCATTGCTTAACGCTTAAGTAAGCGCTTTTTATACCTACTTTTTCAGCTTTGAGAGGTCACCAAAAGGGTGACCTTCTTCTTTCCTTGTTCCTTTCCTTTTATCTGTCATTTCACCCGTCATCTGTGCTTATAAATCTACTCATTTAGCTGCTTGTTCTTGTTTGCTTTTGTACGCGCGTTGAGTGTTTTTTGTGCACTTGATTAGTGCTTTTGCACCATTCCAGATGTTTCAAAACAGACCAGATGGTCTGGTTTTTGAGTATAAAGTACGTTAACTAATTGTTAATTAAAGTAAATGAATTGTTGGCACAAACTTTGATTTAGATCAATACGAGGAAGTAAATATATGCATGGTTAATTACAAGGAGTTTTATATGCAGATTGGTGTTTTCATTCCTATTGGAAATAACGGCTGGTTGATCTCGGAAAATGCACCTCAATACATGCCGACTTTTGATCTGAACAAAGAGATTGTGTTGAGAGCAGAACATTACGGATTAGATTTTGCTCTATCGATGATCAAGCTACGCGGTTTTGGTGGAAAAACAGAGTTCTGGGAACACAACCTAGAGTCATTCAGTTTAATGGCGGGCCTTGCTGCGGTAACGTCTAAAATTCAATTGTTCGCGACTTCAGCAACTTTAACCTTGCCGCCAGCGATTGTTGCTCGTATGGCTTCCACCATTGACTCTATTTCTCATGGTCGCTTTGGCGTTAACTTGGTGACAGGTTGGCAAAAGCCGGAATACACCCAAATGGGGCTGTGGCCGGGCGATGAGTTCTTCTCTTCTCGATATGATTACCTTTCTGAATATGCACAAGTTCTACGCGATTTATGGGATACCGGATCTTCGGATTTCAAAGGTGACTATTTCACTATGGAAGATTGTCGCGTAAGCCCTAAACCTCAGGAAAAAATGAAAATCATCTGCGCCGGTTCTAGTGATGCTGGCATGGCATTCTCAGCAAAATACGCTGACCACAACTTCATTTTTGGTAAAGGTGTCAACACGCCTAAAGCGTTCGCTCCGCAAGCGAGTCGTTTGATTGAGGCGACGGAAAAGACCGGCCGTGACGTTAGCTCATTTGTTCTGTTTATGATCATTGCTGACGAAACAGATGAAGCGGCTCGTGCGAAATGGGAACACTACAAAGCAGGGAAAGATGACGCAGCGTTGGAGTGGCTGGGCGTTCAAGCTGCGCAGGATACCAAATCTGGTAGCGATACTAACGTGCGCCAAATGTCGGATCCGACTTCTGCGGTCAATATCAACATGGGGACTTTAGTTGGGTCTTACGAAACTGTTGCCCGTTTGCTGGACGAAGTGGATGAAGTAGAAGGCACAGGTGGCGTATTGCTGACTTTCGATGAGTTTGTCGAAGGCGTCACAGCGTTTGGTGAACGTATTCAACCGTTAATGAAAACTCGTCAACACGTCACAGTTCAGGGAGCGTACGCAGCATGATTACTGGCTACTCACTGAATACAGGTGAATCTCCACAAGTTGTATTAAAAGCTGAACCAGAAAATCTGGCGATTAAAGCCAGTGAAACGGCTTTGATTGTGGTGGATATGCAGAACGCATATGCCAGCAAAGAAGGGTATTTGGATTTGGCGGGCTTTGATGTTTCAGGTACTGGACCTGTGATTGAAAACATCAACAAAACTATCGAAATCTCGCGCAAAGCGGGTATTCAAGTGGTTTTTCTGCAAAACGGTTGGGACAACAAGTATGTCGAAGCCGGTGGCGAAGGTTCGCCAAACTGGCATAAGTCCAACGCTCTGAAAACGATGCGTAAACAACCAGAGCTATCTGGTCGATTTCTTTCAAAAGGTGGTTGGGATTACGAGTTAGTTGAAGAGATAAAACCTCAACAGGGAGACTGGATTATTCCGAAAACCCGTTATAGCGGCTTCTTTAACACCAACCTAGACACCATGTTGCGCTCGCGTGGGATACGAAATCTTGTTTTCACTGGTATCGCAACGAATGTCTGTGTGGAATCGACATTAAGAGACGGTTTCCATCTCGAATACTTTGGTGTCGTGCTTTCTGATGCCACACATCAGGCGGGACCGCGCTCAGCGCACGATGCAGCGTTACTCAACATCCGAACTTTCTTCGGATGGGTAACAACGCTGGAAGATTATTCAAACGCTTTGGCTAAATAAGGAGATTACTATGCCTAAACAAACCGTACTTCCTGCTGGAACAGGAAAACCGCTTGCCCCTTATGTGCCAGGTTCTATGGCAGATGGAGTGTTGTATGTTTCAGGAACACTGCCTTTTGACAGTGAAAATAACGTGGTTTTTCCGGGAGATGCAGCAGCGCAAGCTCGTCACGTGCTCAGCACCATTCGCAGTGTTGTTGAAGAAGCTGGCGGCACAATGGATGACGTGACTTTCAACATGATCATGATTAAAAACTGGGCGGACTACGCTGCGATTAACGCTGTGTATGCGGATTTCTTTCCGGGTGAAAAACCGGCTCGCTACTGCATTCAATGTGGCTTAGTGAAAGAAGAAGCGTTGATCGAAATTGCGTCTATTGCACACGTTGGTAAAGCCTGAGTTGATTTGACTCAACGCTTTAAAAGGTAGAGCAGCACATGTATTACGAAATTCATGACGATGGTCAGGGAAATAAAGAGACGGTAATTCTCTCCTCTGGTTTGGGTGGTTCGCACAGCTATTGGCATCATCAGTTGCCACTGTTGAAAAGTCGCTTTCGAGTGATTGTGTATGACCACTTGGGGACAGGGCAAAGCCAAGGCGATATTCCGCAAGGTTACAGCATCGCGGACATGGCTAAGGAAGTCGTCACCTTGCTGGATCAAACAGATAGCGAACGTGTTCATTTCATCGGTCATGCGTTAGGTGGGCTTATTGGCTTACAACTTGCGGCTGATTTCCCAAAAAGAGTGTCGAGCTTATTGCTCATTAACGCTTGGGAAAAAACTGATGATCATACCAAGTTGTGTTTTGACATTAGAAAATCTCTGCTGCGAAATTCTGGTATAGAGATGTTTTTCAAGGCGCAGCCACTGTTTTTGTATCCTGCGGAATGGATGAAGAATAATGCTGCTTTGTTGAAGGAAGAAGCGGATAAGGTTCTTTCTTCGCCTTTCAATCAAGACAACTTACTGAGAAGAATCGCGGCGGTGGAAAGTTTCGATATCTCTGAAAATATTGATTTGATTCGTTGTGTTACAGGTGTTATCGCAAGCTGTGATGATTTACTGGTGCCATATTCCTGCTCAGAAACGTTACATAAAAAACTCAGCCACTCTTCGTTTTATTTATTAGAGAAAGGGGGACACGCCTGCAATGTTTCAGACTCTGTGACGTTTAATAAAACGATGCTTGATTTTTATAACGAGATTTAAGGAGAAATCCGAATGAACGAGACGATGGATTCGTCAGCGTTAAAGCAACTGTTTACAAAAGCGAGAACGCACAACGGTTGGTTGGATAAGAAAGTCAGCCAAGCGCAGATTGAACAGTTGTATCAACTGACCAGTTTAGGGCCGACGTCGGCAAACTGCTCTCCTGCGCGCTTTGTTTTTATTACCTCTGAAGAAGGAAAGCAGCGTTTAGCTCCGACACTGTCGAGCGGTAATTTAGAAAAGACCATGACCGCACCCGTGACGGTATTAGTGGCTTATGACCGCAAGTTTTACGACGCCTTACCAACACTTTTCCCTCATGGTGATGCGAAAAGCTGGTTTACCTCAAGCGAGGCGCTTGCGTCTGAAACTGCGATGAGAAACAGCTCTATGCAGGCGGCTTATATGATTATGGCGGCGAGGGCTATGGGGCTCGATACGGGGCCACTTTCGGGGTTTGATGCAGCAGCGGTCGATGAAGCGTTTTTTTCAGGTACAAGCTGGAGCGTCAACTTAATCATCAATATTGGCTATGGAGACGCTTCTAAGTTGTATGGTCGTCTACCTCGCTTAGCGTTAGAAGAGGCGTGTTTGTATGTCTAATTTGGCTATCAATATTCCATTTGCGTTAGCAAACGAAAATGAACTCAGCTTTACCCCGTTTGCTGACACTGACGACAAAGGTGTAAAGCTTTACCGCAATGGCATGTCTGGGCTTGGTGCATCAGTGAATGTTATTACCACTATGGTAGATGGCAAACCTGCGGGCTTTACTGCAACCGCAGTCACCAGTGTGACTGATGCTCCGCCAACGCTATTGGTGTGCTTAAACCGCTCGTCTTCAGTGTTCTCCATGTTTGATAAAGCAGAGTATCTGTGCGTAAACACACTGGCAGCAGGCCAAGAAACGGTATCGGGTGTGTTCGCCAGCAAACTCAATCAAGCAGAACGTTTTGATTCGGTGGAATGGCAACAGTTTGTCACACGATCGCCAGCGTTAAATGCGGCATCAACCGTATTTGACTGCCGCATTTCATCACGCACATCGGTAGGTACTCATGATGTCTTTTTCTGTGAAGTGCTCGGAGTTGGTCAAACGGAACAAGCTTCGAATCTTGTTTATTTCAATCGTAAGTATCACAGCCTTGTTTAACAGGGTTACTTAAATAAACGACTTAGGGAAGGAGCTCCGCAATGACGATGTCTATGGATACGTATTACCTATACGGATTTTGTTTTAACGATATGAACATTCAGTAACAGTGATTTTTATCTTCACGTTTCGTGTTTTCCAGAATTAAACGAGTGGTTTAGTGGTTCATTTGATTTATTTGGATAGGTAGCAACATAAAGCAGAAGGGAAATAACTAGGGTCAACAAGCCTTAACTCAATTAGGAAGAGAGGGGATTCAAATGAAAACGGAAATGAAGCAAGTGGGGGATTTCTACGAACTAGAAGTCGGTGAAGACCTCATCTCTAGCAAAAATTTCAACAGTGATTTGGCACCAACCAAAGTCAAAGAGCGTACGTGGAACAAGTTCAACATCGCGGCTTTGTGGGTCGGCATTTCGATTTGTGTGCCGACGTATACTTTGGGCGGCATATTAACCAACTACTTTGGTTTGTCTGTGGTTGAGGCACTACTCACTATTCTTATTGCGAACATTATTGTATTGGTGCCTCTAACGCTGAACGCCTTCGCTGGGACGAAATATGGCTTGCCGTTCCCTGTCGTACTTCGTTCGTCGTTCGGCATTATGGGATCCAACGTTCCCTGCGTGATTCGCGGCTTTGTCGCTTGCGGCTGGTTTGGTATTCAAACCATGTTTGGTGGTTTAGCTATTCATTTGTTCTTATCTGAAGTCTCATCAGGATGGGCATCATTAGGTGGCGTAGGTGAAGTGATAGGCTTCTTTATTTTCTGGGCGCTGAATATTGGCGTTGTACTTAAAGGTGCAAACTCGATCAAGTGGCTGGAAACATTGTCAGCACCGCTATTGCTGATTGTGTCACTTGGTCTGCTATTTTGGGCAAGTGATAAAGTCTCTTACACAGAATTGCTTTCGACACCAGCAAACCGTCCTGAAGGCGAAGGTTTCGCGAAGTACTTTATGTCTGGTTTAACAGCTATGGTGGGCTTCTGGGCAACGTTATCTTTGAACATTCCAGATTTCAGCCGTTACGCAAAATCGCAGAAAGATCAGGTAGTAGGGCAAATCATGGGGCTTCCGCTCACCATGTTCTTGTTTGCTTCACTTGGTGTGGTAATGACGGCCGCTTCTGAAACTATGTTTGGTCAAACCATCTCAGACCCAATTACGCTGATTGGTCAGATCGACAGCCCATTTCTAGTGGCAGTAGCTATGGTGATGATTGTGATTGCTACGCTATCAACCAATACCGCTGCAAACATTGTTTCTCCGACTAACGACTTCCAAAACATTTCA
The DNA here is from genome assembly GCF_013041605.1 of Vibrio plantisponsor. Classification (GTDB taxonomy): domain Bacteria; phylum Pseudomonadota; class Gammaproteobacteria; order Enterobacterales; family Vibrionaceae; genus Vibrio; species Vibrio plantisponsor. The sequence continues at coordinate 87,193 of NZ_JABEQC010000013.1, read as the reverse complement.
CCGCAACATATCGACCATACCAGAGGCGTACTGCTTACAGGGGCAATCGGTATTTTGTTGATGGGGTGGGAGCTATTGAAAAAAGTTGGCTGGGTCGAATCTGATCTGAGCGTAGAAGCCTATATTTCTAACTGGTTATTAGGCTACTCAAGCCTGCTTGGCCCAATTGCTGGCATCATGATTGTGGATTATTTCCTAATCAAGAAACAGAAGTTAGATATATTGGCGTTGTACAAGGAAGATGCCTATCCGGCGTTCAACTGGGCTGGCTTCATTGCGCTACTCATCCCTGTTAGTTTCACTATGATGGCGATTTTCTTCAATGTGATGACTTGGTTCTATGACTATGGGTGGTTTACAGGTGCTTTCAGTGGTGCCATTTTGTACTACGTTATTTGTAAGTTCACGCCTCAGTTGGTGATAAAAACTGAGCTGGAGAAAGCGTAAACCATTGTTCGAAGGGTATGGGGCATTCCTTATACCCTTAATTCACTCAAGATTTAAGGGATAAAATTGATATGGGTAAAGTGGTATTTATTACTGGAGCAACGTCGGGTTTTGGACGAGCAGCCGCGCGGAAATTTGCCTCTGAGGGCTGGGCGTTAGTCATTACTGGCAGACGTGAAGAGCGTTTGAAAGAGTTGGCGGCAGAGTTGTCTGAAATCGTCCCAGTACGCTACCAAACACTCGATGTGCGCAGTAAAGAAGAAGTCGACGCTCTGGTTAAGTCGCTACCCGAATCTTTCAAACAAGTTACCTGCTTGGTGAATAATGCGGGGCTTGCTTTATCTCCGAATCCTGCTCAAACCGTCGATATTCAAGATTGGCACACCATGATTGATACCAATATCACTGGGCTAGTTAATGTCACCCATGCGCTACTTCCAACATTGATTGAAGTGGGCAAAGGCGCGTCTATTATCAACGTTGGTTCGATTGCAGGTCAGTGGCCCTATCCGGGCAGTCATGTTTACGGCGCAACCAAGGCGTTTGTGAAACAGTTCAGCTATAACTTGCGTTGTGACCTTTTAGGCACAGGTGTGCGAGTTACAGATCTCGCTCCGGGAATTGCGGAAACGGAGTTCACTTTGGTCAGAACCAAAGGGGATCAAGCGGCATCGGATGCGCTTTATGCAGGCACTCAAGCTTTAACGGCGGAAGATATTGCAGACACCATGTTTTACTTAGCGACACTTCCTGCACATATGTGCGTCAACCGCCTCGAAGTGATGCCAACGGCGCAGGCGTGGAACCCTTTCGCTATTCATCGAGAAAGCTGATTTATCATCGACAGACTCAAATAAGCGAATTTTTAAAAGGAATTAAAAATGGAACTGAGTGCAATTGAAGAGATTATCGAAGATATCCGTTTAGGAAAAATGGTGATCTTAATGGACGATGAAAACAGGGAAAATGAAGGCGATATTATTGTCGCGGCTGACAAAATAACGCCTGAAATCGTTAACTTTATGGTCACTGAAGCTCGTGGTCTGTTATGTCTGACGATGACTGAACAGATGGCACAGCAGCTAGAGTTGCCTTTGATGGTCAAAAACAATACCGAGCAGTTTGGCACCAACTTTACGGTTTCAATTGAAGCAGCCAAAGGTGTGACAACAGGAATCTCAGTGCATGACAGAGCCGTCACGATTAAGACCGCAGTCTCTGCAAATGCCACACCCAAAGATGTGGTTTCTCCCGGCCATGTCTTTCCTGTTGTCGCGCGCGAAGGCGGAGTATTAGTTCGTCCCGGTCATACTGAAGCTGGATGTGATTTAGCCGCTCTCGCGGGGCTAACTCCTTCTTGTGCGATCATTGAAGTCTTGAATGCGGACGGAACTATGGCTCGCCGACCAGACTTAGAAGTATTCGCCAAAAAGCACAAGATCAAATTGGGTACTATTGCCGACTTAATCGCTTATCGACTAAAACAAGAAACACAGCAGGAGCTTGTTGCTTAGCGTTGTCTATTTGGAAGGATTAGGAACCACGGTGTTGTGATTCCTAAATAAAATGATGCTTAGCCCAGAGTGGTATCTAATACCATCATCAGAGCAAAACCTAACATTAAACCAATGGTCGCTAAGGTTTGATGGCCGTTGCGGTGTGTGTCGGGAATTACTTCATGTGACACTACGAACAACATTGCACCGCCAGCCAAGCCGAGCCCGATAGGGTAAGCAATCATTAATCCGCCAGCTAAACTCACTCCGAGCAAAGCGCCAATCGGTTCCAGTAAGCCAGTCAGTGCGGCGACTAAAACCGATAATCTTGCATTGAATCCTGCGGCTCTCAGAGTCACGGCCACGGCTAAACCTTCGGGAATGTCTTGCAGAGCAATTGCTGTGGTCAGCGGAACACCAACTGAAAGGTCTCCCTGCGCATACCCGACGCCGATCGCCATCCCTTCAGGAAAATTATGTAACGCTATGGCAAATACAAACAGCCAAGCACGGCTGCATCTGTCGTGCCCCGGACCACAAGGCCCTGTTTCCAAATGTTCATGGGGTGTGAAAGCATCCAGTCCGAGCATTAGTGCTACACCGATAGCCATGCCGAGGATAACGATCATGCCTCCAAGAAATCCGTTATCAAAAAACGCTGTGCCTGCTTCTATACCGGGCAATAAAAGTGAGAAAGCAGAAGCGGCGAGCATCATGCCTGCGGCAAAGCCAAGCATGCAGTCAGATAGCTTTTGCGGAATATCTCGAATGAAGAGGGCAGGTAAGGTACCCGATGCCGTGGCGAGAAAAGCGATACCACCCCCAACCAGTGCATATTGCGCGTTTAGTTGTCTTTCGCCAGTTAAGGCGTGGAAAAGGAAAAAGGCGATTAAAAGCAAAGAGACAATCAATCCACCCGCCATAATTGGGTGCTGGTTTGAGTGTCCTCTTAACACTTCAACCCATGACTGTTCTTGAGTGTGGTTCATAGAGTCAATCCTAGAGATTATTTATAGAAATATATGGTTGTTTCCTGCTCACATGTGCCTTTACCCAATGTCGTAAATATACCGAGTGGCAAATTTCGACTTTATCCTGCTCTTTTAACTGGGATATAGTGGTAACCCATACGGTTTACGTTGCTTCCATAAATCGAGTAGTCTGGGTTTATCTTCTTATTATTTAACGCTTAATTAGGGCTAATAATGACACAGTTTGTTTATTTGTCTAACGCATTATCAGGGACAATTTCTCGCTATAAACTCCATCAGGGCGAGCTTACATTGCTAGGAGAAACAGAAGTAGGTTACATGGTAATGCCAATGGCAGTAAGCCCTTGCCAGAATTACCTTTATGCGGCCATTCATAGCGAGCCGTTTCACTTAAAACAGTTGAGAATTGATCCGCAGACGGGCGATTTGACTCTTGAAGGTGAAACGCCAGTTAATGAGGGGCTTGTCAGTTTAACTACCGACAAAGACAACCAATGGTTGTTAGCATCATCGTTTGGTCAACATAATGTTGTCATTAAACCTATGACTGAAACTGGGCACTTTACCGATAAAACGGTAAAGATTCAGCACAGCAGTGCTTGTCATACTTGTCTCTTTAGTCCTGATGATAAATGGATGGTGGCTACAGAATTCGGAGTAGACAAAATACTGGTTTACCCGCGACCAAACTCAGAGGGAATGGTTGATAAGCCTGTAGCGAGTTATCAGTTTGCCAAGGACGCTGGTCCAAGACACATTGCGTTTTCGCCATGTGGAGCTTTCCTCTATGTAGTGACGGAAATGGACGCGACAGTGGTGACGTTAACGTTTGATTCTGAAACAGGCCAATTGGCATTCGTTGCAGAATCACCAGCGATACCAAGAGAAGCGTTAGGGTTGGAACGAGGCCTTCCGCCAGCACAAAAAGTAGCCAATGATGTACCAAGAGTTTGGGCGGCAGATATTCATAACACACGCAATGGTCGGTTCATTTATGTGTCAGAGCGGACACTAAGTGTGATTACATGTCTTGAAGTAGATAAAGACACGCATATTCCTTACTACCGACATCACCATCAGGTTGAGAAGCAACCGCGCAGTTTTATCATCTCGCCAGATGATCAATACATTTTAGCCAGTGGCGAATTGGCAGATGAACTGGGCGCTTACTCAATAGATGCAAATACAGGGCAATTATCCAAAGTATCTGCAGCTCCATGTGGTGAAGGTGCTGGCTGGGTTTCGATAACGGATTACCGCTTGTCTTAGCTCACACTTTGAGGCACTCTGCTGTTTCAGTTTGGTTAAAATTTGTTTATGCATATGTACTGAAATCGCCTATGTGAAGTGCCGATAGAATGTATCAAGGATGCGTAGAGTAGCGTTGTAAGGATATAGGATGTCGGTACGTGATAGGTTTTTAGCTCTTGCCATTGTTTTGGTGTGGGGTGTTAACTTTGTGGTTATCAAAGTTGGCTTGCAAGGAATGCCGCCTCTTCTGCTCGCAGGGTTACGTTTTGCGTTTGTCGCTTTGCCTGCCATTTTCTTTATTAAGCGCCCTCAAGTGCCTTTGAAATGGCTGGTGGCTTATGGCTTAACCATCAATTTTCTACAGTTCTCGTTACTTTTCTGGGCTTTAAAAGTGGGTATGGCGGCCGGTTTAGCCTCTCTGCTTTTGCAGGCGCAAGCGTTTATTACTCTGGGCTTTGGCGTTTTGCTGTTGAAAGAGAAAGTACGCATTCACAATATGATTGCGGTGTCTGTTGCTGGGGCGGGGATATACCTTCTGGCGGCAGCTCAGGGGCATGATTCAACGTCATTAACCTTATTCACCTTGGTTTTAATTATCGGTGCGGCGGCTTTTTGGGCTCTGGGTAATATCGTGAATAAAGTCATCATGCAACGTTATCCGGTTCCGACCATGTCGCTCATCGTATGGAGCGCGCTGGTTCCAATGGTTTCATTCTTCATTTCCTCGTATGTGATTGAAGGGCCTGAGCTTATTGTTGAATCATTGGTCAATATTGAATGGCATAACGTTTTTTCCATTGTTTACTTGTCTCTACTAGCGACAATTCTGGGATACGGCGGCTGGAGCTACTTACTTAGTCGTTATGAAACCTCCATGGTTGCTCCGCTATCGTTGTTAGTGCCAGTGTTTGGTTTGCTAAGCGCATGGATACTGCTTGGCGAAAGTCTAAGCCTTTATCAAATCATCGGCGTGGTAGTGATCGCAATGGGCCTAGTAATCAACGTATTTGGCAAGAACTGGTTTGGTGTGAGAAGGGTAGCTAAAGCGCCAGCGCTTGATAAATAAGAGCAGGCAAACAGTACCCAAAAGCAAGAGTCGTTCAACGGCTCTTTGTATTTAATAGTAAATGTCAGATTCAATCAGGTCTTCAGGATGTTTGCCTCCCACTTTGTCAGCGAGCATCTGTGCTGCTAGCGGAACCATTTCAATACAAATAATATTCTCTATCGTGAAAGTTGCCCTATGGTACTTGGCTATAACCACGTACTGAAGCTGGTGCGTCTTATTTCTTCAGTTGTAAATAGAACTATAAATACTAGCAATTATCATTTGCATGATGTTAACATCTGACCCTAAAAATTGAACCGAATCCTGCACAATAACTGGCGCAGAAGCCAAATATAGCAAGGTTTGGACAATAAGTGATCTCTATAAATTTAGTGAGTTAAGATGCTATCGGATGTAGTACAGCAGGCCGTAGAGGCGCAGCGAAAAAGCGAAAAGCGTCGCGGAATGATATTAACCAGTTTTGGCGCATTACTCGCCGCTTCTTTTATTCTCGATATTATGACCGGCCCTTCAATGATTGATGCCAGCTCGGTTATTTATGCGCTGCTTGAGTGGGTAGGATTACCATTTCAAGTGGATGCTTCCACGCAAGTCATTGTTAGTAATCTACGTTTACCTATTGCACTGATGGCCATCTTTGTTGGCGGATCGCTAGGGATGGGCGGTGCGGAAATGCAAACCTTGCTGAACAACTCCATGGCAAGTCCATACACTTTAGGTATGGCTGCGGCTGCAGGTTTTGGTGCGGCATTAATGCTTTACACGGGCTCTCTGGGTATCGATAGCAACTTAGCTGTACCTATTGGTGCATTTGTCTTCTGTATGATTTCGGCGTGTTTTCTTTTTGCGCTGGCGTCAGTTCGCCATATTGGTTCAGGGCAGTTGATCCTAGCTGGTATCGCGCTGCTGTTCCTGTTCCAATCTTTGTTATCTCTTGTGCAGTTTATTTCGTCACCTGAATTGAGCCAACAGATCTTGTTCTGGCTATTTGGTAGTCTTTCAAAAGCGACGTGGACAAATTTAGCGATTACCGCAGCAGTAGTGATGGCGAGCTTGTTCTTGCTATTGCAAGACTCATGGAAATTGACCGCATTGAAACTCGGCGAAGAGCGTGCGAAAAGCCTTGGTGTGAACATCGTAAAACTGCGTTTAAAAACCTTGCTGATTGTCGCGGTGATGACAGCAACAGTGACCAGTTTCGTTGGTATCATTGGCTTCATCGGCATTGTTTCACCTAATATCGCTAAAATTCTGGTTGGTGAAGATCAGCGTTTCTTCCTTCCACTTTCATTCCTAATCGGTGCATTTTTGTTGTCGACTGCTTCTGTTCTATCAAAAGTGATCGTACCGGGGGCATTGTTCCCAATCGGCATCGTAACTGCCATCATTGGTGTGCCTTTCTTCTTCTGGCTCATCATCGCGAAGAGAAGATAATATGTTTGAAGTAACCCCTTTGTTGGAAGTAACGAAACTTAACGTACGGTTAGGTGAGTTAGTTTTAGCAAAAGATATCAGTTTTAAGCTTCAACCGGGGCAGGTCAACGTTATTCTAGGCCCGAACGGAACTGGTAAAAGTACACTACTGAAAACCTTATTTGGTGATATCAAAACCGAAAGTGGCGAGATTCAGTACGGCAAAGATGTTCTTTCTAAAAAGTCTCTTGGTGCTTGGCGTACTAAGTTTGGTTATATGCCGCAAGATATTCACCTTGATGTGAATATGACTGTCATCGAAGTCGTTCTGCTGGGCAGACTTGATGCTCTTAGTATGCGTATTGAAACCAAAATGTTGGAAGAGGCGTTAGGCATTTTGCAGAGCATTGGTTTACAACACCTTGCTAATAGAGATGTGAGAACATTGAGTGGTGGACAGTGTCAGATGATATTGTTTGCGCAAGCATTGATGCGTAGCCCTGAAATTCTAATGCTCGATGAGCCTGTCAGCGCATTGGATTTACACTATCAACATGTCTTGCTCAACCATCTGGTCACACAAACCAAACAGCAAAACTACACCACATTAATGGTGTTGCATGACCTTAACTTGGCAGCTCAATACGCCGATAATCTTCTGATATTAAAGCAGGGTGAGTTAAGAGCGTTTGGTAGCCCGCAAGAGCTGTTAACTAGCGAGCTGATCCATGAGCTTTATCATGTGGAAGCTGACGTTCTTACCGATGAAAATGGAACGCCATTTGTTCGCACTCGCAGACCCAGCGCGGCGTAACGTTGTTCATTGCATATGAAATTTATAGGTCAGAGTAAAAAGCTCTGGCCTGTTTGTATCAACATTCTATCGCCAATCATCTATTCTCTCATAGTTAAATTTGATATCTAAAACAGTAAAATTAATTATAAATGGAATCGAAATCATTTTAATCGACGTTGAAGTATTAAACTAAAATATTATTATATCTTTTAGTTGATTTTTAATTTCATTATCTACCTCTAGTTCTTTAGTTTAATTTCCATTGAATTTTAAAAAATCAATCGATCCAAACACACTTCTTGATTTATTTAATGTCAATATTGTATCTATATAACTCTGTGATAGTAACCAATTGATATAGGTATAGTTTTTGTTTTTTATCCCTTGTCATATATTGCAAATAATTGAAGTGCTTCTGAAATAAATTTTTATTAACTACTATATGGCTAATTTTGAATGTATTTATATCGCACATATTATTTAAGTTAGTGTCGTATATATGCAATTTGAAATGACTAATACCGAAATTAATTCGAAGTTTACTCATCGAGAGCCTAGCGGAAAATCAAAGCAAGAGTTGCAGCAAGAGCTGGGCGCATTTAGTGAACTATTGTCTTCAATAGCGAAGAGAAGAAATATGAATTTAGCTTCGTTTATACATTGGATTAAACCAGCGATATTGCATGACCAATACAAATTTATTGAAAGCAAAGGTGAGATAGAGCCTATCGGTTACATTATTTGGGGGTGGGTTAATCACGAAACACTCGAAAAATATATGTTTGAAGATAGATTTGTAATTCAACCAATGAATTGGAATGAAGGCAATAACTTAATCATAGTCGACTACTGTTTAAAAGATGGGGTTGATATTAGATCGTTTACTAAACAGATGTATAGAGATGCATACAGAACATTGGGAATAACAAGTCGTAAAGTCAATGTTTGTATAAGAGATGGCTCTGGGACTGTCTTAAAAAATAATTGGAGTAGAGTTTATGCTAGATAAAACTCCAGAACAAATTTTAGATAATACCTATTTACCATATTTGGCATTTGAAAAATTTAAAACATATAAGCTAAGAAATGCAGAAGTTGCATGGGTTAATGAAAAGCTAATTAAATCATATGGTGTTGAAGGATCCTTAGATGAACTTAAGCAGCATATGTTAAATGAGTACGCATTTGTTTCATCAGGCTATACAACAGACCGAAAGTTAAATGCGAAACGTAAGAAATACTTCTTTGCAGATCGTTATGGTTCAAGGCATGAAGTTTGTCACGGCGGGAGTGGGCGTTGTGGCTTTGATGGGAAATTTCAGGTCAAAGGAATTGGTATTACCCCTCTACTTGCACAAAATATGAGTCAATCTCATAAACATGGGAAAATGTTTATAGATGAAGCGATATTGGAAGCGATTTGGGGTGAAGTTTGCCACAAACATCTGCCATTAGGTGGAGTCAGAACGTTAGCAATAATTAAAACGAATGTTGAAGAGCCGTTTGTCTATTTGGGTGGTAGTCCTTTAACGCCTTGTGCGCTAGCGGTACGGGAGTTTGCCGTTAGACCTGCTCATTTTGAACGATGTACGTTTTTTTGGCCTTCAAGAAAGCATTTACATTTAAGAGATAATGATGCGGATAGAGTGACAGAATGTACAAATTATTTTGTTAATGCTGTCGCTCTAAAACAGAGTGAGTTGGAAGGCAATAGTGTTTTGTATGTTGCACTAAAGAAACTGGTATCAGTTATTGCTTTGCAAATGGCTTGTTCAAGAATTAAAGGAATTCCTCATGGTTCGTTGACCAGTTCAAATATTAGTATTGATGGGAGGTTCTTAGATTTTGGCACAATCACTGCTGTACCTGACTTTGGTAATTACAGGCTGGCACAAGGTGTTGGTGCTGTTTGGGATGATCATCAGTTAGTAAAGGAATGGTTAAGAAACTTAGCTTCTACACTAAGTCATTATTCTTCATATGGTGAAAAGCTATCGACTAAAGACATTGATAATCTACTTGAATATTTTTATATAGAACTTGATAGGCAGGAAAATATATCACTTCTTAATGAGCTTAGGGTTAATAGAATTGACAACAAAACTTTGGTAGTTGCGGGGAAAATAAAAAATAAATTATTACGAAAACCTAGAGAGTCAATTCATGAATTTAAAAACATTGACTTCATAACTGAAGTTGTCCATTTGGCTAAGTTCGAAGGATTAGAAATCGGTAATGTGAATTTTTTACTGAGAAATAGAAAATATTCATCGTTTGATATCTTGAGTAAAGAGCGAGGGTTAAAAGGTGATTATTCAAATGATTCTATATCTTCGTTGATCAATAGTTATGTATGAGGGGCCTCAATGATTAAACTAATAGAACTTATTTTAATTGTATCAGCCACAATTTCCTTAATAACAACGATAGTATTACTTATTGTATATAAACTGAAGAAAGACAATGAATATTCAGGTCAATTACCTAAGGTTACAGTATTCGTTCCATTTTATAATGAAAACACACACGTGTTGCGGCGAGTCATAAGCTGCATTGAAAGCCAAGATTATCCAAACGAAATACAGGTTTTATTAATAGATGACGGTTCGACTAACTCAACGTTAGAAGACATTGAAGGTTGGATAAGTGTACCGCATAAGTATCAATACGAAATCGTAAAACGAACAATTAATCAGGGTAGGAAAGGTTATGCATTAGATCATGCATTACAACTTGGGATCGCCACTGGTGAAGTCTACATCGTAGTGGACAGTGATACCTTTATACAGCCAAACGGAATAATAGAACTCGTCCAAAAATTGTGGTCGCATGACAAATACGCGGCAGTATGTGGCTACATTACGCCTTCTAATTATAAAAGTAGTTTTGTTGGGCTATTGCAGCATTACGAGCACATTAGTTTTTATGGGGCTATACGCACAGCACAAGACAAATTAGGTTTTGTTCCCGTAATGGCTGGCGCTTTCGTTGCTCATCGAGCATCAGTTGTGAAAGAGTTAGGAGGTTGGAGTGAATGGTTAGTTGAAGATATTGCATGGTGCTGGAAAGCTATCTCTAATCAATACAAAACAGGTTACGCACCTAAGGCAAAAGCTAAAACGCAATGTCCGTTAGATACGAAAAGTCTATTTAAACAAAGAAGAAGGTGGGCCAGGGGGCGTGTCGAGGCTTATAAAATCGCATGGAAAACACATTGGTTTGCTGGCTTATGCTCAACACCGTGGTTTTTTGTTACGGCTACTCAATATATATTTCCATCAACGTTTATTCTGTTAACAGTGTTAGCTGTATTTAATATATGGATCCCAATTGTATTAGCATCACTCAATTTCGTTATTTATTTTTATTTAGTATTGTCATATATCAATGATTACGACTTAAAGAATGATATTTCTTTAACTCAAATGTTTAAAGCCCCGGTTTTCAAAATACTACTTGAATGTATCACCTGGCTTCCGAACCTATTTGGTTATATTGATGAATTGTCAGGAAAAAAGAAAATATGGTTGACCCGTTAGAGTTTGGGTTAATTACGTATGAGCGCAGTACTTTTTTACTGCATTAATAAAAGGAAATTGTTATGTATAACTTAACTTAAGATGAAGTTTTATTGGTTGATGGCGGTGGTGATGGTGGTAGAGGTAGTCGCAGTAGTAAAGGCAGCACCGGTTGTTATATTTCTAGTGTTGCTGCAGTTTATTCATCATTCTTAGGTCTTGTTGCTGCTGGACTTGGTTGGGCTAACGCTGCTCATCAGTGTGGTGTAATTGGTAATAGTAATAATTCTAATAATGGAGCGAATAGTAGCAGTAATTGCCATAGTAATAACAGTTGCAATACCAATGGTAATAGCTGCAATACTAATTAAATTTTTAGCCTCTCTAGAATAGATTTTTTTGGAGAGGTGATAAATTTTTTGAGGTGGGACATTATTTTGGATAGGTTTGAAGAACATTTTGAAGATGTAAAAGTTATTAGTAAATCTCGTGTCAAAGTATATTCTAAGTCAATTTATGGCTCTGTTGTTATAACTGATATTGGTGGGGTTTGGTGTGTGGAAAGGAAGAGTTATATAGATTTATCTTTATTTTTATGATGATTTACTTTTCGTTTTTTATAGGCGATACAACATTTTTTTGCGCTATTTATCTTCTGTGTATTTGGCGTTTCTGTTGTTAAAAGTTATAATTTTTGAAATAAGATCAACTTATGTATTTTATATATTAAGAAACACATCCCATTAATTCGTTGTATGTGGTTATATTTGTTAATGGTTTTATGTGCTTTAATTTAAATTAAAGAATGATGTTTTTTATTTCATTGTTATTCGCTACTGTCATTTCTCTATCCTGATTAATTATCAGGAAAAGGAAAGTATGGTTGATCCTTTAGAATTTTGGTTAATTACTTATGAGCGCAGTACTCTTTTACTGCATTAATAAAAGGAAATTGTTATGTATAACTTAACTGAAGATGAAGTTTTATTGGTTGATGGCGGTGGTGATGGTGGTAGAGGTAGATCTTCGGGACGCTCTTCTAATGGATATCCGGTTTCAAGAATTGCAATGATAGACCAAGCTAGAAGGTCGACACTTGAACAAAAACAAAATTTACTAGGGATCAGCGGTAGTGTAATTGGAGTTGTAGGTACCTGTAATCCAGCTAGCTTTTCTACGGGATTTGGAGCGGCTGCATGTGTATCTTCGGCAATCGGATTAGCTCAGGGGTTTGCAGGTATGGCTGGTGGTAGAGGTCTATAGAGAGGATGGTAGTCCGCGTTAGTGCGGACTATTAACTAATAGTTGAGGAAATGAAATGATAAATATTGAAGATATTTTTAAAAAAGACGGGGTTTTATATAGGAATGGAAAATATTTCATTTTTCATAAGACTATGTGGGGACGAGTGATGGTAGAGAAATATTCTTCTGGTTATAAATGCAAGCCGGAACTATATCCTCACTATATTTCTATTTTTCTTTCTTCGTTGTTTATTTTCATAAAACCAGCCGGTACATTCATTTTTTACTTATCTACTTTCATGTTGATTTTTGGTCTAGTTGCAGTTGTTAAAACGCTAAAAAGAAAAAAATACGTAGAATCTGTCATTAATGAAAATATGTGATGTCAGGTGAAAGTAATGTTATACATGAATGAGAAGTTGATGGTTACTTGGTATAGGTGTTCAAACCGATGAGTTATCTACTACTCTGTGTTAAGGGTAATTGTAGTCATTTAGCCTCTATTGTTTAGATAGTACTGCCGTTAATTATAAGTTTTCACTTGTGTTGGTCTATTAAATTGATTTGGCGTTTAGCCTCAGGTAACTGAGGCTAAAAAGGAGGCTCTATGATAATTGCTTTTTTTTCTTCCCTTATAGGGACATTTCTTCTCTATTATGTATTAGGTGTATCTTTTCCATCAGGAGTAAGAGGATTTCTTTCAATAGTAATTTTTTTAATTATAGGGGTAAATGTTTTCTTTAAATTTATTGTAAATGTTACAAAAGGTAGTGAGTAACATTCAATCCGCATGTTTAGTTATATTAAAGTTGGTTCTGGTTGTTTTTTTGTTAATGGTTTAATTTTTTATTATATGGAAATCTGATGTTTTAATTTTATTTGCCAAAGAGCGCCATACTCTTTTACTGTATTAATAAAAGGAAGTTGTTATGTATAACTTAACTGAAAATGAAGTTTTATTGGTTGATGGCGGTGGTGATGGTGGACGCGGTGGATCTTCAAGCCAGCGTTCTAGTGGATATCCTGCATCAAAAGGCACTTATAATCGTCCTGGTTATGGACCCCTGAGCCCTAACTGTGTAGGTAATACTCTTGCCGGTGCTATTGGTGGTTATATGACTGGAGGACCTTTAGGTGGGTTTGTTGGAGGCACTGTGGGGTCATATTCTGGTGGTTGTTTTAACGGTAGAGGTGGTTATTAATTTCGCTTGAGAGGTGTTAATTTTTAACACCTCATTTTCAATAGGAGGAAATATGAGTAATAATTTTGATGTTAAATATAAAAATGCAAAAAATGAACTCAAATCTAAAGGAATTAAAGTTGTTGTTTATGTGGAGCTATTAAATAAGTTTGGTTTAAAGATCAAACCTTTCCATTATGATGGTTTTATGTGTAATGTGGTAAAGATATATCCAGCATGGTTGTTTATTTTTTATGTTTTTTCTCTCATTAATTCTAATAATTATTATTTGTATGAGTTATTTTTCTATCCTCTTGTATGTTCAATTATATTGTCTTTTTTCTACTTTTATCAGAGGGTGTCAAAAAATATAAAAAAATGGGAAGATTTATAGCTATCGATTTCTTAACATTTAGATGTATATCGTATTTGTATCAATTAATTGGTTTGGTTTTTAAGGTTAATACTTAGTGAGTTAAATGATAAAAAAAAATCTATATCGTACTGGTTACTTTGAATCTCAAAAAATGGATGGCGAGGGGCGAATTTTACTTAAAGCCTCATTTAATCAAAATGTTTACTTGTGCCTTTCTGTCATTCTTCTGTTGTTAGTTATTATTTTTGTTAGTTTTTCAGAGTATACCCGAAGGGAAACATTGGTTGGAATTGTCAGTCCTCTAGGTGGAACAGTTAAAGTCCAAGCGAACGATACCGGTTATGTGGAAAAGCTATTTGTTAAAGAAGGGGACAAAATAGAAGCATTGACCCCTCTTTATGAAATAAAAACCGAGCGTTTTGATGAATCCGGAACGGGTGTAAAGCAGAGGATATTGGTATCGATTGAATCTCAATATCAGCTTTTGCTGGAAAGGCGACAACAAGAATCAGATAAAGCAGACTTAGAGCGAAAAGCTTTAATAGAAGATATTGCCAGATTGGATTCTGAAATTCGTATATTAAAAAATGTATTGAAGTTCTCTAACCAAGAATTGCTGTTGACTAGGCAACTCGTCGATAAGCAGAAATCGCTATTAAACAATAATTATTTGTCAGAGCTTGAATATCAGAAGCAGCAGTTGGAGTTACTTTCTAAACAAACTCAATCTGAGAACAATCATTTAAATTTAAAAAGGCTATTAAGAGAAAAGGAAAATCAAGCGACTCGGCTCGTCAATTTAGATATCGATTTAGCGATAGTTTTGAAAGAGTTAGATAGACAACTTGAGGAAAAAATCCAAAGTAAAGCTGAGTTTTTGTACCAGAGTGACAGCCTGGTTGTCTCTCCTATTAACGGTATCGTTGCATCGATCTTGGTAGATGAAGGCCACGCGGTAACGAATGCGCAACCACTACTCATCATCGTGCCAGAGAGCGAACAAGCGTTTGTTGAACTGTACGCTCCTAGCCGTAGCATCGGTTTTATCGAAGTCGGTCAAACTGTAAGGCTGAGGTTTGATGCATTCCCTTATGAAAAGTTTGGCGTTCAGACAGGGGTGGTTAGCAGCGTCTCAAAATCAGCGGTTGCCCCTGAAATGATTGCGAACAGTAATCTAATTAAAAAGAAAAAGTTAGAAGGGATATATCAAGTAAAAGTGGAGCTTACGAAGCCTACGATAACGGTTTATGGGCATGAAGAACATTTGGTAACAGGCATGACAGTTGTGGCTGATGTTGAGTTAGATACTCGTCAAGTTTATGAGTGGATATTGGAGCCTCTATATACAATAAAAGGGAAGATCTAAAACGTGGAAATGAAGAGTCAGTTAGATTGGGGGTGGGGTAAGAAGCTCGCTTTAGTGCGTCAGACAGAAAATGCTGAGTGTGGTGTGGCTTGTTTGGCAATGATTGCTAATTGGCATGGTCACAAAATTAGTTTAAGACACTTAAGAGCAAAGTTTGGAATTACGCAGCATGGCATGTCTTTCTCAAGACTTATTGAATGTTCAGAGCTATTAAATTTGTCAGGTAGACCTGTAAGGCTTGAGCTTGAGGAGTTAGATCAGTTGAGAACTCCCTGTATCCTTCATTGGAACCTAAATCACTTTGTTGTTCTCAAAGCGGTTAAACGAAACAAAGTTGTTATTCATGATCCTGCAAATGGAGTCGTCACTTTGAGTTTGTCTGAGGTGAACAAGCATTTTACAGGAATAGCACTTGAGTTGTCTCCCACACATGATTTTATAAAACGCGACGAGAAAGAGCAGACGAAACTCTCAGAGTTGATTGGTAAGACGATTGGTTTAAAAACGTCTTTAATTAGAATTTTTACATTCGCATTGGTGCTGGAAGCACTAGCCTTGCTACTGCCAATGTTGAATCAGATAGTAATTGACGAAGTTTTAGTTGGTTATGATGACAATTTATTAGTGTTGATTATCTTCGCTATTTTGCTTATTACGGCGGCACAAACATTGATCAGCTTAGCCAAAGAGTGGGCGACGATCACTTTGTCGGTTAATTTTAATATGCAATGGACTGCCAATATTTTCCATCATTTATTCCGTTTACCTATCGAGTGGTTCGAGAAAAGAGATATCGGGAGTATCAGTGCTAAGTTTGAAGCGATTAACGTTATCCAGCAAACATTAACAACAAGTGCAATACAAGCCCTAATCGACTTGGTTTTGGTCATTGGCACGTTATCCGTAATGCTACTGTATAGCCCGGTCCTTTCAGCAGTTGCTGTCGTTGCTGCTGTGTTATATGTGGTATTGCGCTTTTTATGGTTTGGAGCGTTTAAACGTGCTGAGGAAAACACTTGGGAAGCGAATACGCAGGAAGAGAGCTATTTCTTGGAAACCGTGAGAGGAGTGTTGAGTTTACGTGTAAATGGGGCTCTTCCATGGCGTGAATCTGCGTGGAGCAATTTAAATATCAACAGGCGAAACGCTGAGCTCAATGAGCTTAAGCTAGGTATGATATACAACACAATAAACGTCATGATTATCAGTTTAGTTTCTGCCGCAGTACTTTGGTTTGGCGCCAATTCCGTGTTAAGTGGACAGTTTACTATTGGTATGTTGATCGCCTTTCTATCTTATCAAGCACGATTTTCCAGCAGTATTAGCTCATTAATCGATAAGTATTTTGAATACAAAATGCTGGCTGTCTATAACGAAAGGCTCGCAGATATCGTGCTGACAGATAAAGAACAGAGTGACGACTTCAGTTTGCAATCTAACAGTAATGTCATAAAAGTTGAAAGTGACATATTAATCGATTTTTCTAATATTACGTTTTCATACGGTCCGTCTGAACCTCTTTTATTAAGTAACGCCTCGTTTCAACTAATGAAAGAAGAAATTGTCGCGTTAGTTGGTCCATCTGGATGTGGAAAGTCAACGATTTCAAAGCTTCTTTTAGGTATTTATAAACCTACGTCAGGTTGTATTCGATTTTTTGGTGACTCGAATCTTTCTATCAAAGATCGTAGGTTACGTATTGGTTCTGTATTGCAAGAAGATCAATTATTTAGTGGTTCAGTTTTTGAGAATATAACGTTATTTACTAACGACATAGACGAAGACTGGGTTGTTGAATGTGCGCAAAAAGTAGGTGTGCATAATGACATTGAGCAGTTGAATATGGGTTATCACACACTCGTTGGTGAGATGGGGGCAAGTTTATCTGGTGGACAAAAACAGCGTATTTTAATCGCTCGAGCTTTGTATAAAAAGCCTCAATTACTGATTTTAGATGAAGCAACGAGCAGTTTAGATATCCAAACAGAATCGTTTGTATGTAATAGCTTCAAAGCTATTGGACTCCCAATTTTAATGATTGCCCATCGCCCGGAAACGATAGCTTCTGCAGATAGAGTATTAATGCTATGTGGGGGCTGTATCACTGAAGTAACAAGTTTTAATCACTCAGCGTTGTAGCTTCAAATCTCTGTTAAGTCTTATTTCGTTTTTAAGAGAATGGTTATAAATTTAAATTTCTCAATGAGTACAAATGTGCCCTTTAAAATAAAACTTCTTTTCATTGTTATATTGCCACCCAAGATACCATTTCCTCAGGTAATGAGAACATTACTATAACTAATCAGACACTTATTTATGATGGAATGATAACTGGTGAAGCGGTTTTACGAGCAATACGGATTGCAAGGAATAATGAAAAACCAATTACAAAATTAATAATAACTAGTCCTGGTGGTGATATAGCAGCTGGAATAGAATTTGGTTATTTCATCAGAGAGCATAATGTGGATGTGGATGTCAGGAAGCTATGTTTTTCAGCTTGCGCCAATTACATTTTACCAGCAGCTAAAAAGTTGTGATTAAGAGAGACTCATTAGTTGGTTGGCATGGTGGGGCTATGCAATAAGATGATCTATGGCGACCTAGTGTACCAAATGAACAGAGAAGAGACAGATCTTTAAATAAAGTACGAATTAGAGAGCAAGCTTTCTACAATTCAATTGGTGTCGATAAACAAATAGCAACTTATGGCCAAACAGCGACCGAAAATTGTTCAAAGCAGCGGTACTCAGAAGGATGGTTTTATTCGAACGACGATATGAATCGTATGGGAATTAAAGATACCATTATTGAAGGTGGAGAGCTGGTGACAAAAATTGAATATGAAGGAGAAGAGATTATTGCTTGCCAGATGCCCCCCTTATTTAACTAACGTTACTAATTAACAGTAAAAGCCAGTACGTGAGGTACTGGCTTTTTAATCTCTGCCTTCTATTACAGCTCAGTAACAAACGTACCTTCAGGTATTACTGGTAGGTAGTTTTTGTAGAAGTCTAGGTATGCTTGATTTGGGTTCAAGTCTGCAAATACTTCTGGGTACATTGCTTTTGCGTAGAACTGAATCATTGCACCATCAAGAATGGTACGACATGCACCGTGGTAAGCTGCGTACATACGGTTGTTTTTAACTGCTGAAATTGAAGACCAGCCCGTACGCTTTTTGAATCCTTCTAAACGTTCTTTCGCTACCGACTCTTCTACACCTTGGCCCATTACCATTGCATCGCTGCCGCCATTTTCATAGCCAGTCATAACGATCACATCTGGGTTTGCTGCAATGATTTGCTCAGGGTTTAGTTTGCCCCACCATTCAACATAAGGTGCAGAAATGTTGTCGCCACCGGCTACAGTAGAGATAGCACCCCACATGTTTTTACCGAAGGTGTAGCCGATTTCGTTTACGCCTGAAGCGCCGAATTCAGTGTAAACTTTTGGCTTTGGAAGGTTCGCTTTTTCTAAACGCGCAGTGATCATTTCGATGTTCTGCTTGTACTCTTTAGCGATTTTCGCTGCACGTTCTTCTTGACCTGTGATCACACCGATTAGCTCGGTACTTTTAATGTGACGTTCTAAAGTTTGAGCGTTGTAATCCACCACTACAATGGGAATACCCGCGCCTTCAAGGCGTTGGATATCACTACCCAAGGCTTTATATTGCCAGTCAGCCAGCATGATGAGATCCGGATTAAGGCTGATGACTTTTTCTACAGAGAAAGTGTTGGTATCAACGCGGCCAATAGCGGCAATCTCGTCTAGAGAAGGGCGATGCTTAACGTTCATTTCCCAGTTTGCTGAGCGCGCTTGCCAAATGTATTTAGACATACCTACAACGTTGTCATACGCAGCTTCCGTACCAATTGCCATGTAATCTTCTGGATAGAAGCCGACGACAACGCGTTTTGCAGGCGCATCGAAAGTAACTTCACGATCAAGCACGTCCGTAATAGTTGTCGTTTGTGCAAAGCTGTAAGAAGCAAACAGCAAAGTAGAAAGGCTAATCAGTTTCTGAATCATTTATTGGAACCTACTTTTGTCCTTGTTGAAAAGATAGTGATGAAACGAATTCGCATACACTGCGAAGGGCATGATTATATTGTCAAAGAAAATGCATATGCAAACTATTATCATTTAATTTTAGAAAAAGAGTTGTCGCAATAATTGACTCATTGCGTATGCAAGTTTAAAAATCAGTTGATTACGTTCAATGTTGTGTTTCTCATACGCATACCTGAATGTTTAGTTATTCAACTAGAAAAGGCTATATAGCTATGTTCATCTTCGCATCTGGTGTTAGAACAGCTATGTTTTAGAAGTGATGTTTTTAAAGGTGACTTGGCGGCAGAAAGGACGACTAGGGACGTGGTTATGAAGAAAAGAATAACGCTGCTGTTGATGTCGGTACTACTCCTTGCAGGGTGCAGTACCAAGTTTGTTTACCATAATATGGACTGGTTTATTCTTGAGTACCTAGATGATTATGTGACTTTGACAGATCAGCAGGAAAGTTTGGTGAAAACGCAAATTGATGCGCTCAGCCAATGGCATCAAACTGAAGAGCTAAGCAACTATATTGTGCAGTTTGATCAACTGCTTGAACTCAATCCTAAAACTCTCACACTTGATCAGCTTCAACAGCACAGAGATTGGATTTATGAGCATTACCAGAGTTTAGTGACGCAAATCTTTCCGAGTATTTTTCCAATAACCACCGCTTTGTCAGACAAACAGGTGGATGAATTTATGCGTGGTTTAGAAAAACGGCATCAAAAATACGCCGATAAGTATGCGGATTTGAACGAAAGTGAAACCAGAGCCAAGTATGAAGAACGAATTATTGATCGTATGGAACAATGGTTAGGTTCTCTAACTGCAGACCAAGAACAATTGGCAGGACAATGGGCGAACGCTTTACAAATAACAACCTACGACTGGATAGCGTTTCAAAAAGTACAACGAAACGAGATCCAAGCACTGTTGAATCAACGCCATAACCAAGCTGAATTCAATCAGCGATTGCAAAAACTTCTCTTTTCACAAGAGGAGTCCTATAGCTCTGTGTTCAAGGCAAAGCTTAATTACAACGAGCAGACATCAAACGAATACATACTCAGTATTGTCCATCTCTCTACTCCCAAACAGATTGAACACTTCAAAGAGACTGTCTATGAATGGCGAAGTTTAGCCAGCGACCTCCATGCGGCCAAACGTTAAGCCTTCAGCTGGTTTACTGATGGGTGGCATCAAAAAAGTGATATTCACCAAGCTAATGAGTTGAGAACATTATTAATTAATATTCTCAATTGGTGTTACAATCGGCGGGCAAATGTAACAACAAGTAAATTTTGTCTAGCGCATATAAATCCTAATCCATTGATTATTTAAAACAATGCTAGTCATTTTGTAGTAGGGATACAGATATACATGAAAAACTTTTCTTTTAAGAACAAAATTATAGCGCTGATTGCTAGCATTATTACTGTGACCATTTTTGTGTCATATATGAGTGTGAACCACTTTATCAGTGGTTATATCTATGAGTCAGACACGGCAAGAATCAAACACAATATTGATTTGGTTACTGCGCAGCTAGAGCGAGCACTGCAAGAAAAGTTAACACTGACGAAAAGTCTCAATTTCAGCATGATGGATATCGCAGACACCAAAGAGTCGACAGGCTTTGCGAGCATTGTGTTAGTAACGAATGGCTATGCTTTCGATGATACTGCTAACTCGCTTGATGATGAGCAGACGGAAACATACCTGAAGTTGGCTGAACAGTTAACGGAAGAACCGACTATGAGCAGTGTGGAAATGGTGGATGGAAAGCCAACGGTTCGTATCTCACTCAAAAAATACGATGGTTCGGCAAACTTCTTTACTCTCGACATTAGCAACCTGAAAGACATTATCGAAGCCTATTCATTGCCGGGCAGCTATATGGAACTTATATCGGCAAACCAAATTACCATTTTCTCCGATAAATCCAGTGACAACGTTATTCCAGTTTCAAAACAGTTCACAATTGATGGTCAAAATTGGTCGTTGAATGGCTATATCGATCTAGATAATATCCAGACCAATACAGACAGTCTCAACTGGGACATTACTCTAGCGTTGTTGATCTCGGCTGCAATTATTATCTGTCTGAGCGTGCCAATGCTGAATTTTGCCTTCAAACCTCTACTGCGTTTAAAAGAACTGGTTGCGGATCTTTCGCAGGGTAATGGTGATTTAACTCAACGCTTAAGTGTTACATCGAAAGATGAAATCGGCGAGATATCAACGTCTATTAACCGCTTTATAGAACAGCTTCAGGGGATGTTTATTGAAGTCTCCAGCTCATCATCCAAAATCGATACTGCGGTGAGCCATCTTAGCAATCAGTCTCAATCAAATATGCAGATGTTAAATGCACATACCATTGAGACAGAGCAGGTGATCACTGCGATAGACGAAATGAGCGCAACCGCCAATTCAATTGCACAGAGTGCCGCAGACGCAGCCAAGCTTACTGAGTTGACCAACGCTTACGCAGACGAGTCTAAACAAACCGTAAACCAAGCAGTGCAAAGCGTGACAGCATTGGAAGCGGATGTGGCAGAAATGGCGAATACCATCAGCGCGATGAATCAGGACACCAAACAAATTGGCTCGGTACTGCAGGTGATTGGTGATATCGCTGAACAGACTAACCTGCTGGCATTGAATGCTGCGATTGAAGCTGCGCGTGCAGGTGAACAAGGTCGCGGTTTTGCAGTGGTAGCTGACGAAGTTCGAGCATTGGCAGCTCGTACTCAACAAAGTACAGCGCAAATCAACGAGATGCTTTCTAAGCTCAATAACACCTCTGAAAATGTTGTGAGCAAGATGGAAACCACGCGCAGGAGCTGTGAAGCGACATCGCAAAGCACTCATAAGGTGATGGAGTCATTAAATACAGTTACCACATCGGTAGTAGAAATTAACGACTTGAACACGCTAATGGCAACGTCTGCTGAGCAGCAAAGTCATGTGACTGAAGAAGTCAGTCGCAATATGGCAACGATTCAGGAGTTAATCGGCGAGCTTAATAATAGCGCTTCACAAACAAACACGATTAGTCAGGAACTGAGAGGCACATCGACGGATCTGTCTGACGTCGTTACTCAGTTCAAAGTTAACTAAAAATAGCCTTTCACAAGATGACTGAAAAAGGAGCACTAAATGGTGCTCCTTTTTTTGTGGAAACCGTAACGTTGAAAAATGCCTTCATTAAAATGAAACGACGTATCAGATAAATTGGCCTTAAAATTTAAAAAAATATGGCAGAGTTCTCATTTACCGAACGATATTGTCTCAATTTTGAACTAAGACTCATTGTTTCATATTAAGTTTGGATAGAATGAGCCGACACTAATAAATGAGGCTTAGTTAGTTGTAGGAAAACTCGCACTTTCAGCTGTTGTGACGAAGAGTAGAAAGTCAGTTTGATAGTGAGTTTATATCAAGCGTAGTCAACAAGCAGTTAACTGATCACCCCGCATAATAATAATTACTCTATTCACCATCAGCTCACTGTTTTATCGGGATCAGTAGGCTAAGAACTTTGTGAAGGACGCGAAGACTTATGAAGAGTTTTTCCTTTAAGAACAAGATTATATCGCTAATTGTTGCCATCATTGCAATCACCATTTTTGTATCATATCTCAGTGTTAACCACTTTATCAGCACATACATCTATCAGTCAGATACTGCCAGAATTGAGCATAATATAGAGCTGGTAAATAAAACGCTGCAGGGTGAGTTACAGGGCAAATTGAATCTCGCTAAAAGCCTTAAATTCAATATGATGGATATCGGGACGACCAAAGAGTCTGCAGGTTTTTCTCATATTGTTCGTTTAGCGAGTAGCTATGCCTTTGATGATACTGGCAGAGTGCTAGAGCAGGATGAAACACAAAAATACATCACTCTGTCAGAAAGTCTTACCGCTGAACCAACAGTAAGTGAGGTTATTGTTGTCGATGGTCAACCAACTCTAAATATTTCAATCAAACATCTTGATGGGTCATCGAACTTCTTCACTCTTAACTTAAGTGGTTTGAAACCGATTCTTGAAGCTTATTCTCTTTCTGGCAGCTATATGGAATTGATCTCGGAGAACAACATTACGATTTTCTCTGATAAGACAGGTGAAAACTTGATTCCTGTTGAGCGTAAGTTTGATATTGGCGGCCAGTTATGGAAACTGAATGGCTATATCGATCTCGATAATATTCAAGCTAATACCGACGCCCTGAATTGGAAGATCACTATGGCACTATTAATTTGTGCAGTGATCATTATCGGTTTAAGTGTTGCAATGCTGCACTTTGCGTTTAAACCTTTGCTTCGTCTAAAAGAACTGGTAGCAGATCTCTCTCAAGGAAACGGTGATCTAACCCAACGCCTAAGTGTAACTTCGCAAGATGAAATCGGTCAGATTTCAACATCGATTAACCGTTTCATCGAACAGCTTCAGGGTATGTTTATCGAAGTTTCAAACTCATCAGAGAAAATTGATTCAGCGGTTAACCATTTAAGCAGCCAGTCTGAATCAAACATGCAGATGCTAAACGCGCATACTATTGAAACAGAGCAAGTTATTACTGCGATCGATGAAATGAGCGCAACGGCTGGCTCTATCGCGCAAAGTGCGGCAGACGCAGCCAAGCTGACTGAACTAACGAACACTTACGCAGATGAATCTAAACAAACAGTAAATCAAGCTGTTCGCAGTGTTACGGCGCTGGAATCGGATGTAGCTGAAATGTCGAATACCATCAGTGCTATGAACCAAGACACCAAACAAATAGGTACTGTACTTCAAGTGATCGGCGACATTGCTGAACAAACTAACCTGTTGGCATTGAATGCTGCAATTGAAGCTGCGCGTGCAGGTGAGCAAGGTCGTGGTTTTGCAGTAGTAGCAGATGAAGTTCGAGCGCTAGCAGCTCGCACGCAGCAGAGTACTGGGCAGATCAATGATATGCTGTCTAAGCTCAACAGAACTTCTGAAAATGTCGTGAGCAAGATGGAAACCACACGTAAGAGCTGTGAAGCGACATCGCAAAGTACACATAAAGTGATGGAGTCACTCAACACGGTAACGACTTCAGTCGTTGAAATTAATGATCTAAACACCCTGATGGCAACGTCTGCTGAGCAGCAAAGCCATGTGACTGAAGAAGTCAGCCGCAATATGGCAGCGATTCAGGCATTGATTGGTCAGCTTAATGATAGTGCTGCGGAAACTAACAACATCAGCTGTGAGCTAGGTGGTACATCTAGCGATCTTTCGCAGGTGGTTGGGCAGTTTAAAGTTCATTAATCATTTGTTTCAAATGTCATGAAGAGCACCGTTTGGTGCTCTTTTTTTATTCGCTCTTCAATGCCATGTTCAGGGTAGGTTAGATGATTGTCAGTGTTGCCGGCATCGTATTGAGTGAGTTGTTAACACACGTTTAAATTGGCGACGAATCAGCTCAAAAGGAACCAATATGAAACGATATGGGATAATTTCACCATTACTTCTGCTAAGTGCAGCAATGACAACTCACGCTCAGGCATCGGATTCACAAGTAGACATAGAATTAGGCTGCGTATCTGTTGCAAACAGAGATGTCTCAATAAAAACGGGCGACTGTAATACTAGAAGAGTCGAGACGGTCGAAAGAGTGAAAGTAGTAAAAGTGGTGGAAGAGCGCCATTACCATGATCATCCAGTGCATGGAAAACACCCGGGCAAGAAGAAAGGTCACAACAAAGAAACGTATATATTAGTACCGGCAGCAAAGCACAAACACTAAAGTTCTGGCCAATAAAACAAAAGGGATGCATCAAGCATCCCTTTTCAGTTTGGTCACTTATAACAATTAAACGTCGTAAGTAGTAGACGCAGTGTTGCCGCCTGTACCAGTCCAGTTAGTGTGGAAGAATTCACCACGTGCACGGTCAGTACGCTCGTAAGTGTGAGCACCAAAGTAGTCACGTTGAGCTTGTAGCAGGTTCGCTGGTAGACGAGCCGTAGTGTAACCGTCTAGGAACGTTAGAGCTGAAGTCATACATGGCATTGGGATACCTGCTTCTAGAGATTTAGAAGCTACTTTACGCCATGCCACTAGGCTGCTTTGTAGAATGTTCTTGAAGTACTCGTCAGAGCCTAGGAACGCAAGTTCTGGGTTCTTCTCGAATGCATCACGGATATTGCCTAGGAATGCAGAGCGGATGATACAACCACCACGCCACATTAGCGCTACGTTACCGTAGTTTAGGTCCCAGCCGTTCTCGTTTGATGCTTCGCGCATTAGCATGAAGCCTTGAGCGTAAGAGATGATCTTAGAAGCAAGCAGAGCTTGACGTAGTGCATCAACCCACTCTTGTTTGTCGCCTTCAACTGGAGTAATCACTTTACCGAACAGTTTTTCAGCTTCAACACGTTGGTCTTTCAGTGCAGATAGACAACGAGAGAATACAGACTCAGAGATTAGAGTTAGAGGAATGCCTAGGTCTAGCGCGTTGATACCTGTCCATTTACCTGTACCTTTTTGGCCAGCAGTATCAAGGATTTTCTCAACAAGTGGCTCACCGTCTTCATCTTTGTAGCCAAGGATGTCAGCTGTGATTTCAACTAGGTAGCTGTTTAGCTCAGTCTTATCCCAATCAGCAAATACAGCTTGCATCTCGTCTGCAGACATACGTAGACCATCTTTCATGAACTGGTAAGCTTCAGTGATTAGCTGCATGTCGCCGTATTCGATACCGTTGTGTACCATCTTAACGAAGTGACCAGCACCGTCGTTACCAACCCAGTCACAACATGGCTCGCCAGCATCAGTTTTTGCAGAGATACCTTGGAAGATTGGCTTAACCGCTTCCCAAGCTTCTGGTGCGCCGCCAGGCATGATTGAAGGTCCGAAACGAGCACCTTCTTCACCGCCAGAAACACCAGTCCCAATGAAGTGGATACCTTTTTCACGTAGCGCAGCAACGCGACGGTTAGTATCTGGGTAGTTAGTGTTACCGCCATCAATAATGATGTCGCCTTTGTCTAGAAGTGGTACTAGTTGATCGATGAATGCGTCAACTACTGAACCCGCGCGAACCATAAGCATCACTTTGCGAGGAGTTTCTAGTTTCTCTACTAGCTCTTCTAGAGTGTACGCACCAATGATGTTAGTGCCTTTCGCTGGACCTTCTAGGAACTCGTCAACTTTTGACGCAGTACGGTTGTGAGCAACCACTTTGAAGCCGTGGTCGTTCATGTTTAGGATCAGGTTTTGACCCATAACCGCCAGGCCGATTACACCGATATCACCTTTCATTTGTTTCTCTCCTTCACGCAATCTTTGCTGCTGCGTCTAAATCTAAATACCACTCTGTTTCGCCAGTCTTTGACTGAATTTTTGCTGCTGGATAAGGAAGTTCAGCGGCTGGAGTAGTGTGAATTTCATTAACGATCTCGGTTTTACCTGCACCAAGAACGAGGTAACTAATACGTTTTGCTGCTTCCAAAACTTTCGCTGTTTTCGATACGCGAAGTTGACCAGATTCTGGATGCGTTGCCACTACAGACAGATTTTCATCTGCGTAGTTAGTAACGTTAGGGAACAGTGATGCTGTATGACCATCAGCGCCAACACCAAGCAGGATCCAATCGAAAACAGGAGTGCCATTTTCGCACGGGATAACGTCAGCCATTTCTTTTGCGAAACGCTCAGCTTCTGCTTGTGGCTCATCTTCACCACGAATACGGTGGATGTTTTCTGCTGGAAGGTTTACTTGGCTAAATAGCAGTGCGTTTGCTTCGCCGTAGTTGCTTTCTGCATCATCAGGCGCAACACAACGTTCATCACCCCACCAGAAATGTAGGTTTTGCCATTGAATAGCGTTTGCATAAGGTGCACTCGCCAGTAACTTAAACAGCATTTTTGGTGTGCTACCGCCAGACAGTGAAATATGCACAGGCGTGCCTTGTTCACTGTAGCGTTGCATTTCATTCGCTAGTGATTCAACAACCTGCTCAGCTGTTTGAAAAATCTTTGAATTGATCATAGTTCACAGTAATCCGTGTCTGTAAGGTTTTTGCATGGGAAGCGCCATGCTCTTCCATCATTAATAAGAAGGTCGTCTGATTCTTTTGGACCCCAAGTACCACAGGCGTATCCGTATAGGGATTGCGGGTCTTGTTTGAAGTCCAGAATAGGTTGAACGAATTTCCAACAAGCTTCTACCGCATCAGTACGAGCAAACAGCGTTGCGTCACCATTTAATGCGTCTAGCAGTAAGCGCTCGTAAGCAGTCAGCATCTTCGTTTCTTCTAGCGATGCGTAGTGGAAGTTCATAGAAACTTCTTTTGCTTTGAAGCCTGCGCCCGGCTCTTTAAGACCGAAGCTCATTAGGATGCCTTCGTCTGGTTGAATGCGGATGATCAGCTTGTTCTCAGGCGCATTTTTACCAAATACAGGGTGAGGAGTGCGTTTGAAGTGGATAACCACTTCAGTTACACGTGTCGGTAAACGTTTACCACTGCGCACGTAGAAAGGAATGCCATTCCAACGCCAGTTGTTGATAAACATCTTCAATGCTACGTATGTTTCTGTACGAGAGTCTTCCGCTACACCTGGTTCATCACGGTAGCTCGGTAAGAACTTACCGCGCACTTCTGATTCGGTATATTGACCAAGTACAAGGTTGTTGCGTAGGTCATCTTCAGACAAAGGCTGAAGGCTTTGCAGAACCTTGTTCACTTCATTACGGATAGAATCCGCGTTGATAGCCGCTGGTGGTTCCATACCGATCATCGCTAACACTTGTAGCAAGTGGTTTTGGAACATGTCACGCACTGCACCAGAGCCGTCGTAGTAACCACCGCGCTCTTCTACACCTAGGAATTCAGCACCAGTGATTTCAACGTAATCAATGAAGTTACGGTTCCAAAGTGGCTCAAACATACCGTTTGCAAAGCGGAACACAAGTAGGTTTTGAACGGTTTCTTTACCTAGGTAGTGGTCAATACGGTAGATTTGGTGTTCTTTGAAATGGTGGTGAATTTCGATATCCAGTTCTTGTGCTGATTTTAAGTCGTAGCCGAATGGTTTTTCGATAATCAGACGTTTCCAACCATCTTTTTCATCGTTTAAGCCGTGAGCAGCAAGGCAAGAAGGGATCACGCCATAAAGGCTAGGAGGGGTAGCAAGGTAGAACAGGGTGTTACGTTGTTCAAATGCGTATTGGTCTGAAAGAGAGTTTAAGCGGTCTTTCAGTTTTACATAATCTTCGACATCCGACGTATTGATGGCTTGATAGTGAATGTATTCACAAAAAGCATCAAGAATCTCAGGTTCGGTTTTCTCTAATTCTTGAAGCGAGCGTTTCAATTTTTCTCGGTAAGAGTCGTCACTGTATTCAGTACGACTTACGCCTAAGATTGCAAAGGATTTTGGCAGTTGGTTGCTTGCGTATAGGTGGTATAAAGCAGGAATCAACTTGCGGTAGGTTAAATCGCCCGAAGCACCAAATATCACGATGCTGCTGTTTTCAGGTATTAACATCTTCTTTCCCTTAGAAACTAGGTGTGCCCAAAAACCAATGGAGTTGTTTGGGTATATTTAGCAATGGCTTACCCTAGCAGCGCAATGCACAAATAAGTAATTGGTTTTGTCTATTTCTGTAATTAGAAAAACCGAAACGCCCTTTGTACTCAATGTCATTATTTTACATTGGACATCGGGACATGGCTGATTTGGTATCAAAATGTGACTTCAAACCAACACGAGGTCGGTATTGTCTACGACAATTTGACACACATCAACTATTGATCGCGCAATCGATTAACTTTTGTTCGATTTGTAACCATAAATTCATTCTTCACTGATCATAGAGCCTAAATTTGTGACTCTATTAACCGGTTTAGAATTGCTGTTTCATATACGCTTTCACTGTTTTGATGTGTTCTTCTTTATCGATGTCACTGTGCTGGAATTTTTCCAAGAACATGTCGGCGTATTTCTGGTACACATCCTGTTCTAGAAAGAGCAGATAAAGTTTCGGGTCGATGTGTCCCGAGGTTGCCATTTTGGTCATGATTGAGATCGATTCATCAATGGTTTTGGCCTGTTTGTAAGGTCTGTCATTGGAGGTTAAGGCTTCAAACACGTCCGCGATAGCCATAACTCTTGCCTGAACAGAAAGTTCTTCTTCGTGTAAGCCTCTCGGGTAACCTTTACCGTCCATACGTTCATGGTGACCACCTGCAATGTCAGGAACATTCTTAAGATGTTCAGGGTAGGGTAAACGCTGCAGCATAGTGATGGTTTGCACTATATGGTCATTAATCATAAAGCGCTCTTCGCTATTCAATGTGCCACCACGAATTGAGAGGTTGTATAACTCGCCACGGTTGTATTGGTATTCGCCCGGCTGAAGAACAAAAGGTTCTTGCCATGTGTTTTTCGGATTGTTGTTCGCTTCCCATTTTACTTGGTGAACTTGTTTGTCCGCGATGAGGTTTTCCATCACTGGCAATGGTTGTTTTTCTCCCGCTCGTTGTGCCTCAATCCATGAAATACCCAATTGATCGTCAAGGGTTCGCTTCCACTGTTTTTGCGCAATGGTCTCTAATCGGGCAACGTCTTCATCAGACATGTATTCACCGCCGATGTTGCATTTAGCAACGAAAGCAAAGTCTTCATCCAATGAGTGCTGAGTCTGAGTCAAGGTCGTTTTAAGCTGGCTTTCATCGCCCCCCAAAGCAACGCCTTGCCAGTAATCCGCTTCGGCCTGTGTTTTCAGTAATTCAAAACGCATACGAACTTCATGTATTCGGTCATAAATGGTTTCGAGTTTCGTCGCTTTGTCCACTACGTATTCAGGAGTGGTCACTTTGCCGCAGTCGTGTAGCCAAGCCGCTAAATTGAGTTCTTCCCACTGCGGCTTAGTCATTGAGAAATTGCGGTAGTAGTGAGTATCTTTGTCTGCGACTTCTGCCAGCATCTTGGTCAGTGCTGGTACACGTTGGCAGTGACCTCCCGTGTACGGGGATTTGGTATCGATGGCGGATGCGATAAGGGTAACGAAGGCATTCAACATGTCTTTTTGTTGTTGAATCTTGTCGATGTTGTCTTTGGCAATTTCGGCAAAGCTTAAAAGCTCTCGCAAGAAGGCATGCTTGTCATATTGCTCTGAAGTAATGGCGCGCTCGTACCCCAGATTTAATACGCCAACTAGCTGTTTTTGACGGTTAAGCAGCGGAAAGAAATAGATATCCGAGTTGTACAGACAGTCCTGATGCTTCTTCAAAATATTGTCGCTTCGGGTTAAATGAACTGTTTCTCCTTTATTGAGTTCTGCCATTAACCACGGCGTTCCTGTAATCAACGAGTTTAGGTCGATTTTAAATGGAATGATGGCGTGGTCTGCGACGTTGGTGAACGTCTCTTTTTCAGGAGAGTAGGTGTAAAGTTGAATCGTCTCGGCGCGTGTGACCAGATAACTCTGATGGGTGATGGTTTTTGCCAACACACTAAATTCCTGATTCGACGCGGTATCACGAAGAAGCCTTAGCAAGTCGTGTAGCGTGTGTTCCATCAGCTCTATTGATTTCGTGAGGTTCGCCACCTCCCTAATCACACTTTTTGGATAACGAGTTTTCTTGAATTCGAAGCGGGTAATGTTGTCTGTCAGCTCCATTAAGTTCACTAATGGTTTCGCGAGGCGAGCAGAGATAATCCATACCGCGGTAAAGCAAATCGCCATCAGTGCAAAGGCGGCTTGCAGTTGTTTGTTTCGCATTGAAAGCAAGCTGGCGATCAAGTCGTCCTGCGGAGTGGCATCGGCTAAAAGCAAATGAATGCTTGGGCTTAAAGCAACAGGGGTCAGAGTGACAGACCAAGATTCATCGTCACGCTCAACGGTTTCATACAAGGTTGAACTGCTGATTCGGTTGGCGACAGGGGTAAAGATGCTGTTGTTTAATTTCTGCTGAGTCGTTTGTTCATCATCAGACAGACTTAATGACGTATTGTGCTGAGCTAATACTCGGAACTGGTGATCAAACAGTGCCAGCTTAGCATTTTGCGAGTAGCCGATTTGAGAAAGCTCTTGTGAAAGCGAATCCAGCGTAAAGTCGGCACCTACGACCTTTTGACCATCTGCGGATCTGCGTGACAGTGTGACGCCTGGAGTTTGAAACAGATAGAACACATAAGGTTCCGTTAAACGAATCACATCATCTTCTTCCGCAGAGGTGTACCAAGGTCGCGTCCGTGGGTCGAACTGGTTGCCTTGATGATTAACATATCCTACTCGAAGGAGGTTTTGGTCGAAGAAAATGTATTCGTTGGTACCATCCATCTTGGTGTAGTTAATGAATAGGCGGGCGGTATCCGGCGCATTAACGCGTTCTCTGGATTGGCTGTCAAACAAGGGGCGAACTATGGTGAAATCGCCATCTTCATTGCCGAAATACAACGCCACTAAGCTGGCCTGACGTTCAAACAATAAGCGCATTGATGAAAGCCAACGAGCTCGTTCTGAGGGTGGCTCGTTATCATCGATGAAACTGCTGTAAGCCATGAAATCTAAGGTGGACAAAATAGGCGCGATGCTTTTTTGAAAAGTCGATTCTAGTTTGCGACTGTTTTCTTGGCTCAACTCTTGAGCGCTGCCACTGAGTAGCTGTTTTGCATGGTGAGAGCTAATGCTAATCAGTACCGCTCCTACAATAGCCGTTAATATGAAAAAAAGAGTACTAATGTGAATACTGAGTGAGTAGCGGCGCTTCATGCAGAATCCCTTCAACAAATGGTTGTATAAGTATTGTCGAACTTAGAAAAGTTGCAAAAAATATCCGTAAAAATAGTTATTGAAAATTTCACAAAATCATTAACTTATTAAGCTTTCTATTTGTAATCTCCCACCCGAAGCACAAAGCAAAATGACCGTCAATCTGACTTGTAATCAGGTGTGGGCTGATATTCATCTAGTTTTACTTATGCTGTACGGTTGTAGTTCAGAGTGGGACTGATACACTGCGTATATCGTGATGTAAGGAAAGAAAAATGAAACTCGAAGTAGATACCCATACCCACACTTACGCTAGCGGTCACGCATACAGTACCCTGATTGAAAATGCCAAACTGGCAAAGCAGAATAATCTCGCAATGTTTTGTATGACTGACCACGCTGAAACTATGCCTGGAGCGCCTCATTACTGGTTCTTTGCCAACCAGCGTGTTGTTCCGCGTTTCTTGGAAGGGGTGGCGATTATTCGCGGTATTGAATCCAACATTATGAACGTTGAAGGTGAAGTGGATATCCATCCTACCTTGGATGAAAAACTGGATTGGGTGATTGCGAGTTTTCATGAAGCGGTTTTTAGACCTTCTAGTAAAGAAGATCATACTCAGGCACTGCTCAATGTTATCAGAGGCGGACGTGTTGACGCTTTAGGTCACTTAGGTAATCCAAATTATGATTTTGATTTTGAAGCTGTGATTGCTTGTGCGGTTGAGCACAACGTGGCAATTGAAATCAATAACAGCACTTTGAAAGGTCACAGCCGAGTAGGCAGCGTCGACCGCTGCTATCAAATTGCGGAAGTTGCAAAGCGATTAGGCGCTTGGATAACAACTGGCAGTGATGCCCACTTTTGCCAAGATGTCGGTGTGCTGACGAAGGCAGAACAACTTCTTAACAATGTTGGTATTGATTCCAAGCAAGTAATTACTCATAGTGCACAGCAGTTCCTAAACTTTTTGGCACTTCGAGGAAGAGAGCCAATAGAAGAGTTTGCGGACTGGTATAAATAACAATAACGATTCTGGCTTACTGTAAAAAGTAAGGCGAACACGGAAGAGAAAGTAAATGAAAAAACTATTAACCATTGGCCTAGGGTTGTTGCTCTCAACTCAACTGTTTGCTGCTGACTTTGATCTCAAAGCGACAATGAAGCAAATGAAACAAACATTCAAACAAGCTGCGCAGGCTCAGACTATTGAAGAGATGCAGCAACCAATCATCGATTTAAATCAACTGGTTGAGCAAGCGAAGCAGGGCGATTACCCACCGGAGAAAAAAGACATCTATCTTGAAGGCTTCAACAAGTTGACGGTTGCTCTAGAGAAGATTGAAACTGAACTTCAAGCGGGTCAGTTCGAAGCAGCAAAAGAGTCATTGAAACAAATCGATGGTCTTCGTGAGGAGTACCATGACAAACGTAACCCAAGTATTTGGCAGCGTTTGTTTGGCTAATAGCCACAAATTAGTATGCTCAACAGCATTAAATGAGAATATCGAAGGTAGCCAAATGGCTACCTTTTTTGTGTTCAAGAAGCCGTGAGAAAGAAGTGTATGGCAGCTGTTTTACAAGAAGCTGTGTTGTAAATGATATGTATTATCGATGTTATTTCTGACTGTGGCTGGTATAGTACGCGCCCATAAAAGAATCATTCTAATAATCAATAAAAGTCACTCTTCAGGCACTCTATCTGGGTGCGTTACACAAAAAGGAAAGCTCATGTTGAGAAACTCAACACCTCCTCAGCCCAAAGCGACTTCTCGGGCAAAATCACTCTATTTTATGACTTGGCGCTGGCATTTTTATGCGGGTCTTTTTGTTATCCCATTTATTCTGATTTTGTCTCTGACAGGCCTAGTGATGTTGTTCGATGATGAAATTGAACAAGCCCGCTATCACGATTTATTAGTCGTAACCCCACAACATCATGAATTAGCGGTATCGGCACAAGTTGCGGCGGTGCAGCTGCGTTACCCAGATTATGTTGTTACTCAGTTTATTCCCTCGCAGGCTGATGATCTGGCGAATAAGGTTTCGGTACGCACGCCGGATGGGGTCAATCTTTTCGCAATGGTAGACCCATATTCTGGACAAGTTCTCGGTACTATTGATAGAGGCGAAAGCTGGTATTCGCTGGCCAATGAAATTCATGCCACCTTATTGATGGGTGACCTAGGGGACTATTTAATTGAAGTCGCAGCCAGTTTGGGTTTGCTTCTGCTAGTAACAGGTTTGTACTTGTGGTGGCCACGTGACAACGCATCTAAAGCCGGATTTCTCAAGCTGAGAATGACTCAAGGCACGAGAGTGTTTATGCGTGACTTGCACGCAAACCTTGGCGGAGTACTGTCTGTTGTGCTGCTGTTTTTCCTCATATCGGGACTTTCTTGGACAGGTATCTGGGGGAAAACATTAGTTCAGGCGTGGAATACTTTCCCGACTTACTACACGTGGGGTGAAAAACCACAGTCGACATTGACTCACGCCAGTCTTAATCATGGCGCTGAAGAAGAGATGCCATGGAACCTAGAGCAAGCACCAATGCCAGAATCTGCGGTCGCGCACGATCACTCTGCAATGAACATGGAGATGCCTGAAATGGCTCACGGTTCTATCAACGTGGATAAGATTGTCGCTAAAGCAGAACAGCTCGGTTTCACTCAATACCGTGTTTATTTTCCTAATGGAGAGAAAGGGGTGTACACGGTTGCTGCTAATACTATGGCTGGCGATATCACAGACCCGCGAAACGATCGCACTTCTCACTTTGATCAATACACGGGCAACTTGCTGGTGGATGTCACTTGGGCTGATTACACTCTTTACGCCAAAGCGATGGCCGCTGGCGTGTCATTGCACCAAGGCGATTTAAGTAGCTTAAATAAAGGGTTAAACGTGTTCTTTTGTCTGGCGCTTATCGTTATTGCCCTGACAGCTATTGTGATGTGGTGGATTCGTCGGCCGTCAGGTAGTGCAGCTTTAGGCGTGCCGCCTCGGTTTGCTACTTCAGGTATTTGGAAGACAGGTTTGGTGACGCTGATTTTACTGGCCGTCCTTTTCCCATTAGGTGGTATCACTATCGTCATCACATTGATGTTGGACTGGCTGTTGTTCAGCAGGGTGGAAAAGCTGCGTTTGGCTTTGCGTTAAAGTGAACTAGCTTGCACTCAAGTTAAAAGACTCAGCGGAAAATGGATGAAAAAAGGTCAGAGTGTTCTGACCTTTTTCACATCTTACTGCTTGTTTAACTACAGCATTACAAGACTTGCGGTGCCTAAGAAAGCAAAGAAGCCAACCACGTCAGTGACTGTGGTTAATATCACTGAGCCTGCCAGTGCAGGATCTAGTTCAAACTTGTCGAGAATAATCGGAATAAGTACGCCGAAGAAGGCCGCCGTGACTATGTTCACCACAATCGCCAGAGCAATCGTGCCGCCAATCAAAGGTGACTGGAACCATAACGCCGCAATTGCACCGATTATTAGCGCCCAGAGTAAGCCGTTGATTGAGCCGATTCCTACTTCATTTTTCAGTAAGGCGAGACGGTTACCAACGGTGATCTGATTGAGCGCCATAGCACGAACCATCAGAGTGAGTGTCTGGCTTCCTGCAATACCACCCATAGACGCGACAATCGGCATCAGTACGGCCAGTGCTACTACTTCAGAGATAACATCTTCAAACAAACCAATGGTGATTGAAGCTAATATTGCCGTTACTAAGTTAATGCCTAACCAAACGCCGCGTCGTTTCGAGCTTCGCAGAATAGGCGCAAAAAGGTCATCTCCTTCGTCCATACCCGTACCCGCCATCAAGCGGGCTTCGTAAATCTCGCGCTGAGTGCCGAGTGCAAACTGCCAGTCGATGATACCCACTAAAGTACCGTCATCATTAACCACTGGCACAAGAGATTGTGTTGCGTGCTCTAGAGCTTCAACACCTTCGGCAAGCGTTAAATGCGCGTTGATCACTGAGGTATCTTCTAGCACGAGAGTCTTTATTCTTTCTGCGCTGTCAGCAAGTAGGATGTCGGTATAGGTGACGATACCAATGAACTTCTTATTTTTGTTGATCAGAAAAATATACTGCGGCGACTCATAGTGGTACTTATCTAACAGCATTTTTGCGCGGGCAACAGTAATGCTAAAGGGCAGGGTGTAGACTTTTCTGTCCGCCCAGTGACCAATCTCATCATCACCAAACTCGTTTGCTTGGTCATAGAGTTCAAGTTCGTCGCGGCTGATTAAACGCAGGGCTTCGGTAACAATATCGTCAGGAAGTGAGTCTTCCCATTCGATTAGAGATAAGTTATCCAGCTTTGCTAGTGTTAGTTTTAGCTCTGTCTCAGAAAGGCTTTTAATAACGGAAACACGTACATCCGCACGCATTTCTGTCAGTACATCAATGTGCATTTCCAGTGGCAGACTACGCCACATTCGAACACGCTGCTCTACGGGGAATGCTTCGAGAATAAGCGCGATGGAGCCTGAATCCAGAACGTTTTCGACCAGTTCATTTAGAAGGCTAATTTGCTGCTGGTCATCATCTGCTTTCGCCAGCATTTCAATGTGTTGTGCTAAGTCTTGATATTCGCTCAACGTGTAACTCCGATTAGCCAAGGTTGTAAATAGTATTATTGATGCCGGGGTATTGTTGGCAACGTATTATTAGAACGGGCATGTGTATTATAGATATGTATGAATATCCCGCCTTGCTCCTAGCGTGGTTAACTTACCATAATTCTTTTTAAAAGCATGGCTATTTTCGAAAGGCGTTGGGTATATATGCTTATGTAAGTGATTAAAAAATGGGCTTAAAGGTGAATGTGTTACAAAAGTCTAGCAAGCAACGGCTATTTTTAACGACCTTACGAGAAGTGAATGCTTTCCGGATCGATGGCAAGTATCAGATCTTCCGGTGAAATATCCGGAGTGTTCATCATGCGAGAAACACGTTGGAGAGACGATAGAATCTGCGTTTGCTCCCATTGATCTAAGGCTTGAAATTGCTCAATGAAGTTATCTTGCAGTAGTTGCGGTGCTTGTTCTAACACTTGTTCACCTGCGGTGGTAATGACCGCATGTACTTTACGTTTGTCTTTTGTGTCGCGCTCTCTCTTGATAAAACCTCGTTTTTCCAGTCGATCAAGAATGCTGGTCGCCGTTGCTTGGCTCATGTTGCTGTTATTCGAGAGCTGACGGAGCGTCATTTTTGGCGATGATTGAATAGTCCGCATCAACAGTAATTGGGGACTGGTTAAGCCAAAATTCTTATTCAATTGCTTTGAATGCAGATCTATTGCACGAACAATTTGCCGTATTGATATCAATACTTCATCGTGGGTACTCAAGTAAACCTCCTAAGCTATGTTTTAGAAAAGGGGTTACTGAATGGCAGTAACCCCGTAGACGAATAGAATCAGATAACTCTATTTTCTCAGAGCTTCATCTTCATAGAACTTCATTACATAGCGGCTTTTTTAGCTGTCTCAATCCATGAGTCGAATGTTTTCTGGTTCGCTTTGATCCAACCATTCGCGTGTGCTTCGATGTCTTTTGCCGAGTTATGACCTTGGCTCATCATCATGTTTTCAGCACTAACGTCGTTGATGTTCAGCTTCATGATTTCAAATAGTTTCGCTGCTGCTGGGTTTTCTTCAGCAAATTTCTTGTTCGCGACGATCTTCATTGAGTTCATTTCGAAGCCATAGTTCTTACCATTTGGTAAGGCGGTATCAACGTTTGCTCGATTACCCGGAAGTGAAGAGAAAGGTACTTCCAACCACACGACATCTTTACCCGGAACCAATACGCCACTTACCCAGTATGGCGTCCATGTGTAATACAAAATCGAATCGCCTTTTTTGTAGCGCGAGATGGTATCAGCAATGATTGCGGCGTAGTTACCTTGGTTATGTGTGATGGTGTCTCTTAGACCGAAAGCATCAAGTTGATGTTCAATAACACTTTCACAGCCCCAGCCTGGGTTACAGCCTGTTAGGTCCGCTTTTCCATCATCATTGGCATCAAACAGCTTGGCGATTTTTGGGTCTTTCAGTTGTTCAATATTGGTGATGTTGTGTTTTTCAGCGGTTTTCTTATCAATCAGATAACCTTGAGCAGCACCTGAGATATATTCACCTTTACGATAGAACTTGTCGTAACCGCCGGAAGCTTTAAATTTGTCATCATGTAGTGGTGCCCAGTTAACGGCTAAGTAAGTTGCGTCACCTTCCGCAATAGAGGTGTAACCAACGTTGTAGTCCACTTCTTTGGTCGGTTTAACTTCGTATCCGAGCGCTTCCATGGCTTTGTTAACGATAAGGGTTTGGAACGTTTCTTCCGCTACTGTCGACTGTACTGGTTGGACTGAAATTCCTTCACCAGGTAAAGACGCAGCGTATGCGGATGCGCTCATAATTGAACTCATAGCAATACTGCTGGTTAACAAAGTCTTCCATGTTAATTTCATTTCTGTTCTCCTAGTTTTTTGTTTCCTTCGGTATGTGTGAGTTTCCGTTTGATGCGGTATACAAAAGACGCAGGGCCTTTTTGATACCAGCGAGTTTTTGTATCGTGGCTCTCGTTACCCACTTTTTGCGTGATTCGATCGAGCAAAATGGCGAGTATCACAATTCCTAAGCCACCTACCGCAGCCAGTCCCATATCTAATCGACCGATACCGCGTAGCACCATTTGTCCTAACCCTCCGACAGCGATCATCGAGGCAATTACCACCATAGAAAGCGACAACATCAGTGTTTGGTTGATACCGGCCATAATGGTTGGCATCGCTAACGGCAATTGAATGCGATAAAGCATCTGCTTGGGATTTGCCCCAAACGCGTGTCCTGCTTCAATCAGTTCTTCTGGCACTTGCTGAATACCCAATATGGTTAAACGCACAATAGGGGGCAGGGCGAAGATAATCGTCACGACGACACCCGGTACGTTACCGATACCAAATAGCATCACAATCGGTACTAAATAAACGAATGCTGGTGTGGTTTGCATCGCGTCTAAAATGGGGCGTACGACTTTGGCGGCTGTATTACTTCTGGCAAGCCATATACCCATTGGCAATCCAATCAGCAGACAGAAAAAGACGGACGTCATTACCAACGCCAATGTCACCATAGCTTCATCCCATGCACCGATAAAACCGATCACTAATAGAGAGAAGAAGGAGCTAATGCCTAAACGAGGCCCAGCAAACTGCCATGCCAATAGAAATAGTATGAGCAGCATGATAGGAGCTGGAGTAGAAACCAACGCACCTTCGAATGAACTCAAAATAAAGTCTATGGGTACTCTGACTGCTTGGAACAACGGGCGTCCATGTGTCACAAGCCAGTTAAGTGCCGTTTCAACCCAGTTATCAAATGGGATAATGGCGTCCTTGAATGGATGCATCCAGTCAAATGACTCTGGTTGCGCCTGTGCGGCATTAAGCCAATCACTACCCGAAGTGGTTGCATTGGTAGCTGTTGACCAAGGATCACTGTTCGCTGCATCGGTTGCTGACTGTGTAGCGGCTCCCCACGGGTCGGCTGTTTCCGGAGCGCTAGAAACATTTTCTGTAGCCATGTTTATTCCCTGTCTAAAGTTTGAAGTAAGCGAGATTTGGTAATAACACCAAAATACTGTCCTTGGTCGTCGACGACAGGTACCGCATAAGGTACTTCTGCTACTTGACTGATGAGATCGCCAACGGAAACGTCAGGATGAATCGTGATGGTGTCAGAAAGCAGGGCACTGCTTAGCGAACGTTTTTCTTTCTTCGCTTCATTCAAACTGTGAATCGAAACAATACCGCTAAACTTGTTGGTTCGGTCAACGACGATGCCAAAGTCACGGTCGTGATCCATGAGCAGTTGCAGTGCGGCTGCGGGGCCATCGTTATCGTGTTTTTTAAACACAGCAGCTGGCTTTTTGCGTGCGATGTCTTTCGCACTGAATACCGATGCCACATTCACACCGCGGAAAAACGAACTGACATAATCATTGGCAGGGTTATGCAGAATTTCGTCGGGCGTTCCTACCTGAACCACCACGCCGTCTTGCATAATGGCGATACGGTCGCCGATACGCATTGCTTCGTCTAAATCATGGGAGATAAAAACGATGGTTCGCTTGTCGTCGTTTTGCAGACGAATCAGCTCATCCTGCATTTCAGCTCGAATCAGTGGGTCAAGCGCAGAAAAGGCTTCATCCATCAAGAGTATGTCTGGGTCATTGGTCAGTGCACGGGCAAGACCAACACGCTGCTTCATACCACCTGACAATTCATCAGGAAAAGATTCGCAGTAGGCATCTAGCCCAACACGTTCTAACGCTTTTCTAGCGCTCTTGTGTCTTGTCGCTTCATCAATGCCTGCAAGTTCAAGCCCAAATGCTGCGTTTTCTAACACAGTCATATGAGGCATCAATGCGAAGTTTTGGAAAACCATAGAGATGTTTTGACGACGAACCAATCTCAGTTCTTGCTCTGAAATATGGGCAATGTCTTTGCCTTTGATCAGAACGTTGCCCTTGGTTGGCTCTATTAAGCGGTTAAGTAATCGAACTAATGTTGATTTTCCTGAGCCTGACAAACCCATTATGACGAAGATTTCGCCTTCGTTAACCGTGAGAGAGACATCTTTGACCCCCACGGTGAGTCCCGTCTGTTCGAAAATCTCATCTTTACTTAACCCTTTTTCTATCAGGGAGAAAGCATCACTCGGTGTTTCGCCAAATACTTTATAGAGGTTTCTTACCTCCAGCATGGTAGACATGTTTTTCATCCTTGTTGCTGTACGGTTTTGACGTGAAATATCAAAATTAATAATTAGTACACTAACTATTAATTTTGATGAATACAAGGAGTTGTTTGAGAGATTTGTTGGCTTATTATTGGTAACGTGCTGAAATTTAATATATAATCCCGACTATAATTTTTTGAAATTAATTTGAGTAGAAATGTTTTGTGTGGGAACTAAATGTTGATTTGTTGTCCTGTCAGGAAGGTCAGATAAAAAGGAGTTTTGTCTATAATTAAGACAGATTTTTTCATCTAAAAAGATAGAAATCGAAGACTTTTGAAACAACATTTTTGCGTTTTTTTTACTAACATTTATCAGGTGTCTAGAAACAATAAAAGTTTGTCTTAACGACAAATTATTATGATTAGACACACCCCCTATTTTGTCCGATAAAGCGCGTGACATTTAGGGTGTCAGGTGTGGCTCTCGAAGCCACTTCATTCTCTCTTAGTGTGTGAGATTAAATGTGGAACAATCATCTAAATTAGATCGCGTACGTGCTGATTATAACGTTCATTATTGGAGCCAAGGTTTCTTCGGAATAGATAACCAAGGTGAAGTCTATGTGTCACCAAGGAAAGATGGCCAATATCAAACGCAATTGAGTTCAATTGTGAGTCAGCTAGAAACACGCGGTTTGAATTTACCGGTGCTTGTTCGTTTTCCTCAAATCCTGCATCAACGTGTTCACAACATTTGTGACGCATTCAATCAGGCAATTGATGAATACGATTACCCAAACAAATACCTGCTGGTTTACCCAATCAAGGTTAACCAACAGCGTGAAGTTGTTGATGAAATCTTAGCGAGCCAAGCTCAGCTAGAGACAAAACAACTGGGTTTGGAAGCGGGCAGTAAGCCAGAATTATTAGCAGTTCTTGCAATGGCGCAACAAGCAAGTTCTGTAATCGTGTGTAACGGTTATAAAGACCGTGAATATATGCGTCTTGCGCTGATCGGCGAAAAGCTTGGTCATAAAGTATTTATCGTACTAGAGAAGCTTTCTGAGCTTGATTTGGTATTAAAAGAAGCAAAAAGCTTAGGCGTTAAACCTCGCTTAGGTATCCGCATTCGTCTTGCATCACAAGGTGCGGGTAAATGGCAATCAAGCGGTGGTGAAAAATCGAAGTTCGGTTTGGCTGCGGCTCAAGTGTTGTCTGTTATTGAACGTTTGAAAGCAGAAGATCAGCTTGACGCACTACAACTTGTGCATTTCCACTTAGGTTCGCAAATGGCGAACATTCGCGACGTGCGTAATGGTGTAAACGAGTCAGCTCGTTTCTACTGTGAACTTCGCGAACTGGGTGCAGACATTCAGTACTTTGACGTGGGTGGAGGTTTGGCTGTCGACTACGATGGTACACGTAGCCAGTCTTCAAACTCAATGAACTACGGTCTGGTTGAATATGCTCGTAACATCGTCAGCACGGTTGGCGACGTATGTAACTTATACAATCAACCAAAGCCGACCATTATTTCGGAATCTGGTCGCTCAGTGACGGCGCATCACGCAGTGCTGATCACTAACGTAATTGGTACGGAAGGTTACACGCCTGAAGCGATTGTTGAGCCAGAAGCGGATGCACCTACGCTGCTACAAAACATGTGGCGCAGTTGGGAAACGTTGAACGATGATACTGATGCTCGCGCATTGATTGAAATTTACAACGATACGCAAAGTGATTTGAATGAAGCGCACATGTTGTTCTCAACTGGCGTAATTAACTTGCAACATCGTGCATGGGTAGAGCAGTTATCGCTACGCATCTATCATGAACTACGCATGAAAATGAGTGCGAAAAACCGTTTCCACCGTCCGATTTTGGATCAGTTACAAGACCGTTTGGCAGACAAGTTCTTTGTGAACTTCTCACTGTTCCAATCGTTACCAGATGCATGGGGTATCGATCAGGTGTTCCCGGTTCTTCCTCTGTCTAACTTGCAGAATGTAGAAGATCGCCGCGCAGTGATGTTGGATATTACTTGTGACTCAGACGGTGCGGTTGAGCAATACGTTGAAGGTCAAGGCATTGAAACAACGCTGCCTGTACCTGCATGGTCAAAAGATACCTCTTACCTAATGGGCTTTTTCCTAGTAGGTGCATACCAAGAGATCCTTGGTGATATGCATAACCTGTTTGGTGATACTCACAGTGCTGTAGTGAACATTACAGACGAAGGCGAATCTGAAATCACTTTCATCAATGAAGGTGACACGGTTGAAGATATGATGCGTTACGTACATATCGACGTAGACGCAATTAGAGCTAACTACCGTCAGTTGGTTTCTCAGCGTGTGGCTGAAAACGAACAGCAAGACGTGTTAGCAGAATTAGAGCATGGTTTAAATGGTTATACCTACTTGGAGGATTTTTAAATGAATGATTTGTTTACTAAAACGGATTATTCATTGTATTCAAATGCAATG
The DNA here is from genome assembly GCF_013041605.1 of Vibrio plantisponsor. Classification (GTDB taxonomy): domain Bacteria; phylum Pseudomonadota; class Gammaproteobacteria; order Enterobacterales; family Vibrionaceae; genus Vibrio; species Vibrio plantisponsor. Next base: position 43,976 of record NZ_JABEQC010000013.1, on the reverse strand, counting down.
ACGTTCCTTCGCCAGCCGTACCAGAGAGATCCGCTAGAGTCGGATGCTGATGTTGTGGTGTTAGGCGTGCCTTTGGATATGGCGACTTCAGGTCGACCAGGTGCTCGTATGGGACCAGACGCGATTCGTCGCGCCTCAGTTAACCTAGCGTGGGAAGGCAAAAAATTCCCATGGGATTTCAACCTGTTCAAACGCATCAAGTTAGTAGATGCGGGTGATTTGGTGTTTGACTGCGGTGACGCAGAAGATTTCACTTACCGCCTAGAAGCGGCAACCAGTGAGATTTTAAAAAGTGGTAAGACAGTATTGGCATTGGGCGGTGACCACTTCATCACTCTGCCAATCCTTCGTGCCTACGCGAAACACTACGGTGAAATGGCGCTGATTCATTTTGACGCGCACACTGATACATATGCAAACGGCAGCGCGTATGACCACGGCACTATGTTCTATCATGCGCCGAAAGAGGGTCTGATCTCTCCTCGTCATTCTGTGCAAGTGGGTATTCGTACTGAGTACAAACAGGAAGGTCACGGTTTTAACGTTATCAACGCGATGCAAGCGAACGATATGTCTGCGGACGAAATCGTTGAGCAAATTCGTGAAATCGTTGGTGATAAGCCAGTGTACTTAACGTTTGATATTGACTGTTTAGATCCAGCATTTGCACCGGGTACTGGTACACCGGTATGTGGTGGTTTAACTTCAGACAAAATTCTGAAGATTATCCGCGCACTGAAAGGCATTAACCTTATCGGTATGGACGTGGTAGAAGTATCACCGCCGTACGACCAAAGTGATCTGACTTCACTTGCTGGTGCGACGATTGCTCTAGAGCTGCTTTACGTTTGGGCTTCAAATCCAGAGCGTGAATAAGACTTTTACTGCAGGCTAAATAATAAATTGAAAGCCGAGAAGAGAGATCTTCTCGGCTTTTTTATGCGCGTAGCTTACGGGGTTGTTATTCAACAGGCAGATAGAGGCTTTGCTTTGGCGTATCTAACACTACGTTAGTCATTACACGGCGAATCTGCGGGAACTGTTCCATGATGTGTTCAACAAATTCATCGTAACGTTTGGCATTTTTAGCCGCCATCACCACCATTAAATCGACATTGCCAGTGACGTAAAACACCTGTTGAATCGAAGGTTGAGTCTCTGCCCAGCGTTTGAATTTATTCAGGACGGTGTAGTTGTCTCTATCGATTTCGATTCCGGCAATAAAGGTCATTGGGTGAGTGGAAAGCTCGGGTTTGATCACCGCTACTTCCGCCAGAATTGCCCCTTCATCCCTCAAACGTTTTATGCGTCTTTGCACGGCAGAAGCGGACAGGCCTACCTGTTCAGCAATGCTTTCACTCGCCATACGGCAGTTGCTTTGCATCAGTTCCAGTATTTTCTTATCGAAATTATCCAGAGTGGTTTCACTCATGGCTTTCCTCTTGCGGTTATTCCGCATTATTGGGTTCTAAATGCGGTAAATCTTCCATGTGGTGCCAAGAATAGCGGATTTTGTTTACCAATTGGAATCCACAATTACTCCATTCGTACGGTTTAGAAAGAAAAAACGGCTATCAACCTCAACGTGTTCTTAGCTCGTGACTTTAGCTAGTTTAATGATCATGACTGGCTTAATGGATATGGCTGGATTAAAAATGCTTAATGATGATTTTGACACAGGGTTAAACCCTGAAACCTTCGCTCCTGAAACACTTGCAGTGCATGCGGCTATTCGACCAGACCCTCATACTAACGCAATTGCTCCGAACATTGTGATGTCGGTAAATCACAGCTTTCTGCCAAATGAAGGCGCATTTTCAGCACAAGGCATGGAAGACCTCTCAGACTCACCGTTTCTCTATGCTGGTTGGACAAACCCGACAGTGCGCTTACTCGAACAGCGCTTGGCTACTTTGGAACAGGCTGAAGATGGGCTCGCGACTGCCAGCGGAATGGCCGCGGTCACTGCGGTATTTATGTCTTTACTCAAAGCAGGAGATCATCTGGTCATCAGCGATGTCTGCTATGCCGCTGTGTATGAGTTTGCTACCCAAGTATTGCCCCAGTATGGAATCGAAGTCACGGCAGTGGATACTTCTTGCATTAAAAGTGTGCAAAATGCACTGCGCCCTAGCACTAAGTTGGTGCATATAGAGACACCATGTAACCCGTTATTAAGACTGACCAATATTCAAGAAGTCTCTCTGCTGCTTAAAAAAAGAGGAATCTTACTCAGTGCCGATTCGACTTTTTCAACCCCCGTTATTACCCGACCAATTGCACTGGGGGCGGATTTGGTGATTCATTCTTTAACCAAGTTTATTAACGGGCATGGAGATGTGCTTGGCGGGTGTGTACTTGGCTCAAAAGCCTTGATTAGCAAGCTTAGAAGCGTTGCTGGCGTCTATTTTGGTGCATCTTTAAGTGCGCAGAGCGCATGGCTAATTATGCGGGGTATGGAGACGATGTATCCACGTATGAAAACCCTTTGTGAATCAGCGCAAACCATTGCAGAGTGGTTAGAAAACCGCCCCAAGGTGCTAAGGGTTTTATATCCCGGCTTGGCATCTCATCAACAATTTTCTCTGGCTAAGCAGCAAATGGCATTTTTTGGCGGCATTATTGCATTCCAAGTAGAGGATATCGAACTGATTGAGCAACGGTTTGCACATGAATCGAGGATGTTTTATTACGCTTATTCCATAGGACATCAACGCAGTTTAGCAGTGGTGTTAAAAACCGATGATTTGGACAAGTCGACGTATCGATTTAGTCCTGAGCAAAAGGCGAAATTTTCTCGGGAAGCAGGTAAAGGGGTGGTCAGACTTTCCATTGGTCTTGAGTCACCAACTGATTTGATTCGGGACTTGAGTCATCTTCTTAGATGAAAGCTGAATTTTTATGGCATTTTGTTGGTTTTAAATTCGGATAGTTATTGAAATGTTACTAGATTGTGTTGCATTATCTTGTGGTTTTTGAAGTCAGTACGCGTCAGCGTGATATTCAATACAACATCGTATTTGTCATTGGACGAACAGAAAAAAACAAAATTTTTTATAAGGGATATTATGAAAAAATTTATTAAATCTTCAGCTGCTGGACTTGTTTTTGCTTGCTCTCTGCTTGGTGCTAACCAAGCAATGGCAAAGTCTGACCTAGAAGGTGTTCTTAGCTCAGGTGAATTAAAAGTTTGTTTCGACGCGGGCTACATGCCATTCGAAATGAAAACCAAAGATGGCCGTTTCATTGGTTTTGATATCGACTTGGGTAAGCACATGGCTCGCTCTATGGGTGTTAAGTTCACACCTGTAAACACCGCTTGGGATGGTATTATCCCTGCGCTTCAAACCAACAAATGTGACATCATCATGGGTGGTATGACTATCACTCCTGAGCGTAACTTGAAAGTTAACTTTGCTGACCCGTACATTGTTATCGGTCAATCAATAATCTTCTCTCCAGCGCTTGAAGGTAAAATCAAAAGCTACACTGATTTGAATGATCCTAAATACACCATTTCGACAAAACTTGGCACTACAGGTGTTGAAGCTGCGAAGAAACACCTTTTCAATGCAAAAGTTGACCTTTACGACACAGAAGTAGATGCCGTACTGCAAGTTGTTAACGGTAAAGCTGACGCTTTCGTATATGACTTCCCATACAACGCGATCTACGCTGCTCAAAACAAAGGCAAAGTTGCGCACTTAGCTGAACCGTTCACTTACGAACCTCTGGGTTGGGCGATTCGTCAAGATGACCCGAACTTCCTTAATTTCTTGAATAACTACTTACGTCAAATCAAAGGCGACGGTACTTATGATCGTATGTACGACAAGTGGTTTAAATCTGACGACTGGTTGAAAGACGTTCAATAATTAACGCCTTAAGCTGTAGTCAACTGGGCAGCGTAACGTTGCCCAGTTCATTAAAAAGAATAAAGAGAATCTGAGTGATGCAGTCAAAATCCTCAAAGTGGATAGGACACGGAATTTACGTCCTAATTATGGCCATGCTTATTGGTGCGGTCTATTTCTCTGGGAAGAGTATTAACTATAACTGGCATTGGGATCGTCTCTGGCCGTATGTCGTTAACACTGAGATGCAACAACTTCGTGCAAACGGAGATGGCACAGCAGTCGTTAAAGCGGGTCAGTTAACGATTGAATTCGACGATGCTAGCCAACCACAGATCATTGATCATTACACAACACTTTTGGTTGGAAACGGTGATTTGGTTTTCCAAGGCGATGCCGTTGCACAACTGAACGAATGGAAGTTTGGCCCGATTGCTCATGGTCTATGGGTGACGGTTGAAATTTCCTTTATCTCCCTCATTTTTGCGGTTTTGCTTGGCCTTGTGTTTGGCCTAATGAGGGTGTCCAAAAATCAGGCGGCGAGAAATTTATCTCTAACCTATGTTGAACTGATACGTGGTACGCCACTTCTGGTTCAAATCTTCATCGTTTATTTCTTTATCGGAACCGTACTCGATTTCGATCGTTTTACTGCCGGTGTTGTCGCGTTATCAGTATTTACAGGTGCTTATGTTGCCGAAATCGTACGCGCAGGTATTCAGGCTATTCCGACAGGGCAAATGGAAGCAGCGCGTTCATTGGGTATGACTTATCCAAAAGCGATGCGCTACATCATTCTTCCACAAGCCTTAAAACGCACGTTACCACCTCTGGCTGGTCAGTTTATTAACCTAATCAAAGACTCATCGCTGGTTTCTGTAATCTCAATTACTGACTTAACTAAAGCGGGTCGTGAAGTGGTCAGTGGCAGCTTTGCACCTTTTGAAGTGTGGTTTACCGTCGCAGCACTTTACTTACTAGTAACCGGGACTCTGTCTTGGGCAATTCAACGTTTAGAGAAGAGGTTATCAGCCAGTGACTAGTGAATACAACGGCGAAGACATGGTTTACGCCAGCAATGTCGACAAGTTCTATCCTAATGGTTGCCACGCTTTAAAATCGGTATCAACCACGGTAAAACGTGGTGAAGTTGTGGTTATCATTGGACCTTCAGGCTCAGGTAAATCGACGTTTTTACGTACTCTGAACCAGTTAGAAGAGATCAGCTCAGGAACCATCATCGTTGATGGTTTCGATATGTACGCGAAAAGCACTGACATTAACGTATTGCGTCAGAACGTGGGAATGGTGTTCCAAAGTTTCAACTTATTCCCGCATATGACTGCGTTGGAAAACGTTATGATTGCACCCTTGAAAGTCGCTAAGCGCCCTAAGCATGAGGTGGAAGGTGCCGCGAAAGTGTTGATAAAACGTGTCGGTCTTGAAGATCGCATGAACAACTACCCAACGCACTTATCCGGTGGTCAGCAGCAACGTGTAGCGATTGCCCGCGCTTTAGCAATGAACCCAGACTTGATGTTGTTTGATGAACCAACATCGGCCCTTGACCCTGAGATGGTAGGGGAAGTTCTGGACGTTATTAAAGGTCTGGCAAAAGAAGGGATGACCATGGTTATCGTGACTCACGAAATGGGCTTTGCCCGTGAAGTCGCAGACCGTGTGTTGTTTATGGAAGACGGTAAGTTGTTGGTTGATGATAGCCCGCAAGCTGTGTTTGATAATCCAAGCCATCCTCGTTTGCAACAGTTCTTGGCGAAAGTGCTATAACAGTCTGGACTAAGACTACGCAAAAACCGAGCTTTAAAGCTCGGTTTTTCTTATTTGCAGGTTACATAGCCCAAAGTATCAGCGCGAGTATTTGTGGCGAGAGTATTCGTAGACACATTACCAGCGGATACACAGTGGCATAAGCTAATGCTGATGCACCACTTGATTCATGTAAGGCATTGGCAAATGCGAGTGCTGGTGGATCAGTCATTGAACCAGCCAACATGCCACAAATAGTTAGATAGTTAATGTGGCCGAGCACTCTTGCCAATATGCCAACCGTAATCAGCGGAATGGCTGTTATAGCGACACCATATCCCATCCAACTGAGTCCATCGCCTTGCACCAGTGTTTCAATAAAGTTACCACCAGATTTAAGACCTACCACAGCCAAAAACAGTACGATACCAATTTCCCGTAGCGCCAAGTTGGCGCTGGGTGGCATGAACCAGTACATTTTGCCGATACTGCCTATTCTGGCAAGAATGAGTGCAACGATCAGCGGACCGCCAGCCAATCCGAGTTTGATTGCTGCCGGAAAACCCGGTAGGTAGAAAGGAATTGAACCAAGCAACACACCAAGACCAATGCCGACAAACACAGGCAGCATTTGTACCTGTTGCAATTTTTGGTGAGCATTACCGACCATGCCGCTAACCGCTTCAATGGCTTCCTGACGTCCGACTAAGTTTAAGATGTCACCAAACTGAAGGGTGGAATTGCTGGTGGGTATCAACTCAACACCTGCACGGTTAAGGCGTGAGACAACAACGTCATATTTCTCTTTTAGATCTAAGTCTCGGAGCTTTTTACCCAGAACCACTTCGTTGGTAACAACCAAACGTTGTACGCGCAGTTCTGTGCCTCTGGTTGAGAGCGATACGTCAACCTCTTCGCCAATCACTAGACGCGCTTTTTCCAGAGCGTTCTTGTCGCCGACAAGGTGGAGTAGGTCATTGACCTCTACGCGAGAGTCCGGTTTTGGTACCAATAACTGTTCATTGCGTTTTAGGCGCGAACACACAATGTTACCGTCACTAAGCGCTGGAATATCTTTCAGAAACAATCCGTTTAAGTTGGGGTTTTTAACCGATATGTTCATGGTGTGTAAGCTTGATTTCTTATGACCATTTTTTACTTCGAACTCATCGGCTTCTTGATTCACATTGACGCGGAAGATAAGCCTAATCAACCACATAGTGAGCAATATCCCACAGATACCAAACGGGTAGGCGATGGCATAGCCCATACCTGTCATATCAAGCAGGTTTTCGTGGCCGCCGAGCTCGGTCAGGATTTGTTGACCCGCACCAAGAGATGGCGTGTTGGTTACCGCACCGGAAAAGACACCCAGAATAACAGGAAGAGGGACATCAAACAGGTAGTAGAGAGCAACAGTAACCAAACATCCTAACAACACAATCAATGCGGCAAAGGCGTTGAGTTTTAAACCTGAACTTCTTAGTGACGAAAAGAAACCGGGGCCAACCTGAATACCAATGGTATAAACGAATAAGATTAATCCAAACTCTTGGATAAAGTGTAAAGTGTGGTAGTTGAGCTCAACGCCCCATGCTCCAGTAAAGTGACCAACGAAAATGCCGCCAAACAGCACTCCGCCAATCCCTAAACCAACGCCATAGAGTCGCCAGTTCCCTATCCACAGACCTAACACCGCTACCAGAGCAAGGATACTGATAGAGAGTGCAATATCACTCATAGTAAGTCTCCTGAACAATTACAAAAACGGTTGACGGGCAATCGTTGTTGAACAGCAGGCAGGGGTAGGCGTAAGAACTAAAACGTGGTTATGTCTACGGCTGGAGGGTTCAGATATAGGCGTTGAATGTGCGAGGTATCTTGAGCAGTTCAACGTCACTTTATTGCCCTAACTATGCTATTAGTAATACTGCAATAGATTTAGATTGTTAACTCTAGTTATACAAAAGTGTGCTGTTTAGCAGGAAATAGATTTAACCAATAAATATATGTTAAATAAGGGTAAAAAGCGTTTCCTAAATGCAAGTAAAGTAAACGTTGAGAGCTTAAATGTAACATAATGTTTCACTGCATATTCCAATTAGATGAGTTTGGGATATGCAGAAAAAGCAGTTTTAGGCTTCGATCATTTGATCACTGGCATGCTGTAACAGATGGCAAATTAATTCTGTGGTTGTCGCTGGCTCACCAGCTTGTCGACAGTAGTCTATTACTGGGCCGCAGATCTCTTGGATCTCCATTGGGCGCCCTTTTTCTCTGTCGACCAACATGGATGTTTTGATTGCATCAAACTCACAGATAAGATTAAACATCTCTGCCACATCATCTTCAGTCATATTCACATTCGAACACCTTGCCGCTCTTGCTGTTTCTTGCATGATCTTATAAACGGTTTGTTTCAATACTGGGTCTTTTGTGACGGTTTGAGTATCTTTCATCGTTAAAGCGGTAATTGGGTTTATAGCGTTGTTTATGAGCAGTTTACGCCACAACGCATAACTGACATCTTCATAGTGCTGATTTGGAATGTCAGCAGAGTCGAAAACTGAGCCAAGCTCGCAAAGGAAATCTTTCAGCTGTGGATTGGCAGATTCTGAAGGCCACGCACCGAAATCGATTTGTGCCTTGCCTGTCGCTTCTATCTTGCCGGGTTCTAAAACATGGGCCCCGATTCGTATCGCTAAACCGCCGATGGTGCGTTTTAATCCAACCGCATTAGCGATAATGCCTTCATTCATCACGCCGTTTTGAATCGAAACTACAGGAGTATCGCAGGCATCAAGCCACGGCTTCATTTGATCCATAATTGAGCTGGTTGTACTGCCTTTTGATGCAAGAATTAGCAAATCAAAATCATTGCCGTTGTAATCATTACAAAGCCCTTGAATATCGGTAGCCGAAACGGGGGCTGAAAAGAAAAAATCTGGATGTGTTATCTCAAGACCTTCTTTCTGTAACGCTTTTAAATGTTCACCTCTGGCAACAAAAACAACATCGTGTCCTGCATTAACGAGCTTTGCCGCATAGTAGCAACCAATACCACCCGCACCGATCATTGCGAATTTCAAGAGACTCCTCCTTAAGTACATATCCATAAGCAGAACCAGATTAAACGCTTCAGAAAGTAATCACCAGAGTTAAGTGAACAGCGCTACTCAGTGAGAGCTACAGCAAAATAAAAAAAGCCACATCAACCTTGATGTGGCTTTCGCAAAATGCGGAATTAATAAGAAAAGTCAGTAGATAAAGTTCTCGTAATTAGAACGAGTATTTAGCTACGAATTTAACTGCGTTGCCGTCTTCTTTAACACCATCTTTTTCGATCTCGCCGTTTTGAAGAACGAAGTCAGTCTTGAACTCTTCAGTTACATCGTAGCCTAGGCCAAGGTATGCTGTTTGGGCTTCAAATGCTTTACCTTGGTAATCGCCTTCAGCGTACTGTACTGAACCGTAGATGCGGATAGTATCGATAGTGTACGTAGCTGCAATAGAGTATGTTTCACCATCGTTTGGCAAATCAAGAGTTAGTTCTACGCTGTCATTTGCTTTCAAACTTTTCGCATTTTCGAAAGAAATGTAAGTAGCTGCAAGTGTTAGATCACCAAATTTTACGTCGCCTGCAACGCCAAGAGTGTCTGCTTGGTCGCCATCAGATCCATATGCTAATGCAGCGCTAAAAGAATCAGCTTTATAGTTTGCAGATAGCGCGTAGTTTGAGTCGTTACTCGCGTCACTATCTGTTTCATAGTTAGCTGAAAGTTCCAACTTGTCGATTGACTTCTTGTAACGGATGCCTTGACCGTCAACACCACCTTGGTTTACATAGAATAAGTTTGAACCTTCACCAGATTTTGCTTTTTCTACCGCACCAAAAGAGTTGCCAGTATCGCCTAGAGATAGGTTACCGAAACCTGTGTGATCAAATTCTAGAAGAATATCTTCAAATTTAGCTGTTCTGTCACCGGCACTGTCACCAGTATTGATAGCAAATGAACCTACAACTTTAGTTTCTTCATTAAGGAAGTGTGATGCTTTCGCTTTTAGGTGCGCATCAGTAAAAACGTGAGTTTCTTTTTCTGCTTGGTCAGCCTTTACGTAAAGACCCGTAGCTTTAGCCCAACCTGAAAGTTCAACAGTATTTGTATCAGTAGCGTAGATTTCGCCTGCCGCTACAGAACCTGCTGCTAAAAGAGATACCACTGCTGCTAATGGTTTGATGTTCATATTTTACTCCATATTTTTATATTGATTACTCAAGAACGTAATCGAGTGTATTAATTTGCTTAACAACCTAATTTATTTGCTGGTGAGCAATATATTTTTATTAATCAAATCGACAGGGGAATCTTATACAAAACTATTTTTAAATATATTGAAAATTTATTTTCGAAATATTTTTTACGATCTACTTCATAATCATTGTGATATTTATACTTGTTGTTAAGTAACAAGTTTCAATGCAATTAATAAATTTGTTTATTCGATATTATTTAACGTATTCATTAATTTAATTTACATGGATTGTTATTTTGAGATATGCCTCGCGATAACTCTTGGGTTCTTCTTTACATTTGAGATGATTAGTTTATATGGCGGCTATGCACTGATATTCCTTACGTTGTTTTGTAATTGAGAAGGGCGGTTACATAGGTTTTGTACAGAGGGTGATGTTCCTTAAGTCTGAGTTTGGCCAAATAAGTAGATAGGGTTATATATTTTTATTGGGTTAAATTTTATCTTGATCGCAAATTATAATACTTGTGATCTTTTATTTGAAACACCTTTTCAAATTGAATTGAACAAGGTGATTTGTTGACTATAATAGCTTTGATTAAATAAGTTGATTTTTGGGTTTTATTCTGCTTTTTGGCTGTTTTTGTGTGGTGATTCGCATTTTAAAAATAGTTGAATTTAAATGTAAGAGATATTATGGGCGATTTTTTTTTAACAGTTTTAGTTCGATGTTTCCCTTTTATTGCTTGGTTGCCACAAGTAAAAATAGACGTTGTAAAAGCGGATATATTAGCGGGATTAACGGGCGCTGTGATCGTTATGCCTCAAGGTGTTGCGTATGCAATGATTGCCGGCCTTCCTCCAGAATATGGTTTATACACCGCAATCATTCCCGCCATACTGGCGGCTCTATTTGGTTCCTCAAACCATTTGATTTCAGGGCCAACCGCCGCTTTGTCCGTCATTGTCTTCAGTACTATCAGCCAGTTTGCTGATACAGGGACGCCATTCTATATCCAGTTATGCCTTACTCTGACCTTCTGTGCTGGCATAGTACAGCTTTTGATGGGCGTGATGAGAATAGGAGCCGTAGTCAATTTTGTTTCTCATTCGGTTGTGATCGGGTTTACAGCCGGAGCCGCGGTTGTGATTACCGTTAGCCAATTGAGACATGTACTCGGTTTAGACTACTCTTCGGCAAACACTGCGATTGAAAACCTGTGGTTGGTAATACTGCACCTTAACCAAGTTCAGGTTTTCTCATTACTTATCGCTCTCGTCACCATCGTAAGCTGTATTGCAGCAAAGAGATTGTTGCCGGCCATTCCAAATATGTTAGCCGCTATGGTGACGTCTGTTCTTTTAGCTTTTTTGCTTAATCAAATTGGCATCCACATTGATTATGTAGACCAGATTCAAAGTTCAACGCTCCAGTTTTCAGCGCCAGAACTCGATTTAGCAATTATCGGAGAACTGTCCGGTGGGATTATAGCGGTTGCATTATTAGGTCTGGTTGAAGCCATCTCAATTGGTCGTGCAGTGGCGTTGAAATCAAAACAACGTATAGACAGCAATCAAGAGTTCATCGGTCAGGGTATTTCAAACCTCGTGGGGGCATTCTTTTCTTGCTATATGTCTTCAGGTTCTTTTACCCGCAGTGGTGTGAATTTTAGTAGCGGAGCCAGAACTCCCTTAGCAGCAGTGTTTGCGGGGTTAATTCTGCTATTGCTGATGCCAGTTATGGCTGAGTATGTCAGCTATATTCCCCTTGCTGGTATGGGAGGCATCTTATTAGTTGTTGCCTATAACCTCGTTGATATTCCCTACATACGTTCGATCATTCAACAAGATAAGAAAGAGTCCGCAGTTCTAATGACTACTTTTGTTGCTGCAATCGTCTTGCACCTTGAGCTGTCTATTTACGTGGGCATCATGATGTCGATGTTTTTTTATCTGAGAAGAACCTCTCGCCCAGTGGTCGACAAGGTAACCCCAACTGAGCTGGATATTGGTGAAGTAAGTTTTTCGGACACGCAGATCGTCAGAATCAATGGTTCTATCTACTTCGGCTGTGTAGAACACCTGCAGAGAGAGTTGGATTCGATCAAGTCGCAGCGACTCATCATTTTAGGAAAAGGGATCAACTTTATTGACCACCTTGGTGTGCAAATGCTGGCTGAACTCTCCACTCAAGGAAATCGAGAAATCTATTTCTGCCACTTTAAAGCGAACGCTAAACAAGCATTGCTCCATGGTTCTTCCGTTTTCAAAGAAACCCATTTCTCTGAACGCCTAACGCCGCTTTTGACGAGATGACGTGCAGAAGTGCATTGATAGTCTGCATTAGAGAAGTGGGAAGGTGCGAATTTTACATTGTATAGAAGGATATTGAGTCACTATGAAAGCAACCCAGTTTGATGAAATTGAACATCCCCACCGCCGTTACAACCCTTTGTTAGGGGAATGGGTGTTGGTTTCTCCACATCGAGCGAAGCGACCTTGGAGTGGGCAACAAGAAACGCTGGCAACAGAGGTTTCAACCCGTTATGACAAGTCATGCTTTTTATGTGCAGGTAATGAGCGAATTAGTGGAGATGTGAATCCAAACTATACGGGTACGTTTGTATTTAAAAACGATTTTGCTGCGTTAACAGATGACACGCCGGAAAAGGATTCGACGGATGATCCGTTATTTAAGCTTCAAAGTGCCAAAGGAGAAAGCCGAGTGATCTGTTTTTCTCCAGATCACAGTCGCACATTGGCAGAGCTTTCACACGCTGAAATCGAGCAAGTAATTGCAACCTGGATTAAAGAAACGAACAGCTTAAGTAAGCGTTATCCTTGGGTTCAGATTTTTGAGAACAAAGGTGAAACCATGGGGTGTTCGCAGCCTCATCCACACGGACAGATTTGGGCAAACAGCTTTATTCCGACCATGGTGAGTAAAAAAGACCATCACCAAAGAGAGTATTTTGAAAAACATGGTTCACCGTTACTGCATGACTATGTTCAGCGTGAACTGTTGCGCAGAGAACGGGTTGTCGTGGAGACAGAACACTGGGCCGTGGTGGTGCCTTATTGGGCAGGCTGGCCTTTCGAAACCCTTGTTCTGCCAAAAGCGAAAGTAAGTCGCATCACTGATCTCTCTGAAGAGCAACAAGCCGATTTGTCCATCGCTCTGAAAGAGATCACTACCCGTTATGACAATTTGTTCCAGTGTTCTTTCCCATACTGCATGGGTTGGCATGGTGCGCCTTTCTCCTTGGGAGACAATAGTGACCATTGGCAAGTTCATGCTTCATTTTTACCTCCTCTTTTACGTAGCGCGACGGTAAGAAAATTCATGGTGGGTTATGAGATGTTTGCTGAGTCTCAGAGAGATTTAACGCCAGAGCAAGCAGCAGCAAAGCTCCGCGCGGTAAGTAATGTTCATTACCGAGAAAAATAAATTTAAGTTCTTAATTTTAATCTATAAAGAGTATTCACTATGACCGAGAAAGTATTTCTACGTCCATTGCCATCAGCGTTGGACGAGCAAAGTGTCGTTAATCATTTACCAACTGTTGTGGAATCGATTCGTCGTAATATCGCTAAAATTGGCGAGCGTAACCCTAAGATAGGTACGGCAACTCATCAGTGGGACTACTGCGACCAATTCGATTGGGTTTCGTCATTCTGGACTGGCGAACTATGGCTGAGCTACCAAATGACAGGACAAGAGGTATTCAAGAACAGTGCAAAACTGCGTAAGAGCTACTTTGCCAATATGCTGCTGGATCCATTTTGGCTCGATCATGATTTAGGCTTCCAATATAGTCTTAGCTGTGTCGCAGATTACAAACTTACTGAAGATGAAGAATCAAAAATGATGGCTTTGAGAGCCGCTGATCATTTGATTCATCGCTTCAGAAAAATTGGTGGTTATATCGTGGCATGGAATGATACCCATCCACTCGGCCCTGAAGTGACGCTGGGTAAGTCAATCATCGACTCTCTACAAAATACAGCATTGCTATTCTGGGCTTCTGAAATTACAGGATCACCTGTTTATGCAAATGCGGCAAAGCGTCACAGCGAGACGCTAGCGAAACATATTGTCCGAGATGATTTCTCTACCTATCACTCTTTCAACTTCGATCCCATTACTCAGCAACCATTGAAAGGTGAAACGTTCCAAGGCTATGCGGATGACTCTTGCTGGGCGCGTGGTCAGTCTTGGGCTATTCATGGTTTTGCTCAGACATACTTGTACACAAAAGATGAGCAATTCTTAACGCTGGCAAAGAAACTGGCTAAGTACGCAACTGATCATATTACTGATGATGGCGTTCCTGTTTGGGATTACCAGCTTCCAAGTGATGAAATTCAATACAAAGACAGCTCTGCTGGAGCCATTACTGCGGCCGGTTTACTGCTTATCGCTCAATGTATTGAAGACGAACAAGAAGCAAAAATGTACCGAGAGTGGGGGTTGTACCTACTTCAAGGCCTGATGAAGCAGTGCGACCTAACTCATGATGAAAGAGCCGTTGGTCTACTGGCTCATGGGGCATCTTTTGTCAAAGTGGGCCTATGCGACAACATGCTTCCTTATGGTGACTACTACTACTTAGAAGCGTTAATGCGTGCGAACGGATATCAGAACTTCTTCTGGTAAGCCCTCTGATTGCCTTTACCTTTATCTTTTGATTTACGCGGGCAAGTCTGCCCGCTGATTTAACGTTTTGGAGTTTGAACATGAAACAGATTTCTTCAACTAAAGGGCACATGACATTGCCTGTTGAGGTTGGACAAGAAGAAGTGGTATTGGATTTATACCAACGCTGGCAAGCGGACGCTTTGCGAGACAGTGATGGCACTACTATGCCGGAATCATTAGCAAAGCAAGACAGCGATATTTATTCTGTCGTGTGTTTGGTGCGTGCTGACCAACAGTTTGCTAATCAACACCCTGAATATTTACACCGCAAATATCTGATGTCATTTCCTGTCACAGCTATGGCTGAGACGCTTGTTATCCAGCCTCTTGATGGCTATAGCAAAGACAAGTATGAGCTTGATGACGACAGCGATCCAAAATGCTGGTGGGAAGTAAGAAACCGCACGACTAATGCGGTTATTGATGTGTCGCTGTGGGAGTTTGACTCTGCTACTCAACAAGTTTTGATTAAGCAGACACAGCCATACCATGAATACACGGTAACCTTTATGGCTCGTCAGGTGTGGGACAGCGTATCTATGTACAATGCGCTAACCAATGATTGGAAAGGGCCGCGCATCAAGAGCTTAGATCCTTATCATCCAGAATGTCGCGCACATTTAATCAAGCACTTTGCTCAGTGGTTGAATGAGCATCCGAACACCACAGTCGTGCGATTTACGACTTTCGCATTCTTGTTCGTAATTGACACTGGTGAGCAAAATCAGGATATCTATCGTGACTGGACTGGCTACGGAGAAACCGTCAGCCCTCGAGCGTTAGAGGACTTTGAAAAGCGTTTTGGTTACGCTTTAACGCCAGAAGATTTCGTGGATGCGGGTTATTACAACGGCACATACAAAGCACCATCAAAGCGTTACCAAGATTGGATGACTTTCGTTCAGGAGTTTGTGGTTGATTTCGCCGCTGAGTTAGTCGTAATGGCGCATAAAGCTGGAAAGAAAACTGCCATGTTCCAGGGCGACCACTGGATTGGTACAGAACCGTTTTTAGAAAGTTACCAAAACATTGGTCTTGATATCAACATCGGTGCGGTGGAAGACGGGGTTGCACTTCGTCGCTTAACGGACTCGATGGGTGAACAAACCCGCGAAGCGCGTTTTTATCCTTACTTCTTCCCAGATGTTTTCCGTGAAGGTAATGATCCTGTCGTTGAGTCGATGTCTAACTGGGTGAAAATTCGCCGAGCGATGTTGCAGAAGCCTTTGGACAGAATTGGTTACGGTGGCTACTTGTCCTTAGCTAATAAATTCCCGCATTTTATTGACCATGTAACTGAGATATCACGTGAGTTTGGCGATTATCTACAACACACTCAAGGCACAGAATCTCAGAAGTTGACGGGCAAAATTGCTGTATTAAGTGCTTGGGGTAAGGCTCGCAGTTGGCTGCAAAACCAAGCGAGAGATCAACGTTTTTATGTTCCGCCACGCCCAGATGTGATGGAATTTGTGGGTAATAACTTGCTGGAGTGTTTGGCGGGGCTGCCGTTTGACGTTGAGTTCATCAGTTTCGACCACATTATCCAAAACGGTATTAGTGAAGATATCAAAGTGATCATTAATACGGGTGATGCCAACTCTGCATGGAGCGGTGGTGAATGCTGGGACAACAGTGAAGTGCTGGTGGCACTGCGCAAGTTTGTCGGCCAAGGTGGTGGTCTGCTTGGGGTATGTGATCCTTCAGCGTTTCAGAAAAATGGACGCTATTTCCAACTCGGTGATGTATTTGGCTTAGAGAAAGAAACGGCACTGACTATGGGCCGCGTGGCGATGCCGCTGTCTATCGCGAAAGAACATTACCTAAGCCAATTCGTCACTGAAGGACTAGACTTTGGCAACCCTAGTTACGTATATCCGCAGGCGACAGATATTGCAGTGTTGGCAGCACAAGGTCAGCACCTTGCTTTAACGGCACGCAATTATGGTCAAGGGCGCTCGGTATACATGGGTAATTTGCCATTCAATATGAAAAATGCCCGTTTATTACAGCAAGTATTGATATGGCTAAGCCACAATGAGACACAGCAGCATGCGTGGTTGTCAGACTATCCAAATGTTGATGTCGCTTATTATCCGCAAACTGGCATGGTCGCTGCCATTAACTACGTAAGTGAGCCTCAGCAAGTGACGGTGTCTAACGCTCAAGGCGAGTTCGTGAATATCAGTTTGGAAGGCTATGAATGGAAGTGGATCTCCATCTAACTTTTCGCTAATCAGGGATAAAACAAAAGGTGCATGGGAATGCACCTTTTTTACGTTTATGAGTATCGATAGATAGGTTAATCGCTGACCGTGATTAACCTAGCACGTTAACGAGTCTTTTGGTTCTTGATTGAATCATCCAGAAGCTTTTGCATTTGCTCTACCTTTTCCGGCATTGCATCCGTAAGGTTGTTTAACTGGCCGATGTCGTCAAACAGATCATACAACTGAGCCGATGACATATTGCCTTTTTCATTACCAGTATATTGACAGATGAAGTCGTCATCATGAGGTGGAATGTAGGCGTAACGTTGATCGCGGAATACTTTTTTATACTGCATTCCTTCCAGTACCATACTCTCACGTCCATACGGGTCACGGCCGATTAACGCTTCGAGTTGTTGCTCACTATCTGGTGCTTCGTCTTCCGTCAGCTCGTAGCCAATGACTTTCGCCAGGCTATGGTAAAGATCGACTTGGTTGATTAATGCATGACTGTGCTTTTCGCTGATTGTATCAGGCCAGCGAACGATGAATGGCACGCGAGTACCGCCTTCGAACAAACTGTATTTTCCACCACGTAAAGGCCCAGCCATTTTATGCTGACCATTGAGCTCAATTGCTTGGTCTTTATAGCCATCATTGAGAACTGGCCCATTATCACTGGAGAAAATGACGATGGTATTTTGCTTTAGCCCAAGTTCATCAATTTTGTTAAGAAGCTGACCAATGCACCAGTCCATTTCTACGATGACATCGCCACGCACGCCGTGTGGGGTAGCGCCTCTGAACTTGGAATTTGGAATACGCGGTACGTGAGGTTGATGCATCGCGTAGTATAGGAAAAACGGCGTGTTTTGGTTTTGTTCTATGAACTCAATCGCTTTCTCGGCGAAACGCTCGCCCATGGTTTCGTCATTCCAAATCGCAGATTGTCCACCGCGCATATGACCAATACGGCTCACTCCATTAATGATGGTGCCGTCATGTCCATGGTCATACATCACGTCGAGCAACTCTGGATGGCTACGCCCATTTGGCACATCAGAAAATGCTTTGTCCCAGTCGTAGGTCACTTCAATCGGGTCGTTTGGGTCTAGGTTTTCTACATTGCGATTGTCGATATACACACAAGGTACACGGTCATTGGTGGCGGCCATAATAAAAGATTGGTTAAAGCCGACATCATTCGGTGTGCCTGAAATTGACTTATTGAAGTCGAGCTTGCCATCTCCCAAACCTAAATGCCATTTGCCCACAATACCTGTATTGTAACCTTGGGTTTTGAACATCTTAGGTAGCGTTGGCTGCTCTTTGCTGATGATTTGAGCAGCATCACCGGGTAACACTGCTGCGTTAGGATTTCGCCAAGGATAGCTGCCAGTCAGCAAGCTATAGCGAGAAGGAGTACAGGTTGCTGCAGTGGCATAACCCTGATGAAATTTAATGCCTTCGTCTGCCAGTTTATCGAGATTTGGCGTGGGAATATCATTGGCGCCATAGCAACTCAAGTCGCCAAAACCTAAGTCGTCGGCATAGAGAATGATGACATTAGGAGGAGTATTGTTCATTAACAGTCCTTAGAATGAGGATAAGGTAATATATCGTTTAGAATTCTCAGCTCTGCCCAAGGGTCTTGGATACGAGCCAGTTCTGCAGCAAGTTGTGAAAGTAGTTCTTGAGTGAGAGAAGCGGATGCTTGCCAAGCGATGTTGGCTAACTGGTAAGGGTCTCTCTTATTATCGAATAGTAAAATGCTATCGAGCTTAAGCTTGCGGTCAATTTCCAAGGCAAAGGTATAACGGTCAGTCCTAATTCCTCTGCTTTGTGGGAAGTAGCTAACTACTTTGCCATTCTCGTCTTTTTCGCCATCTAAATTGCGAATATAAAGGGCACAATTCGAATGAATGTCGTTCTTGTTGTCGACAATCGACGACGCTTTACTTTGGCCTGTTATATTAGTTGGTAAGCTCTCTTTTAGACCTAGCATGTCTAAAATCGTTGGCATGATGTCTGCGCTGTTTAAAAAGGTTTCAGACACTTTAGGCAGGTTTTGATCAACGTCTTTGACTAAGAATGGTACGAGGAACGCTTCTTCAAAAATAACGTTTTTCGCATCTGTTAGGCCTTGGCTGCACAAGGTTTCACCATGATCGCTGGTGAACACCACAATAGTGTTATCCCATTCGCCAATCTCTTTTAGAGTTTCAACAATTCGTCCAAACTGCTGGTCAACGCCGCTGACATTGGCAAAGTAATATCTCGCGCTTGCGGCTTTCTCTAAATCCAGTTTGGCGTTGTCACGCACCAGAAGTTGTTCATCGATGAATGCTTCATAAAGCTGTAAGTCTTGCTCACGACAGTCTTCTAAACTTTGATAAGGGCTATGAGGAGGATTCATAGAAACGAAAAGAGCAAATGGACTGCTTGGGTCTCTTTCCGCATTCTCATTTTTTAAATAAGCGATAGCTTTGTCTGCTTCGTGTTCAGCAGACCAAGTGCGAGGTTCGTGTCTCACGCCATCAGTATCGTAGTAGTGGGGGTTACGATGCTCGTCAAAGGTACCGTATCCATACCAGTAATGAATACCATGCCTGCGCTGTGGTTCCGTATAAGAATCCCAGGCAGGGACTGACGAATCGACATACTCTCCGGGCTTATCAGGCGCATTAGGGGTTGGTAAATCAAGGTGCCATTTTCCAATATAGCCAACGTGGTAGCCAGATTGAGCCAAAATGTCGGTAAAGCAAGTTGCACTAGCAGGGAGGTCAGATATTACTCGCTCAGAATTACAGTTAAGAGGAACGCCACTTTTATTTGGATACTGGCCGGTAAATAAACTTCCGCGATGAGGGCTGCATACTGGACAATTACTTACAGCGTTCGGTAATAAATAGGCTTGTTGAGAAAAATTATCGAGGTTAGGCGTATATACTGGATCAGCTTTTCCAGAACAATGTTCTTTAAATAGTAATTCATTCCACAAACTCATCGACATTTGTCGGAATTGATCTGGGAATATATAGAGTAAATTTGGTTTAATCATATAGACAACTTATGTATGAAAAATAACAGGATTTTATAACTATTTAGTTGAGTGTTTTTATGGCATTTTTTTACCTTACTCGCAAACGATAAATTAATAATTTGTTCGATATATTCTTATCTACCTCGTGGGTTTAATGCTTTAGTATTTTCTTTTTCGAAACTCAATGAAGCAACTCATATGCACATATTTACATCGAAACCAACCGCTTTAAATCCATTTCATGTACTTATTAAGCCCATTGGCCCCTTGTGTAACCTAGATTGTGACTACTGCTTCTATCTCGATAAGACAGAATATTTTCCAAATCAAAATCGTTTTGATATGAGTGACGAACTTCTAGAAGCTCATATTAAGGGATACATCGAAAGTCAGCCCCGCGGCACGGTGGAAGTGACCTTTGGCTGGCAAGGGGGAGAGCCGACTCTACGCGGTATCGACTTTTACAAGCGAGCCATCGCCTATCAGCAAAAGCACAAACGAGAGGGCATGAATGTGTTGAACACATTTCAGACCAACGGAGTGCTTATTAATGATGAATGGGCGCAGTTTTTGAAACTGAATCGTTTTCTGGTGGGTATTAGTCTTGATGGCGACGAAGAGTTGCATGATCGCTACCGCAAACATCGAAACGGCAAAGGATCTTATCAGCAGGTAGTAAGAGGGCTACATTGTCTTCAAAAGTATGATGTGGAATACAACGTGTTAACCGTGATTCAAGCAAATAACGGCAATCACGGTAAAAGGGTTTATCAACATCTCACATCACTTGGCGTTC
Organism: Vibrio plantisponsor; assembly: GCF_013041605.1. Taxonomy (GTDB): domain Bacteria; phylum Pseudomonadota; class Gammaproteobacteria; order Enterobacterales; family Vibrionaceae; genus Vibrio; species Vibrio plantisponsor. The sequence continues at coordinate 23,353 of NZ_JABEQC010000013.1, read as the reverse complement.
AATTCATTCAATTTATTCCGGTCGTTGAAGCTGAAAAAGACAAAGGTGTCACAGATCGAACAGTAGGAGCAAAGCAATTTGGCCGCTTCATGATTGAAGTATTTAACACTTGGCGTGAAAACGATATTGGTCGTGTGTTTGTAAGCCACTTCGACAATGCATTGGGCATGAGCTTGGGTATGCCTTCATCGAGCTGTGTTCATTCGCCAAGCTGTGGCAATAACTTAGTCATTGAACACAACGGTGATGTGTACAGTTGTGACCATTTTGTTTATCCGCAATTTAAGCTGGGCAACATAAAACGCAGTGACTATCCAGATCTGATTGAAACACCAATCCAGCAGAATTTTTCTCGTGGGAAACCATCGTCAAGCGCGCTGAACTGTGGTCAGTGTTCACAACGTTATTTGTGTCATGGCGCTTGTCCTGCTCAGAGGATCAATCAAAAGGGAAAGATCTCGTTCACTGAGAAACACTATCTGTGTGAAGGATATTTTATGTTTTTCTCCTTTATTGAACCGTATTTAAAAGCGATGGGTGAATGTTTAAGACAACAATTACCGGTTATATATTACTCACATTTCATCAAAGGATCGGAATAAATAATATGAAAGTGAGCAAATATCTTCTTCTATAAGTGCGATGAGCTTAATAATTTTAGGGGTTCCATTTTGCTCTATTTATTTTCTGTTAATTTCTTTTTAATAATATCTGTAAAATTGTGAATCACTCTTTCGTTAAAAAATGCGATGCAATCGAAAAATAATAGAGGTGAATGGATGGAGTTATGACTCAGATATCGAAAATATAAAAAGTCGTTTTAATAATAATAATCCGTGGTATTAAATTATTTACAACTAAGTGGATTGTTTAACTGAGTGATTATTTATAATGTCTGTGTGCTGGAAAGATTTAACCGAGAAAGACAATTTATTTGCGACTCGTCAGAGCGTTGCAGAATTAGCCAAGAATGTGTTGCATCAGCACGTAATGATTATTTCTGACCAAGTTAAATTAGATGTTCAAGCAAATAGTGCCGCCCATTACACGCGTCAAACGGCAGATATTGAATATGTATGTCGTTTATTATGGCTAGCGGTTCCGGCGAAGCATGTTCATCCTGAAATCAATCATTTGTTGAGTCAGAGAATCATCGATGGAACTACGCCTGATTCTCGTGATTTTTGGCAACCAGCAAAGGACTATGATCAACGAGTCGTAGAAATGTCCGCTATCGCAATGGCGCTGGTGGAAGCGCCTGAAATCTACTGGCAACCTTTAACGGAAGAGCAACAAGCGAATTTATCTGAATGGTTGCTATCGTCTACCTACATCGCACTGCCACCCAACAATTGGTATTGGTTCCGCGTGCTTGTTTTGGAATCTCTGTCTTCGCTTGGTATTGCTGTTGATGCGTTGAATTTAGAGTTCGATCTACAAGCCATCGATGATATGCAGCTTGAGCAAGGCTGGTATGAAGATGGTGCCACTGGTGTTATGGATTACTACAATCCTATGGCATTTCAGCTTTACGCCTTGATGTATTGTCGCTGGAATCCAGAATCACCACGTAAAGAACGACTGCTTAGTAACGCGTTAGAGTTCGCGAAAACTTATAGTGACTGGTTTGATGTTGAAGGACGCCAGCTCGCCTATGGTCGCTCATTAAATTACCGTTTCGCAGCATTAGCTTTTTGGGCCGAACTTGCCAGAGTCAATCCAAACCATCCTGATATTGGCTTGTGGCGAACACTTTGGACGCAAGGGATGAACTGGTGGGCGAATCAGCCTATTTCCGACAGTAACGGTGTACTGCTACCGGGATTCGCTTACCCAAACTTGCTTATGAGTGAATTCTATACCAGCTCAGTGTCACCACTATTAGCTTTCAAAGCTTTTAATGCGTTAGCGATGGAAGAGACGCATCCTTTCTGGCAGGCAGAATTAGCATCACTGACGCCTAGCACAAAACCACAGTGGGTAAACGACAGACATCTTCTGTGGCGTAAGGGTGGCAGTTACTTATTGACCAATGCTTCTGGCAGCAACGAGCTGCGTGAATGTGTCGATAAATACTATAAGTTTGCTTACAGCTCTGCCCATGGGTTCTGCATCGACAGTGTCCGTTGGATAAACCAAGGCTGGGCGGGCGATAACATTCTAGCTTTCCAGCATCCTGATACGCTGCAGTGGTACAGCAGACCGAGACATATTGAAGCTTATCGAGAGGGAGAGGCGTTAGTCTCTGTTTGGTCACCATTCATTGGTTGCAAAGTGACGACCTATCAAACTCTTCAAGCCGATCGAGAAGTTCGTGTTCATCGAATTACGAGTGACAGAGACCTGTCATTTCTTATGACCGGATATTGTGTGGACGAGTGGCGAGGCTGGTTTAGTCACGCTGCTGCAGCCCCTTCGAGAATTGAATCCAAAAATTTATTCAGTGAATTGCGGTTGGTTAGAGGTCAGGGACAAGCCTGTTGCTACCCGTGCGCCCCAAACACCAACGTGGTGTATCCGCATTCCAGTGTTCCCGCTATTTCGGGCGTCATCAATGTTGGTGACACAGACTTAGAAGTCCATGTTCTAGCAGGAAATATGTGAGCGTTGCAGCTGCAATTCCAAGACATCCTTAAAACAAAAACCTTGAAACAATAGATCATCTTATGGAGTTAAATATGAAGAAACACAATAAGATACCTCATCTGGGTAAAGCAGCTTTAGCGGTTACTGCCGCGTTGTCTTTCTCTAGTTGGGCAGGTACTTATAATGAAGCACCTCAACTGAATGAGTTAGTGAAGTCCGGTAAGTTACCTAAAGTTGAAGAACGTTTACCAGAAAACCCACTGGTTGTTGAGCCGAATGAGTCTATCGGTCAATACGGTGGTACCCTGAACCTAGTTGGTAAAGCAATGGATAACGGTCACCGCATCCGCACTATCGCTTATGACAATTTATTTAATTTTGATACAACATACTCAAAAGTCATTCCAAACTTAGCGGTTGGTTTTACTTCAAATAGCGAAAATACCGAATTCACCATTCAGTTGCGTAAGGGGGTGAAATGGTCTGATGGCACTCCGTTCACTGCGGATGATATTGCTTTCTATATAAATGAAATCATTGGTGACCCAGAGCATTCCGGTAACCGACCGTTAGCACTGCCTGCTCACGATTCTGCAAAAGCAGAAGTGATTGACGCGCATACCGTGAAAATCACTTTGGCAAAACCAAACGGCATGTTTATTCGCACATTAGCGACGGTAGATAGTGAAAGTTTTACCGCTTTCCCTAAACACTACTGTTCTCAATTTATGCCTAAGTTTAATGACAAAGCCGTAGAAAACGCGAAAGCAAAAGGATTTGATTCTTGGCGTCAATACGCTTCAACACGTTGTGAAGCGCATTATTTCCTTGAGCATCATGCGAATGTCGACCGTCCCGTTCTGACTGCTTGGAAAGTGACTACACCTCCGGGACCAAACGCGACATATGCCGTTTATGAACGCAACCCTTATTACTGGCAGGTTGATACTAAAGGTAACCAGCTACCATACTTAGATTCAGTTCGCTGGCGTTACAGTGAAGATCAGGAAGAGATGGTACTGCGTGCTGCCAACGGCGAAACGGATTTCCAACATCGTGACATCGGTCAGACATCATACCGTTCTTTGTTAATTGAAAATGAAGAGAAAGGTAATTACACCTACAAGTTCCGTCCTAGCACTTTAAGCACTGAACTTGCGTTGCCTTTGAACCAAACGTCTAAAGACCCTCTAAAACGTGCACTGTTTGCGAATAAGGATTTCCGTATCGCTCTTTCACATGCGATCGATCGTTCTGAAATCAGTGAAACGGTTTATTCAGGTGTTGTAGGTCCACATCAGGCTGCTCCGACGAATATTTCGCCATTCTATGACAAAGACGCTGTAGATCAGTACACCCAATATGATGTCAAGAAAGCCAACCAGATCCTTGATGATTTAGGCCTGACTAAGCGTGATGCAGAAGGCTATCGCTTACTTAAGAATGGCGAGCGTCTGCGTATTGAAGCTTTGTCTGAAACTCGCAGAAAAGGTGTATTCGCTGATGCACTAGAACTGATTAAAAACCAGTGGAAAGATGTCGGTATCTTCCTAGATATTCGCATCATTGAATCTAATCACCTGATCAACCTGCGTCTGACCAATGATTTCGACATGATTCCAAACCTTGGCGAAGGCGGTGTTGGTGTGATTGACGAAGCGCGTTACTACTTCCCATTCAGTCCTGAATCTACATGGGGTATGGGTTACTACCTATGGGCAAATGAGCCAACCAATGAGTTTGCCGTTGAGCCACCAGCTTATGTAAAACGTCAGCTTGAGTTGTGGAAAAAAGTAACAGAGACCTCTTCTCAGGAAGAACAACAGAAATACATGAAAGAAATCATGCAAATCGCGAAAGAGAACTTTTACGTGATTGGTACTGTTGAAGCTATGCCTGCTGGTGTCGTGGTTAGTAATAAACTGCACAACGTTCCAGAAAACATGCCTCAGTCTTGGAACTTCCCAACTCCTGGACCAATGCGCATGAGCCAATTATGGAAAAGCCAATAATCCATAACGTTTGAAAGTCCTTGCCCCACGGGATAGTGGGGCAATCTTTAGCACGAATAACAACAAATATACCTATAAAAGTTGCAGCTTGAGAAATGGTCAATTTCTTCGAGCTCACATTCATCACTCGTCAGTGGTAAACAATTTGGTGTCACTATTTAAGGAACAGTAATGAACAGTTTTTTTCTGTTTGCAGGTAAGCGGCTGGTGTCGATATTCGTCACTCTTTTGGCCGTATCAATTGTCGTTTTTGCCGTCATAGATCTGCCTCCCGGCGATTTTGCTACGGCCAAGATCGCTGAACTTCAAGCGATGGGACAAACTGTGGATCCACAGATGATTCATACCATGCGCGAAATGTATGGTCTGGATAAATCTCTGGGTGAACGTTATATCAATTGGATTGCAGGGTTATTAGCTGGCGATTTAGGCATATCGTTAACCACTAACCAGTCTGTATGGGAAACGATAGAGCCGCGTATATGGCCTACGGTTTCTCTCGCTGCAGCCGTATTCATTTTCCAGTTTTTAATCGCTATTCCGATTGGCATGTATTCGGCGTTACGTCAGTACTCTTGGGGCGACTATGTCGCTACTATTTTTGGTTTCATCGGTATGGCGACACCTAACTTTGTGATTGCAATCGTCGCGCTGCTGATTGGCTACTACAGCTTCGATACTGTGGTTTCCGGATTATATTCCGATGCATATCTTGACCAGCCAATGTCTTGGGCAAAGTTCATGGATGCTGCTTCAAGAAGCTGGATCTATATCCTCGTTGTCGGTACCGCTGGTATGGCTGGCATTATTCGTATCATGCGCGCGAACTTACTTGATGAACTGAAAAAGCCTTATGTAAAAACAGCGCGAGCGAAAGGCCAAACGGAAGCAAAACTCATTTTGAAATACCCTGTTCGTATTGCAGTTCTTCCGATTGTGTCAACTATCGGCTGGATGCTTCCTGCATTGCTCGGCGCAGACATCATTGTTAGTCAGGTAATGAACATCCCAACACTTGGTCCATTAATGCTTGCCTCATTACGCTCTCAAGATATGTATGTTGCGGGTGATGTTCTATTGATCATGTCCATTCTTACCATCATTGGAACCTTGATTTCTGATTTTTTACTGTACTGGATTGACCCTCGAGTACGTGTTGGCGTTGCGAAGGAGTTTTAATTATGACTACGTCTGCTATTCGTAATCTTGGGCATCTGTTTAAGCGCCGCAAGAAAACTATTGATTTAAGCACTGCAACCCAGTGGCAGCTTATTGGCATGAAAATGCGTCAGCACAAGCTGGCATGGATCAGCATGAAGTTTCTGATCATCGTTTACGTTATTGCCGCGTTTGCAGAGTTCTTTGCACCTTTTGACCCAAGTGATAACTGGAGACGCTATACCTATGCTCCGCCACAGTCTGTAAGTTTGTTTGAAAGTACGGATGATGGATGGCGCTGGGCTCCTCATTTGGAGTTTTACAAGAGCGAAACAGATAAGCGCACCTTAAAGAGGCATTATCAGTTGGACCCAGATACTAAAGTGTATTTTTCGTTCTTTGGCAAAACTGAGTCATATGAGCTGATGGGCTTTATCCCGATGAGTTACAAGTTCATCGTCCCACACGATACCAAGAAACCGTTCTTCATCTTGGGTTCTGACCGTATGGGACGTGATATGTTGTCACGCCTTATTTATGGTGCGCGTATTTCGTTATCTGTGGGTCTGATGGGGGTATTCACTACATTTGTTCTGGGTATTTTGATCGGTGGTGTGTCGGGCTATTTCGGCGGCACGGTAGATAACATCATTCAACGTACGATTGAGTTCATCAAATCGATACCAACACTGCCATTGTGGATGGCGCTATCGGCATCACTTCCCGCGGAATGGAGCTCGCTAACCAAATATTTCTTAATCACCATCATTTTGGGGTTAGTTTCTTGGCCGGATATGGCGCGAGTGGTGCGCAGCCGTTTCATGTCATTACGAGGTGAAGAATATGTAGCTGCGGCTTGGTTGGACGGCAATAGCCCGTTTGAGATTATCCGTCGTTACATGGCTCCAAACTTCATGAGTCACATTATCGCTGTGGTAACACTTGCGATTCCTATGATGATTCTCGGTGAGACTGCACTGAGCTTCCTTGGCTTAGGTCTACAAGCGCCGATGGTGAGTTGGGGTGTTCTACTTCAAGAAGCACAAAACATTCGAGCTTTAGCTGAAGCTACTTGGCTACTCATTCCTGCGGTAGCGGTAATTATTGTTATTCTGGCGATGAACTTCGTTGGTGATGGTCTGCGTGATGCCTGTGACCCATACCATGATCAAGGAGCAAAATAATGAGCGATAAAATTCTACAAGTTAAAAACCTGAATGTGAGTTTTCCGACCAGTATGGAGCACTTCCATGCAGTTAAAAATGTGTCATTCGATTTGTATCGTGGTGAAACATTGTCTGTTATCGGCGAGTCAGGCTCGGGTAAGTCGGTAACCTCGTCTGCAATTATGCAGTTGTTGGATAAACCAGGTCGAATTGATTCCGGTGAGATTCTTTACACCACAGAAACCGGTGATGTCATCGACATTGCACAAATCGATCCGCGCAGCAAGAGTATGCGTTCGTTGCGCTGCTTCAACTTTTCTCTGGTTTCACAGGAGCCGATGGCGGCTCTGAGCCCAGTGCATACTGTCGGCGATCAAATCAAAGAAGTTCTGTGTCTGGTTGAACCAAGTATCACGAAACAACAAGCGCACATGAGAACGATTGAGTTGCTTGAGCAAGTTCAGATGCCAGAGCCATCTAGCTTAATCAATAAATACTCATTCGAATTATCGGGTGGGCAGAGACAACGTGTTGTAATTGCAATGGCCATTGCGTCTCGTCCTGACGTTCTAATCGCCGATGAACCGACAACGGCTCTCGACGTTACTACTCAGGCAGAGATTTTAGTTCTGTTTAAGAAACTTCAAGATGAAATAGGCATGGCAATCTTGTTCATCACTCACGATCTTGGTGTTGTTGCTCAGATTTCAGACCGAGTTGTGGTGATGGAAAAAGGCGAAGTGGTGGAGTGTGGAGATATTCGACAAGTCTTTGAACGTCCCGAGCACCCATACACCCAAAAGTTGATGGATGCGACGCGATCCCTAGAAAAACCTTCGAAGGTGAAAGTGCCGTATCGTTTGCAAGAAGGGAGTGATGTTCGACCTATTCTGGATTTGAATGGCGTAACAAAAGTATTCCACAAGCCTGCAAAAATGTTCCAAAAGAAGAGCACAATGACAGCGGTTGATGATGCTCATCTTAAATTGTACCCAGGCGAATCGTTGGGCATTGTCGGCGAGTCTGGCTCGGGTAAGAGTACTTTAGGACGAGCGATCCTTGGCATGTCGCCAGCGACATCCGGCACGATTCAATACGTTGATGAAAAAGGCAATGTTGATATTGAACTATCCGATTATAAACGTGTGGCGCGTGACCCGCTGTTTGCAGATCTTCGATTGATATTCCAAGACCCTTGGTCGTCGTTAAATCCACGTATGACGGTATTCGATATCATCGAAGAGCCGTTAATTAAACTGCGTACTGAAATGAACAAAGCGGAACGTGAAGAGCGTGTACGTAACATCATGAAATGGGTTGGGCTGCCACCTCAGTTCTCAAGCCGTTATCCGCACGCATTCTCGGGCGGCCAGAGGCAGCGTATTGTCATCGCTCGCGCTTTGGTCACTATTCCGAAAGTGGTCATTGCAGATGAAGCAACGGCAGCACTGGATGTATCACTGCGTTCACAGGTTCTGGATTTGCTTATCGAGTTCCAGAACGTATATGGAACAGCATTCATCCTCATTACCCACGACATTGCTACGGTGAAGTACTTTTGTGACAGAGTGTTAGTACTGCAACACGGCAAGATAGTGGAACAGGGCGCTGTGGAACAGGTGATTTACCATCCAAAACAGGCTTACACACAACAGCTAATTGCAGCAGTCCCCATTGCCGAACTAGCGCCTGAAATATCTGTTTAATTTTATCATTCAAAGCCTTCTCATTAGGGATATTGAGAAGGCTTCTTTCGTTGGAGATCTAGCATGAATATTTGGAACAAAATGTCTATTGTTGGTAGGTTCTATTTTGTAACTAGCCTTTTGCTGGTGGTTATTACTGCGATAGGGGGCATCGGCTATTGGCAAAGTCAGAAGATTACGGATCAGTTGGATTACATCGGCAAATTCTCGATGGATGAGCTGTCTCGTTTGTCCGTCGTTGAGACTGAATTGGTCGAGTTGGAAAGTGACATCGCACATTTTGACTCTGAGAGATGGAAAGAGATCAGTGAACACGTTCTGGTTCACGTCGATTTTTCAAAACAAGAAATTACCCAAATTGACACTATACACGAAGGTTTAAGTTTGCAGTGGGTGGTGCCTGAAACCTTTGAACAAGATTTTCAACGTCTGATGACACTGATGGAGACTCACGGAGAATTAACATCAGAACAGCAAAATCTTAGTCAAAACTACCGTTTACTCTCGTCACAAGTGAAACGCTTTATTTATACCTTGATCGCTACTGAAAAAGATATGAACAGCACAATGATAGTGGAGAACTTAAGTAGCCGCTTGGATTCTCTGATGTTCGATACAGACAATGCATTGGATTCAAACAATCTAGAAGAGGTTGAAACTTTTTTCGCCAAGAACAAAGGTGTGGCTAGACAAATTATGGCTATGGTTGCGGAGCTTGCCGAACGCAGTAGTAGCGTGTCTAAAAGAAATCTTAAGCTAATTGAATCACTGCTAGCGCATAGCACAGAGCATGATGGCGTGGTTTTCAATCATTTACAGATGATCAAGTTGTCCGCTGAAGAGAAAAGTATTACTCAAAACCTCTCTTTTCATGTGCGAGAACAAATCAATGCTTTAGAGGCGTTTAGAGATGTTGTAATCGTTCAAGCCCAAAACAAGGTATTGGAAGTAAAAGAACAACAAAGTCGCTATATATTGCAGTTGGTTGCCTTCATCGTTGCCGTGGGGTTACTGTCATTGGGGCTTGTCATCGCGACTTCTCGAAACATTCAATCAGGATTAAAGGCATTAAGAGCGGTTTTAAATTCGATGGCCAACCGCGATCTCACTTTACAAGCTACGTATAGCAAAAGTAGAGAAATGGCATGGTTAGCTAAGCATGTAGAGTCGGTTCGTGAACTGCAATGTGGATTATTAGGGCAACTACAACAATCCTCTCATACCCTAAATGAAGTCGTCGAACATAACAGCGTTCATGCTCGCCAAACGGAACAAGCGCTCAAAAAACAAGTAGAGCTGACCGATGAAGTTGCGTCATTAACAGAAGAGATGGAGGGCGTTATCAAGCATGTGGCTCAGCAGGCCAAAGCGACCAGTGACAGAATGGCACTAGCGGTTGATGAATCTCAAAAAGGTTATGAACACATTAAGCTTAATGACCAGTGCATTGCATCGACTTCAATGTTGCTCGATCAAGCGGTAGAAACAATTGACCATTTAGTAAAGGATGCCAAGCAAATAGAATCTGCTCTTGCGATGATTGAAGAAATTGCCGATCAAACAAATCTACTCGCATTGAATGCAGCGATAGAGGCAGCTAGGGCTGGGCAACATGGTCGTGGCTTTGCCGTTGTCGCTGATGAAGTTCGCCAATTAGCGACGAATACCACTCAATCAACCAACGGTATTTTGGGCAACATCCAATCGCTGCAACAAAGTGTTTCTCAATCGGTGCAACTTATTCAACAATGTAAAAGTAGCATGTTAGAAGCCACTCACAGCTCTCAAATCTCTTATGATGCGGTGAAGGAAGTAAAACTGTGCATCGATACTGCTGCCGAGATGTCCCATGCGATATCTGTTGCAACGTCACAACAACTAACAACTAGTCATGACATGGTTGAAAAGTTGGCAGCGATTAAAATCAGTGCTCAAAGCAATACCAAGAGCGTTGAAGCGCTTTCAAATAGCGTCAGTGAGATCAAACAAGTCTCTTCTAAACAACGAGCCTTAGTCAGTGACTATGTGATCTGAGCTTAAAGTGGATAATGTTGATGAAATTGTATGTAATTTCTTGACTATCAGCCATTTTTTGTTGAAAAGGCTATGAAAATCACTAAAACTGTCCAGTTAGGTGATTAATTGTGAAAAAAGATAACTGAACCCTATTTTTTTTGAGCACATTATTTTAAATTAACGGGTGGACGTTTAATTGTTTGGAAACGTGTTTCAGTTTTTTTGAAAGCTGCTCTAGGCGGCATTCTATCTGAATCGAACTCATGCCAACTGCTTATTGGGCGATAAAGAGTATGTCGATAAAAATGAATATAAATAATAGGTAAGACAAGATGACAGCTGACAAGCAACCCGAATCTGTTTCATCCGTAATGAAGACATTTGGTATTTTGCAGGCACTTGCGACGCAGAAAGATATTGGCATCAGCGAGTTAGCTCAAAGATTAATGATGTCTAAAAGTACGGTATATCGTTTTCTGCAAACGATGAAATCTCTTGGTTATGTTTCTCAAGAAGGTGAAACAGAGAACTATTCGTTAACTCTTAAGCTGTTTGAACTTGGTTCTGCTGCACTTGAGTATGTGGATTTGGTGGAGATAGCGAACATGGAAATGCGTCGTATCTCTGACCTGACTATGGAAGCCCTTCATTTGGGTGCTCTGGATGGTGATAGCATTATTTATGTGCATAAGTTGGATTCTAAATACAACTTGCGTATGCAGTCTCGTATTGGACGCCGCAATCCGCTTTATTCCACGGCAATTGGTAAAGTATTGCTATCTCCTCGACCTGAACAGGAAGTTCGCGACATTCTTTCTGAGGTTGAGTTTGTTCAAACAACAGAGCGCACGCACAAAGACGTGGATTCTTTACTCGTTGAGCTGGCGCTGGTAAAAGAGCAAGGTTTTGCAGAAGATGTCGAAGAACAAGAAATCGGCTTACGCTGTATTGCCGTACCTGTATACGACCGCTTCCATCAAGTGATCGCGGGTTTGAGTATTTCTCTTCCAACCATACGTTTTACCGAAGAGAAGAAAGTGGAATATGTTACTGAGCTGCATGCTGCTGCTCGACGTATTTCTAAGAAGCTAGGCTGTGATGATTATCCTTATGCAGACTAATTAACAACCTTTAATAAATAGAAGCCGCGTATAGCCTTAGCTATACGCGGTTTTTTTACTTTGGGCTGCATAAATATTAAACAGATTCTTTCCTTCAGATATTACAACAGCAAAATGAACGGAAATTGCCAAAGTCTTGGGCAGAATCTCACTCTGGACTGACATTTTTCTTATGATGATTTGGCATTGTACTTATATGTTTGAGTGATGTTTTAAGAGATATGACATGGAATTTTGCCAAGAAGATAGAAGAGCCTTATATGATGTATGGATGTCGCAAAAAGCGAAAATGCATCTTACCCAAATGGAAATAACCAAACGCCTTGGCGTAAGCCAAGTTGAGTTTTCAAATCTTCTACGTGGTACCGAGCCTTTATCTATGTCATTCGTGACAAAGTTCTGTAAACACTTACACGTTGAACCGGAAAACGTATTACCAACGTTGAGACAGAAGAGTGGAAGAGGGGAGTCTGTCGTTTATTTGCAGAACCGAGTCAGTGTGGATGGTGAGATTCAGAAAGTGCACGTGGAAGGCAATCAAGTCATTATTGAATATGTACATGTCGCGAAGTAAGGAAGAGATTTTACAAGATCTAAGGTTGTAGATTCGTAAAAAAGCCAGTCGAAAAGACTGGCAAGGAGATCGATGTTTCCCTATTTCGAGGGCGTTGTCATATCGTTGTTTTAATAAACTTTTGATCAGGAGATAAAGTCTTTACGCATCGGCGTAAAGTTATCCAGCAAGACGCCTTTTTCTAAACAAACACAGCCGTGCATTACGTTTGGTTCTTTGTAGAGCGCGTCTCCTGCTTTTACGATTTTCTTTTCATCACCGATAGTAAATTCGAATTCGCCGGAAAGAACATAAGTCAGTTGTTCGTGCGGATGGTTGTGTAGATAACCGACCGCACCTTTTTCAAAATAGACTTCTACGCTCATGATGTTCTCGCTGTATGCAAGAATTTTGCGAGATATACCATTGCCAAGATCTTCCAATTTCACGTCTTTGTTGTATACGAACATAGCTTGTCCTTTCTTATATAACTTCTGATGGAATTGCTGCTTTCTTTTCGTCTCTAACTAAGCGATACATGGTCAGCAAGTTAACGCAAATCAAGGTCGCTTCAAGCATGGTTCCACCAATCGAACCGACGATTATATTGTTGATTAACCAGCAGACTCCTCCAACTAAGAAGGCAATGCGCATCGCTATCCCTCTAAGCATAAATACAGCGAATGTTCCGATAACGGTTCCAACAATCGGCCACATGTCCCACCAGTGGTTTGAGATACTTAACCCTAAACTTAGCCCCAAAACTATAAAGACAGCGGCAACATATCTAGAGGAAGTATAAATCGATGTCCCGGTCCTTGCGGCAGATAAGGCAGCACTTAAAGCAGAAGTCATTGAACCGAGTAACAAGTAATGCAACAGATGGTTCATATTGAAAATCAACATAATGATTTTCAATTTACGGTCATCTTTTTGATAAAACGTTGATATACCCAAAGCAAAACTGACTAACCCTAAAGCCTGAGCAAAAGAAAAATCCATCAAACTCTCACACTCGAAAAGTAATAGACAACTGAGCAAATCATAAAAATTACTCAGAACCCTTTTCAAATGGACTGCGCTTGATGCTTACCTTTTGACATGCTCAGCGAGCCATTTTGCTATCCACTCTTCCAACTGATGCTTATCAAATGCAATTTTAATAAGTACTTAGAAACGCTAAGTAAACTACTATTCATCAGTATCTGAGTGTTTTATCGTTGGTACGATATACAAAAATCACATTAATTACAATTAATATTAAAACGCCTTTTCAATAATGTATGAGTGATTAACTTTTTTAAATCAGCGCTTAGATATAAAGCTACCTATCTTCTTGGATAACAGACTATGTTCTGAAATACAGCCTTATCTGTAACCGCTTGATAGCCATGGGGTTGATCTGCCATGAAACGAATGCTCTCTCCTTGACCAATAAGGTGCCATTGCCCCTCAAAGTAGAGAGTTAGTTCACCACTTAGAACGTGGACATGCTCTATTACCCCTACATCATGGGCTGCCGACATCTGTTGATGCTGATCGATTAAGGTTATTTCGAACATTTCAAATCCAGCGTCTTCCTTAAAGGGGAACAACGTATTTACTTTCATTTTTGGATCGTCAGGAAAGGTCAGTTCACTGCTTCGTAGCTCTGGTTCATCCGCAAAGAAAGCTGAAAATGAGGTTTCTAATCCACTGGCAATCTTCCAAAGTGTTGAAATGGTTGGGCTTGATTCGCCTCTTTCTATCTGCCCAAGCATAGCTTTTGAAACGCCAGTTAGCTTTGATGCTGCATCTAAACTCAACCCTTTGTTTGTTCTTAGAGCACGTAAGTAGTTGGCTATTTGAGTTTTGAAAATGGTGTCATCCACAAATAAAATCCTTGTTGTGCGTTATAACGCACGATGATATTCTCAGCTACGTACGTTATAACGCACGACCAAAAGGATTTCTAGGAAAAGGGTATGAAATGCAAAAAGGAATGTTTAATTTAAGTCACGTTTCGGCAGGCTTTACCGCAGTATTAGTGGGTTACACCAGTTCAGTGGTGATAATTATTCAAGCTGCAACGGCCGCAGGTGCTACTTCTTCTCAAATAGAGAGTTGGTTGCTGGCTCTTGGACTTGCAATGGGCTTCACTTCGATTGCCTTTTCCTGGTATTTCAAGAAGCCAATTTTAACGGCTTGGTCAACGCCGGGAGCGGCTATGCTGGTAGCTGCAGTAGGACAATATGAAGTGTCAGTGGTGCTAGGCGCATTTGTCATATCTGGCTTATTGATTGTATTAACGGGGCTGATATCTCCACTGAGTAAAGCTCTGGCTAATATCCCTCCGCAGTTGGCGACTGCGATGTTGGGAGCTATCTTGCTTTCGTTCTGTGTGAAAACCTTTAGCCCAGTGATGACAGACCCTATTATCTTCTTCTGTATGTTTGCCGCGTTTTTAGCAGGAAAGCGATTTCTGCCTCAGTACACTATGGCGATATTGCTACTTGTTGGTATTGTTTATTCGGTGATTAGTGGTGCATTCGATAATCAAAATATTGATCTGACGTTTGCAAGACCGGAGTGGATCACGCCGAGTTTTAGTATTGCAGCGATGATCAACCTGAGTTTTCCGCTTTATATCATTACTATGCTTTCTCAAAACTTACCCGGTATTGCCATGATGAGATCGCACTCTTATGAAGTTCCAGTCAAGCCGTTGCTTCTTGGTAGTGGTTTAGCCAATATTCTGTTTGCACCTATAGGCGGCTTTAGCGTGAATTTAGCCGCGATATCCGCGGCGATTTGTATGAACAAAGAAGTCGATGAAGATCCCGCTCAAAGATATCGTGCTGTGATTTGGGCAGGCATCTTTTATTTGATAGCCGGTGTTTGGGCGACCACGGTGGTGGCAACGTTCCTAGCTCTGCCTAAAGAAGTGACGCAGATTCTTGCAGGTCTCGCCTTGCTAGGTACCTTACTGATGTGTTTTCAGACGGCTTTTAAAGAAGAAAATATTCGTGAATCCGCGCTATACACATTTCTGATCACCTTGTCTGGAGTGACATTCCTTGGGGTTGGTTCTGTGGTGTGGGGCTTAGTTGTAGGGCTGTTGCATCTACACTTTATAGCCAAGAAAGTGTAGATGATTGCTGCAAAGGTTTTTGCTTGCGAGAGCTTATAGTGATTTAGAACTATTCAAAAACTGTCCTCAAATGATCTATCGAGTTTTGCAGTAACGGGTGTGTGATTGTTCTAGAGTTCTACATTCTTAATATTGCTATTAATTGAATTAATACTAGAAATTTCTAGACGGTACATTAATGAGTTAGCTAGGATTACTACACGAAAAAGAATGTGTGTCTGGTTACATATTTAATAGAACTGACTTAACTTATTGAACCAGCATATAGGTGGAGAACCGCAGTGAGTGTGAAGTTAAATCCCAAGTCTATATTTTTGACGTTTCTATTTATAATCGTCCTTCTTGTTATTGCCAACTTGGTTGGTGTTTATGCTCGGTTCTATCTGCATTTCCCTCATATTAAGAGCTTTATTCGTCTTGTCGATGTTGATACAGAAATGAACATTCCAACCTTGTATTCTTCATTTGCGATGTTTGTTGCAAGTAGTCTACTTGCGTTGGTTGGCTATATGCATCGGGTGAGAAAGGAATCTAGTTTTCCTTGGTTTGGCTTAGCGTTTATCTTTATCTTTTTATCAATAGATGAGTCATCAGAGTTTCATGAAATGCTCGTTGGCCCAGTGAGAGAGACTTTGCATACGTCGGGCGTGTTCTATTTCGCTTGGGTGATCCCATATGGCATCCTGGCGATTGTATTAGGTATCGCTTATTTTAGATTTCTACTGAATCTGCCAAGAAACATGTTAGGTTTATATGTGCTCTCTGGTGTTGTTTTCCTATCAGGGTCGTTAGGGCTCGAACTGCTGGGTGGTGTGATCGCGCAGAAATCGGGAACAGATTCATTCATCTATGCCATGAGTTACACCTGTGAAGAAACTCTGGAAATGTTGGGTATTGCTCTTCTCATCTATACAACGAGCCGCTATATCGTTCAGGTATTTCCGGGCACCAAACTGGAATTTGTAGAGTCAAAATAATCTAGTATTCATTCGCTTTAAGGCCTCTGGTTTTGGGAGAAATCATAGGCCTTTTTAAACTCTGCTTCCATTCTTTATTTTTAACGCTATTAACTTCATCCAGAGCCCTACATTTAGCGCTAACTATTCTATTATTAAAGGGTCTTTAGTCATGAGTAGGGACCTAACTATGAACAAACTAAGTGTCGGATTACTAGTGTGTGCGAGCGTATTGTCTGTTAACAGTTTGGCGAGTGAAGAGACAGATACTCGACCAATGCGAATGATGCCATCATTTGAGAGCGTAGACACCGATGGTGACGGTGTGATCAGTATGTCTGAACTGGATACATATCGTTCAAGCATGCCCATGCAAATGAATCAAGGGAACAACTCGACTGCGAATGCAAAACAAATGAATAAGAGAGACTCAGTCAGTGCATTTGCTTCATTCGATAAGAACAAAGATGGCGTAATTACCCAAGAAGAATTTGCGGCCCATAGTCGTTATTCAAACCCTGGTAACGGGACGGGCGAAATGAAGATGTATAAAGAGGAAAAAACTAACCGCAATAAATCCAAAAATGAAAACGGTGGTGGTAACAACAACAGCAACGGAAAAGGCAATAAAACGAATTAGGTAGTAAACAGCCCCCCTGAACTTGATGGTTCAGGGGGTTTATATGTTAGGCGAAAAATTATGCGAGGGCTTTTTCAATCGCCTTAGATAGAATTTCGTGGTCTGGAGTCATATCTGGAGCAAAATGACCAATAACTTCGCCATCTTTGCTTACAAGAAACTTTTCAAAGTTCCATAGAATATCGCCTTCTTTCGCTTCAATACCGTAGCCTTTAAGCTTTTCTACAAAACCGCTTTCTGGCGCAGTAGTACGCTCTGGTTGAGCAGAAAACAGATGTTGGTAAAGAGGATGACGACCTTCACCGTTAACTTCGACTTTGCTAAATAAAGGAAAAGTCACGCCAAAACGCATGCTGCAAAATGACTGAATATCTGCCTCTTGACCTGGTTCTTGTGCGCCAAACTGATTACATGGGAAGCCAAGAACTTCCAATCCATTTTCTTTTTCAGCTTGGTAAAGCTTTTCTAGACCTTCATATTGAGGTGTGAGGCCACATTCAGAAGCAGTGTTAACGATCAGCAGTGCTTTACCTTTAAAGTCAGCCAGTTTTTGTTGTTTACCTTCAATTGTCACTAAATCAATATCATAAATTGAGCTCATTATTCTGTCCTTGTATTCCGGTTGAAGTGCTTTTAGTTTCTTATTTTCTCAATGAAGTTTTAGCGGCAATAGCTGAGACTTCAAGTCTGATTAACGTTTACAACATCAAGGTATCGCACAATTATATTGTGAGCAATGATAAGTTGTTGAACGAGTTAAACACGAACCGATTTATAGAGTATTCAAGTAATGTTGTTAGAGAGACATAAGAATAGAGAGCATTCTATCCGATTAACGAAGAGGCGTTTGAATTATCTACTTCAACGCTTCTTCAAGTGTTTGCATTTTATCCCTTTTTTCGTTGTACCAGACTTTGTCAACTTTTTCCCAAGGTATTGGTTCTATAGTTAGACCTTCCTGTTTAGCCGCGTGATAAGCACTTGACGTTTCTTTCGTCCAATTTGGACTTCTTAACTCGGAGCGAGCGGGGGCAAACACTCCAACATACGTATAAATATTGCACCCCTCCAGCCAAAGTTTTGCTCGTCCATCGGGCAATAATCCGAACTTAAAAGTAGTCTGATAGCAGTTTTGTCCTTCGAATCGCCAACTTGGATGTGGATAAGGCTTTTTCATGGCGGCTTTTATTTGTGGTGTAACTTTGACCACGGTTGCGTAATGTCTATTAGTGAAACTTGAGTTCCAATATAGATAGAGTTCATCTGGCAGAGTTTTGTAACCGAAGCCAATTTGGTTAGGAGTAAAGTCTGAATGTCCAAGTGCAATTCCATATCCGTCATAGTCTTGCCGTTGCAGATCTTCCCGAATGTAATTGATGTTTCGTCTGCTATCACTGAGCATCTGACCATATGGAAGCATTAAACTGGTCCAGTCTTTTTTCTCATTTATGCCGTAAGCTTGTGTTACACCGGAAACATAGACCCATGGAATAACGACGCCAATTCTCCATGGATGGAATCGTGCGTCTTGAGGGAAGTCGTCAGTGGCTGAACATGCTGAAACATTTGAAGCAATTAATATTAGAGATATACATTTTAAGCTAACGTTCACAATCATATTCCTCACGCATATAACTGTTACCAACTAAGTTGGGCTTGAATGGCTTGATAACGCCGCTACTAATACTTTCATCTGATGAATGGTGTACAAGGTTTAACGAACGAAATGTTTTTGTTAGGTCAGTCTGAGAGAATTCATTGCGCAATTTCTCAATCTGTCCTTTTTTTGCTAACTCCAAGATCTTTTGGCAGTAAGTATTAAAAGTGAAGCTCTGACTTGACTCGTGTTTAGACGACATTTTTTCTGAAATAGGATAGTAGAGATGTCGACCAAGTAAGCTTTCAGTACAATTCCAAACATCAGTAGTTTCATCTCTGTCATTCATAGGTACTCCTGCGTGTTCAGCAAGTCCGAACATCACTCTTAAGTACAAACGAGATAAATCGCCTTCTGTACAGTTGCGATACAGTAACCTCGCTTCTGCATACTTATTGTCTTTGGCTGCAAAACGAATTTTATGTTTAGGTATAAGATAGCTGTCTTTACTCCAGCCATGTGACTGGTCGAATTGCTTTGATTTTTCTAGCCGGGATAGCATTGAATTAACTATGCGTGTTTCCTCAAAGCGGGGAATATTGTCTTTTGAGATCGACTTAATTAATTGGTTTTCGAGTAACGGAAGTAAGTAGCTTTTATCACTAAACGCTTGTCTAGAATGGTAACCTCCCCCTATATCTGAATGTGCGCCCGGTACCACTAATTCATCAAAGTGCGGTGCTTTATTTAATAAGTTAACACTGAAGTTGTGGCGGTATTCAGTATGGCTACTAGCTACCAGATGAACGGCTTTCGCTACGCGGTCGGGATTTAACCATAGTTTGATAGGGCCGTTATCATTATCATGTGCCGAAAAGTCCAGCTCCCAAAAGTTTGCCACAGCCGCGACGGTATCAAACAATCCCGCAAAGGCAATGCAGCAATGTTCGTTACTATTCCAGTCGAAATTATGAGTCATATCGAGCTTGTATGATTTACATGTTGCGGAAAACGATTTCTGGAATAAGCCCTCAGTAGAATCTAGAACGTCGTTTATAAAGTGTCTTGCCGCCGCAGCGCCTCGACTGAATCCGAAAACATCGAACTCAACTTTATGAAACCCATCTAGCGCGTACTTTCTTTCTACATTTAGAATGATTTGTTCCATTTGACTACAGATTTGTTCTATACCAGTTTTAACTTTCTCCAAGACTCCGTATTTACCTATACCCATGCCTTGACCGCGTGCTTGATCTTCATCAGCAGGAGCTATCTCTGTACTGTTTCCTGTGCCAATACCTGTTATGTATTGAGCATGATAGTAAGCATCTTTGTTATTACTGAATTCATTATTTCTGTATAAATCAAATAGCTTTTGAATATTGGTGAGTTCGTTTTTTGCGCTAGCACATTCAAGTTTTTCTATTTCTGGAGGGTATTCAAAACATTTATCTATTAGCTCTACGGCCGATAGTTGTTCCTTAAATATCCCCTTGTCACGTAGTATGGCGTGTGAAGCCTCATACGATGCTTTCCAAAGATTCACATGTTTATCGAGTTGCTTTTTGCCCCATTTGGCACTGTAGGTGTTGTTTGCTGTGCCATCAAAAAACACTCCCAGACGTAAAGTGATATATCGACACCCTTGAATGGCTATATAGTGACTCTTGCCTGTGACAATATTTGGTGTTTCACATGCATTTGCGAGGTGACGTTTAGGGATTTCTTGATTTGGTTCTAGTTGAATGAAGTCTCCCAAAGTTAAGTTTTGACTCTTCCAAGCACTTTGGTTGTAACCATGTGGATGTAAACTTAGCCAATCCTTTATACCTTTGTTTTTCTCTTCTGCTGGTAAACGGCTTTGAGTCGCTTCTAGCCACAAATCGTTTTCTAGTGTTATGGACACACGACCTGAAGCTAATGATTTTAAAAAGATTGGCTGTTCTCCAACAGTGATTGGATAAGTAGCACCACAAGCACCTGTGAGGATGCCTTTTATGTTTGGGAAGGGCTTATTGTGTTCATCACGAATCACAATTTCTATCCAGTCTTTATATTGTTCGCAACTGAGGCAACAACTGTTAACGCCCAGTGTACTCATGTTCTAACCTCACTAAATTTTACTAATGCGGTAGTCTCAATGCTGGATAAGTGGAATTTTTGGGTTATGTCTGCGATAGAAGCGTTGCTTGTCTCAAGCAGTCGCGAAAGAGCATAGAGTTCAGCGTCATCACTAGACCACTGCTGATTTGATGCATAGATAAGTGCGTCTTTAATGATGATATTGGAAGTAACGTTAGCCTCAATGACTTCGGGTATGACATTCCAAAAACGTCTATCTAAAATCTGGCAATGAATATCTAGGTCATAGGAATTCACTAAATGCTCAGGTTGAATAACCCACCAAGGTTCTTCATGTTGTTTATGGCAATCATGTAGCGGATTGTTCAACGTGATGGTGGTTTCGAGATGGCAATACCGTAACGTTTTAATGTTTCCCATAAAAAGGTATTTTTCTGACTCTTGCATCAGATTTAACATGGGCGCAATGACCATAGGGTCATAAAATCTAAAAAGAACCTCTTCACCGTCTAAGCCCGCAAGCAGCAGGCTGCGCAGATGGTTCAACACTTCATTTGTAGGGTAATCAGATTTCAGCAGTAATCCTTGTTGAATAAGTTTTTCATCTAGAACTGTTAACGATTCAGCAGGTACAAGCCAAGGTGACAGCGACATCAAGTCTTTGAATGTATTGAGGCAGAACAGGGGAATGGCCTCATCTATAGGCATGTTTTCATTGAGTGCTTTTTTAAATAGATCAGCGGTAACCAACCAGTAGACGTGATTTGCATGATTTAATATCCACTCTTTCATCAGTTATTCTCTTTTACTAGCGGGCATGTTTTAACTGCCGGTACGTGATTATTTTCCGCGTTCATAAGTTGCTGATACGAGACTTGGCTGGAGCCTTGTGTTGGAGGCTGTCGGTTTTCAACACCATTCGGAAGTATGGGATGCTGACCTTGATATCCGCTTCCTTTACCTGCACGACCGCCGGAATTCAGGTTGATGGCTGAGCCTACGATACTGACACCAGAAGCGTCTATTTTGACGAAACTACCAGCGGCTTTAAATGTGATTTCTGCTCCTGCTTCAATGACTATTTTGCTGCCACTTTGTAAGTGAATTTCACTTCCTGCGATAGTGGCATACAGGCTACCCACTTTATGGTGATGGTTACCGTATATTATTTGGGTGAAGTCTTTCCCGACCTTTAAGCGTCTTTCTCCGTTTACAGTGGTGTGCTGGTTGTTTTTGATATAGCTAAATTGGTCGTTATCTACCGTTAAGTGCTTGTCGTGTTTTATGTGGGTTGAATGATCATTGAGAACATCGGCTTCATAATCTTTTTGAGCATGAAGATAGATTTTTTCCTGGTTGGCTTGGTCTTCAAAACTGAGCTCGTTGAATCCTGTCCCTTTATGGGTTTCAGTGCGGATAACGGTTTTGGTTTTGTTCTCCGGCAGCAAGTAGGGTGGGGTGTTTGTTGCGTGATAGGTACGCCCTGTCACGATAGGTTGGTCAGGGTCGCCATTTAAGAAAGAGACAATCACTTCATGGCCTATGCGTGGAACCGCTATGACACCGTATTGGCTTCCAGCCCAGCTTTGCGATACTCGAACCCAACAAGAACTGTGTTCGTCTCCTTTGGAGTATCTGTCCCATGGGAAGTGAAGTTTTACACGTCCGTGTTCATCACAGAAAATCTCTTCGCCTTCAGGCCCGACGACGGTGGCAATACAGGGGCCGTCCACTTGAGGTTTCGCCATTGGCGTAGCTTGCCAGTGTATGTGTGCAGGAATCAGTTTGAGTTGGTTTGAGTATGTGGTCGCGCCATGTCCACCAGCTTCTTCTAGTGCTTGTGGCTGGGTTGCGGAATGTTGAGCATAAACCACCAGCCAATCTCGATTATTGGTGTCATCCAGATGCTCTTCTAAATCAAATTTATATCCCGCTTGAAGGGCTGGCTCGTTGCTTTTCGCAATTGCTGTCTTCGCTTCTCTGCGCAAAAAGCTTAATCGAGCTTGGCTGTAAGCTTTGCCGTTTTCGTTGTCTTTGAATCGTCCCGGAAAATCAAAGTGTTCGTATCTTTGTCGGTCATCCATTTCAGTGCCAGCGCTAGTTTGGCTGAACAGATAATCGGGCTTTTTGAAGCTATAGTCAGAAAGCTGAACCTCAGAAACATCGGATTGAGTGCTCTTGATGAGAGAAAAAACGTAGGTGGAATCCGCCGTCCCACCAGCGGCAGCATTGTAAGGAATTGGCGTATTGAGCTTTGGTTGAGTATTGCTGTCATCGTTAAAAAATAACGTGTGTTTACCATCTTTATGGGCGAAGTGGTAAACGATGCCTTCTTCTGCTGCGAGTCTTTGCACGAAAGCCAAGTCATTTTCACGGTATTGAACACAAAACTCACGCTTCTTTTTGGGTTGTTTCAAGGTAAAGACAACATCACTGATGCCCATTTCATTCAATAACAGGGTGATGATTTCAGGAACGGTTTTTAACTGAAAAATCCTGCAATTCTGGCGCAGCGACAAACGCTCTAATGAGGGAACTAGCGTGACGGAATAGTAAGAGTGCGAGTGCCCAGTGTCACCTTGGCTGAAACTTCGAACGATGCCGTTGACCTGCTGAACCTCCTCTCCGTT
>NZ_JABEQC010000012.1 GCF_013041605.1 Vibrio plantisponsor | reverse complement strand
AGGCGCGTACCGGAATCGAACCGATGTACACGGATTTGCAATCCGGTGCATAACCACTCTGCTAACGCGCCATATTTGGAAGTTTGATGGTGCCCCGGGCCGGACTTGAACCGGCACGACTCGAAAGTCGAGGGATTTTAAATCCCTTGTGTCTACCAATTTCACCACCAGGGCAACGCATACTGCGATGGTGACACCACCTGTTCGCCACATTGCTGTGTGAACGAGGCGTACTTTAACGGATTCATTTTGTTGGTCAATAACAAATTCTATATTTTTCAACTGAATGGCTAATAAACATGCCATCACGCATAAAAGACACACAAAAAGAACAAATGCTCAGCGAATCTTCGCTTGATAATTAACGTTGATTGACGACACAGTATCCAAGAGTTTACTTACTATTCCTTCAAAAACTCATGGTTTTATTTATTTTTGGAAAGAGGCATAGTGATAACCTGATTTACTAGCAGAAAAGTTTGTTATGTCTCTACCAAAACTCTCGATTTTAGATTTAGCACCTGTCTCTGAAGGTGCAGATTTCCACACAACGTTTCAACATACGGTTTCACTTGCACAACATGCCGAGAAGTTAGGCTATGAGAGATTCTGGATGGCGGAACACCATAACATGCCGGATATCGCGAGCGCAGCGACTTCTGTTTTGCTCAGTCACGTAGGTGCGCATACTCAATCTATTCGTCTAGGATCTGGCGGAATTATGCTGCCCAACCATGCCCCTTTGGTCATTGCAGAGCAATTTGGCACTTTGGAAGCACTCTACCCAAATCGTATTGATTTAGGTTTAGGTCGCGCTCCGGGAACTGACCATTCAACCATGCATGCTCTACGAAGAGAACCGGACCGAATGGATCCTGATTTCGATGAACTACTGGAAGAGTTACAGTTTTTCATGGGACCCATTTCGACTAACCAACCAGTAAAAGCTTATCCGGGCAACAACTCTAAAGTACCAATCTGGTTGTTGGGCTCTAGCACCTACAGTGCTCGTCTAGCGGGAATAAAAGGACTACCATTTGCGTTCGCCGCGCATTTCGCCCCTGACGCTATGTTGAGAGCCATCGAGATTTATCGTGATAACTTCCGACCTTCAGACCAACTTGATAAACCTTATGTCATGATCGGGGTAAACATCATAGTGGCTGAAACAGATGCTGAAGCCCAGTATTTGGGTACTACTGAAAAGCAGAAGTTCCTTTCCATGATCAGAGGTGGGCGAACCAAGATCGCGCCTCCGGTAAAAAGTATGGAACCGCTTTGGCTTCCACATGAAAAGCATCACATTCAGACTCAGCTGCGCGAATCCATTCATGGAAGTGTCGATACAGTGAAAAGTCGAATAATGGATTTAGTCGCCAGAACCCAAGCCGATGAGATTATGGTCAATGCCATGATTTTTGAACATGAAGCTAAGTTGCGATCTTACGAGTTATTGGCGAACATCGATTAAAAACACTGAATAAATCGCCTTAGATACCACAAAAGGAGGTTATAACCTCCCTTTTCTTTTGCGGATTTTAACCTGCACTAGTTGTTAAGGCTAACTGGCATTAGTGCTGAATACAGTTACCACTGCTTCGCTATGCGCCCAAAGATATTAGGATGATAACGCCAGCAATGATCAAACATACTCATTAATTCTGGGTTGCCATAGCGCGACAAACTGATGGCATGAAAGCGATTTTTCGCGGCCTTTAATCCATTAACCTTAGCGAGAACTTCCTCATTCTGCTTAGGTGCAATGAAGTCAGAAATCACCACTAAGTCAGCATTCTTGTATGTGCCGTCAGCCATTAATTCCACTGACTTTTTCAGCACCGGCTCTAAGTCTGTACCACCGTGGAATGAGTAGCTCAAAAAGTCACTCACTTCGCGTAACCCATCTTGCTTGGTCAGTTCATAAGTGATGTGCTCAGTCGAAAACAGCATGACATAACAATCACGATCTTCGGCTAAAGCAATTTGCATCAGTGCATACGCCATTGCTTTGGCACACTGTTCAGGGAAACCATGCATTGAACCTGAAGCATCAACACAGACGATGAAAGGCCCTTTTTCGATATCCGCTTTTTTGTTGTCTGGCTTATGTGCACGAACTTTTCGAAGCGTGCGCGACTTACCTTGCATTCGATAGTTCATCAAACGCTTATCAACTAAGTGTTTATAGAAAACCACTTCAAGCTCTGGGTAAGCGAGAAAGAGGGTTTCATTAGGCAGCATCTTGTTGAGATCATCACTTTCATGAATGCCGACAATGTCGTCTGTCGCTTCATCGGATTTCTCTTCCACCATTTGTGGCTCTTCGGTCGGAGCGCGATTTAAATCCGGATCGTCAACATCACTTGCCATCCGGCCTAACGTTTCTGCTATTTCTTGCAACGCTTGATGCTTTTTCAGGAACTCAGCATGGCGCTTCATTACCGTCAGGTCACTATGGCTCAGTTTTGCTGACGCCATGTCCCATAATCTACCGACACTGCTTTCATCACCCGATTCGGTGATCTTGTCCATATTGCGCATGGTTTCCATGCGTTGATAGAGATCCGTCAGGAGTTTTTCTTTGTTCGATTCCAACTCCATCACCTGAGCTTGCTTAATTGCATCGCTCAATGACTTGTACCATTGGTCACAAAAGAAATGAGGAAACATAGGGTTGTGAATACCCTTGTTCTTTTCCATCAGACGACGTGCTTGTAAATAGAAAGCGGAGTGCCATTCAAGCTTTTTGATCACTTCATCAATGCGGTCAAAGAATGTCTCTTCGTCCCAGTGAATCACCTCTTGATAGTAACCAAGCTCCTGCTGAAAACGCTCTGTTTCGCAAACTCGTGTGATGCGTTTCTTTACGCTACCACGCCACTTCAGTAAGTGGTTTTTCACCGTTGAGCGAACGCCACGATCTTCCGCCATCATCATCACTTGTGAGCGAGCAAGAAGATCGTTAACAGCGGTATCAATAATGCCACTGTCTGCAATCATAAGAGCGAGGTTTAATCCATCAGCACCAAGCATGATGCCTCCTATTCAAAGAACTGAGCGAGATTTCTATAACGCTGCGCGCTTTTCTCACATTCAGTTTGCGTCGCTTCCAATTGCTGCTGAAGCGTTTGTAATGTTGCTTCCATCGCAGTTGGTAATGTGGGGTCGATAAAGTTATGAGGCAGTGCACCATGGAACGTTGAGCGTACTTTACGTAAATGATGTTCCGCGTGTTTTAGCTGCGCCATCGCTTGCTCTGTTTTTGCCAACCAGTCTTGGTACAGTCCTTCGTCCAATCCCTCTTTTGTCACTAATGACACCATGACAGAGCGGTTAGCGATGTCTTTAATCACCAGATTATTTGCTGCATCTACATCGAATTTGATTCGGCACATGTTGGTGTTTTGGTTGACGTAACCATAGACATCACCTTCACCATCTTTAATGACTCTTTCTAAATCACTCTTTGGAACATACACCCAACGGCTGTCCCCTTTTTCTGACTCAGACACCGACATGTTACTTTGTAATAGAACCAGCTTAACGAGATCATAAGCCGCACCGACTTTATAGCTCTTGGCGCCCTTAATATCGTATTGATTGGTGACTTTTTTCTTAATCAAGCCTGTGGCCGTCTCAAGTGACAACATCATGCCAAATTCAGATTCCAGCTCGTCCTGAACCGCAGCTAATTCTTCACGGCAAAGCGAAATTTGATGCTCGACTTCCATTTGGTCAAACGCATAACGCAGTGCGAACTCTTTTACCACACCATGAACCACTTCACGTGATTCAGGGCTGTTCCATAAACAATCTTGCAGCAACAGAATATCCAAAGGATTAATCGCATCACGACCATTGAAGAAGGCACTCGCCTTCAGCAACTTAACCGCTTTCTTCCAACGTCGGTCAGACACATACATGTCATGGGTAGACAACTTGCTGTCTTCCACCGCTGATTCCAACATGTTCTTAAGCTGATAGAGTTTTTCAAATACATCATCGCTCAAAGTGAGGCTATCTAACTGTTGCTGCCACAGATGATATTCTTGGTCTGTGATCGCCAAACCTTCTGGAATACGCGCTTCTTGAGGCGTACCAACTGTGAGCATAGATTTGAAATTCTGTTTGTTCTGGATCCGGTTGACGAACACTCGCACCAGCATTCGGTCATACAAAGCTTCAAGACCGCTGTCTTCATCAGGCAACTCGTTGGATGCAGAGATCAGCAAACGCATTGGTACACGTTCAATATCACTGCCGTTTTTAAATGTTTTTTCGTTAACGACCGTAAGAAGCGTATTCAGAATCGCTGGGCCGGCTTTCCAAATTTCGTCCAGAAAAACAACCTGCGCAGTAGGAAGATAACCCTTGGTTAAGCGAACATAGCGTCCGTTATCTTTCAGTTCTTGGATACTGA
The DNA here is from genome assembly GCF_013041605.1 of Vibrio plantisponsor. Classification (GTDB taxonomy): domain Bacteria; phylum Pseudomonadota; class Gammaproteobacteria; order Enterobacterales; family Vibrionaceae; genus Vibrio; species Vibrio plantisponsor. Next base: position 147,024 of record NZ_JABEQC010000012.1, on the reverse strand, counting down.
GTGGGCCGAACACTTCTTCGGGCGTAGAGAAGCGGGTCATCAAATACTCAAAATAACTGCTGTTATCAAAAGCTTGAATGAGTCGTTTCGCAATAAGACTTTTTGCAATACCAGGAGGACCTAAAAGGAAGACACTTTCACCAGCGAGTGCTGCCAGCAAGCAAAGTTTAATGGTACTTTCTCTTTCGTAAACCCCATCAGAAAGAGCTTTGGAGAGCTTATTAATGCGTTCTGACAATAACGCTTTTTGTCCATGAGAGGCTTGAGTTGGACTGATCATGCTTGCGCTCCTAAGCAATACCTAAATTCGTTCTTATATAAAAGTTTATACATTTGTTATCATTTGGTTACAACTATAATCCGAATTTGGACGGACTGTTATATCAGATCTACCTTATGTGCAAAATGATGTAATCATAGTTTGCACTTATGCGACATGGAGCTCATAACAACGGTATGAATTTTCAACGTTAAATTTATTTCCGATTGAGATTCTGCAATCAAATACGATATGGTAGGCGTACTACGCCAAAGTGGCTCTCCTCCACCGATAAGAACTATTTGTATGAGCAATACCATACACACGTGGAAACGCATTTCTCTTGTTGAAGAGAATGTCGTTCTTCCCAACGGCAATAACGTCAAACACACAACCATTGTGCACCCCGGTGCCGCAGTTATTCTTCCGGTCACAGAAGACAACCAGATTGTCATGATCAATCAGTTCCGACCTTCGTTAAAAAAGTGGCTACTTGAGCTACCTGCGGGAACGATTGAAAATCAAGAATCGCCTCTTGTTTGCGCTCAGCGAGAACTCGAAGAAGAAACCGGCTACAGTAGCGATTCCTTTATTAGTTTAGGTCAGTTCACTCCTTTAGCAGGTTTCTGCGACGAAATTCAGCATCTATTTATCGCGAAAGACCTTGTGAAAACGTCAAGGTATAGCTGCGATGATGATGAAGTGATTGATGTCGTCACTTTTGCAGTGGCAGAAATAGAGCAAAAGATCATAAGTGGCGAGATTACAGACTCCAAAACTATCGCTTGCCTGAGCAAAGCGAAACTGTGTGGATATTTATAATAAGTTAAGTTGGTTATAAGGAAATAAGATGGATTTTCGTTCTGATACTGTTACTAAACCTACTCAAGCCATGCGCGATGCAATGGCTCGTGCTGAAGTCGGCGATGATGTTTATGGTGATGACCCTACTGTCAACGAACTTGAAGCATGGGCAGCAGAAAGACACGGCTTTGAAGCGGCACTGTTTACCACTTCAGGAACGCAAGCAAACTTGCTGGGTTTAATGTCTCACTGCGATCGTGGCGATGAGTATCTATGCGGTCAACAAGCGCATAACTATAAATTTGAAGCCGGTGGCGCGGCGGTATTAGGCTCAATCCAACCTCAGCCAATTGAAAACAATCCTGATGGCACGATTGATTTTGCCAAGTTAAAAGCAGCAATTAAACCCGACGATTTTCATTTCGCCCGCACTCGCCTATTAAGTTTAGAAAACACCATTAACGGTAAAGTGCTGCCAATGGAGTATTTAAAACAAGCGAGAGAGTTTGTCGATCAACATAATCTCAAACTGCATTTAGACGGTGCGCGTGTTTATAACGCTGCTGTGGCATTAGATACTGACGTAAAAAACATTGCCCAGTATTTTGATTCTATGACCGTTTGCCTCTCCAAAGGTTTATGTGCACCTGTCGGATCTTTACTTTTAGGAAGTAAAGAATACATTGCCAAAGCAAGACGTATCCGAAAAATGCTCGGCGGCGGTATGCGTCAAGCGGGCATTTTAGCTGCAGCTGGCAAACTTGCTCTTACTGAACAAGTAGCTCAGCTTAAAGTCGATCATGACAATGCAAAACACTTAGCCTATGGTCTTGCTCAACTACCAGGCTTCTCATTAAACCCAGAATGGGTTCAAACGAATATTGTGTTTGCAAAACTTGATGAAACTATTGATATCAATGAAATTGCTATGCGACTCAAGCAAGACAATATTATTGTATCTCCGGGCAATCCGATTCGATTTGTTACTCACCAAGATGTTAGCCGTGAAGACATTGATCTGCTACTCACTAAACTAAGTTCTTTACTTTAGGCTTTTCTTATCAATAATCCTCTTATGCTGCGTATTAGCGCACAATTGGATTATTGATAACTCTCTTTTCCGTGAAAATTTGCCTAAATTCTGGTAAAAGTCGCTCATACACAGCAATCAATGATTAGGGTCTGTTGTCCTTTTGCGATGGTTTATACCGCTATTTGTGAGTTTTTATACGTGGCAACGACGACGCTGCAAAATACTCTTAACATCTAAGCAATAACGCATAAGAAACGACTCAGTAATGCTACCCGAAGGTTCGGTTAAACTTTTAATCGAACAACGTTTAACCTTATAAGGTCTACAGACCACAAATATGACTGATAAAAAACAAGGGCGTCGTAGCGCTGATGATGCCCATAAAACTCGACTGCATATTCTCCGGGAAGCCACTAACTTATTTTGCGAGCTAGGCTACGCTCGTGTTTCGTTACGCAATATCAGTGAGAAAGCGGGTATATCACATAGCCTGATACGCCACCACTTTGGCAGCAAAGAAAAAATATGGCGTTACATCAGTGATGGTATGCACAGTTATATGGAGTTTTATTTACGCAAAGTATTATCCGAAATACCTGACGATACCGCTGTAAATGTGAAACTCTATCGCTTTACGATGCATCTGCTGGCGCACAGCCTCATCATTAAACAGCCGATTCAGTTTATTGCTGATGCAGTCCGTCAAGAAGGAGCCTTGTTTGATTACTTCATTGATACTGCGGGTGAGCTAGAAGAGATTATTGAAGGCTTAGCCGACCTGTACAACAAAGAGTACCCAAACGCGCCGGTTAAGGTATGGGAAATAAAGTGGCAAATGATCATGTTTAGCCACGGAGCTGCAAGCTTAACTCCGTTTATGAAAGAGACATGGGCGGATGAAACGCGCGATTTAGATATTTGTCTATTGAAACACTGGTCACTGTTCAATGACATTATGATTCACAAGTTTAGTATCCCTGAGCAAGATGTTATGCGTCCAAACAGCGTAAAAGAACTGGTGTACGAAGTTCGTTATGACTGGGAAGAAGAGTGCGAAAAGCGCATTAGCGCCAATCAATAGCATAAGGGCTGCGAATGCAGCCCTTATCGTTTTACTCGGCGTTGATTTAGCGTCCTAACCGCCTACTTTTTCTTGCCTCTGCTGGCATGTATCTTCAACTTCGCCTTCATTTTACGTTTCTCCGCTGAGCGACTGTTGCGCTTTGCAGGTTGGCTATCATCAAAGACTGGTTCAATACTCGGCTCGAAGCCCTGCAACCACTCTTGCGGCAGCCTTTCATCTAATAAACGTTCAATCGCGTGTAATAACGGCTCTTCGTCTTGACTCATCAACGATACTGCTAAGCCCTCTTTACCTGCTCGACCAGTACGACCAATTCGGTGTACGTAATCTTCAGCTTTAAAAGGCATGTCGTAGTTCACCACTTGCTCTAGCTGTTCAATATCTAGACCGCGGGCAGCAACGTCAGTCGCAATCAATGCACGTATTTTACCTGCTTTAAAGTCATCAAGCGCTTTCTGTCTTGCTCCTTGGCTCTTATCACCGTTGATAGATGCTGCTTTTATGCCGTCAAGTTTTAACTCTGCAGCAAGTGCATCACTGCCCTGCCTTGTTTTTGTGAACACTAGAACTTGCTGCCAGTTTCTCGAACCAATCAGATAAGCTAGCAACTCTCTCTTGCGCTTTTTGTTCACTGGATAAACCATCTGTTTAACCGTTGCCGCCGTTGAGTTACTTGGCGATACCTGTACTTCAACAGGTTCCATCATCATTCGGTATGCGAGTTCTTTGATCTTTTTATCAAATGTTGCGGAGAAAAACAGCGTTTGGCGAGCGCGATTCAGTTTACGAAGCACTCTTTGAATATCTGGCATGAAGCCCATGTCCAGCATGCGATCGGCTTCATCCAGAACCAAGACTTCTACCGTACCCAAATACAACGTTTTAACATGGGCATGATCCAACAGTCGCCCCGGTGTAGCGATAAGAATATCTGCACCGCCACGGAGATTGTCCACCTGTACTTTCATGCTTGTGCCACCATAAGCGGTCACAATTTTGATGTTTTGACCTTTGGCATACGCAGTCAAATTATCAAAAACTTGTTGCGCTAGCTCTCTGGTTGGTACCAACACCAAAGAACGAATGTCTTTACCTTTTCTTTCAGCATCAGAGGGATTATTAATAAAACGCTGTATGAGAGGCAAACCAAACGCGGCCGTTTTACCCGTTCCCGTTTGAGCACCAGCTAATACGTCTCGTCCTTCTAATACTTGAGGAATTGCCTGCGCTTGAATAGCCGTTGGAATTGCTATACCAATACTGGCTAGCGTTGCCACTAAAGCAGGTTGAATACCTAATTCTTGAAAGGTAGGAGTTTGTTCAGACATCGGATACCAATTAATTCAGCTATATAAATTTCATTACCTAAAACTCGCCAAGTTTGTATTGGTAAACACATAAAAACATTGGCTGCTAGGATGGGCGGCGGATTGTATCAAAAGCGGATGCTTTTGGCTTTCTCTAATACTTGTGGATAGAGCGAAAAAAATAGCGACTCTAGCTCCTGATAGGAATCTTCAAGGCTGACATAACATTCAGCTAGAGGTTTCATTCTCTCTCTTCGCAAAGACATGCGTTGCAATGCGAAGTGGATATTCTCAAAATCTGCGTATGACTCTAACCAACGACCTTGCCACATTTTGTCGCTCACCATCATATAACGTTCGGGTAAGGACGAAGAGTGGTCAACCTTAACTTTCCTTTCTGCATCTAATACAAACTGCCTTAGAGTCTGTGAGTGAAAACGCTGCCAATGTTTGGCTAAACAGTGGTCCCAAAACATATCTAATGCGATGGGTGAGAAACGACGAGTCGTTGATGGAAACAAGGCTTTAGCGAGAATCATAACTTCATGACTATCTGTATAAGCATCTACCCATCTGTGAAGCCGTATACCTTGCACAATATCTTCTGAAAACTGTTCACTCGGATTACCTTTGACAAAATCCCCCAACAGATTGCCGAGTAAATTACTGTCTGATGCTTCTGCTATATGTAAATGAGCAAGATAATTCATATTAAAAACTTAGACTCTTTCCTTGGCTGTTCGCTTGATTATAAGTGTATTCATATTTAGTGCTTGAATTAAAAAACCAAACATATAACCCATAGCTTTGCTTACCAAAAAGGTTGTAAATATATATTTACAAGCATGGAATTTAATCTGTACAAATTGATTGACGTTTACAAATAAGTTCTACAAAATGTCGCAAAACCAGCGAATAAAACCAGTTTAACTGGTCAAAATTCGAACATAATCTTAAGCAACACAACTACAGTAAAGATAAGTTTACAAAATGATGAAATCAAAGCTTTTGGGCAGTACTTTGATAATTGCGGGCACCACCATTGGTGCAGGTATGCTTGCTCTGCCACTCGCATCCGCAGGAATTGGGTTTTCAACCTCTCTGGTTATCATGCTTGGTCTTTGGGCATTGATGTCATTTACAGCATTACTCATGGTGGAGATCCATCAGTACGCCGATAAGGATGCGACTCTACACACCTTAGCGAAACAAATCTTAGGTGAAAAAGGTAAATGGGTGGCGACTTTTGCCATGCTATTCCTGTTTTACGCGTTATGTGCAGCGTATATCGCTGGTGGCGGCGCTCAGTTTACTCATCGCATCGCAGGTTTTACTGGTGCTGAAATCGATGGACAAATCGGCACTCTGATTTTCACTTTAATCGTTGCTGCTGTTGTGACTATCGGTACAGCAACGGTTGATAAAGTTAACCGCCTTTTGTTTGCAGGTAAAATCATTGCAATGGTTGTGGTGCTGACGTTCCTTGCACCTAACGTAACACAATCATACTTACTCAGTATGCCTGTTGGCCAAGGATTGATTGTTGCTTCCATCCCCGTGATTTTTACATCATTTGGTTTTCACGGCAGCATTCCTGCAATCGTGAACTACTTGGATGGTCACACGCCTTCATTGCGTAAAGCGATCATTGTTGGCTCAGCAATTCCTTTGATCATTTACATCTTCTGGCAAGTGGTCACTCTTGGTGTGGTGAGTCAACCTGACCTTATTGGCAATGCTGGTTTGAGTGCTTTAATCTCAACGCTTTCTCAAACAGTTCATCAATCAAATCTAGGCAATATCATTGGTATCTTTGCCGATCTCGCACTGCTTACTTCGTTTTTGGGTGTAAGTTTAGGTCTGTTTGAGTTCATGGGTGACACGATTCGTAAGAAAAACGGCGGCATGAACCGTATTGCGGCATCGCTTGTAACTTTCACTCCTCCGCTGATCTTTGCTTTGTACTACCCTCAAGGTTTTATCATGGCTCTAGGATACGCAGCGATTGCTCTTGCGGTTTTAGCTATCTTCCTGCCACTAGTCATGGTTGTACGAGTTCGCCAAACGGCAACAGCAAACCATTACCAAGTTGGTGGCGGCAACGTCGCTCTAGTAGCAACGGGTGTGGTCGGAATAGTGATCATCGGTTCACAACTACTGATTACAGCTGGCGTTCTCCCATCACTGGGTTAAATAATTAATAAAATATTTTAGGGTCAAATACATCTGTATTTGACCCTTTTTTATTTTCGGAATACTAGTAGATCTAAATCTCATTTTTAAAATTTATATTACATTTATTGCAAATTTAAATACGACGTATAGCACATAAATAGTAGGATACTAGCTACACAAGAATCTCTTAAATTTGCCTCTCGGAGTAACAATGAAAGAAGTTGAGTTCCGAACGATAGACCGCGTGTTTATCAAGATGTCTATCAACGATAAAATGTGGGTTGTCTTCACACTGTTTCTATTAGCGATCGCAAGCATCTCGGGCGCTCGCTATTTCGATACTTTGGACAATATTGAACAGCAATCAAAACTCGCTGTTGAATACAAACTGCAAGGTATTGTCTCTCAATCAAGTATCAACACAGTTTCGGGTTTAGAAGTTCGCTCATCATTAAGCGAAACTCGATATAACAACGGTGTGGTAACAGCGACTGCGAAATCATCCGACGGCAAAATTTATGCACTTACCGATGATTTTACTAAACGTGAACAAAATGCCCGTTCGGAAGCCTTCACTACTTTCTTACTTTCATTTTTGTGGGTAATCCCGTTCGCTATTTTTATCTACTGGGTCGCGACATTTGTTGGTGGCGCTCTTTGGGTTCTTTACACGACGACGCAAAAAATTGCTCAAGGTGACTTAACTTCACGTTTAGGATTCCACGCGGGTCGTGATGAGTTTGGTACTATCGGCTGTGCATTAGATAACGCGATGGATACCTTGACTGATCTGGTAGTCGCAGTAAAAGACAACTCAACAACGTTAAGCGAAACGTCAGCTTCTTTTGCTGAAGAGATGCGCGAAAGCGAAACACAAATCCAGAGACAATACTCTTCTCTAGATTCTGTAGCGACGGCAATGGAAGAGATGACGGCGTCAGCGCACGAAGTTTCAAACATAGCTCTAAAAGCGACTCAGCAAACTGAGAATGATTCTGAACAGGTCAGCAATAGTCACAAGAGAGTTCAGCAAGCGATAAGCGAAATTGAACAGTTAACGGGTTACATTGCTCAAACATCTTCGTCAGTGACAACGCTGAATGAAAATGCCATCAAGATTAATGATGTGATTACCACTATCAATGCGATTTCTGAACAAACCAACCTTCTTGCCCTTAATGCGGCAATCGAAGCTGCACGCGCTGGTGAGCAAGGTCGAGGTTTTGCTGTCGTTGCTGATGAGGTTCGTACATTGGCAAGCCGCACACAAGCTGCAACGGTTGAGATTCAGACCATGATAGGTAAGCTGCAAAGCGAGACGCTGAACATTGCAAAAATTACTGATCAAACCGTCAGCCAAGCTCAAACTAGCAGCCAGTTAGTCACAGAGATTGGTAACGATGTAAATCTCATCGCTGAATCGGCAAACCTGATTAACGACCTGAGTATTCAGATTTCAACTTCGGCAGATGAGCAAAGCTCAGTGGCGAATGACATCGCTTCTGAACTGAGTGATATCCGCAATCAATCAAATACCATTCGTGGTGTAGCAGAGCAGTCTTCTATAGGTATTCGTAATATTGCTCAAGCAACTCGCAACTTAGTAGAGACCTTAAGCCGCTACCGCACCAATTAATACAAACAGGTGTTGTTTTAGAACTGCCCCAGCCTAGCTGGGGGGTGTGTATAAAAAGCCCAGTCTAGCTTTGACTGGGCTTTTTACTGTTCGCGTTAGCGTAAACCGTGAAGAAATTCAGCGCGAGTTGCAGGGTTGGATTTGAAAATACCGCCGAGCGCTGTGGTTGTGGTTACGCTGGTTGCGTCCATAACGCCACGAGATTTCACACAGTAGTGGGTAGCATCAATTGTGACTGCGACATCGTCTGACTCCAGTAGAGCTTGCAGAGCAACCAGAATTTGCTGTGTCATACGCTCTTGAACCTGAGGACGCTGAGCAAAGAAGCGGACAATACGGTTGATCTTTGACAGGCCAATAATTTTGCCACGAGGAATATAAGCGACAGCCGCTTTACCATCGATCGTCACTAAGTGATGTTCGCAAGTGCTGGTTACTGTGATGTCTTTCACCTTCACCATTTCACTCACCTTCATCTTGTTTTCAATCACAGTGATTTTAGGGAAGTTGCTATAGTCCAGCCCTGAAAAAATCTCATCCACATACATTTTTGCAATACGGTGCGGCGTTTCTTCTAGGCTATCATCGGTCAGATCAAGACCAAGTAAATTGAGGATTTCACGCATGTGATTCTCAATCTTTTCTTTCTTCTCTTCACGACTCACCGTGTTTGGTTGCATTGGCGTTTCCAAACCACGGCGCTCTAGCGCATCTTTAACTAACTTTGCTGATTCGCTAAGACCTGATGACATTCACATTCCTCTTACTTTACCCCTTTCGGATGGCTGACAAGGATACTCGGATTCTTACATAATTACACCCCTATTTTATAGGTGGAAATACTGCTCCTATCAGCGAAAGCAAGGTATGTCCCTGTCAGTAAAAAGGGCATATGCAAATAGCTCTACTATGTTAGAGTATCTCCCAACAAAAAAGACTACAGGAATAACGAATGGGCTGTTGTGACGCTCCGGGCTTAATGCCTCTTGAAGAAGCTTTAGAAAAAATGCTGTCTGGCATTAAACCAATTCAATCGACACTTCAACTTCCACTCGCAGACGCCATCGGCTATGTACTTGCAGAAGACATTCTTTCACCTATCAACGTACCACCATTCGATAACTCTGCAATGGATGGGTACGCGGTTAGAATCAGCGAATTAGCGCAAAACCAACCTCTGCCTGTAGCGGGTAAATCATTTGCTGGCCAACCTTTTGAAGGCGAATGGCCGTCAATGACCTGTGTACGTATCATGACTGGCGCACAAATTCCTCAAGGTTGTGATGCGGTGATCATGCAAGAACAAGCGACGGTCACCGAAGACGGCGTTACTTTTTGCCAAACTCAGGTTAAACCAAACAACAATATCCGCCCTGTTGGCGACGACATTCGCCTAGGCGATATCGTACTCAACAAAGGTGCTCGTCTGACCGCTCGCGATATTCCGATGATCGCGACCTTAGGTGTTAGCCACGTAACTGTCTTCAGAAAACCGAAAGTCGCCTTTTTCTCTACTGGTGACGAGCTGAAACCATTAGGCACTGAGCTTAAAGCTGGCGAAATCTATGACAGCAACCGTTACGGTATCAAACCGCTGATCATTAACTTCGGTTGTGAAGCTATTGATCTTGGCATTATTCCTGACTGCCCTAAAACGCTTAAAGAGACATTTGAAAAAGCACAAAGCCTTGCCGATGTGGTGGTAACTTCAGGTGGCGTCAGCGTTGGTGAAGCGGATTTCACTAAAGACATTCTTGATGAAGTGGGTCAGATTGGTTTTTGGAAACTGGCAATCAAGCCGGGTAAACCTTTCGCCTTTGGCTCTCTCGGTGATGCTTGGTTCTGCGGCCTTCCGGGGAACCCTGTTTCTGCGGTATTGACTATGTATGTACTGGTTCAGCCTATGCTGGCTAAGCTAGGTGGTCATTCGCAGTGGAAAGCACCCGAATCAATTCCGGCGATTACCCGCACTGCATTCAAAAAAGCACCAGGCAGAACAGATTACCAACGTGGTATCTATTCCATCGAAAATGGGCAGTTCGTTGTGGAAACGACGGGCAATCAAAGTTCAGGCGCCTTCCGCTCTATGAGCTTAGCCAACTGTTTTGTGGTACTTGAGCGTGAACGTGGCAGTGTTGAAGTGGGTGAAACCGTTAACATTCAACTGTTTAACTCAACGTTATATTAGGCTCGAATATGGAAATCCTAAGCGACGCAGAAATGCTGCGTTACAACCGCCAGATCATCCTTAAAGCATTTGATTTTGAAGGGCAGGAAGCGCTGAAACAGTCTTCGATTCTGATCCTCGGTGCTGGTGGCTTGGGATGTGCCTCTAGCCAATATCTTGCAACTGCTGGTATAGGTAAGCTGTCGCTGATTGATGACGATAAAGTGGAGCTGTCGAACTTGCAGCGTCAGGTTCTTCACCATGATGCGGATATTGGAAAGCTTAAAGTGGAATCCGCAGCGCAAGCGTTAAAAGAACTTAACCCAGAGCTTGAAATTGTTACCGTAGCGAAAAGACTTAATGATGAAGCCCTGTTAAGTCTAGTTCAGGAGCATGATTTAGTGCTGGATGCCAGCGACAACGTAGATACGCGTAACCAGCTTAATCGCCTTTGTTACCAAACCAAAACACCTTTAGTTTCCGGAGCTGCCATTCGCATGGAAGGGCAAGTGAGCGTGTTTACTTATCAAGATGAGAGCGAACCTTGCTACCAGTGTTTAAGCGCACTGTTTGGAAGTAATGCGCTTTCTTGTGTTGAAGCGGGTGTCATGGCACCTGTGGTTGGTATTATCGGCGCAGTTCAGGCAATGGAAGCGATTAAGGTCATTGCAGGTTTGGGGAAACCCATTCAAGGCAAAATTCTGATGCTTGATGCTATGACCATGTCTTGGCGCGAAATGAAACTGATGAAGCAACCTCACTGCCCTACTTGTAGCAGTTAAAAGCGACTGTGTATGTCTTCAGCTAAAAAACTGACCATACTGCTATTGCTGCTCACCTTATTACTGGTCGCCATGCTTGCATTGCGGCCAGAGCGTACTCAAATCGAACTCCAAGTTCATCTTATCGATAATACACTTACACAATCACTGGATGGTCAGAGACGCTATTTCCTCGTTGAGTCAAACGATACCGGAAAGCAGCTAATCAACGTGCCACCCACCACGAACTGTCAAGTTGGTGAAGTGATCACGGTGCAGAAAGTATTAACCGAGCAGCAAGATATCTATTACCGTTTTATTTCTTGCCCTTAATTGAGTACCTTAATGGACTAAGTTTTACGTGAACCCAACTAAGGATTTGTTGAATGTCACCACTTGTTTCACCCGAATGGCTTGTCGAGCGTTTGGACGATCCTCGCCTAGTTATCCTAGACAGTAGCCTAGAGTTTCAGATCCCCTCTGAATCAGAGAAAGACTGGGTAAATAAAATCCCTAACGCACGTCGATTCGATTACGACAAAGAATTTTGCGATATTGAATCATCACTTCCGCATATGATGCCAAGTGAAGAGCGCTTCAACCATCTTGCTCAAGAGCTCGGAATCAATAATGATTCCATCATCGTTGTTTATGACAACAGTGGTACTTTTGCCTCCCCTAGAGCGTGGTGGATGTTCAAAGCCTTCGGTCATTCGCAGGTTTACATCCTTAATGGCGGCTTAACCGAATGGAAAGCACAAGGTTACAATGTCACTCAGGAGTATCTTACGGACACTCCGAAAGGCGACTTTAACGGCACGTTGCAATCAAATTATTTCGTTGATGCTGAATACGTAAAAGCAAAAATTGACGACGAAGCAAGCTTAACTGTCGATGCTCGCTCTCGTGCTCGCTTTCTTTCCCAAGTAGCCGAACCAAGAGCTGGACTACGTAGTGGACATGTTCCCAACTCCTGCAATCTGCCTTTTGCTGAACTAATGGATGGGCATAAACTCAAGACAGCCAACGATTTGTCTGCGATTTTGAAATCAACACTCACCAAAGACGCGGATGAATACGTGTTCAGTTGTGGTTCAGGCGTTACCGCTTGTATCGTTCTGTTAGCCGCGCTGGTGTGTGGTTACGAAAACCTTTCTGTGTATGATGGCTCGTGGACCGAATGGGGAGCTTCTCCGAACCTGCCAATAGAAACAGCAAATGACACAGATGACGCTTAAAGCAAAGATTAAACATTCGCAGAATTTGTTATAAACTGCGCCCGATTTTCATTTAAGTAACCTGTTCAGGTTAGTTTTAAAAGGTAAAGAAATGAACCCAATTATTGCACTGTTGAAAGAGAACAATGTAAGCAACGACAAAATCCAAGAGCTATTCCAAGCGTTAACGCAGAACCCTCTTGCTGCAATGGCGATTGTCGGCCAACTCGGTTTACCTCAGGAGCAATTGCAACTGCTGATGGGTCAGGTAATGCAAAACCCAACTCTAATCAAAGAAGCCGTTGAAGAACTCGGTTTGGATTTTTCTAAAGTAGAAGAAGCAAAAGCAAAGCTGCAACAATAAGCTTGGTTTGAAATGTGCCAGAAACGAAAAGCACGATTAACTGAATATAAGGCCGTCAATTTGACGGCCTTATTACTTAACTAAAAAGCATTCTAAACTTGCGAAAGCGCTCTGCTCTGTTGTCGATAGTTCATCAGACAAATCACCACAATAACGGCCAGAGCTATTAAGCGATTCACATCAGATAAGAACAAAACTCCGAGCGCCATACATAATAAGACCGCACGTTGCCACATCAGTAAAGGAACAAACAAACGCCCTTCTATGCCGCCAGCGAATGCGATAAACAAGCTGATGGTTGCTATGATGCCTATGGCGAAATGCAGATGCTCACCTTCAACCCAAATCAGTCCTGAAAAGGCCATCATCGCCGGAATTAAGAAGAAGCCTTGCGCCAGTTTAAATGCCTGAACGGCTGAACGCATTGGTGATGCATTGGCTATCCCTGCGCCTGCAAATGCCGCAAGTGCAATTGGTGGGGTTACGTTAGAGGTTTGTGATAACCAGAACACTATCATGTGCGCAGCCAGAAGGGTCACTCCGAAGTCCATTAATGCCGGAACCGCCATAATCGACAACACGATATAAGCGGCGGTAACAGGAAGCCCCATACCCAAAATGACAGCAGCAAGCGCGATAAGAGCTAACGCAGACCATAAATAGCCGCCAGACATTGCGATCAGAAATTGGGTAAATTGTAAACCAATGCCGGTTTGACCCACCACACCAACTACGATACCAGCCGTGGCACAAGCAACCGAAATAGGCAGAGCCAGAAGCGCACCTTCTTTTAATCCTTCCAAGAAAAGCTTCACACTAATACGGCTGTGTTTGCGCGTCATAGCGGCTAAAAGAATTGAGGCACAACCAATCACACCTACCAATACTGGCGAATAGCTCATCATCAATAGAACCGTGATAAGAATGAGTGGTACCAGATAATGCCAACCACTGCGCAACACTGTGGCGATTTTTTCGGTTTGAGTCATCCCCTGAAGATCTAACTTACACGCCATCAGATGCACATAAAGCAAGGTACAAGCGAAATACAAAATGGCTGGGGCAATCGAAACAATTAAGATCTCGCTATAAGGAATACCAGTAAACTGAGCCATAACGAACGCACCAGCACCCATTACTGGAGGCATAATCTGCCCGCCTGTTGATGCGGCGGCTTCAATCCCCGCAGCTTGTTCAGACTTATAACCCAGTTTTTTCATCATGGGGATAGTCAAAGCGCCCGTTGTTACTGTGTTGGCAATCGCTGACCCAGATATTGAGCCAAGTGCAGCTGACGCGATAACACTTGCCTTAGCTGGGCCACCACGATATTTACCTGCAACAGAAAACGCCATATCGATAAAGAACTGACCCGCACCCGTTACTTGTAAAAAAGCCCCAAACAGAACAAACATAAATACCACACCAGCGGCAATCGCCAGCGGAGCACCGTATACACCGTTCGTTGAGTAAATATGGAAACGAATAATCTCTTCAACGCTAAAGCCTTTGCTGGCAATGTTATCCGGTAGCACATTACCAAACATAGCGTAGAGCAAAAATAGCGCAGCTATCACCACCATCACTAAGCCAACGGTTCTACGTGTTGCTTCTAGTAGCAGAATGATAAGAACCACGCCCGCTGCCTGATCAGCCGACTGCAAGCCATCAAGCAAAAAGCTGATGTCGTCGTAATCAAATAAAGCTATTTGTGTCGATGCCCAGCATGTCAATCCAACGCAGACGATATCAATGATTCGCCCAAGCAGATAAATAGGAAACGGTTTACGATCGCTAAACAGTGGGTAAGCCAAGAACACAAGTGCTAATACCCAGCTAACGTGAATGGGTCGAAAAACAGGAGCGGCTAGGTTTGCCACAATCCCCTGCCAAATCTGAAAAACAGAAAGAGCGATAGCCGCAATCGCGGCTATCGTAACAATGACATTGGTAATTTTTTGGTTACTAGGATGAACCTTACTCATCACTTACTCCATGTAACATTACTTATCGTCCATTTGGTTTGAAGGAAGTCCAACCGTTCAGAGTCAAGACTTCCCTCCAAACATTACAACTTACTTCATTTGTTCTTTACGATACTTTTCAGCACCTGGGTGAAGCGATATGCCTTGCAGCTTGGTCATGTTCTCAATCGTAGTGTATTTAGTTACATCAATCACTTGGCGGATTTTGTCCATATTTTCAAAAGCCACTTTAGTCATGTTGTAAGCCATTTCTTCACTCATATTGTTGTTCACAACCAGTACGTTCCATACTGCTGGCGCTTTAAACGCTGGGACTTTGTTGTAGGCGTCTGCTGGCACGTCAATCTGAATGTATGATGGATAGTCTTTGGTGATTTTCGCCAACTCATCTTCGCTGAAGCTAATGATTCGAATATCACGAGTTAACGCAAGCTCAGTGATCGCGCCAACACCAACGCTGCCTACCACTACGCCCGCGTCAATCTGGTTGTTTGCAAGTGCACTGGTCGTTGCCGTGTAGTTTAGTGATTGAGCTGTGATGTCATCTTCAGTGATACCCAGAGTATTGAGGATGTTTACCGCACTAACACGAGTACCTGAACCCGGAGCCCCAAGTGAAATGCGTTTGCCTTTTAAGTCAGCAATAGATTTGATATCGGATTTCGCAGGAACGATGAACTGCACCACGTTTGGATAGAGAGAAAACAGTACAGATACATCAAGTTTCTTCGGAAACGGTTTAACACCATTTGCAGCTTGAAGTACGACGTTGCCTTGTGCAATACCCACCAACTGCTTGTCCGTTGACACCTTAATCGTGTTTTCTACCGATGCAGCTGTCACTTCAGCACGCATATTGAAGTCTGGTAGATTTTCGCTCCAGATTTTAGCCAGCATACCGCCTAACGGATAATAAGTACCACTCTGACTTCCCGTACCAATCGTGTAGTTTTCAGCCATCGCTGGCAGAGAAAAAGCCATCGTTACCGCTAATAAACCAGTCCTTAGTTTTTGATACATAAGTGCTCCTTCAACATGTCATTCTAGAGTTATATATTTAATGTTTCTCTATTGTTATGAAATGGATAATGAGAAATAGCAATACGGCTTTCGGTGAAATGAGAGTTTGATGTGCAAATCTTGCACTGTTTAAAAAGTAGTCGTGACATTCACCTCACTCTAGAAATGTGGCGATTAATCATCCAACTTAGAGATTTGTGCGAGCATCAGATAGAACAAAGGAGGCCAATGCCTCCATATCTGGTCTGAATAAAATGTGGTGTGAATAAAATGTGGTATGAACAGGCTTTATTAATCTTTCTATAAATTTTGTGAAGGCGTGATACCACTCATTTGCTCATCAAGGTTCAAAACGGTCAACGCATTACTTACGCTAGTTGCAATCACATCAATAGCGCCGGTACGTAGAGCCCCTAACAATGCCAAAGGCTTACTGTTTTCGGCGGCTATAGCAACCACTTCTGAAACCAAGCGGAACTCATCGATGCTCAAACCAATGACGCGATCGTTCATCACTGTATTGGCAATTTCACCCTGAACATTGAAAAAGTCATGTCCGGCAAAATCCCCCACTACGCCTTGCTGCAAACGGGATTGCACAACCTCTTCAGCGGTAAACCAACCCAGATCGACCATATAGCTGTTCTCGCTCATATCGCCGATACCAATTAGCGCCATATCTGCTTTACGCGCTAAATCAAGAGTCTGTTTAACCGTTGCGTTTTGCATGAACGCCAACTTTTGATCTCGGTTCTCTGCGTATGCGGGTGCGTACAAGGTTTCCGATGAACCACCGTATTTTTTTGCTAACTGACGACAGATATGGTCAGCGTTGAACATGCCACCACGCGGGTGAATACCGCCGATACCACAGACAAACTTACAATCGCGAGGAGTAATAACACCCACATGATGGGCAACAGCAGAAACGTTACGCCCTTGCCCTACGCTAACCACCATGCCGTTTTTCAGAGTGTTGGTTAAGTAATGAGAGACTAATCCAGCCACTTGCTGACGCTGCTGCTCTTCATTGGGTTGATCTAAGGCGATAAGTGCTCGCTTGACGCCAAAGCGCTCAATTAAACGTCGTTCTATCTTGGCACTGAACACCGGATGATATTTCACTGTGATTTCAACAATCCCTTCATCCCTTGCTTGTTTGAGCAAACGGCCGACTTTGGCTCGAGAGAGTGCAAACTTCTTAGAAATCTCCTCTTGAGTCGCTCCATCTTGGTAGTAAGCGACCGAAACTTCGGTTAATAAATCAGTATTTTCTAGAGAGATTTCTGGGGTTGGATTATTCATCATCGACTCTTTTCAGTGAAATTATGCTCATCATAATCGAGAGTGAGCATCTGCTCATTGACCTAGCATATGTTACACCCACTTCCACATGCAACATTTGCTCACCACAATTACATATTCTCACGACAAATTTGAGATGTTGAGCAAACTCGTTACGTTTTATAAGGTATGCGCAATCGTTTTATCTCTTAAAGCCAATGAACATAAGTAAATTAATGTTGATTTAGGTCACTAGAAACAAGAAATCACAATTGACATTCACAACAGATAAGATAAATATGAGCACATCATTTACTCATTGCTCGATCATATGTTCATTACAAATGTTCGGACAGTGAAAAACATTATGTTTATGTGAATTGAACAGCGTTGTTGAACTTATATGTAGCGCTAAAGTAGCTACAATGTTTTCTTAACCTGTTTGCAATGCCAAGCCACAGTCTTGCTATGTAACCTTCTTTTACTCGGTGAAAGCATATTAAATGGTAGGCAAAGCCCAACGAGAAACGAGAAATAGGACGATCGAAATGAGCAATAAATTAGAGCAACTTCGTAAACTGACTACCGTTGTAGCAGACACCGGTGAAATTGAAGCAATCAAAAAATACCAACCAGAAGACGCAACAACTAACCCTTCTCTAATTCTTAAAGCTGCTCAAATTGCAGAGTACGCACCACTTATCGATCAAGCGATCGAGTACGCGAAAACTCAAAGCAACGACAAAGCGCAACAAGTTCAAGATACTTGTGACATGCTTGCGGTTAACATCGGTAAAGAAATCCTAAAAACGATCCCAGGTCGTATCTCAACTGAAGTAGACGCTCGTCTTTCTTACGATACTGAAGGCAGCATTGCTAAAGCTCGTCAACTTATCAAGATGTACAACGACGCTGGCATCTCTAACGATCGCATCCTTATTAAACTGGCTTCTACTTGGGAAGGCATCCGTGCTGCTGAAGTGCTAGAAAAAGAAGGCATCAACTGTAACCTAACTCTTCTATTCTCATTTGCTCAAGCTCGCGCATGTGCAGAAGCAGGCGTGTTCCTAATTTCTCCATTCGTTGGTCGTATCATGGACTGGTACAAAGCAAAAGAAGGTCGTGATTTCGCAGCACAAGAAGACCCAGGCGTTCTATCTGTTTCTACTATTTACAACTACTACAAAGAGCACGGCTACAAAACTGTTGTTATGGGCGCAAGCTTCCGCAACATCGGTGAAATCCTTGAACTAGCTGGTTGTGACCGTCTAACTATCGCTCCTTCACTTCTTGCTGAACTAGAAGCAGCAGAAGGCGAAGTTGTAGCGAAACTTATTGACTCTAATGGCAACAAAGCACGTCCAGCAGCGATGACTCACGCTGAATTCCTATGGGATCATAACCAAGATGCAATGGCTGTAGAAAAACTGGCAGAAGGTATTCGCAACTTCGCTATCGACCAAGGTAAACTTGAAGCGATGATCGAAGCTAAGCTTTAATCAAAAATTTCAGAAGCGAGTGTTAACTCGCTTCTCTTTTTATACTTGTTTCAAATTGAGCTGAGTTCGCTCTGCTCGCAGTAATACTAAAACTTAACTGAGTAACGACTATGAATCGCAAACAATTGGCTAATGCAATCCGTGCTCTGAGCATGGACGGTGTTCAAAAAGCTAACTCTGGCCACCCGGGTGCACCTATGGGTATGGCGGATATCGCTGAAGTACTTTGGCGTTCACACCTAAACCATAACCCTCAAAACCCTAACTGGGCTGACCGCGACCGTTTCATTCTATCTAACGGTCATGGCTCGATGCTGATTTACTCACTGCTTCACCTTTCTGGTTACGAGCTTTCAATGGAAGATTTAAAGAACTTCCGTCAGCTTCACTCAAAAACTCCAGGTCACCCAGAATACGGTTATGCACCAGGTGTTGAAACGACGACTGGTCCTCTAGGTCAAGGTATCACTAACGCTGTAGGTATGGCGCTGGCTGAGAAGGCGCTTGCTGCTCAGTTCAACAAAGAAGGCCACGACATCGTTGACCACTTCACATACGCGTTCATGGGCGACGGCTGTATGATGGAAGGTATCTCACACGAGGCATGTTCTCTTGCGGGTACTCTAGGTCTGGGCAAACTGATTGCATTCTGGGATGACAACGGTATTTCTATCGATGGTCACGTAGAAGGTTGGTTTGCTGACGATACGCCAAAACGTTTTGAAGCGTACGGTTGGCACGTTATCCCTGCGGTTGATGGTCACGATGCTGACGCAATCAACGCAGCGATTGAAGCTGCGAAAGCAGAAACAGGTCGTCCAACTCTAATCTGTACTAAAACTATCATCGGTTTTGGTTCGCCAAACAAAGCGGGCTCTCACGACTGTCACGGTGCTCCACTAGGCGCAGATGAAATCCAAGCTGCACGTGAATTCCTAGGTTGGGAACACGCACCATTTGAAATCCCAGCAGATATCTACGCTGAGTGGGATGCAAAAGAAGCAGGTGCAGCAAAAGAAGCGGCATGGGATGAAAAATTCGCAGCGTACGCAGCGGCATACCCAGAGCTAGCAGCAGAATTCAAACGTCGTGTGAACGGCGAGCTTCCAGCTGAGTGGGAAGAGAAAGCAAACGCGGTTATCGCTGATCTTCAAGCTAACCCAGCCAACATCGCATCACGTAAAGCATCGCAAAACGCACTCGAAGCGTTTGGTAAAATGCTACCTGAATTCATGGGCGGCTCGGCTGACCTTGCACCTTCGAACCTAACTATGTGGTCTGGCTCTAAGTCAATCACACCAGAAGATGCATCAGGCAACTACATCCATTACGGTGTTCGTGAATTCGGCATGACGGCTATTATGAACGGTATCGCGCTACACGGTGGTTTCGTTCCTTACGGCGCAACCTTCCTGATGTTCATGGAATACGCACGTAACGCACTACGTATGGCGGCACTGATGAAAGTGCAAAACATCCAGGTTTATACGCACGACTCTATCGGTCTTGGCGAAGATGGTCCTACTCACCAACCGGTTGAGCAAACCGCTTCTCTGCGTCTGACTCCAAACATGAGCACATGGCGTCCATGTGACCAGGTTGAATCAGCAGTGGCTTGGAAACTGGCTATCGAGCGTAAAGATGCGCCTACTGCGCTTATCTTCTCTCGTCAAAACCTAGCACAGCAAGCACGTT
The DNA here is from genome assembly GCF_013041605.1 of Vibrio plantisponsor. Lineage (GTDB taxonomy): Bacteria > Pseudomonadota > Gammaproteobacteria > Enterobacterales > Vibrionaceae > Vibrio > Vibrio plantisponsor. The sequence continues at coordinate 126,734 of NZ_JABEQC010000012.1, read as the reverse complement.
CAGCAGAGCAAGTGGCTGACATCGCGAAGGGTGGCTACATCCTGAAAGATTGTGCAGGCAAACCTGAGCTAATCCTGATTGCAACAGGCTCTGAAGTTGAGTTGGCAGTGAAAGCGGCTGAGCAACTAACTGCTGAAGGCAAACAAGTACGCGTAGTTTCTATGCCATCAACAGACGCATTTGACAAGCAAGACGCAGCTTACCGTGAAGCAGTACTTCCATCAGACGTAACTGCACGTATCGCTATCGAAGCAGGTATTGCGGATTACTGGTACAAGTATGTTGGTCTAAACGGCAAAATCATCGGTATGACTACATTCGGTGAATCTGCACCAGCAGACCAACTGTTCAAGATGTTCGGTTTCACTGTTGAAAACGTCGTTGAGAAAGCTAACGAACTGCTTGCTTAATCAAATACGATAAAGAATAGAAATCCCCGCCACAGTGCGGGGATTTTTTTATTTTCTAAGCAATGCTGCTATTGAGTTATCCACTCAGAGGGCACATTAGTTTCAATCAAATCCAGCAGAGCCAGTAAGCGTCTTGGAACCAACCCTTTTTGAACATAATAGTTAATATCCGTTGTTCCCGTTTTCCATTCAGATAAACATTCGACAATCCGATTTGGGTGATGTTTTGAATAGCCAGCAGCGATAGGGTCAGGTAATAGCCCTATTCCGTGACCATTCGCAATAGAGTCAATCTGCAATACCAAATTGTCGCTTTCGAATCGACTCTTCATCGGCTCCAAATAATAGGTTCTTTGATCAGATGTAGAAATCGTTACGCCCGTTTTGCGCACAGAACCGAAGTCGATCCAAGGGTGTCCATTAAGATCTTGAGGATGTTGAATTTCGTCAACTTTTCTTAAGTAATCTGGAGAGGCATAAACACCATATCGCCATTGACCTAGAGTCTGTTTACGCCATTCCAAGTCGGGGTACTCACCCAACCAAATAACTAAGTCTGGCTTAGTGCTGTTGGAAGCAGTTTCGCTTTTTAGTCGAACACGTACTTTAGGGTTATCACTAAGAAACATATTCAATATGTTGTTAAGCCAACCACGCATCAGAGCGGGATGACAAACAATGGTTAACTCCCCTGACACCTTATTATTTAAACCTTGTATGGCGTCATAACTTTCATCTGCTATCTCTAACATCTGCTTACTGTAACGAGCGAAGACTTGCCCTGCTTTGGTCAGCGTTAAGCGATTTCCCTCACGCACCGTGAGTGCTTGCCCAATATCAGCCTCCAATTGTGCCAGACGTCTGCTGACTGTCGATTTCGGCTGATTCAGTGCCTTAGCGGCAGCCGTTAAACTTTTATGCTCTTGCAAGGCCTCAAACGCTCTCATTGATGTCAGATCATGCATTTATATACCTCGTAAAAGTTCCATATTCGAGACAAAGCGTTCCATAAATCTCTCTATCCCCCACCAATACAAATGTGAATAATTACCACTTACTAATGATAACTATTATCACAAAATAAGGATAAACATGTCTACTCTTAAACGTCAGGCACTTTTTGTTGGCGGAACTGCCATTATTGCTGCCCCATTCGCCTTTGCAGCTGATGCTGGTATCAATACAACAGAGACCATGGTCGTGACAGCCGCAGGCTATGAACAGGTTCAAACCGATGCCCCAGCAAGTGTCACACTCATCACTCAGGAAGAGTTGTCGTCGAAATACTATCGAGACGTGACTGATGCACTTTCCAATGTGCCAGGTGTCGTGGTAACAGGCGGAGGAGACAGCAAGGACATCAGTATTCGCGGCTTAGGCTCGCAATACACGTTAATGCTGGTTGACGGACGACGCTTATCATCTCGTGAGACTCGTCCAAACAGTGACGGACCAGGCATCGAAGCAGCTTGGCTACCACCATTAGAAGCGATTGAACGTATCGAAATTATTCGTGGGCCTATGTCTACTCTTTACGGTTCCGATGCAATGGGTGGTGTCATCAACATCATTACCAAGAAGTCCAATTTAGAGTGGAGCGGTAACGTACAACTCAGTACTCTCCTGCAAGAGAACCGTGACTCAGGTGATGAACAAAACACCAATTTCTTCGTTACAGGACCTCTGACCGACACACTCTCATTACAAGTTTATGGTCAGAATATACAACGCGACGAAGACAACATCGAAAATGGCTATCAAAATAAAACATTGCGTTCGATAGGCTCCAAGCTCAATTACCAGTTCAGTGAACAACAAGAAGTGTCATTCACTGTAGAAACAACCAAGCAAGAACGCAGCGGAACTGAAGGATTAACGGTTGCAGATGGTGAAGACGATGAGCTGAACCAATATGATCGCACTTCATTCGCACTCAGCCATTTAGGTCGCTGGAATGCACTGGGTCAGTCAGACAGCTACATTCAGTACGAGCGAAATAACAACAAATCTCGCCAAATGTCGCTGGAAAATACGGTTGCAAAATCAACCTTAGTGATGCCTTTTGAGATCAACACTGTCAGTGTTGGTATCCAAGGTGAATACTCAAAACTCAACGATGAAACCAGTAATACTGGCGGCACTATTACCGAGCTAAGCAACAGCCAAGGCGCAATATTTGTTGAAGATGAATGGCGAGCTTTGGACAACTTTACTATCACAGCTGGCGCCCGTGTTGATGTTAACGAAAACTACGGCTCTCACCTTAGCCCTCGTTTGTATGGTGTATGGAACATTGCTTCTGAGTGGACATTAAAAGGTGGTGTCTCAACCGGTTTTAAAGCGCCTCAGTTACGTCAAGCAAGTGACAATTGGGTTCAAGTCAGCCGCAGTGGCAACTTATACGGCAACTCTGACCTAAGTCCTGAAACAATGGTCAGCCAAGAACTGAACCTTATTTACAATGCTGATTCTGGTTTGCAGGCATCACTTGGTCTATTCAACAATGATTTCAAAGATAAGATCACCAGCATTGAATGTTCAGCATCTGTGTGTACTGGTGACACAAGCTTACTGGGCCGTCCGCCTCGTCTATATACCAACGTTGATGAAGCCGTAACTCGTGGTGTTGAAGCTTCGTTAGATACGCCAATCGGTGAAAACTGGAAATGGGCAGCTAGCTATACATATACCTACTCAAAACAGCTTACTGGTGATATGGCAGGTTCGCCTCTTACTCAGCTACCTAAGCACTTATTCTCAACTCAGTTAGACTGGCAGACAACCGATCAGCTAAACAGCTGGGCAAAAGTGACTTACCGAGGCAAAGAGTCTGATCCTTCAAGCTTCAGAGATACAGACACAGCACCTTCTTACACCTTTGTTGATGCTGGCATTACCTATCAGCTCACTGACAACACAAGATTGAAAGGTGCAATCTACAACTTGTTAGACGCTGATATTAGCTATGAAGAATATGGCTACGTTGAAGATGGACGCCGTTATTGGCTCGGCTTGGATGTAAACTTCTAAACATCTTAATTAACGGACATAAAAATTAATTAACGGAATTAGAAACGGAGACTCTAAGTCTCCGTTTCTATTTCTGAACGTTTGTTACTTCTCTTCGAAACGTGCCGCAAGAGTAATGAAATTATCCACTTGCTGTTTCATCTCTCGGCTGTGCTCACTAACAATACTCGTAGCCGCAACGTTTTGAGTAGCAGCTGATGCGATAGAGTGAATATGATGGTTCACCTCTTGAGTCAAACCTCGCTGCGCTTCAGCAGATTTCGCCATATCGCCCACTAACGTTTGCATGTCTGAAAGCATTCGTTCAACTTCATAGAGTCGATTGCCCGTTTCCTCAGCAACTAAACCACACGCTTGAGTTTGTATTTGGCTTTCTTGGATCTCATGCTGCCAAGACTTAATGGTATCTAACATCGCAGATAAACTGTTTTGAATCTGGTGAGTCGCCTTTTGCGTTCTTCCAGACAGAGCACGAACTTCATCAGCAACAACCGAGAATCCTCTGCCCTGTTCCCCAGCTCTTGCAGCCTCAATAGCCGCATTCAGTGCCAGTAAGTTCGTTTGAGCAGCAATGCCATCGATTTCTTCCATCAACTGACTGACCGCATTGGCTTGCTCGTTCAATTGATGTGTTGTACCTGTTGCTCGTTCAGCTTGCTCCGCTAAAGCCATCAGATCAGAGTGCGTCTGTTGAATGGTTTGCTTCGTTTTCAAACATTGATTCTGCGCTTGATCTAACAAAGCATAGGCCTCATTGGTACTGCTGGAAACCGCATCAGCGGCGGATTCTACCGAATCGGTTGCACTCATTACGCTCTGAATATCAATATTTTGCTGTTCCAACGCTTGGTTAACTTCAACACAAGTTTGGTTAAGTTGTTCAGAAGTCTCATAAAGCGGTTTAGCGGAATCCACCATACGCCCCAACACGGTACGAATACGTGCTGAGTACATGCGCAGATGATAATCCGCATAGGAAAACTCTCTGTTACCTGAATAAATAAGACGGCTGATACTGTCATATTTATTCTTCAGCTTGTTAATCTGGCGAGGCGTTTCAATCAGTTCATTTCTAAATAGCAACGCTAACGCAGCAACAGGCAGTAGACCCGAAATTAACTGAACAGCGCTGTTTGCAGACGCCAAATAAGCTAATGATGGTGCAGATAATGAGCCCGCTAAAATGGCGTAACGAACAGAAGCAGGCAAAGTTAATGAGAAACTCTTACCGCCTTTCTCTGCTTTACACAACGCTTTATAGGCTTTACTTGCGGTTTCAACGCGTTCACGTTTTGGTTGAACACGGACTGACTGATAACCGGCTAGCTTTCCATTTTCGTAGATAGGGGTGACGTAGGCATCAACCCAGTAATGACCGTTGGCTTTAGTACGGTTCTTAACGATTCCACGCCATGGATGACCTTTTTTTAAGTGACTCCACATATCGGCGAATGCCGCTTTAGGCATGTCAGGGTGACGAACAATATTGTGGTTCTGCCCTAACAGTTCACTTTCAGTAAATCCGGCTATGCGACAGAAGGTTTCGTTGCAGTAGGTAATAACGCCTTTAAGATCTGTGGTAGAAACTAGTTGATCTGTCTTTCCGACTGGAACCTCCAGATCTGAGGCAACTTGATGAACTGACATACTTCTCGATATCTTATACGTTATAGTTTGTGAGGGAATGTACACAAACGTTAATATTGTTTCAAAATTATTATCGCATTTTATTCTATAACTGAGAGTGTTATCAATTTCCTTTGAAATGATGAGGATATTAAACAAAAATCCCAGCCGAAGCTGGGATAGAAAGCGGATGAAAGTGTTATAAATTCGATGAATGATTTGAGCAATTAGTTATTTGAAACGATGAATAACAGTTCTACTCTGCGGTTACACGCGCGCCCTTCTGTTGTGCGGTTGGTACATGCTGGGATGTATTCACCATAGCCACGAGTATAGATAGCGTCTTTAGATACTCTGTTCTTAATCAGCGTTGTTTTCACTGTGTCAGCACGTTTAACAGATAGCGAATCATTAAAGGTTGGTTTACCCGTGCTATCCGTGTGTCCATCGATCACGACATCGATGCCTTGTTGTCTTGAAAGAAAGTCACTCATCATTGATAACCAATGGTATGACTCTTGTGAAACCTTCGAAGAACCCGTTTCAAATTGAACAGAGTTTTTTAGGCGAACCATGACATGGTTGCCAGGCAGAACTTCATAGTCCACGCCGTTGTGCAAAAGAAACTGCTGCAAAGCTTCGTAACTGCTAGTGCGAACTTGACCCAATGGGCCACGCACACCTGAAATTGCGCTGCGTGGCGGCGCTACCCACTCTGGATTACGGACTTCAGTTTCGCCTTTCGGTGCCGCATCTAATAAATTGTTGCTGAACATACGGTCGGTTTGTAGTGAACCACAACCAGCCAATAACAACATAAGTGGAAAAGCTAAAAATTTCATCGAATACATCACCCTTCAATCTAACTACATACATTTATCGGCACCATTTACAAAACTTTATAGAAAATTGATAACAATTTGTTTATCCGTGGTTTGCGTCACATCATTAAGCCGTTAGAATCTAAGCTAGTGTTTTTTAAAGGCGAATCTAATATGAAAAAATTGCTCACTGGCTTTATAAGTCTGTTTTCCTTGGTATTTTTACTCTCTGGGTGCAGCGACGACCCTACACCTGTCGAAGGAGAACAGTACCAACTATTGCCAGCGAATCTTTCTACCTATCGCTTAGCACCTGTGACTGAAGTGTTCTCACTCACTTGTGGTCATTGCCGGAAAATGGAAAGCATCATTCCTCAACTTGAAGAGTTGACGAACGAACACTTTGGCAAGCTGCACGTAACCTTCAATGAAGGGGCAAAGATCGGCGCTATGATCTACTACACAGCAGTGATGCAGTTAGATGGCATTCCAGATACAGCAATGATGGATGAATTGTTCGCAGCAGTTCAGATGGGTGAAGGTGCAACACTAACCGACCGCCAAGCTGCGATTGAAAAAGCGTTTACAGACCGAAACCTAACGACCCCTTATCACTTAACTCAAGAACAGCAACAGTCAGTGATGGGCATGATGAAAATCGCAGACAAAGCGTCACGTGAAGGTCAAATCAATGCCGTTCCAACTTTTGTGGTGAAAGGAAAATACCAAGTCCTAACCAGCGGCCACAAAGATGTGGAAGGTATTGCAAAAACTATTAGCTACTTACTCACTCAACCATAAGATCAATAACCATGTATAAAATCGTTTTTCCTATTGTTATTTTTGTACTTGCAGCATTTTTCGTATACCGCACTTGGACAAACCATAAAGCCGGTGAAGAGCAACTTGCACTTGGTCAGGCATTCTTAACAGAGAATGCCGCTAAGCCAGATGTTCACACCACTGAAAGTGGTTTGCAGTATCTTGTACTTGAAGAAGGAACAGGTACGGTTCATCCAGAAGCAAACAGCAAAGTAACGGTTCACTACGAAGGTAAACTGCTAGATGGCACTGTCTTCGACAGTTCTTACCAACGCAATGAGCCAATTACCTTTGGCTTAAACCAAGTGATTAAAGGCTGGCAAGAAGGTGTTCAGTTGATGGTTGAAGGTCAGAAAATGCGCCTTTTCATTCCTGCAAACCTTGGTTATGGCAAAAGTGGCACTGGCCCTATTCCACCGTCAGCAACTCTGATCTTTGACGTAGAATTAATTTCGATTAACTAAGCACTGGCACTTTGTTGAAAGCCAGAGTTTTGCAACGGCTTAAAAAACGGACAGTAACAAAAGAGCCGCCTCAAGGCGGCTCTTTTTATGGCAATGAAGTTATCCCTGATAGGGAAAGAACTGCAATCCGTGTTCTGTCACCATGATGCAATCCATACCACCAGCATGCGCCGCTTGTTTGCCGAGATCAGTGTCCTCAAACACAACACATTCTTGAGGTTCTAATCCCAATAATTCACACGCTGTTAAAAAGGTTTGTGGATGAGGCTTATGATTTTCAACATCTGTCGCCGTGACTAACGCATCCAACTTATCAAGCATATTTACTCGGGTCAGTAGCTTAACCGCACTAACTCGTTGACTCCCAGTACCGACTGCTAATTTCTTCTTGCCTAAATTCGCTTTAAGCAGATTTGCGGTGTCGGAGATCAAATCGCCGCTTTCATCAATTTGACTAAAGGCGTTCATCTTGTAATCAGAGACAGCTTTAGGGTCGAGTTCAATGCCGTAGGCTTTACTCACCTCAACGGCGATTTTAATACTCGGCATTCCGCCCATGCTTTGCAGCCATTTTGCATCAAATGGAAAGCCAAATTTATCAGCGGTAACACGCCAAGCTTCGACGTGTGCAGGCATAGTATCGATAAGGGTTCCGTCCATATCAAATATCAAACCTTTGTACTTTTCTACGTCTATAGTCATCCGACCAAGGCTCCTGTCATAAAACTTTAATAATTGTCGTGCATATATTAGCCGACACTGAACTTAAGGGGGCGATTTCCCCCTGCACTCACGACGATAATAACAAAAATATCTATAAACTTTATAAACCAGGTAATCATATGAATATTAAACAAAAGCTGTATTCATTAGGTGTTATTGCTGTCTTGGGCATCATTACCCTTTTAATAAGTTCTAATTACTTCGCGAATACTACACGAGAATTAACTCACGCCATCACTTTAGTCGACAAGCTTGAAATTCGATTACTTAATTTACGCCGTAACGAAAAAGATTTCTTACTTCGCAGCAGCACAAGTTACCTAGATACATTCAAAAAGAACAGCGAACTCTTTTTAAGTTTAGAATCTGAACTGTCGCTTATTCTGTCTTCCAATCAACTTGGGTCATCGGCGGATCTGCGCAATGATCTGCTGTCTTATAAAAAAGGCTTTGAAGATCTGGTTGCCGCTTATGTTCAACTTGGGCTGGATAAAGAATCCGGTTTATTTCAAAAGTACTACGCTCTCTTTAATCAAGCGTTCAACAATGCTAACAAAGAAGGTCAGCTTGAGCTAAGTCAATTTGATGATAATGTTCTCGCTGGTGTGATTAATCCGCAAGGAGAAATCGCATCAATGTCCGAACTTATTGCAGCCGCGAAAGCGGTGACTCTACAAGAGCAGAAAATCGGTCTGAAATACAATGAAGGTTTGTTGGGCAATACGCGCAACCTTTCACACAATGTTGAAGAGCAGTTTAAAACCTTTTCAGAAACATTGAGCAAGGAAGTGGATAGCCGCCGAGCTGAAATCGACATGATTGAAAACGGCATTACTGTGTTTGTGATTATCATCATTGTGGCGCTTATTTTCCAAATCAGCCGCACCATCAACATTCGCGTTAACCGTATGTTGAATGTTATTCACAATATTTCTGATACCAACAATATTGGTTTGCGCTCAGACATTACGGGTAAGGACGAACTTGCGTCGGTCAGTCACTACTTCAACAAGCTGCTCGATAAGTTCGAGACGCTGATTTCAGGCTCTCAGGCAAAATCGAACCAGTTATCGGCCAGCACGGCTGCAATGCACAATGAGTTGGAAGAAGTACTGAGACACTTTAATGCCCAGGCGGAACACACCGCTATGATGGCAACGTCCGTACAGGAAATGGTTTCCGCTATCGGTGAAATTTCAGAGAGTACCAGCGTGGCAGTTGAAGGGGTTCAACAAGCCTCTCACAATGCTGAAAACGGTCGTCTGGTGGTTGATTCCACAGTGAGTAATATTGAGCAGCTGTCTAAAACGTTGGAATCTAGCCAGCACTCAATTGCCTCTTTGAACAATCATGTTGAAAAGATTGGTGGAACCGTGAACATCATTCAGGGAATCGCTGAACAGACCAACCTTCTTGCACTTAACGCGGCTATTGAAGCAGCACGAGCCGGCGAGCAAGGCCGAGGTTTTGCTGTGGTAGCAGACGAAGTTCGCTCACTGGCGACACGAACTCACGAATCAACTGAAGAAATTACTAAAGTGGTTGCCGCAATTCAGTCGCAAATGGGACAGGTCGTGAAAGACATTCAACAATGTAACGCTCAGAGCCAAGAAACCTTGATGGATTCCCACAAGCTTGACGAAAGCCTGAGCCTGATTCTTTCAGATATGAGCAACATTCAGGCAAACTCTGAACGTATTGCTTCTGCAATTGAAGAGCAAGGCATTGTGATGAACCAAGTCAGTGAGTCTATCACTGAGCTTAACTCTATCTCAGAAGACAATATGCATTCAGCGCAGCAAGTCATGTCTGAAGTGGATATGGTCTCTCAACAAGCCAAAGAGATGGATCAAGCTGTTTCGGAATTCACCACGAAGCGCTGATATTCCGCAATAAGAACCAGCGACAAAAACAGGAAAGCCCAGCAAATGCTGGGCTTTTTGTTATCACTAGACTATCCAATTACCTGTATTTATTCGATGGATGCCAGCATCAGTTTCGGTGTTTTCCAAGTGTAAACAAATTCCGGAACTTCACTGCCACAAGGTGCTTTCCAAAGCTGTTGTAATTGGTGCTCACCACCGATGTGGTCATAAAAGTCGATAGCCTGTCTGTTTTGTTCCAACACTTCCAGATAAACGCCATTATCTGGGAAATAGTGATCAATCCATTTAGCCATTTCGCGAATCAGCTTCTTGCCGAGTCCGCGTCCCCGATATTCAGGGTCAATATGCAATGACTCAATAATACTGCCACGCTCAAAATCGTGATTTCCAAACGCACAAATAAAACCAATTAACTGGTCGTTTTCTTCCAACAACAAAATATGCTGATTAAAAGGTGGGTTGGTGAGGCGGGTTTGCCAAATCACAAGTCTGTCTGGCAATGCTTCATTATCGAGATAATCTTGCTTCAATAAACCTTGGTAATGTGTTTTCCAACTACGAACGTGAAGAGCAGCGATTCGTTCAAAATCGCTATATTCCGCTATCCTAATTTCCATTTATTAGTCCTTATAACTTCCTGTAAGGATTTCTAGTACCCATTCATACTATTCATTTGCGAAGGAAAAGCAAAACATACTGGTCACAATTTTGCTAAAGTTATTTGACTTACACCTGTTCGCTGATAATCTAGCGCACACTTGTAAGCCCAAAGGATTAAATCATGACAACTAAGCCGCCAGTTATATGGCTAAATGTCGCAATATTCTCACTCAGTTTTATTTTAGCTGCGGTTGTTACACCGTGGTTTGGTTGGCATTTTGGCTTCGGTGCTGAGCACTGGGTTTGGCTGATCGTCTGTTTTTCATTCTGCAACCTGTCAATTACCATGGGCTATCACCGCCTGTGGTCTCACAAGACTTTTGAAGCCCATTGGCTAGTTCGTCTGCTGTGTGCTCTCGGTGGCGCATTTGCATTACAAAATAGCGCCCTTCATTGGTCTTCCGATCACCGAGTACACCACAAGTTTGTCGACCAGAATGACAAAGATCCCTATTCCGCCAAGAAAGGCTTTTGGTACTCACACATTGGTTGGATGCTGCGTCACTATAACCAAGCGGTGTATGACGACTACAGTAACTGTCGTGATTTACAAAAAGATAAGATTGTGATGTGGCAACATCGTTATTACGTGCCTCTTGCAGTGCTCATGAATATCGGTGTGCCTCTATTACTCGGCGTCATCTATAACGATATTATCGGTATGCTATTAATGGTTGGCGCTGTTCGTCTGGTACTTAACCACCACACCACATTCTTTATTAACTCTCTGGCGCACATTTGGGGTTCACAGCCATACACCAATAAGAACACCGCTAGAGACAACGGCGTGTTGGCTTTCTTCACTTTTGGTGAGGGCTATCATAACTATCACCACATCTTTGAAAATGATTACCGAAACGGTATTTATTGGTGGCAGTACGACCCAACCAAGTGGCTTATCAAAGCGTGCTCATGGGTAGGCTTGACCAAGAAATTAAGAAAAGCACCACCGCTGAAAATTGAGAAGGCACGTGCACAGATGGCACTTGTGTATGTGCAAAGCAGAATACTGTCATTACCAAATCACGTCGTACTAATGAATAGCTTTCAGAATGAATTTGATGCTTTCATGAGCGAACTGCACAATTACTACGATATTAAAAGACAACTGCTTGAAAGTAAGAAAAACCTAGCATTTAAGAAGTATGAGCGTTCTATGCTAAAGGTTCGCTACGAGCAAGTTAAACTCGATTTTGTTGAAAAAAGAAACCGCTGGAACCGTATAGTCTCGCAATACGCTTAATTCTCCCTCTCTTTTAAAAAAGTGGTGCATTTGTGCCACTTTTCTTTTTTTATCGCCTAACATTAGAAAATCTTGTGCAAACAATAATATTAACTAATACATATATTCCTTAATATTATTCGGGGTTATTATTCACAAAAAGCACAATACCCTATAAAAGATAGTTAAATTTTTATTGCTTTAGATCATTCAAAGTGCAAGTTGAACTCGTGCCACAGAGAAGTTTCGAGTAAATTGCCGTAACACTTTGCAACATTTACTTTTAACTTTACTCGCATCATTCTCATAGATTGGAGACTACTATGCTTGAACTTCTCATCGGGTTAGTTGTTACGATTGCTGTTGGATACCTGATCGTAAAAGGCTACAAAGCGGCTGGCGTACTACTGACTGGTGGTCTTGTGCTACTCATTCTCACCGGTATTATTGGTCACACTGTATTGCCTAAAAACGTTGCTTCAACAGGCAACTTACTGACAGATTCATTGGAATACGTCAAATTCATGCTGCAAAACCGAGGCGGCGGCTTAGGTATGCAAATCATGCTGTTGTGTGGTTTTGCTTCTTATATGACTCACATCGGTGCAAATAATGTTGTGGTGAAACAGTTTTCTAAACCACTCTCTTTCATTAAATCACCATACATCTTGCTTGTTTCTGCATACATCGTAGCTTGTTTAATGTCTCTGGCTGTAAGCTCTGCAACAGGTCTAGGCGTGCTATTAATGGCAACCCTGTTCCCTATGATGACAGCGATGGGTATCTCTCGCCCAGCAGCGGCAGCTGTATGTGCTTCACCTGCAGCAATCATTCTTTCTCCAACCTCTGGTGACGTGGTAATTGCGGCTGAAAAATCAGGCTTGAGCCTAGATGTGTTCGCGGTACAAACCGTTCTTCCTGTATCTATCTGTGCCATTGTCGTTATGGCGATTACGGCTTACTTCTGGAACAAATATCTGGATAAGAAAGACAACACGCCAATGGAGCGAGTTGATGTGTCTGAAATTGAAGTGAATGCACCGGGCTATTACTCAATTTTGCCATTCCTTCCAATTATTGGTGTATTCCTGTTCAACGGTAAAACCATCGAAGGTTTATCTCTGGATATCTACACCATCGTTGTTGCTTCAATCTTTGTTGGTGCCTTAGTTCACTACGTATCTCGTAAGTTCAACGGTAAAGAAGCGTTAGAAGACCTAGAAGTGTGTTACGACGGTATGGCCGATGCGTTTAAAGGCGTGGTAATGCTATTAGTGGCAGCTGGCGTATTTGCACAAGGCTTAATGTCTATCGGTGCTATCGACAACCTACTTCACCTTGCAGAAACTGCGGGCGCAGGTGGCGTTGCACTGATGCTTATTCTGACCATCTTGACGGTTGCCGCAGCAATCGCAACAGGTTCAGGTAACGCACCTTTCTACGCATTCGTGGAACTTGCACCATCATTGGCTGGAAAATTGGGTCTGAACCCAGCGTTCCTAATTATCCCAATGCTACAAGCATCAAACCTAGGCCGTACTATTTCTCCGGTATCTGGTGTTATCGTTGCAACTTCAGGTATGGCGCACTTAAGCCCGTTTGAAGTGGTTAAACGCACCTTCCTACCAGTGATGACAGGTTTGATTACCGTAATTATCGGTACTACGGTTCTTGTTCCTATGATGGCGTAACATCAGCCGAACTTAACCATAAAAAGGCCAGCGATTCGCTGGTCTTTTTGTTTTCAATCTCTGCACATTTTTTCATTTATATTAGCTTTCACTTGACCTGAATCAACGGAGTGTTCGTACACTACTTTGGAGGTAGCGACTATTCTTATGCACACAGATAATGTGGTTATAATTTTAGTAGTGCGTTTTATACAGGGTTGGCGTATGAAAACTTCTCGTCCAAAAATTTCCGAAAGCCGCCGTCGGTTCTTAAGAGATGCTTCAAGAACTGCAGTCGGTGTCGGTGCAGCCGCGTCGCTCCTCGGATTGCAATCTCTGCAAAGTCAGGCAAGAGAAACCTCTGGTGTCCCTATTCGACCACCGGGTGCATTACCGGGTAACGATTTCGAAAAAGCCTGCGTGCGTTGCGGCTTATGCGTTCAGGCATGTCCATACGATACGTTGAAGTTAGCCTCGCTTCTTTCACCTGTTGCAGCGGGCACACCGTACTTTACTGCCAGACAAATACCTTGTGAGATGTGCGAAGACATTCCTTGCGTAAAAGCCTGCCCCAGCGGTGCACTTGATCCAGCGCTGACCAATATAGACGATGCAAGGATGGGAACTGCAGTACTCATCGACCAAAAGAACTGCCTTAATTTTCAGGGCTTGCGTTGCGATGTTTGTTACCGCATCTGCCCTGCTATCGATAAAGCCATCACCCTTGAAACTATACGGAATGAAAGAACAGGTTTTCACGCCAAATTTATTCCCACCGTTCATGCCGACTACTGCACGGGCTGCGGTAAGTGCGAAGAAGCCTGTGTGTTAGATGTGGCGGCAATAAAAGTGGTGCCAATAGAGCTTGCTCAAGGTCAGTTAGGTAAACATTACCGCTTAGGCTGGGAAGAGCATTCTGAAGTACGTGTCGATACCGAAGAACACGGTGGCGTTCCAATTAAACCATTTAACGGCAACCAGCTTTAGGAGGTGGATGATGGCTAAGCATTTGGCTAAAGACGCCGGTAAAGCGGCAATACAAAACTTAGGTTGGTGGAAAGCGCATCGCTTCCTGATCCTTAGAAGAGTTTCTCAACTCACCATTATTGCGCTGTTTATGGCAGGCCCAACGTGGGGAGTGTTTAAAGGAAACCTTTCGTCTAGCACTCTGTTTGATGTTATTCCTTTTACAGATCCGCTCTTGCTGTTACAAACCATCGCTGCAGGGCATCTTCCTGAGTTCACGGCAATTTTAGGTGCTCTGATTGTTGTCGCACTGTACGCCGTGATCGCACCAAGAGCGTTTTGTGCTTGGGTTTGCCCGCTGAATATCGTGACTGATTTAGCCGCTTGGCTACGCAGAAAACTGAATCTAAAAGCGAGCTATTCATGGCCAAAGAGTCTGCGTTATTGGTTGATTCCGGTACTGCTGATTGGCAGCGCCATTTCCGGAAGTGCGTTATGGGTGTGGATTGACCCTGTTTCTGCGCTCCACCGCGGCCTGATATTTGGTATGGGTGCTGGCTGGATGTTGATTGTGCTTGTCTTCTTACTCGATCTGTTGCTGGTCGAACATGGATGGTGTGGTCACTTATGCCCCTTAGGGGCGACCTACGGCATCATCGGCAAACAGAGTATTATGCGTGTCACCGCCACTGACAGAAACGCCTGCACTAAGTGTATGGATTGTTTCAACGTCTGCCCAGAACCGCAAGTTCTTAGAGAGCCGTTAAAAGATGGCGACATCAGGGTGATGGATCAGGATTGTATTAGCTGCGGACGCTGCATTGATGTGTGTTCTGAAAAGGTATTTGAGTTTAAAACTCGCTATTCGAAACAGTAACGACTGCCAAAATTGCAGTCTGTAACTACAAAATTGCAATCTGTAACTAATAGCAATCTGCAAATAAAGAAAAAAGAGGCAATTAGCCTCTTTTTTACATCTGATAAGCCGCGATTTTTATCTCAGCTCGCCGTAGCGTTCCAGATAAAGCACTGTTGCTGCAGTGCGCGAAGGCACTCGTAATTTCTTCAGCAAACTCTTCATGTGCACTTTTACTGTCGCTTCAGAAATAAACAGGTGATCGGCAATTTGCTTGTTGCGATACCCTTTTGCCACTTCCGCCAGAATTTGAGATTCACGATCAGTCAAAGAGTCAAATACGTCTGAGTGCCCCTCGCGCTCACGAAGATATTTCGCGACGACGCTGCTGTAAGCTTTCTCACCAGAAGAAGCTTGTCTTAGCAATTCAATCAGTTCGTCAGGCTCAGTATCTTTAAGCAGATATCCATCTGCTCCAGCTTTCACTAGTGCTTCAATGTCTGCCGCACTGTCTGATACTGTCAGTATAACGATAGTTGAGCTGCATCCGTCGGTGCGCAGTGCCTGAAGTGTATCAAGCCCAGACATGCCCTTCATGTTCAGGTCGAGCAAGATTAAGTCCGGTTCATCTTCATGAGCCAGCGCGACGGCTTCAGTACCGTTACTTGCTTCAGCGATCACATCAAAATCGTCTTCTAAGCTCAATAACTGATTAATGCCTCTACGCATTAGCGGGTGGTCATCCACCAACATTACTCTAATCTTCGTCAACGTTAATGTCCTTAGACTGTTTAAATTTCAAAGTTATTCTGCAACCGGAGTTCAGAGAAGAATTCACTGTCAGATCTCCGTTCAGGCGAGCTGCTCGCTCTTGCATTATGCTTAAACCATAGTGGTTAAGTTTTGCATCGTGTTCTTCAAACCCGACACCATTATCTTCGACCACGACAACAACATCGCCGTCAACTTGGTTACACTCCACGACTATTTTCGTAGCGTCTGCGTGCTTAATGGCGTTAATCACCGCTTCTCGGATCAACTGCATTAAATGCACCTGCTGATGCGCATTCAACTCCAGCGAGGAGAGATTATTGGTTAACTCAATTGACGCACTGGTGTGCTCTTTCAACTGATTAATCATTTCCAATAACGCTCGTCCGAAACTCCCTTCTTTAATAGTTAAGCGGAACGTAGTCAGCAACTCACGCAACTGAGTGTAGGCTCCGGATAAGCCTTCATCGATATCTTTTATAATGTCTGCTGTCTTTTCACTTTGCGGCGTTTGTTCTAGCTTATTCATGACTCGCTTAAGTAAAGAGACCTGGATTTTTAAATAAGAAAGTGATTGAGCCAGAGAGTCATGCAACTCTCGGGCGATGGTCGCGCGCTCTTCCATCAACAGTAATTGCTCTGCCTGCTTCTGCGCTTTATTAAAATAAACTGCGCGCGAAAGCATCTGTACAAAGCTATCTATCAGTGCTTTATCCGGACATGGTAACCCCGCTCGCCAGTACAATCTTCCTAGCGTCTGCCCATCCACCATCAATGGTTGCTCGTGGCAGTTGTTATTACAATTACTGTCACAATAACCTTCATTTAAAACAATACCTTTGCCCGCCTCTTCATCGATTTCGAGGCGAACAGCATCAATACCTTCAACACTGACGATTTGTTTAAGTAACGTCTGAAAATTCTCTTGGCTAATTCGAGAAGCCGTTAACTGTTGTGACGACTCATAAAGTACCTGCAATGACTGATTTGCATGTTGCAACTTATGGGTCTTCTCGTTCACCGCATTTTCAAGCCCGTGATACAGTTTGCCCAGCTCATTCGCCATATCATTAAATGTGCGGGTCAATATCGCCATTTCATTGCGGCTGGTTGTTTTTAACTGTACGTCAAAAGAGCGGTTCTGTACTTGTTCACTCGCCACAACGAGATTACGCAGCGGGCCTACAACTTCTCTTCGAGTATAAATAACAACCAACACAGAAACCAAAAATACACCGCCAAGGCCTAAGCCCCCAACCCATGCTAACTTGATTAATTTGCTTTCAGAAAACTGCTGTAGCTTAAAAACGAACACATCAATTTGGCTCACGAACCCGGCAACAAGGTTCAAATAGTCAGCACGTTGGTCGCTTTTCAAGATTGTTTTCAGCTCTTGCCAACGAATGATGATGTCTTTGTAATCTGACTGAATATCTTCAGGTACTGTCCAATGTTTTAGCGCCTGCATAGACGGCGAAAACAGTGAATGTTCGAAACTCTCAATGTGACTGACATAATCGGTGGAGGAACTCTGGATATCATGCGCTAAACGATAGCTTTGCATACGCATAGAACCTGAAACGTTGACCGCTTCTGCGTCATTTAACGACGATGCTAACGTTATAATCGCGAAGCTAATTGTTGCAAACGACATCATCACAATGCTAAACATTGCCTTGGCAATTGTGCCAATCAGCGACCTTTCAACTCTTCTAACCAAACTTGTGCATTTCCTTCATTTTGACGTCTGTCGTCTTTCTTAAATTTTGAATCACAGTTAAACACTAACAATATGTGATCACTCTCGCTGGAAATAATTGATCTAAAACAACGCTTACCCCCAATTACCCCCTAATAGGTATTTAAGAAAATAGCCTGAAAACTACAATTTTCATATGGATAAGTGAAAATTGTGGCTTAACAACTTTGAGCTACAATTTACCTATCGCTTAAAAATTATAAGGTGATTGTAGTGGTCGATTTAGCCAGGCGTCGATTGTTCTCGCGTAAAACTGTTGAAGACTCAGCAATTATAATGCCTTGGGTTAAATCAGCAGCTTCTTTTACCGACGATTGCACTCGTTGCGGCAAATGCGTTTCTGCTTGTGAAACTCAGGTCATTATTAATGGTGACGGTGGTTTTCCAACCGTAGATTTCAGCAGAGGCGAATGCACATTTTGTTATCAATGTGCCGATGTTTGTCCCGAGCCTATTTTCCTTCCACAGTCCAGTTCACCTTGGCAGATTAAAGCAGATATCAAACAGAATTGTTTGGCGTATCAAAACGTTGAATGTCGTAGCTGTGGTGAGACATGCGACACAATGGCGATTCAGTTTAAGTTGCAACTTAATAAAGTTGCACAACCAGTTATCAATATTGATGACTGCAGTGGTTGTGGCGCATGTGTTTCGGTGTGCCCAACAGCATCTATCCATGTGAGCAATACAATATAAGAATGAGAGTAATGTATGTCACTGAATGAAGTGCACATTTCAAGTTTGGTGGTTCATGTGCTTCCACAGCATGTTGAATCAATAACGGCTCAAATCGAAGAATTCGACAATGCAGAAGTCTTCGGTTCTAGCCCTGAAGGCAAAATTGTGGTTGTTCTCGAAACTGAGAATCAAGGTTTTATTACTGACACTATCGATGCCATCAACAATTTAACTAACGTGCTCAGCACTGTTTTGGTTTATCACCAAATCGAAACCGATTTAGAGCAGTTGGACGAAGACACTGGAATTCAACAATCCCAAACAGAGGATGAAGTATGAAAATGACAAGACGAGCGTTTGTGAAAGCAAACGCGGCAGCATCAGCTGCAGCTATCGCTGGTGTGACATTACCGGCTTCTGCTGCAAACCTGATTGCTAGCACAGATCAAACCAAAATTACCTGGGACAAAGCGCCTTGTCGTTTCTGTGGTACTGGCTGCTCAGTTTTAGTGGGTACGCAGAATGGTCGTATCGTGGCTACACAGGGTGACCCTGAAGCTCCGGTAAACAAAGGCCTAAACTGTATCAAAGGCTACTTCCTTTCTAAAATCATGTACGGTAAAGACCGCCTGACTCAACCTCTTCTTCGTATGCGCAATGGCGAATACGCTAAAGACGGCGACTTCACTCCGGTATCTTGGGATCAAGCATTCGACATCATGGCTGAGAAGTGGAAAGCGTCTCTTGCCAAGAAAGGTCCAACAAGCATCGGTATGTTTGGTTCTGGTCAATGGACCGTTATGGAAGGTTACGCAGCAGCAAAAATGATGAAAGCTGGCTTCCGTTCAAACAACATCGACCCGAACGCGCGTCACTGTATGGCGTCTGCCGTAGTGGGCTTCATGCGTGCATTTGGTATTGATGAACCAATGGGTTGTTATGACGACTTAGAGCATGCGGATGCGTTCGTTCTTTGGGGTTCGAACATGGCAGAAATGCACCCTATTCTATGGAGCCGTCTGACTGACCGTCGCTTGAGCCAACAGCATGTAAAAGTAAACGTACTGTCTACTTACTACCACCGTTCATTTGAACTGGCTGATCACGGTTACATTTTCAAACCAAACTCTGACCTAGCGATCGCTAACTTCATTGCGAACTACATCATTCAAAACGATGCAG
This sequence comes from Vibrio plantisponsor, assembly GCF_013041605.1. Classification (GTDB taxonomy): domain Bacteria; phylum Pseudomonadota; class Gammaproteobacteria; order Enterobacterales; family Vibrionaceae; genus Vibrio; species Vibrio plantisponsor. The sequence continues at coordinate 107,188 of NZ_JABEQC010000012.1, read as the reverse complement.
TGAACTGGGACTTCGTTAACAAGCACACTAACTTCAAACAAGCTGTGACGGATATCGGCTACGGTCTACGTGACGATCATCCACTTCAGAAAAAAGCGAAGAACCCTAACGACGGTTCAATGACCAGCATTTCATTTGAAGAGTACAAGAAGTCCGTTGCACCATACACTGCTGCGAAAGCGGCTGAAATTTCAGGCGTGAGTGAAGAGAAACTGATTACGCTTGCGAAACAATACGCAGATCCAAACACGAAAGTTATGTCACTTTGGACTATGGGTATGAACCAACATACTCGTGGTGTGTGGATGAACAACCTTGTTTACAACATCCACCTATTGACCGGTAAGATCGCGACTCCGGGTAACAGCCCATTCTCGCTAACAGGTCAACCTTCAGCGTGTGGTACTGCACGTGAAGTAGGTACCTTTGCTCACCGTCTGCCAGCAGATATGGTGGTTGCAAACCCTAAACACCGTGAAATTGCAGAAAAAGTTTGGAAACTACCTGAAGGCACTATTCCGCCAAAACCTGGTTTCCACGCGGTTCTTCAAGACCGAATGTTGAATGACGGCGTGCTGAACTGTTACTGGGTTCAATGTAATAACAACATGCAAGCGGGTCCAAATATCAACGGCGAACGTTTACCGGGTTACCGCAATCCGGAAAACTTCATCGTCGTTTCTGACCCATACCCAACAGTAACAGCGCAAGCGGCTGACCTGATTCTTCCAACCGCAATGTGGGTTGAAAAAGAAGGTGCTTACGGTAACGCAGAGCGTCGTACTCAAGCGTGGTATCAACAAGTAGGCACAGTGGGCGAAGCGAAGTCTGACTTATGGCAAGTTATGGAGTTCTCTAAACGCTTCACGATGGAAGAAGTGTGGCCAGAAGAACTGCTAGCAAAAATGCCTGAATACCGTGGCAAAACAATGTTCGACGTACTGTTCAAAAACGGTCAAATCGACAAGTTCCCAGTCAGCGAAGCTCGCGAAATGAACGACGATGCCCACCACTTTGGCTTCTACGTACAAAAAGGTATTTTCGAAGAGTACGCAATCTTTGGTCGCGGTCATGGCCACGACTTAGCGCCGTACGATATGTACCATCAAACTCGTGGTCTACGCTGGCCATTCGTTGATGGTAAAGAAACACAATGGCGTTACAAAGAAGGTTCAGACCCGTATGCGAAGAAAGGTTCTGGCTGGGACTTCTACGGTAAGCCAGACGGTAAAGCTTGGATCATCTCTGCACCATACGAAGCGCCACCAGAGGCACCAGATGCAGAACACGATTTATGGCTATGTACAGGCCGTGTTCTTGAGCATTGGCATACCGGTACTATGACTCGCCGTGTACCTGAACTTTACAAATCTTTCCCTGATGCCGTGTGTTTCATGCATCACGAAGATGCTGTGGCTCGTGGCCTACGCCGTGGTGATGAAATCCTGATTTCTAACACACGTGGTGAAGTTCGTGCTCGTGTTGAGACTCGTGGTCGTAACAAGCCGCCAAAAGGCTTGGTATTCGTACCGTTCTTTGATGCTCGCATTCTGATCAACAAGTTGATCCTAGATGCTACCGACCCACTTTCAAAACAAACGGACTTCAAGAAATGTCCAGTTAAAATCACGAAAGTGGCATAAGTATAAGATGAATGTAAAGGCTGCCCCATTTCATCCCTCGGGCAGCCTCATTAAAGAATTTAGCCATTAGGCGGAGAATGTAATATGAAAAAATTACTGGTTGCACTGTTATCGGTTGGTGCTGTTTTATCGGGAGTCGTCTTTGCGCAAGCTGAGCTGGATCTTCCAGGTGGCACAGGTGGTTTGGAATCTCTGCGTGGTTCTAGCCTTCTAGAAGAAACAAGAAATGCTGACGAAATGAAGAAAATTCCTCGTGAACAATCTTTACAAGCAGATTTCGTGTACCAGCCACCATTGATCCCACACTCAATTCGTAACTACGAAGTGACCAAAGATGCGAATAAGTGTTTGTCTTGCCACAGCTGGAAAAACGCCAAAGATATGGGCGCAACGAAAATTAGCGTAACGCACTTCCTAAACCGTGAAGATGCTGTACTTGCTGATGTATCACCTCGTCGTTATTTCTGTTTGCAATGTCACGTACCTCAAGCGGACGCTCAACCTTTGGTTGAAAATGACTTTAAGCGTGTTGAATCACTTCGCTAAGCAAACCACACAATAAGAGGCGATTTATGAAACTACTTAAAGCGTTTTGGAATAAGTTAACAAGGCCAAGTAAAGCTGCAGCTGGCGTTGTCTTATTCTTGGGTTTTTCTGGTGGCTTGCTATTTTGGGGCGCATTTAACACGGGTATGGAAATGACCAACACAGAAGAATTCTGTTCTGGTTGTCATGCTCCTATCGTTGCTGAAATCCAAGAAACGGTTCACTACTCTAACCGTTCAGGCGTGCGTGCAATTTGTTCTGACTGTCACGTACCACACGAATGGACGGATAAAATCGTTCGTAAAGTTCAAGCATCCAAAGAGCTGTTTGCACATTACGTAACGAAAACTATCGATACTCCAGAGAAATTCAGAGAACGCCGCGCACACTTAGCAGAGCGTGAATGGGCAAGGATGAAGAAGAACGACTCTCTCGAATGTCGTAACTGTCACCAATTTGAATTTATGGATTTCTCAGAGCAAAGTGAACGTAGTGTTCAACAACATTCTACTGCCCTAGCGTCTGGTGAGAAAACCTGTGTGGACTGCCACAAAGGTATCGCACACAACCTACCAGATATGCACGGCGTAGAAGGCTGGCAATAACAAGGAGCAGAGAAATGAGTACACTTGAATCCATTATCTGGCATGTCCTTGGATACAGCGCAATGCCAGTCATTATCCTCGGTGGATTTGTTGGTGTTGCTGCCGTTTCCATTGGCATACTGTCACTGACCAAAGATAAAGAATCCTAAGCGTAAGTTATTGCTGACGATTGTTTACTTAACTTTACCCAAATCCGGTGCCTAGCGCCGGATTTTTTATTTTAGTTAAAGCTAAATTAACGATATGCAATGAATTGGGAGCAAGCGCCAATTTATTTCCTTTGTTTTACATTAGTTTTTACTTATATAAATAAAGTTCAGGGATAGTGACTATGGCAAACTACAGTTGGATTCAACGATTACTTATTGTTCCCCCACTCGTGTTGGGCGGTATTGTTCTCTTAGTCGCACCCAGTATGAAAGCTGAACCACCGAAAACCGAACAAGCGGGCGGTTCAAAAGTTGTACGAGTGATGAAGGTCAAACCTCTCGCCATTCAACCTAGCGCCATAGGCTATGGCTATACCCAGCCAGCTCAAGAGTGGCAAGCTCAGGCAGAAGTAGAAGGTCGAGTGATCTGGGTGTCAGACAACTTTAAAAATGGGGCTTTCGTTGCTAAAGGAGAGCCGTTGCTAAAGCTTGACGACTCTGCCTATCAACTTGCCATCACCAAACTCAATGCAGAGTTAGATGTCTCCAAACTCAAATACCAAACCATAGGCGTGAGCTATTCGATTGCCGAGCAAGATTACAAACTGCAAAAAGAAGAGTATGAACGTAGCGAACGCTTAGCCAAAACCGGTCATCTTTCTCAAACTGAAAAAGACAAAGCCAAACGCGATCTGCTCAGTAAACAGCAGCTACTACAAAATCTGAAAAATGAACAAGCAATCACGGTTGCAGAGCAAGAAGTCTTGAATGCGGAGCTAGAGATTGCGATGCGCGATCTTAGTCATACCGAAGTCAAAGCCCCTTACGATATTCGAATTACCGCAACCAATATTGATGTCGAAGAGTATGTAAATAAAGGTCAAGCCCTACTCCAGTCAGATGGAATGGAAGCAGTCGAAGTGCTTGCCCAGTATTCGATTGGTAAAATGAGACCATTACGTCGCGCAACTCAGGCAGAGAGTTTCGACAATTCTCTTCATAGCGATTTGCAAGCTACCGTCACTCTTACCACAGGTGATAAACAAGTTAACTGGCAAGGGCTGGTTGACCGAAGCGGCGGTTTGATCGACGCCCAAACTCAAAGCCAAACACTGATTATTCGTGTTGACGAGCCTTATCAACAAGCGCAGCCGGGCAAAAAGCCGCCTTTGATTCGCGATACCTTTGTCAAAGTCACGCTAAAAGCACCGCAATTGGAAAACCAACTTATTGTGCCTATTAATGCTATTCATAGCGGTAATGTCTATGTGGTTAAAGACAACCAGCTCGCGATTCAACCTGTTGAAATCGATTTTACTCAGGGTCAAATAGCGGTTCTGAAATCTGGCGTCAGCGAAGGAGACATGGTGGTGGTAAGTCAGCTACAACCAGCGGTCGAAGGCATGAAGCTTAAAGCACAGCCAGACAAAGCCATGGTTCAGTGGGTTAGCCAGCAAGCAGCAGGAGGTGAATGATGATCGCCTATTTTGCTCAGCACAAAACGGCTGCCAACGTTTTGATGATTGCGATTCTTTTAGTGGGGATCTATGCCCTACCTAAAATGCAAAAAGACACGTTTCCTTTAGCGCCAACCACCAATATTGAAGTGAAGGTCAGCTATCCGGGCGCATCACCCAAAGAAGTGGCGGATGAGATCTGCATCCCCCTCCAAGATGCGCTAGATAAAATAAACGGCATTCACGAATTTACTTGTGATGCGCGAGAAAATGTCGCCATCGGTAATGTGGACATTAACCGTAATGAGAACATCGATATTCTCACCAGCGAAGTTCAGCAACAGGTCAATGCGATTAGTGATTTCCCCGATCGCGCAGAGCGCCCAACCGTGACTAAACTCGACCGCATCGCATCCGTCGTTAGCATCGCGATTACCGGCCCCATGTCTGATCAAGATCTCTACTGGTACGCGAACAAGATTAAGCAGAACTTGAAAGCGAACCCTGATATCGCACAAGTGACCATCAGTGGGTTTTCGGCGCAGGAAATTGAAGTCTCCATTGCGAGTGAAACTTTAAAGCAATACGGCTTGAGCATCTCTGATTTGGCAAACCGAATCCAGCAAGAGAACGTCAGCATTCCAGCAGGCACAATGAGAAGTGATCTGTCTGAATCAAGCATCCGTTTTGACCAACTTGCTAAACATGTCGACGACATCGGTGCTTTGATGATTAACAGCACCACTCAACTGCGTTTAAGAGACATCGCAACCATAGAGCAAAAGTTTGCCCTTGAAGAAGATAAGATTCTGTTTAACGGACAAAGAGCGGCGTTGCTTCAAATCTCCAAGAACCAAAATCAGGATACGCTTAAAGTGCGTGAAGTTGTTGAGCGTCTTATCGACAAAGAACGCGCGTTGGCTCCACAAGGTGTTGAACTCACCATTACACAAGATGTGAGCGTCAATATTAGAGAACGTCTGCGTATTCTAGGCAGCAACGGGGTTCAAGGTTTGCTCCTTGCGTTCTTAGCGTTATGGGCATTCTTCAATATCCGCTTTAGCTTCTGGGTAACAGTCGGTCTTCCCGTCTCTTTTCTTGGCACACTGTTTATCATGCTGATACTCGGTTACACCATCAATATGATGACCATGGTTGGGCTGATTGTCGCCATCGGTATTCTGATGGATGATTCGTTGATCATTGCTGAGAACATCGCAGCAAAACGTGAAGCTGGCATGGCTCCAGTTCAAGCGGCAATAGAAGGAACAAAGCAAGTATTACCAGGGGTTATCGCGTCTTTTGCAACCACCATCATGGTAGTCGGTCCATTGATGTTTTTAACTGGTAACCTCGGTGACATACTCCGTTATATCCCGATTGTTCTGATGATGACGCTTATCGTGAGCCTATTCGAAGCGATGTTTATTCTGCCTTCTCATCTGGCTCATCATCCTGATATCTCTAACAGCAATACCATTCGCAATAAAATAACCGCTGGGTTTGAGTTCGTTCGAGACAAAGGCTTTGTTCCCCTTTCCGTGATCGCAATGCGAGCACCTTATTTGAGTATTGGCATATTGCTTTTTGTCGTCGCAGCAACCACCGCCACCTTCCCTGCGGGTTTACTCAAGTTCAAAGCCATGCCAACCCTTGAAAGTGATACGCTTCAAGCAAGAATATTGCTTGACCAAGGTAGCTTGTTATCACAAACAGAAAGTGTCGTGAGCAAAGTTGAAAACGCCCTAAAAGAGATGGATACAGAGTATCAAGAGAAGTTTGGTGAGCCATTAGTCAACAGTATTACGGTTATGTATAACACCAATATTGATGCCTTTGATTCTGGTCCGCATATGGCTACTGTTAGTGCGGACTTGCTGCCCGCTCAGTTTCGTCAAGAAAGCATCAAAGACCTTATTCAAAGTTGGAAAAGCAAAGTCGGTCCAACCGCAGATGTCATCGCACTCAAGTTTACAGATAAAGAACGGGGCGTTGCGGGTATTGGTATTGATATCCGAGTTCAGGGTAACGACCCACAAGAACTCTATGCCGTGAACTTAGCTTTGATGAAATGGCTCAAACAGTTCGACGGTGTATTCAATCTTTCTTCCGATTTGCGATATGGACGAGATGACATCCAAGTCGCGCTCAAAGATCAAGCGGGCGTGCTAGGTGTGACCGCAGCACAAGTCGCTCAAACGCTGAGAAATGCAGTGAAAGGCAACAATGACCTTACGGTGTTCCAAGACGGGGAAATTGTTGATATACGGGTTCGTCAAAGTGATTTTCTTCATAAAGCAACCATAGAAGAGCTGAATGATCTGCTTATTACCGCCAATAATGGCAAGCTGATCCCGTTGATGGTTGTCGCTGATTTAACTCAGACTAAGGCTTTCTCGCGGCTTAACTTGGTCAATGGTATTCCTACGGCTACAGTTCAAGGCAATATCAACACCCAAGTCGCCAACGCACGCGAAATCATGCTGCAGTTTTATAAAGACTTTGTGCCTAAGATGGCGCAGAAATACCCAGAAGTTAGTTTCGCTTCTCAAGGACAAGATAAAGAGAGTGCAGACACAGGCTCATCGCTACTCACCTATTTTGCTCTCGGCATCATTGGCGTCTATTTGATCTTGGTCTTTCTGTTTAAAAGCTTTGTTCAGCCGTTTGCGGTACTGCTTGCCATTCCAATGGCTTGGATTGGCGTCGTATGGGGGCATTTAGGTTTGGGTATTGACCTCACTATTCCAAGTCTGGTTGGCTTTGCCACTCTCGCGGGGATTGTGGTCAACGACAATATATTGTTAGTCACCTTCGTGAAAGACAAAGTGGCAGAACGTCAGGAGCTACGCCAAGCATGTAAGCTAGCCATCCATGACCGATTCAGAGCTATTGTGATCACCTCACTCACAACCTTTGCAGGCTTATTACCTTTGCTGACGGAAACCAGTACTCAGGCGCAATTCTTAATACCGCTGATTGCCAGCATTGCCTTTGGTCTGGTGAGTGCCACATTACTTGCTGCCGTAGTAGTCTCTTGTGTGCTGCTCATTTTGAATGACATTAACCCCAAACTTTGTGGCAGTGACTTGGCATTAGAAAACGCAGAGCACGCGTAATAGCGTGCTCTGGAAAACTTTATGTTCTTTGAAAAACTTTTAAGTACTTTGAGAAAAGCTGAAAACTAAATCGTGCTTAGGAAAACGAGCATGATTGGCGTCAGTATCATGGATATAAAGTAACTGGTGATCCAACTGGTGTTTGCTACTTCTTTGTCCAAATCATAAAGTACTGCGGGTAAGGTGCCCATAAATGCTGTGGGCATCACTGCCAAAATCAAACACACTTTCGCAACCAAATGATCTTCAATTCCCCATAGGTTGAACAGTGAAAGTAGAATCGAAACTAAAACCACCGCAACCGCTGAGCGGGCGATCGTCGCAGTCAATGCCACTTTTTGCCAGCGTTTACCGCCTTTCAAGTTGAAAGTTAAACCCACTGAAGCAATCAGCAAAAATGTACCTACAGGGATCGTCCAATGACTTACAGATAAAAGAAATTCTGGTCGAGGAACGCCTGAAACATTGAGCAATAAACCTAACGAAATCGCAGACATTGCAATAAGGAAGATAGGATCTTTCCACACCTGTTTATTCTGCGTAGATTTAAGGGCTTCATCTTGCGATTTGGATTTTGCGTATGGGAACACTAAACCGAAATAGGTCAACTCTTCGAACAGTTTAAACAGCGCCATCATAGCGACACCGTTTTCACCGAAGGTAATAAAGAGAACAAGGTTACCCAGAGCGCCAATGTTATACAGCGCAGTAACAGGCACAAGCGCACCAGTTTGCACTGGCGTTAACTGGTTCTTCTTTGCTACAGCAATCCCTACCAAGGTACCCGCAGCGATTACACCTGCACCTATAAAAGGCAAATACAATAACTCGGTGCGAATATTACTTAGCTGCCATAAAGATACAAAAACACTAAATGGAATCAATGCCATCAGCGCTACTTTGGTTAAAACCAAACTAACAAAAGATGAACGCTGTTTAAGATAACGTTGGAAAAACAATCCCAGCACAAAACCGCTAAAAATAATGCCGAAAGTAAAGACGAATGGGTTCACAAAGATAGACCTTACATCTAATGCACAGACGCGTTTAGTTATCTCAGCTTAGCTAGGTCATTACAATGCTTTTTGAAAAATTATTTCATATTTAAATAAATAATTTCACCAATGACAGGGCTAGATATAAACGTTCGACATAAACAAAGGGAGCATTTCGCTCCCTTTCCTGTCACTTCTGACCCGTATTTATAGCCAACGGATGTTGTTATTGTTTAACAGTAGTGAAATGAGCAACAGCATTGCGGATAGCTTTAACCATTACATTAACGCCAACCATCACCATTACGCTTGCCGCCAGTGAACCAAGGCAAAATTCGCTCACTGCGCCAATCGCTTCTGCGCCTTGTACTAAGCCATGACAAGCGCTGAACGCTGCAATACTGATCATAGAAAGCCACTTAATTGCCCCTGTTTTACGGTAGGAATACAAAGCAACAGGCAATGCAATCAAAGAGCCAGCAACCAGCGATTCCACCATTGATGCATTCGACCATTCAACGCCAACAAAGAATCCGGCCATTAACGCGGCAGCAAAACAAGCAATAATTTGCGCCGATTTTTTGTAGCTATAGCTTGCCGCAAAAAATCCAATCAAGACCAGCGCAGCAAGATGATCAATGCCCGTTAACGGGTGCAAAAATCCTTCAGAGAAACTCGCGTGCATTGCGTGCCCAGTGTGAGCAAAGCTTGGTGAACTTGCAGCCAGCAGAGCGGCGGCAGAGATGATTTTGCTAAGAGATAGTTTCATTTAAAAATTCCTTTTCTTACAACAGCCCGTTAATACGGCTCTATTAGATCTGTTCAGTTACGACGACATTCACGTCACGCTCGGCTAACATGCCTTGCTGAACGATAAAATCGATGACTGTTTTCAAACCGTCACCACGAATTAAGTTAGTAAAAACAAACGGTTTATCTCCGCGCATTTTCTTCGCATCTCGGTCCATTACTTCAAGTGATGCGTTAACCATCGGCGCGAGATCGGTTTTGTTGATAATCAGAAGATCTGACTTAGTGATACCCGGTCCACCTTTACGTGGAATTTTGTCACCCGCACAAACGTCAATCACGTACAGCGTCAAATCAGAGAGTTCTGGGCTGAAAGTCGCGCTCAAATTATCACCGCCACTTTCTACCAATACCAATTCCAAGCCCGGATGACGATGTTGCAACTCATCAATAGCAGCGAGATTCATAGAAGCATCTTCGCGAATTGCAGTATGGGGACAACCACCAGTTTCAACCCCCATAATGCGGTCAATATCTAGCGCCTCGTGGCGCATCAGAAACTCAGCATCTTCCTTGGTGTAAATATCATTCGTTACCACCGCAAGATTGTAGTGTTCACGCATTGCCGAACATAACTGACGTAACAACGCTGTTTTACCGGAGCCTACCGGGCCACCGACGCCTACTCGTAAACATTGTGTGCTCATATTTAACTCCTAAATAATCTTGAATATTGAGTCTCATGCCATGCACTCACCATGGCAAAATTGGGTAATGTCAGTCCGATGTTGTCGTCACTGACGGATAAACCTGTTTCGATCGCCTGTTCAATCACGGGCATCATTTCGATTAACACTTTCTGTGCAGAGGTCTGTCCTAGCGGAACGGTTTTGCACGCCACCGTGACCTGATTTTCTAGCCAAGACCAGAGCCAACCTGTCGCCGCGACTTCGAGTGGCACGTTAAAGTGCACACAAGCTTTTGCGTATAACGGCAGGTAACTCATGCTGCGCGCTTTACTGTCTAGCTCAACGTTTAAACTGGCCAATAACCGATGAAGAGTTTGCCCAAGTTTCTGCTCCTCCATCACTAGCTCTGCAGTTTCACGGTTAGCCAGTAACACCTGCTGCCAATATTCGATTTGGTTTACATCGTTGAGTTGCCATGCCTGATAAAAGCGCTTTAATAGCGGTAGTTCCAAATTTGCCTGTCCGCTTCTCAGCAGCGGAGACAGCCATGCCTTTAAGCTCGCTTCATCCTTCACCCATTGCAGTTCCACCGCACCTTCCAAGCCTTGGCTATAGGCAAACGCACCTATTGGTAGACTCGGGCTACTTAAATGCAGCAGAGATAACAACGCTGAAATCTGCATTAGTGATGGTGCTCCCCATGGCTTTTGTTGTGCGATTCAGTGTGCAAATGATTATGGGAATGACCATGAGAATGGCTGTGTCCATGTGAATCGCTATGTCCATGAGAATGACCGTGGTCGTGATCGTGCGACTGATGATCGTGTGAATGATGATCATGTGAATGGTCATGCTCGTGATGATGACCTTTACCACTGCCATGATAAGCGCCATTTTCTGGCGTGAATTCTGCCAATTGGGCTTCACAGACCAGCCCCATCATTTCTACCATTTCTTGCAGTACGTGGTCTGGTTGGAATCGCAACCAACACTGACCTATCGCCATAGGTACATGACGGTTGCCCATGTGGTAACACGCCTTGGCGAAGGTTTCCCAATCATCGGTTTTCGCTGTCACAACGGCTTCTTTTTCAGCAACCACAACTAATACTTGTCCGCACTCGGTGTGCAGGTAGTCACCATGTTTAAGCACATCTCCACGAGGTAAAAACACACCTACATCCAGTCCAGATTGGCTCATTGTTCTGAATCGACCTTTCTGACGCAGTGCAAATGGCAAAATAACCTTATCCAACACTGCTCCATGGAAATGGTCGGAACGTCCTACAACTTTCAACATACAACTCTCCTTAGTTCGGTTTCTCAGAACAACGAATAACGTTGTGCTAGAGGCAGTTCCGTTGCTGGGTCGCAAGTTAACAGCTGTCCATCCGCTTTCACTTCATAGGTTTGCGGATCGACACTGATCACCGGCATGTAGTCGTTATGAATCATGTCGTTCTTGGTTACGTTACGACTGTTAAGACACGCAGCTAACTCACGTTTCAGCCCTAGCGTTTGCTGCAAGCCGTTCTCCATTGCCGCTTTGCTGGTGAAAGTGACTGACGTTGCAGCGCCCGCAGTGCCAAATCCGCCGAACATATAGCGATAATGCACAGGTTGAGGTGTTGGAATGGATGCGTTCGCATCTCCCATTGGTGCAGCAGCAATAAAACCGCCTTTAATGATCAACGCTGGTTTAACGCCAAAGAAAGCCGGTTTCCAAAGTACGATATCCGCCAACTTACCCACTTCGAGCGAACCCACAACATGAGAGATGCCATGCGCGATAGCTGGGTTAATGGTGTATTTGGCGATGTAACGCTTGGCGCGGAAGTTATCCGCCTGACGCTCTTCATCTTCTGGCAATAAGCCGCGCTGCACTTTCATCTTGTGCGCGGTTTGCCAAGTACGGCAAATCACTTCACCCACTCGGCCCATTGCCTGTGAGTCAGAAGCAATCATCGAGAACGCGCCTAAGTCATGCAGAATATCTTCTGCTGCAATAGTCTCTTTGCGGATACGAGAATCAGCAAACGCCACATCTTCAGGAATGTTGGGATCAAGGTGGTGACACACCATCAACATGTCGAGGTGTTCATCCACTGTGTTTACTGTGTAAGGACGAGTCGGGTTGGTCGAAGATGGAAGCACATTCGGCTGACCACAAGCGACGATAATATCCGGAGCATGACCACCACCAGCACCTTCCGTATGGTAGGTGTGAATCGTACGACCTTTGAATGCCGCAAGGGTATCTTCCACAAAGCCCGATTCATTTAATGTGTCGGTATGAATTGCGACCTGGACATCATACTTTTCAGCCACTGCCAAGCAGTTATCAATCGAAGCCGGTGTCGTTCCCCAGTCTTCATGCAGTTTTAAGCCACACGCACCCGCTTCAAGTTGTTCTTCTAACGCTTGCGGCAAACTGGCGTTACCTTTACCAAGAAAACCAAAGTTCATCGGCATTAAGTCTGTGCTGCGCAGCATCTGAGCGAGGTTCCAAGCGCCCGGTGTACAGGTAGTGGCGTTAGTTCCCGTTGCTGGACCTGTCCCACCGCCCAGCATAGTCGTTGTGCCTGACATCAGCGCTTCTTCGATTTGCTGCGGACAGATAAAGTGAATGTGCGCGTCAATCGCACCTGCTGTCACAATATGACCTTCGCCAGCAATCACTTCTGTGCTGGCACCGATATGAATCGTCACGTTCGGCTGGATATCTGAGTTACCCGCTTTGCCGATTGCGTGGATCTTGCCATCTTTAATGCCGATATCAGCTTTAACAATGCCCCAGTGATCAAGGATCAGAGCATTTGTTATCACGCAGTCCACCACTTCGTCGCGGCATTTCTGACCTTGTCCCATGCCATCGCGAATCACCTTACCGCCACCGAATTTCACTTCGTCGCCATAAGTCGTAAAATCTTTTTCAACCTGAATCCACAGCTCAGTGTCCGCTAAACGAACTTTGTCGCCGGTTGTCGGCCCGTACATATCGGCATACGCAGCCCTAGATATCTCTGCCATTTTTATTTCCTATTCCTTGAAATCAGACCTTACCCATCACTTCTGCGCGGAAGCCGTACACTTCTCTCGCACCATCTAACTCAACCAGTTCTACGTTGCGAGTTTGTCCCGGTTCAAAACGAACAGCCGTTCCCGCAGCAATGTTCAAACGCATTCCTTTGGTTTTCTCACGCTCAAAGTCGAGTGCTGGATTGGTTTCAAAAAAATGATAATGGCTGCCCACTTGCACAGGTCGGTCACCGTGATTCACCACTGAAATACTCAAGGTTTTACGCCCCGCGTTGAGTTCAATGGGTGCAGATTGCAGTTGGTATTCTCCTGGCTTCATAACGCCTCCTACTGAATCGGGTTATGAACGGTGACCAGTTTAGTCCCGTCAGGAAAGGTGGCTTCAACCTGCACTTCTTCTAGAAGCTCTGCAATGCCGTCCATAACCTCGCTTTTGCTTAATAAAGTGCGTCCTTCACTCATTAACTGAGCCACCGTTTTACCTTCTCGCGCACCTTCCATAATGGCTGCGGAGATATAAGCACTGGCTTCTGGATAGTTGAGCTTGATACCTTTAGCCAATCGGCGCTCAGCCAACAACGCCGCAGTAAACAGCAGCAGTTTATCCTTGTCTCTTGGTGATAATTCCATATCGTCCCTCTGAAAAATGGTTTAAATCAGGTGTTCCAAATCCTTGGTGGGCAAGGCTCGATGCCCATCAATAGCGGTCGCAGAAGTTGCCAACATCCACGTAATTGTTGTTGTGCCTGTTCACTGCAATCGCCCAAATAGCGAACCACTATTACCCCTAGACGATGGGTAACGCTCAGTGTGGTTTGTTTTGAATCTAGGGAATGTCTTAATGCAGTAACCGCAGAATCTGCATCTTCAATACCAAACACCACCAAAGTTCCAGAAACCAGATGATGATTGAAACCACTCATTGCGGTGAGAAGCGGATCGTCCGCAGACAGAAATTGGCGCTCAAGCAGAATCGGCTTATCTTCCAAATAGACCGCCAAACGCTGTTCAACACTGCCGCTAACAAATGGCAGATGACTTTTCGGCCGACCTAAACAGAACACGTCAATGCCGACGAATTTCGCCTCGCCATACAAGTTCACTCGTGTAGAAAGTTTACCGTGCGCACCGTCAAACACGATGGTTTCCATAGGCATCCATTCACAACGGGCACTGTGCACATCAATATGAACCTGCTGACGCTGTGCGCCGCCTTGGCTGTCTGCTCGATATATTTTTCCCGCAGAAGGTGTGGTGATCAGCGCGTGGCTGTCTTGCGCACATTCCACCTGAATGCTTAAGTCATCACCAGAAACCAACCCACCCGGCGGATGCAGCAAATAAACATGGCAAACCTCCTGCTCTGGGTAGAATGGACGCTGTACACGAAGTGGCCCTTGAAACGCCATTTGGTGCATTCGAGTCTTCTCGCCATCAAAATCAAAACCCAGCGAGAGAAACGCTGGCCAATGGCGCTCGGTTTGACTGATGAGATCGAACTTAGACATAAGATTCATAGCGCTACACCGTTAGATATTCTTTGACCAGAGCATCATTGAGTTCTGTCATCTCACCTGCAGCCACTTGGCGTCCACGATCAAGAATGCAGAATCGGTCAGCCACTTTTCTGGCAAATGGTAACTTCTGTTCGACCAGCAATACCGTCAGACCAATTTCCTGATTTAGACGGCGAATGATGTCGCCAATCTCAGCCACTACGTTAGGTTGTATACCCTCTGTTGGCTCATCCAAAATTAGTAGTTTGGGGTTAATGACCAGTGCTCGACCAATCGCAAGTTGTTGCTGCTGACCACCTGAAAGGTCGCCACCACGACGATGCAGCATCTCTTTGAGCACCGGGAAAAGCTCATAGATAAAATCCGGTACATTTTTGCTCTTGTCGCCGCGTACGGGTAAACCTATACGCAGGTTTTCCTCCACCGTGAGCAAAGGGAATATTTGGCGACCTTGAGGGACATAACCGATACCCAAAGGCGCACGTTTTTCCGCTGATAATCCAGCAATGTCTTGCCCAAGATATTCAATTTGACCACTTTGTGTCGCAAGCAACCCCATCACACATTGCAATAACGTGGTTTTACCCACTCCGTTGCGTCCCATCAGGCAGGTACATTTACCCTCTTCAACATTAAGGTCTAAGTCCCACAGGGTATGGCTTTGTCCGTAAAACTGGTTTAATCCTTTCACCGTTAACATGCTTCTTCTCCCAAATAGACCTCAACCACTTTGGGGTTGCTTTGCACCTGATCCATGGTGCCTTCGGCAAGTACAGATCCTTGATGAAGAACCGTAACGTTTTTGGCAATCGAGCGAACAAAATCCATGTCGTGTTCAACCAACACGATGGTGCGTTCGCCAGCGAGGCTGGTGAGTAGCTCACCGGTTCTGTCCATTTCCTGATGCGTCATTCCCGCCACAGGCTCATCCACCAGCAACAGTTTCGGGTTTTGCATCAGCAGCATGCCAATCTCTAGCCACTGTTTTTGTCCGTGAGACAGAGCACCAGCGAGTAAAAAGCGTTGAGGCTCTAAACCGATTTGTTTCAGCACATAATCGATGTAATCAATGTCTGAAGAACTCAGTTTGGCAAACAAGGTCGAACGAACGGTTTTCGCTCCAGCCATCGCCAATTCAAGGTTGTTAAACACGGTTTGGTTTTCAAATACTGTCGGTTTTTGGAATTTACGGCCGATTCCCGCTTGGGCGATTTCCGGTTCGCTCAGTTCAAGCAGATCAATATTCTGCCCAAACCACGCACTGCCACTGTCTGGGCGAGTTTTGCCAGTAATAATGTCCATCATGGTGGTTTTACCCGCGCCATTAGGGCCGATAATGCAGCGCAGCTCCCCTTCATTGATGTACAAATTGAGATCGTTTATCGCTTTGAAACCATCAAAACTGACGGTCAATCCTTCAAGGTAAAGCAAGCAGCCATGACCAACAGTCAGCATTGGATTTACTTTCGGCACAAGGAAATCGTAAACATGTTCACGGTCAGTCATTGACCTTGCAAAATCTCTCAAGCTCATGCGTTTGCCTCCTTGGTTTTGATAAGCCCAACCACACCTTTTGGCAGGAACAGCGTCACTAACACAAACATAGCGCCAAGGCTAAACAGCCATACCTCTGGTAACGCAGCGGTTAAATAGGTTTTGGCATAGTTGACCGCTAATGCCCCCACCACAGCGCCGTACAGAGTTGCACGACCACCCAATGCAACCCAAACCACCAGCTCAATCGAGTTCAAAGGAGAAAATTCAGAAGGGTTGATGATGCCCACTTGCGGTACATACAAAGCACCGGCAATACCAGCTAACACAGCCGAAAAACAGAAAATCGCTAACTTGATGTATTCCACTTTGTAACCCGTGAAGCGGGTACGAGATTCCGCATCGCGCACAGCCATTGCTACGCGCCCTAAACGGCTCACCACAATAAAACGACACGCCAGATAACCAAGACCAAGTGCGATACCCGATAAGATAAACAGCGTGATTCGGGTTGAGTTAGCCTGTAAATCAAAGCCCAATAGATCTTTGAAATCGGTTAGACCATTGTTACCACCAAAGCCCATTTCGTTGCGGAAAAATGCCAGCATTAATGCATAAGTCAGCGCTTGAGTGATGATTGATAGATACACACCAGTTACGCGAGAGCGAAACGCCAACCAACCAAAAACAAACGCAAGAACACCAGGCGCGAGAACGATCATTAAAGCTGCAAACCAGAACTGGTCGAAACCGTGCCAGAACCAAGGCAGCTCTTTCCAGTTTAGGAACACCATGAAATCTGGCAGTTCAGGGTTGCCGTAAATGCCTCGGTCACCAATCTGACGCATCAGATACATACCCATTGCATAGCCACCCAAAGCAAAGAATGCCGCATGACCTAAGCTCAGAATGCCTAAATAACCCCACACCAAATCCACAGCAACAGCGAGTAATGCATAGGTAAGGTACTTGCCCATTAGAGTGACGGTATAGGTTGAAATATGCAGTGCACTTCCTGAACTCACCAGCATGTTCAACACTGGGATCACACCCAGAGCCACTGCCAAAACCAATAGAAATGTCATGGTAGAGCGATCAAATAACTTCGGTTGATACACCATGATTATCCCTCCGCAGAACGCCCTTTCTGAGGGAATAATCCTCGGGGCTTTTTCTGAATAAATAGAATGATGAATACCAGCACTAGGATTTTCGCCAGAACGGCGCCAGCCCAAGGTTCAAGAACTTTGTTTGCCACGCCTAGTGACATGCCAGCCACCAGCGTTCCCCACAAGTTGCCCACACCGCCGAATACCACCACCATGAAAGAGTCGATGATATAAGCCTGACCTAAGTTCGGTCCTACGTTGGTTAACTGGCTTAGCGCAACGCCCGCAATGCCCGCAATACCCGAACCTAAACCGAAGGTCATGGCATCCACCCATTCAGAGCGAACACCCATCGCACGCGCCATACTGCGGTTTTGCGAAACTGCGCGAACCTCAATACCCAAGCGGGTGTAGTTCAAAATCAGGTACAAAAGTGCAAACACAATCAAACAGAAAACGATGATGTATAAACGGTTTAATGTCAGGCTAAGCAAAGGGTTTATCTCAATCACACCTTGCATAAAATCCGGTGTTGAAACCGATCGGTTTAGCGGAGAGAAAACGGTGCGAACCGCTTGTTGCAGGATCAGGCTGATACCGAATGTTGCTAACAGTGTTTCTAATGGTCTGCCATACAAAAAGCGAATCACGCAACGTTCAATCAGCACACCAGCAACGGCAGACACCACAAACGCTAAAGGGATAGAGATAAATACAGATAAACCTATGTGTTCTGGCATTAGGGTTTGAACCACATAAGTGGTGTATGCGCCCAACATGATGAGTTCGCCGTGTGCCATGTTGATAACACCCATAACGCCAAAGGTAATAGCAAGACCAATCGCTGCCAATACCAATACAGAACCAAGACTTAAACCAAAAAACAGGGTTTGCGTCATGTCCGCCACTTTCTCACGTTGTTCAATGCTGCTTAATGCGATACGCGCAGCACCAATGAGTGCACTCTCAGGGTTCTCACTAACAAACTGATTAAGCGCATTGCGAGCCGTTGGTTGGTAGCTGGGTTTGAGGGTATCAATCGCTTGAGCAAGGACATTGTCATCGCTGCTGTTTTTCAAATCATAGATAGCTAGAGCCGTTGTTCCTAAGTCTTTCACTTTGGCATCTGACTCTTTCACTAAGTGATCTTTGAGGAGTTGATAACTCTCTTCATCCATCGAACCCATTAACTGGTTAATCGCGTCAATACGCTTGCCCGGATTAGGATGAGAGATGCTTAACGCGGCGATTGCCGATTTTAATTTGCCGCGCAAACTGTTGTTGATACCGATTTTTTTAATCGCTCGGGAATTTACTGTCGACTGAGAATTTGCCGACGACATATCGCCATCATTGGTCGAAAGAAGTGGCTGAATCGTAAAGTCACTGCCCTCTTTGGCTTTAATGATTACCAATGTTGAGCTTGATTTCTCAACATATAAATCGCCATTTAGTAGCAGACTCAATACGTCAACCGCTCGCTCGTCGCCACTTTGAAGAATGCTATCCACACCCGATTCGATTTGATTGAATTTGAGTGTCGAAATCGCTTGTAAGCCTTCATCGAATGAAGCACTTGTCTCGGCTTGCGCCACAGAAGTCACACATAAGGCTGTCACCACAAGCAACCACACCAGAGCTATTCGTCTGGTATCGCGCACTATGGAATACATTCGCTTAATTAAGACCATGAGTAACCCTTTCTGACTCGGCTATTAGCCCAGCCTCTAAAATCCATTTCTTGCTTTATCAAGCAGAGGATAAGTGGGGCTTTCGCACCCACTTATTTCGTTGCATCAGTCTAATGTCGTAAAACAGCAGGAAGGTCTGTGTTACGAATTAGAAGTTCTGACCAGAACATTTACCTGTTTTAACGTTGTAGTTACCGCAGCTAAGTGGTGCGCGCCAATCTGAAATCAGGTCTTTAGAACCCGGTAAGAAATCAGACCATGCATCACCCGCAACCAAACCAGCCGTTTCCCAAACAGTTTGGAACTGACCGTCATCTTGGATTTCGCCAATCAGAACAGGTTTAGTGATGTGGTGGTTAGGCATCATGGTTGAGTAACCGCCTGAAAGGTTAGGAACAGACGTACCAATCAGTGCGTTTTGCACGGCTGTTGGATCTGTTGTACCTGCCGCTTCAACCGCTTTCACCCACATGTTGAAACCGATGTAAGTCGCTTCCATTGGGTCGTTCGTGGTGCGTTTGTCGTCTTTAGTAAACTTGTGCCACGCTTCGATGAACTCTTCGTTCGCTTGTGAATCCACGCTTTCGAAGTAGTTCCACGCTGCTAAGTGACCGACAAGTGGAGCAGTATCCATACCTGAAAGTTCTTCTTCACCCACAGAGAATGCCACCACTGGAATTTGGTCTGCTGTTACGCCTTGGTTACCCAACTCTTTGTAGAAAGGTACGTTTGCGTCGCCATTGACGGTAGAAACCACCGCGGTTTTCTTACCCGCTGAGCCAAATTTTTTAATATCAGAAACGATAGACTGCCAATCAGAGTGACCGAAAGGCGTGTAGTTGATCATGATGTCAGAAGCTGCCACACCCTTGTCTTTCAAATAGGCTTCAAGGATTTTGTTGGTAGTACGTGGGTAAACATAGTCCGTACCTGCAAGAACCCAACGTTTCACACCTTGATCCATCAAGTAATCAACGGCTGGAATTGCCTGTTGGTTTGGCGCAGCACCTGTGTAGAACACGTTTTTCGAAGATTCTTCACCTTCGTATTGAACTGGGTAGAACAGAATGCTGTTCAACTCTTCAAATACTGGCAGTACAGATTTACGAGATACTGAAGTCCAGCAACCAAATACTGCTGATACTTTGTCTTTTGAAATCAATTCGCGCGCTTTTTCCGCAAATAGAGGCCAGTTAGACGCTGGGTCAACAACCACAGGCTCTAGCTTTTTACCAAGCAGACCACCCTTTTTGTTCTGCTCATCAATCAGCATCAACATCGTATCTTTAAGTGTGGTTTCACTGATTGCCATAGTACCCGACAATGAGTGCAACACACCGACTTTGATAGTGTCTGCTGCATAGGCATGAGCACTGAGTATGGTTGCTGCTAGTACTGCGGTGGAGAGGAGTTTCCGTTTCATTCTTCATCTTCCCTTGATTAATAAATGGTCCAAACTTACGCCCCCAGATGCAGGCTCAAAATCGCAACATCAGGAACAAGCTCCGGAAAAGTATCGGTGAGATAAAGAGTTAGGGGTATGCGCATATTGCGCACTTTAACTACGTTAAACTACGCATATAGCAATGAGTAAAATCGGGCTATACTCGCGCGTGCAGGATATAAAGAAAGCCATAACCCAAGAACCCGATAGCTTAAAAAACCCATTACTTTCGCTCTAAAATGGAAGATAAAAACTTCATTCGAAGGTAAGGTTAACTAAGCGAACCACTGCGAAAATTCGATACTTGCAAGGAGTGCAGGTAAGAACTTTAAGGATGAAGAGACAATGAGATGCAGAAAGTCCCAATAACGCGCAGGCGTTATAACACCCTCGTCGGGAACGAATTACTGGAAGATTTTGCGCTGCGTTTTACCGCAAAACGCGCAAGGAAATGGTCAGCAAGCTGGATAGCCAATACCGCTTTAGGCATTGTTTCGTTTCTGGTGCTTGAAGCCATCGGCGGAACCATCACCCTAAACTACGGTGTTATCAACTCACTTTGGGCGATAGTCGGTGTTTCTCTGGTGGTCGTTCTAAGTGGCATACCTATCTGTTACTACGCTGCCAAATACGGTGTTGATGCGGATCTTCTCAGCCGAGGTGCGGGGTTTGGCTATATTGGCTCAACCATAGTGTCGCTCATCTACGCTTCGTTCACCTTTATCTTTTTTGCCCTCGAAGCCGCCATTATGTCGATGGCAATAGAACTGTTGTTTGGTATTCCAGTGTTTTGGGGATACATCATCAGCGCGGTGATTGTGATTCCTCTGGTTGCTTTGGGTATTTCCAATATCGGACGGTTTCAGATGTGGTCGCAGCCGCTTTGGCTTGCGATGCAGCTCATTCCCCTGTTCTTCGTTTTTACTCACCCAGACAGTCAAATTGACCAATGGCTCTCCTACGGTGGTTTAGTTGGACACAGCCCTGAGTTCGACTGGATGTTGTTTGGCGCTGCATCGGCAGTACTGCTTTCGGTTGTGGCGCAAATTGGTGAACAGGTCGATTTTCTGCGCTTTCTGCCCGCACAGACCCCTTCCACTAAACTGCGTTGGTGGGCAGCGATGCTGATTGGTGGACCCGGTTGGATGTTGTTTGGCGCGTTGAAAATTGCCTTAGGCAGTTTCTTGGCGTGGCTCGCTATCAGCCACGGTATTGCGCCAGATCTGGCTGGTGACCCAGCTCATATGTATGTGAATGTGTTTGGTTACATGACGGACAATACCAAACTTGCCCTTATCTGCGCGGGTTTGTTTGTCATCATTTCCCAGTTGAAAATTAACGTTGCCAATGCCTATGCGGGCTCTCTGGCTTGGTCGAATTTCTTCTCACGTTTAACTCATCACCACCCCGGTCGAGTGGTATGGATGATCTTCAACGTACTGATTGCTCTGCTCTTGATGGAGCTTGGTGTCTATCAGCTCATTGAACAAACGCTGCAAATCTATTCGGTTTTGGTGCTTTCTTGGATTGGTACAATCGTCGCCGATTTAGCCATCAACAAACCGCTCGGTCTTAGCCCCAAACACATCGAATTTAAACGCTCAAAGCTCTACGACATTAACCCTGTTGGCTTAGGTTCAATGATCCTTGCCTCCTTGTTTGGATTCGCGGCTCACTTTGGTCTGTTTAATGATGTGATCAAAGCCTTCGCCTCATACCTATCGTTCATATTGCCGTTTATCACAGCGCCATTAATTGCACTCGCGACACGCAGTCGCTACTACTTAGTCCACGACGAAATCATTGTTCACCATGGACATCAAGAACACGAGTGTGTGGTTTGCCAACACACATTTGAAGAAGAAGACATGGCGATGTGCCCCGCTTATCAAGGGCATATTTGTTCGCTTTGTTGCTCACTTGATGTTCGCTGCCATGATAAGTGCCGTCCGCAAGCGACCTTCCATGCTCAAGTCAAACACACCTTAGAGCCTTATTTACCTTTGTCTTGGATAAACAAACTCTCCTCTTCTATCAGCCAATTTGTCATGGTAATGGGATTAATGAGTTTATCCATCGGTGCAATTTTGGCTCTGGCATACAGTCAGGTGCCAAGCCTAGATCCGACCAAGATGAACGCGCTCTCTATCAGTCTGTTTAAAGCGTTCGCTCTGTTGCTGATTCCAATCGGTATTATTAGCTGGCTATTTGTATTAGCCAGAAGCAGCAGCAGCCTTGCAATGAAAGAGCTTCAGGCTCACACCAACTTGCTTTCTGATGAAATTACCGCGCACGAAAAAACCTCGCTCGAACTTGAACGGGCAAAGAAAAAAGCGGAAAACGCTAACGATGCGAAAAGTCGCTATTTGGCGGGGCTAAGTCATGAACTGAGAACACCACTTAATGTGTTGCTTGGGTATGCCCAGTTACTCAGTAACGATAAAGAGTTGAGTCCGAAAAAACGCCAATATGCAGAAACATTGGAGCGAAATGGTAAACATCTTGGTGATTTGCTAGAAAGCCTGTTGGAGATTTCAAAAATAGAAGCGGGACGACTGGAGCTGCATCGGGATGCCTTTAATCTTCATTCTTTACTGCAACAACTGGTAGAAATGTTTCGTATGCAGGCGGAGCAAAAGAATCTTGCCTTCCAGTACAGTGTTGCCAGCCATCTGCCAATTTTTATCACCGCCGATAAACAGAGGCTAAGACAGATCCTGATCAATATGCTCAATAATGCGGTGAAATACACCGAAGCTGGGCATGTACACTTCTCCGTCACATATCGAAACCAGGTGGCACGTTTTAGCGTTGAAGACACGGGGATTGGTATTTCACAAGACGAACAACAACTGATTTTCCGCCCATTTGAACGTATTCAGTCAGATACTACTAAGCACATTAGCGGCACAGGGTTAGGTCTCACTATCTCCAATGCATTGGCAGATTTGATGGGTGGTGAAATTGAATGTATTAGTGAAAAAGGCAAAGGCAGTACCTTTACTCTGAAAATGATGCTTTCCGAGGTAAATGACTATCTCAATGAACCAGAACTGACCAATCTTGATGTGACAGGCTATAAAGGCGCTAAGAAAACCATTTTGGTAGTGGATGATATTGATGACCAACGCATACTGATCAGCAACATCCTAAGCCCACTCGGTTTTAATGTCCTGCAAGCCAACTCTGCGGAAGCTGCCTTAGAACTCGCGGCAAGCAGAGCCATCGACCTTTTCATGCTGGATATTTTTATGCCGCAAGTGAATGGATGGCAACTGGCGATTAAACTGCGTCAAAAGCATTACTATCAACCGATCCTTATGCTCTCTGCCAATATTCAGGAGTTGGAAACCAATAATCAGCTTCACAGCTACCACAATGGCTATCTGACCAAGCCGGTTTCTCTTCCGCTATTGCTTGGTAAGCTCAGTCAATTATTGGGTCTTGATTGGATTTATCAGGAAGAGAAGGAAAAAAGTCACCGTGAAACTCCTGATTTTTATCCGAATAGCCAAGAGCTTTCTAAACTTAAAAGTTATGCAGAGATAGGCTTTATGTCTGCATTCAGTGACCTGCTCGACCAGCTAGAAAATAACGGGCATCAAGGCACTAAATTTATCAATACCATGCGAGAAGAAGCGCACCATTGCCGCTTCGCAAACATCGTCGAACATATTAATGGATTAATAGATTCATGAACGGTTTCTCAGCGAAAAACATCATCGTATTAGTGGTCGATGACTCTCCTGAATCATTGGGAATGTTAAATGCAACTCTCAATGAAGCAGGCCTTACCGTACTGGTCGCACTGGACGGTCATCAGGCGCTATCGATAGTGGAAAAAATCCAGCCAGACGTCATCTTGCTTGACGCCGTTATGCCCGTATTGGACGGCTTCGATACCTGCTTGAAGTTAAAGGAACGCTTGCCAGCGATTCCTATCATTTTTATGACGGGGTTAAATGACTCCAAACACGTCATCAAAGGGTTTGAAGCAGGCGGAGTAGATTACATCACTAAACCAGTGGTTCCGGCTGAAGTGCTCGCTCGTATTCGCGTTCACAGCCATAACGCACGCATGGCTAAATCTGCGCAAGCCGCGTTGGATTACGCTGGGCAATTTATATTCTGTGTCTCAAAAAACGGCGATTTGGAATGGGCAACACCCCACGCGCAGGAACTGTTGTGCGACATTAGTCGTCGCACGGACAGCACGCAGGACATTGCGCATACTTGGTCACAAATCCAAACCGACATCGCTCTATGGCTCAACAGTGGTGATACTTCTGCGCCATTGTCCATTACCCAGTTTGACTCGCCTCTCGAAGCAACCTTTGCTGGCAATGACAGCAATACCCATGTTCTGATTCGAGTCAACGTTCCTAAACAAGCAGGAACCGAAGATGACTTACGCGAAGTGTTTAACATCACCAAGCGCGAATCTCAGGTTCTCTATTGGCTCTCTTTCGGCAAAACAAACTGGGAGATTGCGCAGATACTCGATATGAGCCCGCGCACGGTGAACAAACATCTTGAGCAGATTTATAAGAAGCTGGAAGTCGATAACCGCACGTCAGCGGTGAGTATGTCGATAAGGGTGTTGGAAAAGTCGTAGTACCAAAAGAAATGGGCAAACCGCAACAAGTTTGCCCTTCTCTCCTAACCGACTAACCGACGTTAGTTCAAACCTTTTAAATACTGCTTGTTTGTTGTGCCTATAATGTTTGATGACAACGCTTGCTGCGCGGCTTCATCCCGATTGATAGCTTGCTTAAACAGCTCAATCAACTCTGATTTACTCACAGCCCATTTGGTATGAGTAGGGATGTCACGCAGGTCAATCATGATGTCGGTGAACACATTCGGTACATCCCTCAGCAAATCTAAGTTTAGGAAGTTCTCGTTGCCAAACAGGCAATTGTGATTGCCTCGCTGCTTGTGAATGACATGAGATTGCCCTTTTAGGCTGATGATTGATGCACTTTTCTCACATCGTTTCATGCAGCCTTTGTTCATTCTTTGCTTCTTACAACCAATACTTTGAATAAGTAGGCACTGTCTGCTGGTCATCAAATGAATCGGATGATAGAGGCTGTAAAACAATCTAAAACCTTCCGGTCTGACTAATCGCTTCATCTGCTTAGCGCTCAGCTCATTGGAGACAAACGCACCATGACCTTTCAGCTCTTGATCAACACACTGTAACGACAGCGAGTTAGTGATGTTAAGTTGAGGCCCAGCTACCCAAGGTAACCCCTTGCTCTGCGCGGCTTCAGCCACACCGAGGTTATTGGTGACCAACCATTTCGGTTTGATGTGTTCAAGCAGTCGACACGCAGCTTGGTAATGCTCACCAATTAATATCGCAGGAAAATAAGGGATTAGGTTTGGATAGCGAGTAAACACATCCAAAACTTCTTGATACTGAAGCTCGAGCGCATCCGGAATTTGATAGAAAAACTCTGTTTCGCTGGCTTGTTCAATTAAATCTAAATCACTGACTTTGTCGATCAGTACCGAAAGCTTCGCACTACTGTTTAACTTTGCGTTAGCATCTAACTTAGGAAGAGGAATATCCGCTATAAAGCCGCTTCCTTTCAGGCTCCGCTTCGCATTAGCAGTAATTGGCATTGCCTGAGTAATCGCATCGACCTTACGAATAAGATCGGTGTTGCGATCGTAAATAAACTTCTTAGCATCTTGTAAGGCTGCATCCGCATTAACTGGCTGTTTTACTTGTGAAGTAGCTGACGTAATACTCGTGGAGGCAAGTTCTTTATATGCCAAACCGTTAGAAGTTACGTTTTTAGAAGCAAAATGCGCCGCCGCGAAATTTCTCGGATTATCAATGTACATGCCTCGATGGATATCACCTTTAAGATAACCATTGGTAAAGTCGCGGTTAAAGACAGTATAAAGCTCAGACATATCTCTGAGCATTTCACCCGTTTCGCAGTACTGATCAATTTGCTTGCGCCAGTTATCAACCACTGTGTACACGTAGTGGGATTTTTTAATTCGCCCTTCCACTTTCAGTGAATAGACACCTGCCTTGGCTAACGCGTCGATATCTTGGTAAGCAGAGTTGTCTTTTAGGTTCAGCGGATAATTGTTACCAGCGCGAGTGGTTTGATATTGGTCACGGCAAGGCTGACTGCAACGCCCACGGTTACCGGATGCACCGTTTAGTGCCGAGCTGAAATAACACAGACCTGAGAAACCAATACAATAAGAGCCATGCACAAACACTTCCATAGCTACATTGTGCTCTCGACCATATTGCGCCAAATGGGTGATTTCATCAATATCCAGCTCTCGGGATAAATTCACACGGCTAGAGCCGAGTTTGCTCAGCAGCTTAATTTGCCCTTCATTGTGAGTGTTCATCTGCGTCGAGGCGTGCATATCCAAGCTAGGGAAATAGTGTTTGATGAGAAATGCCAGACCTAGGTCCTGAACAATAACGCCATCGACTTCAGTCTCGTTAAGCTGAGTCAACAAGCGAATAATGGATGGAATTTCACTTTCAAGCAGAACAATGTTGAGGGTGAGAAATATCTTACAGCTGTGTTGATGAGCAAGTTCAATGACACCCTCAAGGACATCAAGCGTAATATTGGTTGCTCGATTACGTGCATTAAATCTATCCAGTCCGCAGTAAACTGCGTCTGCACCAGCTGCAATTGCTGCTTTGATCGAATCTAAATCGCCTCCGGGGGCGAGTAGTTCAAACTGCTCTTTTATAAAACCCAAACCACACTACTCTCTCAGCCAATATGAGCAGAGAATTATAGCGACCTTGATCACAATTCCTTTGATATGGCTCAGGAGTCCATCAAGTTTGTACAACTCGTTCATAATCGGTGATTTATTAAAGACGCCGCTTGACAGCGTCAGCAAACAAGACTTTGCTCTTATGATAGTCAAAACAGTATGATGCAGAATCAGAAAACGCCCATATTGTTGTGCAAAATGATTCGCTATGATGTTCCCATAGCTATATTTATCGTGCATAAAAAGAGCCCAAGCCCATGATCAAAAAAGCATTAAAATCACTTCTTTTACCTTTAGCCGCTCTGACATTTGCGGGTTGTGCAAGTTATAGCGTGACAGAGCAGGATATGACCAAGTATCTGCATGATAACGTCAGTTTCGAGCAATCTGTTGGGGTTCAAAATGTTATGCATGCCTTTGTTTCGATTCACGATCTCGATGTGAATATTGGCCGCGCCGATGCAGATCGCGTGTCTGTGCTCGCAAATACCACCGCCAAAGTACAAATCTGGAATCAACCTGAGAAGAAGCTGGAACTGGATTTAGAGTTCAGCGCAGTCCCAGAATATGACAAAGAGACAGGTGAAATATTCTTGAAATCTCTGCGTCTAGACCGCTTTGATGAGGAAGGCCAACTGCTGACACCTGAAATTAAGCAGCTACTGAAACCAGCCGTTTCAATGATAGGCACAGCATTATCACAGTATCCGGTATACAAACTGGACAGCAGTAAAGTTGAACAGGCATTATTGAAATCAGCAGAGCCAAATCTGGTTATCAAAGATAATAAGTTAGTTATTGAACTCTTTGACTAGACAAACCATAGGCATTCATGGTGTGCTAGACATACTTTGTTACAAGTATTAACAACCCTAGGAGAGAGGGAATATGAGCAGAACAGTCACTTCAGCGGTTAAAGTCGCCGCTACGTACGCTCTGTTCGCTACTTTATGGATCCTTTTCTCCGATCTTGCGGTTGAAACTCTTCTACCCAGCGCTGAAATGCGAGCTGTCGCCCAGACATATAAAGGCATAGCCTTTGTCGTCATCACCGCAGGCTTGCTACTTGCCATGGTACTTAAAGGTAACAATGCCTTAGAAAAAGCCAATGATATGGATAGCCTAACAGGCTTGCACAGTATGACCATGTTCGTGCGTACGTTGAACCTGACCATCAGACAGCTTAAACCCAATGAGCAGCTCATTCTCGGCTACCTAGATATTGATGATTTCAAAAGAATTAATGACGCGATTGGATTTGAAAAAGCCGATGCTTTTCTGCGAGATTTGGCACAAGCCCTAAATCAAGCGTTATTACCCGGCTCCTTTGCTTCTCGCTTACATGCCGATCAGTTTGCCAGCTTTGCCAAAATCAGCGGCGAATATGATATGGACGAACACATGCAGGATATTCAGCGCCTGTATAACCGTCTTTCCAAAGATTACGGAATTGAGTCAACTTGCTGCATCAGCATCGCTCTGTATCCTCAAGATGGCAGCACAGCCAAAGAGCTGATGGTTTCAGCAACAGAAGCGCTCAATGTGGCAAAAGAGAAAAAGAACGCAATCCAGTACCATGATAAAGCTTTGACCGAGAAGGCGTTACAACGCCGTCAGATGATGTTGGATTTACGCAATGCCATCGACAATGAGATTCTCAGCGTGGTGTATCAGCCTAAATACGATTTGAAAACTTTAAACGTCAATGGGGTTGAAGTTTTAGTACGTTGGAATCACCCGACCAAAGGATTTATCTCTCCCGATGTGTTTATCCCACTCGCTGAAATTAACGGCTTAACTGGCGCAATATCAAAGTTGGTGATCAACAAAGTCGCCAAAGAGCTCAGTTCTACGGATTTGTTGGGTAACAAAATTAAAACCATTGCGGTTAACGTATCAGCGGCTGAGTTCAACAATGCGGACGAAATGCATGAGTTGGTTCGCTTCATCCAAGCGCAGGAATCTATTGCCCCGTTCATTAGCATTGAAATTACAGAAACCGCAACGTTGGATAACCTGAACAACAGTGTTGAAGTCATTTCATCACTACAGAAGTGCGGGATTGCGATTTCTATTGATGATTTTGGTACGGGTTATACGTCTCTTGCCATGCTTAAAGATTTAACGGTGGATGAAATCAAGATCGACCGTAGTTACATTTCCGAAGTCGATAACGATGACCGTTCCAGAACCATTGTCAGCGCTATCATTGCAATGACTAACAGCTTTGGTATTAATCTCGTTGCCGAAGGTGTGGAAACAGAAACCCAACTAAAAATCTTGCAAGAAATGGGCTGCCAGCAGGCTCAAGGGTACTACTTAGGCAGGCCGATGCCATTGCATCAGTTGATTGAACACCTTACATAAACCAGCCATCTAAGAGAACCCACAACTGACCTGCTGATAACTGGCAAGTCGCGTCATGTCTAGATTTGAAAGTTAATCTCCTACCAATTGGGGCATTATCACAGAGCCAAATCAATTTTCGTTGCTGCGAATAGCAGTTCTTCCGTTTTAGCCTAAGCTATTCATTAATACATAAAGTTTTTTATTAGTTCCACCTCTTAACCAGCCATTCTTTTAGCTGGCATTTTATGAGCCTAAATCGCTGTCTAACATCAAAATACGGAAGGTATTCACTCAATGTTAATTGATAAACTTACGCTAAAAAGCAGATTGATTATTACGGTAGCAATCCCCTGCTTGGCATTGATCTTTGTAGGTTTGGCTAGCCTGAACGCCATGTCGGCAATGGCCAGCAAAACCCAAGAAATGTACCTCAATACGGCCGCGCCTATGCGGGCAGTAGCCGAAGCCGCTTCCCGAATTCCCAGAATGCGTGTCGGCATAGATATGATGTTGCTGCAGGAAACCAGCCTGCGCGACGCAAAAGGGGTTAAAACTCGTGTTAAAGAAACGCGAGAAGAAGATATTCCAGAAATGCGTGATGCGCTGACTCTTGCAGTGAGTACTCAAGTAAACCCTGAGCTAAAAGCTCAAGTACAACGCTTGCTTAATGACTTTGAAAAGATGGTCAGTACTGAGCTAAACCCACTACTTGAGGCTCTTGATAAAGATGACACGGCAACTGCTCAACAAATCTACAAAGAGAAGTACGCGGTGAGTTACGGCACGATGCGTAAAGATGCCAACACCTTATTGGAAACCTTGCTAGCACAAGCGGAATCACAAAATAAGCTCAGCCACGACAGCTATATGTCCGGCAGAACAACGCAAATTATCATCATTAGCGCCGGTCTTATTATCTCCTTTATCATCTCTTCTGCGATTGTTATGAGCTTACGCAACAGAGTATCAACATTAAGAGATACCATTACGACCGCGGCACGAGACATGTCATTAAACACGCGAATCAAGTTGGATGGCAAAGATGAGCT
Organism: Vibrio plantisponsor; assembly: GCF_013041605.1. GTDB lineage: Bacteria > Pseudomonadota > Gammaproteobacteria > Enterobacterales > Vibrionaceae > Vibrio > Vibrio plantisponsor. Next base: position 76,769 of record NZ_JABEQC010000012.1, on the reverse strand, counting down.
GACAGAGATTGGCGACAGCTTTAACTTGTTTATGGAAAAAGTGCACAGTGCGATCAATCAGGTAGCCGAAAACTCTCGCCAACTGGCAGTAATGGCGCGAGATGTGTCAGAGCGAGCTCGTCACACTCAAAGTAATTGCACATCTCAACGTGACCGAACAGTGCAAGTGGCAACGGCGATTCACGAACTGGGCGCAACGGTAAGTGAAATCGCTGCCAATGCGGCTCAGGCAGCAGATGCAGCCAACGAAGCGACTCATCAATCGAGTGATGGTCAGAAAGTTGTTATGCAGGCAAGAGATCAAATTGGTGCTCTGTCGCTTGAACTACAAAAAGCGACAAATGTTGTTGAGTCGCTTGCGAAACAAGTGAACGACATCAGTTCAACCTTAGATACGATTCGTAATATTTCCGATCAAACCAACCTACTTGCGCTCAACGCAGCGATTGAGGCCGCACGAGCTGGTGACCAAGGCCGAGGCTTTGCGGTGGTTGCTGACGAAGTCAGAACCTTGGCTAGCCGCTCAGCCAATTCCACAGAAGAAATTCAGCAGGTGATCGATAAACTTCAATCTGAGTCCAAACGTGCGGTTGAAGCAATGCAGCAAGGTCGTGAACAAAGTGATCGGGTGGTTGAATATGCAGACAACGCCACCAGCGCCTTGGAACAAATCAACAGCCATATAGACCAAATTAGCGGACAGAACATACAGGTGGCGACGGCAACGGAAGAGCAATCTACCGTGGTCGAAGATATCAACCGCAATGTTGAAGAAATTAACCATCTGACCACTGAAACAACCGATATTGCAATGCAGCTAAATCAATCCAGTAACAGTCTGCAACAGCTCTCCTCTCAATTGGACAAACTGGTCGGTAACTTCAAGCTCTAGCTTTTCCCTCGTCCCCCCCTATGAACAAGTTTTTGAGTTCATAGGGGTCAACCCTGTTTTAATTAAACTCATTTAAATTTATGAAAATTCTATAATTCCTCGCAATCTCAGCATGTCGTTCTGCAAAACTGTGTCCACATTCACATCCGATTAAAAATCCACCGTTTTAATTATTGGCAAATTGGTAAAGTCCTTACCCATAACAGCAACAGACATGGATACTTACCGTTATGCTCATCAATAATTTCACCTTAAAAACCCGTTTGCTTATTACTGTTACCATCCCTTGTTTGGCGTTAATTACAGTTGGCTTACAAAGCCTTAGTTCAATGGATTCCATCGATAAGAAAACCGAAGCGATGTACTTAAACACTGCTGCACCAATGCGTGCTATGGCAGAAACGGCGTCTAGAATTCCAAGAATGCGTGTCGGAATAGATATGATGCTGCTACAGGAAACCGCCCTTCGTGATGCCAAAGGCATTGCTACACGAGTCAAAGAAGCAAGAACAGAAGACATTCCTGAAATGAGAGTGGCTTTAGATGACGCGGTTAAAGCCCAGTCTGATTTAGTACTTAAAGAGCGCGTTCAAAAACTCGCGGATGCATTTGAGGTGGTAGTAAAAGACGAACTCACCCCCATGCTCGATGCCTTGGACAAAGGTGACCTATCTACCGCACAACAAATCTATCGTGACAAATATGCAAAAAGTTACGGTGTAATGAGAAAAGAAGCTAACGTCATATTGGATACCCTGTTACATCAGGCAGAAATACAAAACTCACTCAGTCACGAAACTTATATTTCGAACCGTAATACACTGATTGTGATTAGCATTATTGGGCTGCTGGCTTCATTCATTATCTCGTCGTCCATCGTGCTAAATCTACGCAGACGTGTCACCTATCTGCGTGAAACCATGAATAATGCGGCACAGGATATGGCATTGAATACCCGAATCGAAGTCGAGGGCCGAGATGAGCTGACCGATATCGCGAACAGCTTCAACCAGTTCATTGAGAAGGTTCATACCTCAATGGTTCAAGTTGCAAGAAATTCACGTGACTTGGCCGAAATGGCTAGCAACGTCTCGGAACGTGCAGACCATACTCGTCATAACTGTACCTCGCAAAGAGATCGCACCGTTCAAGTATCCACCGCGATTCATCAGTTAGGCGCAACAGTTGAAGAGATCGCTGCCAACGCCTCGCAGGCTGCCGACGCAGCTAACGAAGCAACACATCAATCCAGCGATGGGCGTAATGTGGTCGGTCAGGCGCGTGAGCAGATTGGTGAACTATCAAGAGAACTTGAAGAAGCGACAGAAATTGTTCAGTCACTAGCGAAACAAGTCGACGATATTAGCTTAACTCTGGACACTATCCGCAACATCTCTGATCAAACAAACTTACTGGCACTTAATGCGGCGATTGAAGCGGCACGCGCCGGAGAACAAGGGCGTGGTTTCGCTGTTGTGGCCGACGAAGTTCGCACACTTGCCAGTCGCTCAGCGCAATCAACAGAAGAGATCCAAAACATCATCGATCGATTGCAGACTGAATCTCGCAGAGCGGTCAACGCCATGGATAAAGGACGGAATCAAAGTAACTTAGTTGTCGGCTTTGCTGATAATGCCACGACTTCTCTGGGACAGATCAGCAACCACATTGAGCATATAAACGCACAGAACATTCAAGTTGCGACAGCCACTGAAGAGCAATCGACCGTTGTTGTCGATATCAATCGAAATCTGGAAGAGATTAACCAACTGACTTCTGAAACCACAGATATTTCAGAACAACTCAATCAGTCCAGCACTCATTTGCAAAGACTCTCCTCTGAGCTCGACAAGCTGGTAAGTAATTTCAAGCTTTAAACAAGCAATCTTAAAATAATCCACTTCAAGCCATTACCGGCCAAAACAGAAGATGAACTTCTGACACATTCGGTAATGGCTTTTTACATTAAATAATTGTGAATTATTAACGAGATAGGTTGAAATTGGAGTTTGCTTTAGATATTCATGGCGCAACATCGATAAAGGAAGCTTATTTACATGCTCACTATCTTCAAAACCTTCTTCTGGTTAGGTTGGATTAGCTTCGGCGGCCCAGCGGCTCACATTGGTTATTTTCGCCAAACCTTCGTTGAAAAACTCAAATGGTTAGACGATAACGAATATGCTCAGATAGTGGCACTCAGCCAGTTTTTACCCGGCCCAGGTTCTAGTCAGGTCGGCTTTTCGATTGGCTATAAACGCGGTGGTTTACTTGGTGCCACAGCAGCATTCATCGGCTTCACTGCCCCTTCGATCATTCTGATGTTGATTCTTGCTTTAGTGAGCAGTCAGATCACCGATACCGCTCTGTTCCACAACATCGTACACGGGCTTAAACTGCTTGCTGTGGTTGTGGTTGCGGATGCAACTTGGGGAATGTACAAGAACTTCTGCTCAACCAAACTCTCGGCAGGTTTAGCCCTTTTAACGGCAAGCATGCTGCTGGTTGTTACAAGTATTACCACGCAGCTATTGGTATTAATTTTGGCGGCGGTTATCGGCGCAATCTATATCAAAGGTGACACAGCCAAAGCACAAAGCTCATTCAAACCCAGCTATGTACCGTTACTGTTGTTTGTTGCCATTTTGATTGGCACTTCGGTGCTGTCGAGTCACCCAAGCGTCCAGTTGTTCGGTGATTTCTTCCAAGCGGGTAGCTTAGTGTTTGGTGGCGGACATGTCGTTCTACCTTTGCTGCAAAACCTTGTAGGCGATCAGCTTAGTCAAGATACGTTTCTAACGGGTTACGCGGCAGCTCAGGCAGTACCGGGGCCGATGTTCACTTTCGCGACGTATTTAGGTTACGCTTTGATGCCAAACGCTCCAGTTTTAGGTGCATTGTTAGCGACTATAGCGGTGTTCCTACCCGGTTTCTTACTGCTGTTAGCGGTGTTGAAGAACTGGCATGCACTGGCAGATAACCCCACCATTTCAGGTGCGCTGAACGGCGTAAATGCTTCCGTCGTTGGTTTACTGGCCGCAGCATTGTACCAACCGGTATTCACAAGCGCGGTGTTTAATGCAACCGACATTGCCTTGGTATTGATTGGCTTCTATCTGCTTAAGCAGCTTAAGTTACCCATCGTTGTATGTGTCGCATTCTTCATTGTTGCAGGGGCAGCTTTAGGGATATAGTGTCTTCACGTTTTTGCTAGGGTCATAAGATCGTTAATATCGAAAATTGATGAATGTTTAATTCCAACTCTCTCTCAATTCGCTCATACAGCCGTCAAAAGAACGGGCATAGCCACGATTTTCATCAGTTGGTTTTGCCTGTTCGTGGTGTCATTAACATTGAAGTTGAAGCATTTAAAGGAGCAGTAAGACCCGGAGAGTGCGTTGTTGTTCGTGCAAACGAAATGCATTATTTCGCGGCAGAAACAGAAGCGCGTTTTGTGGTGGCCGATCTCGAACATCTGCCACCACACATTTTAGATTCTGACACTATCGTCTTTTCAATCAGCCCACCTTTAATGCACTACTTGAGCTTCATAGAAGAGCAACTCAAGTATCAAGTGAATAGAGAAATCGAACAGCTGATGTTAGCCACTTTCTCGCTTTTACTTAGTGAACAACAAATACTTAAGCAGTTCGACCATAGGATCAGGAAAGTTCAAGAATATATCGAAGCCAATCTTGCCCAGCCGCTTTCGATTACTCAACTGGCGGCAATTGCTTTTTTAAGTCCAACCCAGTTAAAAAAACTGTTCAAAGAACAAACGGCTTTAACGGTGACCCAATACATTACTCACAAGCGTATGGAAAAAGCACAAGCGTTGCTTATCCATACTGACTACCCTATTCAAATCGTCGCTGAATCTGTGGGCTATGCCGACCACAGCGCTTTTAGCCGCCGTTTTTCGCAACATTTTGGTCTTCCTCCCTCAAAGTTAACCCGTTAAGTCCGTCTTTATTGCCAACACAAGCGTCCAATCTGCACAAACAAAGCAATAAAATACGCATACTATTTCACTCGTGTTAGATAAGTTAATGGAGTGGCTATGTTGAAGAGCAATACCAATATCAGCGGAATATTCGCCGTTGTATTAGCGAGTGTGTTCTGGGGAACAACCGGAACCGCCGCCAGTTTTGCGCCAGATATTAGCCCTCTTGCCATCGGCGCATCAGCCATGGGCGGCGGTGGCTTATTGCTGCTGATTAATGCCCGAAAAAAGCTGACCAAAGATATCGCCACACTGGTAAGAAACTACAAGCTTCTGTTATGTGGTGGCGCAGCTGTGGCTATCTACCCTCTTGCCTTTTATTCCTCTATGCGTTTTTCAGGCGTGGCGATTGGGACATTAATCTCTATTGCCAGCGCCCCTTTCTTTACTGTTTTTCTTGAGCGTCTAATCAGCAAAAAATCAATATCGCTACATTGGATGATTTCTTTCATTGTGGGTGCAATAGGAATCGTGTTACTCACGTTGGGTAAACAAGACAGCTCATACTCTGCCGAAGCCTCGCTACTGCACTTAATCGGTATAGGGCTGGGACTTATCGCTGCGTTAACTTACGCTACGTATTCATGGGCGGCTCGCAGCATGATTGAACGAGGAGTGAGTTCTCAGTCAGCGATGGCGAGTATGTTTGGTTTGGCTGCCACACTATTACTGCCGTCGTTGTGGGTGACTGGTGACAACCTTTTTGCCGATGCAACACACACGGCTGTGGTGATCTATATGGCAACCATACCTATGTTTTTGGGCTATCTGCTGTTTGGGCATGCACTAAAACAATTGGAAGCCAGCACAGCTACATTGATCACTCTGCTAGAACCTGCTATTGCCACTTTGTTTGCCGTCAGTTTAGTCGGCGAAAGATTCACTCTTATTGGCTGGTATGGCTTAGCGTTTATTGTTGTTTGCTTGTTGCTGCAAGTTGTTCCGCTTCCGGCATCGCGACTTGCAAAGAATCCTGCGGCAGACAGCTATTAATCAGCTCAATAAGCTTTCTCAGTAAGCGCTCGATTTCGTTGCTCAGAGCAAACCCAATATTAATCCGAACACAATCATCGTAGCGTTGAGATTCGGTAAATACGCTGCCAACCCGTATATCCATATTGGATTCAATTGCCTCGGCATTGAGTTTATCTGAACTTAAACCCGCGACCTGAAGCCAAAGTACCAGACCGCCATCAGGCTGAGTAATGCGGCTATTTTGCGGCAAATGCTGTGCTAAGAAACGGGTGTAATCTTGCTTGTTGATCGCCAACTGCTGTCTGGTGCGCTTGAGATGACGACTGTAGGCGCCCGTTTGAATGAAATCGGCTATCGCAGTTTGAATAAGCGTGGGTACGCCTTCGTACTGCTGAGTATATTTTGCAACGAACTTACCAGGTCGGCACCAACCCAAACGGTAGCTTGGTGAAAGAGTCTTAGAGAAAGAGCCACACCAAATCACGTAACCACTTTCATCATAATAAGCCGTCGGCAAATGCAACTTATCCGAATGATTCAGTTCGAAATACACGTCATCTTCAATCACAGGAATTTGATACTGGCTTGCGAGCAGACTTAAGCGCTTTTTCTGTTTAGCTGACATGGTAATGCCTTGAGGATTCATGTGCGTGGTACAAAACAGCCCCGCTTGCGCTTGCTGGTTTTGAAACAGTCGCTCCAGAGCATCGAGATCGATGCCGTCTTCTACAGATGGAATCTCAATGATTTTTAAACCCAAATTAGCAAGTAATTCCAGCAACCCGTTAAAGCACGGAGAGCTGACTGCAACCGTATCCCCAGCCTTAACACAGATCTGCAATGCCGTTTTTACTGCATCCATACAACCATGGGTAATCACCAGTTCATCCGGACGCAATGCAAATCCCAACTGACTGAAGTGAGAGCACAAAGCTTCCCGCAGAACAGGCTCACCCTGTTTATTTGGATACTGTGTCAATCTGGAGGGCGACTGCGTCATGGCGCGGCGAAAACTCTTATCCAAGGCGCGTTGCGCTGTGACATCCAACTCAATACAAGCGATGCCTAGTGGCCCCGATTTTACTTGAGGTTTCTTGCGTGGCTTAACATTTGTCGCAAGCTGAGTCGCAAATCGCTGCCAAGACGGAGTCGCCACAACCAGCGTTTGTGAACAGATAAAAAAACCCGACTGAGGACGAGCTTCGAGCCAGCCTCTTTGTTCTAGGTCTTGATAGCAACTTACCGCAGTAGAAACACTCACACCATGCTGTTTGGCAAACAAACGTAGTGAAAGCATACGGTCACCATGCTTAAGTTTAGTGGTCTGAATATCTTCAATGATCTTCTCTGCTAACTGTTTGTATTTCTGCATAGCGATAAATTGTACTGGTTAAATTTTAAAAAATTGTATCTGTACTGGTTTTATTACTCAAGCAATACTCTGATCATATTGTGAACACTAGGAGTTTATTGTGCAGGGAAAACATTTATTACTCGTTATTGGGGTTATGGTCATTTGGGGCGTGAATTTTTCCGCCATCAAACTCGGTGTTAACCAACTTGATCCTTTTTTGATTGCGGCTGCTCGATTCATACTGGCGACTTTTCCCATTATCTTTTTTGTCAAAAAGCCGAATGTCCCAATTAAATACTTAATGGCCTACGGTTTAGTCTTCGGCACAGGTATTTGGGGAATGGCGTATTGCTCGATTACTTTTGGACTTTCTTCGGGAATGGCCTCGGTTCTGCTGCAACTGGACGTGTTAACCAGTATCGCGGTAGGCGCTTTGCTTTATAAAGAAGTGATCACCAAACAAATGTGGTTTGGGATTCTCGCAGCACTGATTGGTTTAACTTTGTCGATTATCTATACCAATGGCAACATCACCTTGCTGGGGTTTATCTTCATTCTTATTGCAGCCATTTGCTGGCCTATGATGGGAGTGATTATCCGCCATTCAGAAACCAAAGCGCCATTCGCCTTTAACATCTGGGGAATGTTGTTTGCCCCTATTCCGCTTGTTCTGCTGAGCATTGCTATTAATGGATTGGAAGGCCTTATCACCACTTACGAACAGTGGAATGGCAGCGCATGGTTTTCGGTATTGTTTCAAGCCTACCCGACCACCCTATTCGGGTACTGGGTTTGGAACAAAATGGTACTCAGCTATCCCATGTCTAAGCTTGCACCGTTGACCCTGTTAACCAGTGTGTTTGCTTTGTTGAGTGGATATCTGTTCTTTGGTGAAACGCTCTCCACCGTTCAGTGGATTTCGTGCACGCTATTTTTAGCGGGTATTGTGGCTGTGCTCTATCCAAGCAAAGAAAAGCCGAGTATCAGCATTGGGAAATCTAAATATCGGCGCATTCCTACTTAATACTGACATGGTTTATCTGTATACTTGGCGGCTGTTTATCACTCAGCAGCCAAGTTTCAGAACTTGCCTAGTGGTAAAAAAAACCAGATTAACCAAACGCGGAGAACTTGATGACTGAGCAAAATGTTGGGCAAATTCTCAAAGCCTTCAACAGTATCGAAGCCAAAATTGAACAACAAAACAGTGCTTTAAGAGAGCTCAATCTGAAAGTAAAAACGTTGGAAAGCCAAAACAAACAATTGGCGCAAATGATCAACAAGCTTCAGACGCCAGCGGCGCCAAAAACCGATGTCGCACAGGTAGCGCTAACCAAACAGTTTCAGGCTAACGTTGCGAAAAGCTTGGATTCGATTGAAGACAAATCGAAGAAAGCGATAGAACTGATTAAAGCGAACTCGGGCGGTAAAAAGCGAGCTTGGCCGTAAAAATTCAAAAGGCTGCAGAAATGCAGCCTTTTCCAATTCCAAACAATCCAGTTAACTCAAGCTCGCCAAACGAGCTGCGAATCCCATAAAGAACATACCTAACAGACCATTACCTAGGTTCGCTAACGCTTTGTTGTTCTTAAACAGTTGAGTGAGTGATGTACCCAAAAAGATCAAAGCACTTAAATACACAATACTGAACACTTCTAAAATGGTTGCCAAAATCAGATAAGACGCCCAAGTGTGCTCATAGGTGTAATCAATAAACTGGATGAAGAACGACACATAAAAAAGAATCGCTTTTGGGTTGGTCAAACTCAAAGTAAGTGACTTAGCAAACACGTTCTCTTTCTTCTTAGGGCGCGCCATTTCTGCACCCTCTTCACCTTTTTTGCTCATCAATTGATGGATGATCTTAATACCTAAATACAGCAGGTAAGCCGCACCAAGATAGCGAATGATAGTGAACAAAACTGGAGAAGTTTGAATGAGTGAAGCGACCCCCAGATAAGAGAGCAGAATTAAAACAGCATCGCCGATTAACACACCAGACGCGGCTTGATAGCCAGCTTTCACACCCAGTGATGAGCTTGATTTCAATACATAAAGAGAGTTTGGACCCGGAGCAAGAATGATCATTGTCAGACCAACTAAATACGTCCAAATATTAATAACGCCAAACGCTTCTAACATATTGCCCTCTATATACTGCGCAGAATTGAAACAGAAATATACGCCCGAAGAATGTAAATATCCAGTTACAATATGATGACTTATTAAATTATTCACTCAAACATAAGTAAAAGAAAACTTAGTCAATTGAGTAAATGGAAATAGCCACTCCTGAGCCGCTTTCCAGTGTCACTTTTGCGGTGCGGCTAAACAGCAACATTGATTGGCTTTGCAGCTTTACCGTGTGAGGCTCTGACGCAAAGTTCAACGCCAGTAAACAATCACTATTAGCGTAGAAGCCCGTGAATAGCGTGTGCGAATCACGGCTAACATCAAAAGAGGCAGGAGAGAAAATGGCTTGCACATCCGAAGCTGCTTTGCCTTCTCTCACCATAATGTTGAGATCTTCAATTGCCCCGTTTGATAGGGTCGCATAGGTACTATCACCACCAGCGAAATGCGCAACAGACAACACTTGCTCAAGGTTATGTTGATATTCTTTTTGTGCGTTTTTATGGGACAGAAGCATCCCATTGCCCTTTAGCAAAACAAGCGTACGATGCAGTCCAGAAAAATCTGAGAACGCGCCATCTTCAACCACAGCAGCTTGGCTAACGCGATACAGCACATCATCGTTTTCTCGACTCACCGCAATTTCTAACGTTTCACCCAAGCCATTTTTCCACGGCATACGCAGATAGTCAGATTGAGGAACTACGCTAAACAAGTTTGAGTGATTAGACATCGTAAATAACCTTCTTAATCACTTTAGCGAACTCTGAACGGCTCATGACATCGAGCTCATGTCGTCCTTCGCTAATCACTTGCTTGCCTGCAACAAACACATCTTTCACCACATTTTCGCTGCATGCGAACAACCAACGATTCAGTACATCTTTGGTTTCGCTTGCGGCAATAAACGGATGGCTATCATCAAGCACCATAAAGTCTGCGCGCTGACCAACCGCTAAACCTAGCTCTACGCCACATGACTGATTGCCGCCCAATAACGCTTGCTTAAACAGGTTATCACCAATGCTGGTTTGCTCGCCTCGATATAGACGATTGCGTTGTTGATCACGAAGGCGTTGTCCGTATTCGAGAATACGCAGTTCTTCAACAATCGACAGGCTCACATGGCTATCTGAACCGATACCCCAGCGACCATTTAAACGTTCAAATTCAACACCAGGGAAAATGCCGTCACCCAAGTTTGCTTCTGTCGTCGGACACAAACCCACTACCGCTTTGCTGCTGGCAATTGCATTAAGCTCGCATTCATTCAAATGTGTCGCGTGAATTAAGTTCCAACGCTCATTCAAACCCACATGTTCATGCAACCACTCAACAGGACGTTGACCGCTCCATGCCAAACAGTCATTCACTTCTTTCTGCTGTTCAGAAATATGAATGTGTACCACTTTGTAGCTGTCTGATGAGCTCAATACTTCTTTGATTTGCTGCTCTGTTACCGCACGTAGTGAATGGAAACAGATACCAAGATTATGCAGCTTAGAACCAGCTAAGGCTTGTTCACATTGACTTTGCAGCTCCAAATAAGAGTGTGACGAGTTGATAAAGCGAGCTTGACCTTCGTTCGGAGCAAGCGCGCCAAAACCAGAATGAGAATACAGCACAGGTAGCAGCGTCAAACCAATACCAGAACGATCCGCGGCATTGATTAACTGGTGAGACATCTCAGCGCGGTTGGCATAGTGTTTACCCGCAACATCATGATGTAAGTAGTGGAATTCACCCACTTGGGTATAACCCGCTTTCAGCATGTCGATATAAAGCTGAGTCGCGATAACGTTGGCTTGTTCTGGCGAAAGTTTTTGTACAATGTTGTACATCAGTTCGCGCCAACTCCAAAAGCTATCATTTGGGTTCAAACACACTTCTGCCATTCCCGCCATTACACGTTGGAAAGCATGTGAATGCACGTTTGCTAAAGTCGGCAATACTGGGCCTATAAGCTTTGTTGCTCCCTCAACCGCTGAAGTATCCGATTCGACATGAGTAAACACTCCGTCGGTAACTTCGAAAGAGACATTGTTATGCCAACCATCAGCAAGCCAAGCTCGCTCAGCAAAGAAATAATGACGTGTTTGAGTCCCTGTCATGGTGAATTCCTAATTCAAAAAAGTAATCACTTGCGCTGTTTAAAATAAGTGTAATTTAGCTTCATATGTATATACAAGTTATATTTCCCCACTCAATTCACCTACAAAAACAAGGGTATTTAATACAGAAAAAAGTGAGATAAACGCAATAAATAATTAACCTCTCACTTGCAACAACGTTTTATGACAGCTAGATTAACAAATGTATATACATTTAATAAAGATAACGGAGTATCTGTCAAATGAGTCAGCCAAATTGTGTGCGTTCACCATTCGAATTTCATCAAGGAAGCGTCCCACTATTAGTGAGTATGCCTCATTCTGGTTTAGGTCTGACTCCAGAAGTTGAACAAGGCTTGACGGAAGCCGCTAAGAAACTTCCAGATACTGATTGGTTTATTCCAGAGCTTTATGAGTGTGTAAAAGAACTGGGCGCGAGCGTCATTTCAGCTAACTATTCTCGCTACGTGATTGACCTAAACCGACCAAGTGACGACAAACCACTCTACACAACAAAGACTACTGGCTTGTTCCCAGAGATCCTTTTCGACTCCACTCCCGTTTTCGTTGATGGTAAAGCACCAAGCGAAAGTGACCACAAACGCTATAAAGAACAGATTTGGCACCCATACCACTCCACAATTGAACAAGAACTCGCGCGCCTTAAATCTATTCACGGCTACGCCATCTTATTTGATGCCCACAGTATCGCTGCGCAAGTACCTATGTTGTTCGAAGGAACGTTGCCTGAATTCAACTGGGGAACCAACCAAGGCGAATCATGCAGCAGCGCGATTGTCGATGCTGTGATGGGCGCGGTTTCTGATCGCTACAGCCAAGTACTCAACGGACGCTTCAAAGGCGGTTTCATTACTCGCGGATTTGGTAAACCAAGTGAAAACATTCACGCCATTCAGCTTGAAATGTCACAAGACACTTACCTAAGCAATGACGCTCTCGCTCAAGGGAGATACGAGTTAGATGCGGATAAAGCCATCGCAATCAAATCGCAACTCAACGCGATATTAACTGCCGTTCTAAAAGTACAAATTTAACTGTTCAAAGCAATTCAATACAACAAGAGTTCTTAGATGCATGAAAAAATCCCCGCAGTAATCACTGTGGGGATTTTTGTTTCAGAGCATAAGTTCTACATAAATGAGAACAACGTAAATCTGTTTACTTGCCAAGCCAATGGCTGCGGCTCAAGCCATAAACAGCATGATCAACAACGCGTCCATTGAGATTCTCCGCACAAGTAATAATGCCTTCCAAGTTGAACCCCAAACGTTTACAAACATTGCGACTGGGTGCGTTATCAACGGCGGCTGAAATCTCTACCTTCTGCATATTCAGTTCACGAAACGCCATTTCGATGAGCTTAGATACTGAACGGGTGACGATACCTTTACCCTTAAACTTTTCCCGCAGCCAGTAACCGATTTCGACCTTTTTAAGATCATGATTGATGGTATTGAAACTGATGTTTCCCACCAGCTCGTCTTCATAGAACATTGCGCAAACCAGTGACTTTCCATCGGCATAATCGTGCAGTGAACGTTGAATGAAACTTAGGAAGAACGCTTCACTATCAGCATGAGGAGGCCAAGCTAACCACTGGCTTAAATACTCACGTTCACTTTGAACAATCTCAAAATAGCGAGCTGCGAATGAAGGCTGCACCAAAACCAGCTTTAAATTCTTTTCTATTCTCAGGCTAAACATTATTCCCCCTGTAAAGCGTATCTCATCATTTTGGCACCTTCACCATAGGTTGATGAAATGCTCTGCTTGTCTACTACGCTGAAGCCCATATTGCTCCAAAACGTTGATGAACCTTGTACTGCCACCAAGCGAATTTCATCAAAGCCCGTTGTTTTTGCTATTGAAATTAAGTGGCTAACCAACTTAGTACCTATACCTTTACCTGCTGCTCTGTCTGATATCGCGAGATCATGAAGAAACAAATACGAATGCAAAGTCTCAGATTGTTCTGGTAAAGGTTTAAACAGTTTCGGCGGTGTTTCTTTATCCCAAGCATGAGCCAACAGATATCCCAGCACTGACTCTTTATCTTGATACACGAAACAGCACTGCGGTGTGCGACGCCATTTACTTTGCAACACCTCTATCGTTTCAGGCTCTACTTGCAAATAGACTTCAGACTGCACTGAGAGTATTCCTGCCCATGTGTTTTCATCAATTGGCTTTATTGACATTCTGACTCTTCAAATAGATGGCAGAGTTTTTTGTTTATATGTACGGTTCTCAGAATGACAGCTTCAAATGAAAGTCGCAATCAGGGATAACTAATTAAATTCATTGTGGTTCCAGAAGAACCTTTGCTTCTCTTTATTAATCGCGCCCAACTTGCGATAAAAGCCAATCGCGTTAGTATTTGATGTTGGTGTCTGCCATTGAATTTCTGATAAAGAAAGTTCATCAGCCAACTCTGAAGCTTTCATCATCATCGCTTTGCCTAAGCCTTTGCCTCTGACTTCAGGTCTAAGATAAAGGCAATCCAAGTAGAGATAGTGTTTCATCTCCCATGTTGAAAACTGCTTTATCAGGCTCATATACCCCACAACTCGACTATCGATTTCGACAACCCAGATTGCTGCGGGGTATGTGTGATTCTCTAAACAATGAAGCTGGTCAGATACAACCAGAGTGTGGCCTTCATAATCTGCGTGCTCGCACATTAGTTGCCAAATATCGTAAACATCATCTGAGCAACTCATACGGATATCGATTCGATGATTCACTTTTTCACTCCAAGGTAACCTGTTCACAGCTTGAGTTTTACTCTATTAAACCATCATTTAGCTTTGTGCTTCACCTAATCGGCGATTCACAGGGTAACGCTCGAAATCTTCCCAATACTGAATACCGCCAATCATCTCTTTAACAGCAAAACCCAAAGCTGAAATTTTCTTAGCCGCTTTAGTCGCACCGTTACACCCCGGCCCCCAACAATAAACAACAAAGGTAGTGTCTTTCGGATAGTGAGCAAAAGACTCCGCATTGATGTTGGCGTGAGGCATACTCTCTGCAGTGATAGCGTGGCTTTTGTTATAGGCCTCGACACTTCGAACATCGAGCAAAATGAATTCTTTGTTGCTCTCTTTTATATCAGCGTAAACATCTGAGCAATCCGTTTCAAAGCTCAGCTTGTTGCTAAAAAACGCATTCGCTGTTTCGCTGTCAGCCGCTGGGTGGGCAAGTACACTCGACATAGTCATAATGATTTATCTCCTTAACGTTGTATAACCAAAGCCATGTTGTTTGTTTCCTAGCCAGTGTATTGACCAAGCATAGCGATGAGAATTCGTAGTTTCTGAAGGGAGCGTTAAGAGAAAACAAATATACTTTTGCTTCTGATAGCCGATAATGGAGCATCAATTGCTGAGAATGGAACGTACTGGATTAGATGGAATTTTATCACCTACGCTCATTTGTTGTTGTCGCTCAAACAGGAAACTTAACCCTAGCGGCTAAGCAGCTATACACAACGCCACCAGCCGTCAGCGCACACATCAAAGCGCTGGAAGAAGAGCTGCAAGTGCCACTTTTTGTACGAACCAGTAAAGGGATGAAACTGACCGAAAAAGGCGAACTGTTACTTAAAAAAGCGCAGAAAACCTTAGATTCCGCGTTTGATTTAGTGAACGCCGCGGCATCAAGTCAGGATGAAATCGTCGGTACGTTTCGTTTGGCGTTGAATCAAAAACCAGCCCAGCTTGAAATCCCTCGCCTGATAGAGAACTTACTGGAAAGTACACCCGGTATTACATTGCAAATCCACCCTATGTCTACAGGGAAAACGATTGAAGCAATACGCTCTGAAGAGATGGACGGAGGTTTTGTATATGGGGAAGTGCCGAGCGATTTCGTCTCAGTGAAAGTTAAATCGCAGAAAATCACAACGATTGCCCCATTCGGCTTTCACTCCGATACGCCTTTAGAAAAGAGTCTCTGGATTACCATGGGTTACTACTGCCCGTTTGATGATTTTCTAAAAATGAAGTTGGGCGATGATATCAATGCCATTACCAGCAGTGATGATGATGCAACTCGATTAGAGCTAGTAAGAAGTGGGCTGGGACTGAGTTTTTATGAACTTGAAGACGCAAAGGAACATGCGCAGAACAATCAAATCACCATCATTCCAGATTTAGACTTCGAGGCTGAGCTCTACTTTATTGTGCCAAAGAACAAAGCGAATTCGCCGATTGCCAAAGCAGTTATACAAGAGATCTGTTCAATCTGGGAAATAGCGTAGACATCCAAATAGGTAATAAGGTCGCGTAGCGCGGAAAAGACCAGAGAGGTCTAAATAGGATCAACTAGATGGATGTAAGGAAAGCCACAAGATCAAGTAAGACTGTGGCAAATCAATCTGGAGCTATTGGTGCTGCTTAAAGAAGCGTTCAGCACTTGCGAAAAGAGATTCGCAGAGTTTTTCCTGCGCTTTGAATTCATCGGAACCAGCCGTCATTGTTTCAAGAGTCTCTTTTGCACTATGGTATTCACCTACCATTTGCTCAAATTTTGCTTCGTAGCCACTTTTCCAAGCTTTCTTTGCAACTTTATCTCGTCTTTTTCTCATTCACTATTCCTATACTGAAAAGCATTTTTTAAAAGATATTCACTCTTAGATTTATATTTTATAGAAATAATAAAAACTTCAGTAACAACGAAATTAAAACCAGAGTTACATAAAAATAAAAAAACAAAAATATCGATTAAACAGACTATTCAGGTCATCAAAAATAAATTATTCACTTGCGCGAATTTAGGATAAAAGCTTCTCGAAATGTTTTTATCCTACTCGTTCTTTTTCTATTTAAATAAGCAACTCGTGCTTATTTATTTCTAGAGCTAACTTAAGCTGCTATAACGTTAGTCGCCTGAGCGCCTTTAGCACCCTGCTCAACGCTAAATGTTACTTTCTGTCCTTCAGCTAAGGTTTTAAAGCCTTCTGAAACGATAGAGTTAAAGTGAACAAATAGATCTGGACCACCATTGTCTTGAGAAATGAAGCCAAAACCTTTTGTTTCGTTAAACCATTTTACTGAGCCAGTTGCTTTATTAGACATAATAAATACCTCGTTAATCATCATAAAATCCAAAATCGAGGCTATTTGATGGAAGATGAAGAATAAGTTGCCGCAGGAGTAGTATAACGAAATCGATCGAAAGAAAACTGAGAAGAGACTTGAACTAAACATTTCATAAATAGCTCACGTTTAAGAGCTGTGTGCACTATACACCGATTAGTTCAAATAGATATAAATATTTGTGAATATTTTTATTTATGCTGATTCAAGGACAATAAAACATGCAATATTTTGGGTGATAGCTCATGCAATAATTCCTTTCACTTTTAGGCAATGTCCGTCATAACCTGCGCATATTCAACACCATTATTCTGACGTTATACACTCCCCATAAAAGCAAAAAAAACCTGCACAATATTTGGCAGGTTTTTTTGTATTCGGCGTGGCTACATTACGTATTCGTATGGTGCTTGGATACCTAGTGGAATACCTACCGCCCAGTAAGCAAGTAAGAACACAGTCCAACCAATCAGCATCGCGATAGAGAATGGCATCATCAGAGAAGCCAGAGTACCGATACCAGTAGACTTCACGTAACGTTGGCAGTAAACCACTACCAGTGGGAAGAACACCATCAGAGGCGAAATGATGTTAGATACCGAATCACCAACACGGTAAGCCGCTTGAGAAAGCTCAGGTGAGATGCCCACCGCCATCAGCATTGGCACTAGAATTGGACCAATCAATGCCCATTTCGCAGACGCAGAACCGATGATTAGGTTAAC
The DNA here is from genome assembly GCF_013041605.1 of Vibrio plantisponsor. Classification (GTDB taxonomy): domain Bacteria; phylum Pseudomonadota; class Gammaproteobacteria; order Enterobacterales; family Vibrionaceae; genus Vibrio; species Vibrio plantisponsor. The sequence continues at coordinate 59,456 of NZ_JABEQC010000012.1, read as the reverse complement.
TGAGGCAGTTAGCAGGATCATACCCACGATTGTTGCTTCACCCGGAAGGTTCATTGCTTTCAAACCTTCAGCACCGTATAGCGCTAGCATAGTACCGATGTTTGATTGAGCGAAAACCGATAGAAACTGAGCACAGAAGAACGACATTACGATGTATGCACCCATGGTAGACATAGTCGTTGCCATCGCTTTGATGATGTCATTACTGGTTTTAAATGTGCCAGAAACTCGCCCGTAGACATAACCTGGAATGATGAACAGGATAAAGATCAACGGCACAATCGACTTCATGATTGGCGCTGAAAACGCAGTAATCTGACCATCTGGAGAGCGTAGTGCTGAGTCTTCAGGCATTAGCGCAGCAACAAGAAGCGCGATACCAGCAACCATTGCCCAACCTGCGTAACGGAAAGCTTTTGATTCTAGCTCAGTGAAAGACGCAAGATCCGGCGCTTTTTCTGCATCTTCATCAATTGGCGTGTTTGCCAAACGTGGCTCGATAATTTTCTCTGTTACATACCAACCAATAGCAATAACCACAACAGAAGAAAGACCAGTAAAGATGATGTTCGCCAGAGGGTTTACTACGTACTCAGGGTCAAGAACCTGAGCCGCTGTCTGAGTAAAACCCGCTAACAATGGATCGATACCAGAAGGGATAAAGTTCGCTGAGAAGCCACCAGAAACACCAGCAAATGCCGCTGCAATACCCGCTAGCGGATGACGACCTGCTGCGTGGAAAATAATACCACCCAGAGGAATAACCAGTACGTAACCTGCATCAGCTGCGGTGTGTGACACAATCGCTACCAGAATCAGCATTGGCGTTAATAGCTTCGCTGGCGTGAAGTTCAGCATCTTCTTCAGACCAGTAGTGATGAAGCCAGAAGAATCAGCCACACCCACACCTAACATCGCAACCAACACGATGCCTAGCGGTGCAAAGCCAGTGAACGTTGTAACCATGCTCGCAAGAAAGTTCGCTAGTGACTCACCAGTTAGCAAATTTTTAATGACCAGCGCTTCGCCAGTTCTTGGGTTCACAAGGTCAAACGAAACGTTTGATAACAGTGCGGACGCAACCCAAGTAATAACGAGTGCCCAGAAGAATAGAATTGCCGGATCAGGGATCTTGTTACCTGCCCGTTCAATGAAATTAAGAAAACGATCCATACCGCTCGGCTTCGGTGATGTCGCTTGATTTAATGCTTGGTTACTCATCGTAACTCCATAATCAAAGATGTTGGTTCCAAAGGCTTTCTAAAAATCATTATTTCAGCCCATTTTTCAACGTTTGATTCTATTAAATCCACCAAACAAAAGCACAAGACACTATACACGATGAAATACTTAGATACATATTTCGAAAAAACGTAAATAATGTGCAACAAATAAACATCAAAGAAGATCGAAAGTTAAAACAACTCCAGAACTGATATGAAACAGATCACAACAAAACTTAAAAAATAACCATGGTTAAAGGAATATCTCTCAGCTAAATAGATAACGGTTATCTATTTGATTTTATGACACTGTTAACATTTACGTCTCAAGACAGTCGAAGGATGTACACTCTGGCAATCTTTCACTCGTTCCATTTATTCTCGTAACAGCTCACAAACCACCAGCTAGATCCAAAAAGTTACCTGTAGAAAAAGATGACTTTTCTGAAGCTAACCAGTAGATAGCTTCTGCGACTTCTTCGGGGAGACCACCTCGCTGGAGCGGGATTTTGGATTTCAATCTTTCAATTCGTTCGGGCTCACCACCATCAGCATGCATGTCAGTATGAATTAATCCGGGACGGACGCAGTTAACGCGAATGCCCTCTGCTGCTACCTCAAGAGACAAACCTTTCGTAAGAGTATCTATCGCGCCTTTCGATGCAGCGTAATCGATATATTCGTTTGGAGAACCAGAACGAGAAGCGGTTGATGATACATTCACAATCACACCTCCCTGCCCACCATGACGGGTAGACATGCGTTTAACTGCTTCTCGGCAACAGAGAAAATAACTGGTGACATTATTACTGAGGATAGTATTGATTCTCTCAGCACCCATCTCATCCAGACGCATCTGCTTTTTCAAGATCCCAGCATTGTTAACAAGCACTGTAAGAGTACCCAACTGCTTATCCACGGTTTCAAACAGTCGCATGACATCTGCTTCTTGGGAGGCATCAGCCTGTACCGCAATACATTGACCACCCATTACCACAATCTCTTCCACAACGCTTGCCGCCGCATCGGCATTTGATTTGTAGTTGATACACACCGCATAACCTTGGCGAGCAAAGAGTTTTGCTGTCTCTGCGCCAATACCTCGCCCACCGCCGGTGATAATCGCAACTTTTGGTGAATTCATACTGCTTCCTTGTTGTCTGACTTCTGTAATCAACGTCTCTGTTGTTCGTAATTTTTAATATTTTCTCTAGCCAATGTGCGTTTCAATACTCGTTAATAAAACTAGAGTCATAACATCATGTTTTAACTTATTTCTTACTTTGTTGAACGGTTTCTTCTCTAAAGACAACAAAAACACGGCGATTTTTTTTGTTGGCCACCAATGATTTCTCATGCACAAGGGGCTCACTTTCGCCAAACGATTTCACTTCCCATATAAACGAATCAGTGTTCGCAACCTTGGTTTCCAAGTACGCCTTTACCGCTTCGGCTCTATTTAACGCTAGCTTTTTGTTATAGCTAACAGAACCTTGATAATCAGTATGCCCAGCGATCAATATATGCCCTTGCAACTCTTCTAGCTTTAAAGCAATCGTATCCAGTTCTTGCTTATCTTCCTCTCTCAAGGTTGCATCATCAAACTCAAAGTGAGAGGTTAAAGCGACAAAAACTTTGCGTTTTGGCTTAGGTGGTAAACACGAAGCATGAGTTTCCGTTTCCAACATTTGCTCAAACATCACATACGCACGACGGTTGGCAGCATTAGCCTCTAATGTTTTTTCCTTAAATAGCGGCACCTTCTCTCCGAAGTGTTTGAGTTCCCATTGATATTCATTATTAGGCAGATTTTTTAGTAGGTACTCTTTGACCGAGTTTGCACGACGTAGCGACAACTGCTCATTGTAGGTCTCTGAACCTTGGTAATCTGTATGTGCCGCTATGGATATACGACCTTTCAGTTTCCTGATATCGCGCACAAACTGATCCAACGCTGCGCTATCTTCTTGTTTTAACTCATACCTATCAAAATCAAAATGTTCAGCAACTGCAATTTTTATTTCTCTCTGAGGGGATAGACACTCTGCAATAAGGAACTTACTGACTCGATGATCGTATTTATCGACATTTTCTTGGCTAACATATGTGTCGGTACTGCATGCAGCTAATGCCAAAACACTGAAACCTGAAGCTATCGTTAATTTAACTTTACGGCTCAAACCACTCATTGCGCCTTCCTCTAGATCTTGCCGATTAAGTTAATGAAGAGACCTTGTGCATCATAGTCATCATCATTAGTTAAGTTGTCATCAAAGCGGGAGAAGTTGTATCCCACACCTATTTTAAAGTTATCACTAACATATTTATTGAACGAAACGAGCGCGCCATCTTCTACTTCATCGAACTGTGTATCGATCTTCCAGTGATACTGACCAGTAATGTCCCAACCTTTCATAATTAAATATGAGGCACTTAGCCCTGCCAGATAGATGTCTGTATCAACATCAACATCTGCGCCAGATGCACGGCTAAATATCTGGTTTTTGTCTTTGTAGGCAAGTTTGGTTCCAAACTCCCAGTTCGCATCCCATTGATAGAGAGCTTCCGTTTCTATGATATGACTGACTTCATCTGAATAAGTGGCATCTCGGCTCAGATTGTCAAAGTCAACGAGGTAGGTGTAGCGCGACAACAAGTTAAGATTGTCGTTATATACTGGGCGATATGCCAAACTTATTGTTGACTCAATAAAGCGAGCCAGTAGCTCGTTATTCGTATCATCTTCTGAACGTGAATAGTTGAACTTTCCATATAGTGTGTATTCTTCCGTCAGATGATGGGTGTAACTATTTGTCGTCACCCACTGAATGACTTTTTCATTCGTTTGTTGTGCTTCGTCAACTCGGTACTCTAGTTTGTGTTTGAGTATCACATCATACAAATCAGCAGCGACATTGAAGCTTACGGCTTTGCGTTGTACGACGCCCACTATGGCGTTTTCTGGGTTAACCCCGTAGTCTATTTCGCCCTGTTGATAGGAAACGCCCACATCGACGTCATCATTTACTTCGTTATCAAAACCAAAAGAATCGATACGACCTTTGCCATTATTTTCTTTAACGAACTGGTTTTCCTGATAAAAATCGACGGTTTGAGTCAAAGCAGCCCTTTGCCCCAAAATAACGTTATTTTGGTCTTCATAGTTGTCATCAACGTAAGTGACATAAGTCGAATAGTCTCGATTCACGTCATAGTTGATTGTCCCTTCTGTCGCCTCGCCTCTGTCACCCGCAGTATAAGAGGCTCCTAGGGTAATATCGTCAAAAACACGAGTCTCGCCACCCACTGTGACACTGTCGTTTTCATCGTAGCTATCGGTATTATCTACGGTAGTTTGACCTTTGATATAAACACTGTTCTCGCTATCCCAAAAATATTCCGCTTTCGCTCCCAAGAGCGTGCCTGTGCCAGACTCTTTTTCTTGGTTTAGCTCTTTAATTTGTTTACCAGCAACAGATAACTTGAAATTGTCGGCGATTAGGAACTGTGTTTCGGCTTCTACTTGTTCACTGTCAGTTTCTAATCTGCCATCCACTTCTTTTTCTTCCATCGAAGTAAAGCGAGTAGCAAATTGAATAGAGTCGCTAAGTTGGAATCGGAATTCTGCTCCATATGACTCTTGTTCTAAATTGTCATTTTGACTGGCATAAGAATAATCCGCATCTTTCGATTTATACCAAGCTTTGATGTCATTTCCCACAGCACCAAAAATGCTCGGAGCTAAATCATATAAGCTTGCAACACCAAGTACTTGCAGGTTATTGCCTTGTCTGTCGCCTTCTGTTGCCGAGGTAATAGGTGTAAAAGTCAAACCACCATCAAACGAAATAAAGTTACTATCGGTCTGAGTACCTTTTGTTTGACCAAGCTCGGTCTTCAAATAAGTACCTTCTGTCGCTCTTAAGGTTAAATCGGCAGAGTAAAGCTCATAATCTTGCGCATCTTTTTCCTCACTTGCGTAGGTAGCGCCCAGCCCAACATAGTCATTAACCCATCCCTTTATTCGACCACCTAAAACCATCGCTTCTTTAGCACTGCTTCCAGTAGGAACGTATTCATAGTCCACCGCTAAATAGTTTTCATAGCCACCGCGAGGTGAATCGCTTATCACATCACCAAAGCTACTCGAAACAATGTCAGACAGTGGTTTGGTTAGAATGATGCGACCTTGGTAATCATCGATCTCATAATCAACGCCTTCTGTCAGTACGATCTCTTTCTCAACAATACCGCTATCCTTGTTGGTGACTTTGACCATGACCTTATCACTACCGGGGATCACTTCTCCGTGTTGCAGAAAGTAAAGGGAGCCTCCCGTTCCAAGAAATTCGTCATGAGCAAACAAAGATTCACTTTGAGAAGCAAAACCAACAATGTTTAATCGATCTTCACCATATTTGGTCGTTGAACGGGTACGATAATCACCTTTAAAACCGTACAAACTGCGGTTGTAATCGCTATTATCCGTCCCTGCAATTCCAGTGTTGAAGTTACCCCACAAGTACTGTGATTTGTCGTACTCGACGTCTAAATACACCTTTCCTTGTGTATTCACCACTTTACGGATGTTGGAACCATCACCGTAGTGACCATACATCATCTCGTCATCACCATCGACGATATCAAATACCGTAGAATTATCATTCGAGGCGAAAGGATGCTTAAACATGTCTTTGATGGCATGTTCTTGTGTATCAACATGGGCAGTAACTCTCAGCTTATCGCCAAATTTTCCCTGCCCAAAATAGGCTAATCGCCCTTGGCTATAGATGTCTTTTTCATACTGGTCATTTACATCTAATGCCCCAGTGCTACCACTTACACGGTTAGAACCAATATAAAAATCCGCTAAGCCTGCTTGTGCGTAGTATGTGTCGGGAATACGAGCATAAAGGGAAAAGCGACGTTCTTCTCCGTCATCAAATACTACGGTTGTCGGGAAGTTATAAGCGTCTGTTGGTAAGAATATTTCTGCATAAAGCTCGCCTTCGACAACGTCAAATTCATCCTCACCGATAACAACTTTGTCGACACCATGGAGCCCCGTACCCATAAATTTAGCCAACCCTGATGAAGTCGGAATGTTATGGCGCATCAGGTTCGCCCGACCAAGTTGACGCCCTTTATCTGACTGACCCGTATTTTTATCTATCGATACTTCTTTATCAGGTCGAACAAGGTCAACCACACCCAATGTGGTGGTATCCATATTCCCCTCTTCATCCCAAGCTTTCAGGCGGAAAATCAATTGTTGACCTAGCTTAAACTTATGCTCGGCATCCGTAGTCCCATCCCATTCAATACTGGTGCTATTTGCCAACTGTTGGCCTTTCTGAACGACTAACGGCTGTGATAGATGTCGGTCTCCACCACGATAGACTTCTAACTGCCATGACTTAATGTAATAGCCATAGTTAGTGTCGACGGAAAAACTCATAGGACTGACAAACTTGCCGTTTTCAACTTCAACCTCGTCAGTTACGCTAACGGCTAAAACGGGGTTAAATTTTGTTATATCTCGGCTTGCCCAAATCGCGCCTTGTTCTAGGTAGATACGCGAGCTATCTGTTTGCTCATGAACATTGATCTTCTCCGACATTCTAGTGGAGCGAAGCTGCTTTAACTCGTCGGGATCCTTTGCGACAGAAACTGTTGGCAGGCTTGCCATAATGCAAGCCGTTAAATAGTGTTTTTTTAATAAACTCATACGGATTTTATTGAGAGGGTTCGATCGATACTTACTCATCACTGATGCTCTGTACGCTAAAGTTAAACTTGCTCAGAGCATTTGGTGTGATACGTCTGACCTTAGGATTCTCACTGACAACTTTCATACCCGTCGGCAGTGAATCTGTATCCAGTTTGACAAGAAACTGCTGACCTTTCTTATTCAGTACCCATTGATCTGGCACGTGATAACGACCATATTGATCTGTCTCTATCACAATGCCCTCGACAGTTAGCAGCTTAACTCCCGGAATACCTTCTTCATAAATCCCCATATTTTCGATGACGATTTCTCGCAAATATTGATTACCAAATTGGTAGACATTACGAGTGATTTGAAGATTCTCAGCCGTTAAACTCTGTGACTTATTGCCTGAATGTTCAGTGGTAAATGAATCATCTTCATGCGCGATGATGTGAGTCCCGTCTTTTGTTTTGACGGTGAAAGCGAAGGAATCAACCGTCTTGGAAATAAACTGTATGGTCGCCTTGTGGCTACCAGATAGCGTTCGATTTCGAGACTGACCAATCAGCTTATGAATCACAATGTTATTGCCATTAATAGAAACGTCTTTCTTCTTCTCCCCTTCGACTTTTAGCGTCGCAGAGCCAGTAACAATAAGAGAAGGATCAATATCAATCGAGACCTCGATATCATAAGCCGTTGCACTTGCTTGATAGCCATCACCATTATTATCTTCAAATACTTTTCCGATTATTGATGCAGTATCAAAAAGCTTATCTGGTGTCACTTCAACGGTAGCGCTACTCATGTTTGACTTAATTTCTAGCGCTCCGCTCGTCATTCCTTCCGCTGGCGTCATGGCATAAGCCGTATTGGTATAGTTACCAAAGGTTGCGCCGACAGTAACGCGCATCAAGTAACGAATACGAATCTTCTCTTGAACAGTAGAACCACTCGAACCATACGCCAGCATGTCACCCACACTGAACGACATCACATTCGCTAGCGTTGGTTCATTGGTGTTGAATACATCATCAGCAGTATCAAATTCCCCGTCAGGGCCACTATTCGTGATCTCAGCAGAACCTTCAACATATTGGAAACCAGAAGGATATCGATCAGTCAGATGAACGTTTTTGAATTCTGACTCGTTGTTATTGACAATAGTGACTTCGTATTCAACGACATCCCCAACCTGAGCGGTCTGTTGCAGTGCTTTCTTGGTGACAACCAACTCACCTTCGTTATCAGAGTATTTTTTAACATGCACAGTGACACTCGCTTGCTCGGTGTCACCTCCAATCGTTGTAGCACTAAACGTATTGGTGATGTCATCATCCAGTCCTTTACCGATTTGGCCGACAATAGTCACCCATATAATATTCCCCTCATAAGCCTTGAGAGTGTAGGTATAGTCAAGGTCAACCGAGTTTTGAGTATCCAGTACAGTAGTAGTTGAAGTAGCTGTATCGTACTCACTAATTGTGGTCTTCCACTCTGTAAACAGTGGGCTTCCGTTCACTCCTTGGAGCTTTGATATTTCATCAACCAGATGAACATTCAGTGCATCAGAAGAGCCTCGGTTAGTCACTGCAAGAGTGTAGGTAATCTGATCATCATCGTTAGTGTATTCGGCTTTATCAGCAACTTTTGTCGCAATAAGAACCACACCACCCGGCCTCAAAGTAACTGTAGACTCTGACGTTGATCTACCGTCATCCATAGTTGCGGTATTGGTGATTACCCCTAATGCCATAGGATTGACGATACCCTTAACAATAAAGTCGACTGTTGCGCTTGGAGCTAGATTTACTGTAACGTCGAGATCATCCCCTAGCGGTAAAGGATCGACTGTCGTCGTATTGTATTTATCATTTTTGATTTCATAGTTGATATCCCACGACGTCAGTGCCGGAACCGTATTCCCCAACAAGTTAACGACAGTCAAGTCACTAATGATGTCGGTAATCTTGATGCTCTGAGCGAAACTTTGTGCGTTATTGACTAACGTAATATGAAATTCGGTCTCTTCATCCGTTTTGTACTCTCCTTCCTGAGAGCCATCCGCTAACGTTTTAATAAAGCTGATATCCTGCTCAAACGGTTTTAACTGTGCCGATGCAGTTTGGGTCTTACCGTCGAATATCATTGTCGCCGTGTTAGTGATCACTCCAACAGCCTTTTGATTCACTGTGCCATGCACTTTAAAAGTGACCGTGTCTAAAGGGGCAAGATCAATGTTGTACTTAATATCTTCGTTCAATGAGGCTCGAGAGGTTATGACCGTGTTCGAGTTACTGTTCTCAATATCCAGTACCCAGTAACTGAATGCCGCTTCTGTTGTACCGTCGATGGTATCGACGGTTAAACCAGAGATAAGGTCTTCAACCTGAATGTTGTCTGCAAATCCATTTGTTTCATTAACAACGGTAATGACAAAGTCAGAAACCTCGCCCGGAACATAATTCTCCACCGGTGCAACTTTCGTCAGTTTCACTTCTGGAATGACTGGCTCGCTGACCGCTTCGGCAGTCTGAGTAGCACCGTCCAATTCAACTGTGACTGTATTTTTCACTTGACCATGAATTGTTGAATCGAGCGTTCCGCGAACAGTGATGGTCAAGGTGTCATTAGGTGCAATCTCTATGCTTCCATCAATATCGCCCGAATTTACTACAGGGATAGTCGTAGCACCTGTCGATGACGTTGCATTTATTGCGATAGAATCAGGGTTAAACGCAGAAACCGTATAGCCGTCGATCGTCGTCGTTTCGATGGAAGAAAGCATATCCGTGATATGAACATCCTTAGCCCAAGCCCCTGTGGTGTTGGCGACGACTATGGTGTAAGTCAAGGTATCGCCAGCTTCATATAGCGGTTTATCCACGGTTTTCGTTACCGTTAAATTCGCCTTTTCAGGTGTATAAGTCGCTTGTGCTGTACGACTGTTACCCTCTTCATCTGACACAACAACGGTATTCGTAATATCTCCCATTGCCTTATCATTCACGACACCTTCAAAATGCATCACGACCGAGTGAGACGGCGCAATATTGTAGTTAACAGAATAACCATTCGCACCAGTGACTTCGCTCCCGGAGATTTGCTGACTGAGGGTAGGCTCCACGCCCGTGACACTGACGTTTGTTATTGTCCACTGTTCGAATACTTGGCCTTCACGAGCCTGACCAGCGAAATCCGTTTTGATGTCCGCAGACAAATCAGAAATATTGACGTTGGTCAGATAGCCCAAACCACTGTTTTTAACTTCAACATCAAAACCAATAGTCTCACCAGGAACATAAGTAGCGGGTGTTTTTGAAGCGACTTTCGACAGTTCGAGGACACCGTTTTCAGGCGAGACGTCAACACGATAGCTATTAGACTCTGTTAGCGTCGCAACAGTAGCAATATTATGGAAAGCTCCTACAGCATCTTTGCGGATGTTACCTGTAATAGTAATGGCTACGTGTGTTTCAACACCACTGTGTTCTCCTGCTAACTCAATTTCCACATCATTAATATCAATGTTAGTGCCTGACTCTAAGGCGGTTAAACCAGAGATATCTGTCACTGTTGGAGAAGAGTCGGCCAGCACTTGAGACTTAATGCTCCAATTTTCTAACGCTGGCTTGGAAGAACCATCCGCTGTTTCTACAAGGAAATCAGAAACAATATCCGTAACATAGACAAAACTGTTTTTCTGCCCTTTGTTCACCACATGGATGGTGTAATTTATCGTTTGACCGGGAATGTAAGTGTTAATGTCCGTTTCTTTTGTCGCCAATATTTGGGCAATACCTGGGTCAAGAACAATAGTATTGGTATTGTTACCATTAATTGTTGCGACATTAGATATCGTGCCGGTGGCACTATTAGAAACAGTAGCGGTGATTTCAAATACCACTGTATCCCCAGCCATCAAATCAAACTTAGCGTCCAAATCTCCGACTCCCGAATATTGACCCGAGATAGAGAAACGTGAGCTGTCTGGCTGTTCCACGATACGAACGCTGCTGGAAGAAAATGCAATACCGCTATCTGAGGTCGCAATTGAATTAACCAGATCCTGAATCACGACATCATTCGCAGTACCCTCACCCTCGTTCGTTATGTGAATTTGGTATACAACTTGGCCATCAGGGTTATACAGACAACCAGAACCAGAGTTTGAAGGAAACGAACACGCATTCCCGTCTGCGGTGGTATTCGTTACCAATTTCTCATACGTTAAACTTGCGTCGTGGGGTGGAATAGCATCGGTCGTTACTGTGTTATCCCCGCCTGTCGCACTGTTTGCATCGACAACGCCTACAGCATCTTCACGAATTTTACCTGTGATGGTAAACGTAATAGTCTCATTGGGTGCAATATCCAAACCGTCCGATGCCGCAATATTCAAATCACCATTGGCTTCGTAACTTAACGGTTTGGTATCAACAACACTGTTTAATCCCGTTGATACAACATGACTAATATTTGTATCAATCAATGCTGATTCGGTTTTTCCACCGATCACTTCAACTTTAATATTAGAAATCAAGTCTTTAATGACTGTGTTGTCGTACCAAACAGGCTCTGTATTTTCGACCACAAACCGATATTCAATGCTGTCGCCCGGTTTATATTTATCACCGCTGGTGTAGTTGTTACCACCAAGAGAAACAATCTCTTTAGTGACATTCAATAATGCAGCGTCTGGGGTAATATTTGCCCGTGGAAGATTACTACCACCGTATGTTGGCGTTATATCTATGGCATCTATAGCGTCTTCGCGAATCTTTGATTCCATGACAAATTCTATGTAACCACCCGGAGCTATTGATACATGAGGGATATCAATATCGACATTGTTTCCTCGGGTAAAACCGCCAATAGAGGTCATAGGCTCACCAGAAGTGTTTGCCGTAATCAACCATCCTTTAGGTAGGTATGCCGGAGCCTTATCACTGTCTCCAGCACTATCAGATTTTTGCGCTAAGCGAACTTGCAACTCTGAGAATTTTTCAATCAGGGCTTTGCCATACTCAAGTCCATTACCGTTATTATCGATTCGAAGGTGATAAGCCACTTGTTGATCATCTGTCTGATGATTGTAAGTTTTCTTAACGGTAGCTAGAGACGTATCGGTAAAAGCTCTGTGCGCTTTTACTAAATTTGGCGGCAACATTGTTGAACGATCAGAAGAAGCCTGATAACGACCATTGACTAATACGGTGTTCTTAAACTCACCAACTGCATTTTCGACAATATGAGCTTTAACCGTGTACTTAATATAAGAACCATAGTTAGCAGCAGCTAAATCAAATGTGGTATCGATGTTGGTGTTATTTGAAATGTTTCCTGCATCAGTGATACCACTAGAATCGACTTCTGATGAAACTGTCCAGCTATCAAAAGCTGGGCAACTATAAGTTGTGCCAGTCGTGATGTTGTAACAAGAAGTCATGACCCCTTGGATATCATCAAGCACGGCAATATCGTTGAGATGGACTTCGTTTTCATTGCCAATAGCAATTTCGTATTCGATATAGCCATCCGGCTTATACCCTTCTAAACCTAGTGAAGTTGTACCATCTGTGTCGTAATAGGCTTTAATCGCTTTGCTATAGTTAAATTTATTGGCATCAGGCGTAAGAGAAGAGCTGACTCTATCGCCGTTCACAGAAAGAACGTTGGTAATTTCGCCGATGGCGTTAGGGTTTATCGTAGCAGTAACCACATAGTCAATCGTCGCTCCCATTGGTATTGAAGCTAACGTATTGATATCTTGATTATCTGCATAGTCTCCAACTTGAGCATTACCGCCTGGTAAAGAAGGATCAAGTGTCACTTGCGGCGCAATAGTCCAAGAGGTATAAGCTGGTCCAGTTGAGCCATCAACCAAGCTAACTTGTACCTTTGATAACTCATCTACCACAGGAATGTTGTAGGCGTTAGCCAACCCGTTATTGGTAATATGTAAATGGTAAGTCGCTGTTTTTCCTGGGTGATAGTTCACTTCGTCAGTGGTTTTGTAAAAATCCAGATGATAATCATTGGGTTTAACCGTAATGCCACCGATAGCAATACTGCCAACAGCATCATCACGTACAGTTCCTTTGACGGTATATAAAACGTAATCCCCACCTGCAACATCAATGTAGGTATCAATATTTTGGTTGTCCTCAACAACCCCTTCAGATTCGCCAGTCGTCGTACCATTGCTACCATTGCTATCATCTTTCACAACATCTACAGAAAAAGCATTTTTAAACGGATTTGCCGATGTACCATCCATCAACAAAACATCTACTCCAAGAATATCTTCAGCAACATGACGGTTGTTCAAATACCCTGTATTGGAATAAATTTTCACCGTATAGGTCAGTTCATCACCTGGGGAGTAATATTTGCTAGGTACACCGTTTACCAATAGCTGTCGTTGTGTACCGGCGCCAGTAGATGCCAATCGATTTTCATGGTGGGAAACATGATTCAGTGACGATACTTCACCAAAGTCGCGATAAACATACGCATCATTCTTAAGCACTTGACTGACATAGTTGTCTTTCACCAACGCTTTAATCTGGAATTCTATTGTTGATTGAGGAGCTAGCGACAGTACATCTGTAGAGTCTGCTGCTGGATAAATGAAATCTTCTGTGGTTTCAGGGCCAAAGCTAGCGTCACCAGGTAATTTGAACTGCCAGTGTACAAATGGGGACTGATCCAGATAATCTGAAACGTTATCCATTTTGCCATCATTTATTCCACTATCATTGTTGTCATTGGCAAGCACAGACTTTATCTCTGACATCAGGTCAACAACTGTCAGATTGTTCGCAATGGTATTAGTACTGTTGTTAATCAAGGTAATGGTATAGGTAATATACCCGCCGGGAGCGACTTGTATTTTATCTGAGGTTTTTATAATAGAAACATTAAGTTGATCGGCATCACCATCTTTACCAATTTCAGCGGTTGATGAATGATTAGTGTTTGTTGCAGGATCGTGAATGTTCGCTGTATTAGAGATGTCCTGTTTCTCATAATCAGCTCTCACAATACCTTTAACCGTGTATTTAACGTAACCCATACCATTCCATTTACCGGAATCAGACTTAGGATCGATATCCACTTTTGAGGCTATATTGCCACCATCAGGCCAAGTGGACTTTTCGTCAGCGTAACTCCCGCTACTTATGTGATCATCCGTAGTTGCTTCTATAGTCCAGCCAGGTTCGAATACACCTAATCCATTAATATCATCCGAAACATCTACATCATTGGCATAACCAGAACCTTTGTTAAATACAAAAATGTCGAAAGAAACTTCACTCCCCAGTTGAAAAATATCATTTGGAGTTAATTTCAGTACTTGCACATCAGGAGTTTCGGGTTGAACCGCCGCACCATCACTAAGGGTTTGTCCGTTGTCCGGTGAGTACACCGTGGCAGTATTAGTGAAACTGCCCCATACAATTTTGCTACTCGATGAGCGATCAATTTGTCCCACAATGGTGTATATAACTCGTACATTAGGTGGGATCTGTGCAGTAGTATCAAGGTCTGTATTGTCAGAAAATGTTCCTACATCAGTGGCATTCAACAGTTGCTTCTGGTCATCGGCGCTTAACCCCGAAATATCCATAACTTGCTTAGTAGAGCTAATGGTCCAGGAACTGAACACTGGCATTGTTGTATTGTCTGGTTCCAACATATCAGCTTCAATCGCACTGATAGGGTCTTTTATCTCCACATCGGTAGCAAAGCCGTTAGTGTTATCATTTTCAACAACTATCTGATAGGTAACAACATTACTTTGCTTGGAGTAATGACTGTAAAGGGATTGAAAAGAAGATTCATCATCAACTTTGACTGACTTGTTCATTGCAAGCGAGAACTCTTTAGGAACAGATCCCCTATCAGCTATCGCTTTGCCGTCTACAGTCACTATGTTGCTGATCTTACTATTTGCGGTCGGTGCAACATGAACTTTGATCGTGTAAGTAACAACTGTATGAGGAGGAATCGTAGCTTGAACATCTAAAATGTCTGGTGAGGTGACCGTCCCATCTACTCCACTAATATCTTTTCCATAGTCGGCGGTAATTTCCCATGAAGAGAAAGCGGGAATAGAGTTGCCATAAACATCCGTCACCATTATAGAAGTAAGGTCGTCAACGACGGGGACCATATTCGCAATAGCATCACTAGTGTTAGTAACTTTAATGGTGTACGTCATCTCCTGACCAGCAGAGTATTTTGAGGTGTCGACATCTTTCGTCACTGATAAAGCGTTGGCAGGCATCTCAATACCAGTGCCACTTTCTACTACATCATCAGCACAACTCGTATCATCAAGAATCAGGCCAATACTACTGTCCGTTGTTGTTGCAGTAAGTTTATATTCCACTTTTTTACCCGGAGCTATGTCCGGAGAAATTGTTAAATCGCCAGTTTTAGTCGTACCATAATCAAACTTACCTACATCTGTACCCTCACTGTCTGAGCCATTAACAACCTCCAGCTTCCAAGACTTAAAAGCTGCACCATTACCGTGCCCAGCCGCTTGCTCAGTTTGAATACAAGACAACTTATCGACAATGATAAGGTTATTAGCAAAGTACTTATCGGATGAGTTCTCAACGATAATGCTATATTCAATGCTTTTACCTGGACTATATTGTGGCTGAGACGTTATTTTACTTATATGAATTTCTGGGTCGCCGACTTGTAATACTCGTTCCGTCCCAATCGGCGTCGAAATCGTATTCGCCGCTGACGCCAATAAGCCTTGATCATTGATGACTTTCGCAGTTAAGTTTTTGATGTCGCCAATAGCAACTGGAGAGATGGCAGCAGTAATCAGATAATCAATCGTTTCACCCGGATAAACAGAAACTACATCATCAAGAGAATCATCCGTCACCGTGCTGCTACCCAACTTAGAAACCGAGTTGTCCCCAATACTATCTATAGCAATTGACCACGTTTTATAAGGATGCCCACTGATATCGGTATGATCGAAGGTGACCTTGGAATCAACTAAGTCATTCCCTAAGGTCGTCAAAATATCTCTGATATTATGCTGAACCCTAAAATTATGAACGATACCTTCCCCAGTATTTTCTACCGCCAGATGAAGTTTCATCTCACCATTGACTAAATAAGGAGAACTGTTCACAAACTCATGTCTGATGATCTCTAACGTGCCAGCCTTCGGAGGCGTAGTTAATTCATCACTTGCAACAATTCCATCTTTAGTTTGTGAAGTAGCGGAGACAACAATGTCTCCGGCTAGTCGCTCCGTTAGAGTGGCTTGCATTGTATATGTGAGCTTGCCACCCACAGCAATGCTTGCGCCAGTGACCTTTAAATCCCCAAGAGGTTCAAAGGTACCGACATCACTTTCAGTACCTTCTTTTACGGCACTGTTGACGATCTTAGTGAAAGGCGCGGTATTGGTTCCATCAATATTTTCAACCAATAACGTGCTAAATATCTGCTCGATATCGAGATTTTGAACTCGGTAGGCACCTATGTTTTCTGCTACTAATGTGTATGTCAGAAGACCAGATACTGGGTACTCACTCGTATCTGAAGATAGGGTTAAAGAGTACTTATAAGGGACCGGAGTAACCGTAACCAACTCCGAAGTCACAGCATCTGGGCTGGTACTAGCAAGAGCTGAAGCCTGAATGATAATGTCTGCGGTTGTGTCATTTGCAACCAAAGCTTGAACTACATATTTAATGTGTCCACCAGCGTGGATTCTTGCGTCAGTTACTTGCAAATTGCCGCTTGAGCTAAAATCTCCGCTCTCAGATAAAAAACTGGATGAGGCACTTATCTGTGTTATGGAATAGGCAGAGAAATCTGCAGAAACCGATGAAACATCAATAACACTATCGGTCAAGTTAGACACCGTCACTGTATAAGTAACAAAACCATTATTTTCATAAACCGATTTATCAGCCTCTAATTGCACCGATATATCAGCAGCAATAACGTCAAAAGAAAATAATGTTAAGATTAATAAAGTAAAATAATATCTCATCCGGATATTTAAACTCTGGTTAATAAAGAATTTCTAATGGTGGGAGAATTTATCATTAACTAGGTCTTCAATTCGTATGGACATGTCAATGCGAATGAAATTAAGGCAATTCCTACAAGCGATTTCACAGCCACCTACAGGTGTTGTTTTCGAAACCCGCAAAAAAAACGTGACCAAGCTATATCACGCTCAGCTTTGTCTAAACTATAGCTCAGACTTAAGTACAAAAATTCATACAAAACAATTAATTGAAAAATAGTGTAACAAGTCGTATATCATCTAAGTTTCACACTCATTTGAACTAATTCTCAGATTTATTAGGAAACAAATAATCAACAGGCATAAAAGCTATGGAAGTACGCCACGATTTTAGTGCGCAAATAAGTTTTACTACTTTATGAAATGTGAACTAAATAGACGGGAAAATAATGCAAAATGCTAGGTATTGATACCTGTAAGAAATTAGCGAGCTTTCTTACAGGTAAAAGTGAAACTATTAACCAAAAGTGTCGAGAATATATAGATTTCTCTGGATATAAAACACTAAAGTTTTATTTATTTGTTAAACCAATCCAATTTGTTGTGCAGCTCAGTAACGCTCCCGACCACAATCAGAGCTGGGCTTTGTGCTTGTTCCGCGAGCAGTGCCAGTTCGCTTAACTTACCTTGGAATACACGCTGCTCTGGTCGTGTACCGTTTTCAATAATTGCACACGATATCTGTGGATCTAAGCCATGAGCAATCAGGTTATCCATGATGTGACCGCTTTGCTTCAAACCCATGTAGAACACAAGTGTGTTATTTGATTGCGCCAGAGATTGCCATTCAATTTCACGGCCGTCTTTTTGCACATGACCAGTAATGAACTGAACACTTTGCGCATGGTCTCTGTGAGTGAGCGGAATTCCTGCATAAGCGGTTGCGCCAGCCGCTGCGGTAATGCCCGGAACCACCTCATAGGCAATGCCATATTCAGCAAGCTCTTCTAACTCTTCACCGCCACGACCAAAGATAAACGAGTCACCGCCCTTTAAACGCACAACACGCTTACCTTCTTGTGCTTTCTGCACCAGAATCTGATTAATTTGATCTTGAGGCACACAGTGATAGTCGAGCTTTTTGCCAACATAGATTAGCTCTGCACTTTCATCTGCTAAGGCTAGGATTTGCTCTGATACCAAACGGTCATACACGACAACTTCCGCCTGTTGAATGACTCGATATCCTTTCACGGCCAACAAATCTGGGTCACCTGGCCCTGCACCGACAAGAGAGACAAAACCCGTTTTTAAATCAAGGTTGTTCACAGTGATATCTGTATTCATAGCAACGCCTGCCGTTTCAAATTTGGATATAAGAAGAAGTACTCGTCGGTTATGCAAGTCACTGCTTTTTATAGCCAAAACTATTCAGACTTAATAAGGCTCCATCACCTGCATGATGGAGCCTTAATTGATTATTTGCTTAGTGCTACTTCAGCGTTTACTTCAGTTTCTGCACTTAACGCTGGCGCTGTTTTCGCGTGAGTTAGGTATAGAGGGATACAAGTAAATACTAGACCGCCCACGATGTTGCCAAGAATGGTTGGGATTAGGTTGAAGTTCAACCAAGTTGCCACGCCAAAATCTGCGCCTAGCATCATACCTAGCGGGAATAGGAACATGTTTACTACTGCGTGTTCAAATACCAATGCGAAGAAGATGAAGATTGGAAGCCACATTGCTGCGATTTTGCCAGCCACAGAACGAGCAGTCATATTACCGATGACACCTAGACACACCATTAGGTTACATAGAATGCCGCGCACAAAACAGGTAATCCAACCATCAGCACCTAGGTTTTCAAAACCCACAGTACGAGCCGTTGCAACAGCAATAAATTTTTGACCAACGGCATTTGGCTCAACGCTAAAGTTCATAGTTAAAGAGAGTGCGATCAAACCAGCCACGATCAGTGAACCAACAAGGTTACCGAAACCAACAAGCCCCCAACAACGAAGCACTCGACCCCAAGTGATACCCGGACGATTTTCAAATTTAGCCAGTGGCGCAATGCCAAACACACCAGTAACTAGGTCATAACCCATTAAGCTTAGAATACAAAAGCCAACAGGGAACACGAGTGCGCCAACAACGCCCATGCCTGTTTGAACTATAGTCGTAATCGCCACTACTACGGCTAACGACAAAATCACACCAGCCATCATTCCGCGCAATACTAGATCACGAGTGCTGGTTTTCACTTTTGCCTCACCAATGTCGATCATGGTTTGGACAAACTCTACAGGTTTTAATGCAGACATGTGGATCTCCTAAAATGTAAAAATAAAAATGTGTAAAACGGAAGATTAAATAGAGAAAGGCTTTCAAATTCGTTCTCGACTAAAGCCTTTGCCTATTGAATCTGCCCCTCCCATTGAGAGGGGCATCAATCAGTTAGGCTGCGATTTCAACTTCGCCTTTGGTGACTCGCGCTTGGTAAGACTTCACGCTAAAACGTTCATCTTCCATGCATTTACCTGTCGCCAAATTGAAGCGCTGCTTTTTCAGTGGGCTTGCTACCCAAAGCTCGCCTTTGTGCTGACAAATCAAACCGCGAGACAGCACGTTCGATTGGTAAAACGGATCTGTGTTGCTGATAGCAAACACTTCTTCCGCATCAGTAGGACGAAATACCGCTACTTGCTCACCGTTCACCAGCGCACAAACGCCAGTACCTGGAATGATGTCGCTGATTTGGCAAATTTTTTCAAATGACATATCTAACCTTCCCTTATGCTTCTGTCGCAGCTACGTGCAAAATGTCGCCTTTCGCTTCAGGATGTTTTTCCGTGAACGTTGCTGGGCGGTGTTGTGCTCGCTCAGATACAAACACGACGTTTTCATCACGTTTGTCTGAGTTAATGAAATGAGCAAAACGAGTCAGTTGTGATTCGTCATTGATGGTCGCACTCCATTCACACTCATACTCATCCACTAACTTCGCTAAGTCAGCTTCAAGTTGAGCATTAATGCCTAGCTTGTCTTCAACAATCACTTTACGCAGGTAGTCCACACCACCTTCCATGTTATCTAACCAAACCGATGTGCGTTGCAGTGGCGCAGCAGTACGGATGTAGAACATCATGAAACGGTCGATGTATTTGAGCAGTGTTTCTTTGTCTAGATCGCTTGCAAGAAGATCCGCATGGCGAGGCTTCATACCACCGTTACCACACACGTACATGTTCCAGCCTGCATCTGTTGCGATAATGCCTAAGTCTTTACCTTGAGCTTCCGCACATTCACGAGTACAGCCAGATACACCAAACTTCATCTTGTGAGGAGTACGAATGCCTTTGTAGCGGTTTTCAATCAATGAACCTAAACCAACAGAATCCTGAACACCGTAACGACACCAAGTAGAACCCACACAAGTCTTCGCCATACGCAGTGCTTTGGCATACGCTTGACCAGTTTCAAAACCAGCGTTAATCAGCTTGCGCCAGATTTCAGGTAAATCATCTTTTTGCGCGCCAAACAGACCAATACGTTGAGCACCAGTTACTTTGGTGTATAGCTTGTACTCTTCAGCTACCGCAGCCAGAGCGCCTAACGCTTGTGGTGTTACTTCACCACCCGCCATACGCGGAATAACAGAGTAAGTACCGTCTTTCTGGATATTGCCTAGGAAGTTGTCATTGGTGTCATGCAGTTTCACTAACTGAGGTTTCAGAATATGTTCACCCCAGCATGAAGCCAAAATAGAACCTGCCAGCGGTTTACACACTTCACAGCCGTAACCTTTGCCGTATTTTGCTAGTAGCTCATCGAAAGTTTTGATCTCTTCAATTCGGATAAGATGGAATAGCTCTTGGCGAGAGTAAGCAAAGTGCTCACACACATCGCTTTTCACTTCGATACCAGACTTAGCAAGTTCCGCATTCAAAACAGATGTCACTAATGGAACACAACCACCACAGCCTGTACCCGCTCCTGTTACCGCTTTGATATCTGCAAGAGTATGATGACCATCAGCAACCGCTTGTGCGATCTTGCCTTTAGTCACATCAAAACATGAACAGATCACTGCGCTTTCAGGCAGCGCATCGGCACCAAGAGCCGGTTTTTCTGCACCGGCATGCGCAGGCAGAATCAGTGCGTCTGGATGTTCAGGAAGGTCAATTTCATTGAGCATTAACTGAAGCAGATCACCGTAGTCAGAGGTATCTCCCACAAGCACTGCGCCAAGCAGTTTCTTATTGTCATTCGATACAATCAGACGTTTGTAAACTTCTTGCTCTTCGTTTTGGTAAACGTAGCTCTTACAACCTTCCGTACGACCATTCGCATCACCGATTGAACCCACTTTCACGCCAAGCAATTTCAGTTTTGCAGACATGTCTGCTCCTTCGAATTTGCTTTCCGTTTTACCAAGCAGGTGGTCAACGGCGACTGTTGCCATCTTGTAGCCCGGAGCCACAAGACCAAAGAACATTTGGTTCCAAGAAGCACATTCACCAATCGCGTAAATGTTCTCATCTGAGGTTTGACAGTGGTCATTAATCGCTACACCACCACGAGGCGCGATATCCAGATTCATTTGACGCGCAAGTTTGTCCTGAGGGCGAATACCCGCAGAGAACACAATGAAGTCGGTTTCTAGCTCTGTACCGTCAGCAAAACGCATCACGTTGCGAGCAGTTGTCCCTTCTGGAACAATCTCAAGCGTGTTTTTGCTGGTGTGAACATTCACGCCCATGCGTTCGATTTTCTGACGTAACTGATTACCACCAGCCAAATCTAATTGTTCTGCCATCAATTTAGGTGCGAACTCCACTACGTGAGTTTGCACACCCAACGCCTTTAGAGCGCCCGCAGCTTCAAGACCTAGCAAGCCGCCACCGATAACAACACCTGACTTACTTTTCTTCGCGCAAGCTTCGATTGCTTTCAAATCTTCAATGGTGCGGTAAACAAAGCAGTCTTTGCTTTCATGACCTTTAATAGGAGGAACAAATGGGAATGAGCCAGTAGCAAGGATCAGCTTGTCGTATTGAATCTCACGACCTGTGCTTGAATACACAACGTGATTTTCACGGTTAACGTTAATTGCACGTTCGCCAAGAAGGATGTTGATGCCGTGCTTTTCATAAAAACCTTCTTTAACTAAAGAAAGCTCATCCGCAGTGTGATGTGAAAAGTACGAGGACAAATGCACACGGTCGTATGCGGCGCGAGGTTCTTCACAGAAAACCGTGATATCCATTTGAGAGACATCGGTTTTCTCGACTAAATCTTCGATGTAACGGTGACCTACCATCCCGTTACCGATAACGACTAGCTTCAACTTGCTCATTGTAATTCCTAAGGGTTAGGTTCTTAACTAAGCGAAGTTTTATTTTTCTGAGTAAATTAATACATGATGTAGGTCAATTGAGTTTTTAAACTACCCTAAAGTGGTATGCGTTTTATCAATAGATTGAGTGGAATTTATTCATTCTCAAGTGTGTTTGATTAAACGACCACATAAGCACTCAGTCAGACCCTGAATGGTGAGTTGGATACATCGAACAATCTCGCGTACAATAGCCGCCATTCAAATTAACCAATGATCATCTGACTTCTTAGATTTGCTGTATAGCAACGCACATTTCAGATGAAGACTAAGGCAATAAATTCAAATGGTTAACAACAATATTCAGTGGTTTCCTGGGCATATGCATAAAGCTCGCAAGGAGATCGAAGAAGTCATCCCACAAGTTGATGTGATCATCGAGGTGTTGGATGCGCGTATTCCTTTCAGTAGTGAAAACCCGATTATTTCGAAACTTCGCAAAGAAAAGCCTTGTGTAAAAGTGCTGAACAAGCGCGATCTGGCTGATCCTGAAATGACTCAGCTTTGGATTGAGCACTTAGAGAAAGAACAAGGTGTAAAGGCGATTGCCATTACCACTTCTAACCAGAATGAAGTGATGCAAATCATGGAGTTATGCCGCAAGTTAGCGCCAAACCGCGAAGCTTTGGGCAAGAACGTTCGCACCATGATCATGGGTATTCCAAACGTTGGTAAGTCAACCATTATCAACTGTTTAGCGGGTCGTGCGATTGCTCAGACGGGCAACCAGCCTGCGGTTACTCGCCGTCAGCAACGTATCAACCTACAAAATGGTATTGTGCTTTCCGATACGCCGGGGATCTTATGGCCGAAAGTGGAAAACCCGCACAGTGGTTTCCGTTTAGCGGCAACAGGCGCTATCAAAGATACGGCAATGGAATATGAGGAAGTGGCATTCTATACCGTAGAATACCTCGCAGAGCGTTACCCAGACCTATTGAAAGCACGTTACAACATCGACGAATCACCTGAATCTGATCTTGAGTGGATGGAAGAGATTGGTCGCAAACGTGGTGCGCTGCGTGCCGGTGGTCGTGTTGATTTGCACAAAGCGTCTGAGATTCTTCTGCATGAATTGCGTCAAGGTATTCTGGGGCAAATTACCCTTGAGCACCCTGAGATGATTACTCAGGAGCTGATTGAAGTGGAAATCGAAGAAGCGCGTAAAGCGGAAGAGAAAGCGAAAAACAAAGAAGAGCGCCGTAAGCGCTACCTGCGTAACAAGCGTTAATCTTCTCGTTACAAATATAAAATTAAGGGCGACTGATGTCGCCCTTGTCGTATCCACTGTTTATGACTTCTTCAGCAACTTAGAAGTTACTTGGAAATTCCAGCCAGTTTTAACAGAATGCTTTCCAGCTGATCCCACGGCATTAGCTGAGAATCAATCACTTCAAGTCGCGACTCAAAACCTTCAAGACTCAACTCATTCACGGAAACCACACCATTAGCTGAGTTAAACGCATAGCAGCCACGGTCTGTGTTCACTACCGCTTTTACACGCTCTGCGGTTAAATCGCTGATCACTGAGAAAAGCTCATCGAAGTTAAAACGGTACTCAGCACCAAATAACCAACCACAGCTGTAATAACCCTGCCCTTTGTTCTCTTTACGAGCAAAAGCTTGGTTTGGATTTAACTGAAACTCAGGTTCCATCTCCGCATGGTGATGATGGTGAGATTCAATATGCGACGACGCACCACCGTGGACACGTTCAATATCTAATACTTCAATCGGTAGTTGACCGCGTGTGACCAGTTTATGAAACACTTTTGCTGGCGTTTGGTCCGTTACCCAGTCGTTGAATACATCGATATCATGAGCGGTACACTCATCCACCTTGTTGCCAATGATCACATCTGCCGTTTGCAATTGGTCGTTGAAATTTTGGTTGCTGGTGTATTTTTCATTACTCAAGTTTCGCGGATCAACCAGACCAATCGTCGCTTTAAGGTCAACATACGGCGTGTATTGGTCAGAAGTTAACGTGGCAATCACTTGTTTAGGATGTCCAAGCCCTGTTGGTTCGATGATCAAACGGTCAGGTTTCTGGCGTAACAAGGCATTAATACCCACAGACATTGGCACGCCTGCCGTACAACACATACAACCACCCGGAACTTCTTTAATCAAAGCCCCTTGGTCAGTCATCATCGCGCCATCAATGCCAATTTCACCGAACTCATTAACAAGTACCGCCCACTTTTCGTTTTCAGGCTTGTTCTTTAGCAGATTCAATATCGTTGTCGTTTTCCCTACCCCGAGGAAACCCGTGATGATATTGGTTGGGACTTTATTCGTCATGGTCATACTCCTTTTGCAAGGAGTATACATAGGAGGTTAAAAGCTTTCTATATGATCACTTTCTACAGTTCAATTGGCTAGGTAAGCGAGGATGCAGAATAAATACAATGAGCAGAAAGCAGACAGTATAAAGGCGCACTGCGGGAGCGCGCCTTATTCCTCGTTACTCAATCGTGAGTGGGCGGATTCTGTCATCTGTAGATAGATGTTATTGAATCAAATACGAGGTCAATCGAATAGAATTTTGATTCCTTCCAAATTGTAAGTAAGGCTCTTTTCACATCCTCCGTAAGAAATATCGATAAACGCCTTACGATTTAAATATGGCTCATATCCCTTGAAATACAAGTTTCCCAGCCAATTTTACTTACAAAATTTTTAGCTAAATCACCTTTTTGAAAAGTGGTAAAAACACATCTGTTTTCTTATCAAAGTCATATATGAAAATCTAATTTGCAACTTTGCAGCTATAGTTGATGGTAATGGTAAGTATAATCTGACATTCCTCACATAACGCCAACCATGAGACCCGTTTTAAATGACCAACAGAGAGAAGTTTACGCACAGTCTTCTAGCAAAAGTTCCAAAAGATGCTATCAACCAATTTCTCTCTAAAGACAAAACGCCCATCTCTGTTCTCTTCCTCTCCCTTGCTGTGGGTATATTGGCTGGCATTGTTGGGACTTACTTTGAAAAAGCCGTTCATTTCGTCTCAGAAACCCGTACAGAATGGCTGAGAAGTGAGATTGGTAATTTACTCCCACTGTGGCTGGCGGCGTTTATTATCAGTGCGGCACTGGCGTTTGTGGGTTACTACCTTGTTCACCGTTTTGCACCTGAAGCGGCAGGCTCTGGTATTCCTGAAATTGAAGGTGCCATGGACGGAATTCGACCTGTTCGTTGGTGGCGAGTGATTCCAGTGAAGTTTTTTGGCGGCATGGGTGCATTGGGTTCAGGTATGGTGCTAGGACGTGAAGGACCAACCGTACAAATGGGCGGCGCTATCGGCCGCATGATTTCAGATGTGTTTCGAGTTAAGAATGAGGACACTCGTCACTCTCTGCTTGCATCAGGTGCAGCGGGTGGTTTGGCAGCGGCGTTTAATGCGCCTCTTGCTGGCATCATGTTTGTTGTAGAGGAAATGCGCCCTCAGTTTCGTTACTCGCTTATCTCTATTCGTGCGGTCATTATTTCTGCGGTATCCGCCAATATCGTGTTCCGTATGATTAATGGTCAGGAAGCCGTTATCACCATGCCGGAATATGATGCGCCTGAACTGAAAGCTCTCGGCTTATTCCTGTTTTTGGGTATGTTATTCGGCATTTTCGGCGTGATATTCAATCGCCTGATCACCTTGTCTCAAGACATCTTCGTACGTATTCACAAGAACCAACGTAAACGCTATTTGATCACTGGCTCATTGCTTGGTGGCTTTTTTGGTTTGACTCTGCTTTATGTTCCTGAACTGACGGGTGGTGGTATCAACTTTATCCCAGACGTCACAAATGGCGGTTATAGCGCTACGATCTTGCTGATGTTGTTTATTGGACGCATCTTTACCACAGTGATCTGTTTTGGTTCAGGTGCTCCGGGCGGCATCTTCGCCCCAATGCTGGCTCTGGGTACACTGTTTGGTTATGCCTTTGGCCTGATCGCGAAAAGCCTGTTCCCTGAGCTGGATATCGAACCGGGCATGTTTGCGATTGCGGGAATGGGCGCTCTGTTTTGTGCCACAGTACGGGCACCGATTACGGGCATCCTGCTGGTTATTGAAATGACGGGGAACTACAACCTGATTCTGCCACTGATCATCACAGGCTTAGGCGCAGTGATATTTGCGCAGATGTTTGGCGGACAACCTATCTACAGTCAGCTTCTAAACCGTACATTGAAGAACGAGAAACTTCGTCAGCAAGATCTGCCGCAGCAGGAGTAAAAAGAGGATTAATATTTAGTCTTCCTCCTAAATGTTATGAATTTGCTACGTATTTTGTGACAATCGCACACATTATTGTCGTACAGAAAGTAGCGAAACTTGTTAATATCGCCACCCAAAAGACAGTGGTAGCGATGTGCCTTATCTCGGACACCAAAACTGCATAACACCACTGTATGGCGATGGAATGCGGAGTTTTCGTTGAACTGGAAAAGGTTTCTTCAAGTACAAGCTGTGCCACCTTCTCAGGCAGCCCTTGCATTAGGCATGATTGGCTTAGGTCAAGCGTGGGCGCTGTATCTGCCAACGTTTGGCCTCGCTGTACGTCCTTATCTGGTTGCGATGGGCGCGATATTGTTGTTGCCAGTTCTGGCAAAGTACCTCACCAGTTACAAAACCTTTATTGCTGATATTAAACACCCGCTTTCTGGCAGCCTTATGGCTCCTATGAGCATGGCATTGTTGATTCTTTGTGATTATCTAGTGGTGATCTCGCCACTGATTGCCTACCCGCTGTGGGCATTAGCGCTCATGCTGCATTTTACGATGATGATATTGTTCTTTGGCTTTCAACTCATGAATTTCAAGATGTCGAACATCGTACCTAGCTGGTTTTTATATCCGGTGGGAATGATCAGTAGCTCGTTGGCGGGAACGCAGTTTGGGCACAACTTGTTTTCAGAAACACTCGTACAAGTTTGTGTCGCTATCTACTTTATTATGTTGCCAGTGGTGCTTTATCGCTTGGTATTCTTTGGCTCGTTGCCACGCAGAGCAAGACCAACTCTGGCTATTATGGCGGCACCGATTAACTTAACTCTCGCCACCTATCTGGTCAATTTTCCTGACCCAGACCCAATACTAACCGGAGCACTGGCGGGTATTGCTATCACCATGACATTGCTGATCTACCTTTGCTATTTACGCTTATTGCAGTTGAAATTTCAGCCTTCGATCGCGGCTGTCACTTTCCCATCCGTGATCAGCGCTATCGCAATGCACAGACTGACCACCTTTTTTGAGTCAGATTTTCCGCACTGGCACTGGTTACACAATTTCGGATTTCTTGAACTCACCATTGCAACCGTATTGGTGATATGGGTTTCAGCCGGTTATATCAAAATGTACTGGCCAGAATTTTTCCCTAAAAAGAGTGGTAACCATTAATTTTCGTCGGCATTGATGTAGGCCACACCGTTTTTGCCGCTGTGTTTTACTTGGTACATTGCCTTATCCGCCAGTTCATACAGCTCTTCGAACGTGTAATTGGAAGTGGTGAACTCACACACGCCAATACTAAAACCGATTTGAGCCGAACCGTTATCCACTTTCATCGGTTCACTGACATTCGTCAGCAACTGATCGATATAACGGCTGATGACTTCTCTCGGGTGATCAACACACAGCACAACAAATTCGTCACCACCTAAGCGCGCAATAATCGACTCGCTCGGAGCGTACTGGTTGAGCCATTCTGCAACCTTTATCAATACTGAGTCACCCGCTTTATGACCCGAGTGATCATTCACTGTTTTGAAGTTATCAAGGTCGATAAATATTAGAGAGGCAGGTTGGTTCAATAAACCGCGACAAATTTCATTGCACTTTTCGACCAGCACTTTACGGTTAAGTAGATTGGTTAAAGGATCTAACGTTGCCAGCCTTGCAAGTTCGAGTTCATATCGCTTCTCTTTAGTGATATCGATGTGAGTACCCATCATTCGCAGCGGTTTACCATCTTGGTCATATTCGACAATCCGGCCCCGATCAGATACCCAACTCGAGCTGCCGTCATTGTGAATCATGCGATGAATCACCTGATAAGTATCGACTTTGCCATTGATGTGGTCTTCGAACGCACCGACGGCCAAATCATAATCATCCGGATGAAGTCGGCTTTTCCAAATCTCGACATTTGCTTCCAGCTCCTGAGGCTGAAAGCCCAGCATCTTGCCCCACTCCATATTAAATATGGTGAGTTTGCCAGTGGGTAAATGATTCTCCCACAAACACAAACCGTTGCCATCGAGCGCGACATTAAGCTTTTCTTCCAAACGTTGGTTTTCACGAGTCAGTTTTTCTACCTGCTGCTCTAGCTGATTAATTCGTTTTAAATAATCGTCCATGAGTTCCAGTACTTGTAGTGCGTCTAACATTTGAAAGCATATAGTTTAGCACCATATCAATAGACTTAAATTATGATTTGCTTGCAAAACGCAACTTCAGTCCATCAATCAAAAGCGCCGAAAAGAAATTATCTGTTGCTACTGTGGGGCTAAAGCCTCAGAATGTCGCACTTTTCGCCATCAAGAATCTTTTCTCTTTGGCGAGTATTAATTAAGTACAAAATTGAGAATTAAATATGGGTTTTACCTCGTTAGGTCTATCTGCTCCAATCCTTAAAGCCATCGAAGAAAAAGGATATACCACTCCTTCACCTATTCAGATGCAGGCGATTCCGGCTGTATTAGAAGGCAAAGATGTAATGGCAGCGGCACAGACTGGTACAGGTAAAACTGCTGGCTTTACTCTGCCTATTTTGGAGCTTCTGTCACGCGGTCCAAAAGTTCGTGGCAATCAGGTTCGTGCTCTGGTCCTCACTCCAACCCGTGAGCTTGCCGCTCAGGTTGAAGACAATGTCAACACTTATGGCAGTCACTTACCTCTGACAAGTGCTGTGGTTTTTGGTGGTGTGAAGATAAACCCACAAATGCTGCGTTTACGTAAAGGCGCAGACGTGCTGGTAGCAACACCGGGCCGTCTGTTGGATCTGTACAACCAAAATGCCGTTAAGTTTAACCAACTGGAAGTTCTGGTTCTTGATGAAGCAGACCGCATGCTTGATATGGGCTTCATTCGAGACATCCGTAAGATCCTTGATTTGTTACCGAAGAAACGCCAGAACTTGCTGTTCTCAGCAACGTTTTCTGACGAAATTCGAGCCTTAGCCAAAACGATGGTCAACAACCCAGTTGAGATATCAGTAAGTCCTGCTAACTCAACAGCAAGAACCGTAGAGCAATGCATTTACCCAGCGGATGTGAAAAAGAAAGCACCGATGCTGGTGAAGCTGATCAAAGATGGTAACTGGCAACAAGTATTGGTTTTCACCAAAACTAAACACGGTGCAAACAAGCTTTCAGCGTTTCTGAATGAGGAAGGGATCAGCTCAGCACCGATTCATGGCAACAAGAGCCAAGGCGCACGTACCAAAGCGTTGGCCGATTTTAAATCTGGTGAAGTTCGCGTTCTAGTTGCAACAGATATTGCTGCTCGTGGTATTGATATCCCTCAGCTACCACAAGTGGTGAACTTTGAACTGCCTAAAGTTGCTGAAGATTATGTGCACCGTATTGGTCGCACAGGTCGTGCTGGCGAAGTGGGTAAAGCGATTACTTTGGTGTCAGCGATTGAAGCACCTGAACTTTTTGCTATTGAGCGTCTTATTCAGCAAGTGCTTCCACGCATGGAACTGCAAGGATTTGCACCAAGCAACAAAGTTCCTGAATCTGTT
Organism: Vibrio plantisponsor; assembly: GCF_013041605.1. Taxonomy (GTDB): domain Bacteria; phylum Pseudomonadota; class Gammaproteobacteria; order Enterobacterales; family Vibrionaceae; genus Vibrio; species Vibrio plantisponsor. The sequence continues at coordinate 29,347 of NZ_JABEQC010000012.1, read as the reverse complement.
TTAGATACTCGCCCTATTAAAGCGAAGAAGCCTAAAAAACCGAAAAAGCCAAAAGCGCCTAACGCAGAGGGTAATCCATCGGCTCAAGGGGCTTCAAAAGATGGCAAACCTGCGGCTAAAAACACCTCAAAACCTAAGCGTGCTAAACCAAGTGGTGAAGGACGTCGTGATGGCAATCAACATGGTAAGCCGAAAGCAAATGGCGAGAATAAACATCGCAGCAAGGGATTTGGTGACAAACCAAGTTCGGATAACAAGCCAAATGCCAACAAACCGAGTGGCAACGGTAAACCAAACAGAAATGGTAAACCTGGCTCAAATGGCAAACCAGCGACAAACGGTAAGCCAAGTGCAAACGGCAAACCAAGCGGAAACAGAAAGCCGAATCGCGGTTCAAACCAAAACCGCAATCAAAACAATACTAAGCCATCGGCATAATATCGATTCCTAAAAAAGAGTGTGGTCCCAAAGCCACACTCTTTTTCATTCCGCTTCATTCCGCATCCTTACTCTTCAATCCTGTCTTCTCGTCCTCACCATACCACTTGAGTTGACACTAACTTGAACCGTTACGATTCGATAGGCACAACCAAAATATCAATCGGTGACTTGTTAATCAGATCTCTTGAGTAGGAAACCATATTGCTCCAGAAGTCATGATGATGACCACAGATCAGCAGGTCGTACTCATGTTGCTCGATAACTTTTTTAAGTTTGCTACCCAAACTGCCCGTCCCAACCCAGAAATGCTTGATTGGAAAATCAGGAAACTGTTCTTTGGTATAGTTCTGGAACTTAAGAAGAAGCTCGTTGGCATGCTGGTTGAGCGGCTTTTGCGTTGGGTCCTGTTGAATATCAATTAACTGGGTATAAACCTCACCAACCGCACCATCAACATGGATCAATGAGACATCAGCGTTAAACGTCTCCGCCATTGCGATCGCTTTATTGATCAAAACTTTGTTTTCTTCGGTCAGCTCTAACGCGACCAAAATATGTTGGTATTTCATCACTCTGCCCTCATGCCAATATGACTGTTGAGAGCATAGTCTTTATGCAGAAAAAAGGTGTCACTGAGATCACATGATGAAAAGAACAGTTACCCCTGAAACTTCAAAAGCTTAATAGGTAACTTTCCCTCGTAAAGACTTGTTCGCTCCATTGCGTTTCTTTGCCTCGACTCGGCGATGTTGCGATGCTTTGGTGGGCTTGGTTGGTCGGCGTTTTTTCACCACCACCATAGCTGCAACAATCATCTCGCGCAGACGATTCAACGCATCTTCTCGGTTTTGCTCTTGGGTTCGATATGTTTGCGCTTTAATGATAATCACCCCTTCTTTGGTGATTCTGCTGTCTGAAAGCGCAAGCAGTTTTTCTTTATAGACGGGAGGTAAGGTGGAGCGTTGGACATCAAATCGCAAATGAATCGCACTCGATACTTTGTTCACATTCTGCCCGCCACTGCCCATCGCGCGAATGGCTGACAACTCGATTTCCCAGTCCGCCAGTTCTACAGTGTTTGATATTTTAAGCATGACATTATGTTCAAAGGTAAAGAATGAGCCACCATTTTAGAGAAGTTCCGCTATGAATTCTATGTTTAAGACTAGCTCGACTCTGAACCCGACTGAAGCTTAGAACACAAAAGCTCACCGATAGAATTGATGGTCAAAGGCGGCGCAAAATAGTAGCCCTGAACGGCATTACAACCATATTCAGCCAATTCATTATACTGTTCCATCGTCTCCACCCCTTCAGCAACCACGGTCATTTGACACGATTCACCGATGGCAATGATCGCTTTTACCAAAGTCTTGGTCTGCTCACTGATTAACAGCTTCTCAATAAAAGAGCGATCGATTTTAATCTCAGTAATTGGAAGGGTATTGAGGTAGCTCAGTGAAGAATATCCCGTACCGAAGTCGTCTAACGAGAGTCCAAAGCCAAAACTTTTCATGCTATTGAGACGTTCGGCAACGGTATCTAAATCTTCCAATAAAACGTTCTCGGTGATCTCTAGTATTACGCGAGAAATATCAATCTCCACTTCTTGGGTAATTGCAACTAAGGTTTCAGGAAAGCTTGGTTCCATGAGTTGTTTAGGCGATATATTGATTGAAACACCCAAAGCCTCAGGGCCATTAGGGCTGATCGAAAGAATGTCTTCACAAGCTTTACGAAAGACAAAGCTACCCAGCTCATGTATCACCCCTATGTCTTCTGCCAAAGCGATAAATTTCACAGGCGATATTGGACCTAATCGTGGACTGTTCCATCGAGCCAAAGCTTCAACACCCATGATTTTGCCACTCTCTACGTTAACTTGTGGTTGGTAAAGCACTTTGAACTCATCACCTTTGAGGGCTTTTCGCAGCTCTTCCTCTATCATGTAATCAAGCTGTATTTCTTCATTGACGTCAGAGTTATAAAACATGGCGCTGCCTTTTCGCTGCGCTTTTGATTTATACAAAACCACATCCGCCTTGCGAATCAAGGCTTCTGGTTCAGTGTCATCACGCGGGAACATAGCCACACCGATACTGCAATTGGTGGTCAATACCTTGCCATCAATGATGAACTTATCTTCAAAGACTTGCTGTATCAGCATCACTTTTTCTTGGGCAGCCACTTCATCCGTCAGAGCAGGGAAACAGAAAATAAACTCATCGCCGCCAAAACGTGACACGGTATCGTGAGGGCCAAGAATGCTTTCAAATTTTCGGCTGATGGTCTTGAGAAGTTTATCCCCTGAAGAGTGACCGTGAAGATCATTGATCTTCTTAAAATCATCCACATCCAGCAGTATTACCGCGCCACAACTTTGGTTGTGATGAGCATAATCAACCCCAGTGTGGATAATGCCGTTGAGAAGAAGTCGATTGGGTAAGTCGGTTAAAGAGTCATGCTCCGCCAAATATTTAAGCTTGTCTTTGACTTGGTTGAGTTCATTAAAATCTTTAGTTATCCGCTCCTGAAAACGGTTGAATCGCTCACCAATCACTCGCCCAAGTTTCAGTGAAAGCGCAATGATAATGAGCGTGGAAATCAAACTTGCATACAAGACGCGTTTTAGCTCGTCATTGTTACTGGCCTCCAGAGCACGAATATTTTCGGCCAGATAAGCTTCAAAACGCTGTACATAAAAGCCGGTGCCGATTGTCCAATCCCAGCCATCAATCATTTTGAGATAGCTGATTTTTTCTCCACCGTTAAGCGCACCGGGCATGTACTTGGCCATGTAATGAGTAAAGCCGGAACGATCGCTATCTTTTGCTCGAATTTCGTCTATCTGTACGCCAAGCTCGTCAGAGACGGCTGTATTCACCATTGACGCTTCAGGGTGTGAGATAATTATCCCTTGGTTATCAATCACAAACACATAATCGTTGTTGCCATATCGGTAATCACTCAGCCAATCTATAACCTGTTTTTGTATGTCAGCTTGTACGTCAACAATGTACTCACCCGTGCCGATATACCAGCCATATGGCTCAAAATATTTACCAAAACCTATTTTTTCGAAATGTTTATCAGGAGCTTCATCAGACTTGCTGTACCACCAGCGATAAAAAGCTTCACCACCAGAGTTGTTCACTTTCTCAATGTGCTCCTGAACAATCAAGGAACCTTTAACGTCTTTGGTTTCCCAGACTGACTGCCCTTCTAACTGTGGGATATAACTGTGCAGGACATTCATGCCTTCACGATCGAATATAAAGAAGTAACCACGCCCAGAGTTGAAACGAATGGGGCGCAGAGCTTCTCTTATCATACGAACAACATCTTCTTTCGGTTTGTCTCTGTGCTGCTGATAAATATTGGTGGCTATGTTGTACGCTTCATACACACGGCTTCGCAACTGATCTTCCAGAGTTTTAACTGTGAGGCTCTTTTGTTTTTCAATTTGATTGGAGACTTGTTGGATTTGTTCTCGAACTGCCTGCTTTTGTTGTTCGATAAGGTTTTCGCGAATGAATTCTATCTTCTCTTCCGATTCCACCTGATTGCTTTGAATCAGAATAACGTTAACCACGACAGCAAATATTGTGATGAACACTGCTGGTGCATATCGGATAATATTCAGCAATTTTCTATCATTTAATGGAGTCATCGCTGCCTACTTAAGGATGTGGTTACTCATTAAGAATAGTCAATTTTAACTAGTTACAAGTAATGAAAGAGCTAAACTGATAGTTCGAGCAAAATAGAGAACTGTTTAATGATTTTGAAGATTTTTACACGCAACAGAAAAGCGAGCCGTTTATCAAACCGCCCTCTTTAAGACGAATTTTCAGATTGTTAAGCAACCAGTTTAATTGAACTGCCAGTTCTCGCAGCTTCAACATCCAGCCTTAGCGAAATCTGTTCTTTGAGCTCACTGACGTGTGAAATAATGCCAATCGTTCTGCCCCCCTGCTGTAAATCAATTAAGGTTTGAATTGCCAAATCGAGTGACTCTGGATCTAAGCTACCAAAACCTTCATCAATAAACAGAGTATCGAGACGGATGCCACCACTGTATGACTGAACGACATCCGACAAACCAAGCGCCAGAGAGAGCGCAGCCATAAACGATTCACCACCGGAAAGGGTCGCGACATCACGCCATTTTCCTGTGTAGCCGTCTTCAACCATCAAATCTAAGCCTGAACCACTGTTACCCTTTGCACGCTCTTCTTTACGTTTCAGCAGATAACGGCCTTTGCTCATCAATTGCAAACGCTGGGATGCCTGAATCAAAACATCATCCAGTAGCACGCCAAGTACAAAACGATGCAAGCTGACTTTTGCTCCCGTTCTTCCGTTAGCAATATCACTTAATGTACCAAACACCTGATAGGCTTTTTCCAACTCTTCATTCTTCGCATAAAGAGCGCTGAGTTTCTGTTGAACCTGATTAAGGCTATCCATCCTCGAACGAAGTTGCGTATAGCTTTGCAACGCTTGTTCGACTTGTTGCTGTTTTGCCGTCAAGGCTTGTTCTAAAGGCTCTAACTCGGGTTGTTGTTTGTCTTTCAACTCACCATTAATTGATTCAAGTTGAGTTTTCAGTGATGCCCCTTTATCTTCGTATTGGCGAATTGACGATTCCAGTTCGGCTATCGCCGCTTCTGCCAGTTTGGCGCTTAAATAGGCGTCTTGGTTTTCAAACGAGCTTTCAGACAGCGCTTCTAACCAAGCTTTTTCGGTGCTCTGCTTTTCATCAGACCACTGCTTTTGTAGCACCAGAGCATCATTTAATGATGATTCTATCGCGGAAAGCTGCTTCTGCGTTTCAGCAAACTGTTGCTGCATTTGCTGCTCGGTTTTTTGCAGCTCTTCGATCTGCTTTTTAACCGCAACATATTGGGCTCTTACCTGCTCAACATTATCGAAACCAGATGAAACACCTTCGAATAGTGAAGCCACTTCCGTTTCTAAAACCGTCATTGCATGTTTGCTGTCCGCTGTGCCTGCAATAGACTTTTCAAGATTAGCCTTGGTTTGTAAATGACGACCTTCCAGAGCTTCCAACTGAGCTTTCAATACTTGAGGCTGCATTGATGCCAGAGTTTGAATCTCTTTCTCTAACGTTTCTTTGCTTTGCCCAAGCACCGCGAGTTCGGCTATCGATTGCTCTGCAATTTTGGCTAACAACTGGTTCAGTTCACGTTCAATTTGACCTAGATTTGATACCACAGACTGATGATTTTTCAGCGCTTCCAACTCATTTGACGCGCACAACTGCTGCGCATCTCGGGCAACTTTCACTTCCGCACGCGTAACCACGTCACCGGTAAAACTTGCTAACTGAGGATGTTCCAAACTGCCACAGACAGGACAAGCATCACCCTCGCTCAGCGACTTCGCCAATTCAGCCGCTTGGTTGGTGTGCCAGATCATTTCCAGTCTGTCAGCATCTTTCTTAGCATTAGCGGTGGCGGCTTGTGCGTCGGCATATCTTTTTTCCGCCTGAGCCACGGCTTGCTTAAGTTTGCTTTGTTGTTCGGTTAGCTGTTCACTGCTTTGACGAACTTTGATCTGTTCAACCACATTCGCGAGCGACAAACGTTTAGCATCTAAACTCGATACTGCATGAGTAGTTTGTTCGTATTCAGCTCGTTTGCTTTGAATTTCTGTATCCAGCTCTTTTAGCTGTTTCTCAAACGACTCTTCTTCCACTTTCGCTTTGGCGAAGGCTTGCTTAGCCGTCTCAAGCGCTTTTTGTTTGTCGTCGAGTATGCGGTATTTTTTACCTATCTCTTCGAGTTGATAAAGCTGTTGTGACAACTCAGGAACCACTTGCACGTTCTTAACCGCTTGCTGCCACAAGGATTCCGCTTGTACAACTTTTGCTTTAGTTTGCACTACCAGCTGTTGTTTTTCGATAACGCTTTTTTCTGTCTGTTCAGATTGCTTCGTGGCACTGACCCATTGGTTAAATGGCAGATCGAGCGTCAGCGCTTGCCTTGCTTTGGCTCTTTTCTGGCGCAGTTGTTCAATATCCGGCAACTCAGATTGATGCTCGGTTACCGCTTTCTCAATCTCAGCCTTTTGTACAAATTTATGCTTCAGATCCTGAGCTGCGCTGCGTTGTTTTTTCGCTTCATCCAGTTGCTGTTGTAGTGATTGATAGCTCTGTTCGCTTTGCTTTAGTTCAGGCTGAAGTTTTTCCTGTTCTTCTTTCAACTCATCTTCCGAAGCCACAGAAACAACATTCAGCGCACCTTTGATCTGGTTATCGAACTCATCTTTTTCTTTACGAATTCCCGCTGCTTTTTCAAACAGAGCGCGCTCTATCTGAGTATAAATTTGTGTTTGAAATAACTGACCAAAGATTTGTTCACGTTCTTTTGAGTTAGCGACTAAAAGCTCCCGAAACTTACCTTGTGGAATCACCATCACCTGACGGAACTGCTTCACATCTAGGCCGATTAAATCCACCATCGCTTTTGCAACGGGATTGGGACGGTTTGCCAGTAGCTTATGTTCACCGTCTACGATTTCCACCAAGGTAGCGGAGTGAGCTTTTTTGGTTGTGCCCTCGCCCCGCTTTTTCGGTGTTTCCTGATCTGGGCTGCGAGTCACAAGGTACACTCGGCCTGCAAGTTCAAACTCAAACTCAATTTCCGTTACAAGTTCAGTGTCTGCATAATCGCAGCGCATCTGATCGCCGGTGCGTTCGCTGCCAGTGGTTTCACCATAAAGCGCAAAACAGATCGCATCTAAGATTGAGCTTTTTCCAGCTCCCGTAGGACCATTAATCAGAAACAGCGGAGATGCACCAAGGCTGGTGAAATCCACCACCTCTTTGCCAGCAAAAGGACCAAATGCTTGAATCGATAATCTTAGCGGGCGCATTCTATTCCCCTTGCTTCAATGACTGGATAACAGCGCTAACAGCTTGCTCCTGAGCTTCTGTTAATGCTTCCTGCTTGGCTTCTAAGAAGAAGTCTTTAAACATCTCCATTTCTCCGCGAGCAAGACGAGCTTTGCCCATTTCCTGATCGACACCAATTAACATTCCCGGCTTTTCAAGGTGCAACACATTTGGGTAGACCTTACGCAGCTTTTCCATTGGGTCGAGAATGGCATGTTTGTCTTGCAGACGCACCAGCAGGTAGTCATGGCTATTGGGGTCCGTTCGGCCTTGCTCTAAAATCTGGTCTAACTCACCTTCAACAATTCGCATGTTATGAGGCGCATTGAGTGGAATTTGGTTGGCAGAGACAAAACCTTCTTTATTAAGCTCAACCAAAGTCATCGCTTTCTTGTGGTGCTGCTCACTGAAGCTGTACTTCATAGGTGAACCGGAATAGCGAATATAATCACTGCCTTTCATTTGCGGCTGATGCAAATGACCAAGAGCCACATAATCAAAGGCTAAAAAGTGTTCGTGACTGACTCTGTCAGAACCTCCGATGGATAACGGACGTTCTGATTCAGACTCAATAGCGCCATCAACAAAACAGTGGCTGATCAATACGTTCTTCTGAGAAGGCTTAAACTGCTCGGCAATTAACCCGCAAAGATGCTGATGCGCTTCATCATGAGTGCTAACCGCAGTTTGATAGTAGTGACGCACCAGCTCAGGATCGTTATAAGGCATGCCGTAAAAAGCAACTTCACCGGCTTGTTCACTGTTAAGAACCACTGGCTCAAGCATATGTTCGAAATCTGCAATGATGTGCAAACCGGATTGCTTCATCTGCTTCGCCGCAAAGCCTAATCGCTTTGCTCCGTCATGGTTGCCCGGTATGACAAGCATAGGTACGCCAAGCTCACCACAAATCTTAGTGACAAAGTCATCCAACAACTCAATGGCAAGTGTTGGAGGAACAGAGCGATCATACACATCACCGGCGAGCACTAAAGCATCAACCGAGTTGTGTTTAATGTAATCAACGATTTGAGATAATACGTGCCTTTGATCTTCAAGTAGCGACACGTTATGAAACTGACGGCCTAAGTGCCAATCTGAGGTGTGAAGAAACTTCATGCCTTTCCTGTGCAACGAACACTTTTTAAAATAGTTGCCGAATATGATACCCGTTTTACGAGCAAATGCGACGCTGAAAAGGCAAAGAGTGAGTGATGATGCAGGAATGATTACCCTTTGTATTTCATCAATGAAATCAAAGGGCAATCAGGATCGATAATTCTTTGCGCGCGTAACTTACGCTCTCACTTTCAAACGGCGTGGAACCAACTCAACACCGGATTGATAGCGTTTTGCTGAAGCATTGAGCGCAAGCGCCAACGCACTGTCGGCAATCACTTCAAACTGTTGCGGCAGCGAATTGATTTTCACTGGAAGAAAATCCAATAAGCGGTTGTCACCAAACGTTGCTAAACGAATTTTTTTCAACAGGTCTGGATGCTCCATCAGCACATCTAATATGCCTTCCAGAAGAGTATACGACGTCGTCACAATCGCATCTGGCAGACGTTCCTTTTTCACCCACTGTTCAAACACTCGGCGCCCTTCTTCACGGTTAAAGTGCTCTCCATAACCGAGCATAAATTCGCGCTGGTTTGATTTAACAGCAGACTCAAAACCAAGCTGACGCTCTTGAGAAATATTCAGCTCGGGTAACGCGCCAATTAAGCCGACCGTTTTTACATTGTCCGTCAAAAGTGAAGAGGTTAAGTCGTAAGCTGCGCCGTAATCTTCACTGATCACACAGGCGAAGTATTCGTCATCCAACGGACGGTCAATCGCAATAACTGGCGTACCCATGTTTTGCATTTTTAGATAGTAGTCACTGGCGTTTGGAATTGAACTTGCGACAAAAAGTGCATCAATTCGTCTTGATACCAACGCTTCTGCTGCACTGATTTCGGTTTCCGGATCATCATCGGAACAGGCGATCAGAATTTGGTAACCCGCTTGACGAGAGTTTTGCTCAATCAGTTTTGCCAGTCTTGCGTAACTGGTGTTCTCTAGATCCGGAATAATCAAACCAAATGAACGGCTGTTCCCTGCTCGTAAAGCAGAGGCAGCATGGTCAGGTCGATAGTTGTATTCATTGACCACAGCCATCACTTTTTGCTGCGTCTTTTCACTAATACGATACTTCTGGGCTTTTCCATTGATCACATAGCTTGCAGTCGTTTTCGAAACTCCAGCTAATTTTGCTATTTCATCTAGTGTCATATCAACTGCTCTATTTATGTGCGTCGGATCATAGAAACAATTTTTCGATCCTCATTGGTGTTGAATTATACGCTGAATCGATTCAGTATAAAAGCTGAAAGGATTCAGCAAAGTTAGGAATTGATACCAATGTCAATGTTTACGGTAAATTCTTAATAATCGGTAGATGTGCCAAGTGACTATTTGAAAGCTATTTGGCAACTTTGCTGAATTTTTTTGGACCAAATGCTGAATCGTTTCAGCCAAGGTTAAGTAAACGTTACTACAATAAAAAAGAATTAAAAAATCATCCTGTCGAACTACGACAGAAGAAGGGGCAAACAATGCTGCAATTAACTACTCAAAACATTCAACTTGCTCAAGCTCACGCGAACAAGTTGGACGCTATTCGCGCTATCGCTGCCGACCTCACTCAAAAAGGTTTAGTCGACAGTGGCTATGTTGAAGGCATGTTAAACCGTGAAGCTCAGAACTCTACGTTCCTAGGTAACGGTATTGCTATTCCACACGGTACAACTGACACACGTGATTTAGTGAAACAAACAGGTGTTGCTGTTCACCACTTCCCTAACGGTGTGAACTGGGGTGACGACAATACGGTTTATGTTGCTATAGGTATCGCTGCGAAGTCAGATGAGCACTTAGGTATCTTGAAACAGTTAACTAAAGTGCTTTCAGCTGACGGCGTGGAAGAGAAACTGAAAAATGCAAAATCTGCAAATGACATCATTGCTCTGCTTAATGGTGAAGTTCAGTTTGAAGCCGATTTCGACGCATCACTGATTCAACTTCTTTTCCCGGCAAGCGACATGGTGCAAATGAGCGCTGTGGCAGGCGGTCTGTTAAAAAACAGTGGCTGCGCTGACGCTGAATTCGTTGCTGACTTAGTGACTAAGAAACCAACTCACCTTGGTAAAGGTCTATGGGTTGTGAGCAGTGACAAAGCCGTAAAACGCACAGGTATGTCTTTCGTTTCCACTGCTAATCATTGTGAATGTGACGCTTTACCAGTTAAAGCACTTGTCGCGTTCGCTGCATGCAACAACGCACACGAAAACATGCTTAACACACTGTCGCAAAAAGTCTTTGCTGGCGAACAAGATGTATTCCTGAAAGCAAACACTGAACAACTGCTGGCTATATTCAGCAACGAAGCGGAAGAAGACAAACCAACAGAAGCTTCTGGCGACAATGTTGCTGTATTCAAGATTAAGAACTCACACGGTCTTCATGCTCGTCCGGGCGCGATGCTGGTTGCTGAAGCGAAGAAATTCGAATCTTCAATCAAAGTGTCTAACTTAGACGGCGATGGCAAAGTTGTTAATGCTAAGAGCTTGATGAAAGTGATTGCTCTGGGTGTTAAACACGGTCACCAACTTCAGTTCACTGCTGAAGGTCCAGATGCGGCTAAAGCGCTGGAGTCTATCGGTGCTGCTATTAACGCTGGCCTAGGTGAAGGTTAAGGGGCGACTTATGCAGAATAACGCCATAACAACGAAAGTCGTCACCATCACCCTAAATCCAGCGCTGGATCTTACTGGTAGCTTGGACACGCTCAACGTGGGCACAGTAAGCCTTGTAAACAAAGGTTCACTGCACGCGGCAGGCAAAGGTGTGAATGTAGCGAAAGTACTGAGTGACCTCGGTGCAGATGTTACTGTGACGGGCTTTCTCGGCAGAGACAATCAAGAGATGTTCTGCCAGCTGTTTGAAGAGATGGGTGCGCATGACGAATTCATCCGCATTCAGGGCTCAACTCGCATCAACGTCAAACTCGTTGAAGCGAACGGTGAAGTGAGCGACATCAACTTCCCAGGCATCAAGGTAACCAACGAAGATATCGCGGCTTTTGAAGCGACTCTGCTTCGCCTTGCGCAAGACCATGATTATTTCGTTCTTGCAGGCAGTCTGCCTGCTGGTGTTTCGCCAAGCTTATGTGCTTCTTGGATTGAAAAACTTCACTCACTAGGCAAACGCGTTCTGTTCGATAGCAGTCGTGATGCATTGGCAGCAGGCTTGAACGCTCACCCTTGGCTGATTAAGCCAAACGATGAAGAGCTGTCTCAATTTGTTGGTCGTGAGTTGGTGACGCCTGAAGAGTGCCGTACAGCGGCGGCTGAACTAGCAGAAAAAGGTATCGAAAACATTGTTGTCTCAATGGGAGCCAACGGAACCATGTGGCTAAACCAAGGCCAATGGCTTCATGCAAAACCACCGCGTATGGAGGTTGTCAGCACGGTCGGTGCTGGTGACACCCTAGTTGCCGGTCTTTGCTGGGGTCATATGCAAAATATGGACAAAGAATCTTTAATCACATTCGCTACAGCATTATCTGCCCTTGCAGTTACGCAGGTAGGTGTGGGTGTGACTTCAGAAACTCAACTAATCACCCTACAAAAAGAAATCCAATTACAACCAGTTGATACTTTTACAGTATCTAACGATTAAGGACAGAAGGTCGTACTATGAATATTGCTATTATCACTGCATGCCCTAGCGGCGTTGCAAACAGCATTATTGCTGCAGGACTGCTTGAACAAGCCGCAAAATCACTAAACTGGACTTCCGTTGTGGAATGTCACTCTTCTGTGATTGAAGGCTACAAGCTTACCGATTCAGACATCAGCAACGCTGAAGTCGTAATTATCGCAGCCAATACACCTGTTGATACTACTCGCTTTGTTGGTAAAAAAGTCTACCAAAGTGATATCTCTGCATGCACAAGTAACCCAGCGGCTTACTTAAAAACAGCGGTTGAGCAAGCGTCTGAGCTTAGCGCAAGCGCGGCAACCACTTACCAAGCACCTGCTGCTCCTGCTGCAAGCGCGAAGAAAATTGTTGCTATCACTGCATGCCCTACTGGTGTTGCACACACTTTCATGGCTGCTGAAGCGTTGGAAGAGACGGGTTCTCGTCTTGGCCACAAAGTCAAAGTAGAAACTCGCGGTTCTGTTGGTGCGAAAAACCAACTGACTGCTCAAGAGATTGCTGAAGCTGATCTTGTTATCATTGCTGCAGACATCGACGTTCCGCTTGACCGCTTCAACGGCAAAAAACTTTACAAAACCAGTACGGGTCTTGCTCTGAAGAAAACAGAACAAGAGATCAACAACGCATTCGAAAAGGCAACGGTTTATACCCAAGCTGAAGCTTCAAAAAATGCTGAAAGCACTGGTGAGAAGAAAGGTGTGTACAAACACTTAATGACAGGTGTTTCTCACATGCTACCAGTGGTAGTTGCAGGTGGTTTGATCATCGCGCTTTCTTTCGTATTCGGTATCGAAGCGTTTAAAGAAGAAGGCACTCTGGCTGCGGCATTGATGACTATCGGTGGTGGTTCAGCATTTGCTCTTATGATCCCTGTACTTGCTGGTTTCATCGCGTTTTCAATTGCTGACCGTCCTGGACTTGCACCGGGCTTGATTGGCGGTATGTTAGCAAGCTCTACTGGCGCAGGTTTCCTAGGTGGTATCGCTGCTGGTTTCATAGCGGGTTACTCTGCGAAGTTCATTGCTGACAAAGTTTCTCTTCCTCAGTCAATGGAAGCATTGAAACCAATTCTTATCATTCCATTTATTGCTAGCTTAGTAACTGGTTTGATCATGATCTACATCGTTGGTGGACCTGTATCGGGCATCATGACTGCGATGACAACCTTCCTTAACGACATGGGTTCAGCAAACGCAGTACTGCTTGGTATTATTCTTGGCGCAATGATGTGTTTCGACCTTGGTGGTCCTGTCAACAAAGCGGCTTACACATTTGGTGTTGGTCTGTTGGCTTCACAAACTTACGCACCAATGGCAGCTATCATGGCAGCAGGTATGGTACCAGCTCTAGGCATGGGCTTAGCGACTTTCCTTGCTAAGAACAAATTTGAACCTAGTGAGCGTGAAGCAGGTAAAGCATCATTCGTACTTGGCCTATGTTTCATCTCTGAAGGTGCTATTCCATTCGCAGCGAAAGACCCAATGCGTGTTATCCCGGCTTGTATGGCAGGTGGTGCGTTGACTGGTGCTCTATCAATGCTGTTCGGTGCAAAACTGATGGCTCCACACGGCGGTTTATTCGTACTAGCAATTCCTGGTGCTATTACTCCTGTGTTTATGTACCTAGTCGCTATCGCAGCAGGTACAGCAGTAACTGGCTTTGGCTACGCTTTCTTTAAGGCTCGCGCTACTGACAAAACTGCGGTAACTGCTTCTTAAGCGAAAACTCGAAGCTAAGCTCTAAGCTTAGCTTCTTATAAGTATCCAAGTCTTTGCCCCCCGAAGGCTATTGCCAGTGACATTGTTCACTGGCTTTTTTGTTTTCAAGATAGTTTCCCTTACAACAGCAATTAGTAATAACCAACCTAAGTAACTCTACATATATTCGGGAGATGCATCGGACATTTCTTTTGAAAACGAAATCGTCTCTTGAACGGCATATTGAATCCAGCGAACCTACCGTCAGTCCATAGAAATAACATGGTTGTTTGTCATTTCAGGTTGTTTATCTATTCACTCAACAGTAGGAACCCAAAATGAAACGAGAAATACCGTTTTCCAATGACGTATGGAGTTTGAAAGATATATTAACTATGCTAGCTGGATATATTACGCTCACTGTTGTTCTTAACTTTATTTTTGATACTTACACGTCGATAGAATCATTAGTCATCACCTCAGTCATTATGATCGCGGTTTATAGCATTTCAGCAAGATTCAGAAAAAGCCATTTATCCGTTTCCGATAGACAAGTATATCTTTATCAACTTCCCGCAACGTTAAAATACAAAAGCTCTATATTTGGCAAGCCCTACATCCAGATTACCTCACTCACGGAATCGGGGTATCACAGACTTAATATCAAACAACACGAAATAGCGCCAAAGGATTGGACGTTTCTTTTTAATCAATGCTCATCCAATCTGCCTAAATAAGTACCTACTTGAAGAGGTAAATATGGAAATTTCAGAATTTATTAAACTGTATTTAATAGAGAAAGGTGTTCCTCGGGATCTCACCAAACCACATATCGATATTTTTTCTCGATGGTTCGCCAATTCAAGTAAACCATTAGTTTTCCAGTCACCAATCAAAACCTTCTTTAAACAGATGCCCCTTTATAGTCTAACGTGGGGCTCACTAATGTGGTTTACCTCATGGTCTAATTCCCCTGAAGAATGGATAACCTATATTGTCAGTTCTTTGCTATTTGGAGCAATATTGGGACTGTATCACCCTTGCCGGATACATATGGCACATAAGAAGCTAGGAGCTATAAGCTGGGAAGAGTGGTGCTCAAGCAATTATGGTTTTACCCACCCCGACTAACCAAGGATGTAACAATGCAAATCTCTTCGCTTACTGAAATATTAACCATTCATGGATACAATTTTCAATTTGATCAAGGTAAGTACAAAGTGAAGCTAGGCGGTATAGCCAATAAAGTGACTGTATCCTGGGACTTAAGTCGCGAGTGCCTCAACTACTCATATGGACAAATACTTACACCTTCACTGACCATGCTTTGGGCAATGATTTCCATGTATAACATCACAAATGGCGAACTGGTTAGTGCTGTTTTATTCTCAGGTTTAACAATATTAGGCTCTCTAGTAACCATCATTACTGAAATAAAAGTGACCGAGCTGAAAAGGATATTAACTCCAGCTATACCCTTTCAGTGATTCACAAAAAAGCCAGCTTTCGCTGGCTCTTCAAAAGTTAAAAGTTATACGAAAACTTACTTATGTTTTGGCTGAATGTACTTACGGCTTACATCCACCAGCGCAACATCTTTAAAGAAGCTGCGACCTAGCAACACAGGGAAAGTCAGGTGGCTTCTGTCTGTAAGAGTAAATTCAGTATATTCTTTCAAATCACCGATTTGGATCCACGCCATAACAACAGCACGACGTTGTGTGCCTTCTGCACTTGACTGACGGATATCAACCCAACGCTCAACAGGTAAAGCAAACTCTTTGCTCATCACATCGTCGTGTGCAATCTTGAATTTTACCCAGTCTTTGCCGTCACGCTCGAATGGTACAACGTCGACAGCACTCACTGAAGAAGTTGTCGCACCTGTATCAATACGTGCACGGAAGTTCTCTTTTAAGCCCGTAACATAAACCCACTCTTGCTCCCCAAGAATCAAACGACCATCCGCTGTCTTCTTGGCGTCAACCACTACCGGTGGCTTAGGATCCGGCTTTGGTTGTTGTTCAGGTCTTACTTCCGGCTTAGGTTCAGCAATAGGCTCAACCTTTGGCGTTACGGTTTCATATTTACTAAGGTCTCTTTCTGGTTGAGAAACCTCTTGTTTAGGTTCTTCAACTTGAACAGCTTGATCCTTTGCATCACCTTCGTTAGGCGTTGTAGAGCAAGCCATTAATCCGCCACTCAGCATCAAAGGAATTAAAAATTTCCACTGTTGTTTCATTCGTTCACCTACTCAAACTGAAAAATATCTATAAAACTTTCATTATCGCATCCGCCACATAAGGGATGTCTTTTTCTGTTAAACCAGCAATGTTAATACGACTATCAGCAACCCCATAGATACCGAAGTCTTCGCGTAGTCGTAACATTTGCTCTGCTGTTAAGCCTAGCATAGTAAACATACCTTTGTGGCTTTCTATGAAATCAAATTGTGAAGTATTGTGTTGATTTCTCAACTGGTTACATAAACTTTTACGAAGACTTAACAGACGCTGTTGCATTTCAACCAACTCATTCTTCCAAATTATGGTTAATGAATCGCTTTGTAATACAGTTTTTACTAAAGCTGCACCGTGGTCAGGCGGCATCGTGTAGGTGGTGCGCGCTAAAGTCAGCAGTTTCCCCCTAGCATTGGTTGCTTCTGTCGCATTTTTTCCCAGCACCATTGCAGCCCCAGTACGTTCGCGATAAAGGCCAAAGTTTTTTGAACATGAGGTCGTAATCAGCATCTCTTCTACACGCTCTGCCATGTAGCGAATACCTTTTGCATCTTCCTGTAGACCATCACCAAAGCCTTGATAGGCAATGTCTACAAAAGGCATAAAACCATTTTTCTGTGCCAGTTCCGTTATCGCCTGCCAAGCCGAAAAATCAATATCGGCTCCCGTTGGGTTGTGACAACAACCATGCACAACAACTACATCTTTTGGCCCAGCATGCGCCAAGTCCGCAAGCATGCGATCAGCGTTCACCATTTTGGTCTTTTGGCTAAAGTAGCTGTAAAACTTCACTTTAAGCCCTGCAGCTTCCATGATTGGTTTGTGGTTGACATAGCTAGGGTCTGTTAGCCAAACCGTTGTTTCTGGCTGAGCAAAATGCATGAGATCAGCAAGCATACGCAATGCCCCACTGGCACCCGGAGTCTGAATTACAGAGAGTCGATCACGCACAGGCGTATCACCCAACACCAAATCAACCATGCACTGGTTGAACTCTTCGCATCCTGCAAGGCCAACGTACGACTTTGACTTCTGTGTTTTCGCCACAATATCTTGAGCTTGCAAAATTGCTTGCATGATTGGCGTTTCGCCCGAGCTATTTTTATAAACACCAATGCCTAAATCGACTTTTTCAGCGCGAGGATCTTCGCGGAAAGCCGCCGACAGAGAAATGATTGGGTCAAGAGTTGGAGCAGTTAAATGAGAGAACATGAAAGTCACAGCCTTTTGAAATTCAAGTGATGAGTTTCAAAGTAACACTATCGCTGAAACGGCTCAAGATACTTGTTTATTGGCAAGTTATTAGCTCCTAAACCGGAGCTAATCATTAAAACTATGCTTAAGATTTGAGGTAGTGGATAACTTGATTACTGCTGCCTCGCCAATCTAGGCTCGGGTCGGCAAGATCTTTGATAAATTTGCCATCTATCAGCACATCAATGTATTCCAATACCTGTTTTTGCGCTTCGCTCAGTTCCGAGAGCAGATAACCCGTCCATAGCCAGATATCTTTACCGCTGCATTCTTGCTTAACACGTTTCACCAAATGAAGAATGGCAGAAACGTTTTGCGGATGCAGAGGATCACCACCGGACAACGACAAACCACGTTTCGGTATGCGGGTATCGTTCAAGTCCGCAATGATGCGATCTTCTAAATCTTGAGTATAGGGATGACCAGAGCGCAAAGACCATGTGCTCTGGTTATAGCAACCTTTACAGTTGTGTTCGCAGCCGGAGACAAACAGTGTACTGCGTGTCCCCGGTCCGTTGACCACATCAATAGGATGATATTGGTGGTAGTTCATTGCTCAATCGTATTTCGTTTATAGGTGCTTAACGCGACGTTTAACTTCTTCTTGTTTACCGAAGTTGAACGGACGAGCATCAGGGCTACCCAAATAACCACATACACGACGAGTGACTGATACTTTAGACGAATCATGGTTGCCGCACTTCGGACATACAAAGCCCTTGCTGGTACATTCAAATTCGCCATTAAAGCCACAGTCGTAACACTCATCAATCGGTGTGTTTGTGCCGTAATAAGGCACTCGAGAGTAGCTGTAATCCCAGACGTTTTCTAACGCTTCAATATTGCGTTGCATGTTCGGGAACTCACCGTAACAGATAAAGCCACCGCTCGAAATTTCTGGGTAAGGCATCTCAAAATCGATCTTATCGTATGGGTTTACTGTTTTTTGCACATCCAAGTGGAAGCTGTTGGTGTAATAACCTTTGTCAGTGACACCTTCAATAACACCAAACTCTTTTGCATCGATACGGCAGAAGCGGCTACATAAGTTTTCGCTAGGTGTACCGTACAGACTAAATGCATAACCTGTTTCTTCTTTCCATTGGTCAACGGCTTCACGCAAGCGTTGGATAATATCAATTGCGTGTTGACGCAGAGTTGCATCGTCATACACATGCTCGTCCGCACCAAACAGTGCAGTGATCGTTTCATGCACACCGATATAACCAAGAGAGATGGATGCGCGACCGTTTTTGAAAATCTCAGTAATGGAGTCGTTAGCTTTTAGACGAACACCACACGCGCCTTCCATATACAGAATTGGAGCAACACGAGCTTTCACTTTCTCTAAACGGCTGATACGAGTTTCAAGCGCACGGCGAGCCAGTTTCAGTTTACCGTCCAACAGTTCGTAGAACTTATCTAAGTCACCATTCGCTTTCAAAGCAATACGAGGCAGGTTCAAGCTCACTACACCAAGGTTGTTACGACCTTCGTGAACAAGCTCACCATTTTCTTCGTATGTATTCAGGAAGCTACGGCAGCCCATTGGAGTTTTAAATGATCCCGTAACCTCTACTACTTTGTCGTAGTTGAGAATGTCTGGGTACATACGTTTAGACGCACATTCCAGCGCAAGCTGTTTGATGTCGTAGTTTGGATCGGCTTTCTTGTGGTTCAAGCCGTCTTTAATCGCGAATACCAGTTTAGGGAACACCGCTGTTTTGCGGTTTTTACCCAAGCCCGCTATACGGTTTTTCAAAATAGACTTCTGAATTAAACGCGATTCCCAACAAGTGCCTAAGCCAAAACCAAACGTTACAAATGGTGTTTGTCCATTCGCCGTGTGAAGTGTGTTTACTTCGTATTCGAGAGACTGGAATGCGTCATAACACTCTTTCTCGGTACGAGCTTTAGCAAACTCTTCAGGGCTGTGAATGTCCCACTCTTTAGCGATTTCTAAATGTTTCTCGTAGCTCGCGGCTACGTAAGGCGCAAGAATTTCATCGATACGGTTGATTGTAGTACCACCGTAGATATGGCTTGCAACCTGAGCGATGATTTGAGCCGTTACCGCTGTCGCAGTCGAAATTGATTTTGGTGTATCAATTTCCGCATTACCCATTTTAAAGCCGTGTGTCAGCATGCCCTGCAAATCTATCAGCATACAGTTAAACATCGGGAAGAATGGTGCGTAGTCAAGGTCATGATAGTGAATATCACCTTCTTCATGAGCCTGAACGATGTCACGAGGCAGGATGCGAGTTTTCGCATAGTGCTTAGCAACGATACCTGCTAACAGGTCACGCTGTGTTGGAATCACTTTGCCATCTTTGTTGGCATTTTCGTTTAGCAGATCGGCGTTGCTTTCTTGAATTAAGCCTTCAATTTCTCTGGTCAATGCGCTTTGCTTTTCACGAGAAATATCGCGGTCATGGCGATACTCAATGTATGAACGAGCTAATGCTTTGTACGGACCTTGCATTAGCTCGTTCTCTACCATCGTCTGAATTTCGGCGATGTGAACTTCTTCGTAATCTTTCAATTTCAGTTCAACAGCAAGTGCTACATTAAGAGCGTAAATAGCCAACTCTTTATCCACATGATCTGCGGCACTTTCAACTGCAGATTGAATACGATCCCTGTTAAACGGGGCTTTAGAGCCATCACGTTTGATCACGATAGGTTTCAAAATTTCTCCTTACCCCAGCATACTCACAGACTTATCCACAAACACACTATATAGGGCTTTTTATTATCCAACTGACACTATATGTTGTGGCGTATTTAACCTCCGACATCAAGTTGGAGTATTGATATAGATCAATGGATTTGGACCACCGAGCAGAATTGATTCAAACTTACAGCTCAAGATCTCAAACTTGTAAGAAATGCTGCAAACCGCAAAAATTGTGATATCCGTTGTTGATTTTTTAGGAAGCCTGATAGATTAAGCGCTGCCAAAATCTCGATAAAAGACACGACACAAGGATTGAAAAAATGCGCCTATTTTATGCTCTATTTGTAAGTGTGATTTCCTTAGTGATACCACTCACTGCGCATGCTGAAAAATTAACCATGAGCACTTGGAATATGGAATGGCTCACCGTCAATCCAAACCATAATGTCTATGAAGGGAAGCGAAACAGTGACGATTTTTCTGCTCTGAAAGGCTATTTTGAGAAACTCAATGCGGATGTAATTGCTTTTCAGGAAGTCGATAGCATCGACGCTTTTAAGCGAGTAAGCCAACCCGAATACACTATCGTTCTGTCTGACAGAAAGATGCCGAAATATGCTAGCCACCAGTTTTCAGACATCAATCAATACACGGGCTTTGCCATTCGTAATAACGTGCCTTTTTCTGATCCCAAAGACATAGACTTGTACGGCAAAGCGAATCACAAACTAAGATTTGCTTCTTATGTCATTCTCTACCCCGATAGTGCCACACCTGTTCATGCGCTTTCATTACACCTCAAAGCGGGTTGTGTAGGGAAATTCTATTCTCAGAAAGAGACTTGTCAGACTCTGTTAGCACAAGGAAAAAGTCTGAACCGTTGGATTAAAGAGCGTGAAAAACAGGGACAGGAATATGTGATTATGGGGGATTTCAATCACAACCTGAGCTTTAAAGGCGACTGGTTGTGGCAAGAGTTTACTCAGGGTTTGAAACAGAAACCTGAACTGGCAACCCTCAATACTCAGGCTTCATGCAAGGTTCGCAAACGTAATGATGCTTCACAGCTGCATCAGTTTCGCTCGGTGATTGACCACATGATTGTCAGCCCTAAACTGAACGCAACGCCGCCCAAACAAATGGTCTATAAAGACCAAGATGCGCTCAACTACCACTTAAGTGATCACTGCCCTATTGTGTCTCAGCTCAACTGGTAATGGATAACTGGTGATGACAGAGACAGTAATAGCAGATACGGCGATTCAAAAGTGATAAACACAAAAATGCCTCACTCTGTATTGGCTTACATTGTGAGGCATTAACACAAGCTTACTGACTACAAATCCCTATACCTAAACAGGACTTTTTTCGAAGCGTTTTCTCATCACTACGTAGTATAGGACAGGGATAACCAACAAGGTCAAAATTGTTGATACAAATATCCCGAAAATCAAACTAATAGCCAAGCCGTTAAAGATCGGGTCATCTAGAATAAATACCGCGCCTATCATCGCAGCCAGCGCCGTCAACATAATAGGTTTGGCACGTACCGCCGCCGACTGAATCACCGCTTCTGAGAACTCGATACCCTCTTCCACTTGTTGATTGATAAAGTCCACCAGCAAAATCGAGTTACGCACGATAATACCGGCTAAGGCAATCATGCCGATCATTGAAGTTGCCGTGAACTGTGCGCCTAATAGGGCGTGCCCCGGCATCACACCAATAATGGTTAGCGGGATTGGCGCCATGATGATCAACGGCACTAAATACGACTTAAACTGCGCTACAACTAATAGGTAAATCAAAATCATACCGACAGCGTAAGCGATACCCATATCGCGGAAGGTTTCATAAGTGATTGTCCACTCACCATCCCACAGAATAGAAATGCCGTTTAAACCATCTGGCTGATTGATGTAGTACTGATCAACAGCCATTGCTTTGTCCAGTTCACTGCCCACGTTAAACATACCGTACAGTGGGCTATCTACGCTTCCCGCCATATCACCAACAACCATGACCATAGGCACTAAGTTCTTA
Organism: Vibrio plantisponsor; assembly: GCF_013041605.1. GTDB lineage: Bacteria > Pseudomonadota > Gammaproteobacteria > Enterobacterales > Vibrionaceae > Vibrio > Vibrio plantisponsor. The sequence continues at coordinate 7,306 of NZ_JABEQC010000012.1, read as the reverse complement.
TGCACAATGTAATCTTCCATAGGCGTTTGACGAACCGTTACCAAATCAGACAGTGGATAAGCGCTACCCGTCATGCTGCCCACTTTCATATTCAGCACTTGTTCTAAACGCACTTTTGCTGTTTCACTCGCCTGAATCTGAATTGGAATCGGGTACTTGCTGTGCTCACTGTGCAGATAAGTCACAGGTTTTCCGCCAATCGACGTTGCCAAGGCATCAACAATCGAAGCATAAGGCACTTGGTAGTGAGACGCTTTGCTTCTGTCGATCACTACTTGCCATTTCTGATGCAGCTCTGGCAGGTACATGTCAACATCGACAATATCTTGAGTAGTGCGGAACACTTCTCTGACTTGTCTTGCGGCTGCATTACGAATCTCCGGTGTTGGGCCATAAACTTCCGCCAATATCGGAGACCAGACAGGAGGACCCGGTGGTACTTCAACCACTTTCACCTTACCACCAAATTTATCTGCAACAGCTTTTAATACAGGGCGAATGGAGCTGGCGATTTCATGACTGTCTCGATCACGCTCTTTGCGTCCGGCAAGGTTAACCTGAATATCGCCCTGATTCGCCTGATTGCGCATAAAGTAGTGACGAACCAAACCGTTGAAGTTGATCGGCGCGGCAGTACCTGCATAGATTTGGTAGCTTTCCATCTCTGGCACTTTGTTCAGCTCTGCTCCCATTTCGAACAATACGCGCTGAGTTCTCTCCAGAGACGTACCTTCCGGCATATCCAGCACAACTTGAAACTCTGATTTGTTATCAAACGGCAGCATCTTCAGTACAACCGCTTGGAACACAGGTAGCAGAATAGATCCCGCAATCAAAGCCAGAATAGCCAACAGCAGCATAAAACGATTACGACCCTGATTTTTCGCCGTCACAAACGGAGTCATGATGCGATGGAATATAGAGTTGGTTGCGCCACCTTCTTGATGACCATGCGCCGCGGGTTTTAAGAAATGCCCAGCCAGCCATGGCGAAACAATAAATGCCACCGCTAATGAAATCAGCATGCCCATTGATGCATTAATTGGAATTGGGCTCATATATGGCCCCATCAAGCCAGACACAAATGCCATAGGTAAGAGTGCCGCGATGACCGTTAATGTCGCGAGAATGGTTGGCCCACCAACTTCATCAACCGCTGGTGGGATCAACTCGCTCAGCTTTTGCTTACCCATTGCCATATGTCGGTGAATGTTTTCCACCACCACAATCGCATCATCGACCAGAATACCGATTGAGAATATCAGAGCGAACAATGAGACTCGGTTGAGTGTAAAACCCCATGCCCATGAAGCAAATAGCGTGATCATCAAAGTAACCACAATTGCTAAGCCTACAACTGCTGCTTCGCGCCAACCCATGGTTAGTACCACCAAGATAACCACCGCAGTGGTCGCAAACGCAAGTTTACCAATCAGAGTGTTACTTTTATCCGCGGCGGTTTTACCGTAGTCACGGGTAATATCAACATCAATACCTTGAGGAATAAGTTGGTTTTCTAACTCAACCAAGCGAGACTCGATAGCGTTCGCTACATTTACCGCGTTTTCACCACCTTTTTTGGCGATCGCCAACGTCACCGCTGGATAAATACCTTGCTTATCACTGGTCCAAACATTTTGCGTTGGTGTGTTGACCCCAAATTTCACAGTCGCGATATCTTCCAGATACACAGGAGTATTGTTGTGTAAGCCAACAACCAGTTGTTTGACTTCTTCCACACGAGTGAGAAACTGACCGACTTGAACCGGAAATTGTTGGTTATCATGAGTGAGTGACAGCATGGTCGAACTTGAATTCGCTGAAGGCAGATGCTGATTCAGTTGATCAAGCGTGATACCAAAGCTGTTCATTTTCACCGGGTCAAGACGCACATCAACGATGGTGTTGTGCCCACCCACAGTGTAAATATCGCGAGTACCATCAATGCGCTTCAGTTCGGTTTCTAAACCGTGGGCGACTTGAGTCAGCTGTTGCTGATCAAACTCACCGCTCTTATCCGCCAAAGTGATGGTCACAATAGGCACATCTTCAATGCCCTTGGGTTTAATAATAGGTTCACCTACCCCAACACCTTGAGGCATCCAATCCTTGTTGGAATACAGTTTATTGTAGATACGAACCACAGCGTCATTGCGCGTTACACCAACATCAAATATGGCAACAATCATCGTGCCGTCAGGCTGAGAGAACGAATAAATCTTGTCTATACCCTGAATTTCAGAGATCACTTGCTCCGCAGGCGTGGTTACTAAGCTTTCAACCTCAGCAGGAGAAGCGCCGGGGAATGGAATATAAACGTCTGCAAATGTTACATCTATTTGAGGCTCTTCTTCTTTCGGCGTCACAATGACCGCGAAAAGCCCCATCAACAGCCCGACTAAAGCGAGCAAAGGTGTCATAGCAGAATTTTGGAAGGCCGCGGCAATGCGACCCGAAATGCCGAGTCGTTTGTCCATAATTACTTACCTTCTGCGTTTAGAGCGGTAGTCGAAATGACATCGCCTTCTTCAAGGCCAGACAACACTTCGGTGTAATCGCCATAGGTTTGTCCTAATCGCACTGGATTAAGCACTCGGCTGTCATCCTGAATTCGGTATACAGAACTCAGCTCGGCTCTGCGAACCACTGAACTGTTCGGAATCAGAATCGTGTCTCTGTTGCCGTAATGGAATTCAGTCTTCACCCACATGCCCGGAACAAAAGTCGAGATATCTTCGGGTAAATTCAGACGGATTTTAAAGGTGTGAGATTGCGGGTCCGCATAGCTGAACAAGCTGTACTGCGTTGGAAGTATACGTTCACCTTGAGGCGAAACGACTTCAAATTGAGCAACGTCAGACACTGCGGGTTGATAGCGTTGAGGAATTTCAGTCTCAACACGAAGTTTGTCAATCGAGAAGCCACTGACAAGCGGGGTTCCCGGAGCGACGGTTTCACCCAGTTCAACGTGTCTTTGAGTTACGACACCGTCATAAGGCGCGGTCACACTGGTATAACCAAGAGATTCTTTGGCCTGAGCAACCGCTGCTTGAGCAGACTTCACCGCTGCAGATGCACTGCGAGCTCTTGCTTCAGCAGAATCCATCACGTCTTGTGAAATAGCACCTTTGGGGAAAAGTTGACGATAGCGTTTCACTTGCGCTTGAGCTTCCCTGTCTTGTGCAATCGCACTTGCCAACTGAGCCTGAGCAGCATCTAAAGAAGCGGATTGCTGAACAGCGCTGATTTCCAACAGCACTGTTCCTTTTTTCACATAGTCATTCACATCGACATTTAAGCCAACAATGCGGCCCGATGTTTGTGAAGCTACCGTACCCTGATTAATGGGCTGAACCACGCCATCAAGTTGCACAACTTGCGCGAGTGACTCACTCTTTACGATGTAACGTTCACTGGCTTGTTCTGCGTTCGCATAGCCAGTGCTTGCGAGTGCCGCAGCAATACTCAAAGTTAACCATCTCATAAGTCACTCTCCTTAGTGCTTAGATACCGCTCGCTACTATTTCATTTATCTAAGTTTCGTTTGTATAAGTCGCTACCTATACTCGATTCCTATACCACTAATAGCATAGTGTGATTAAGCTGTTTGTGATTCAGCATGTTTACTATTATTAATACAGATCAATAAGTTCGTTGCACCTAGACCAACCATCATGCAAGCGAAGAAAATCCAAGCACCAGAGTTACCCAGTGCTAGGCTTGAAACCACAGGTCCCGGACAAATACCCGCAATACCCCAGCCCAAGCCGAAGATCGCCGCACCGCTAAGTAAACGACCATCTACTGTTTTGTTCGTGGCTAAACAGAATGTTTCAGCATTCACTGGCTTTTGTTTTGGTTTAATCAGTAAGAAGTAAGCAGGCATAAACACCATCAGTGCGCCACCCATGACAAACATCAAACTCGGATCCCAATTTCCAGCGACATCAAGGAAACCCAACACTTTTGCAGGGTCTGCCATGCCAGAAATGATCATACCAATACCAAACAACACACCCGCCAACAGAGACGTTAATCGAAACAACATATTATTCATTTGAATGCACCTATCAGTTTTAAACAAACCCAGTCCTTAAACCAATCTGGTTTTTAACTCACTGAGTTTTAAGCTTATTTTTAACTCTAAAAGCTAAAATTAAAGAACATGGAAACGGACAAACACCGTTGCTGCTGCTACTGCCATAAATACGCAGGTAGCGACAATAGAACGTTTAGATAAACGCCCGATGCCACAGATACCATGTCCGCTAGTACATCCGTTACCTAAACGGGTACCAACGCCAACTAATAGACCCGCAATTGCGAGCATCGCACTACTTGTTTCGAACTGAACCGGAGCTTCACCACCGAGCATCAACGCAGCCAGTACACCACCAGAAATCATCCCCAAAGCAAACAATAGTCGCCACGCGAAATCCTTCGTTTTTGGTGTCATCAAGCCAGTTAAAATACCGCTGATACCTGCTACTTTCCCGTTCATTAGCAACATCAATGTCGCTGAAATACCTAATAGAATGCCTCCTGCCAAAGATTCCCATGGAATGGAAAACGCCATAACTACCTCTATAAGTTAAAGTTTTTAATTTAAAATTATTATCCACAAAATGTCGTTTGTAGACTTTGAATCAGTTGTGTTACACGATTGTCTGCGAGCGAATAAAACACTTGTTGCGACTCTTTACGAGCCTTAATAAGACCATGTTTACGTAACACGGTTAAGTGTTGAGAAAAAGCAGACTGACTCAATGCTGAGCCTTGTTGCAACATACCCACACCGACTTCACCTTTCGTCAGTTGGCATAAAACCATTAAGCGCTCTGGATGCGCCATAATTCTTAGCAGTTCAGACACTTCCGCTGCATTTTGCTTCATTGTATTAATGTTGACAGCTTCCATCGTCTTACCCTCATTTAACTCGATGAATTAGATTCTACTAACAAAACTACATTAGTCAATTCTTATTTAGCAATTATAAAATTAGTTAAATTAACATTAGACATTTCTAATTAAAGATTCTATAGTGAGCTCATTAATCCAACGGAGGGTAATAATATGACTATTGAAAACGGTGTAAGAGTATTAGCGGGCAGTATGATACTGATCTCAGTAATTTTGACTGCATTCGTCCACCCTAACTTTGTTTGGTTGACGGTATTTGTTGGTGCCAACCTGATTCAAAGTGCCTTCACAGGGATATGTCCAGCAGTTTATTTTCTGAAAAAATTAGGCTTACGTTAGTTGCTCGTCATAAGACTGACAAATTGCTTTGTTAGCCTTTCGAGCCAGAACAAAACTTGGAGTAAATTATGACTAAGATCGTGATCATTGGTGGTGTTGCAGGTGGTGCTTCTGCCGCGGCTCGTGCTCGTCGTTTAAGCGAAGATGCACAAATTATTATGTTTGAACGTGGGCCGTTCGTCTCTTTCGCCAACTGCGGATTGCCATATCACATCGGTGGAGACATCAAAGAACGCGGCAATCTTCTGCTTCAAACGCCAGAGAGTTTCTTAGCTCGCTTTAACGTTGATGTTCGCGTAATGAATGAAGTGCTCCGCATTAATCGCGCAGAAAAAACCATTACTGTGCGTAATCTTCTCGATCAAACTGAATACACAGAAAGCTATGATTTTCTGCTTCTAAGCCCAGGTGCGGGTCCGATTGTTCCGCCAATTCCGGGGTTAGATAACCCATTGACGCATTCACTGCGCAATATTCCAGATATGGATAGAATTATCCAAACGATTAATACCAACCAAGTTGACCACGCAACAGTTGTCGGTGGCGGTTTTATCGGTTTGGAAATGATGGAAGCGTTCCATCAGCTTGGTATTAAAACCACGTTGCTAGAAATGGCAGACCAAGTGATGACACCTGTAGATCGTGAAATGGCGGGTTTTGCTCACGCAGAAATCCGCGCTAAAGGTATCGATTTACGTTTAGGCACGGCATTGAAAGCGGTTGAATTCAAACCAACAACTTCACTAGCGAGCATGGACTCAGGTCAGAAAGAACACCAACACATAAATGGCTCGCTTGAGCTAACACTGAGCGATGGTGAAACTCTCACTACTGATATCTTAATTATGGCGATTGGTGTGCGTCCTGAAACCAAACTGGCGTCAGAAGCGGGTCTGCAAATCGGTGAGCTTGGTGGTATTTACACTAACGATTACATGCAAACCAGCGACCCATCTATCTACGCTGTGGGTGATGCTATCGAAGAGAAAGACTTTGTGACGGGCAAACAAACTATGGTTCCTCTTGCAGGACCTGCAAACCGTCAAGGTCGTATGGCAGCAGACAACATGTTAGGTCGTAAAGAAACTTACCAAGGTACTCAAGGTACTGCGATTTGTAAGATCTTCGATTTGGCAGTCGCTTCAACCGGTAAGAACGAGAAGCAGCTAAAACGTGAAGGCGTTGAATACGAAAAAGTGTATGTACACACGGCCAGCCACGCGAGCTACTACCCAGGTGCTGAAGTGGTTTCGTTCAAAATGTTGTTCGATCCTAAATCAGGCAAAATCTTCGGTGCGCAAGCGGTGGGTAAAGATGGCATCGACAAACGTATCGACGTGATGGCTGTTGCTCAACGTGCAGGTATGACAGTAGAGCAGCTACAGCACTTAGAGCTGACCTATGCTCCACCATACGGCAGTGCGAAAGACGTCATCAACCAAGCGGCATTCGTGGCAAACAACCTAATCAAAGGCGATTCAACTGCGATTCACTTTGATGAGATTGATAACCTTACAGAAGACCAATTGTTGCTGGACGTTCGCAACCCAGGTGAACTACAAAACGGTTACCTACCAGGTGCAGTTAACATTCCTGTTGACCAACTTCGTCAACGCATGAATGAGCTGCCAAAAGACAAAGAGATCATCATCTACTGTCAGGTAGGTCTGCGCGGAAACGTGGCGTATCGTCAGTTAGTAAACAACGGTTACAAAGCACGTAACCTACTTGGTGGTTACCGTACTTACCTGTTTGCGAAAGCGTAAGTGAATACAAATTTCTATTAAGTAGATCTTGGCCAGCACTACACTGCTGGCTTTTTCATTTTTTATAAGGATGGATACGTCAAAACGTTTATAGACCCTAAATTGTACAGACACTAGTAGATACAATTACAGCGACGAAATAATAGAATCTAAAACTTCTAATTACTGAACAAAACAAGAACTATTTTTCTCGATTGAACACTACGACCTCATACTGAGTATATATGGCTAATAGCTTTTAAGTACTGTTAGGATAGCTGTCTTTTATTGGCTAAATAATA